>NZ_OZ181655.1:0-1226324 GCF_964263235.1 Wolbachia endosymbiont (group B) of Limnophora tigrina | reverse complement strand
TCTATTTTATCTATTCTTCTGTATATTAAAGTATAGTAGTAATAATAGTTCTATCAACAACTTGTTACTAACTTAAAATTCAGTAAAAATTGGCGTTGTTTAATTTGTGGATAAATATGTTAACAACTTCTATATACTATTGATTTTATGTTATGATTTATGTGTATAAGTAAGATGTTCAGAGTGTTAGTAATTTTCTTTTATGGAAAACATTTTACCATCATGCATTGTTACATAACTATGTATATGTCGTTGAAAAAATTGTTGATCAATTGTTGGTATTTTATATCAACAAATAATTCACAAATTAATTTGACATTATTCACATGCTTATTAAACATTTAATAACAGTTTTCTTGATAATCTGATCTGAAAACGTTTTTGCCATTACAGGGAATAAATTGAGTAAAAAAGGAACCTTAGTAGAAAAAATAGCATATAGAATTTTTCTCTTCCTTTTCAAAAAAGCTTCTGTGTTGAAAAAGTGTGCGACTGAAGCATTAATGAAAGATCTGCCAGACCTTAATATATTTAATGGTCTATTAAAATTCCGCGATTGTGGTATAATGGATATAATGACTCCACGTACAGAGATATGCGCAGTAGACATTGAGTCAAGCGAGCGTGAAATAATAAAGAAGATAAAAAACACTTGCCACACTAAAATACCAATTTATAGAAATAACTTTGATAACGTAATAGGCTTTTTTTATGTAAAAGATGTTACTTTTAATAGGGATAAAAATTTTAATCTGAGAAATATTATACAAAGCGTAATATTTGTTCCGCCCTCGATGAAGACAACTAATCTTTTTGTTAGGATGAAATCTTCTAAATCATACCTAGCTATTGTATTGGATGAATATGGTGGAACTGATGGTTTGATTTCAATGACCGATCTTATAGAGGAGCTAATACCAAACATTGATAGTGAGAACGAAATAAATTCAGAATATACCATTACTGAATTGTCTCAAAATAAGTTTGAAGTGTCAGCAAGGGTTCTTATAAAGGATATAGAAGAGGATCTAAAAATAGAATTACGTGACCCTGAAGAAGACTATGTTACACTTGGTGGTTTGATTCTTTCGATTGCTGGTAAAGTGCCTTCTGTAGATGAAGTCATTAAATATAAAAATGGTATGAAGTTTATCATCAAAGATGCAAATGAGCGCTACATTAATAAAATAGTACTAGACTTAAGTGATTACAAAAATTAGATTTGGTACCCCTTGTCGGGGAATGTCTTGCCTTGAAACGAAGAAAAAGTTGTAATAACCAAATATGCAACTCAAGTTATAGTTAAACCTATCTCCAGCAAATTATTTTCGCAAGTACAATGCATTTCAGTATTATAGTACTCTAATAATAAAGAGGTCATATAGATATTAATATCTTTTGTATTTAAATTAGTGTCATTTTTTTTGATTAATTTGTCTACTAATGATTTGCTTATTGATTTGTGTTCATTTAGAATTTTTATAGTTAATAGCATTTTATCTTCTGTTTGACTCAGTAAAACAGACACTAGTTCAACTTCCGCCACTGTGCTGGCTATAGTTAGCACCATATTAGAAATTATCTTATTTATCTTTTCAATTAAATCTTCCTTATTTTTTGCAGAGTATGCGTCTATTTTCCACGTAAGCTTTACTTTTTTTTTAATAAATAATTTTCGATATTAGATTTGGTCTGATCAAAGCTGTAATTATCTGCTGAAGAAGAATATGCCTGCTTCATAACTTTATGTTTATATATTAAATCATCGGAGCTTTCTTTAAGCAACGACAACGCTTCCTTCTGCGCATCAGCATCGTTCTTATCTATTACTTCAAGCTCTTCTAAGCCAAACATTATTCCATTCATAGAGTTAGCAAAGTCATGAAGCAGCCGTCCTGATAGCAGTTCCGTTATTAACAGTATGTTTTTGGTATTTTTATTCATTGGATAATTATAAATGATTTAAGTTAACCTATATTGGTAAGCATATAATAGTCAATTAAGAGAAAGTTTCGTTGCACTTTTTATATCAAGGCATTAATATAGTATTAACAATTTTAAAATTTATAGAAGGATTATGAATACTTATATCAGATCAGGAATAGATCTTGAACTATATAATAAGTTAATAAAAGAAGTCAAGCCTATTGCTCAAGAAACTACTAGAGAAGAAGTAATCAGCGAAATAGGTTCATTTTCTGCATTGTTTGATTTTGCTGCACTAAGTAAGAAATATGACCATCCAGTACTTGTTTCCTCAACTGATGGAGTAGGTACGAAACTGTTGATAGCTCAAGAAGTGAATAGGCATGATACTATAGGTATAGATTTAGTTGCAATGTGTGTAAATGACTTACTTGCACAAGGAGCAACGCCTTTATTTTTCCTTGATTACTTTGCAACAGGCGTTTTGAGCAAGGACGTTTTATTATCTGTGGTCCAAGGCATTGCAAAGGGGTGCAAGCAAGCTAAAATAGCATTGGTTGGTGGGGAAACTGCAGAAATGCCTGGAATGTATGATAATAATCACTATGACCTTGCAGGGTTTGTGGTTGGTGTAGTTGATCGAAAGCAAATTCTTCCAAACTGTAGCATGATGAAAGTAGGTGATTATATAGTTGGCTTAGAGTCAAGTGGAATTCACTCAAATGGGTTTTCTTTGGTGCGCCATATTTTCAAAGGCTTAGGTATAAATTATAACGACTCATCTCCATGGAATAATCAGCTTTGGAAAGAAGTGTTGCTCGAACCAACAAAAATATATGTTGATTCTTTGTTGCCTATTATGCCAAAGGTAAAAGGCATTGCACATATAACAGGTGGTGGCTTGATAGATAATGTTCCACGGATTCTTCCAAAAAACTTATTTGCAAACATAGACATTAATTCCTGGAAATGGCCAGATATATTTTTATGGCTAACAAAGGAGGGTAAAATAGAGAAGAAAGAAATGCTAAAAACATTTAATTGTGGTATTGGCATGGTATTGATCATAAGTCCTGAGAATATGCAAAACGTGAAAAATCATTTCCAAAAACGTGGAGAAAAAATTGAAATTATTGGAAAACTTGATGAGGCATGTAACCCTCCATTTGATAGAGTAGTATTTAGTTAGTCTAACTTTGCTGACAGTCTTTTTGCAACTTCTAGGTACGCTTCCTTTAAATCTCCTAAATTCAAACGAAAGACGTCTTTATCTAGCTTTTTATAAGTATTTTTATCCCATAACCTGCAGTTATCAGGGCTGATTTCATCGGCTAAAATGATTTTAGTACTGTCATTTATTAATCTGCCAAATTCTAACTTGAGATCAACTAAATATATACTTGCATTTGAAAATAGGTGGACTAAGATTTTGTTGATTTTTAAAGTTGTAGTTTTAACTTCATCCATTTCTTTGCTAGATAGCCAATCAAAATACAGTATGTGATTTTCATTCACCATTGGGTCGGCTAGGTCATCATTTTTGTAAAAAAACTCGATTATAGGAGATGTAAGTGCCTCACCTTCTTTGATATTAAAACGTTTGCAAAAGCTGCCAGCTGCAACATTTCTAACTACCACCTCAAGAGGTATTATCTTGAGCTTTTTGACTAGCTGTTCTCTTTCGTTTAGAGTTTTTATAAAGTGCGTGCTAGTTCCTGCTTCTTCAAGCTTTTCCATGATAAAAGCACTAACATGATTATTAATTATTCCTTTGCCCTCAATAATTTCATATTTTTTCTTATTGAATGCTGTAACATCATCTTTAAAGTGCTGTATAACAGTTGATGAGTCTTCAGTTTCAATAATGGCTTTCGCTTTACCTTCGTATATTGTTTTATTTAGTGACATGCTTAATTTAACTATATATTATATCAATTTACTGTTCTTAGAGTATAGCTCCAAATAACTTAAAATAAACCTTAATGGCATTCAATGTTACAATATTAACCATATTTCCAGAAATGTTCCCCGGGTTTTTGAACTATTCTCTTGCCGGAAAAGCGTTAGAAAAAAAAATATGGAACCTTGAAGTAATAAATATTCGTTCTTTTGCGAAAGATAAATATTCAACTGTGGATGATGTTCCATATGGAGGTGGAGCAGGAATGGTTATGCGTTCTGATGTAGTTGGTGATGCAGTAGATAGTATGCTCTCTGTTCATAAAAACACTAAGTTTATTTACATGACTCCATCTGGAACTAAGTTTAATCAGAATATTGCCAGAGAATTATTAGAGTTTCCTCATATAACAATATTGTGTGGTCGATTTGAAGGTATTGACCAAAGGATAATTGATGCGTATACTCCTTATGAATTAAGTATCGGAGATTATATACTTTCAGGAGGTGAGCCAGCTGCGATGGTGGTTCTCGATGCATGCATTAGACTTCTTCCAGGTGTAGTAAATAATTCCGATAGTATTATTGAAGAAAGTTTTAGTGATGATGGTGGTATGCTTGAATATCCTCAATATACTAGACCTGAGCAGTGGAAAGAGCATAAAGTACCTGAGGTTCTGTTATCTGGCAATCACAAAAAAATAAGTGATTGGAAGCAGAAACAGTCTCAAATTATAACAAAAAGGCGTAGACCTGAATTATTAAATGGAGAGATGAATGACAAATTTACTTGAAAAATTTAACGAGCAGCAAATGCAAGTGTTAGCTAAAGAAGTACCAAAATTTCGTCCTGGCGATGATTTGAAGATCACTTTTAAGGTAGTTGATGGTGCAAGTGAGCGTATACAGATATTTGAAGGTGTATGTATATCAAAAAGGAACCGCGGGTTACATTCTTCTTTTGCAGTCAGAAAAGTAAGTCATGGAGAAAGTATAGTTTCTCAGTTTTTTGTTTATTCTCCTGCACTGGTTTCAGTGCAAGTGACAAGAAAAGGAAAGGTTCGTAGAGCAAAACTGTATTATCTGTGCAAGCTGTTTGGAAAAGCTGCAAGGATCAAAGAACGTACTACTTATGTCAAAAAGAAGTCTAAATAGACACAATAGGGGAATTGTGTCATCCCAGCACTTCCCCAGTGTCATCCAAGTAGCTGACACTGGGATCCACCTTATTCTATATCATGGGTATTATTTTTAGCATGGAGTCTGTTGCCAATTGCCTGATTTGTAAATATTTTTATAACTGGATTCCAGTGTCAGAGCACTGGAATGACATCCTTGACTACATCAATTGCTCTTCAAATTACAACATTTGTGCAGTTGTGTATCAGCTACTTGGGTGACAAGGAAGATAAATGAGCATAAAGACAAAATTCCTTAAACTGCTTCAGTCAAGGCGTGTGCATGCACGTATAAAGAGGAAGAATAAAAAGAACAAAGTATTACTCTTTTGCTCTTTTACGGCACTAGTTGTTTCGCTTGGTTGTCCTATATGTATACTGTTAAGCATATTAGTTAACTCTTATAGCGCCTTAACAGTAACAAAAATTTTGTTACCAGTTGAAATAAACACTAATTTTGCTTTGACGAATAATCCTAGTGATTTGCGGTATAAGTCTATTAACATACTCAACGATTCTTTGCGTAAGGTGTTTGAAGGAACTAATTTTAGAGATGGTGACGAAATTTTAAGTCGTAATTCTTACAAAGAGCTAGAGAAGTTTCTTCGCAAGAAAGTGAAAGATAGTGGTGAATATGAGATCTGGTTTACCGCATCAAGTATAATCAATTCAATAAATAAAGATAAATGTTTGAATGATCATTATGCTAAATTACTTGATTGGCTGAAAGAAAAGAAGAGAGTGAGAAAATTTTTTAATAAGTCTCTATTCCTTAAATCTGACTCTCGTGAACCTGAAAATGCAGGGATTTTAGGAGCGTTTATCGGTTCGTTAATGACAATTATAGTGTGCCTAGCATTAGCATTACCAATAGGAATTATGTCGGGCATCTGTCTTTACGAATTTATGCCTAAAAATAGGCTAATGACTAATATTGTAGAAATTAGCATGAATAATCTTGCTGCAGTGCCTTCAATAATATTTGGTGTAGTGGGCTTAACTCTCTATCTTGGCATATTTGGGCTACCACGCTCTTCACCACTTGTTGGTGGAATGACTCTTTCATTTATGATGTTACCTAATATTATAATTGCAACAAAAAATGCCTTTGCGAATGTTCCTATTACGATAAAAGATGCAGCGTTTGCGCTCGGTGCGCCTCACATCAAGGTGATATTAGATCACTCTTTACCGATTGCGTTACCAAGAATAATACATGGTACTGTGCTTGCAATTGCAAGGATTTTAGGTGAATCTTCCCCTTTACTTATGATAGGTATGGTGGCATTTATTGCTGATACACCTACGTCCTTTTTCGATCCGGCGACTGTTCTGCCTGTACAAATATACATATGGTCAAGTAGTCCTGAAATTGCATTTATTGAACTTGCTGCTATTGCAATTATAGCTTTATTATTGGTGTTATTTGCGTTAAATTTAGTAGCAAATTTTGTAAAAAAGAAATTCGAATTTTTTAATTTTTAGCAATTCATGAAAATCACAGTCCTATCTGGTTATGGCTTAAATTGCGAAAAAGAAACCGCATTTGCATTTATGGAATGCAGCAGAAAACTTGGTATTAGTAATATTGAAGTAAAAATCGTTCACATTAATGATATCATAGATAATCCAAGTGAACTGAAATTAAGCAATATACTTGCAATTCCAGGAGGTTTTTCCTATGGTGATGACACTGGTGCTGGTAATGCGTTTGCTTTACGTATTAAAAACAACTTGTTGGATGAGTTTCAAGAGTTTTTATCTCAGGACAAGCTGATTATAGGAATATGTAATGGTTGTCAGATATTAGTAAAATTAATTCCAGAGTTCTCTAGTCTAGCTTTAATCCATAATGATATAGGCAATTATCAATGCCGTTGGATTAGAGTGGGAGTTAATCCGCAGAGTAATTCTGTTTGGCTACGGGGCCTGAGTGAACTATATCTCCCTATTGCTCATGGGGAAGGCAAATTTTTTATGGATCAAGATATTTTGAACCAATTGATTGAGAGCAATTCCACCGCATTACGTTACATTGATGAAAATGGCAACTATGCTAACCTACAATTTCCTTACAATCCGAACGGATCTACATACGACCTAGCAGCTTTATCAGATAAAAGTGGAAGAGTGCTAGCTTTAATGCCCCATCCAGAGAGGGGAATATTTTTTACTCAGCAAGATAATTGGCCTCTTGAAAAAGAAAAGAGCAAGCGTTTAGGTATTGCTGTGCCAAAATATGGTGATGGAATGCTTATATTTGAAAATGCACTAAAGTATTTTTGTTAAAATTTATTGGTAGGGGTTTATGGTCGAAATTGAACAAATATCTCCTGATATTGCAGAAGATTTATGCTGCAAGATTACAGCTGATTTATCAGAGTATTTTGGTTTGCCAGAGTGTAATGAGCATTATGCTGTGGGTGTTCGTTCTTGCAAAAATTTAGCTGCAAAAATTGATGGAAACTATATCGGACTTCTCAGTTTAGATTTTCCCTATCCTAATAACAGCAATATCCATTGGATGGATGTCTTTCGTAATTACCAACGCCAAGGAGTAGGGTATAAGTTAGTCGAAGCAGCATGTAGTTTGGTAAATACTGCCAGAACAATGACTGTTGAAACCCTGAGCCCAAATGCATCAGATGAAAATTACCTAAAAACTTACAAATTTTATGAGTCTTGTGGATTTGAACCATTATTCAATTTAAAACCCCAAGGTTACAAGTGGAACATGGTTTACATAATGAAAAATCTCAACCAAATTCATCAGAACAGACCAGAAAAATATAGCTAAAGTGGCTTGGGTTTACCTACAATTTGAAAAACAACAAATTCGTCATTCCGCTACTCGTTAGCGGAATCTATGCTGAGATACCGCGGCGGTATGACGTAGGGACTCCGCCAACAATATTGGAAGAAATCTGAAACTTGAGAAAACTATTTCCCGAAAGCTTCTACAAAAAGAACAGAGAGTTGAATTTATTTATAGAGCTAGTGATCAAATAACCATATGTCTCGATGAATAACATATGGGAGAGCTAATGGGCAACAAGAAATTAATAGTTTATATTCATTCTCCTGATCGTTTATCTCGCAAGTATGCATATCAGATTTGAAGAGTTCAAGAAACTAGGAGTAGAAGTCATTTTTTTAAATTAGCGATAATCCAGAATCTCAATTACTATTACAAATGCAAGGTATGATAGCAGAATATGAACGTGCAAAAATCATGGAACGAAGCTGCCGAGGAAAGATTTATGCAGCCAATAAGGGTTATATAAGTGTAATGAGTGCTGCTCCTTATGGCTATCATTATATAAATAAAAATACAGAGACAGGACAAGCCTTATTTGAAATTTATGAAGAAGAAGCTGAAGTTGTGCGTAAAGTATTTTTTTGGGTAGGAAGAGAAAGAGCGAGTATAGGAGAAGTATGTCGTGGGCTAAGTGCTATGTCCGTTATGACGCGAACAGGAAAAGAATATTGGGATAGGGCTGTAGTTTTGAGTATGTTAAAAAACTCTGCTTATACAGGAAAAGAATATTGGGATAGGGCTGTAGTTTTGAGTATGTTAAAAAACTCTGCTTATAGAGGACAAGGAGCTTTTGGTAAAACAAGGTTAGGCGTAAAATTAAAACATATAAGATCAAAAAAAACTCCTGCGAGCAACCAAAAGATAATTATTCTACTTATCCTGTTCCAAAAGAGGATTGGATTTATATTAAAGTACCTAGTATAGTAAACGAAGATTTATTGATATAGTTCAAGAACAATTAGCAGAGAATAGAAAAATAGCAAGAACAAGACAAAGAGGAGCAAGATATTTATTGCAAGGTTTAGTAGTATGTAAGCTTTGTAATTATGCATATTATGGTACTAGCACTGCGAGGAATAAGGAGGGAAAAAAACTAATAATCAGGTGTATTATCGTTGTATTGGCACGCCGTTTTGGTGGTAATAAAATATGTAACAACAAATTAATTCGTACAGATACATTAGACATAGCTGTGTGGGAAGAAGTAAAGCATCTATTAAAAAATCCGAATAGAATATTAGAGGAGTATAAACGAAGACTTTCAGAACTTACCACTAGATCAAAAAAGCGCTTTGCTTGAAGCACAAGAAGATAAATTAAAACGTGGTATTGCAAGGTTAATTGATAGTTATGCTCAAGAATATATTGATCAAGAAGAATTTGAGCCAAGAATTAAAGCAATGAAACAAAACTTAAAAATGGTTGAAGAACAAAAGAAAAAAACATTTGATCAGAAAAAACTCACACAAGAGTTCACTCAATGGCGTCAACTTAAGGAAAAATATCAGCGATAGTGTATAAAATTTCTCTCTAAATTTTTTATCATTAAATTATCCAAAGAGTGCAATAAACAGCACTTTTGTTTCTGTTTTATTTCAACAAAGAAGTCTAAAATGTATCCTTTTTAGGTGAAACATGCAGAAAGGAAAAAATCTTATTCTACAAATTAAAAATATAATATACTCGAAAGCTTTTCAGAGAATCCATTGTGTTGAGTTTCACGCGAACAAGAAAACTCCCTTTTACGACAGTATTTTCTATAGTTAGTTAAAAAAAGTTTGGAAATAGAATGTGAACTTATGGAGCCGTTGACATGTAAAACTCCACCCTCAAAGCAAGCTTTTTCTAAAGCAAAATATAAATACAGGTTTTCAAGAATTTAAGCATCCAAACAGCCTATCAAGATGAGCCTGAGCTGGAGAGGCTATAGGCTTATTGCAGCAGATGGTTCTGGTATTCGATTACCGAGCTCTGAAGAAATTGTATCCGAGTTTGGCCGTTTTAAACCAAATGGAACAACAGGCACCATTGGCAATTTGTTTGTTGATTTATGTACTTCGCTGATTTGCAGTGCTCGCCTTGCGGCTTGGAATATAGGCGAACAAACGTTGGCGGAAGAGCAATTGCCCGAATCAAATGCGTTCATTAAATCAAATTATTTATCTATGATCGTCTTCATTAAAATTCATTCAGCAGCATTATGAATTGAAAGTAGACTTTATTTTTCGCTTGCAAAAAAGAAATTATAGCAAGCTATGGGAACGCTGGTGAATTAGATTTTGATTTTGTGCTAGAAAATAAAATGAAAGGACAAAAAGTAAGAGTTATAGCGCTTACATTAGCCAATGGGGAAACAGAGGACTTCACTTTTTGACCGAGACTTTGGAAGATATCAGCAAAGCTTATGTATTAAGGTGGCATATAGAGGAGTGCTATAAACGACTCAAAATAGGTGCAGAATTAGAGAATTTTTCTGGAATAAATTTAGAGGCTATATTACAAGAATTTTGGGCAAACTTAGTTATGTGTAATATATTATCGCTTCACATGTGTGATGCTCAAGGGCCTTCCCAGACCAAATTACTGAGTATCGTTTAAATTTTTCAGTTTTATTTGGTGTAATGAGGCAGAAACTCTATCAAGTGCTTGTTGCGCCAAAAGATTTTCAAGCCCTTTTTAAGTATACGTGCTAAAGTTAACAGGGCAGCTGCAACAAGGTAGATAAGCCCAAACGCCATCATGTCTTTAGGAGAGTTTGCTAATGGAGGCTCTTAAGTTGACGCCATTGGGAGAACAGTTGCTACGTGTTAGCGCCGCGGCGGTATGACGGTTCGCGGTGGTATAGTAATTCGTCATCCCGCTGCTTGTTAGCGGCTAAGAAATACCGCGGCGGTATGACGTAGAAGCTATACTTTTATACTCACCAACTCAGTATCCAATCTGGATCCAAGTAGTCAGCTACTTGAATGACAAGAAAGGGGTACTTGGATGACAAAAAATAGGCACTGGAATTGCAAAGAGTTTGCAAATATTAGTTATTACCTGTAGAATACAGAGAAATTAGTAAGGATTTTAATAGGAATAATATGCCATCTGTTACTTTTGTTTTACCTGATGGGAGTGAGAAAAGCTATGAAGCTGCAGAGGGAGAAACTCTGCTTAATTTAGCCCACAGAAGTGATCCAGATCTGCTTGAAGGTGCATGTGAAGGCTCTCTTGCTTGTTCTACATGCCACGTGATTGTTGATCCAGAATTTTATGATGCTGTAGAAACGCATAATCCCATATCTGATGAGGAAAACGATATGTTAGATCTAGCCTTCGGCTTAACAGAGACATCAAGACTTGGGTGCCAAATAAAAATCACAAAAGATATCGACGGCTTGTGTGTAACCATACCAAGGGGTACAAGAAATATATCATTGGATAAACAGGGGAATAATTAGCTATGCGTAAGATTTTTATCTATATTATCATCTCTTTACTTTTGTTTATTCCTGTAGCGTATAGTGGTTTTTGGTATTTTTCTGCATGTAAGGTAAAAAATCTTTTAGCTGAAACAATACTATACATTAACGACGAAAAGTTTGATATTTCACATGATTTCAGTGGACTTCCTTCTAACCTAATTTTCCGTGTGACAAACCCAAAATTTTCCAATAAGCAATTAACCATCTCATCTGATGCTTTATTGATAAAAAATAGATTGTTTGATAAATCAGTATATATCTACATACCAAGCAATGAAGTCAACATTGTTGTTCATGGTGATGAGAAAAAGAATATAAAATGCCACACAAACGATAGCAGCCACTTTGTTGTTAGACTAAATGATTTACCATCTTCATTGCGATTCAACAGAAATAGTACCGTGATAGACTATATAGATACACTTCGTTACGCAGATTATGGATTAAAATGTGATGTTTCAGAAAATCAGCAAAGTGTTATAACTGAAGTGAATGATAAAAGCAATTACATTCAATTTCACCTCGATAAAGAACCAAGTGGAAATACTAAACTAGGATTTGATTTTTATACTTATCGGTATAAAAATACTGCAAGTCCTGAAAGTTACCTTAGTATCGACACTAAATTTGATTACGAATTTGTAAACCACATCTCAGCTTCCAGAGTTAATTTCAACATAGAGAAATTTTTAATTCAAAGTAATAATTTTTCTCTTGCTGCAGATGGTGGAATGCAAAATTATAATTTGGTTACGTCTTCATTTAAAGACAAAGTCAACGTGGCTATATCAAATTATAAAGAATTAATCTCGTTTATGATTGGTGACTCAAAAACTTCAGATGCGTTTGAAAAATTAATGTCTTCCTTATCAGAAGAAACAACTGATGACAGCGTTCAATTTTCAATAAAGTACGATGATGATGTAGGGTCAAGCTTTATTGGAAAGTTATCCAACACTGATTTTATGAACCAACTCAGTAAAATAACCCAATTAACCAAGGATGAGAGCAGTAGTTAGTTTACTTTTCATATTGATATTTCACTCAGGCGTAAACGCTTTTACTCTGGATAATAAACTCAGAGATAAAAGCATGGAAAAACGAGCAACCAGTTTATTTGAAATAATAAGGTGTCCAATATGTTCTGGCGAATCATTGTCTGAATCTGGATCTCAGATTGCGTATGATATGCGAGAAGCAATTCGTAAAAAAATCAATGATGGATACACAGATGAAGAGATAATCTCAGAGTTAAAAAATTCTTACGGCAATTCAATTATAACTACCCCACCTAGCACTTACATTTTGTGGTTTATTCCACTTACAACTCTGCTTATTGGGTGTTTTTTAATACGAAAGTATATCAGTATGTCCAGTATATTTAAACCTTTTATGTAATGTAACCGTTCACAGATTTCCACTTAATTCTTCAATCTCACTAATAGAAAGGCCAGTACACTTGACAATAGTGTTGACATCAACATTATTAGCCAGCATTGCTTTTGCGACTTCAATTTTTCCTTTCTCTATACCTTTTTCTATACCTTTCTCTTCAGCAAGATCAAGTCTGTATTCAAGAATGGCTTCTTCTTTGCGTAGATCCATTATTCTTTCTTCGTAAGCTACTAAATCTTTTTCGTTCCAACGAAACTTATCTAACTCATCATATGCTAGCTTTATTATTGGTGCCTTTTCTGCAATTTTCTTTAGATCTTCATCTGTCGTTTCTTCAGCATATTTAAAGAAAAATAGCCAACGATCTACTATGCTTTCTAGCTGTTCTACTTTGCTTTTTGTAAATTTAGGTAACTCAATAAAGACAAATTGAAAATCTTTTAAGTAATGGCCGTTGGTTTTTATATCACGTATATTGTGAGTAGAGATATAACCAACTTCTTCAGGAAGTAAGTTACAATTGGAAATAGCAATAAAGAAGACTTTCTTTAAATCAATGTAGTTGCCAGATTTATCTAATTGTCTTGAGTAAGCCTTAGCAGCATATAGTTGAGCGCGTTTCTCAAAACCTTTATCACGAGCCAGTTGCATCTCAATCACAAACCTATTACCAATAGAATCCTTGCAGAGAACATCAACAATACTTTGTTTATCAGAGGCAATTTCGGGATCCATGATAGTACTTAAGAATTCTACTTCTTGTATTGCACTTGCCTCAGCAAATCCTAAAATATCGTTCAAAAAGTGAATAAGGATATTCTTATTTTTTTCCGTTCCAAAGATTTTTTTGAAACACAAATCATTGCGAGGATCGAGAAATTTTGAAAGAGCCATAATGCTTGGAAAATATTAATAATTATACACTACTATTAACAATTATTCAACTATATTTTTGAAGATAGCTAGTTTCTGTATTTACTTTAAATTGAAGAAAGCTCAAATGAAAGATCGTGTTTTTCACAGAATGCAGTCTGGTTACTATATAATTTTTTGATTTTCACTTTTCTTTTAACCTTGCAATGATATTTTCTTTGCCGATAAAAATTAATAATTTAGCAAGTTCTGGACCTGTTTCTGTTCCTGTTAAAGCTGAACGCAACTGCATAAATAAGTCTTTTGCCTTTATATCCAATGTCTGTCGAATAGCTTTTACCCACTCTGATAATGTGTTTTCGTTACAATCGCCTTGAGGCAATGCATTGAACGCAATTTTTATAAGCTCCTCATCAAGAATCACAGGCTCTATATCAGATTTGCATATTTTCCACCACTTGGCCACCTCAGAAAACCTTTCTATATTGTTCCTTATAAAATACCAAAACTCTGAGGAGTCCACTCCAATTTGATTTAAACGGTCTTGCACCATTTCAAATGGCATTTGTTGCAGCACTTTGCTATTTAGCTTGTATACTTCACTCAAGCTGAATTGTACAGATGCTGAGCTAAATTTTTTAATGTCAAATGAGTCAATCAAAGATTGCATACAGGCGCAAGCTTCAATTGGATTGGATGTTCCGAGCTTCACTAAATAACTAACTAGCGCCATTGGTTCAGTCTCATCTTCTCTTATGGACTTGATATCCAGCCCGCCTTTCCGTTTCGATATCTTGCTATCATCAAAATGTAGTAGAGAAAGGTGAGTAAATATAGGGATTTTCGCTTTTAATGCTTTAATCATTTGGATCTGAACTGCGGTATTAGTTACATGATCTTCCCCACGTACAACATGGGTTACATTAAAGTCAACGTCATCAATAACAGAAGGTAGCATGTATGTATAAATTCCATCTTCTCTTTTTACCACAGGATCGCTGATGTGACTTGTTGCAATATTTATTTCACCTTTAACTTCATCATTCCATTTAACAACTTCATTTCTATCCAATCTAAACCTGAAATGTGGTCTTCGTCCTTCTTGCTCATAATGGATTTTCTCTTGCTCAGTTAGAAGCAATGCACTTCTGTCATAAACAGGAGGAAGTCCTTGTTTTAATTGCAACTTTCGTTTAATTTCTAACTCTTCTCTTGTTTCATAGCATGCATAAATATGCCCTTCTTTTATTAACTGCAAGAACACCTTGTTATAGCGCTCAAAGCGCTCTGATTGCTTAAAACTTGCATCCCAATCGATACCAATCCATTTTAGGTCTTCTATGATATTATTTATATATTTGACATCTGAACGCTGAAGGTCAGTATCATCAAAACGGAGTAAAAATTTTCCATTTTGATTACATGTGTACATCCAACAAACCAAAGCAGTCCGTACGTTTCCTACGTGGAGATAGCCAGTTGGGCTTGGAGCGAATCTTGTTAGCATTTAAATAGCAATATTGTAAAATAATAACTTATTTACTCTAATTTATTTTAATTTTATATAAATATACTGCTAAAGCAAGTGAGATCTGCTAATACAATTGAGCAAGAGAAGAATAAATATGGCTATAGCATTGTGGCACCTTTGATATTTGATGGATTAAGACCATATGATAAATTCAAGAAAATTCACAACTTGACGACAAAGGCTAATGTAGCATTATATTGGTATCATGACTAACTTAGAAAAGATGAGAGAAAAACTACAAGATCAAATAAATTATCATAATGTTTTGTATCACCAAAAAAATAAGCCAGAAATAACTGATGCTGAATATGATGAACTGAAGAAAAAGTTAGCTGAAATAGAGGCACAATTTCCAGAAATTTATGCAACACAAGATAGTGTTGGTGCTCCACCTGATGAGAGGTTTTCTAAGGTGAAACATCAAGAACCTATGCTTTCTCTTGAGAATGCTTATGACGAACAAGATGTAGAGAAATTTTTGTCTAAAATAAAGAGGTTTTTAATTGAGGACAAAATAGAGATATTATGTGAGCCAAAAATTGATGGGTTGTCATTTTCTGCAATTTATGAAGATGGAAGATTTGTTAAAGCTGCAACTCGAGGTGATGGTTTTGTAGGGGAAGATGTCACTCACAATGTTGCAACAATAAAAGGCTTTCCTAAGTTTTTGCAAGTTGTGCAAGGTAGATTGGAAGTAAGAGGTGAAATATACATCAGTAACAGCGACTTTTTAAAGTTAAATGAAACCGATGAATTTGCCAATCCTCGAAATGCAGCTGCTGGTTCTCTAAAGCAATTGGATGCAAACATTACAGCAAGTAGACCACTTAGATATTTTGCTTATTCTTTGATTGGTGGAGCAGAGAAAAGTCAAAGTGAAATACTAAATAAGCTTGAGGCACTTGGTTTTTGCGTAAATGAGCATCAGTCCTTAACGAGCAGTTTGGATGGAATGCTGAAGTTCTATAACGAGGTCTATAATTGTCGCTATAACTTGGATTATGATATTGATGGAATAGTCTATAAAGTAAATGATTTGGTACTACAAAATCGTCTAGGGAATACTCACAAAGCACCGCGCTCAGCACTTGCATACAAGTTTTCTGCGGTTTATGCAAAAACAAAGTTAAATAAGATATTTATACAGGTGGGCAGAACAGGGGTTTTAACTCCAGTTGCAGATTTAGTGCCAGTCAATATTGGTGGGGTGCTAGTTAGTAGAGCAAGTCTGCATAACCAAGATGAGATAAAACGTAAAGACATAAGAGAGGGAGATATTGTAACAATCAAAAGGGCAGGAGATGTAATTCCCCAGATCATTGAAGTGAACAGAGATTCTCGTCTTCCAAATACACCTGAATTTGTGTTTCCTGGAGTATGCCCTGAATGTGGTAGTAAAGCACGTCAGGTTGAGGGAGAGGCGGCAGTAAGATGTCCTGAGGAATTTGCCTGTAAAGCTCAAATAATAGAAAAACTAAAGCATTTTGTATCGAAAGATGCATTTGACATTGTTGGCCTTGGTGATAAGCAGATAGAGTTTTTTTACGACCTTGATCTGATAAAACAAATCCATGATATTTTTACTTTAGAAGAAAAATTGGATGAATTTAATCTGGAAGGACAGTCTGGCTGGGGCGAGAAATCTATAGCTAATTTGTTAAATTCTATACAAAGCAGAAGGGTAATAACTCTAGATAGGTTTATATTTTCTTTAGGTATTAGATTTATTGGCCAAGTTGCAGCAGAATTGCTTGCAGATTATTATGTTTCTTATGATAATTGGTATAATTCGATGATTGAACTGTCATCAGATAATACTGAGCTAGTCGGTATAGACGGCATAGGAAAAAAAGGGGCTGAATCTTTGGAATCATTTTTTTCTAAGGAACATAACATCAAAATGTTAAATGATCTTACTGCTTGTCTTCAAATTCTTCCTGTGAGCTCCAACTCTAGTGACTCTGTTTTAAATAATAAAATTATAGTGTTTACTGGTAAGCTACTTGCTATGAGTAGAGGAGAGGCAAAAGTAAGAGCCAAAACTCTAGGAGCAAAGGTCAGCTCACATCTTTCTGCTAAAACTGACTACCTAATTGCAGGAGAAAAACCAGGATCCAAATATAAAAAGGCAGTGGAATTAGGTGTAGAAATTTTAGATGAAGACCAGTGGCATAAAGTGATAAGTTCGGGAGTGTTCAAATGACACTTGGATTGTATATTAAATCAAAGTTGCAAGACTATAATGAGCAAGCTGTTAATTGGATTGATTGGATTGCCACAAAAAAACTCCTTTCTTTCTCTCCATTTTTTCTGGGTAAGGTCATGGTGCTGGTACAGGTCCTATAGCTGACCCAAGCAACACATCATACCGCCGCAGTATCTCGGCATAGATTCCGCTAACTAGTAGCGGAATGACGAATTTGTCGTTTTTCAAATTGTAGGTAAACCTAATCCACTTTAGCTATAGATCTGACATGTCTTATAGCTTAAGATATTAGGATTGTATAGACTGAAGTGCGCTCAAAGTCAATTAAAAACCCTCAGTTATGTAATTGACTTTGGTTGCAAAATTATGCAATAATGAAAGAATATATTAATAAAGGGGACATTTATGCCTGATCAAAAAAAGTTTGCATTATATGCAGCAGTAACCATAGGGTCTTTGGGACTCATAGCTAGTACCATAGCTCTTAAATATTGTCCTAGTTTACCGCCTTTGATCGCAGGGGGAATGATTGGCTCTATGCCCCCGCTAGCTGTGTGTACGCTTGTTGGCATTTTATTACTTATAGATAGAACCTTTTTCGATAAAATATATTGTAATATATATGACCAAAAAAAGATAAATGAAAAAGCTGAATCGTTTGATGAATTGAGTAAGTGTGTTGTACCTCTTATAGCAGGGGCTGTTGTTTCTTTTGGAATTGGATCTGGTTTAGCTGCTCTTGGTCTTGAATCACCCCTAGCTATAGCAGTCTTAGCTGCAGTAGCATGCAAGGTTACTATGTCACTTTTTAGTGCAATAACTGAACGCTTTTCTTCTCCACCAACACCACCAGGTAGCCCGGTTGACAGCGATGTGAAAGTTGATGGTGTTGCAGATAATACTCTTCCTAACCTTGGTTATTTTTAAAGACTAGCCAATTCTTTCCATCCAAGCATTCACTTGCCTTAGTATTCCAACGGAAGGCAAGTCTTCTGTGCTGAGCGGTAGGCGGACAGTTTTGTGTTCTATAAGTCCAATGTCATGCAGGAGTGCTTTAGTAGGTATTGGATTGCTGGCAGTAAATAGAGCTTTGCAAGCTTGTTGCCAGATATCTGTTGAACTTTTTACGTCATTTTCTGTCATTTGAGTAGTTGCTTTTCTTCTGGATTCCAGCGTCACGCGCTGGAATGACAGTGAAGAGTTGAGACACTGCTTAACATATTTATGTACTACGCGTGGCCAAATATTGGATGCAACAGAAACCAGACCAGCCGCACCCTTAGCAGCCATACCTGATATCATATTATCATCTCCACAAAATACCTCAATGTTTGGTGCAACTTTCTTATACTGAGCTAAAGTATCAACGGTGCCACTTGAATCTTTGATAGCCCAAAATTTTTCGTGGCTGGATAAGTTGCGTACAGTTTCAGCGTGAAGACTCACTCCTGCTCTCGATGGAATATTGTAAAACATAGCCGGCACATGTGCTTTCTCAAGCAGCTTTTCAAACCATAAAGTCTGCCCCATAATTCCGGGCTTTGCATAAATGGGAGTTGTCATTAGATAGCTATGAATAGGCATACCCTTGCAAAAATCAAGCCATTCAAGAGTTTGATATAGACTCACCCCTGGTACACCAATTATAATTTTCGTACTTAATTTTAGCTTACATACAAATTCAACTAATGTACGCTTTTCAGAATCAGTAAGCGATAGGCTTTCACCTGTGCTACCTAGCAACACTACGCCATTTTCAGCTTCAGCTTGTATTGTAAGTAAACGCTGCAAACTGCAGTAATCTATTTCATCCCCATTGCAATTAAAAGGAGTAACACAAGCAGTCCATAAAAATGTAAATTTCAATTTAAATTGTTAAAATGGTATTTCATCATCGATTAGTTCATCTTTTATATCGTTGTCAAAACTTTCGTGCTTATTTTTTTGTTCTGTTTCATTTTGCTTGTATTCACTTGGCTTGTAATCGGAATTTGGTCGCGAATCCAAGAGAGTAAGAGCGCTATTAAAATTATATAGAACCACCTCTGTTGTGTATCTTTCACTACCGTTTTGGTCAGTCCATTTTCTAGTTCTCAAAGAACCTTCAACATAAACTTTACTACCTTTGCGCGCAAAATCTTTAACAACTTTTACTAATCCTTCACTAAAAATTACGATATTATGCCATTCTGTCTTTTCAGAGCGTGTACCAGAAAGCTTGTCAGTCCAACTTTCAGACGTGGCTATTGAGAAATTTGCCATCTCTTTTCCATTTTGCATAGTTCTAATTTCAGGGTCTTTTCCTAAATTACCAACTAATATGACTTTGTTTATGGTACCACCAGACATAATTATGCTCTAAATAAATCCCTTTATTATCTTATGTGAAAGTACTATTGTCAAATTTAATTAAAAGTGCGCTTGGAGGGATTCGAACCCACGGCCTTTGCCTCCGGAGGGCAACGCTCTATCCAACTGAGCTACAAGCGCATATATAGCTACCCACCCGCGGTATCTATGTTGAGATCCCGCTAACGAGCAGCGGGATGACGGTTTTTCAAATTGTCGGTAAACCTAAGTCACTTTGGCTATGTACTAAATTATTTAATAGATAAGCTATCCAAGTCAAATTTTTGTTTTGGATAAAGCGTAAACATAACACTTCCCTGTCCAAGATATACATTTTGAGAATCATTCGCATGCTTTTTTATTGCTTTTTGATCTACGGCCCATACAAAAGTCACACAATTTTCAGTGACTGAGTGCACCTTTAAGTCCTTAGTATTTATAAACAGCTTTCCATTTACCCATATTTTCCATGTATCGGGAGAAAGATATAAAATTGAGTCTAAACTCACTACTTTACAGTTGAAATTATCTGACACCTCCTCTTTTGCAGCTCTTGAAGACCGTAAATTGAACTTTTCCATTTCATTGACTATTCTATTAACTGGCTCTTCATCAAAAAAAATGCTTTTTACGTTACTATATTGTGACAAAACGTCAAAGTCACTTTCCACTGCTTCTCTTATTATATCGTCCCGATCTGTATAGCTTAGTTTTTGATTGTTAATAAAGAAACACTCTTTTGCACGCAAATTTGCTATATCAATAAAATCATCGATTTCTTGATTGCCAACTTTAAGAATACTTTCAAAATATCTTTTTTCTATCATCATTCCATACTGAGAATGATGACAAACCATTTCATCATCACCTTGTTTTTCTATATATACGCATAAATTTCCACTATTTAATCCTAATATTTTATGCTCAATAAAATCTTCATTGCCAATATATTGTCGGCAAGAATACTCCTTACAAATTTCTATGCTTTCTATGATATCTTCACAACTGCAATATGCATTAACATTGGAAATGAGTAGCGTAAAAATAAAAAACAGCTTTATGTTCATCACCTTATCTACTTAATATAGTATACCAATCAAAGACTATATTAACTCTCACTATCTCTATCATATTACCATTCAAAATTTGATTCATAGTTGCAGCATCAATATTTCTCTGCTTGTTTAAAATAAGAGATTTGATCATAACATAACCGGGCAGATTTGGAATAGACTGTAGAAATAAAAAAATATGCTTATCGCTGATTGAACTTAAATTTAGGACCACTTCACTTTTTATTACTTTTGTGCGTTCACTTTTGTTGTGGAGCTCAACTTCTTCGGGTATAGAAATTGATATTTCAGGTTCTAATATATAGTACTTTTTATATAACCTGCTAAGCTCGAAATTTAAATTTGCAATGTATCTGCTACTGTGTAAATTTGAAGAAGAAATTTTTTTCCATAAATCTAGGTTTTTATTTAGAACAACTTCCTTTTTTTGAATTCCAGTAATCTGTAAATTAATAGAACGTATTTTATCAATCGCAATTTGGTTTTTATTATAAACCTTTTCGTTATAGATAACAACATATGTTAATAACCCTATTAATCCAACAGATAATAACAAATACGATATAAACTGAATTGTAGCTTTTCTTTTTAATTGAGAGATAGTCATTAATCTACATTGCCTCTCCTATTTCAACATCAATAGATAGATTTTGCCCTTTAGCAGCAGGTAAGTTAGAAATATTAATGTCATAGGTACGAAAATTATCGTTTAAATTTTTTTGTAGTTTCTCGTATTGATAGGAAATATTTTTACCGGATCGAAAATTAAACCTTAAAGTTGTGGTAATATAACTTTTTGCCTCATTATAATTCCATTCAAATGATCGAAGCTCTATACCTGGTACTTTTAACTTTTCTACATACTTAACTTGTGTAAGAGGAGAGTATTCTATTTTTAATAAAATATTATTGATATTAATAAAGTCATAAATTTCATCTATTTTTTTTACATTATAGCTTTGGCTAAGTTTTGTTAATTGGTTATTTAAGGTGCTCTGCTTTGCGGATAAATTATCAGCGACACTGAAGTTTGAATACAAATTTAGCAAACAAAGGGCATTAATTACAACTAAAACCAAAGCGAAGTATAGAAAAATTTGAGGAGAGTTTAAATAAAGATAATTGAATAGATAAAATTCTTTAGTTTCCTTTGTATTAAAAATAGCTGCTAATTTATTCTTAAAGCTGTGAAACAAAATTATGGTATCGCAAAAGTTATCTTTTTCACTTATAGCTAGTTCTGCTCCTAATAGTTTGCCTAACTCATATGGAGTTAATATGTTCACACTGTTCTCTGAAAAATTTATGACTGATAAACTAGCTTTAATATCTTCTGACACTATGATGCAAAGGTCGATAGGGTTATTTTTTTCAAACCCAAACTTAGTTAAGGATCGAATAGTATCTTGCACTTCCTGATATATTCCACCAGCAATAATTCCTGGTAAATTATCATTAGTAAATGGTATCAAACGCGTAAATACCATTTTATTCTCTTTAAGAACCACTTGTCTATAGCCTCCCGTTTTAGTTGCAGCAACTATAATTTTCCAATTATTAGGATCTTTATGTAGAATCTTTTTTGTTATATTACTTATTTCTATAGGAAACATTAATATTCCCTTAAAGTTGGAGCCTATCTCAATAAACACATTCAACCAATATTCTACTAAATGCTTTGCTTTTGATGAAACAAGAAGATAGCACCAGTTTTGATTGAATTTGTTTGGCTTCTCAACCAAAAAAACTGAACTTATGTCATTATTACGAGAAAAATGCTCCATCTTTGTTTTTGCTGATAGATAAGCACTAATCTTGTTTGCCCTTGTAATAAACTTTAGCGAGTAATTTTGATCTGCATGATTAAGCACTAGGTATAAAGGTGCTTTTTTATCTGACGAAAGACATGAAATTAAATCGGAAACTGCTTTATCGTTTTTGCCCTTAACAAAATACCTTTTATTTAAAGTATTATTTTTAAAATATAGTAACATTATGCCTTCTTCTCCAATAGAAAGCATAAACTTACTTTTGGATTTTGAACTAAACATATTAACAAAACGTATACTTATCTAGAATTAAAAAGGCAATTTATTGAAATTCATTAAACGTTAGAGGGAAATATTGTTATAAATTTTCGCAGCAACATTATTTATATTATAATTTTTCTATAAAATCACTACTAATATTAAGCTATTTAATTAATAAATTAAGAAAACTCATTAATTAGAAATATACACTATCTGCCGATTAACTTTAATTAATAGGAGTTATTAATCTATTTACTATTCTTGTAATATTATTTCTAATGGTAAACATTTCTAGTAATACTGGAACAGTTGTTATTTCAGATACAGAATTTAGTGTAAGTAAACTAACCATTTGCTGAAGAGCGCTCATCTTCTGTGGTATTTGATGATGGAGCAACTAATTTGCTCAAAATCTCATCTTTTGGTCCCATAGCGTAAATGACACCATCTGACATGAGGATCACCTTATCAACTACGGACAATAACGGTAGCTTGTGAGTGATGATAACAGTAGTAGTATTTTGCTTTCTTGCAATGCCAATTGCATTAATTAAGCATGCCTCTCCATTGCTATCTAAGTTAGCGTTTGGTTCATCAAGTACTAAAAGTTTTGTGTGACCATAAAAAGCTCTAGCAAGTCCAAGAAGCTGTTTTTGGCCGCCAGAGAGCGTTACTCCTCCAGGACCTCCTATTGTTGTATCATATCCATTTGGTAAGCTTAGTATTAGTTCATGTATTCCTGCAATTTTTGCTGCTTTGATTATTTCTTCAGGATTTGGATCTGGTCTCATGCGAGCAATATTAGCTTTGACACTAGTGTTAAATAACTCAATATCTTGAGGTAAGTAGCCAACATAATTACCAAAATTTTCTCGATTCCAAGTGTATACATCAGCGCTATCTAGTCTCACTACACCAGATATGGGTTTCCATACACCAACAGTTAGCTTTGCAATGGTCGATTTACCAGAAGCACTGGCCCCGATAACACCAACTACGTCTCCTGGTTCTATCGTAAATGATATTCCCTTTACTGTTGGCTTATTGCTTCCATAAGGAGTAAAAAATACTCTATCAAATTCCAATTTTCCTTCAGGTTCTGGTAGAGCCATCGTTTGCTCTCTTTTTGGCGATGTTAATATAAGTCTTTGTAGCCTTCCATATGACATTCTAGCCTGATTTAAAAACTTCCAAGTATGAACCGCAGCGTCAAATGGTGCTAATACTCTACCCATTAAAATTGAAGCAGCGATGATGCTACCAGCAGTTTTATGAGCTGTAATTGCAAGTAATGCACCTGTTCCAATTACTGATATTTGCAGAGTTGAGCGCAAAAACTTAGTGATTCCAGTAATTACATTAGAGCGATTTTGTGCTTTAATTTGCATTGCTCGATTCTGATCATTTCGTTTACACCAATCAGAGACTATGAATTCTGACATGCCCATAGCTTCAACTACTTCTGCATTTCTTGTTGCAACATCTATAGCATTGATATTCCGTATAGTTTCTTCGTTGGTTTCTTGTAATATTCGTTTAGTGGCAAGTTCATTCCATATTGCCATAGAGACTAATATAATGATTCCAGCAATAGCTATAAGCCCCGTGGAGGTGTGTATCATGAAAATCACAACAAGGTAAATTAACGACCATGGAGTATCAAACAGTGAGAATATACCATTTCCTGTAATGAAATTTTTTATTACCCCGAGATCTCGTATTGCTTCACCACTCGAAGTTGAGCTCTGCACTGACGTTAGCCTGATTGACCTTACTATCAGATCTGGTGTTGCAGTTTTATCGATCCAATCACCTATTTTTGCCATGGCTAAATATCGACAAGTTTCAAGCATTGCAGAACATGCAAATGCAGATAAAGTGATAATTGTCAGCATAGTTAGTGTTGACACACTTTCGCTTGATATCACCCGATCAAGCACTTGAGAGGTATAAAGTGGTAGGAATAACATTAATAAATTGATTCCCGCACTAAACCAAAAGATAAACCAAAATGCACTTTTGCATTTTTCTAGGCAAATATATAGAGTACTTTGCTTCAATTCTTTTTTTATTGATGGCGTAATTTCCACAATCTTCCTCTTAATTTGATTACATGCACCATATACAATTTTTATTACAGAAGTATTAATGGTAGTTAACTTACTTTAAGTGAATAAAATATTAATATATGTAAATAGGAAATATAAACAATGGTAAAAAGAAGTATAGTTAATATTTCCTTCATTGCCTATAGCTGAGCTACGTCATACCGCCGCGGCGCTAACAAGAGATCCCGCTAACAAGCAGCGGGATGACGAGGTATAAACCATCGTCATGCAGCCGCAAACCGTCATACCGCGATTTATTCGCGGTATCTCATCCGCTAACAAGCAGCGGAATGACAGCAATCCTACGTCATACCGCCACGGCGCTAACAAGAGATCCCGCTAACACGTAGCGGGATGACGGTTGTCAGGGGAGGCTGTCATTCCAGTGCTTGGCACTGGGATGACAGCCTCCCTTGTGGAAATTGTTCTCAAATCACAATGTTCGTACAGCTATAGATTCATTCGCGGTGTAGATTCCGCTAACAAGTAGCGGAATGACGGTTTTTCAAATCGTTGGTAAACCTAAGTCACTTTAGCTATAATTCAGAATTGAGAGTTTTCAATAACTGTCCAACTCCCACCTCGGCCTTGGTGCAAAATTGAGCGGATCTATATAGTTCTTCTGTAACCTTTCAATTCCTGCCCATCCAACCATAACCGCGTTATCTGTGCATAGGTTATTAGGGGGAAAAAATATATTTAAGTTTATGTGTTTTTTCAATTTTTCTCTCAAGAAATTATTTGCTGCAACTCCGCCGGTAATCACCAAGTCATTGATTTTGATATTTAAACATTCAGCCATAATAATTGCATTGCTAACCCTGTCTAATAGTATGTCGCTAATGCATTCTTGAAACGAAGCACATACATCACACACATCCTGCTCGCTCATTTCGAGTTTCTGCACTAAGTTTTTTACTGCTGTTTTGATTCCAGAGAACGAAAAATTACATCCAGAACGTTTTATCATTGCTCTTGGCAGTTTAAATCTTGCACCATTGCCTTTTTTAGCTAACTTTTCAATTAATGGCCCTCCGGGATAGCTTAAACCCAGCATCTTAGCAACTTTATCAAATGCTTCTCCTAGTGAATCATCGAGCGTTTCTCCAAGTTTAATATATTTACCTACATCTTGTGCAATTAAAAATTGACAGTGACCACCTGATATTAGTAGGACTAAAAATGGAAATTTTACCTCATGCAGTAACCTAATAACCAATGCATGCGCTTCTAAGTGATTCACTGCAATGAACGGTTTTTGTGCTACATGCGCAATTGCTTTAGCCATCATTGTACCAACTATTAGTCCACCTATGAGTCCTGGTCCTGATGTTGCTGCAATTGCATCCAGATCGCAAAAGTTAAGGTTAGATTTTTCCATGGCACTTTTTATTAGACCACTTAAATGCTCCATATGAGCACGTGAAGCTATCTCAGGAATCACCCCACCGCGTTTTTTGTGTTCTGCTTGGGAGAGAATTTCGTGAGCAAGGACTTGCTTGTCACTATTTACAATCGCTACTGCAGTTTCATCGCAGCTTGTTTCAACAGCTAAAATGGTTTTCATGTATATTCGAACACTTTATTATAAAAACTATACCTTGAAACGCTATAGAAGTTAACTGCAAAGTTAACTTCTATAACTAAAAGATTTACCGACAACCGTCATTCCGCTACGTGTTAGCGCCGCGGCGGTATGACGTAGGAAAACCTGCACTAGCTATACTAAGCTAATTGTCATCTCCAAATATAGAGCTAATTTTTTTGCCCCCAGGAGAAAATTTATTAGTCCAACTGCTTTGCACTTTGGTTACGTCTTTAGTGGCGGTTTTATTGCTGTATTCCTTGATTTCCTTATCTATTCTATCCATCATTTGTGGATCCAGGCAGCTCTTTTTCCATTGATAAGTAGCAAGGAACACTTTGTTTAAATCTTGAGTGCGAATTAAGTATTCTTTATCCTTAGGATAAACCTCTTGTGCCCAAGCAAATAGCTCAAAATAGCGTGCAAACAATTCAGATGCGCGTGACTTTGCAGTTTGATAAGCTTGTATCTCCTTAAATATAACTTGGCTAATAATTTTCTGCACAAGAACATTTGCTTGCCTTAAATTCTGCTCAATATCCTGGTAAACCTTATGGAGAAATTCCTGCTCTAGGCTCAAGTTAAGCTCATTTTCAACCATATGTGAAAGTTCATGCACTATAATGTACGGGTTTGACCTTCTTAGCACAATAACATACCTATTTACACCAGAAGACCTGATTGTCTTACACATTCCCTCTTCCATATCCACTAACCCCTCTTGATATATCTCAAACGAAAGCCTATTTTGCTTGATTAGTGATAAAGTGAGGTTTAATGTGTTTCTAAACTTCTCAAATTGATAGAGATACTCAATATATTGTATTGCATTTTCACTGCTTCCTACTTTAGTCGCTTGTTTGATTAAATTCCTGATTAGCATGCCTTATTATTAAAGGAATTTTTTTTATATCAAGGATTGATTGGCTGCAAAGTGTTTTTAGGAAATCTCATTGCATAGCTAAAGTAATTCAGGTTTACTGATAACCTTCATCCTGCTGCTTGTCAGCGGGATCTATGGTGAGATACCGCGAATGAATCGTGGTATGACGTCTGGCCTGCACCCCTGAGATTCACAAATACAAAATGCCCATGGCTAGATGTTAAAGCCATATTGTGCAGATTAGCTTGCAGTAACAGTATTTTCATGGTGGTTAGCAGCTTTAGTCTTTGCGTCACTAAACTTACTTGCCACTTTATCAACAGCCCAAACCAGTGGTGTAATAGTTAATGCGGCAGTCCAGATGACAGTTGAGATAATGCAAGATAGAGCTAAACTTAAGAATTTAGCGAGAGGTTCACCATGTGTTTCTGCGTTGCCCTGCAAATTATTGGCATACTCTACAAGAGATTTTGGACCGTCTGTTTCTTTTAGATGTGAAAACAATTTGTATGGCAAATACGTAACATACGCAAACCCTGTATAGAGCACAAGTAATAAGTTTGCAATATTAGCATGATCTAGATTATACTCTTTACCGTAAACTCTTTTACTTCTTCTCCCCAGACACATTGTTGGAGTGTCGAAATCATAATTTACTCCTACAATCATATCCTTGATTGGCCCTAAAGCACTATCAATATAGTATACAGATTTATAGAAGCTATTTTGTGGAACTCTACTGTTATCACTTTTTTTTATAGCAGGAATAGTACTATACTTAACATATTTCTGGAAATTCCCATATGTTTTTTTAAGACTTTCATATACATCTGACATCTTTACCCTCGAAAATTATATAATAATCATTATTGTGATATAAAACTTAGAATAATACAATAGATACCTAAATGTTTTAGCTATTAATTATATGTTGCACAAAAACACATATTACCATACCATCCAAGTAGGTCAAAAATAAGGAGATTGTCATGAGTTTTACTTTACCTGAATTACCATATGATAAAACAGCTTTAGAGCCTTACATATCTGCAAAAACCTTAGATTTTCATTATGATAAGCACCATAAAGGATATTTAAATAAACTCAACGAGCTGGTTGAAAATACAGATTATCAACATGTGAAAATTGAGGAAATAATAACAAAAGTGCATGGTAATAGCGATAAAGTTCCCATATTTAATAACGCAGCGCAAGTTTGGAACCACACTTTTTATTGGAATTCAATGAAGAAGAATGGTGGTGGTAAACCTAAAGATGATGGTTTTCTGGCAAAAAAAATTCAAGATGATATCGGTGGTTTTGATAAGTTTTGTGGGGAATTTGCCAATCATGGAGTAAGCCAATTTGGTAGTGGATGGGTATGGTTAGTGCTCGAAAAAGGAAAGCTCAAAATCACCAAAACTCCAAATGCAGATTTGCCATTAATTTATGGCCAAGTTCCATTACTCACTATGGATGTCTGGGAGCACGCCTATTATTTAGATTGTCAAAATCATAGAATTGACTACATAAAAGTTTTCCTTGACTATTTGATTAATTGGGATTTTGCAGAAGAAAATTTAAAAAAGAATACATAAGATGAATACACCTCAGGTAACAAAATTAGATAATAGTCTGCGCATAATAACTGAGCAGGTGCGTGATGTTGATTCCGTAGCTTTAAGCATACGAGTTGGTGTTGGCAGTAGAGCGGAAAGTGCAAATCAAAATGGAATATCCCATTTTCTAGAACACATGGCTTTCAAAGGAACAAAGACAAGAACTGCGTTTAAAATTGCAAAAGCTTTTGACGACATAGGTGGGGTCTTTAACGCTAGTACCGGTAGGGAAAGCACCACCTATTATGCAAAAGTTCTCAAGAAAGATATAAAAACTGGTATTGATATATTAATGGATATATTAATAAACTCTGCGTTTCCAAAAGATGAATTGGAACGTGAAAAGGGCGTTGTAATACAAGAGATTTTTCAAACTAATGATTCACCGAGTGACATTATTTTCGATAAATATTTTGAGGCAGCTTATAAAGATCAACCATTTGGTAAGTCAATTTTAGGTACGCAAGATACGGTAAAATCGTTTACTCGAGAAGATCTAAATAACTACATACATGAGCATTACTTTGGCGAGAATATGCTATTTGCTGTTGCAGGAAATGTTGAGCATGAGGAAGTTGCTCAGTTAACTAAAGATTTTCTCTCAAAGATTCATTCTAAAAAGCTGAAAAAAAGCCAAAATGCGAGCTGTACTGGTGGTGAGTATTTAGAACATCGTAAATTAGATCAGGTACACTTGCTAATTGGTCTGCCTAGTGTTTCTCGCTATGACGATAAATATCACACATTTCAAGTGCTTGATTCTATACTGGGCAGCGGGATGTCATCACGTCTATTCCAGGAAGTTAGAGAAAAGCAGGGGCTGGCTTACTCTGTCTATTCTTTTAATTCCAGCTATACTGATACAGGAATGCTTTCCATTTTTGCTGGCACAGATAGTAGTAACTTAGATAAGCTTTTAAAATCCATCACGGCGGAGTTGAAAAAGTTGTCTACGGATGATCTGAAGGAAGAAGAAGTAAATAGAGTGAAGGAACGAGTAAAGTCTCAAATTCTGATGTCCCGCGAAAGTGTTAGCTCACGTGCTGAAACATTGGGGCACTACTACGGTAACTATAATAGGTACATCAGTAAAAATGAATTAATAGAAAAAATTAGTGCAGTTACCACTGCTAACGTAAAAAAAGCAGCAAAAGAATTGTTATCTCAGCATGAAAAAACCACTCTAGCTGCAATTGGAGAAATTAAATCATTACCAAGTTACGATAAAGTGGTTTCTATGCTTAAAGCTTAGCGCATTCTATTATATTGATTTGGCTGCTTTACAATATAATTTAGCACAGTGATTAAAGAAGTGTAAAGTTGAAACAATGTGCCATGAACCGGATATGCAAGAAATTATACGAATCTTTGACCTCATCTTTCAATAATATTATTATTTCTATTTTGCGTAACTTTTTCCGTATAATTTTTAGGAGGTACTGTTGGTGCAAGTGGTTTTTTGCTTACAGGGTTTAAGTCTATACCTTTCTTTTGCCGATGATAGTTCTGTGCTTCTTGAACGGTCTGATGTGTAGGCTCTCCACCATTATAGTTTCCTCTCACAGAATTTGAGTTTATGTCTTTCTTTTGCGGAGGATAATTCGATGCCTCTTTACGAGTCTGAAATATAGGCTCCCCATCATTATAGTTTCCTCTCACAGAGTTTGAGTTTATGTCTTTCTTTTGCGGAGGATAGTTCCGTGCTTCTTGAACGGTTTGATGTGTAGGCTCTCCATCATTATAGTTTGAGTTTATATTTTCCTTTTGCGAACCAGCGTTCAATAATTTCGATATCTCTCGCCCTAGCTGATCACCTTTATAATTATTGTTAAGATCTTTGACTTTCTCTTTTTTCTCGATTATTTGAGCTAAGGACTCGACAATAATATCTTTGTTTATTCTTGAAGCATCTATTGGCTTACTTCCTTTGACAGTAATTTCACTACTTCCTTGCTTACTACTTACATTATAGCCCTGCCCTTCAATTTTTGTTGCCACTTCTCTTCTAAATAAATTGCAAATAGCATTTATTACCTCTTGAATACAATCTTGAAAAAAAGCTTTGATTGCCTTGAATTCTTGTGCTAAGGAAACGATTTGAATATGTGCGTATTTTTTACCTGGTGATAACTCTTCAGCATTCTGGTGTATAGATTCTATTTGCTGAGGGTCAAGCATCATTGCATGACGTTTTGAGCGTGTTGGGTTTGCTTGTGTTTCGGATGACGACATGTCCTTAATATCTTGTTTTTTATTCTCACCATCAGCAACCATACCATCACTTGATTTCCTTTTTTTAGGAGGCAATGGTGGTCGATTTTCATTGTTCTGATATATGGATTCTTTTTTCCTAAGATTTTCGTTTTTGTTATCATTAAGCGCCTTATCATGTAACTCTGTGAATTGACTAAAATTATCTTGTATTATCTGCTGAACGTCTATTGGTTTACTTCCTTCAACAGTAATCCCACTTTTTCTTTCCTCACTACTCACACTATAGCCTTGCTTTTTGATTGCTTCCATTACTTGTTTTTTAAAAGCATCTTGAACATTATGTATCTCTTTTTTTGATCTAACACCATCTTCATTCAGAAGAAGCCTAATTTCTTTCATTTCTTCTTTTAAGGAGATGGTGCTTTTATTAGCTGTAGCATATAGTGATTCTTCTTTCCTTAAATTTTCATAAATTGGTTCTTGCACCAAGCTGGTATTGATAAATTTTTGTACCTTTCTTAGATAATCAACATTTTTATCCTCTTTAGGCACTTGCGCACCTTCAAATTTGATTTTTTGTATCTCTTCAATACTCAGCCCATTTTTTTTAAGCCATTCCTCTCTTTTACTCATTGATGCAACAAACTCATTAATCTTTTGAATATTTTTTACATCGTCATCAACTAGCATGACAGTTTTTGGCAACTCACCATGTTTATCCTTATACTCCACAATTGCCTTACAGATGTGTAAATTTTTTCCAACTTGATTTTTTTGTTCTTTGAGATCTTTTGGAAGCTCATTATCATAATCTCCTGGAAACCCACCAAATACAGAAATACCGCCTGCTTGTTCTTTAGATAAACCCAAATGATTCTCTACAACCCTTCTCACAGCGTCTGAATATCCTGTGTAGGATGCAATATTAACTTCCATTCCGCTTGAAAGCGCAGATAGCAGTGCAGACTTTAGCCCCTCTTCATTTTTTATTCCGTCTGTGTTTTCTAGAAAATCTTTTATATTGTGATCAGTCACTGCACCTTCCGCAGCAGAATTAAAATCACTTTTTCCTAACCTAGAAAAAGTATTATGCATGTGTCCATTAGTGATAGTGTTATCAAAATCAAATATTAATAGGGTATTATTTCCTTTAGCCATATCTTCACCTCTAATCCTTACAAATCATATGGGTAGAGACTAACATTAATAGATTAATTATTTATTATAACCTTTCTAATTAATAGTGTGATAAATAAAGTAAATATAACAAGAAGTAAAAATCAACGGCATAAAGAAAAGACTTAAAGAGAGGCCAAATCAAAGTGCAATGGTATTTCACTAATCCAATTATTTTTCTCTTGATCTAGCCTATCATCCAATATTGCCTGCCTTATAGATGCCATTAACTTATTCATGAAGAAAACGTTATGAATGGTAACGAGTGTGTAAGCCAGGAGCTCTTTAGCTTTCAGTAAATGGTGTATATAAGCTCTTGAATGCTTTCTGCAGGTAAAACATAAGCAGTCACTTTCAATTGGGTTATTGTCCAGCTCGAATTGTTGATTTCGCAAATTAATATGCTCTTTGCACTTTGAAGAAATAGAATCTCTATTTTTTACTTTAATAAGCGCACCACCATGCCTTGCTAAACGGGTTGGATGCACGCAATCAAACGTATCAATTCCAAGACTAACTCCGCGAAAGATGTCCACAATTCCACCAATACCAAGCAAATGAGTAGGCCTATCTTTTTTCAGATGGTCCATAGTGAAAGAAACTACATCGTACATCTGCTCTTTACTTTGACCAAGTGATCCACCTATTGCTTGACCAAAAAATGGCAAATCGTTAATAAAATTACAACTTTCTCTACGTAAATCTTGATATATTCCGCCTTGACTAATTCCATACAGTACCTGCTTGCCATTATTGTTTTTTTCAAATTCATTTAAAGAACGTTCAGCCCATTTGTGGCTCATGAGCATTGATTTTGCTGTGTATTCTTTGCTTATGTGAAATGGAGTACATTCATCTAAGACTAAGATTAAATCTGCACCTAGTTTCTGTTGAATTTGTATAGACTTTTCAGGAGTCAAGCAATAAGTTTTACCATTAATGTAAGAACGAAAAATTGCCCCATCCTCATTAATTTTGATCAGAGTTTTTTGTTTTTTTCTTATTCCTTTTATCTCTTCCGAAACTGATCCGTGCCCTAAGCTAAATATCTGATATCCACCTGAGTCAGTTAGCATTGGCCCATTCCATCCCATCATCTTGTGCAAACCACCAAGTTTTGCAACAGTATTCTCTCCTGGTTGAAGCATTAGGTGATAGGTGTTGGAAAGTATTATCTGAGTACCTGCTTCACTAATTCTCTCGATATCTGCAGCTTTAATTGCAGCTTTTGTTGCACAGAATATAAAAGCTGGTGTTTCTACGCTTCCATTTGGAGTTTTAATTGTTCCAACTTTTGCAGAACCTGATTGCTTGATTATCTTGAATGCAAATTCTTCTTTCATCTATTTGCCTGAAAGTTCTGTTATGATGTTTTCTACTTTCTCAGGAGTAAGATTTTCATAGAAGTCATTATTGATCTGCACAACGGGAGCATTAACGCATGCACCAAGACATTCAACCTCTTTTAAAGTGAACAAATTATCTTTAGTAGTCTCACCGATATTGATTCCAAGTTCCTTTTTAAAGGTATTTAAAACTTCTTCACTATTGCACAACCAGCAAGGAGTTGTTCTACAAATTTGTATTAGATATTTGCCTACTGGTTTTAAATTATACATGGTGTAAAAATTTGCCACTTCATATACACGAATATGTGGAATATGCAGCATATCAGCAACATAACGCATAGCAGATTCAGAAACCCATCCGCATTGCTCTTGAACCAGGTATAGTAAAGGCATGACAGCGCTTCCTTCTCTACCTTTGGGATACATCTCTATAAACTTTTCTGCTTTCTTGAGGTTTTCTGATATAAAACTAAACTGCTTTTCTTTTTCTGTCATTCGTGAGACTCGTGTAAATTTCAACAGATTATATCTGAAGGGCTAATAATTGCAATTGTTGGTTTCTTGAGAAATAGCGTTTTGCAGTATCATACTATCTATGGAGTGGTATTGCTTATCCACCCAGTTTGCGAATTCTTTACTGCTACTCATTTCTCATATTTCGCTTTGCAGATTATAAAGGTATTAATTTTTTAATTTTAGTTAAAATTTTCATTGACATTAACACCAGGGGTAATCATAATAGCATTTTATTGATATTTTAAATAAAATTATGTCCATATTAAGAAGATTACTCGGGATCAACTCAAATACACCGGAAGTTAAAGAAGCGATAGGTTTTAACCCAGCAAACGTAGGATTAATTGAAGGAAATGGAATCGCTTATGGACTCAGCTATCAAGATAATGGTAATGGGAGCAGTAAAGTAAAATTACTTATTAGTCCATTATATCAATCAAAAACATACTAATGGGGTACAAATATCAGCGTAGCAAATGAATTCAAAGATCAATTATCTCTCACATTAATAGAAGATTCAGCTGAAATAGATAAAGTTGGAGTTATCTTTCCTGAAGAGGGAATTGGCGAAGAAGGAGAAAAATACGTTAAAGGCTTATCTTTTAACACTTACGGAATCAAGCAATCAATCAACGTACCTTCAGTTGAACATTTAGATAAAAGAAAATTACAAAAGAATATTAATAATAATAGTCCTGCAAATGTGGGCAATAGTTACTTTCAACCAAGAGCAGCAAAGGTTGATAATGGTGACGTGATTGTAATCGCTCATAACTTAAAGGATCAAACTTTAGTTTCTTGGTACTTAAAGTCAGGCAAGAGCGGGAAATTTAAAGTATTGGATGAAAAACAACGTTTCACAGAAAGAAAATTATTGAAGTTTGATAATCCTGGACAATTGGCATTAAATGGAAACACGATGCTTTATGTGCAAGTGAGCAAAAGGATTACTAAGGAGAATCAAGAGGTAAGAAAAACACGTATTTTTAAATTTTGTAAAAGACAAGATTTAATGTGACAGACAAGAATTAACTGACAGAAGAATTGAGGTAGTCAAAACTAATATCAGGCTCTTGTTTAATGCTACCAATGTTTTTCTGAAAAGCAATATATTTACTATCAAAAAACGTTTGCATAGGTGTTTTGCCATAGCAATACTTACCCGAGTGAGGCCTTGTCTCATTATAAGAACGCAACCAATAATCAACATCAATCTGTAGATCTTCCAAAGAATTGTAGATTTTCTTTCTAAAGATAATATTGTAACACTCATCTTGCATGGTTCTATGAAATCTTTCACATATGCCATTGGTTTGTGGAGAGTTGGCTTTGGTTCTAGAATGATCGATATTTTCGATTCCCAAATATAACTGATAAGCGTGATTTTCTGGCTTGCCACAATACTCTGTACCCCTATCAGTTAGAATGCGTAATAATGGAATTTTCTGCTCATCAAAAAATGGAATAACTCTATCGTTGAGGAGGTCTGCAGCTGTAATAGCTGTTCTGTCCGTGTAAAGTTTAACCATTGCAACTCTCGAATAAGTATCAACAAAAGTCTGCTGATAAATTAGCCCTATACCTTTGATATTGCCCACATAATAGGTATCTTGAGAACCCAAATAACCTGGATGTTGTGTCTCAATTTCACCATGAGCTTCCCTTTGTTCTTTAACTTTTTCTAAAGCTGTAAGTTGTTCTTCAGTTAAAATGATTCCTTCTTAAGCTACTTTTGTCTCTAGCGCTTTAAGTCTCTTTTTGAGAGTTTCAAGGTCATTTCTTAGCCATACAGACCTTACTCCTCCCTGAGAAATTATTATACCTCTTTTTCTCAGTTCATTTGCAGCTCTTTCTTGCCCATATGCTGGAAATTCTGTTGCTATACCAATCACTGCTCTTTCTATATCGTCGGAAACTCTGTTCGCTAATAGCGGTTTTTTCTTACTTATTTCATGTAATGCTTCCTCTCCTCCATTTTCATATAACTCCTTAAACCGATAAAATGTATCTCTTGAGTATCCCATCACTTTGCATGCTTGAGATACATTTCCTAGTTGTTTTGCTAGCTCTAATAACCCTAGCTTTGGTTTTAGTATTTTTGTTTGTATTGTACTCATTTCTAACACTCCTTTCTTTTATTATTTTATAACTTACTTATTTTAAGTGTCAGATCAAGTCCTATTTAATACATTTCAGAAAAATCTCCTCCTCTTTCAAAAGGATGAGTAATCTTATAATAAGCAGCGGGACGACAGCAATCCTACGTCATACCGCCGCGGTATCTCAGCCGGCTAACAAGTAGCGGGATGACGAGCTTATCGTCATCCCACCATGAACCGTTATACCGCGATTCATTCGCGGTATCTCTTAGCATAGATCCCGCTAACACGTAGCGGGATGATGAGGTTATCGTCATGCCACCGCGAACCGTCATACCGCGATTCATTCGCGGTATCTCATCCGCTAACACGTAGCGGGATGACGGTTGTCAGGGTAGCTGTCATCCCAGTGCCCTGACTACTTGGATCCAGAAAACTTAACTTTAAATAAGTGGCTGCATAATAAACCAGCGTCACGCGCTGACCATTTTCGGTCTCTTAAATTGCTTTAGCTACAAACATTAAGAAATTTACCAAAGAAAAAAAAGGCAAAGAAATCCCGTGGTGCGAGTTTTGACCCTATAATAATTTAAACTGGCGCTGTAATAATGTGCTGATGCTTAGTTTAAACGCGGTTTGGCTGAATGTAGAAAAAATTTAAAAGACATGCAGCCGCTATAATTTTATGTAATCCGCCAAAAAATACCCTAAGTTTTTTACTGAATTTTGTCATTGAGCCTGCAGGTCAAAAACAAGTTTTGAGTCATAAATACCCTTATTGTCATAACAAGGGGGCTGGCGGAGTTTGTCAAGGAAGTTTTTTCGTTTCTATGGGTTAGTTGGTACGCGCTTTGCCTTTTAACAGATGTAAAAGCACAATTATTACGAACAACATTCCACCAATAACTGATATAGCTCCACCCGCAATAAAACAAGCACGTGCCAACATTGATGAAATACTTGGCAGATCTGCAACTTTTCTTAAGGCACCATATCCACCAAGCCAAACAAGGCCAGTAATATGGAGAAAATGCCCCACACTGTACGCATAAATCTGTAATCTTACCATGGAACTTTTTACCTCTTTAAAGTTTAATTTAGGTAACAGCCAATAAATGAAATTCATAAAAGCTATAGTGATCCCAACTACAGAACCATGATAATGAGCGGGAATGGTGACATTTCCTTCAATAGTCAGCACTCCAAGCACATCTCCATAAATGAACAATAAAAATGAATGTAATAAATAGTTGCTTTTATCATTAGTAAAAGTCCTGATGTTGCAGCACACTAATATTATCAAAAAGCACGGCAAAACTGCTCCAGCAATTCTCATATGCCAAGTAAAAAACTGTATTAACTTGGCGCTATCAATTGGATAAACAAAATATACAAACGGTGCACCTATAGCCAAAATCGTGTTTATAAACAGCGGTAAAATAGTAATTTTATTGCTTGAAGCTAAACTAACATCACTGATTATTAAATACACTAAAAACATTCCTTGAGTAAAAGCAAACTGCAATAAATGTCCGCCTCCCCAAAAGAGATATTCGTAAAATAAATTCTTATCTGAGTGATATAGACCTGGAGGCATATTTTGATATGCTAAAACAAAGCAAAGAAATGACGAAACAAGTGTAATAACCAGCCCAACTTGCCCCACAGAGAGAAATGAAACCTCTTTTTTTGATGTGTATGCTAGCATTGCATTTACTAATATACTGGTGGTAAACAAACCAAGACCAAATAAGAATAATTTGTTTTGTAACACGGGAATATAGTTACTTTTGATAACTTCAGTGTTTGGAACGAATGCGGATATAAACATGAGCAGCATAGAAAGGGTTGATAGAACCCATGAAAGGCTAAACCAATTATTGGTGTTTTGCAGATTTATAATAAAGAGTAGAGATATTATAGAGCACATCCACACCAAAATTGACAAGTTCACGTGTATCACCAGCGCATTATCAAAGATATATTGTGCAGAAGGAACAAGAGAGGAGATAAAAGGCAATCGTAAAAAAATAACAATTATTGACAACAATCCAGAGCAAGCAAGGGCACATACTGCTAAGAATATCCATCTTTTACAAAGTGAAGTATTGTCTTGTATGTTAAGCACAATCTTTTTTCTCAATTTTGTTCAATACAATATATAACACTGCAATAATACCTAAAACATAGCAATAGTATACGTGTGGCACAACTGCCAAAGGTGAAACTCCAGCAATAGTGCTAGCCAAAAGCAATTGAGCGCCATACGGTATTAATCCTTGAAATACACAAGAAAATATGCCTAGCCATGCTGCACTATAGTGAGGCGGTATTTCATATTTCTTAGCAATATCTCTAGCAATTTCACCACTAAAAATTATAGCGATGGTGTTATTTGCAAGTAAAATATCAAATATGCTGACTATTTTTGCAATAAATAATTGCGCAGTTTTTTGTCCACCATGTTGTATCATAACCCAAGATGAAAGTTTATCTGCAAACTCCTTAGAATTTTTACCTACCAGTCCTGAAAGTCCGCCAACCATCAATGACAGTAGCATAATTTCATGCATACTCATAAACCCTTTGGTGATGTTTTGGCTTAAAAACAATAACCCATAATTGTTGTTATTTATAAATCCAATGATTCCAGCAAAAGTTATGCTTAAAACCAATGCCGTAAATACATTGATTCCAAAGTTTGCAAGCAATATAAGTATGATGTAAGGAGCCACAAGCAATAAAGAATACTCCTTAACTGAAATAGCAGCACTATTGCTTGAGCTATAAAATAATATAATTATTGTGAATATAGAAGCAATTAGTGCCACTTTTGCATTCAGTTTTAATTTTTTCTTTATGTCAGCCTTTTGAGACATCACAGATACAATTGTAGTATCAGAGATAATAGATAAATTGTCGCCAAACATTGCTCCTCCTACAACGGTTGCAACTCCTAAGGAAGGAGAAATCCCAGCTTGTGTCAGTTCAACTGCAATAGGAGCAATTGTTGCAATGGTACCCATTGATGTACCAATAGCAGTGGAGATGAAAGCTGCTACAAAAAATAATCCTATGAGTAAAAATTGTGTTGGTATAAATGAAAGAGCCAAATTAACTGTGGCATCAGCACTACCGATTGCTTTAGTTACTTCACTGAATGCACCTGCAAGTAAAAAAATGATGCACATAGTGATAATATTACGATCTCTTACCCCATCTAGAAAGGCATACATTTTTTCTTCAGTATTGCCCTTGTATAAAACCCAACCCAGAGCTATGGCAGGAACAATGGCTACCAGTGGAGATAACTGATAAAAAGCATTTGACACGCCAAGAACAGTAAAATATATACCACTTCCTACAAAAAGAAATAGGAACAGTAAAATAGGCAAAAAATTTGTAAGATAAAACATACCTCTACTCTAGCTCTGATAAATGCAAATCAACTATGATATAATTTATATTATTATAAACCACAGTTAGCACCTTGACCAATGTTTTTCTAGAAAGCAATCTACCAGAAAAGGTTTCCATGAAAAGGACTATTATAATATGATTGTTATCATCTACTTGAATTAAACTGGGAGATAGAATAAGTAAAAAATATGAATGACATAACAACAAAGCAAGTCATATCCTTATGGGATGCACAAGTTGGTGGATTTTTGCCAAAGAAAAAGGAAAGTGAAGGAATTGAATGTTCAAATGAATCATCAGCTACCTAAAACTTTATATTCTTTCATCTGGCATTTTTTGAAGCCATACAAATTATCAGTCTCGATTTTTGTCTCCCTTGCAATCTTTGCGGGGTTTTGGGGACCATTGAACAGCATACTGATTAAGAACATCATCAACCTTCTACCACATGTGCAGAATGGAGATATTTCAATTTTAATATTACCATCAAGCCTGATTGTCGTGAATTTTATCGTATTTGATAATTTCACTTGGAGAGGAATTGGTTATATACGCTGTAGATTTATTCCTGTTGTTATTAATAGTGTCATTGGAAAAGTGATGGATCATGTACTCGGAAAATCTAATCAATTTTATCAGGATAATTTATCAGGAAAAATTTCAAGACAAATTACTAATCTAGCAGATGGAATTGAAATTCTGATAAGCAGAGTTGCACCGAATTTCTTAAGAGGAGCTTCATTGTTGTTGGCTGCTTTCGTAGCTGCTTACTCTGTAAATTCTGTATTTTATTTCATATTGGTTGTCTGGTTCATATTCTTTGCAAGTGCAAGCATTATGATGTCACGAAAGCTTATTTCGCTGTCTGATGTTCAAGCTAAAGAAGAATCGATAGTGATAGGTGAGCTGGTTGATTCTCTATCTAATCAAAGTAATGTCAGAAATTTTTCTAGAAAGTCTTATGAAAATTCAAGAATGATTCCATTCTTGTGTAATCAGCAAAAAGCGTATACAGCAACCTATTTTTACTCATTTATCATGCACTCCATACAAGGAGGATTAATAGCCATTATGATGGCTTCTTCTGCTTGTTTTCTAATTTATCTTTACAGCAAAAACTTAGTGGCTATAGGTGATTTTGCTTTAATATTAGGTTTATCGATGGAAACAGGACATATGATGTGGTTTACCATGTCAGAGGTCGATGAATTCAATAAAGCAGTCGGTAGATGTAAGCAAAGTTTAATTTCATTAATGATACATTTCGAAATTCAGGATAAACCTGATGCAGTTTCTCTCAAATGTAATAGTGGGCAAATCACTTTTAATAATGTCAAATTCCATTACGATGGTACCGAACCTCTTTTCCAGAATAAATCAATCACTATCAAAGCTGGACAGAAGGTAGGACTTGTTGGTTATTCTGGTGGTGGTAAATCTACTTTTGTGAACCTGATATTAAGGCTTTACGATGTAACTGATGGTGCAATTCTCATAGATGATCAAGATATTTGTAATGTTACGCAGGATTCTTTGCGTGCAAAAATCGCAATGATCCCACAAGATCCATCGCTTTTTCATAGGACTTTGATGGAGAATATTCGCTATGGAAAAACAAATGCTAGCGATGATGAAGTAATTGAAGCGGCAAAAAAAGCACATGCTCATGAGTTTATTTCAAAATCACCCCAAGACTATGATTCACTCGTTGGTGAAAGAGGTGTGAAACTTTCTGGTGGACAACGTCAACGGATTGCAATTGCAAGAGCTATTTTAAAAAATGCTCCTATATTAATTCTGGATGAAGCAACTTCACAACTTGATTCTGTGACTGAAAGTAATATTCAAGAATCTCTATGGGAGTTGATGCAAGATAAAACTACAATAGTAATAGCCCACCGCCTATCTACGCTTTTGCATATGGATCGCATTTTAGTGTTTGATCAAGGCAAGATTGTAGAAGATGGCACGCATCAGGAACTTCTTGATAAAAATGGAATATATAAAACTCTGTGGGATGCACAAGTTGGTGGATTTTTGCCGGACAAAAGAGAAATGGAGATTGTATAATATCTTCTTAATCTAATGCTTCAATGTTTCCGACATAGGAAAAGTATCATCTTTATTTTCTATAGAGGAAGGTATACTATTTTGATTATCATCACCATCAATTGGAGTAGTAGGGTGCATTAAAGCAACTTTCATAACTTCATCAATATTCTTAGCAAAAACTACGTTGATCCCCTCTTTGATGCTTGCAGGAATTTCTTGCATATCTTTCTCATTTTCACTTGGTATAATCACAGTTTTGATTGATCCTCTGAGCGCTGCAAGCAATTTTTCTCTCAAGCCCCCAATAGCTAAAACTCTACCACGCAATGTCACTTCGCCTGTCATAGCAACATTTTTGTTAACTGGTATATTTGTCATAAGAGAAACAATAGACGTACATACCGCGCCGCCAGCAGAAGGGCCATCTTTTGGTACAGCACCCTCAGGTACATGCAAATGTATATCATTATTTTGGAATTTTTCGGGATTTATACCAAAAAACAAACAATTTGATCGAGTATAACTATACGCAGCTTTTATAGATTCTTGCATAACCTCTCCAAGCTTTCCTGTGTATTTTATTTCTCCCTTGCCTGGAATTAGTACTGATTCTATCATTAAAATATCACCACCTGTTTCAGTATAGGCGAGCCCAGTTACTACTCCCACTAAACTCTCATTTTCTGCAATACCAAAGGTATATTTACGTACCCCTAAATAATCTTGTAAATTGTCAACCCCTACGGATATTTTCTTATTTTTATCAGTCAATATTTCTTTAACTGCCTTTCTCATGAGCTTTGCAAGCTCCCTCTCCATACTCCGCACACCACTCTCACGTGTATATAAACGTATCAATTCATATAGCGCCTCATTAGTTATGCTCCACTCCTTCTGATGCAAACCATGCTCCTTCTTTAACTTCGGAATAAGGTGGTGTGTAGCAATACTGATTTTTTCATCTTCAGTATACCCGGACAATTGTATAATTTCCATCCTATCACGCAAAGGATGTGGCAAATTTAAGCTGTTTGCCGTAGCTACAAACATTACACTTGAAAGATCAAACTCAACTTCCAAGTAATGATCCGTAAAGTGTTTATTGTGCTCAGTATCTAAAACCTCAAGTAATGCAGATGCAGGATCGCCACGCGAATCAGAACCCATCTTATCTATTTCATCAAGCAGAAAAAGCGGGTTGCATGAATTAGCTTTTTTCATGTGTTGAATGATTTTACCAGGCATTGAGCCAATATAAGTTTTCCTATGTCCTCGTATCTCAGACTCATCACGCACACCACCAAGAGCTATGCGAACAAAATCTCTTCCTACTGCTCCTGCCATAGACTTAGCTAAAGAAGTTTTACCAACACCTGGCGGTCCAACCAAGCAAAGTATAGGACCTTTTATCTCTTTTACTCTTTTTAATACCGCTAAAAATTCTATTATTCTATCTTTTACTTTCTCTATGCCATAATGATTTTCATCTAAGATTTTTTTAGCTGCATTTAAGTTAATTTTTGCATCTTTGTACTTTCCCCACGGCAAATCAAGCAACCAATGCAAGTAACTAGATATAACTGTAGCCTCAGGAGAAATGGGATTCATTTTCTTGTATCTCTTCAAATCAGTTATAGCTTTCTCTCTTGCTTCCTGAGAAAGCTTTGTTTCATTTATCTTTTTTTCAAATTCATTGAGTATATTCCCTTCATCACCATTCTCAAATTCGCCTAATTCTTTCTGTATAGCTTTCAATTGCTCGTTAAGGTAGTAAACTTTCTGAGTGCTTTCAACTTGCGATTTAATTGTCTTATATAAACGGTTTTGTGCGTTCAAAATACTTATTTCTCTCTCAATAAAAACAAAAGCTTTTTTTAAACGCTCTTTTGGGTCATAAGCCTCAAGTATGCTTTGTTTATCCGATACTTTTATATTTAAATGTGAAGCTACCGTATCTACAAGTTGATCAACTTCTTTGATTTGATCAATGGGGTTAATGGCAACTTCAGGCTGATTTTTCTTGTTTAGCTTACACCAGCTATCGAACGCGTCTATAACAGATCGCCTTAAAGCTTCTAAATCAATATTGTCTTCATCTTCTTTATAATGATTGTCTAACTCTACCCTGGCTTGTAATAAAGTATGAGAGCTAATATATTCTACAACTTTTCCCCTTCTTATCCCCCGGATTATAACTTTTACTGCATTGTCAGGCAATTTTATTAATGGTTGTATAATGTTTGCTAACACACCTACTTCATAAAGATCTTCAGGCTTTGGATTATCAACAGAGCCTTCTTTCTGTGCTACAAGAAAAATCTCATTTTGGTGACTACTACTACTTGTTGCATATTCTAGTGCATTAACAGATTTTTCTCTGCCTATGAATAAAGGCACCATTATATTTGGAAAAATTACTACATCTCTTAAAGGTAATACTGGCAATGCAGTAAAACTAGAGCTCACAGCACGTTCAATGTTCATAATATATGCCTCAAATTAATCATTAACCGTTATAACATTGCCATTATTATTATGATTAACCGTTGCTTTTCCTAATTCTACCATTTTCTTAGTGATTACTATAGTGCTACCTTCAAAATCTCCGTTTCCAGATGTATACATAACGTCAAGCAAAAGTGACTCTAAGATAGCACGTAACATTCTTGCACCTGTTTTATAGCTTATAGCCTTTTTAGCAATAGCTGATATTGCTTCATCTGAAAACTCAAGGTTTACTTTGCTAAACGCAAGCAATGCTTTGTACTGTTTTATTAGTGCATTCCTTGGCTCTGTCAACACATGTATTAAATCTTCATGATCCAACTCATCTAAAACAGCAGTTATTGGAACCCGCCCTACAAACTCGGGTATTAAACCGAATTTGATTAAATCTTCAGGTTGAACATCATGTAAAGCATTCTTTTTCTTTTGCTCTTTAGACTGACTTATATCTGCTCCAAAGCCAACTGACGTTCCCTTTTTTCTCGCTTCAATAATCTTATCGAGGCCTTCAAAAGCTCCTCCACAAATAAATAGTATGTTACTAGTATCCACTTGTATAAACTCTTGTTGTGGGTGTTTTCGCCCTCCTTGTGGCGGAACATAAGCAACTGTACCCTCCATAATCTTAAGCAGAGCTTGCTGGACCCCTTCACCTGAAACGTCACGGGTTATTGAAGTGCTTTCAGATTTTCTTGTAATCTTGTCTATTTCATCTATAAACACTATACCACGCTGTGCTTTTGCAACGTCATAATTTGCAGCTTGTAATAAACGCGACAACACGCTTTCTACATCATCACCCACATAACCTGCCTCAGTTAAAGTTGTCGCATCAGCCATAGCAAATGGCACATCTGAAACTTTAGCAAGTGTTTTGGCTAGCAAAGTCTTACCAGAACCAGTGGGACCAATAAGCATTATATTTGACTTCTCGATTTCAATATCACTTATAGCATGAAATTGTACCATGGATTGACAATGGTTATACATAGCTACAGATAAAACGTGTTGCGCGTGTTCTTGACCTACAACATGCTTGCTGAGAAAATTTTTTATATCCTCAGGTTTCTTTAGTAATAGCTTCATATCAGATATACGATCTGAATTAAAAGATCTATCTTTCTTTTGACTTATTGCTTTATGGGATAATTCTATGCACTCATTACAAATAAACACCTTTAAACCATCCGAGGAGTTAGTAATTAATTTATCTACTTCATCTTGCGCCTTGTTGCAAAAAGAACAGTAGTGTAAATCATTATTGTTATCCATTAACCCACCTTTTGTTTAACTTTAATATTTTCAATTTCAATATCTGTACGCTCAGCTATCACCCTGTCAATTAAGCCAATTTTCCTTGCTTCTTCAGGATCCATGAATTTATCTCTTTCCATCATTCCTTCAATTTTCTTCAGTGAATTTCCAGTATGTTTTTCATAAATTTGATTTAGTTTTTTCTTAACTCGCAAAATTTCATTAGCATGTATTTCTATATCAGTTGCTTGACCATGATAACCACCAGATGGCTGATGTATCATAATTCTTGAATGAGGTAGAGAGTAGCGCTTACCTTTTGTACCAGATGCAAGCAATAAGGAACCCATAGACGCAGCTTGACCTATACATAAAGTTGAAACGTCTGGGTTTATATACTGCATTGTATCGTAGATCGACAAACCAGCAGTTACAACACCACCTGGTGAGTTGATGTACATACAAATGTCTTTATCGGGATTTTCCGATTCTAAAAATAAAAGCTGTGCTACTATTACACTGGCCATGTTGTCCTCAATAGGACCTGTTACGAAAATTATTCTTTCTTTCACTAGTCTTGAATATATGTCATAAGCGCGCTCACCGCGACTAGTTTGTTCAACTACAATTGGTATAAGAGTCATACCTTTTCCTATTAAATATTACCAAACAATTCCTTTAATTCTTTCACAGAAATAATCTGCTCTTCTTTACTAACTTTTTCTATTATATAATCTGTCACTTTATACTCAAGCGCTTGCCCTCTAACTAATTCTTGAAATTGTTTATTTGATTCAAAATGCTTAAGTACTCTGTCAAATGGTACATCCTTACTGACATATTGATTTACAATAACATTCAAAACATCATTTTGAGTTAATGATATTTTATGTTCTGCACTAAATTTCATAAATAACATAGCAAGCTTTACACGTTTTTCAGCTTCTTTACGAGAATCATTTTGAGCACCCAATTCTCCTTCCACTCTTTGTTGCTCCTGTTTTACTATGTCTGTGGGTAAATCAAAACTATAATTAGCATCCAAATAATCAAATAGCTCCTTTTTAATTAAGAGATTTCTCATTTCGGTGCACTGATCACCAATCATTTTTTTTGCATGACTTATTAGCAAAGAATAATCTTTAAAACCAATACTCTTAGCTATTTCATCATCATTTTCAAAATCTTTGGCAATTTGAATCTCATTAACTCGCACAGAAAAATCAGCTTCCTGTCCTGCAAGGGAAATGGCTTGGTAATTTTCAGGAAATTTCAACTTAAAGTCCTTTGTTTCTCCCTTTTTCATACCAGTTAATTGATCTTCAAAACCATTAATAAATGTGCCAGACCCTAAATTAACGGCAAAATTTTTGCTACTTCCACCCTGAAAGAGCTTATTCCTAATCCGCCCTTCAAAATCAATTATCAATTTATCCCCATCTTTCGCTTGATAAGAAGCATCATCAACAGAGGCGAAATTGGGGAACTTTGTTTTAATAGAATCAATAAATTCTTTTATATCTTCCTCTTCAATCTTTGCTTCAATTTTCTTTAAGTTTATTTTGTCAAGATCTATCATCGGTACTTCAGGCATCGACTCAAAAGATAGCTTGTATACAAAATTGCCCTCCTCATTTTCTTTGCCCAGATCTGGTAATGATATAACATCAACCTTAGGATAAATGTGAGACTTGACTTCAATTTTTTTCATCAAATCACTTGAGCAATAATCAATTGTATTATTTATCACATATTCCAAAGCTTCGTTTTTATAATTTGCAACAACAAGGTCATAGGGCATCTTTCCAGCCCTAAATCCAGGTGATTTTGCATTTTCTGCTATCTCTTGCAACCTGGAATTTACCTTTTGTTTTATATAATCACTACCAACTGTGATTTCATACTCATACTTTAGTTTATCTATACTAAGCTCTTTGTAGGTATATACGCTACTTACTTCGACTGTGTTTTGAGGTATATTATTAGACATCATAATTTATTTATTAACATTTTAATTCATATCTTAATAGAGTCATTTTACCAGAATTTAAGTTAAACACAATCCTTAAGAACAGGTTTTTATACAAACAAAAGTGTATTCAGTGATTATAAATTTTCCCTTAAAACCTAAGTTACATGACTTTAAAGTGCGGATAGAGGGACTTGAACCCCCACGAGCAAGCTCACCAGGACCTAAACCTGGCACGTCTACCAATTCCGCCATATCCGCAAGAAATTTTCAGTACCCTATTATAGGTATTCCATTAAAAATATTCAAGGTTTAAAGTCTTACTTAATTTATAGTATTTACACAATCAAAAAAGCTTATTAACATTTCTTAATGAAAGCTTTAAATCCTGAAAATCAATAATGAGATTAATAACAAGCTTCTTACTTGCAATTTTTTTGATTACACAAAGTGGTTGCACAACCCTTATAATAGGTGGTGTGGTGGCTACAGCGACATCAACAGCAATAACAATGCAGGACAAATCCTTGGGAAATATCATTGATGATACGACTATGGTCATCAGAATTAATAAGGGGCTCTTAAAACATGGGCTATTTTCATCCATAAAAGTTAAAGTAAGTGAAGGAAGAGTATTGCTCATTGGAAGTGTTGACACTCCTGAAAAACAACTTACAGCAGAAAAAATAGCTTGGCAGCAAAAAGAAATTAAAGAAGTGATAAATGAAATAAGAGTAATACCAATTCAAATGGCTTCCATGCTAGACACTACTGTAGATGGCATGATAACAGCGGAAATAAGAACAAGACTTCTGGGGAAAAGAAATATTAAATCAATTAATTATAGCGTTAATACGGTTGATAGAGTTGTTTATTTGATGGGTATAGCCCAAGATAAAGCGGAATTAAAAGCTGTAATATCAATTGCAAGAAAAGTAAAGGGAGTAAAACAAGTTGTAAGTTATGTACGATATAAGTACAGTAAATTACGCCATTAGGCAAAAATCGCCTTCAAATTATAACATTTGTACAGTTGTGAAAATAGGTAGAGAACATAAATGAAAGTTGCCTTTCAGATGGATGAAAATATAAATTTTGAAACTGACACTACATTCGTGCTAATAAAGGAAGCACAAAGGAGGGGGCATGAAGTTTTTGTCTATGCTCCTAACAATTTAGCACTAAAGCTAAACCATCCAATTGCTCTTGCTCAGAAAGTCAGCGTTGATGATTTTAGTTTTATCTCTAAAGAGGATGTAGCAATCAACTTGAATGAAATGGACATCATATTTATCAGACAGGATCCACCCTTTGATATGCGCTACATTACAACAACCTATATCTTAGAAAAAACCAGCGCATTGGTAATTAACAATCCAACAGAAATAAGAAATTGTCCTGAAAAATTGATAACTTCATTATTTCCAGAGCTAATTCCGCCGACTTTGATCACTGAAAATATATCGATGATTAGAGATTTCTACTACAACTATCAAGATATTATTCTGAAGCCATTGTATAGCTATGGCGGAAATGATGTAATAAGAATACGAGATGAGAATAGTATTCAAGTAGTAGTGGATCTCATGACAGCAAAATACGAATGCCCTGTGATTGCACAATCATTTTGTAAAAACATAGATAAAGATAAAAGAATATTGCTACTTTATGGTCAACCAATTGGAGTAATGAAACGAGTTCCAAAAATCAGTGGAGAGATCAGAACAAACATGCGACTTGGAGCAAGTTTTGAGCCCGCTCAAATGAACGATAGAGACAATGAAATATGTAACAAAATTGGTCCTGAATTAAAGAAAAGGGGGCTAATATTTGTTGGTATTGATATTATAGATGACTTCCTGCTCGAAATTAACACAACTTCACCCACGGGAGTAGTTTATATCAATAAATTATATAATATATCGCTAGAAAAAGACCTTTGGGATGTGTTTGAAGAAAAAGCAAGCAGCCATCAACTAAACCTGTGAACAATTACCTTAACAAACTCAGTAGTCCCATTCTTTATCCCTGTTTTTTTTGTATTATTGGTCATATCACGCAATTTTTGAGAATTATTGAGTAGATCAACTAATAACTCTAGTAGATTTTTTTTTGCTTCACTATTCTGCTCAACTATTACAGCTGCTCCCGAATCTTCAATATATTTTGCGTTATAAAATTGGTGATTATCTTTTGAGTCAGGGTAAGGAATGTATATAGCAGCGCGCCTAGCAAGAGTGATCTCTGCTATTGAAGTTGCTCCTGCTCTGCTAATTACCAAGTGAGCATTGGCCAATCTATTTTCCATATCATCAAAAAATTCACTCAATTCACAATCGATCTTTTCACTTTTGTATAGACTCTTGACCTTGTTTACATTTTTCTTCGTACATTGCTGCGTCACTCTAATTTTCTTTTTCATTTTAATAGGCAAATTACAAATTACGCTGCTTACTACGTCATCAAAAAAATTTGCACCTTGGCTACCTGCTATGACTAATATATTTAGGGCTTTCTCATTGCTAGAATGGCTCTGTGCTTTTATATCAATAAAATTTCCCGTAAAAATACATTTATTACCTTCTGCATATTTAGTCTCCGGAAAGCTGGTTGCAATTAATTTTGCACTCTTGAAAAAGAATCTATTTACTCTTCCTAAAACTGTATTTTGTTCATGTAAAATTATAGGTATAGAAAGAACCCTTGCTGCAAGAAGAGTTGGAAAAGAAGCATAGCTACCAAAACCAATTACTAATCTTGGCTTCAATTTTCTGATTTTATATATTGCTAGCACACAACTATACGTTAATAAAAGGAAAAACTTAAATTTGTTGCCGCTTGGTCTACGTAATGGTAAAATATAGCTTTCTATGTCGATATTTTTATTTGTTTTTTTATCAGTGAATAATATGCAATTGTATCCTTGTGTCTTTAGTGCTTTTGCTAAGGCTATGGCCGGAAAGATATGCCCACCTGTGCCACCTGTTGCTAAAATAATATCCATCTGTAAATAATGAATCCTAGATTGTTAACTGTTATTTAATAATTTGCACGTAGAATTTTATTAAGCTTTATGATAGTTGAGTTAAAAATGCCTGAAAGTAATAGTAAAAAAGAATCCAATGGGAAAAATAAGCCTCAAGAACAAAAAGAAGGCAGAAGCGGAGGTTTTTTAGGATTGGTAAAAAACATAATAAAAGCTCTTTTCAATTCGGTTATTGATCTACCTCAACATGAGCAGCATAATAAAGTGAAAAGCACTAACCTACAACAAGGTTTGGATACTAAAGGAAAAAGCCCAGAAAATCTTAATCCAAAGGCAAAGCTTGAAGTGAAAGAGGCAGCAGAAGGATTAAAAGAGAGATTAAAGAAGTCTGATGCTGGCAACCAATCTGTTGAAGTCAAAGCACCTGATCAAACTTCCATTCAAGACACTGACAACTCCAAAACGATGAAACGTTAGTTCAACTATTCAGCGACTCATCATCTGCAGCAAGTACTGATTCGTGTATCATCTCTGAAATGGTTGGATGAGGAAAGATCGTAGATTTTATGTCAAAATCTGTTCCTTCTAGTTGCTTTACAAGAGCAAAATTGCTAATTAACTCCGTTACTTCTGCACCTATCATGTGGCTACCTAGAAGTTCGCCTGTTTTTTTGTCTATAATTGTTTTCACTAACCCTTCAGTTTCACTGAGTGCAATAGACTTACCATTAAAGTTAGAGTGAAATTTTCCTATTTTTACATCATACCCACCTTTTATTGCCTGTTCCTCAGTAAGGCCGATGCTCGCTATTTGTGGATGAGAGTAAGTGCAATTTGGTATGCATTCCTTCTTTAACACATGCACATTTTTACCAGCAATCCTTTCAACGCAGATTACTGCTTCATGGCTTGCTTTATGTGCTAAACATGGTGGACCAGCTACATCACCTATTGCATATACATTCGGTTCACTTGTTTCATACCATTCATTCGTTTCAATAAAACCTGAAGGACTTAATTTAATTTTTGTATTTTCTAAACCTATATTTTCAATATTTGCTTGAATTCCAACCGCAACAATCACCCTATCAAATTCTTTGCTCTCGCCACTACTTAGTAGCACTTGAGCAGAGTCTTTACTTTTAGTAAGAGCTTTTACGCTACTGTTTGTATATATTTTTATCCCCTGTTTTGTGAATATTTCTTCTGCTAGGCCTGAAATGTCTTTATCCTCCAGCGGCAAAATAGTGCTCTTTATCTCTATGATTGTTACATCAACCCCCAAAGTACTATAAAAACTTGCAAATTCTATTCCAATTGCACCAGACCCTATAATTAGTAGTGATTTTGGTAATTTGCCCGGCATCATAGCGTGCTGCGCATTCCATATTAAATCTCCATCTGCCTCTATTTCAGGCAGATTCCGTGCCCTCACTCCTGTTGCTAAAATAATATGCTTGGAAACAATTTCTTGTTCTTCCTTATCGCCAGCAACTTTTATAGTACTATTGCCTGCAAGTTTACCAAAGCCTTGATGAACTTTGATGTTATTTTTTTTCATCAAATATGCAACACCGCTTGACAATTTATCAACAACGTTTCTTGAGTATTTCACTATTGATTGTATATCAAAACTTGCTTCCTTTACTTTTATACCAAATTCCTCTGATCTTTTTATTAATCCATAAATTTCAGACGCCCTAAGTAGCGATTTTGTTGGTATACATCCCCAATTTAAGCATATACCGCCTAAATTTTTCTCTTTTTCCACAATTGCAGTTTTAAACCCAAGCTGTGCCGCCCTAATTGCTGCTATATAACCACCAGGACCGCTACCTATAACCGTAATATCATACTCACTCATCAGTTTTCTTCGTATTCAAAAAGATTATATATAACAGATGGAACCCGTATGATCAATATTCAGGTAGCTGACAACATAGAAACGAAAAACTTCCTTGACAAACTCCGCCAGCCCCCTTATCATGAAACTGAAGGTATTCAGTTATCTTCATCTGTGCAGATTAAACAGCAAGAAAACAACGTAGTTAGCGTCTTATTTTTAATTTTTTGCACTATGTGTATCTTATGTCTTCACAATATTTCTAGGTTTTTACCTATATAAGCTGAAACGCGCTTATAAGTCGTTTAGGACAGTATAGTACGCCAATTTGCAGGATTAGAGAGTGAACACTAATTACCACGGGGTTTCTTTTGCCTTTTTTTTTTGCTTAGTAAATTTCTTAAACATTTAAACTAAGGTGAGTTGCATTTAAAAGCAGCTAAATTGCAGTGTTTAAGACTTAAAAAACGCCAATACTGACAATAAACAGTGACTAGGGCTTCTTTTGCCTTTTTTTTCGCTTGGTAAATTTCTTAATATTTATGGCTAAACGACAACCGTCATCCCGCTACTTGTTAGCGGGATCTATGCTAAAAGATACTGCGGCGGGATGACGGTTCGCTTGCAACCTATAGCCTTGTCATTCCAGTGCTTGACACTGGAATCCAGAAAACTTAACTGCAAGTAAATGCATTGGATTTGGTGAGTGTAGGCTTTAGTTAAAATGAAACACTTGCGATCAAAAACTGGATTCCAGTGTCTGGGCACTGGGATGACAGCTACCCTGACAACCGTCATCCCGCTGCTTGTTAGCGGCTAAGAGATACCGCGGCGGTATGACGGTTTTCGGTGGCATGACGATAAGGTTCCAGTATCAGCCACTTGAATGACACAGTTTTTGCTTAAACCCGTAACGTTCGTACATTTTGCTAAAAGTTCAAATATCAACATCATGCACGTTGAGTGCATTGCTATTAATAAAATCACGGCGTGGTTCAACTATATCACCCATTAATATTGAAAATATGGAATCAGCTTCTTCACAATCTTTTATTTCAACCTTCAATAAAGTTCTAGCCTCAGGATTTAACGTAGTATCCCATAGCTGATCAGCATTCATTTCACCAAGACCTTTAAATCTCTGCAGAGTTAAACCCTTTTTACCATAGTCCATTATTATTTTTGCAAGTGCACTTGGAGAAGTGATTCTTATTTCAGTTTCTTGTGATTTTAAAAATGAATCACCATTAAATAAATTACTTATACCATCAAGCAAACTTAATATGTTTTGCATATCTTTGCCTTCAAGCATACTAAGTGCAAATATATATTTGTCTGCCAATCCTTGAAATAATTTAGAGATGTGAATTTCTTTTTCTTCATCTTTTATTTCTACTTCCCAAGTATATTCGCTGTACATTAATTTTAAATACTTTAATATCTCATCAGCCGATGATAGAGCATTCTTTTTGCTTGAAATTAGCAATGACTCTAAGAGATTTTGTGGTATTTCTCTATCATAATTTTTGCTAATATTAGAAATGCTAACGCATTTATTCAAAATAAGGCGCAAGTCGTTAAATTCTGTAGCTGTACCACTTAGTGTTAATCTTTTAACTGCTGAGTTTATTATATACTCTTCAAAAGTTTCGTCATCTTTAATATAAGTGTCTTTAGCATTCTTTGTAACTTTATAGAGGGGTGGCTGTGCTATGTATAAGTAGCCTTTTTCAATAACTTCACGCATGTGTCTAAAAAAGAAAGTTAGAATCAAAGTTCTTATATGTGAACCATCAACATCTGCATCTGTCATGATGATAATTTTATGATATCTAGCTTTTTCAATATTGAAGTGTTCACTCCCTATTCCAGCACCAATTGCAGTAATTAAAGAGCCTATTTCTGCAGATGAAAAAATACGATCTAAACTTACACGTTCTACGTTTAGAATTTTTCCTCTTAAGGCAAGCACTGCTTGTGTTTTACGATTACGCCCCTGCTTTGCAGTACCACCTGCTGAATTACCCTCTACTATAAATAATTCCGATAACTCAGGGGCTTTTTCCTGGCAATCAGCAAGCTTTCCTGGCAGAGTTGCAATATCAATATTGTTTTTGCTTTTAACTAACTCTCGTGCTTTTCTTGCGGCTTCTCTTCCTTTTGCTGATCTGATTGCTCTTTCTACTATACTTGCTGCCAATTTGGGATCAGTTTCAAGGATTGTGCCCAATTTATCAGAAACTATGCTCTCCACAACTGTACGCGCTTCAGAACTAACTAGTTTATCTTTTGTTTGTGAAGAAAACTTAGGATCAGGCATCTTGAGAGATAAAACACAAGTTAAACCTTCTCTAACATCCTCTCCAGTTAAATTTACTTTTGCTTTCTTTAAAAACCCTTCATTAGTTGCATAGTTATTGATACATCTAGTTAGTGCAGATCTAAATCCTGCCAAATGCGTGCCACCATCTCGTTGCCTTATATTATTCGTGAAGCATAACATATGTTCATAATAGGAATCATTCCATTCCATCGATATTTCCAAGCTGATGCCAAGATCTTCTGCATCTCCTTTCATACTGGCAATTTTAGTTAAATGTATCTTATTCTTATCTAAGTACCGCACAAAATTCGCTGTACCAAAATTGTCTTTAGATTGATTGCTCTGATTGAAATGAGATTCTGTATATGGTTCATTGCGCAGATCACGTAAAGTAATGTCGATATTTGAATTTAAAAATGCTAATTCTCTTATACGACTTTCAAGCGTTGAGTAACTGAAATTAATGCCATTAAAAGTCTCTGTTGATGGCATGAACGTGACTTTAGTTCCTCTTTTGTTTGTATTTTCGTTGACTACCTTTAAAGGTTCAATAGACTCACCATCTTCAAAGCGCATAAAGTGTTCTTTCTTATTGCGCCAAATAGTTAATTCCAACCAGCTTGATAATGCATTCACAACTGAGATTCCAACACCATGTAATCCCCCAGAAACTTTATAGGTATTACTGTCAAATTTACCACCAGCATGGAGTTGAGTCATTATTACCTCTGCTGCTGATATTCCTTCTTCTTCATGAAGGTCAGTTGGAATGCCACGACCATTATCAGTTACAGATACTGAACCATCTTTATTTATGCTAACTTCAATTTTATCACAATATCCAGCTAAAGATTCATCTATTGCGTTGTCAACAACCTCATATACCATGTGGTGCAAGCCAGATCCATCGTCAGTGTCACCAATGTACATACCTGGACGTTTCCTTACAGCATCAAGACCCCTTAAGATTTTTATTGCATCGGCATTATAACTATTTTCCATTAGATTGCTTCATTTATACACGTTAATTGATGTTACATTCAGATATACTAGTTAGCAACATTTTTAAACTGATAACCCATGTTAAAAGCACAACTTTACGAGTATCTGTTCAGATGCATGGCTAATGTACAAATACTGAAACAAAAATTCCAGTGCTCCCTTTCTTGTCATGCCAGTGCTTGACACTGGGATCCAGATTGGGCACTAAGTTGGTAAACGCGAAAGCGGTTAATCCTTTACAACGTTTTTGATGAAACTGTGCAAAAGGACTGGATGCCAGTGTCACGCACTGGCATGACACCCATTTGTTCCTATAGTTGTCTTTTCTCGTCTACCTTATTTTGCCACTCTGCTGAACAGATACCTTTACGAACGTTTATTTTTGAAGACAGCAAATAGTGTCATTCCAATGCGTCTTCCCGGTGGAGATTAAATTATAATGCTCATGCAGTTGCGTAATTAACAGAAAAATCTATAATTCAGTTTACGTATTTTCTTATCTCAGCCAAAATCTTATCAGATTGACTTTCGTCTGAATTTAAATCAGCTGCAAAGTGTGTAACATATCTTCCTCCAGGGCCAATAAGATATATTATCGAAGAATGGTTGATTTCTTCTTCCCCGTCTACTTTGCTTGCATGTACTTTATATTTTGCAACTACTTCGTCTATTTTTTCTCTTTCACCAGTTAACATTTGTATTCTATGGTCAAATTGCTGCTGAAATTCTTTAAGTCTTTCCGTGCTATCGCGCTCAGGATCAACTGTGATGAAGAATGTTTGTAGCTTGTTGTTAGTTTTCTCATCTAACTTTGCAAGTGTTTCTGAAATTATCCCAAGGTTCATAGGACAAATTCTTTTACATGAGGAAAATCCAAAGAAAATCATCATGTATTTATCTTTAAAATCACTACTGCGCAGAATCTGTCCGTCCTGATTAATTAAAGAAAAATCTCCGCCTATCTTAACTTCCGCGTTGTGAATCGCTGCTGGGACAAATATGCCTTTTTTAGTGAAATAACAATAACCTAAAAAAACAACTGCTAATGCTGCTATTATATTAGATAACAATCTTATAAACCTTACCATTAGAACGCTCTCAGTAAAATCAAATTGTATCTTTATTGGTTAACCTATTCAATATATTTCTTCCAAAGTGGATTGTTAATTTTGTCTAACAGTTTCTTATGTTCATCAATTTCTTCACTATTTGGTAAATGTTTTCTGGGAGTTAGATTGCGCACTTTATGCTGAACAAATGTAGAGTTACTGTCCTGATCGCATTCATTATCAAATAAAAAGGGTTGTAACCCTCCTGTGAGTTCAACATATACCCTAGCAAGCAATTGAGCATCAACTAGTGCTCCGTGCAATTCTCTACCCTCTAACGATATATCAAAACGCTTGCATAATGCGTTTAAAGAAGCAGGTGATCCTATGAATTTTTTCCTCGCAAGAGGTAATGTATCTAGCACTCTATCTGAGGAAATTAACCCAGCATTCAGCTTGCTTAACTCCATGTTAAGGAACTTAACATCGAATTCAGCGTTGTGAATTACCAAAATATCATTAGATATAAAGTCAAGAAATTCAAGTGCAACATCTGAAAATAATGGTTTATCTTCTAAAAATTCTTCACTAATACCGTGAATCTTAAACGAGTGATAAGGTATATCTCTTTCTGGGTTAAGGTACCGATGGAATACTTTACCTGTTGGAATACGATTAATTAATTCCACGCACCCTATTTCAATAATTCGATGACCAGATCCAGTGTCAAGACCTGTTGTTTCAGTATCAAGTACTATTTCGCGTAGCTTGCTTTCCATTTCAAATAAAACTAATCTTGCTTGCCATTTGTCTTATCATTATTTGTCTTCTTATAGTTAATAGAAACAAGCAACCAGGTTGGGTCTGATGAATTAATATTTTTTTTGAATTGCCATACATCCTCAACTTTATTAATGGTGGATGTACTACCTGATATGATATCTCCTTTATTATTCTTAACGAAGTTAATTTGCTCTGAAAGGAAATATACTGCAATAAACACTACATTTTTTACTAGCTTTATTTCTAAAATCTTTTGTGAAACGATAGAAACAATTATAGATTCGTACACCTCTTTACGATGTTTAATCTTCTCTACGAAGTTGTTGTATAAATCTTTATCCAAGAGAGATTTTAACTGGGACAGATTTCCTTGATTGAAATATTTTATTATTAATTCAAAAGCTATGCTTGAACCTTCTATAAAGTGGGAAATAGAAAAATCTTTGTTTTTTTTTAATATTTGTTCATAAGTAACTTTTATTGAATTTTCATCATTGCTATCAATGTAACCCTCAATGTTTTCTACTACATCTTTTCTACTTCGGCTTACATCCAATACACTAGTTAGCTTTTTTAGGTTGAGGTTGGCTGACCTTCCTAAAGAATTATACAAACGTGAAAAAATGAACGCTGCTAATAAAGCGTATATTACAAGCTCTATCATAGTAACTCAACTCCTTGGCATATAAAGTATCCGAACATTATTAATTATTAATGAAAATATGTTTATTTTATATCAATTTATAATTAGGTTTGCCATTCATTTGTAAATGGATATTATAGGAAAGTATTAAATACTTCAACTCAATTAAAGGAGACGTAAGAAATGTCGCAGCAAAAAATGAGAATTCATGGTCAATATATTAAAGATCTATCATTTGAGAATCCAAATTCGCCATTCCTTTCTTCAGGTAAAGCTCCCGATATTAATGTAATGGTTAATATCAATTCAGCAAAATTAGAAGGGATGGAAAACAAAGAAGGAGCAAATGAAGAAAAATCTTTCCATGAAATTACTTTACATATAGAAGTCAGAGCAACGATAAAAGATGAAGGTATAAAAGATGGCGTAGCTTTCATTTGTGAGACGAAATATTGTGGCATTTTTTCAATAGAAAATTTAAAAGAGTTGAGTGAGGAAGAGGTAAGACAAGCTTTGTTTATTGGCGGACCTACTTTTCTTTTCCCTTTTACAAGAGAAATAATTGCAAGAGTTACAAGTAGTGGTGGATTTCCCCCACTAATGCTAGATCCTATAGATTTTGAAACTATGTACGAGCAGCAAAGTCAACAACAAAAAAGTAACGGTAGTAATTCCAATTTTAACTAATATGATGTAACCTGATGAATAATTCTTTAAACGCAGAAACGACTTTAAACATTGACGGGAAGTCATACAACTATTTTAGCCTAAGTAGTGCTAGTGAATTTTTAGGAATAGATGTAACTAAATTGCCCTGCTCACTTAAGGTTCTGCTTGAAAATTTATTGCGCAATGAAGATGGAGTAAACGTAAAGCTGGATGATATAAAAATACTAGCAAGTTGCGTTAATAAACATGCTAATCATGAAATTAGCTACAAGCCAGCAAGGGTGTTGATGCAAGATTTTACAGGGGTTCCTGCTGTCGTCGATTTAGCTTCTATGCGGAGTTATGTCAAGAAAAATGGAGGCGATCCAAGCAGCATAAATCCGTCTGTGCCCGTTGATCTTGTGATCGACCATTCTGTTCAAGTAGATAGTTATGGAAGTGTTTCCGCATTCAGTAAGAATGTTGAGCTAGAAGTAAAAAGAAATTTGGAGAGATATCAATTCTTAAAGTGGGGAGAATCATCCTTCACAAATTTTAGAGTAGTACCGCCTGGCACAGGGATTTGCCACCAAGTGAATCTTGAGTACTTAGCGCAAGTTGTATGTAATAAGGATGGGGTTTTGTATCCTGATACTTTGGTTGGTACGGATAGCCATACTACGATGGTTAACGGGTTATCAGTCCTTGGTTGGGGTGTTGGAGGCATAGAAGCTGAGTCTGTGATGCTTGGTCAACCAATTAGTATGGTGATTCCAGAAGTAGTTGGATTTAAATTAATTGGCAGACTGCCGGAAGGAGTAACTGCGACTGATTTAGTGCTGACGGTTACCAATATCCTAAGAACAAAGGGTGTTGTTGGTAAGTTTGTAGAATTTTATGGTGATGGTTTAGATTATTTATCTTTGGCAGATAGGGCAACTATAGCAAACATGGCCCCAGAGTATGGCGCAACTTGTGGATTTTTTCCAATTGATCAGAAAACGCTAGATTATTTAAGCTTAACCGGAAGGCCAGAAAAGCTAGTTGAGGCTTATGCGAAAGAGCAAGGATTGTGGCGTGGCAATAATGAGTTAGCATTTTTTGACACACTAGAGCTTGATTTATCAAGCGTGAAGCCAGTAATGGCTGGTCCCAAAAGACCACAAGATAAGGTTTTTCTTTCACAAGTGGCAGAGTCTTTTTCTAAATCATTTTCAGTTAACGAATCAAAGGAAAGTGATAAGCTTCAAGATGGAAGTGTAGTTATTGCAGCAATAACAAGCTGCACTAACACCTCAAATCCAAGTGTGATGATTGCTGCAGGTCTTGTAGCTCGTAATGCAATTAAACTTGGATTAAAATCAAAGCCTTGGGTTAAAACTTCTCTTGCTCCAGGGTCACAAGTTGTAACAGAATATTTAGAAAAGTCTGGATTGCAGGTAGATCTAAATGCTTTGGGTTTTAATCTAGTTGGATATGGTTGCACAACTTGCATTGGGAATTCTGGTCCACTTAATAAAGATATAGAAGATGGCATTAAAAACAAAAATTTAACTGTTGCTGCAGTTTTATCTGGTAATCGTAACTTTGAAGGAAGAATTCATCCGTTAGTCAAAGCTAATTACTTGGCATCTCCGCCACTTGTTGTTGCATATGCACTTGCTGGTACTGTGCAAACTGATTTGACAAAAGATTCAATATGCAAAGATAAGAATGGAAATGATGTCTATCTCAAAGATATATGGCCAACAAACAATGAAATCGAAGATTGTGTTAAAAATGTGGTAACACGTGAGATGTTTATACAAAAGTATAAGGATGTTTTTTCTGGTGATGAACATTGGCGAAAGATAAAGTGTGAAAAAAGTGAAATCTATAATTGGGATGCAAACAGCACTTACATACAAGATCCGCCCTATTTTGATAATTTATCACCTAAAAATAATAAAGATAAAACAATCGATATAAAAGGTGCACAAATATTGGCAATGTTTGGCGATAGCGTAACCACTGATCACATTTCCCCTGCTGGAAATATTGCCTCAAGTAGTCCTGCAGGTATATATTTAAAAAATCTTGGAATTGAGCCACAGGACTTTAATTCGTATGGGTCTCGTCGTGGTAATCACAATGTAATGATGCGTGGGACTTTTGCTAACATTAGAATAAAAAATGAAATGGTAAGCATCGAAGGCGGCTATACAAAATATATTCCTTCTCAAGAAACTATGTCGATTTTTGATGCAGCAATGCGCTACAAAGAAAGTAATGTTCCTCTCATCATTGTGGCAGGAAAGGAGTATGGCACAGGTTCAAGTAGGGATTGGGCAGCAAAAGGTACTTTATTGTTGGGGATTAAAGTTGTAATTGCAGAAAGCTTTGAGCGTATACATAGGTCCAACTTGGTCGGCATGGGTGTTCTTCCACTTATATTCCAAAATGGAATAACCAGAAAGATATTTGATGGTAGTGAGATAATAAGCATAAAAGGTGAAATAGTGCCAAGTGGAAATTTAGAATGTATCATCAAAAGAAAGGATAGTTCTGAACAATCAATTCAACTCAAATGCTGTGTACAAACTGCAACTGAGGTTAAATACTTGATGGATGGTGGAGTATTGAGCTACATACTTCTCTTGGCTTAGTAAAGTTAAGTAAGTACTAGACTTCTTTTAGCCAGCCCTGGCTCTTTTATAAATAATAATTTATTCTACGCGAAGTTATGATATAATTTTACCTTACATATAGCAAAGGTGTTTTATAGATAATTATGATTACCTCTATACAAGAACCTAACGAATTGAGAAAACGTTTACAAGGATTTTATCGTACTGATGAAAAGAGTTATATACGTTATCTTGTAGAAAAAGCAGAGCTTTCAGCTGATTCAAAAAGTAGAATTTATAATATTGCAAAACAAGTTATTGAAAAAATCAAACACAATAAATTAAGTATTGTAGATTCCTTTATGCAGCAATACTCGCTTTCCAATGATGAAGGAATAGCATTGATGTGCCTTGCTGAATCGCTACTTAGAATACCAGATGATTATACAATAGACGAAATAATCAAAGATAAAATTGCCAATCAGGAATGGAATAAATATTTAGGGCACTCTTCTTCGTTGTTTGTCAATGCTTCCACATGGAGCTTGATGATAGGTAGCAGTATATTGAGAGATAATGAAGGCGATTCGAAGTTCTATTACGCAATTTCTAAGTTACTTAAGAATTTAGGAGAACCAATCATTCGCAAAGCAGTAAAACAAGCAATGTCTATGCTTGGTAATCATTTTGTTGTTGGAGAAACCATAGAAGAAGCTTTAAGGTATGCAAAACTAGATGACAATAGTAAGTTTTTATACTCTTTTGATATGCTTGGCGAAGCTGCTCACACAGCTGAAGATGCAGAAGAGTATTTTAATTCATACATGCACTCAATAAAAGCTATAGGTGAATCCACTGAAATAAATGATTGTTTTAAATCGCATGGAATTTCAATCAAATTGTCTGCGTTACATCCACGTTATGAATTTGGTCAATTCGATAATATAGCTGAAGAGTTGAGAGCTAAACTGCTAGAGCTTTGTCATGAAGCAAAAAAATACAACATTTCATTATGCATAGATGCAGAAGAAACAGAAAGGCTTGAAATGTCCTTAATCTTGTTTGAACAATTACGGCTTGATGAATCACTTTCTGAGTGGGAAGGGCTTGGCTTGGCTGTACAAGCATATCAAAAACGTGCTTTGTCTGTTCTTGACTTTGTAGAGGATGTTGCTATTCGATCAAATCACAAAATTATGGTCAGACTTGTAAAAGGTGCATATTGGGATTCAGAAATCAAGCGTACGCAAGAATTGGGATTAAATGATTACTCAGTATTTACAAGAAAAAGCTATACTGACGTATCTTACCTCGCGTGCGCACAGAAACTTTTGAGTAAACCAAACAGCTTTTACCCATGCTTTGGAACTCATAACGCCTATACTTTTGCTTCTATCATGGAACTTGCTGATAAAAACCACCCTGGATTTGAATTTCAACGCTTACATGGAATGGCAAAAGACTTATATGATTATGCAATGTCAGAGCTTGCAACAAATGTTAGCTGTCGTGTCTACGCACCAGTTGGTAAACATAGTGACTTGTTGCCTTATCTTATAAGACGCCTTCTTGAAAATGGAGCTAATAGTTCGTTTGTTAATCAAATAAATGATTCTAACATTAAAATTGATGAGTTAATTTCAGATCCACTGGAAAAAGCTATAAGTTTCAATTATGAATCTCATTCAGGCATTCCATTACCACAAGATATTTTGGGACCAGAAAGAAAAAATTCTTTGGGAATGGATATTAGTGACTCGGTGATAGTCTCACAATTTGCAGATGATATAAAGAGCTTTAGTGAAAAAAAATGGCAAGTTGGGCCAATAATTGACGGACAGTCACTTTTTGATGATGCCAAATTTACTGAAGTGGTGAATCCTGCACATTTAGAAAATGTAATTGGAGAAGTGTCAAATACAACAAGTGCTCAAGCTTTAAACGCTCTTGAAATAGCACATAATGCTTTTACTGAATGGCAGAATGTTTCAGCAGAAAAGCGCGCTAAATGCCTTGAAAAAGCTGCAGATTTGCTTGAAGAAAGGATGAAAGAGTTGATTTACATTCTGATCGTAGAAGCAGGAAAAATTTTATCTGATGCAATAGCGGAAGTAAGAGAGGCAGTGGATTTCTTACGTTACTACGCAATGATAGCAAAAAATGAACTGAGCGACTGGAAAAAATTGCCAGGTCCAACGGGTGAAGATAACTTCATCTTTTTTGAAGGCAGAGGAGTTTTCCTGTGTATATCACCGTGGAATTTTCCACTTGCTATCTTCATTGGGCAGGTTTCAGCTGCACTTGCAGCAGGTAATGCAGTGCTGGCAAAACCAGCAGAGCAAACGCCGATTATTGCCTGCGAAGCTGTTAAGATACTACATGAAGCTGGGATACCAAAAAATCTGTTACACCTCATTCCTGGGGATGGTGGATATTTAGGCAAAATATTAGTTCCAGACAATAGAATTGCTGGAGTAGCTTTTACTGGCTCAACACAAACTGCTCAAACAATTAATAAAATGCTTGCAGATAGGGATGGGCCTATTGTGCCGCTTATTGCTGAAACAGGAGGGCTCAATGCTATGATTGTTGATAGCTCCGCTCTCTTAGAGCAAGTGACTACAGATGTTGTACTTTCTGCGTTTCGCAGTGCCGGCCAACGCTGTTCTGCACTTAGAGTGCTGTTTATTCAAGAGGACATAGCAGAGAAGCAGATAAAAATGATATGTGGTGCAGCACAAGAACTCAAGATTGGTGACCCAATACAACTTAGTACTGATATTGGTCCAATAATTGACAAAGCATCTATCGATATGCTAACTCAACATACGCAAAAAATGTCAGAAGACGAAGATTCAAATCTGTTATTTAAAGTACCCATGGATACAAATTCTCATAATGGTTATTTCTTTCCTCCATATATTTATGAGATACAAAAAATTTCGCAATTAAAGCAAGAAGTATTTGGTCCTATTTTGCATATCATACGTTTTAACAAGTCACAATTAAATGAAGTTATAAGTGATATAAACAATACAGGATATGGGCTTACATTTTCTTTGCAGAGCCGTATACAAAATCAGATCGATTTAATAAGCAAAAAAATATCAGTTGGAAATGTCTACATCAACCGTAACCAGATAGGTGCAGCAGTTGGGATACAACCATTTGGTGGTAGAGGACTATCTGGCACTGGGCCAAAAGCTGGTGGTCCTCATTATTTACAGCGTTTTTCTACAGAAAAAGTTGTAAGTGTTAACACTACAGCATTCGGTGGTAACACTACACTTATGTGTTTGGATTAATTTGCGGGCCCTAATTTTTCTCCTATCTTACCCCTAAGCTAGACGTTCGTGCAGACAGCGCTAAAATCCGAAAAGGACCAGTTCATGCACTAGACTTCTTGCATAACCTAAACTAAGCAGAAAAAAGGTGTCATCCGAGTAGCTGACACTGGTTCCTTTATGACGGCAGTGCCTTCTCCTGTCATCCGAGTAGCCTCCTTATTTTTGTCATCCCAGTGCCCAGACACTGGGATCCAGGAAAAAGAATGATGTCATGAAAGTAGCCCCTATGATGTCATTCCAGTGCTCCTTTCTCGTCATCCCAGTGCCCTGACTACTTGGATCCAGAAAAAAGAATGGTGTCATGAAAGTAGCCTCCTTCTCCTGTCATCCCAGTGCTTGACACTGGGATCCAGGAAAATTGATTGTAAACGAGCAAACATTTTCGGTAAAATTACCAAAAAGCTGGATCCCAGTGTCAAGCACTGGGATGACACCTGTAGCCCTACGTCATACCGCGATTCATTCGCGGTATCTCTTAACATAGATCCCGCTAACACGTAGCGGGATGACGGTTGTCGTTTAGCCATAAATATTTAAGAAATTTACCAAACGAAAAAAAAGGCAAAAGAAGCCCTGGTCATTATCTATTTTCAGTATTTGGCGTTTTTTAAGTCTTAAACACTGCAATTTAGCTGCTTTTAAGTGCAACTAACCTTAGCTAAAATGTTTAAGAAATTTACTAGGCAGAAAAAAAGGCAAAAGAAACCCCGTGGTAATTAGTGTTCACTCTCTAATCCTGCAAATTGGCGTACTATACTGTCTTAAACGACTTATAAGCGCGTTTCAGCTTATGTAGGTAAAAACCCAGAAATGTTGTGAAGACATAAGGTGCACATAGTGCAAAAAATTAAAAATAAGACGCCAACTACGTTGTTTTCTTGCTGTTTAATCTGCACAGATGAAGATAACTGAATACCTTCAGTATCATGGTAAGGGAGCTGGCGGAGTTTGTCAAGTAAGTTTTTTGTTTCTATTCCCAATAAAAGTTTGTTATATGGTTATGCAAGAAGTCTATTATAAATGAAATGAATGTGAAAAATATCTTATTAGCGCTTTTAGTACAAACGGTATTCAGTTTGCCGCTATTTGCAGCTGATCCTGTTTTGCTCAACTGCATTGAAACTCCAGAAATATATGACCTTGATGCAAGGCCAAAAAATTTTAACTCTTCAAATAATTTAAGAAGAAAACCTGGTTCTCCAAATAGTGCAACAGGAGAATTAATAAATATAGTAGGTAGAATTACTGATATAAACTGTTTACCAATACAAAATGCTGTAGTTTCTATATGGCACGCGAATTCACGCGGCATGAACCATTACGATGAGAATATAGAGGATGATCCAAATTTTGCTGGATCAGGAAGATTTATAGTGAATAATCTTGGCTATTATAATTTCATTACAATAGCACCTGGTGGAATTGGTGACAGAGCCCCACATATCAATTTTTTAGTTCAACATCCAGATTTTCCAGAATTCACAACACAAATGTTTTTTGCTGACCATAACTGTGATAATTGTGCTGATTCTGTTCTTGAGAATTTTATTGATAGCGGGCTTGCAAGCCTTCTAATAGCACCATTTACTTATAATGATTGGGCCGTTAAAACCTATACGTTTAATATTACCTTGGGCGGATATAATAAGTTCTCTAGTAAGAAATAAAACTTGTATTTTTCAGCCAATTTGGTAAACATTACCTAATTTAAGTATGGAGCTACAAGCAATGAAGGTAACGATTTCTAAAATTTCATCTGATTTTAAAACAATAGTCACAGGTTTATTTGAAGGTGACGAAATTGTAAGTGATTGTGGAGTTTTACAAGAAAAGCAAGTTATGGATAACATCAAGAAATTTAGTGACTTTAGTGGAGGTTTTGGTGAATTTTTCTCTGTTCCTTCATCAGAGGAAAAAAATGTTATAGTTGTCGGACTTGGTAAGAAGGATGAATGGGATGAAAATAAAGAATTAAATATTGGTGGTAAAATATATTGTGAGCTAAACAGATTAAAAATTAAGAAAGCAGCGATTTTAGTCGAAGGTAGTGCAGCAAATGTTGCATATGGTGCGTTTCTGCGTAGCTTTAAGTTTGATAAGTATAAAACTAAAAAGGATGAAAAAACTACAGAGGTAGAGGAGATTACAGTATTAGTAAAAGATGAACAATTAAGTAATGCTGAAAAATCATTTGAGCACTTAAGGCAAGAAGGTGAGAGTATATTCCTTGCGCGCTCTTTTATAACAGAGCCTCCTAACATTCTATATCCAGAATCCTATGCTGATCATATAAAAAAAGAGCTTACTAAGCTTGGCCTTGAAATCGAAGTGCTTGATAAAAAGCAGATGGAAGAGAAAAAAATGGGAGCCTTGCTTGGAGTGGCACAAGGAAGCAGTAAAGAACCAAAATTAGTAGTGATAAAATGGAATGGGGCTTCTAAAGAACAAAAGCCAATAGCTTTTGTTGGTAAAGGTATAACGTTTGACACTGGTGGAGTATCACTCAAACCTTCACGTGGTATGGAGTCGATGAAATATGACATGGCAGGCTCTGCTGCTGTGGTTGGAGTGATGCATGCTTTAGCAGGACGAAAAGCAAAAGTAAATGCGATCGGCGTAGTTGCACTTGCAGAGAATGCAGTGGGTGGTAATGCCCAAAGGCCGAGTGATGTAGTAACTTCAATGTCTGGACAGACGATAGAAGTGCTAAACACTGATGCGGAGGGAAGACTCATACTTGCAGATGCTTTGTGGTATACGCAAGAGAGATTTTCACCACAATTTATGATTGATCTTGCAACTTTAACTGGAGCTATAGTGGTTGCACTTGGAAATAACGAATATGCTGGTCTTTTTTCCAACAATAATGAATTAGCGGATCGTCTGATTGATGTCGGAAATGAAGTAAATGAGAAGTTATGGCGTTTTCCTATGAATGAAGCTTATGACAAAATCATCTATTCACCGATTGCTGATGTTCAAAACATCGCTCCTGCAGGCTCTGGTGGAGATAGCATAATGGCTGCACAGTTTTTACAGCGTTTTGTGAATGAAACTTGCTGGGCACATTTAGATATCGCAGGCACTGCTTGGCACGAAAAAGGTACTGACATTTGTCCAAGAGGAGCAGTAGGTTTTGGTGTAAGGTTACTTAATAAGTTGGTTGAGAAGTACTACGAAGCGAATGATTAAAGGTCTTTATACCGGTTTATTCATGACTACATGAACGTTTATTTTCGAGAAATAGTGTTATGAAAGTAGCTGATATATATTTCTTTTTTTCTGGTCAAGCACTGGAAGAAGTGACTTTTTATTCAAATGATGATTATAATAAGAGATCTATTGAAATTTTAAAGTTATTAAATATTGACGCTATATACTTAAGTGTTAAAATAGAATGAAAAGTTTTTAGGAGTTTATATGGCAGCAGGTGGGAAAGCAAAGACAGCTAGTAAGAATAACCCTACTCAGCGTAGGAAAGCTGAGCAAAAAACGTATAAAGATAAACCGGTGAAACCTGTTAGATATATAGATCGTGACTCGCGCATGAATTATGTGTCTGCTCAATATGACAACGGCAATCTGGTTGAAGATGAGGTAAGCGGCAATCCTATAAAGTGGGAAGCTGTATAATAGTTGTGGTTAAAGTTACTATTAATTCTAAGGAATGTGAAGTAGAGCATGGGCTCACTATAATTCAAGCTTGTGAAGTCGTGGGCGTTGAAATTCCACGTTTTTGTTATCATGAGCGTTTAGCAATTGCTGGTAACTGCAGAATGTGTTTGGTTGAAGTTGAGGGTGGGCCTCCAAAACCAGTAGCCTCTTGTGCAATGCCAGTTGCAGAAGGGATGGTTATTCACACTGATACCCCTAAGGTTAAAAAAGCACGTGAAGGTGTGCTTGAGTTTTTGCTAATTAACCACCCGCTTGATTGCCCAATTTGCGATCAAGGTGGTGAATGCGATTTGCAAGATATCACGATGGCTTATGGGAAAGGAACCAGCAGACTTGATGAACATAAGAGGGCTGTGCCAAAAAAACACTTCGGACCACTGATTGAGACTGCGATGAATCGATGCATTCATTGCACTCGGTGTGTTAGATTTTTGTCTGATGTTGCAGGTACAAATGAACTTGGAGGAATCGGAAGGGGAGAAAATGTAGAGATTAGCACTTACATAAAAAGGCATATTAGTTCTGAATTATCTGGAAATATCATAGATCTCTGCCCGGTAGGGGCTTTAACTTCAAAGCCTTACTCCTTTAAAGCGCGTCCATGGGAGCTATCACATTGTGAGACTATAGATGTGCTAGATGCTGTGGGAAGTAGCATTAGAGTTGATTATCGTGGCCTGGAAGTTATGCGAATATTACCAAGACTGAGCGAAGAGGTAAATGAAGAATGGATATCAGATAAAACCCGCTTTGCCTATGATGGACTAAAAGTTCAGCGTCTTAATCGACCTTATGTAAAAAAAGATGGTAAATTAGCCCCAGTTGATTGGAATGAAGCATTAACTATTGCTGCAAAGAAATTAAAGAATACAAAATCAAATAAAATAGCTGCAATTGCAGGTGATTTAGCAGATTGTGAGTCTATGCTTCTACTCAAAGAAGTGATGCAGAAGCTCGGCTCGGGGAATATAGACTGCAGGCAAGATGGTGCAAAGCTTATACCAAGTAATCGCGGATCTTATGTGTTCAATACCACTATTGAAGGTATAGAGAATGCAGATTTGTGTCTGCTTATAAATACAAATCCAAGGATAGAAGCACCGATCATTAATGTAAGATTGAGAAAGAGATATTTACAGGGCAACTTTCCTATTGCAAGTGTTGGTCCTAACATTGAATATTTGTATCATGTTGAGAAATTGGGCGATAATCCTGATGTTTTGAGTAAAATAGCAAATGGAAATCATAAGTTCTGTGAGCTGCTGGTAGCCGCCCAAAACCCTATGCTGATCATTGGTCAAGATGCATTAATAAGAGATGATTCTGAATCAATTCTAATTCTAGCTGGCAAAATTGCAGAAAAATTTAACATGGTCAGAGATGACTGGAATGGCTTTAATATGCTGCATAAAGCTGCAGCAAGAGTTGGTGGTCTGGACGTTGGGTTTGTTCCTGAAAAAGGTGGAAAAGACACTAATCAAATACTGGAGCATACAGAAGGTGGTGAGATAGAAGTCATTTATCTTCTTGGTGCAGATGAAATTGATACATCAAAATTAGAAAACACATTTGTGATTTATCAAGGTCATCACGGTGATAAGGGTGCACATGTGGCAGATGTTATCTTGCCTGGTGCTGCATATACAGAAAAATATGCAACTTATGTAAACACTGAAGGTCAAGTGCAAAGAACAAATTTAGCTGTATTTCCTCCAGGTGAAGCAAAGGAGGATTGGTTGATTATTAAAAATCTCTCGCAATATTTGGATCTCTCCTTACCATATGATAGTTTATTTGACGTGAGAAAAAAATTGGATACTATCGGTCCACATTTTAGAAATGCTGATCAAGTGATAAAAAATAAATGGATTCCAATCAGCAGCGGTGAAATAAGCTTAAGTAATACACCTTTTACTTTAAAGGAGTGTAATTTTTATATGACGGATTCAATAAGTCGCGCTTCAAAAATAATGGCAGATTGTACTAAAGCTTTTTATGAACACGCTAGTTAATATTTTATTTATTTTAGTACCGCTACTACTTTCAGTTGCGTACTTGGTATACTTTGAGCGTAAGGTTATTGGTGCAATTCAACTGAGACACGGCCCAAGTGTAGTTGGACCTTTTGGGCTATTGCAGCCATTTGCAGATGCTATTAAGCTGATAATTAAAGAGCCGATAATACCATTTAGAGCAAGCACCATACTGTTCATTATGGCTCCAATGCTTACCTTTATCTTGGCATTAATTGCCTGGGCAGTTATACCGTTTGGTGCTGAAGTAATTGTAGAAAATGGCCAGCAAGTAGTGATTCCTAAGGTTATAGCAAATATTAATGTTGGAGTGCTTTATGTGCTAGCTATATCGTCGCTGGGAGTATACGGCGTAATTATTGCAGGCTGGTCAAGCAATTCTAATTATGCATTTCTTGGCGCTATACGGTCGGCTGCTCAGATGATTTCATATGAAGTTTCAATAGGCTTAATAGTTGCTACAGTTGTTGTTACAGCTGGTACGTTGAACCTTGGAGAGATGGTGGTAGCGAAACACAATATGCCATTTTGGGTTGATTTGCTACTAATGCCTATAGGAATAATATTTTTTATTTCTTTGCTTGCAGAAACTAATCGTCACCCATTTGATTTACCAGAAGCTGAAGCAGAGCTTGTCTCTGGATATAATGTTGAATATTCATCCATGCCTTTTGCCCTCTTTTTTCTTGGAGAATATGCAAATATGATTCTAGCAAGTGCTATGATGACGATATTCTTTCTAGGAGGATGGTATCCGCCGCTGGAGTTCAGTTTACTTTACAAAATTCCAGGTTTGATTTGGTTCGTTTTGAAGATAGTTATACTTTTGTTCGTATTTATTTGGATTAGAGCAACAATACCTCGTTATCGATATGACCAGCTAATGCGCCTTGGTTGGAAAGTGTTTCTGCCAATATCGGTGCTTTGGGTGGTACTCATTTCAGCAGTGTTGCTGTTTACTGGGAATTTACCTGGGTCCAATGTTTAATTTTCCAAATACAAGATTAAGGCGCAGGCGCTCGAGCAAATGGGTTCGCAATTTAACAAGTGAAAATAGTTTATCAGTAAATGATCTGGTTCTTCCTCTGTTTGTTCACGACAGAGAAGAAACAACTGAACCAATTTCTGGCTTACCAGGCGTAAAGTGTTATTCAATAGATGGATTAGTGTCTATAGTTAAGAAAGCTAAAGATTTAGGAATTAATGCTGTTGCAATTTTTCCTGTAGTTGATAGTAAACTAAAATCTGAAAACGCTGAGGGAGCATATAATTCTGACAACTTAATCTGCAAAGCAATCCGTGCTGTAAAATTAAAGGTACCTGAAATTGGTATTATTGCAGACGTTGCACTGGATCCATACACTATTCATGGCCATGACGGCATTTTAAAAGATAATCAGATGGATGTAGAAAACGATGAAACTATATCAGTACTGTGTAAGCAAGCACTTGCTTTAGCGAAGGCAGGATGTGATATAGTTGCTCCTTCTGATATGATGGATGGTAGAATAGGAAGAATCAGAAAATCATTAGATGATAATAACTTTCAAGACGTATTAATATTATCTTATGCGGTGAAATATTGCTCTAGCTTCTATGCTCCATTCAGGCAAGTCGTTGGTTCATGTGGGCTATCACATTCTATAGACAAAAGTGGTTATCAAATGGATTATAAAAATGCGCACGAAGCAATGTGCGAAATTGAAATGGATATAAATGAAGGTGCAGATTTTATTATGATTAAACCAGGTATGCCATATTTGGATATTATCAAAACAGCAAGTGATAAGTTTAATTTTCCGATTTTTGCTTACCAAGTAAGCGGTGAGTACGCAATGATAAAAGCTGCTGCAAATAATGGCTGGCTAGATTATGACAAGGTGATTTATGAATCTTTGATTGGTTTCAAACGTGCGGGTGCAAGTGCAATATTCACTTACGCTGCACTTGATATTGCAAAAAATTTAAGTGCACAAGCCCTATAAAATTACTAAATTTTTGGCGCATGTTCTTCTACTGTTGCTGCATATTACCTAAAATTTTCCAATACATGTTTTAAGTTATTGATAAGTCCGTTACAATACAGTATTATAAATAATATAAACCAAGTGTTACTTAGAGCATGGGGATTTTTTTTGAATTTTTGGGAAAGATGCTAGGTAAGGTTTTTCCTGCCAAAACAGTAAGCTCTTTTTTGGGAATAGGATATTTACCAGGTTGGCAGAACTATTGGTCTTCTTTTTTAATATTATTTATTGTCGATGTTATATTAATTCTCACGTATGGAGGAGACTTTTTACTATATAAAATGCCAAATTCAGGAATAGTTGTAGCTGCTATTTTTACAAACTTGGCAATAGTTATGTTAGTAATGCAATTAATTGGAATATTTATTTTTCATGCTCAGGCCCCTTCAGCAAACAGTGGTGAAGACATAGTAATACAAATAGCGTCAGGGCAAGTATTGACTGTAGCACTTTCAATGCCAGCAATAATGTCAATTTATTATACTGTAAGTAAACTCTATGGGAGTATATGTAAGCAGATGTTTCAATGCCCATTTTGGTTTAATGATTTTATGCACTTTTTCTTTTTTCTTATGATACCTTACGTATTTTTTAATGTCGTAGAAGTGATAAAACCATGGCCAATAAGTTCAATACAACTCAGCTATAATAATGCAATGTCAATTACATTTGAGGGGATTTTTCACACATTTTATGCGGTGATTTTACTGTATTTAACAGCATTTATATTCTGCGATTTAACTATGCATGATGCAATTGTCCTAAATAAAAGCATAATTCAGTATGTGAGGGAAAGTTCAGCAGTTTTAGGTGATTATTTACATAGTGCTGCAAAAAAAATAAATATTGAATAGTACTTATTTATTTATATATTTAGTATAAAAAGTGTGCAATTTGTGTGAATTTACAAAGTATAATAAAAGAGTTGCAAGATTTTTGGGCTGGTGAAGGGTGCGTTATACTTCACCCATACACATCTGAAGTTGGTGCTGGTACATTACATCCTGCAACAATTATGTCTGCAATTGATACAAAACCGACAAAAATTGCATATCTACAACCAGTAATTAGGCCAGCAGATGGACGCTATAGTGATAATCCTAATCGCTTGTATCAACATCACCAATATCAAGTTATAATAAAGCCATCTGGTAATAATTTACAAAACGTCTATTTAGATAGCTTAAAAGCTCTTGGCATATCTACAGAAAAATATGATATTAAGTTTGTTGAAGATGATTGGGAAAACCCAAGTGTTGGTGCATCAGGACTTGGATGGGAAGTTACATGCAATGGAATGGAAGTAACACAGCTTACTTATATACAGCAAGTTGGAGGGATTGACTGCAAGATGATTCCTGGTGAGGTTGCATATGGGTTGGAACGTTTAGCAATGTGCATACAAGGTGTAGATAATGTTTACGATATAACTTGGAACGATAACGGTGTAACTTACGGAGATATTTTTAAACAAAGAGAATATGAATTTTCTTATCTAGCGTTAGATTATTATGATACTAAAGTGGTACAGCAGCAATTTGAAGATACGGAAAAATTATGTAAGTTCCTTATTGAAAAGGAGCTACCAATGGCAGCTTATGACCAATGTATTAAAACTAGTCACCTACTTAATCTGCTTGATGCAAGAGGTGTGCTTGGTGTCAATGAACGTACAGCGCATATTGGTAGAGTTAGAGAGCTGACAAAAAAATGTTGCGAATTGTACATGAGTAAATAGCGTATGTCGTTGCAGTTGTTATTTGAGTGCCTTTCAGAAGAAATACCACCAAGAATGCAGAATGTAGCTGCAACTCAAGTTAAGAGCTGTATTGCCAATGTTTTTAACAAAAATAATGTAAAATTTACATCAATGGAGGTTTTTGTAACGGCACGTCGCATTACCCTATTTGTTGACAACATAAATGCTTTGGAGCTAAAGGATTCCAATAACGAAGTTAAGGGACCAAACATTAACGCACCAAAAAGTGCTATCGAAGGTTTTTTAAGAAAATATCAGAAAAATGAAGAAGATTTGCTCGTTCGAAAAGTAAATAATGAGGATTTTTACTTCATTAAAAGAGAAAGCTGCTCATTTAACATCAGAGAATTCCTCAAAAATCAACTGGAGGAAATGCTCAAAAACTTTTCTTGGTTGAAGAGCATGAGATGGGGCGAAGGAAAAGAAAGGTGGGTTAGGCCAATTAAAAACATTTTATGCATTTTAAATGACGAAATAATACCTGTGTCTTTTGCAGGGATCACAGCATCTAACACAACATATGGCCATCGATTTCTCTCAAGTGATGCGACGTTAACTATTAAAGCACCTAAAGACTATTTTGAATTGCTAGAAAAAAACAGCGTAATTCTCCAGCTGGACAAAAGAAAGCAATTTATACTAGATCAGATTAATAAATTCACAAAAGAGCAGAATTTACAACTTGAGAAAAATGATTATTTACTAAATGAATTGACAGGGCTTATAGAGTGGCCAATCGTACTGTTTGGTGAAGTGAATCAAGAAAAGTCATTTGGATTACCGAAGGAAGTAATTCTTAGTATAATTAATACGCAGCAAAAATACCTTGCTTTAAGTAATGAAAAGAGAATTTCACACTTTGTCACTGTTGTCAATGTCAACAATGGTGAAGTTGTTAAAGGACACGAAAGAATATTAGAAGCACGTCTTGCTGATGCCCAATTTTTAATATCTCAAGATAAAAAGGAAAATCTAGATTATTATGTCAAAAAATTAGGTTCGATATTATTTCATGCTTCACTTGGCAGCGTGGGGGAAAAGGTGAAGCGCATTATAGCTCTATCAAGATATATAGCTACATTTATTCCGCATGCTTCATTAATTAAGGTTGAGCGTGCCGCATATTTAGCAAAGGCAGATCTTGCAACATCAATAGTAAGAGAGTTTCCAGAACTGCAAGGAGCAATGGGTGGATATTACGCTTCTTATTTTCACGAAGATAAAGAAATAGTGGAAGCTATAACTGAACACTATAAGCCAATCAGATCGGAGCAAGAATGCCCTAAATCTCCCACTGCGATTGCTGTAGCTATTGCTGATAAAGTAGACAGTTTAGTTGGTTTAGTTGCAGCAGGAGAAAAGATCTCAGGTTCATATGATCAGTTTGGTTTGCGGAGAATGGCAATTGGCATAATTAGAACAATACTTGAAAATAATTTGCATGTTCCAATCAGGCTATTGATAGACAAGTCAGTATCTTTATATTCGAAACTCACATTTGCTAAAGACACAACACCAGCTAGCAACCCTCTCAGACTACTGATAGATAAGTCAGTATCTTTATATTCAAGACTTGCGTTTACTAAAGACACAACATCAGCTAGCAATCCTCATAAACAGACTAGAAGATGCATTGCAAGTCTAGTGTACATGTTCTGCACAGAAAGATTCAAGGTTATTTTAAGAAATAAAGGTGTAAGCCAAGGTATTGTAGATTCAATATTATGGACTGATATGAACGATCTGCTGACAGCAGAAAAGCGAGCTGTTATATTGGATTGTTATCTTAGTACGCCAAAAGGTGAACAGATTCTAAGCACTTATAAAAGAGTCAGCAACATGGTTAACAAAGTAAGGAAAAATGATGACACTGCTTATGGCACATTTTACAATACGTGGCTTCCGATTGAAAAGGAAGAAGTTGCACTATCAAGTTATGCTACATTTTTTTATAAGAGCATTGAACAAGCAATGAAAAGTGGGGATTTAAACGCAGCGCTTGATGAACTTGCTGGTTTTGCTCCATTTATCAATAAATTTATGGATAGTGTAAAGATCAACTGCGATTCTGATAAGCTAAGGAGAAATAGATTGTCTTTGCTTGCAAGTGTTGTTTCCATCTTTCGTTTAGTAGCAGATTTTAACCTCATACAAGTCAAGTAATGGATAAATGTTCAAGCAATATAAAGAACAGATAAAATTATCTCCGCAGTCTTGTGGTGTGTATAAGATGATTGGAGATAAGGATAAAGTTTTATACATTGGTAAAGCAAAAAACTTGAAATCGAGATTATCTGACTATCTTCAATTCGAAAACCTTTCTGAACGAATTAGAGTTATGCTCTCACAGGTTGTTAAGGTTGAAATATTCATCACTGAGAATGAAATCGAAGCACTGCTTCTTGAAGCACAGTTAATAAAATCATTGAAACCACTTTATAATATTGTGCTCAAGGATGGAAAATTTTATCCTTATATAACAATTTCCAAGCATGATTATCCAAGAATAGCAAAATATAGAGGCAAATTTAAGAAGAATGAGTTTCATTATTATGGTCCCTTTACATCTGCCGCTGCTGTTAAGCAAACTATATTGTCATTGCAAAAAGCCTTTCTCCTAAGAGTATGTTCAGATCAATACTTTTCCTCAACAAAAAGACCATGTATTGAATATCAAATTAAGCGCTGCTCAGCACCATGCATAAACAAAATCACAAAAGACGACTACTGCCAATCAGTAAAACAGGCACGAAATACATTGCTTGGAAGAAATAAGGAAGTGAAAGAACAGTTACTTTTCACAATGAGAAAGTGCAGCAGTGAAGAAAACTATGAGCTTGCTGCTATATATAGAGATCGGGTAAAGTTTCTTGAGCAAATTCAAATACAGCACACGGATTTTTCTTTTGAAAAAGATGCAGATTTCTTCAGTATTGTACGTGAAGAGGATCTAGCATGTATTAGTGTGTTATCGTTCAGAAATAAAGACAACTACGGCAGCACTCCTTACTTTGCCGAGAACTGTGGTGATCACTCAAATGATGAAATTTTATCCACCTTTTTGGTCAATTTTTATAATTCAGCTAACATACCTCCAATACAAATTTACGTTCCAGATTCTATTGTGGATAAGGAAATTATAGAACAAGCACTATATAAGGTTGCTAAAAAGCCAGTAAAAGTTCTGCGTGCAAAGAATAAAAAAGAGCGTGATTTATTGAAATTTGTTTATGATAACTCTCAGCATAGCTTAGAGCAGAAGCTTATCGATTATAGAAATAACCTAGAAAAGCTTGAGGAGCTTAGCAAAATCTTCTTGTTACCAAACATTCCAAAGCGTATTGAGGTTTATGACAATAGCCATATATTTGGAAATCAACAAATTGGTGTAATGGTTGTTGCAGGGCAGGAGGGTTTTTTAAAAAGTGAGTACAGAAAATTTACTATAAAGGAAAAATTTTCAGGCGATGACTATAAAATGATGAGGGAAGTGCTAACCAGACGTTTCTCCGGCAATATAAAAGGCATAATACCTGATTTTTTACTGATTGATGGTGGACCAGGACATGTTTCCATAGTACAGAATGTACTGGAAGTATTGAATATAAACGTTCCTTTTGCTTGTATGGCAAAAGGTCCTGATCGTAACGCAGGAAATGAAACATTTTATATGCTGGGCAGGGAAGAATTCAGTCTGGCAAATGACAGCAAAGTCATGCTTTACTTACAATTGCTGCGTAATGAAGCCCACCGTTTTGCGATAACTTCACATAGAAAAAAACGCGATAAACAGTTTATAGTTTCACAATTAAGCAAAATACCCGGCATTGGCAACAAAAGGAAAAAGGCGTTGATGTCTTATTTTGGTTCAGTGAAAAATATAAGCAAAGCTTCTCTGGCTGAAATTCAAAACGTACATGGAATTAGTAAAGGTTTAGCAAAAGTCATTCTTAAATACGTGAATTATAAGAGAGGAGTGCTCTTAACCTGACACATATGGCTTTTTGAATACTCCCAATGAACATATTTATAAATAAATATTTACTCTTCTTTTTTATTGTTTTTGGGTTTTTCTTGATCAACCATTTCTCCACCAATCTCTTTTATTTTTAGTATCAACGACTTTGGTACATACATGTCAATTACTTCTTCTGCTGTCACAAATAAAGCCTGATAAGAGTGTGAATTTATTATCCAATTAGGCAATATGTCTTCTGCTTTTATTTCAGAATACTTCTCTTTTTTGCCATATTCTTCTTTGTCATATACTGTGTAACAATATAAGTATACAGCAAAAAATAGTACATAAGAGAGCAATATTCCTTTAAGCACTCCGAGAGAGATTCCAGTAACTCTATCGATAAATCCCAACCTTATGGGTGATAATACGTACATTAGCCAGTTATTTATTATCATCAATATAATATTAAGTATAATAAATACAGAGATTGTAGAAAGTATGTTTAGTGTAACTTTAGAATCACAATATTTACTATAATTTGGAGTGAAAAAATCATAGTGATTAGCTGTCAGAAAAATTGATAAAAATAGAAACATTAATGCGCATAGCTCTTTTATAAAGCCTCTAGTTACCGAGATTATTACGCATAGAACAACAATGAAGATAGTTAGACTATCGAAAAGCATATTTTATATCTATATGGTTTTCAAGATATAATAGTTGTAAATAACAAGGTTGTAAAATTAATTGTATTTATGCTGCATCAATTGATCTAAATACCTAGTGATCATATCAATTTCTAAATTCAGATAATCATTTACTTTGTTATACTGAAAAGTTGTATTTTCCCATGTATAGGGAATGATATTCACAGTGAACTCTTGGTTAACAACTGAATTCACTGTGAGGGAAACTCCATCTAGCGTCACAGACCCTTTTTTTGCAATAAATTTAATTAATTCTTGTGGGCATGATAGCTTGATTTCATGAGAATCTAAATTTCGTTCAATTGTTAAAATTTTTACTATCCCATCAACATGACCCTGAACTAGATGGCCATCGATTCTGTCGCTTAGCCTCATTGCTCGTTCGAGATTTATTTTTTTGCCTATCTTCCACGTATTTAAGTTAGAAACCTTCATAGTTTCTTGAGACGTTTGGACTGTAAATATATCGCTCATTATATCAACAACAGTTAAGCACACACCAGAGCAAGCTATTGAATCTCCTTTATTTATAGAGGATAAGTTTTGTGTCTTGATATGGAAAATTTGATCAGAGTTGTAGTGAGTGGTAGTATCAGTTATAGTTCCGATATCCGTGATAATTCCTTTGAACATATGGTGAAAATAAATAATTTTACCATGAAAGATCTCTTAGAACAACTTGTTTACATTTTGGGTAAGTTTAAATACGAGAAGAAGACTTGTTCTGTTCAATAGATTCTATAGAATATTCAGAATATATAAAATAAGCCAAGCTCAAAACACATAATGTAATCAATGTTGGTAACCCTATGTTCAATGCTAACCCAATATTTTCTCTTTTTTCTGGTGGCACTAATCCTTTTAACATTGACACTTTTCCTAATGGAAAATGCCATAAGCAAAGTGTTGATGCAGATGCTACTATTATAAATAGACAAAAATAAGCCTTTTTTGAGGAAAATACAGTTTTAACGGTGATTTGAGTGTAATGTTAGTAGGAGGTAGAGTTTTAGCTTCATTTGTTGCTGGTGAAGGATCTTTAATTGGTGAAGGGTTTGTAGATTTATGAGGAGTATTTTCATGTTGCGTAGGAGGTTGTTGTATATAAACACCTGAAACTAATTTGAGCAATTGCTCTTTTTTTTTATATACTTGCTTATGTAAATACTCTTTTGGAAAAGAAGACTTGCCAGCTGGTTGTGGTATTTCTAGTATTTCTAATACTTCTGATATCTCACCTGACTCTAATATTTCATGTAATTGTTTATCTTGAAAATAAACAATATTGAATATTGAGTTAAAAACATTGCGAAATGTTTCTGGATCTTGATTTTTGTATCCATTCATCACTTCAATAAATACTTCATCGAGTTTTTTTCCCCTGCGCTCAATCTGGTTATCTAACATAGCTACTCTAGCATCATTTTGTGCTTGTTTTATGGCTAATTGTTTTTCTTTCTCTGATAGTTCTTTGGTCTGCTTTTTTGACTTCTTTTTTCTGTTAGCCTTAAAATACTCTGTGTGCGAAGTAGTTTGACCTACATTCTGTTCTGCTTCTTGAGGTATTGGATTTCCTATACTACTTGTCATCCAAGTAGCTGACACTGGGGTCCATTTTTCTTTTTTTTTCTGGATTCCAGCGTCAAGCGCTGGAATGACACCAAATGGTATATTGTTGCTCTGTATAGAAGGTTTTGGTGTTCTTAAAAGGGATAACCTTATTACATCATTAAAAAAATTGGATAAGGGAAGGAAGATTCTATATTTTGGTATATTAGCTTTTATTGCAGCAGTAACCACTGGAGCTTTACAATTTACTTTGCTTGCTACGTTAAAGCCAAACGAGCCTGTAAATGGTACAATTTGTCTATTTTGTGCGTTTTTTTGCTTAGTTTCACTCTGTTCTTGTCTGTCTTTATTTTCTGCTTCTTTTACTTGTAGTGTAACTTGACTCTGTTCCTCATTTTCAGTTTTTTCTGCATGTTTTAGCTTTTCATTTAAAAGTGACCCTATTTGGTGCAAATTATCTAAGTTAATGTCTTTAACATTTGTTTGTAGTATGATTGTTATTCCTTGCAGAAGGATTTGAGGCGGAGCATTATTTACGAATTCTTCTACAGTTTTATCACTATTAATTTTACAGTAGTTATTATATAATTCACTGCTTTCTTTTGGCACTTCTATGTTGACTGTAAATTTTTTTTCCCGAGAAAGGCAGATTTTAAAAAAATCAATTAAAGATTTTATTTGAAATGGTCTTGTATTAAAGGTGTCTGTTGCTGTTAGCTCAAATGAAAATTCTTGTATATTACTTTTAATACTTCTCGAGCGAATGGTACTGATCTTAATTATTTTGCTAGAAAATGCTTTACTTATGTTTTTGGATCTTTCCTTAAAGAACTTAGGTAAATCCTCTATTTTGTACTTATTATCAGTTTCAGTGTCACTGTTGTGCATGGTTGATATAGCAAATTCATCAACGCAAAGGTAAATAAAAAAAACTAATTGGTCAATAAATTAATAATTAAAATGGGACAGTTTTTAGATTGTTGATGCTATTCAAGATTTTACTATAATTAAAGTTTAAGCCAGCGTTTCTAAGATGAATAAAGAGCTACTGAATGAAATACCTTCACTTGAAGATAAAGCAGTTTCCGAAATTGAGAATGCTTCTTCTTTGCAAGATTTAGAAAAAGTCAGGCTATCATATTTGGGAAAAAAGGGTGTAGTTAAGGCTTATCTTGAGAACTTGAGAAAGATAATAAACGCAGAAGAAAAGCGTATTTTGGGTGAGATTATCAACTCTTTGCGTGATAAGCTAGATCAGCTTATAATGAATAGGGAAAATGTACTAAAAACAGAAGAAGTTAACTTTAAATTGCAAAACGAGGCAGTTGATATCACGTTGCCTGTTAGACCAGAAAAAATTGGCAAGGTCCATCCACTGAGTAAAGTTATAAATGAAGTAAAGCTTATTTTTGCACATATGGGTTTTAAAGCAGTTGATGGTCCTGACATTGAAGATGAATTCCATGTATTTGATGCACTGAATACTCCAAGTCATCATCCTGCGCGAGAGGAGCAAGATACCTTTTACTTAAAGAATAAAATAGACGGCAAAAGAATGGTGCTGCGCACTCATACCTCATCTGTGGAGATCAGAACTATGGAAAAAGCGAAAACTTTTCCGATTAAAATCGTATCTCCTGGTAGAGTATACAGAAACGACTTTGATGCAACTCACACCCCCATGTTCCATCAAATAGAGGGGTTATATGTCAATGAGAATGTCAATATGGGCCAGTTAAAATTTACTATTCATCACTTCCTTAACAAGTTTTTTGGAGATAAAGGGCTGAAGATACGTTTTCGTAATAGTTTTTTCCCTTTTACCGAACCTTCTGCAGAAGTGGACATAAGTTATAAAGGTAGTAAATGGATAGAAGTACTGGGATGCGGTATGACGCATCCAAATGTATTTCAAAATGTTGGAATAGATCACACTAAATACAGCGGTTTTGCGTTTGGCATTGGTATAGAAAGGCTTGCAATGCTAAAATATCAAATTAGCGACTTAAGGAGCTTTTATGACAATAAAATCAGCTGGCTTGATCATTACGGTTTTCATTTTTCATCTTTAAGATAAGTGATAAGTAAAACTCATACGTTCGTTATACTTGCTGCAGGGCATGGCAGGCGGATGAATTCAGATTTGCCTAAGGTCCTACACAAAATAGGCAGTTTTTCCATGCTCCAGCATGTCATTTACAATGCAAAACAGTTAAATCCTGAAAATATTGCTGTTGTAGTTGATCTGCCTTTAATTGAAAGACTAAAGTGCTTTAAGGATATACAGTTAATTACACAAGAATTAACACTTGGCACGGGAGATGCAGTCAAAACTGCGACGAGAAACCTGAAAGAATTGCCAGATTCGAGCATAATTATTGTGCAGTATGGAGATACCCCACTCATAAAAAGCAGCACAATAACTAAAATGGTTAGTTGCTTAGAAGGCAAGGCTCTAGTTTGCCTAGGTTTTAGGACAAGCAATAAAGAATACGGTAGGTTAATTATTGAGAATGGTTCCTTAAGAGAAATCGTAGAAGCAAAGAGTGATAAAAATAATCATGAAGAGTTTCTTGCAAATGCTGGAATAATGGTTGCATGTGCAAAGAATTTACGTGAATTGGTGGAGAAAATAGAGTGCAATAGCTCAACTCATGAATATTATTTGACCGATATAGTTTCCATTGCAGTGAAGAGTAATTTAAATGTCGGTTACGTTATTACCGGTGGAGAAGAGGCAACGGGAATAAATAACAGAAATGACCTTATAAAAGCTGAATTTTACTTTCAAGAAAACAAAAGAAAATTTTTTACCAACTCTGGAGTAACGCTTGTTGCTCCAGAGACTGTTTTCTTTTCTCTTGATACGCAAATTGCCAGAGATTCAGTTATTTACCCATATGTTTTTTTCGGTACTGGAGTGAAAATAGAGTCTGGTGCAAAAATACTGCCATTTTCGCATTTAAAAAACTGCTTAATTAAAAGTAATGCTGAGGTCGGTCCATTTACCAGAATACGCGGAAACACAACAATTGGTAATAAGGCAAAAATAGGAAATTTTGTGGAAGTGAAAACAAGTGAAGTTGGTCAAAACACTAGAATAAAACACTTAAGTTATATAGGAAATGCTAAAGTAGGGCAGAGGAGTAATATAGGAGCAGGCACTATTGTTTGTAATTATGATGGGAAAAATAAACATGAAACGAATATAGGGAGCAATTGCTTTGTTGGTGCCAATAGCTCACTAATTGCGCCACTTAATATTCATGATGACTCTGTAATTGCAGCAGGTAGTGTTATAGTGGAAGATGTACCAGAAAAAAGCCTTGCAATAGCAAGAGAAAAGCAAGTGATTAAGAAGATAAAGTAATGTCAGTGTTTACCTGTAGGTTATGTAATTTTTAATGCTTATATGTGTATACATGCGTATGTCAATGTTTAGAGGATGAAAATGAAAAAATTACTTACTTTAATGGCTATATTACCTGCTGTTTCTTTGTCAGTACCATGTTTTGGAGTTGATTGGGTTAGAGATAGGATCTATACTTCTTCGTCATACAGTTCTGGCAATTTTAGTCATAGTATCGGTTATCACTACACAAACAGCGTAAAAATTTCAGTTGAGCCTATGATTTCAGTTGCAAATATTTTTGACCATAGACTGCAAGGAGGAATTTTAGCAAATTTACGTTATCATTAAGAGTTTACAAACACGGATATCACTCCGTATATCAATGTTGGTATAGGTGCTGCTATCGATTTGAGTAAGTTAGAATTTGGTTTCTCATATAAAATAAGCTCTGGCCTTGACCTTCCGTTTTCTTCAAGGACAAGTGTTTTTGCTGGTTACCGTCTATTGAAAGAATTCGAAGATCATAACCATGGGTTTGAATTTGGAATGAATTTTAATTTGTAAGCCCAAATTTAATGGAGGATGTGCAGTGAACTATGTCTTTTTAAAATGAAAGCTTGAGTTTTTGCTGAGTGGCCATATTATGGAGTTTTAATTAGAGATCTGCCGCAAAAGCAAAGTGAGGGAGATTAAAAATGATCAAGTTTTGCTTCTGTTCAAAACAAGATTTTTTGAGAATTAATTATTGTCTGAGAAAAAGCAGATCACAAGGTGAAAAAAGATAGAAGTATTTAAGTAGCTCAGAAGGAGCATTAAGTCATGTTTTTTATTTATATTGACAGCATATATGACATCGTTTACGATTAAAGTTAATAACAATAATTTATATTTATCATGTTTGCAGTAATTGAGACTGGTGGAAAGCAATATTTAGTAAAAAAAGGCAGTATAATAAAAGTAGAGAAGTTAGAAGCTGAAGAAAAAGGAGAAGTGGAAATCAATAAGGTGATTTGTGTTTCAAATAATGGCTTATCTTGTTCATCTAATGCTACTGTTAAAGCTGAAGTATTGGAGCAATGCAGGGGAGAAAAAATTATAATCTTTAAGAAGAAAAGAAGAAAAAATTACCGTAGGAAAACTGGTCATAGGCAGTATATAACTGTTCTTCGTATCAATGAAATTAATCTTCAAAAGTAAGAGGTAAGATATGGCAACTAAAAAATCAGGTGGTAGTTCCTGTAATGGTAGAGATTCAGCAGGTCGTAGGTTAGGAATAAAGAAGAATGGGAAGGTTATTCCTGGTAACATAATTGTGCGCCAAAGAGGTACAAAATTCCATCCTGGGAAGAATGTTGGTATAGGTAAAGATCATACGATTTTTGCCAAAGTAGAAGGCTGGGTCAGCTTTAGAAGGTCAGCAAATAAAAAGACTTTTATTGATATCTTGCCTACAGATAATATGAAAGCTTCAGCTTGAATAAATCAGGGGTCTGTAGCTCAGGTGGTTAGAGCGCACGCCTGATAAGCGTGAGGTCGGAGGTTCAACTCTTCCCAGGCCCACCATTTAGTAATTACTAACTGTGTTTTTATAGCGGTTTTGGTATTGTATAAGCAGAAACCTAAAGCATGAGTTTATATAAAAATTTAGTAACCAGTGAGTCAGTGGCGGCTGGTCATCCAGATAAAGTAGCAGATCAAATTTCAGATGCAATACTTGATGAATACCTTTTCACTGATCCTTTTGCGCGAGCTGCAATAGAGACTTTAGTCACCAAAGATAACGTTATTATAGCTGGGGAAGTATTCGGACCTAACATCAAAAATAGCAGGATTGAAAGTATTGTACGGAATACAATAAAAGATATTGGTTATGAGCATGATGGTTTCCACTGGAGAAAAGTGAAGGTAAATATACTGCTGCATGAGCAATCAAATGACATTGCAATAGGGTTGGATCAAGGTGCTGGGGATCAGGGCATAATGTATGGCTATGCAACAACAGAGACAGAAAACCTTATGCCAGCACCCATTTTTTATGCACACTCGATTCTGAAAAATATCATGAGCGCAGTTAAAGAAGCAAAGCTTGGTCCGGATGCAAAATCACAAATCACTTTGGCATATGAGAATAACCTCCCGGTACGTGCTGAAAGTATTATTGTCTCAATACAGCACCCTGAGGATTTGGACCAATCAAAAGTAAAAGAAATAATTTATCCTTACATAGTTTCATCTTTACCTAAAGGGTGGATATGTCCTGAGGAAAATCTCTTAGTCAATCCAACTGGTAGATTTGTTACTGGTGGACCGGTTAGTGATTGTGGATTAACCGGACGAAAAATTATGGTTGATACCTATGGAGGTTATATTCCACACGGTGGAGGGGCATTTTCCGGAAAAGATGCAACCAAAGTTGATAGATCTGCAGCTTATATGGCAAGATACCTTGCTAAAAATATTGTCTTTGCAGGTTTAGCTGAACGTTGTCTTGTGCAGCTTTCTTATGCAATTGGTGTATCAAAACCTACTTCATTCTATATTGATACATTTGGTACGAATGCGGTGGAGGAAAGAGTAATTAAAGAGTTTATCGAGAATAGTATAGATTTATCAACAAAAGGCATAATCAAGCATTTATCGCTTAATCGCCCTATATATAAACGCACAGCCTGTTATGGACATTTTGGTAAAGAGTCAGAAAATGACGGTGGATTTTCTTGGGAAAGCATGAACTTGTCTGCTGATCTTTGTAGAGAATTCAATATAGAAGGTAATAGTAAAATTTCTTTAGATTGCTAAAATTTTTGATTTACAGCCTCATATTTATATACTAGCTTATTGTTGAAGTATAATTGCTTTTTCATAATAATTATACTATATTAGTGATAATTATTATATTCAGTTTTTATTGTGAGGCTCATAAAATGTATAACGGAATAGAAGAAGAATTCTGTAGTATAGCCATAAAAGAATCATCTGATCTTATTGATAGAATAGAAGAACATCCTTTTTATGTTGAATTGATGAATGGCAAATTAAGTTATAAGAAGTTCAAGTTCTACGTTCAACAGACTTTTTTATGCTTAGTGGATTGCACTCGTGCTTTTTTAATTATTGCAGCTAGAGCTAATGATATTGAAACAATGGATAAATTAACCTTTATAGCTCGTAAAATATTCAGTATGCGAAGTATATGTGAGGAGCAGTTTACAGAATGTAACTTATCCGATAATCACAAAAGATCGAAATCTAGTTCTGCCTTTATTGATTTCTTCATGCGTGCTGCATACCATAATTCAGTAGCTGAAGGCTTAGCAGCTTCTTATCCATATTTTGGTATGTGTCAGATCACCTTTCAACATACGGTAAAAGATAGCATTCCTTTAAGCAATAAGTATAAAAAATGGATTAATCTCTATAATACTAATATAGTGAATAACACAGCTGATGCTATAACTGAGATTGTGAATAAGCTGTATAGAGAATCTAGTAATAAGGAGAAGAAAAAGATGCTCGAGTTTTTTCGTAACGGATTAGAATTTGAGGTAATATTCTGGGATGAGATGTATTACTCTAATATATCTAGCAAAGAATATTAGCAGCGGATTATTTACGTTGACTTGATCTTTATCGGTAACTACAGTGTTCAGTGGCATAATTAGGAGCTGTTACGGGTCAAATCTTTTAAAGGATATAATTGAGCATCCTTTTAATGTTAAGTTGGCGAATAACACCCTAAATATAGAGAACTTCAAATTCTATGCTCAACAAAAGACGTTGTTCTTAGGTGATTATATTCGTACCACCTTAATTACTGCATCCAAAATGGAAGATTATAGTAATATTATCTCGCTTACTGAAGTAGCCCAAAGAGCAGTGACTGTTAATAGAATGCTATATGACTACTACTTTACTATGTACGGTATAAGTCGTGGAAAGAAATCTCTTGAGTGTTTTAATTTCACTCATTTTCTTTTATCCATCTCGTATAGTAATACCTATGAGGCTATGACGGTTTTGTATTCTTGCATGTTTATATACAAGACTATCGTTGATAACATGAAAAATAGATTCAAGAAAAATAATAGATATAGGGATTGGTTTTATTTTTGTTGCAGTGATTCAGTAAAGTCTGGATGCATTATTTTGGAAAATATTATTGATGGATATTGCAGCAGAGCAAGAGAAAATGAAAAGAGCAAAATGCTTGAGTTGTTTAGAATAACTGCACAATTTGTGTTAGATTTTTTGAACGGTGCATATAATTTTTCAAGATTCAATCAATTTCCTAAGGAACATTGACAATTTTAAGCTAATTTGTATCCTTAGTAAGTATTTTTTAAAATGCTATGAAAAGTAAAGAACATGATTTTCATTTAGTGGACCCAAGTCCTTGGCCAATTGCTATATCAGCAGCAATTCTTATTCTTGCACTTGGATTAGTTGGCACGCTTCATAAACAAATTTTCGGAATGTTTTGTTTAGCTCTGGGAATCTCCGCAGTATCAGGGGTGCTGTTCTATTGGTGGAGAGATGTAATAAGGGAGGCCATTTATGATAAATGTCATACTACCATTGTAAAACATGGACTCAAATTTGCAATGTACTTATTTATTCTCTCGGAGGTCGTATTTTTTATAGTGTTCTTTTGTTCATTCTTTAAAGCCTGGCTTGATCCAGTTTTTTTATTTGAGGCGTTTTCTCCTGCAAAAAAAGTTGAATGGCCCCCTGAGGGAATTTTGCCACCTGATCCGTGGTCACTACCATTCATGAATACATTAATATTATTGCTTTCTGGTACAACAATTACTTGGGCAAATCACTCTTTACTTGAAAATGATAAAAAGAGCATGATTAAAATGCTGTCTATAACTATATTGCTTGGGTTTTTTTTTATAATAGTGCAAGCAATAGAGTATCATGAAGCGAGTTTTTCTCTACAAGAAACAGGAGAAAAGCTTATTTATACATCCAATTTTTATATGATTACCGGTTTTCACTGCGCACACGTTATAATAGGAATAATATTTTTATCAGTGTGTTTATTTAGAGCGCGGAAAGGCCAGTTTACACCTCAGGACCATTTGTGCTTTGAGTTTGCCTCCTGGTATTGGCATTTTGTAGATGTAGTCTGGATGTTTTTATTTTTGTTTGTCTATTGGTTAAGCGTTTATTAAGTGGTTAAAATAATAGGTCTAGATCCAGGGATAAGCAAGACTGGTTGGGCCATTATCAGCCTGAACGAGAAAAATAATATTGAATTTTTGGGCGGCGGTACCATATCAACTGATGGTAAATTGGGTACAGGTGAACGCTTACATATAATTTTTGAACAATTAAAGAAAGTAATATTTCGATATTCTCCGAATGAAGCTGCAGTAGAAAAAATTTTTGTTAATAAAAATCCTAAATCTTCACTAACTTTAGGATATGCAAGAGGGGTTGTAATTTTAGCGTTAAAAATAACAAAGCTAACTATGAATGAATATGATGCAAACTATGTAAAAAAAAGCATTACCGGAAATGGCCATGCTGATAAGGATCAGATTATATTTATGGTGAAGCAAATAGTTAAAAATTTGAGTATAAAATGTCACCATGCTGCTGATGCTCTTGCTGTAGCAATTTGTCATGCTTATACGAAAGGTTCTTGTTTTGTTGAGTAACTTTTATATGAGATTCAGTTTGAAGATTTCCAGATCTGAAAAAACTATTTGATTGTATTTATCTTGTCTAACGTTCGTTGCAAAATAATACATGCGGAGATTTTATCATCTATTTTTTTCGATTTTGTGATTGATATTCCAGTGATTTTTAGTGTATGAGTTGCGATAGATGTTGAGAAGCTTTCGTCTTGTAAGTATATATGTACTTTATATTTTTTTATTATTTTATTTGCGAATTGGATTATGGTTTTACACCATTTAGTTTCTTGCTCGTCCATTTTTAATGGTAGTCCTATTACCATTGATCCAGCTTCATTTTCTTTGAATATTCTATGCAGAGAACCTAAATCTTTGCTCATATTTTTCCTATAATATACACTATGAGCTGTGGCTATAAGCTGTGTTTTATCGCTAAATGCTATGCCTATTTGCTTTTCTCCCATGTCAAGGCACATTATGCGCTTATCTTTTGGAATAGACTTTAGAAACTCATCTGGATTTCTATGTAGCATCTATTAGACTTCCTTTAAAGTGACCTTACCCAGAAAAAGTAGAGAGAAAGTCAAGAAAATTTTTTACAAAAAGAATAATGAATCAAATTGCTCAGGAATGCAATAATTAATAGCAGAATGCCTGCGCTGTTTAATACACAGCTTCTAATTTAAACTCAACTGTATATTCTCTTCTTTTTGTCATTACTACTCCTTTTGAAAAAACATTTTTATTATAAAAAAACGCCTTTTCTTTCTCTTCACTTTTTCTGGGTAAGGTCATATTTTAATTACTATAGGTTAAAAAGTTAAGACAAAAAATAAAAATGTGGGTTTTGTTTTGACTTTTTGTGTTAATTTTGCAGAATATTAAGATTATCATTTAAATAAAATACATGACGAAAGAGGATTGGGAAGCGGTAATTGGGCTTGAGGTGCACGCTCAAGTTTCTTCTAATACGAAGCTATTTTCTAGCTCATCAACGGAGTTTGGTGCTGAGCATAACACTCAAGTTTCTCTAGTTGATGCGGCAATGCCAGGTACGCTGCCAATACTAAATTATTACTGCATAGAGCAAGCAATACGCACCGGTCTTACACTTTCTGCAGAAATTAATAAGTGTTCTTACTTTGACCGGAAAAATTATTTTTATCCTGATTTACCGCAAGGTTACCAGATAACCCAGTTTTTTGAGCCAATAGTTAAAAATGGTAGAGTATTTATCAACGACAATGAAAAGGAAATAAGAATTGCGAGAATTCATTTAGAGCAAGATGCAGGAAAGAGCGTTCATGAGGAAAGCAAAACTTATGTGGATTTAAATCGTGCAGGGGTTGCTTTAATGGAAATTGTTTCAGAGCCAGATCTTAGGTCATCTGCAGAAGCTGCAGAATGCATGAAAAAATTGAGGCAGATTTTGCGTTACATTGGTTCATGTGATGGTGATATGGAAAAGGGGTCACTTCGCTGTGATGCAAATGTTTCTGTTCGCCCAAAGGGTAGTAGCGTATTTGGCACTCGCTGTGAAATAAAAAACTTAAATTCAATACGTTATATTGTACAAGCTATAGATTATGAAACACAAAGGCAGATCAAAATTTTGGAAAGCGGAGGAGAAATAAGTCAAGATACCTTATTGTTTGATGTCACTTTAGGAAAAACAAAAGTGATGAGAAACAAAGAAGATGCAAGCGACTATAGATATTTTCCTGAACCTGACTTATTGCCAGTTGAGGTAAGCCAGGAGAAAATTGATTCTATTAAATCATCTTTGCCCGAGTTGCCAGATCAAAAAAAGCTGCGATACATTGAGGAATTAGGTATCAATGAATACGATGCAAACGTCATTACTTCCGATAAGGCGATTGCTGATTACTTTGAGGAATTGATAAAAAAACATGATTCAAAGCTCGCGGTCACCTGGTTAACTGTAGAGCTTTTCGGTCGTTTAAATAAAGCAAATATTGATATTGTGAGCTCCCCAATCAAAGCAAATGCCTTGTCCGAACTCTTGGATTTTATCGTTGATGGAACGATCTCTGCTAAACTTGGCAAGCAGGTTTTTGATATTATGTTTGAAACTGGTAACCCTGCATCTTTAATCATAGAAGAGCGGGACCTAAAACAAATAACCGATAGAGGTCAAATATCAGAAATTATCGACAAAATCATCAATAGCAACCAAGATAAAGTTCAAGAATACAAAAGCGGTAAAACAAGATTATACGGATTCTTTGTCGGCGAAGTAATGAAACTTACCAAGGGAAAAGCCAGCCCTGATGTGGTGAATTTAATTTTGAGTGAGAGATTAAGTAATTAGTCACATTTTTTTATTTACATAACAGCACATCTCGTATTAAATCTACGCTACGGTGTATGTATATTATGACATATATGGTTTACTACTCTTTTACCATTTGCGGGTACTATTTGCAAAATTATGTGAGGTTAGGAATGCCTGAAACTTATCCTACTTGGGGGTTAAAATGCTTTCTTCCTGGTGGTATTTACCAACTGAAGTGGCTAATGCTGTTTTTGAAACGTGGGTTGGATCGAGAGTACTCTTTTCGGTTAAACACAGAAGTGAGGTCAGCTGAAGGTTTTGATGATATTGTCTTTCAATATGAACAAAACGGAACAACAGTACATAGGTTTATACAAATCAAACACAAGCAAGAGGGGACCGAAAAAATCAGTGTGGGTAGCTTATTAACAAAGAGTAGTCAGTTTAACCTGTTAAAATACTTTGTTGCTTATTTAAAAATCAAAAGTAATGGAAAATTCAAGAGTGAAATAAAGGATTTTATTATTGCTACGAATATTGATTTTGATTTCGCAGATTCAACACAACATGCAGTGAGAAAGCTAAGAATGATGTTAAGTGGAGAAAATAAAGGAAAAGAGGTTTCAGTTGTAAAGATAGATATACAAGATGAGTTTCTGGATATAGGCAATGGTGCAAGATATAGAATTAATGATTCAGGCGGTAGTATTGCTCAATATCTAGAGCAACATATGGATTTTATAAAGTGTGAGGTAGGTAGGGAAGTAAGCAATGAAAAAATAAAAGGCTTTTTAAATGAACTGGCGTTTGTAGTGAATTTGCCCAATGATGTTGAGCTAGAGAGGTTGATTAAAGATGAGATAAGCAGTGAATTAGCCAGGAAGTTCAAATACTTTGACGACAATGAATTTGCTTACTGTGCGTTTTTTATGATGGTGTTAAGCTGGATGAAAGATAGAGAAGGGCGCTTCCTTTCACCAAAAGAAGGAAGAGAATTTTTCCAAAAAGTAGAGCTATGGGCCAGTACTGTAAGTGAGATAAGACAAGGAGTAGAGAGAATAGAAGGAAAGGTTGATGAGATAGGAGAAGTCTTAAATAATCAACAAGTACGCAAAGAACCTATTTGGTTTAATATAAAGTATCCAGTTAAAATGTTTACTGGAAGGGAAAATAAATTGCAAGAAATGTATGATAAATTGCATGAAAGCACCAACAAACCGATGGCAATATCACAAATTGTTGTCATTTGCGGTCTTGGAGGAATAGGAAAAAGTGAGTTGGTTAGGAAGTACGCTTATGAATATAGAAAGGATTATGATGGCAATGTTGTCTGGATGAATGCTGAAACACAGGGTAGCCTAGAAGAGTCGTTTAAAGGATTAGCTAGAGAGTTAAATAAAAGGAAGGGTTCAAAAGTTTCTACTACAGAGGAAAGAAACGAGTCTATCATTGAAGATGTGTACAGGTATTTTGAAGATGCAAAAGGTCTTTTTATTTTTGATAACGCCGAAGGATATAAGAATATTAGTAAATTTTTGCCGTCCTCTTTGAATTATAGACCTTATGTTTTGATTACCTCTCGTGATACGAAGTAGGAAGTGGGACAAAAGGTAGAAATGGAAGTAATAAAGTTGGATGTATTCAAAAAACCAGAAGCTTTGGAATTAGTCGAGAAGTTCTTAGATATAGATAATGCTTTACAGGATGAGGAAATAGAAGAACTAACAGAAGAACTAAAGTATTTTCCTTTGGCTTTAAAACAAGCAGTTGCGTATATTCACAACAAAAATAAAGAATCGAAGTTGAGGGATTATGGAAGATTTGAGATAAGTGATTACTTAAAGGAGTACCAACAACATCCAGAAAAATTACTTAAAGAAGGAGTTTATGAAAATGAAGATTGTTATACTAAAACAATTTTTACAACATGGGATGCTACAATTGAGGCTATAAAACAAAAAGAATGTGGTATTGAAGCTTTGAGCATTCTGGAGATAGTGGCTTATCTTGCTCCTGATGAGATTTATATAGAAGAAATTTTTTCAAAATCAATGGCAGATGATAAGAAAAAGCTTTGGAATGCTGTTAAGTTGTAAAAGACAAGATTTAATGTGACAGACAAGAATTAACTGACAGAAGAATTGAGGTAGTCAAAACTAATATCAGGCTCTTGTTTAATGCTACTAATGTTTTTCTGAAAAGCAATATATTTACTATCAAAAAACGTTTGCATAGGTGTTTTGCCATAGCAATACTTACCCGAGTGAGGCCTTGTCTCATTATAAGAACGCAACCAATAATCAACATCAATCTGTAGATCTTCCAAAGAATTGTAGATTTTCTTTCTAAAGATAATATTGTAACACTCATCTTGCATGGTTCTATGAAATCTTTCACATATGCCATTGGTTTGTGGAGAGTTGGCTTTGGTTCTAGAATGATCGATATTTTCGATTCCCAAATATAACTGATAAGCGTGATTTTCTGGCTTGCCACAATACTCTGTACCCCTATCAGTTAGAATGCGTAATAATGGAATTTTCTGCTCATCAAAAAATGGAATAACTCTATCGTTGAGGAGGTCTGCAGCTGTAATAGCTGTTCTGTCCGTGTAAAGTTTAACCATTGCAACTCTCGAATAAGTATCAACAAAAGTCTGCTGATAAATTAGCCCTATACCTTTGATATTGCCCACATAATAGGTATCTTGAGAACCCAAATAACCTGGATGTTGTGTCTCAATTTCACCATGAGCTTCCCTTTGTTCTTTAACTTTTTCTAAAGCTGTAAGTTGTTCTTCAGTTAAAATGATTCCTTCTTAAGCTACTTTTGTCTCTAGCGCTTTAAGTCTCTTTTTGAGAGTTTCAAGGTCATTTCTTAGCCATACAGACCTTACTCCTCCCTGAGAAATTATTATACCTCTTTTTCTCAGTTCATTTGCAGCTCTTTCTTGCCCATATGCTGGAAATTCTGTTGCTATACCAATCACTGCTCTTTCTATATCGTCGGAAACTCTGTTCGCTAATAGCGGTTTTTTCTTACTTATTTCATGTAATGCTTCCTCTCCTCCATTTTCATATAACTCCTTAAACCGATAAAATGTATCTCTTGAGTATCCCATCACTTTGCATGCTTGAGATACATTTCCTAGTTGTTTTGCTAGCTCTAATAACCCTAGCTTTGGTTTTAGTATTTTTGTTTGTATTGTACTCATTTCTAACACTCCTTTCTTTTATTATTTTATAACTTACTTATTTTAAGTGTCAGATCAAGTCCTATTTAATACACATTTGTAAATTAGCGGGCTTTAGTGGTTTCGGTGGCTTCTCTGCCTTTGGTTCAGGAGGTAACGGAGACGTGAGTTTAGAGTGTACATCATCACCAGATACATTACCACTGTCAGGACTTTTGCTTCTTTTTTCACCATCTGATTGGAGGTTTGAAGATGTAGATTTTTCCCTGTGTTTTGTCAGCTTCTTCTTTTTTTGTTTTCCCTCATTCGCACAACTGATGTCAGAACCAGAATGTTCGCTCTTACTCCATCCTTCGTCATCTTGGTTAAAACATTCGTTTTCACTTTCACTGTATGCATGGGGGTTCATAGTATTGAATTTATTTAGCATAGCCAAAGTCACAGAATTTGGTTCCACTGGTTTTTTAAAGGTTGCCCTTTCATTTGTAATAGTATCATCACTAACAGGCATTCTCCTGCTATCTTCCGGGGATTCGTATTTTTTACGAGGGGAAGTGTTTTTTTTTGTAGCACCAACAGAAGATTTTTTACCAGTAGGATTATTCTTTGATAGGTTCCAATCTTTCAAACCTTCAGGAGGAAGTGGTGGTGGCGGAGCAGCACCTTGTGGAAATGGAGGAGGTGGTACAGCCGCATGCGGAATTTGTTGTGTTTCAAGCGTTACTGGAAGTGATTGAGGAGTAGGCACACTTGATTGATTTTCCAGATTAATACCACTATCAACTTTTATCTGTGATCCACTACCTTTCTTAACAGACTTATCAAACTCTTTTCCAATTGGCTTACTTTCCAGATTAGTGCTATTTTCATGCACAAGTTTTTGTGGTTCTTGAGATGCAGTATGGCCGGATTCTTCTCCACTAAGATCTATTTTTTTCTTATCACCAGCTCTAGAAACGGCCAGTCTAATGAGATATATTGTTGAAATCAATGCAACAATCGCAGAAACAGCAAAAATTGCTAAAGGCACTGCTTCAATTGCACCAGAACCAGAAACTGCTGCAATAACATAAGGAAGATGTATATAAATTGCAACGGCAGATACACATAATGTGTATTAAATAGGACTTGATCTGACACTTAAAATAAGTAAGTTATAAAATAATAAAAGAAAGGAGTGTTAGAAATGAGTACAATACAAACAAAAATACTAAAACCAAAGCTAGGGTTATTAGAGCTAGCAAAACAACTAGGAAATGTATCTCAAGCATGCAAAGTGATGGGATACTCAAGAGATACATTTTATCGGTTTAAGGAGTTATATGAAAATGGAGGAGAGGAAGCATTACATGAAATAAGTAAGAAAAAACCGCTATTAGCGAACAGAGTTTCCGACGATATAGAAAGAGCAGTGATTGGTATAGCAACAGAATTTCCAGCATATGGGCAAGAAAGAGCTGCAAATGAACTGAGAAAAAGAGGTATAATAATTTCTCAGGGAGGAGTAAGGTCTGTATGGCTAAGAAATGACCTTGAAACTCTCAAAAAGAGACTTAAAGCGCTAGAGACAAAAGTAGCTTAAGAAGGAATCATTTTAACTGAAGAACAACTTACAGCTTTAGAAAAAGTTAAAGAACAAAGGGAAGCTCATGGTGAAATTGAGACACAACATCCAGGTTATTTGGGTTCTCAAGATACCTATTATGTGGGCAATATCAAAGGTATAGGGCTAATTTATCAGCAGACTTTTGTTGATACTTATTCGAGAGTTGCAATGGTTAAACTTTACACGGACAGAACAGCTATTACAGCTGCAGACCTCCTCAACGATAGAGTTATTCCATTTTTTGATGAGCAGAAAATTCCATTATTACGCATTCTAACTGATAGGGGTACAGAGTATTGTGGCAAGCCAGAAAATCACGCTTATCAGTTATATTTGGGAATCGAAAATATCGATCATTCTAGAACCAAAGCCAACTCTCCACAAACCAATGGCATATGTGAAAGATTTCATAGAACCATGCAAGATGAGTGTTACAATATTATCTTTAGAAAGAAAATCTACAATTCTTTGGAAGATCTACAGATTGATGTTGATTATTGGTTGCGTTCTTATAATGAGACAAGGCCTCACTCGGGTAAGTATTGCTATGGCAAAACACCTATGCAAACGTTTTTTGATAGTAAATATATTGCTTTTCAGAAAAACATTAGTAGCATTAAACAAGAGCCTGATATTAGTTTTGACTACCTCAATTCTTCTGTCAATTAATTCTTGTCTGTCACATTAAATCTTGTCTTTTACACATAATGAGAAAGCAGCAATTGAAATTTTAAGGTTAAATGTAGACATTTTTTACCTCATTAACCAATACAATATTAACAATAACTAGATTATCAACAGTGTCAATAATTAATTATGAAAATGAAGTCAAAATTTGAATAGATAAGCTATAAGTAATATATGATCAGCAATAGCTATACAATAGACTTCTTGCATAACCCACACTAAGTAGAAAAAAGGTGTCATTCAAGTATCTGACACTGCCCTCCTTTGTCATCCCAGTGCCTTGACTACTTGGATCCAGGAATTTTGATTGGACACTGGGTTGGTAAGCATAAAAGTGTTATGTTAAAACACAACGTTTTTGATGGAATTATATGGAAAACTGGATTCTAGTGTCAAGCACTGGAATGACAGCAGTCCTACGTCATACCGCGATTCATTCGCGGTATCCCTTAGCATAGATCCCGCTAACAAGTAGCGGGATGACGATTGTCAGGCTAGCTGTCATCCCAGTGCCCTGACTACTTGGATCCAGAAAAGTTTGCTTGTAAGCAAGCAAACTAGCATAGAAAGTGGTTGTTAAAACACAACGTTTTCAATGAGATTATATGGAAAACTGGATCCCAGTGTCTGGGCACTGGGATGACACCGTCATAAAGGAACCAGTGTCAGCTACTTGGATGACAGGAGAATGACACCCTCCTGGTAGGCCCAAATTGCAATGTTCGTACAGTTGTGGACGTCGAGCCTATCCTAGTGTTGCATATCAAGCTCATACTCAGTATGTAAATCTTTGACCAAAGCTACAACGTATTCTTTTTGAACAATTATACTGATTTTGATTTCGGATATTGTGATAGCAAGTATTTCTATCTTTTTTTCGCTTAAAACCTTGAGTGTGCGGTGCATCACTTCAGTGTTAGACATAACACCAATACCAATTATTGAAATTTTAGCTACATTATCGTTTATAGCATAATTTTCATTCTTATTCAGTAACTTTTCCATTAAATCAATATCAAATTTGGAGATAACAAAACTTGACCCATGTATCATATCAATTTTAACGTTTGCCCCTACTATATCTCTTAAAGTACGCAAGTTATTTGCAAGGTTAGTGAAAGTTACAAGAGCTTCATTAGTGCTATAAGCTATTCCAGTAATTAAGTATCTCTCTAGTACATCCCTTTTGTGTAGTACTGTGGTGCCTTCTACTTCTTTAAAAGTGGATAACACTTGCACTTTAATGTTATGCTTCATTGCAAGTTGTATTGAACGATTATGCAGTATTTTAGCACCAGATGACGACATTTCCAACATTTCATCGTAAGAGATAAATTTGAGCTTGCGTGCCTTTGGAACAATTCTCGGGTCTGCTGTATATATTCCATCAATATCAGTAAAAATTTCGCAAGTTCTAACACCAAAGGCTACCGTGAAGGCAACTGCTGATATATCAGAGCCTCCTCTTCCAAAAGTAGTGATTCTATCATCATTTATACCCTGAAAACCAGCGATGATCGCAGCAGTATAACCCTCAGCAAAAGATCTTTTCACACGGTCAATCTTTATTGTTTTTATTTTAGACTCAGAATAAAAATCATCAGTTACAATTGGTAGCTGCCAGGCAAGCCACGATTTAGCATTAACTCCGATCGATTGGAGAGTGATAGCTAATAGACCGCAAGAAATTTGTTCTCCTGCTGAAAGCATAACGTCATACTCTGATAACTCTTGTCTGCAACTTAAATTTGAGATTTGCCTAGCCTGAAAAGCCATTTGGTCGGTAAATCCTGCAACAGCAGATACAACAACGATTACATTACAACCTTTCTCAATATCGTTTTTTATCAAATTTGCAACTCGGTTTAAATCAGTTAGCGAAGTCCCGCCAAATTTTTTTATGATTATTTTGTCCATAGTTACAATATAACTCTCTTCTGAAGAAAAATATAGTTTTTGTAGAGATAGAGGTTGTCCGAAAACTAGAATTAAGGTAGAGTATAAGATGTATGGTTCCAGAGTGTGATGGTGTGGGTTTAGTATAAATAATTCTGGAGACTGTGTCCACTGATAACATATAAATTCATAGGGAGTAAGACCCTTAAGAGTTTTGAGTCTCTTTGCATAATATAACAAAGTTATAAAGGTGTTCTTTAAGTTGCTGGTGCGATTGATAGTAATACTTCTTAACTGTAGCATCCTTTAAAGTTTTATTCATACGTTCAACTTGTCCATTTGTCCAAGAATGGCTAACTTTTGTCAGACGATGTTCAATGTTATTTTCTTCACAAACTCTATCAAATATGTGTTGGAAGGCGTATTTATGGCGCTTCTGATTTGTAAATTGTATGCCATTATCTGTCAAAATAGTGTGGATTTTATACAGTAAAATTCTAATCAGATTACCTAAAAACTCAGCAGCTATGGGTTTTGTAGCACTTTTGTGCAACTCAACGTAGGTGAATTTGATCTATTGCAACAAACAAATACAGCTTTCCTTCTTCTGTTCTAACTTCCGCGATATCAATATGGAAATAGCCTATAGGATATTGTTTGAATTTCTTTCTTGGTTTAACTTCACCATCGACATCTGGTAGTCTGCTAATGTTGTGCCTTTATAAACAACGATGTAAGCTGGAGCGACTCAAATGTGGGATTGAGGTTTGCAAAGCGTAGATCTAATGGCAATAGAGTATGCTTACGAAATGCAACACCTCCTCTTCTAAAGTTAAAACAGTTGATCTTGGATGCTTTGGACACATACCAGCATCTTTGGTAAATGAGCGTTTTCTCCACTTAATAATAGTTTTTGGTTTAAGGTTATAACACTTGGAGAGTTTTGCTATGCTCTCTTTACTATTTTGTATTGCTCTACGAATTGTCTCTGTTGTTCTGGCGCACCCATATAACCATAATTCCTCCCTTGATGATATTTTTTTCTCATATTTTATCATACCATCACACTCTGGAACTGTGCATCTAATACAATTATAGAACAAGTTTAAAAGTTCTGGTAAAGTAATTTTATTTACAAAGAATATGCTACTTGAAATTGAAAAGCGCAGCATAACAAATGCATTGTGGAAGTTGCAAGAAGTAGATCAAAGGGAAATCTTAACTCTTATACAGAGATTTGAGTTGCCAGAAGTACTAGCAAGAATATTGGTTACTCGTGGTGTTAACATAGAAAATGCGAGCGACTTCTTATATCCACTAATCAGATCGCTATTACCAGATCCCTTTCACCTTCTTGATATGGATAAAGCTGTTTCTCGTATAATACGGGCAATAAAAAATAATGAAAACATTGCAATATTTGGTGACTATGATGTTGATGGTGCAACGTCGTCAGCATTGATTAACAGGTACCTGAGAGCAATCGATATACACTCTATAATCTACATTCCAGATCGTGTTGATGAGGGCTATGGATTAAACACAGATGCTTTATTACAACTTAAAAAAAACGGGATCGATTTATGTATTTCCGTTGATTGCGGTACGCTTGCATATCAACCAATAGAAGATGCAAAGGTCTTTGGTCTTGATATTATAGTTGTCGATCATCATCTTGGTACGGAAAAGTTACCAAGCGCCGTAGCAGTTGTTAACCCAAACCGCCTTGATGAAAGCTCTCCTTATACTAACCTTGCAGCAGTTGGAGTGTCATTTCTGCTGATTATTGCTCTTAATAAAAGCCTACGTGAGCAAGGATTTTTTACCAACAAAAAAGAACCAGATTTATTTGATCTGCTGGATTTAGTTGCCCTTGGAACTGTTTGCGATGTTATGCAGATTACAGGCCTCAATAGAGCATTTGTCTCACAAGGATTAAAAGTTATGTCAGCAAGAAAAAACGTTGGCTTGCGTGTTTTATTTGATGCTTTGGGGATCCTTGAAAAACCAAGTGTTTCACGATTAGGGTTTAGTATTGGGCCATGCATAAATGCTGGAGGAAGAATAGGAGAAGCATCGCTTGGTGCAAGGTTGCTTTCAACCGATGATGATGAAGAGGCACATTCAATCGCGCTAAAATTAATAGATTTGAATAATGCAAGGAAAGTGTTAGAAAATGAGGCTCTCTTGGAAGCTACAGCACAAGCGGAAAAATTTGCCCAATTAGGTGTAAATTTTATAATGGTAAGCGGCAACTGGCACCAGGGAATAATCGGTATAATTGCATCGAGGCTAAAGGAGCAGTTTCACTTACCAACAATAGTGATGTCTTTAAACAATGGAATAGGAAAAGCAAGCTGTAGATCAATTTTGGGAGTTGATATCGGTGCTGCAGTCCTTTCCGCAAAGTTTACAAATTTAATTATTGAAGGTGGTGGCCATAGTATGGCGTCAGGATTTTCAATTAAAGAAGACAAAATAAATGATTTGCATGATTTTTTTACTGAAAGATTTTCAAACTCTATAAATGAGAAAACTTTAAAAGCTGATAGTATAGTAACTGCTAAAGCAATAAACTTATCTCTGTGGAACCAACTGCAACGCTTGGGACCATTTGGAGTTGGGAATCCTGAACCAAGGTTTATCATTCAGGGAGCAAAGATAAGAAAGCCTGAAGTTATAGGAGTTGACCATATAAAATGTTTTATTGCTGATGATAATGTTATGGTAAGAGCTATTGCATTTCGCTCTGCAAATACTCACCTTGGCTCTGCTATCATGCAGGGTAATGTTAAAGCCATTTTGGGTAAAATCTCTATGAATTACTGGAATGGCAATGAATTTGTACAATTTTTAATAGAAGATGTATTGACCATTAGTTGAGTTACTATTTTACAATAATTACCTATCAATCTCACCAAAAACTATATCGAGTGAGCCAATAATTGCTGCAACGTCGGCAAGCATGTGTCCTTTTGCCATAAAATCCAAGGCTTGTAAATGTGCAAAGCCAGGTGCTCTTATTCGGCACCTGTAAGGTCTATTGGTGCCATCTGAAACTATATATACTCCAAACTCTCCTTTTGGTGCTTCAACAGCAACATAAGCTTCGCCTTCTGGTACATGATACCCTTCTGAATAAAGTTTAAAATGATGGATCATAGCTTCCATAGATTTTTTCATTTCTTCCCTTGGCGGTGGAGAAATTTTTCTATCTTCAGTTTTTATTGGGCCTTCAGGCATTTTTTCTATGCACTGCTTCACCAAACTAATAGATTGCCTAATCTCTGCCATTCTAACTAGATAACGGTCATAACAATCGCCATTTTGGCCAACAGGTATATCAAAATCTAGTTGGTCATATATCTCATACGGCTGGCTTTTTCGCAAATCCCAAGCAAGCCCAGCAGCACGCAACATTGGACCACTAAAGCCCCAATCAAGTGCCTGCTTTATTGATATTTCACTGATCCCCACAGTGCGTTGCTTCCATATCCTATTTTCCGTCAAAAGCTCATCAACATCGTCTATATACTTTGGAAATTGCTCTATAAACTTTGCAATATCTTCAATCAAGCCTTCTGGAACGTCTGCTGCAATTCCACCTGGTCTTATGTAAGCTGCGTGAAACCTTGCACCTGAGGCTCTTTCATAGAATTCCAGTATTTTTTCTCTTTCTTCAAAGAGCCATAAAAGAGGAGTCATTGCCCCAACATCAAGTGCTTGGGAGGAGATATTAAGCAGATGATTTAGTATCCTTGTTAGCTCACAAAACAAAACACGCAAATGTTTTGCCCTAATTGGCACTTCACATTGCAACAATTTCTCTACACACAGTGAATATGCGTGCTCTTGCGACATTGGTGACACATAGTCAAGGCGATCAAAATAAGGCAAAGCTTGAAGATACGTTTTATGTTCTATTAATTTTTCAGTACCACGATGCAAAAGCCCAATATGAGGATCAGCTCTCTCAACCACTTCGCCGTCCATCTCTAAAACAAGGCGTAACACTCCATGTGCAGCTGGGTGCTGAGGGCCAAAATTTAACATCATTGTCTTTAGATCGGGCATGTCCAGTAGTTTAAGATATTAAAATTGTATAGGCTAAAGTGCGCTCAAAGTCAATAGACTTCTTGCATATGCTACAACTGTCATTCAATAGAAACAAAAACTTACTTGACCTTTATAGCTAAAGTGGCTTAGGTTTACCTACAATTTGAAAAACAACAAATTCGTCATTCCGCTACTCGTTAGCGGAATCTATCCGCGGCGGTATGACGTAGGAAAACCTTTCTTGGGTTAGCTATACAATGCTAATAAGTGGCGAATCGTTGGTAAAACTAAGTCACTTTAGCTATAGAATGACAAAAAAGGTTTGCATTAGCTAAAATTTTAGTTGAAGTAGCATAAGAGGTTAAAGGAAAAGCTTTGTGTTAATGAATTCATTTCAGGTATAATACAGATAATACCACAATACTTATAAAATGGATCATGTTGTTAATGCGTACAATAGACTTGACACTCCTATAGTTAGGGGAGAAGGGGCATATCTTTTTGACAAAGATGGTAAAAAATATTTAGATTTTGCTGCAGGTATTTCTACAACTTCTTTAGGGCATTGTCATCCATACATTACAGACAAACTGAAAGAGCAATTGAGCTCATTATGGCACTGCTCTAACATTTTCACTATTCCCGAGCAAGAAAGGCTTGCTGACCGTTTAACAACTCTTACTTTTGCAGATAAAGTTTTTTTCTGCTCAAGTGGGCTTGAAGCAACAGAAGCTGCAATTAAGTTTATTCGTCGTTACTTTTATTCAAAAGGGCAAGCAAAACGTAATCGTATTGTTACAATTGAAGGAGGGTTTCATGGCCGCAGTATTGCTGCAATTTCTGCTGGAGGCAGTGAAAAATCACGCGAAGGTTTTGCTCCGCTTCTTTCTGGTTTTGATAAAGTGCCAAGAAATGACATTAAAGCTTTGGAGAAAAAAATCAGCGATGAAACAGCTGCTGTGTTTTTAGAGCCCATACAAAGCGAAGGCGGAGTATATCCACTAGAAGTAGAATATCTTCAAAAAGTAAGGAAAATAACAAAAGCTCAAGGGATAATTTTGTGCTTTGATGAAGTGCAATGTGGATATGGACGCATCGGTTCTTTATTTCATTATCAAAATGTCGGCATTGAACCTGATATGCTAACCTGTGCAAAAGCTATGGGTAACGGTTTTCCTCTAGCTGCATGTTTAGTAAAAGATTACATAGCAGAAGCAATTACTCCAGGAACTCATGGATCAACCTATGGTGGCAATCCACTTGCTATGACTGTTGGTAATGCAGTGCTCGATATAATGCTAAAAGAAGGCTTTTTTGATCATGTTAAGAGAATTAGTAAATATTTAAAAGAAAAGCTGTTGCCTTTAGCTAAAGAATTTCCTGAGATGATTTCAGAAGTTCGTGGAGAAGGGTTACTAATGGGAATAGAACTAGCAACTCCTGTAGCTGATAAAGTTATTAGTCGATCTCTTGATAAAGGTTTAATAATAACTAGGGTTTCAAACAACAAAGTAGTAAGGATAACCCCATCACTTATCATTGAGGATGAGCATGTGAACGCAGCGTGTAATATGCTTTATGATTTATTTTTTAAGATTAAAGATATATAAAATTTGGCAATATAAATTTAGGCTTGCAAATGCCTCTCATAACATGTAAAATTAATTTTGTTTTTTATCACAATAACATCGTACTTTAATGGATTGGTTATTGGTCTTAGTATCATCAGCAATTTTTATTTTGTTAATTTTATCGTTTTTGTTCTCAGGAGCAGAAATAGGCTTAACCTCAATTAGCCGTTCTCGAGTTAATAAGCTAAAGCTAGACGGTAATAAAAGAGCCAGGATAATAGACCGCTTATTAAATAGGAAAGAATTGACAATAGGAACGGTATTGCTCGGCAATACAATTATTAATATTACTTGCTCTGCTTTATTTACAGCAATATTTATCAATCTTTTTGGAAATGAGGGCATTCTCCTATCAACAATTATAATGACATTTTGTATTTTATTATTCTGCGAAGTTCTACCAAAAACTTATGCTATTCAAAATCCTGAAAAATTTGCATCATTTTCTGCTTATTTTGTATTGTTTTTTGTAAAGATTTTTTCTCCATTGACGCTAGGTATTCAATTTATTGTTAACCTCATCCTGAAATTATGTGGGCTGCATAAAGATAAGGAAGTAATATCTGCAGCGGATGCAATGCGTAATATGATTACTCTTCACCGCAGTGAAGGAACTATGTTACAACAGGATTTAGATATGCTAAGCAGCATACTTGATTTGGCTGAGACAGAAATATCACAAATTATGACCCATAGAAGAAATTTATTTTCTCTTGATATAAATCGAAGTAAAGAAGAGTTAATAAGGGAAATTTTAACTAGCAGTCATAGTAGGATACCTTTATGGCAAAAAGAACCAGATGATATTATCGGTGTAATTCACGTGAAGGGTCTAATAAATGCCTTGCGTGAAAAGAATAATAAAGCGGAAGAAGTTGACATTACCCAAGTTATGTCAAAGCCTTGGTTCATACCAGAAAGTACGCCGCTTAGTGTACAACTTCACAATTTCCGTAAGAATAGGAAACACTTTGCACTTGTTGTTGATGAATATGGAGCATTGCAAGGAATTGTAACTCTTGAGAATATATTAGAAGAAATAGTTGGAGAAATTTCCGATGAGCATGATTTGATTACGGAGAATTTTATAAAGAAGATGTCTGACAATGTGTATTATATAGAAGGAGAATCCACGATTAGAGATATTAACAGGCAGTTACACTGGAATCTCCCTAGTGAAGAAGCTACAACTCTAGCAGGTATGATTGTGAATGAAATAGAGCGCATTCCTGACGAAGGCGAGGAGTTTTCCATGTATGGTTTTCGCTTTAAGATTTTAAAAAAAGATAAAAATATTATTACTGTTGTTGAAGTGCAAGTAAAAACTGGTAATACTAGTAGCAGCAATTAATTAGTGGAGTTTCATGGAAGATACAGTAAAAATAACGGCTGAAGAGTTGAAGGGTTACATAGAGAGAATCGAAAAACTTGAACAAGAAAAGAGGGATGTGCAAGATCACATTCGTGATGTATATGTAAAAGCCGCAGATGAAGGTTGGGATATAAAAGTGATGAAACAAATTATTAGGCTGAGGAAGATGGATGATGATGACAGAGAGGAACAGGAAATATTGCTTGATACCTATAAACGTGCATTGGGAATGAGCTACGAAGAAGAGTTAAGTGAATAGCAGAATTGTAATTGGAATAAGTGGAGCATCTGGTTCTATTTACGGTGTACGTATTTTAGAGGCGTTAAGAAATATTAATAGATCTCTTATCCCTGTTATCCGAGTAGCTGACACTGGGATCCAGGGAAAAAGAAATATAGATTCCAGCGTCACGCGCTGCAAATTTGGTTATGAAACTCATTTAGTGATAAGTCGTGCTGGAAAAATAACTCTAGCTCATGAGATTAAAGAAAAACTTGAAGATATTACATCACTTGCAGATTTTTACTATTCTGAAGAAAAAATAGGAGAAAAAATAGCAAGTGGCTCATTTAAAACCTCAGGAATGATTGTAGCACCATGCTCTATGAAGACAATGTCTGAAATTGCATCAGGTGTTACTTCCAATCTATTGACAAGGGCTGCAGATGTAACGCTAAAAGAAAGAAGAAAATTAATTCTTATGGTGCGAGAGTCACCACTACATCTTGGGCATTTACAAAATATGTTAAAATTAACGGAGATGGGAGCAATAATTGCTCCACCAGTGCCTGCTTTCTATATTAAACCAAAATCGTTGGATGATATTATTAATCATTCTGTTGGCAAAGTATTGGATTTATTTGATATCAAATTACCTGACTTTAAGGAGTGGCAAGGAAGTGACAATTATTATTGATGGTAAAAAAATAGCAAACGACCTATGTGAGAGGCTATCACAAAAAATTGATATTTTAAAGAGAGAGTATAACATTTTTCCTTGCCTGAAAGTAATTCTCGTGGGCAGCAATCCAGCAAGTCAGGTTTATGTTCGCAACAAAGAGAAAAAAGCAGAATCAATAGGCATAAGTTCTGAGACCATTGTTTTGCCTAATAATATTTCAGAAGATGAATTGATTGAAAAAATCAATGAGTTAAATGAAGATCGATCTGTGCATGGCATTTTAGTACAGTTGCCTTTACCAAATCATATTAGTGCAAGCAGAGTAATTAACGCAGTAAGTATTGAAAAAGATGTAGATGGCTTCCACAATGAAAACGTTGGTAGATTAGTTAAAGGTGAAAAAAACTGCCTTATACCTTGCACTCCTAAAGGTTCTTTGCATTTAATTAAATCAATTGAAGAGAACCTTTCCGGTAAAAACGCAGTGGTGATTGGTAGGTCAAATATCGTGGGCAAGCCAATGTTTCACCTATTGCTGCAGGAAAATTGCACTGCTACCATCTTGCACTCACAGAGTAAAGATTTAGCTGAATATTGCTCTAAAGCGGATATAGTAGTTGCAGCAGTCGGAAAGCCAAATTTTGTTCAAGCAGACTGGATAAAGAAAGGTGCAATAGTGATCGATGTTGGCATAAATAGTGTTAATGTAGGAGAGCTTGTAGGTGATGTTGACTTTGAGGGAATAAAAGGGAAAGCCAAAGCTATTACCCCAGTACCCGGAGGCGTTGGCCCAATAACAATTGCATTTCTAATGATGAACACTGTTATTGCTGCTTGCTTGCAGAAGGGAGTTGATGCTTCTAATTTCATTAGTTGAGGTATGAAGAGGAAAGCTATATGAAGATAGAATGTACCGCATCTCACAATTAATAAAAAATTGAGATTTTTGAAATTCCTCAGTAGTCAAATTTATTAAATATTTAGGATCATCATCTATTCTTTTTTCTCTACAAGTAGTTAGTGGAATCGCAAAGTTTCTGGGCATAAAAAGCTTTGAACCTAATATATGAGCTAAACTTGATTTTCCAACCGTGGATACATCTGTAATAAAAATAATAGTCTTTATTTTATGAATTTACTTGCTATATGAACCATCGGAGAAAATTTTTTACAGTTTATAGTATCTATATTTTGCCATATACAACCATCAGAATCTTCTCCATCAGATTCTCGCTTTATTTCCCCTATGATTTCAATTTTGTATAAAACTGCTATATGTTTTAGACATTTATTTACATTGTCTTCATTATAATGATATAGGCTGGTAACTGTTTGGATTTGGTCGTATTCTTTCACTAAACAACCTGTTTCTTCTCTAATTTCTCTTACAAGCGCCTCTTCAAGCGTTTCAGCAATTTCTAGACTTCCACCTGGTAAATCAAACAACCCTTTATAAGGACCTCGACTTTTTTTCACCAAAACTATACTTTTAGGTTTTAAAATTAAACCGTATACGCCTAAGTGAGAGTGATAAGTAATATTATCTTTCATTAAACCAAAAACATTAGAGTTAACATAGTAATTTAAAAAATCAATTATACAAAACAATATATTATAAATACAATTACTCAATATAAAAATTCTACTTAACAAATTTATAAATTTGCAAGGAACTAAAAGTGAACATTAATAAAGCTACTTAACTGTATCAGTTTAGAATGACCTTACCCAGCAAAAGTAATGAAAAAGTTAGGAGTGTTTCCTACAAAAAGGACGATACTAATAATAAAGGGTTTCATTCTATTTGAAATATGAAACTATAGTATTTCCTAAAGTAAATGATAAAGCTATAATAAGCTATTTGGGTTATAATGGCGTATAGTGTGGATTTAAGAGAAAAGGCAGTATCAATGATAGGAAAAGGGAAGACGAAGGTTGAGGTGGCAGAGCTTCTGGAGATAGGAATAGCAACTCTGTACCGCTGGTTAAAAAAGAAAGCTGCTGGTGAAAGCCTAAAGCCATCTAAAAACGGCAGCTTTATTCGAAAAATAGACCCAAAAATACTTGCAGACTATGTTAAAAAACACCCAGATCACACACTAGCAGAAATGAAACAAAACCTTGGCTTTGGAATAAGTGCAATTTGGTATAGGTTAAAACAGCTAAAAATAACCTTAAAAAAAAGTCACATTCTATCAAGAGCGCAATCAAGAAGATAGGCAGCAATTTATCGATAAAGTCTCAAAAATAGACTACTGTAGCATTTTATATATAGATGAAGCAGGATAGACTATACCGAGAATATGCATGAGCTCCAAGAGGAGAAAAAATATATGCTGATGTTCCAGGAAAAAAGTGGGAAAGAGTGAGTATAATAGGTGGATGGATTGAAAAGAAGTTTATTGTACCAATGACCTTCACAGGAGGGTGTAATAAAGATATATTTAATGTATGGTTAGAGCGAACCACAATTACAGCGTGATACAACCATAGTTATGGATAATGCTACATTCCATAAAACTCCCAAAACAAAGTCATTAATAGAGTCTTTTGGCTGTCATTTGCTTTATCTTCCAACATATTCACCTGATCTAAATCCTTACTATTACCCACAAATATAAATGTTTGTTGCATAGCTCTTAATGGCATAATTTTTGCTTGAAATAACTGTTTATATGGTGCAATTTACAGCTTTTAGTTGCTAAAATTATAACTCTTAGTTTAATAATTTTAATCTAATAAGCTTTCAGGTTAATAAAATTAAATTATTTGAGTAAATACAATACTATGTTTTTATTTGTAGGTAATAGTAAGATCTAAATCCGATAGAGCATTGTTGGCACACCATCAAAAGTTGCCTCAGACCTCTAATGCATCAATGTACAGACTTACACCTTTTAGTTGGTAATACCATTTTAGACGTTTATCATTCGTTTTAGAAAATACTATACTTGTAGAGAAAAAAGAATAGATGATGATCCTATAGCTAACCCAAGAAAGGGTTACCTGAATACTGAAAAACAAAATCAATAGCAGAATTGATATCAGGCCAAAAGCTTGGAGCGCTTTTTTGATGGCATGCTTGATGGCAAACCAGAACTTCTCAATTAGATTTAAATCAGACGAGTATGGCGGCAAAAATAAAACTTTACATCCAACACTTTCTATTAATTCTTTCGTCTTGTCAGACTTATGAAAACTCGCATTGTCAAACCTAGCCAGGTTTTAATATTGGCATAAGCCTATTTTCAACATACGCTTCAAAAAGCTCACTGTTGCAATATCCCTCATGGTGCCTCTTCACTTAGGGCTCCAATTATTTCTTCTTTTGAATCTTGGTTTATCAGCAAATAACCTCTTGCCTTTTGCAGCCCATCCATACGCATAAAATTCGTTATCTTCTATCCCTGATTCGTCTATGAATACTAAATTTTCTTCACTTATTTCTGCTACCTTTTGTATGACTTCCTTTCGTTTTCCTTCATCCCTTTCCTGGTAGAGAAAAGTTTTTTTTATACATATAGTTCACTTTTTTAAGGTAGTTATATACTTTGTCTTTGCACATATTGCCAAATTTTTCAATTATCTTTTCAACTCTGATTTTCATCTAGAAATTCGACAAAGCTATCTAAGTCTTTAATTTTATGACTATGCCCCTTTTGATAGCCTGAAGATGGTTTTATGCTTCCTGTTTCTTCTCTTCTTTTCCTCCACCAATATATTGTTTTTCTATCAATTTTGAACATCTTCCTCCATAGTCATTTTTTTCTCGTCTACTACTTTCAAAACACGTTCCCTCAGATCCTCACTTTGGCATCATTCTACCTTATCCAAAGCCATTTTATACCTTTTTATCCCTTCTGAGGTAACCTTTTTTCAGTTAGCTATAGGTATAAAATAATGGAGTATGTCTCTCCATCATTCAACAGCAATCACAGTATGTTTTTACAAATTTGAAAATTAGTGTTAAATAAAAATATAAATGCAAAAGGAAAAGAAATGATTGAACTTAAAGGCCAAGAAATTTGTGCAGGCGGAAATAAGAAAAATTTGATTATTTTTTTACATGGTTGGGGCTCAAGTGGCGACAATTTCATTCACCTTGCTAAAGTTATGAGCAAGTTTTTACCCGAGTCATATTTTGTAGCACCCAATGCTCCGTTTGAAAGAGAAATAGGTGATGGTTATCAGTGGTTCAGCTTGGAAGATCGTAGTGAGGAAGCGCTATATAATGGAGTAAAAAATGCTACATCAATTGTAAATCATTTCATTGATACAAAATTAAAGGAGCTTAATTTAAAAGATACGCAACTTTCTTTGGTTGGATTTTCTCAAGGAGCAATGCTTGCAATACATACAGCTCTCACCCGCTCTCAATCCTGTGCATCAGTTGTTGCATACTCTGGTAGGTTTCTTTCACCTTCAAAAACTGCACCAGAGATCAAGTCAAAACCTAACATATGTGTTATCCATGGTGATGCTGACGACGTGGTACCTTTTTCGTCCCTCGACTTAGCGGTTAAAGCTTTGAAAGAAAATGGAATAAATGTTGAAAGGCACCCAATTCATGCATTAGGGCATATTATTAATGAAGAGGGGATAAAATTAGGAGTAGAATTTATCAAGAAGAATTTTAAAAATTAATTTTCATGCACTTGTTTTGCTTTGGTTATGGATATGTGGCTAAATTTTTATCGAAAAAACTGCTGAACTTAGGTTGGAAAGTTAGTGGCACATCAGGAAGTAAAAATATACAAAATGTAATCCTCTTTAATTATGAGAAAGTTAGCCAAGATCTGCTTAAAAGCGCAACGCACGTTTTAATTTCTATTCCTCCAGATGGTGATGATGTTATGGAGAGATATGGTGATTGCCTGCAAAATGTTAAATGGTTTGGTTATTTGTCTGCAACTAGCGTTTATGGTGATTACTCTGGTAATTGGGTGAATGAGGAATCTGAAACAAAACCTATAGAAATCAGAGGAGAAAAGCGCCTTAGATCTGAAAAGAAGTGGCTGAATAGCAAACTGCCTGTACATATTTTTCGTTTAGCTGGAATATACGGTCCTGGTAGGAACGTGTTAATTGACTTGCAGCTTGGCAAAGCAAAAAATGTGAAAAAAGAAGGGCATTTTTTTTCTCGTATTCACGTTGAAGATATATCGAATATTCTATTTTCTTCCATGCAAAACATAAAACCTGGTGAAGTATACAATTGTGCAGATGATTTACCCACTACACAATCTGAAGTGATAATGTATGCAGCCAAACTTCTCAATGTTAGTCCTCCAGAGCCAATTGAGGTTTCTTCCTTACCAGATTATGCACAGAGTTTTTATTTAGGGTCAAAAAAAGTAAGTAATGTTAAAATTAAAAAAGATCTTAATGTCTCTCTAATTTATCCTAACTATAAGGTGGGATTAGAGAGTTTGCATGTAAAAAAAACTGAAATCACATCAGAATGATAGATAGGCCTATTGTTTTGTTCTGTAATTGTGTCCGTTCAGGAAAATGTTCTCTAAGTAAGATTGTGGAGTATTCGTTGCAGCATTTGGCTGTTCAATTACGCTAGTTGGTATACTTCTATTTCTTTCAAAATTTCTATCTCGTATAGCTTCCAGAACGCTTTTTCCTCCTAAAAGACAGTTTTCTCCTAAACTTTTCCCCTTATCTTCTAACTCGTTAAGCCTTGCTTCGCTCTCCTTATCAATCTTTACTTCTATTTCATTACTATTTTTCTTAGGATTTAGATGAATACTGATTTTTCCTGCTTCACTATCAAAAGATAATGTTGCACCTTGCTTACAAACATCCAGATAATTTCTTTTTCCGTTGTAGCTTTCAACTCTTACTATACTTTTCCCAATTTGCAGTATACCAACTCTTAAGCTTAAACCTTTATTCTTTTCATTGCTTAGGATTTTTGCAACTTCAACAGTACTATCTTGTGGATATTTTATATAAAAACATCCATTATCTATCTCTACTTCTAATTCATCCTTTTGGGTTTGCTTATTTTTGTTTACAATACTTTCATATGCTACATTTTTTAGATTGTTTTCATTTTCCTCACATGTCGCAAAGAAATTATTTACATAATTATCATCACAAGTTACATGTCCTAGCTCACCATTAAAGAAGGTAGATTTTTCTACTTTCCCACCTTCTGACAATAAACTTCCAATGATACCCCTCATGATTTTTTCACTTTCATTTGATAATACTTCTTTATCAAAATCAGAATGATCAATTCTATTGATAGGAGACATACCTTCATTGAGAGTAACGCCCATCACTTCCTCAAATACTAAATTTGTTACAGTTTTACGACGCTCACCGTAACATGCGTTTAGTCTTATCCCTTTCTTTAAATATGTATTTGTTATGTCTTGAATAAGCCTTAAAGCACTTCCTTTGTTATTTTCTTCTTCCACCTTTTTCATCTCCTTACAAAATTCATCAATCAGCTTCTCTTCATTTTTAGTTAATGGTATTTCTAGATCCATTAAAAGTGAGCCGTCTTCCAAAAAACAAGAATAATCTGAACTACAGCTCGAATTTGAGTCCCAATCACTTGATTCAGTATAAGGCGTCTATCAACGGAACTATCATCTGAATCATGATCACTAGAGTTCTGTAGTCGATTATCACTTTCATGTTCATCTGTTTTGTTTGACACATCATTTTTGGCAAAGTTATACTCTTGATTAAGAGAGAACTTCGTCGGATCTTCTATATCACTTTCAAGAATTTGTTAGTCTATTGTTTGTTGCTTTTTTATCTCATAAGTCATGTTATATAACCATTACCCATTAATTCTTTGATAAATACTATAATACATAGGCAAGTCAGTAAAGAAATTTGACTTACATTACTCTACCACGATTTCGAGATAGAGGAATGAATTATTTTAGTTTTGATATTTAAACGTTTTGTATCTGCTGTAATGATTTCACTTCCAATTTGCTATTCTTTACATATTGAATTGCAAGCACTAACGCTTTACTCCCAGAAGCTGTGGTGCTATAAGCTATATTTTGCAAAATAGCAGTTCTCCTGATATCTTTGCTATCTGAGACTGATTTCACACCTTTTGAAGTATTGATTACTAGATTTATTTTTCCATCTTTGAGCATATCAACTATGTGGGGTCTGCCTTCTCTTACTTTATTTACAGCTTTTGCAGCAATGCCGTTATTATTCAGATATAAAGCTGTGCCTTTGGTTGCATATATTTCAAAACTCAGTTCTTTCAACATTCGTGCAACAGGCAATATATACTCTTTATCATCATCTTTTACTGAAACCAGAGCTGTTCCTTCTATTGGTAACTTGTATCCTGCAGCCATGTGCGTTTTTGCAAGTGCAGCTTCAAACGATGAGTCAATTCCCATTACTTCTCCTGTTGATTTCATTTCAGGACCAAGTAGAGTGTCAATTCCCGAAAAACGCGTGAATGGAAAAACAGCAGCTTTAACTGCAAAATGATTGAAAGGCTTGTTTTCCTGATTCAATTTTTTACCCAAAATAACCTGAGTGGCAAGCTTTGCAATAGGAATATTGATTACCTTGGAAATAAAAGGAACGGTTCGACTAGCTCGTAAATTTACTTCAAGTATGTATACATCACTCTCTTGAACAGCAAACTGAATGTTTATCAGACCTTTCACTTCTAGTGCAAGAGCTATTCTTTCAGTTTGGAGCTCGATCTCTTTTATTACTTCGTCACTCAATTTATTTGTCGGTATTGAGCATGTTGAATCGCCAGAGTGGATACCAGCTTCTTCAATATGCTCCATGACCGCTGCAATGAAAACTTTTTCCCCATCACACACAGCATCAACGTCAACCTCAACTGCATTGACTAAAAATTTATCAAGAAGCAGCGATCCGTGTTCAAAAATTTTGGTTTGATTCAAGACATACTCTTTAAAGCTCTGAGTATCGTGTCTAATCGACATAGACTGACCGCCGAGGACATATGATGGCCTGACTACTAGTGGAAACCCCACCTTTTCTGCGTTGGTTAACGCTTCTTTTACTGAATGGCAGATAGAACTTTCAGGTTGTTTTAAATTAAGTTGCAAAGCAAGGTTTTTAAATCTCATGCGATCTTCTGCAAGGTCAATAGAATCAAACGAAGTTCCCAGAATTTTGAAACCTCTCTCGTTAAGCACTTTGGCTAACTTTAAAGGTGTTTGACCACCTATTTGAACTATTACACCAACCAGTGTGCCATTTTCTTGCTCTTTACTTAGTATTTCAAGCACATCCTCTGCAATCAGTGGGGCGAAATATAAACGATCAGCGGTATCATAATCAGTTGAAACGGTTTCTGGATTACAGTTGATCATTATTGTTTCATACCCCATTTCTTTGGCGGCAGAAGCTGCATGTACGCATGCATAATCAAACTCAATACCTTGACCAATGCGATTTGGACCACTTCCTAAAATGACAACCTTTTCTCGGTCAGAAACATCTGCTTCGCACTCCATTCCCTCTGTCATCCAAGTAGCTGACACTGGGATCCATTCTTCCTTATCTCTGGTCACGCGCTGGAATGACATCATTGTGTTACCCTCATAACAGCCATACATATAAGCAGTGCTCGATTCAAACTCAGCTGCACAGGTGTCTACACGCTTATAAACTTGTTTAATGCCAAATTTTTTTCTTATTTCTTCGATTTGCTCTACTTTCTTATTGCTTAATTTTGCCAATCTTGCATCTGAAAACCCCATTTTTTTCAGCTCTAACATTTCATATGCAGTCTCAGGAAGGCCGTTTTCCTTGATTTTTTGTTCAGTTAATATAATTTGCTGTATATTTTGCAGAAACCATAAGTCATAACCTGTAATTGAATTTATCTCCTCTATGCTCATCCCATGACGCATAGCATCGGCAGCAGTTAACATTCTATCTGGCAGCAATTTTGCCAATTGAGATCTGATATGATCAACATCTGTGCCTTCAGAAAACACTTCATCAAGTCCCGTGAGCCCTGTTTCAAGTGAGCGAAAAGCTTTCTGTAGTGACTCATTAAAAGTGCGGCCGATCGACATCACTTCTCCCACTGATTTCATGGAAGTTGATAATTCACAATTTGTCCCCTTAAATTTCTCAAACTCAAATCGAGGAATTTTAGTGACGATATAATCAATCACTGGTTCAAATGCTGCTGGTATTGTTGGAGCACAGTCGTTACGTATTTCATCAAGCGAATATCCAATAGCAAGTTTAGTTACAACCTTTGCTATAGGATAACCTGTTGCTTTCGAAGCAAGTGCAGAAGAGCGAGAAACCCTTGGATTCATTTCAATCACAACGAGGCTTCCATCTTCTTTAGGATTCACTGCAAACTGAACATTTGCACCACCGGCACTAACATCAATTTCTCTTAGCACTGCTATAGATGCATTTCTCATCTGTTGGTATTCTACGTCACGCAGAGTCAAAGCAGGAGCAACCGTGATACTATCTCCGGTGTGCACTCCCATTGGATCAATATTTTCTATCGAACAGACTATTATGCAGTTATCTTTACAATCACGGATAACTTCCATTTCATATTCTTTCCAGCCGATAATTGATTCATCTATCTGAACTTCATTTATTGGCGAAATTTTGAGAGCACTTTCTGCAATATTGAAAAACTCCTCTTTATTGTATGCTATGCCGCTACCTGCACCACCAAGGGTGAATGATGAGCGGATGATTGCTGGTAATCCAATGTAATCCAAAGCCTTTCTTATTTGTTCTTGATTTTTTATAATGATACTTTTGGGGTATTTTAGCCCTATTTTATCCATGGACTGAAGGAATAACTCTCTATCCTCTGCTTTTTTTATTGCTTCTCTGTTTACCCCTATTAATTCTACATTGTATTTGTCTAACACTCCATCATCTGCAAGTTTTATTGCGCAATTGAGTGCTGTTTGCCCGCCCATTGTTGGCAATATTGCATCTGGCATCTCCTTAATTATAATCTTCTCTATGATTTCAGGCAGTACCGGCTCAATATAAGTTGCATCAGAAAACTCAGGATCTGTCATTATAGTTGCGGGGTTGGAGTTAACCAAAATGACTTTATAACCTTCACTTTTTAATACTTTACAGCTTTGCGTTCCGGAATAATCAAACTCGCATGCCTGACCTATAACTATTGGGCCTGCTCCTATTACTAATATAGATTCTATATCTGTGCGTTTCGGCATAATTACAATAACGGTCTCTATTCAAATAATGTTACCAATCTTTCCTGTATATGTGAATTTTTATTAAACCTATTAGCTAACTGTTTTTAGGCTTGACGCATAACTGTACGAACATTGTGATTTGAGCACACCAGGAAGGATGTCATTCAAGACACCGTCTCGTTAGTCAAAAAGAAAATTATAAAATAAGGCAATATTTCATATAAGATTTTGAAAGTATTTTTTTTAACAATCAGCTAAGTAAACCTTCCTCCAACAGCTTTGCCCTGTAGTTTTTGATATGATAAAAGCCTTCTTTGAACTTAGAACACCAAAAACAATATGGAGTAACTTACGCATCGCAGCTCCCACAATGGCCATATTATGCTTGCCTTTCTCTTTTAACCTTTCACAAAAAGTCATAATAATAGGATTGTGATTTTTAGCTACTATAGCAGGAAAATACATTGCCTTACGTAGTGTTCGTGTTACTTAATCTGGGCTTGGCATATACAGAGCGTTATATTTCGTGGTAGCATATGCTGCCAATTGCCTGAAAAGCTTTTATGTCAGAGCTAAGATAGCTATTCTCTCCTATGCCTGAAATAGTTAATAGAAGTTGAAAATTTTCCAATAACTCTTTGTGTTGCTTTAATAGTTCACGTTTTTTATTGTTTCTATTTTTTGAGCTATATTCATTGCAACAAGCATTTGTAACTTCTTTAGGCAGTCTCTCTTTTTTTTCTAAGTGTAATGTCAATTCATCTTTTAACGCAGCCGAGCAACGATAAAGATGTTTTAATTTTTTTAACTCAGGAGAAGCAACGACTGTCTTTGGCAGCAATAATTTCCGCATCGGTCTGATCATTCTTTTGTCGTACAAGCTTACTTCTTGCATAAGATTTTATGCAAGAAGGATTTACAACACTTACAAAATGTCCAGCATTGTGTAGAAATTCAGCCAGAGCTTCACTATAACAACCACATACAAGCTTTCACTTGCTCTACGTTATGTTTTTGTAGAAAGCTCTGCAGACCTTGAAACCATCGTTCTTAAAGCTTCTTTTCCTAGTTTCACGTTTTCCTTTTTTACTTATAAATGAGAGAAAAACATCAAAGCGATCTTTTGATACATCTATTCCCAGAAAGTTGTTATACGTTACCATTAAAAATGAAAAGTAAGGCTATTCTTGCGGATACAGAATTAGAACCATTTAGGTCTTTCTACGATACCGTCCAGCCTATACCTTTGAGAAGGGAGCTCTTATCTACTTGACAGCTTAAGCCCTATGACAGAGTGCTTCCCTTCTCCATCTAATGCTTAAGCTTAAAACATTAGATGCTTTTTACAAGATACAAGCTCTATCTAACCTGATTCAAAATTGCTGCAGGAATTTTTTACAATGTAGTGCAATATTGACTTCCCAGCCCATAAATCAAGAGGTCTGGTTTGTGAATTGATATTTTTGACTTTTTCTAACAAAATTTTTGTCTTGGCTAGATCTTTATCATCAAGAGCCTGAAATAAATCAATCTCTTCTTCACTTAGATGTGAGCCGTAGCATTTTCTACGAAGTTCTTTTGCCCTGTTTTCAAAATATTCAGCCAAGTTGTTAATCCAATCATCATTAGGCTGTTGGCTAATGAATTCTTCAGTCATCTCGCCTATTGATATTTTATATGCTACTGATATTTCTTTAAACTTTTCTGTTGCTGTCTTTTGCTCTTCTTGGCTTTTATCTGACCATTTGTCGGGATGCCATTTCAATGCAAGCTCGTGATATGCCTTCTTAATCTCTTCTGTGCTTGCACTCTCTGACAATCCTAATACTTTGAATGCCTCTTTACGTGTTTTTGGAATCATACTCACTCCCCCAATCAAATTAATTTAGTATAATGCTATATCAGTTCAACCAATCAATCCACAAAAATCAAACGAATATTTTCAAAACAGTGCTAAACTTAGGCTGCTATGACAAGAACAGTTGATGTATTACTACCACTTCCAATTGATCAGTTGTTTTCATATGCAATTGAGGAAAATACTGAGATTTTACTTGGAGATTACGTAGTGGTGCCATTTGGCAAAAAACGCTTGATCGGAATAGTTTGGAAATATAGTGACAAGAGTGGTCGAGCATTAAAATTTATTGAGCAAAAAATCGATTTACCAAATATTAGACCAAAATTGATCACATTTGCAGAGTGGGTTGCACAATACAATGTAATGCCTATTGGTATGCTTGCCAAAGTGATAATGGGAGGAGTGTTAAAAGTAAACCAAATAGATAAATTGGTTTGTGCTAAGCAGAAGCAGGAAATAAGTGAAATAAGTTGCCAATTAAACCCTGAGCAGCAGATAGCTAGCGATAAAATAATAAGCAGTTTGAATGAGTATTCAGTGACTTTGCTTGACGGTGAGACAGGATCTGGAAAAACGGAAGTTTACTTATCCGCAATTGCAAAATTGGTAGAAACTGTAAACAGTGCACAAATTTTAATCCTCTTGCCTGAAATTGTTTTAACTTCACAATTGGTAAATCGTGTTCGCGGTCAGATATCAAAAAACTTAGTTGAATGGCACTCAAGGCTCACTCCAAAAACTCGCCGGAATAATTGGCTCAATATAGCAAGTGGAAATGCGCAGATAATTATTGGTGCACGTTCAGCGCTTTTTTTGCCTTATAAAAACCTAAAATTGATTATCATTGATGAAGAGCACGACTCATCTTTTAAACAAGAACAGGGAATGATATATAATGCTCGAGATATGGCGATAATCTTAGCCAAATTTGAAAATATTCCGATTATTTTATCATCAGCAACTCCACTGCTTGAAACGATTCATCATGTTAAAAGCGGGAATTACAATCATGTAAAGCTAACCAAGCGATTCGGTGGTGCAGAATTGCCACTCATTAAAGTAGTAGATATGAGGAACAACAAGCAATGGATTTCCTCTGAGCTTTTTGAAAGCATCAAACAAACCATAGAGAAAAAACAGCAGGTTATGCTCTTTTTAAACCGCCGAGGGTATGCACAACTGGCAGTTTGTAAAAAGTGTGGATATAAAATTTCCTGCTTAAATTGTGCTGTTTGGCTTACATATCACAAGAAAAAAAATGCTCTTTTGTGCCATCATTGCTCTTATCAATTAAAACTCCCAGAAAAATGCTCTGATTGCCAGAGTGAACAGTCATTTTCCCTTTATGGCGTAGGAATTGAAAGGTTACTTGAAGAAATGGTGAAATTAATACCAAACGCAAAAACTGCGATGATAAGCAGCGATCAGAAGTCGGTTAGTAACATAATTGGCTTGGTACTGAAAGAAGAGGTGAACATTATAATCGGCACACAAATAATTGCTAAGGGGCACAATTTTCCTAAATTAACTTTTGTTGGAGTAATGAATGCAGATTTGAGTCTCGAAAATTCTGATTTAAGAGCAGCAGAAAAGACGTATCAATTGTTGCACCAAGTTGCAGGCAGATCAGGAAGGTTCAATGAAAAAGGAATGGTAATAGTGCAAACCAACAACCCTGAAAGTTCAATAATAAAAGCATTGCTACATCAAAAAAGGGACTCATTTTATGAAATTGAACTTAAGTCAAGACGCGAAGCCAAAATGCCACCATTTAGCAGATTAATAGCGCTTGTAATTTGTGGTAAGAATCAGATTGCGACACAAAAGGCAGCGAATGAAATAGTAAAATCTCTTCTCTGTCATCTAAGTAGCTCAACTACTTGTATTCAGGAAAAAAATTTAGGTGCAGACAAAAAGGAATTTGAAATTCTTGGTCCATCACCAGCAGCAATAAATTTCTTAAATAATAAGTATCGGTATAGGGTGTTGCTAAAAATACACAATAAGCACAGTCTATCTATACAAAAGAAGCTGAAATGTTGGATTAAAAATTGTAACTTGAATTCGAGTATTGCAGTGATAATAGATGTTGATCCTGTGAGTTTTTTTTAACGAGTTTATTGTATCCGTTAAGCCTTCTTGCCAATTACCACAACATTCTCACTGGGAAAAAAGTAATCAGGTACAACCATATTTTTTGGTGCAGGACCCCCTATTACTCGGCCTGATGTGTCATAATATGAACCGTGGCAAGGGCAGAACCAACCGTTACCATCTTTTGTAGCGTGATCAATCGGCACACACCCAAGATGTGTACATATTCCAAGCATAATTAACCATTCGTCTTTTCCTTCGTATACTCTCTGCTCATCTAATTGAGGATCCCTCAAGCTCTTCACATTCACAGCTCTTGCAGCCTCAATTTCTTGCTTTGTGCGTCTACGAATGAATACTGGTTTACCTTGCCACTTTACTTTTACTCCGTGTCCTTCCTGAATTCCAGACAAATTCACCTCCACTGCGGAAGCTGCTAGAACTTCAGCAGAAGGATTCATAGACTTAACCAGTGGCCAAAGTCCACTTGCAGCTCCTATACCTGCCATAGCGCATGTAGTTAATGTTATAAAATCTCTCCTACTCTTATTTTTAGTAAGATCTTTAACGGGAGGTGTTTTTTTATCCTCTTTGTTTGCCAGTGGTTTTTTATTTTTAGTTAAATTTTTGTCCATTGATCTTTACTTAGCTATAAGTATATATTTTAATTTAAATACTGCTTATTAATCAACAAAAACTTGCGCTTTTTGTTTAACCTGTACTACAGTTGAGAAGAGATAGAGTTTTCAACTTCAGAAATACTATCTTCAGTGGAATCAGGATCTTCAATTTTCGCTACTGACACCACCTTTTCTCTACTCTCTGTTTTAAACAGAGTGACTCCTTGAGTGCTACGTCCTGCAATTCTGATATCATTTACTGAAATACGAATTAACTTTCCTTTATCTGTAATAAGCATGATATTATCACCCTGCTCAACTGGAAAACTAGCAACAACATTACCGTTTCTATTGGTAGTAAGAATATTGGTGATACCAACACCACCCCTGTTAGTTATTCTATACTCATACGCAGAAGTTCTTTTACCAAAGCCATTTTCGGTAATAGTTAATATAAACTCCTCATTCACTGCAAGTTTTAAGAACAATTCGTTATCTATTCCTAAATCATTCAAAGTCTTTTCCAATTTAGAATCAATGGAGTCATTAATTGCAGTCCCCAGTCTTTTTGCAAGTGGAACTTTTAAGTAAAGTTCTTTTGTTTCTGTTGCTACACCTATCCCATTTAATATGGTTATGGATATCACGCTGTCATTCTTTGCAAGTTTGATACCTCTTACGCCATCTGAATTGCGACTTTTAAATTGACGCACATCACTTACAACAAATCTGATACTTTTTCCAAGCGTTGTTGAAAGTAAAACATGATCAATTTCATTGCATACTTTAACCGATATTAATTTGTCTCCTTCATCGAGCTTGATTGCTATTTTTCCATTGCTTGGAATATAGTGAAAATCCGCTAAAGAGTTGCGCCTTATGTTCCCATGAGCAGTAGCAAAAACTATGTTTTGATTTTCGTCATTTTCACTTGGTAATGGCATTATATTAGTTATAGTTTCACCATCGCTAAGCGGGAATATATTAACAAGTGCTCTTCCACGTGCAGTTGGCTCTGCAAGAGGTAACTTATAAACTTTTAATCTATAAACTCGGCCAATATTAGAAAAGAATAAAAGGCTAGTGTGGGTATTCCCAACAAATAATTTTGTGATCACATCCTCTTCTTTTAACCCCTGTCCTAGCTTTCCTTTTCCACCACGATGCTGAGTTTTGTAGTGAGAAAGCTTCACACGCTTGATATAACCATTCATAGTTACGGTTATCACCATATCCTCTTGTGGAATTAGATCTTCAGCTTCAATGTCCGTATCTGATTCCTCTATTGAAGTTTTTCGCGGCACAGCAAATCTGTTCTTTATTTCTTGTAGATTGTTTTTTATTTCTTTCATCAACTTCTCTCCTGAGCCAAGAAAAGCGATATATTCTTTTATCAGGTTGATCATTGAACTTAGCTCAGCTTCTAATTTGTCTTTTTCAAGGCCTGTTAAACGCTGCAATTTCATGTCAAGAATAGCTTTCGTTTGCAGCTCAGTTAATCTATACACTCCGTCTTTCAAAAAGCTCGTGCTGTCTGAGATTAATCCAATAATTGTGTTTATCTCAGATGAAGTTTTCCATTCTTTATTTAAAAGTTCTCTACTTGCTTCCGCAGGATCTTTTGCACCACGGATGATTTTTATCACTTCATCTATGCTCAAGACCGCAATGTAGAGCCCTATATATATATGAGCTTTTTCCCTCGTTTTTCTTAGACGAAATTCTGTTCTCCTGATTAATACTTCTTTTCTAAAATCAACAAAAGCAGCTATGATTTCTTTTAATGACATCAAAGCAGGCCTGTTGTTGTTGAGGACTAAAGTGTTAGCACTAAAACTACTTCTTAGTGGAGTTAGTCCCAATATTTGATTAAGTATAAAACTTGCTTCAGCATTTCTTCTGAGGTCAATTACTACTCTAATACCAGACTTATCAGACTCATCCCTAATTTCTGTTATGCCATCAATTCTTTTTTCTTTTACAAGCTCACCTATCTTCTCAATTAATTTTACTTTATTTACCTGGTAAGGTATTTCATCAATCACTATTGCTTGCCTATCTTGTGGCAGGTCTTCCATGTGAGTCTTGCCTTGCACAACAATTGATCCACGACCCGTTGCAAATGCTGATCTTATTCCAGACCTTCCAAGAATCGTTCCCCCAGTTGGGAAATCCGGTCCTGGTATCACTTCAAGTAACTCATCCAAAGTAACTTCAGGATTATCTACATATAATATACAAGCATCTATTATTTCTCCAAGATTATGAGAAGGAATATTGGTTGCCATGCCAACTGCAACACCACTTGCACCGTTTACTAATAGATTCGGAAACTCTGCAGGCAGCACAACAGGCTCTGTTTCATTTCCATCATAGTTTGGCCTAAAATCAACTGTATCTTCATCAATATCATTCAGTAAAAAGTGCGACACTTTTTGAAGTCTTGCTTCTGTGTATCGCATTGAAGCTGGTGGGTCTCCGTCTATCGAACCAAAGTTACCTTGCCCATCAATAAGTGGTAAAAGAAGAGAGAAATCTTGAGCCATTCTGACCAAGGAATCGTAAATAGCTGCATCACCATGTGGGTGATATTTCCCCATTACATCCCCTACTATACGAGCCGCCTTTTTATATGGCTTACCAGCATCGTATCCAGCCCTTGACATTGCATATAATATGCGCCTATGAACAGGTTTAAATCCATCTCGCACGTCAGGTATAGCCCGGCTTATGATAACGCTCATTGCGTAGGAGAGATAAGAATCTTCCAGCTCTTTTACTATTGAGATTGGTACTATATTATCCTGCATTTTCTATATTTTGATTGAAGTAATTAATAATATTAACATTCAGTTAAGCAAATGGGCAATGACAGACTTGAACTGCCGACCTCCTCGGTGTAAACGAGATGCTCTACCAGCTGAGCTAATTGCCCCTTTAGATGTAATTCTATAGCTCAATATTATTATTGTAAACAAAAATAGCGATAAATTAGATTTAGGTAAGCTATAAGCTTTTATGAAATCTTTGGGTGCGTGCTGTGGAGTTTTATAAATTTTAGTCTTGCTGTCACTTTGTATAAAGGTATTTTTTCACTCACATCTTTCGAAGTTGTAGCCATGTTCAACAACTTTAAGTAGAATATTGTAGCATTTTTAAAATCTGAAAGTTTATCTAGAATAACAGCTAAATTATAGGTATAAAAAATATTGTTTTCATCAAGGGAAATAGCAGTTGTCATATACTCTTTACCTTTTACATAATCCTCCTTTTTCATATAAATCAGACCTAAATTTGCTAATAAAGGAGCATAATTTTTATGTATATCATACAATTTCAACATTTCACTCAACGCCAGATCAGGATCATATTGTGAGATTATCGTCAGAAAATTTTTTAATATGTAAGGGTTACTAGGGTATTCTTTTAACAGTCTTGTGTAAATCTCTACAGCTTTTTTGTATTCTTTATTAGCGTAATAAATATTCCCTAGTCCAATTAAAGCATTTTTATGATAAGGAAACTTTGCGGTAATCTGATTAAGGAGAGAAATAGCTGTTTCATTATCTCTTGACTCAAAGGAATCTTTTGCTTTTTTTAAAGTAGAGTATATGTCAAAACTCTTGCCAGAATTCTGCGCAATTTTGATATTAAATTTGTCACTTTTTCTCTCAATAACATCAAGATCTTTATACTTTTTATCAGCTTTTATATGCTTGACAACACTATCAAAGGCCTTCTGTATCTCCAAATTTTCACTAGCATAGGTAACAGAAGACCTCCATAAAATCACAACGCAAATTAACATGCAGACAAACATAGATCCTAGTGTTGTGGCATTGGCTGCAGCGTGTAACCAGTAAACCTTATTTCTTTGAGCTATGCGTAACACATTACAAATTCATAAATGCTAAATTACCTATCTCATACAATAATAAAGATATTATTAATTAGCGATGCTGCGTAGAATGCACTTATCTTTTGTCTTCCATATTTCGCTCTATTAGACTTCTTGCATAACCCAAACTTAAGTAGAAAAAAGGCAAATAGTTATTATAGCTCTAAGTTTACCGACGATAAGAACCGTCATTCAAGTAGCTCCTCCCTGCCATCTAAGTAGCCTTCTTCTCCTGTCATCCCAGCACCTTCTTCCTGTTATCTGAGTAGCTAACACTGTACGAACATTGTCTATCAGGAAGGTGTCATGCAAGTAGCTGACACTGGTTCTTTTATGACGGTGTCATTCTAGTCTGGAATCCAGGAAACTTAATTGCAAGTAATGCATTGGGTTTGGTGAGTATGGGTTTTGCGTTATAGAATGAAGCACTTTTGGTGAATTTGTAAAGAAAACTGGATTCCAGACTGGAATGACAAGTTCTCGGCAACCCCTACGTCATACCGCCGCGGCGCTAACACGTAGCGGGATGACGATTGTCAAGGTGTCATCCGAGTAGCTTGACTACTTGAATCCAGAAAACTTAACTTTAAATAAGTGGCTGCATAATAAAGACTAGATCCCAGCGTCACGCGCTGGAATGACACCATTTTCGGTCTCTTAAATTGCTTTAGCTATAAATATTAAGAAATTTACCAAACGAAAAAAAAGCCCTGGTCATTGTCTATTTTCAGTATTTGGCGTTTTTTAAGTCTTAAACACTGCAATTTAGCTGCTTTTAAGTGCAACTAACCTTAGCTAAAATGTTTAAGAAATTTACTAGGCAGAAAAAAAGGCAAAAGAAACCCCGTGGTAATTAGTGTTCACTCTCTAATCCTGCAAATTGCCGTACTATACTGTCTTAAACGACTTATAAGCGCGTTTCAGCTTATATAGGTAAAAACCCAGAAATGTTGTGAAGACATAAGGTGCACATAGTGCAAAAAATTAAAAATAAGACGCCAACTACGTTGTTTTCTTGCTGTTTAATCTGCACAGATGAAGATAACTGAATACCTTCAGTTTCATGATAAGGGGGCTGGCGGAGTTTGTCAAGGAAGTTTTTCGTTTCTATGTTGTCAGCTACTTGCATGACGTCACTTGCCACCTGTTAATTACAACGTTCGTACAGATGTATGCTTGACATAGAATCCAGAAAATTTAGTTATATATAGGAAAATCTGAGTTGACTACACCAACTCACGTTCAGCAAAAAAGAAAGCTATCTCCTTACGAGCATTTTCTAGACTATCTGAGCCGTGAACTCTATTTTCACTAATGTCATCAGCAAAATCACCCCTGATTGTACCTTTATCTGCCTGCTTTGGATCGGTAGCTCCCATGATTTGTCTGTATTTACTTACTGCATTTTCACCAACTAAAACTTGAACTATCACAGGACCAGAAGTCATAAACTCTACCAATTCCCCAAAAAAAGACCTATCTTTATGAATTTCATAAAACAGCTCTGCTTGTTTTTTTGTCAGTAACATCATTTTTTGTGCTATAATTTTGAGCCCAGAGCTTTCAATGTATGAATTTATCTTGCCTGTAATATTATTTTTTACTGCATCAGGTTTTAATATCGAAAGTGTTCTCTCAATTGCCATATTCTTTCCTTATATAAAATAGTATATTTATAGATTTATTTTATTGTAAATTTTGATTTGATAAAAGCAGTTTTTTATTTATAGTTAAGGATAAACCATCAAGGAGGTATTGTATGGGTGAATGCTGTAAAAATAACACTACCAAACAAGCTGAGCCTACCACTAAAAAACAAGCTGAATCTACTGCTAAAAAATTGGTCAATAACTTGAAATCGTCAATTTTTTGTGGAACAAAAGGGTTTTTAACTTTTAATTTGGCTTTTTTAAGTTATTTAGAATATGGTATGTGTGGCTATATTCTACAAAAGCAAGAAAAAAGTAACGATCAATACACGGAGCTAAAAAAAGGTGCTGCTTTTGCAATGAAAAGAAACACTATTCCATTTCTTGAAATGACAATAATAGCACCGCTTGTTTGTTTTGCACTGCCAGCTATGCTAGGCAGTATGAGCCTCATGCAATGCGCACTTTTATGTGCTGCCTTAATGATTGCCACATGTTTTATTGTCAGAACTTTTCATCTACGTGAGAAGTTAATGGAAAAAATCACTAACCATAGTAGAAAAGAAATAGACGCGGAATTTAAGAAAGATACTATAAAATTTCCTATCTTTGATCAAAATAGAAAACACACCGAGTATAATTCGCCTAACTCAGGGCGACCACTGGATGAAACAAGTAGCACCTCTCTTTTCGTTGAAGTTTCACTTTTTCCCCTAAAGGTTCTTTTGAAGGTCCTGCAAAGTTGTATAATGCTATCTTTAGCTGCTGTTGAACTTCTTGAAACGGTACCAAGTCTTTTTGTCGATACATTTTTCGATTGGAGCTTCACATCCACCAAGAGTACCCTGCAGAGATCAGGCCATTTATTGTATGCCAGTGTGAGAAATTTAGTGCCTATAACTAAATTTGATGAGTGTGTAGCTAATTTTATAGGCACCCCAGGAGTAACTTGTTGTAAGTAGTGCATAGGTGAAAAAGGCTGTCATTTTATTTAACCTTGGTGGACCTGATTCACTGAATGCGGTCCGTCCTTTTTTATTTAACCTTTTTTATGACAGAAGAATAATCAGTTTACCAAACCCTTTTCGGTTTCTTTTAGCAAAGTTTATATCCGCAAAACGAGAAAATACTGCACAAGAAATATATGAGCAAATTGGAGGTAAATCACCAATTTTGGATAATACGAAAGCACAAGCTAATGCTTTAGAACTAAAATTAAATGAAGATAGAAACCATGTACACAAGGTATTCATTTGCATGCGTTATTGGCATCCATTTGCTGACGAAGTTGTTAAAAGTGTAAAACAGTTTGATCCTGATGAAGTAATTTTGCTGCCACTATACCCTCAATATTCAACTACCACAACTTTGTCATCCATCGAAAATTGGCAAAAAAATGCTAAAAAGCATGGCCTAAAATGCAATACAAAAATAATTCATCATTATTATGACAATGAAAACTTTATTGAGGCTCATGCTAACTTGATAGCCAAGTACTACAAATTAGCCAGCAGGATTGGTAAGCCAAGAGTCCTATTTTCAGCTCATAGCTTGCCCCTTAGCGTTATTAAAAAAGGCGACCCTTACGCTTCACAGGTAGAAAGAAGCGTAGAGTTAATAGTAGAAAAGTTAGCTATCAATAACTTAGATTGGTCAATATGTTATCAGAGTAAGATTGGTTCTGTAAAATGGCTAGAGCCAAGCACTGAAAGTGAGCTATCACGTACAAAAGCTGATGGTGTACCTGTAGTTTTATCACCTATATCTTTTGTTTCTGAGCATTCAGAAACTCTAGTTGAACTTGATATAGAATATAAAGCAATTATCAAGGATAGATATTACTTTCGCGTACCAACTCTCAGTATTGATTCCTTGTTTATAAAATGCTTAGCCGATTTATGCATAAATCACCCTTAAAGTCCTGATTTATAGGGCTTTTCTTCAAGGCTTTTATGTGATAGAATAAAAGGGAGTTATTATTTTGCTAACTATTTCATGCCAAACAAGCTAAAAAAGAAATCTAACATACTCGCACAAAAGGTGCATGATATTTATGATCATGATTTCAGGAAGGTAATCTGCATCACAACAGGTTTAACAGCCCTATTGTGTAAGATTTCACTGCAATTTTGCTGCGAGTTCATTGACAATAATAGATCCAATATCTTTCTTATACGGAATGTTGCTCGACTAGTAAAGTTTCCGACATCTATTCTATATATTGCCCATTCTGCATTTACTCTACAGGATCTAATTAAGGATTACAGAAACCCTGAGAGTAAAAAAGAGCTGGCAAAAGTTGTGGGTAAATCGGCTAATCTTGCAAGCAGCATCATAGAAGCATTGATGATGTTGAAAGTCATCCATTTTTTTACTAGGGGTAATGCAGACGTAATAAGTCACATTCACTTAACATCAACGATCCTATTTCTGTTTATTTCGGAACCTATAAGCTACTATTATTCATGGAGAAAATACCTAGATAATAAGGATCCTGAAAAGTCTGCTAAGTGTAAGAAGGACCTTATTATCAGCACATTAACTTTGTCATTAGGTTTGTTAAACTTCATATTAAAAAGAATGGAGACTGCAACCATACCAATAAACTTAGGTAATGGTATAATCTATAATTTCAACTTAAGCGTAACAGTTAGCATAATATATAGTGCAGTATTTCTGGCAGTTCAGCTTGACAAATTGTTTCAACAACCTGTCAATGATGATCCTTCCACTGAACTTGATAATGCTGGCCATAACCATATTCAGCCCGGTAATGATGGTAATGATCTGCCCTATGGCAACGCTGTGGGAATGTAAGGGTTAGAGGTGAAAAGATTTTATTTCTACTGCCAACGCTAGTACTGCTAATTTGCCAACAATACTCCAAAGTGACAGAATTTTACCTTCCACAACCTGGCTAACATCATGAAACTCACAGTCAGTGGCATTCAAGCTAGAATATACATCTTTCCTGCTATTACATCGGTATAAGTAACATGTTGGAGTATCTCCTATATAGTATATTAGCGGTTCTGCAGAACTGCTTTTAAATATGTCAATGGTTGGTACACCTTCTTGTATAATAACGCTACTCACTTCTATTCCTTCTTTTATCTTTTTCATTTTATGACGCTTTTTTTTATTGAGGTTTAATATTTCCTCTCCACTTGTTGCTGTTATGATGCCCATCCCATATGTGCCATTGCTTGCTTTGATAAAAACGTAAGGTTGTGTTTTTATTTCATATTCCTCATATTTTTTTTGCACTAGAGATAATATTTGGTCAACTTTAGTCGCTACTGCTCCTAGTGATGAATCGTCATTAAAGTCAACTCCATTACAGCTTTCTGTAAGAACAGAAATAAGCCATGGGTCCATTTTAAATTCGCTACAAAATTCGGACGCTAATTCTTGATAGATTTCAAAATACTTAAATTTCTGTCTGCTATGCCAACCGTATAGTGGGCTTGGTACTATATCTTGCTTTACGTCTTTTAGCGTGTCTGGAATGTGGCTCGTCATATCACGATTCAGTATAATAACATCAGGCACAAATCCTGAAGTTGTCTTTAGCAGAGAGTTTTCTTTCACGATAGTTTCATATGGTTCTATTAAATTATATGCTTCGTTGTGAAAGAGGCCAATTCTAGTTTCAAAACCTGCGAGCTGCAGTACTTTCTCTATAACAAATACGTTTTCTATATACATTTTATTTCGTGTGTAATTCTCCGGTATTATAAGAGTCTTTTTATATTGTTTTGTTTCAAAATAACTTTTTATTAGTTTTGCTGCTGTTGCTCTTGATGTCTCACTTAGATTGTTGAACCCTGCAGGAAATAAATTAGCGTCCACTGGGGCAATTTTGTAGCTGGAGTTTCTAAGATCTATAGAGCTATAAAATGGCAATGTAAGGCCGTTAAATTTTGCCTCAAACCAATTATTTATACTTTTTTCCAAATCTGGGTGAATTATGTTTTGCATCTACACTTTAAATGTTATAAGGAAGGTATTATATTATAAGCTATAATTAAACATATTTAGCAAATTTGACTAAAGATTAAAGTATAATGAGATTCTTATTTAAAGTGATAGAAAAATGATTCAACACGATAACAATAAAATGTATGGAACTACTATACTGTCAATTAGAAAAGATAAAAGCGTAGTAGTAATAGGTGATGGACAGGTTTCACTGGGCCACACTGTTATAAAATCCGGAGCAAAAAAAGTTAGGCGTCTTTCTGGTGATTCTGTAATTGCCGGTTTTGCTGGAGCAACAGCCGATGCATTTACTCTCTTTGAAAGACTAGAATCTAAACTTGACAAGCACCCAGGGCAATTAATGAGAGCATGTGTTGAACTTGCAAAAGACTGGAGAATGGATAAATATCTAAGAAAATTAGAGGCTATGATGATTGTTGCAGATAAATCTATTTCATTAGTAATTACGGGAACAGGTGATGTTCTTGAACCTGAAGATGGAATCGCAGCTATTGGCTCTGGGGGAAATTTTGCTCTATCTGCAGCAAGAGCTTTAATTGACATTAAAGGAATATCAATAGAAGAGATTGCAAAAAAGGCTATGAAGATAGCTGGCGATATATGTGTTTATACAAATCATAATGTAGTTATTGAAAAGATAGAGGAGTGATATGTCTTCCAAGCAAAAAACTTTGTGCACTAATTTTTCCAATCAGCCTATAACCCTTTCAGAAGGGCGGTCTTGTAGTAGTGACACCTATGATGAAAAAAATGACCTCTATAAAGATACTAAGAGTGGTTTTGATTCAAATGACAGCGATATTCAAGTTAATGACAGCACTCAAGTTTTGTTAGATGACCTGCCACCACAGAAGATAGTTAAAGAATTAGATAGATTCATAATCGGACAGGATGATGCAAAGCGTGCTGTTGCTATTGCGCTCAGAAATCGTTGGCGTCGCAATCAGGTTCCATTTCCATTGCGTGATGAAATCATACCTAAGAATATATTGATGATCGGTCATACAGGGGTTGGTAAAACTGAAATAGCTCGCCGCTTAGCAAAACTTGCCGGTGCACCGTTCATAAAAATTGAGGCAACGAAGTTTACTGAAATAGGATACGTTGGACGTGACGTTGATTCGATAATACGCGATTTAGTTGATGCAGCAATAGTTTTAGTTAAAGAGAAAGCCCGTAAAGCCTTAGCTAAAAAGGCTTTAATTTTAGCTGAGAAAACAATAGTAAACTCTATGGTAGGCGAAAATGCAACCGAAGAGAGTAAAAAAATTTTTAGAGAAAGGTTGAGGAATAAAGAGTTTGAGGACGGAGAAGTTTCTATTAACGTCAGAGAGAGCAAGAGTATGTTACCTACTTTCGATATACCAGGCATGCCAGGTGGGCAAGTTGGTGTGATGAATGTAACAGAAATAGTGGGCAAGATGTTTAACGGGAGCAAAAAAACAAAAACTATTACGGTGAAGGTAAAAGAAGCGCGTGAAATATTAATTAATGAAGAAAGTGAAAGGCTAATGGATGAAGATAAGATAATCAAAGAAGCCATTGATCTTGTTAGTAATGACGGTATAGTATTTTTGGATGAAATAGACAAAATTGCAGCGCGTACAGAAGTAAAAGGTGAAGTAAACAAAGAAGGAGTGCAACGCGATCTGTTACCACTACTTGAAGGAACAACTGTTACAACTAAGTATGGCCATGTAAAAACAGACTATATATTATTTATTGCATCTGGTGCTTTTCATCAGTCTAAACCATCTGACCTCTTACCGGAATTACAGGGCAGATTACCGATCAGGGTAGAACTTAAGGCACTTACTCAAGAGGATTTAATAAGAATATTAAAGGAACCAGAATCTAGTTTGTTAAAGCAGTACATAGCTTTAATGAAAACAGAAAATGTGACGCTTGAGTTCACTGATGATGGTATAAAAACCATAGCTGAAATAGCGTTTACAGTTAATAGGCAAGTGGAAAATATAGGCGCAAGAAGGCTTCACACTATCATGGAGAAGCTTTTAGATGAAATAAGTTTCATTGCTTCTGAGAAAAATAGCGAAAAATTCATTATAGACAGCAAGTATGTAAAAGATAAACTTGAGTCAATTTCGAAGCAGCTTGATTTATCTAAGTTTATACTTTAGGAAAAACAAAAAGCCTACTTTAAGTAGTATAGAGAGTGTTCAGAAGGTCAGCCAGTAAGCCTAAAATTTCAGCTATATTCTTTAGGCTGTTTTTCAACAGTAGAATGGTGTGCTGCGACCTCTTGCTTAATATCTAAGCTTAAGTCAATTATTGAGATATTTTCTTCATCATAATCTATGTCTTTTATTAACATATCGTCAGTAATAGTCAAAAGGTCAGGCGGAGAAAGAATAGTTCTTTTATTACCAGCTCTCATTCCCACAACTCCAAGCTCTATAGCAAGTGGTATTTTTTTATCGCCAACCCTAAATTGCACTGTTTGATCTTTGACTATATATTCCCCATTATGCTCCTTTACGCTATATTTAACTGATATCTCATCACCGCACCTTATTTGTTTTCCAGTCTTGTTAATTAAGTCATTAAAAACCATCAGATTATTCACTGAGTCGGGATATTTATCCTTTACTTCGATCAGTTTGACGTAATAAGAATTAAAATTCATTTTGTTATCATTGGCAATAGTAACTACACGCTCTCCGCCTTCTTTCATACCTATCACCCCTAAACCCACTTCTTTTAGGTCATCTTGACCTATTTTCAAAGTAACATCAGAAACTTTGCTAGGGAGTGTTGCTGAGTTATTATTAGAAATTTTATATATTTGTAATAGGACTTCCATGCCACAGAAAGCCTTGCTGCCACTGCCTTCAGTAATTTCATAAAAATTTATCGAATCTTCTTCCTTTTGCTGCGTCATTTCTTCTAAATATTCTGTTAGCCCATGCTTTTCAATATAGCGGTCGAGTGCTGATTCAAGTATTGGCTTCACTAGATAATGTGCTATTGTCTGTATCAAACCACCATGCGTGGCACTTATCTCATAAAGCTTGTCCTTTTTTCCCGGTTTACCTTTGTTTATATAGACAATAGTAAACATAAAAGCAGAGGTTAAAGTGAGAATCATTACTATGGAAATAAGCATTTGTAATATAATTTTTCTAACCATCTTTCTTTACTTGATTCAATAAATCATATAAATAATTAGTATCCCCTGAAAGCGCACTCAAATTATCCAAGCCTTGTTTAAAGAGGTCGTCTATATAGTCCTCTACTTCACTTTTACCAAGTACAGACATTAGATTATTTGTTTTATCTTGTTCGTAATCTTCAATATCGTCCTTAGCTTGAAAGATAAGCCCTAGGTTTATCCCGTAGTTATATAACGCTTTACGTTGCTTATCTGTAGCATTCCCTATTATAGCACCTATTTCACACGAAGCTGCAAATAGTTTTGCGGTTTTCATCAAATGAATTTCTTTTGTTTTGTTAAAATCTGCACCAATATCTAAAATCTGTCCTCCTACCATTCCCCTAATTCCTATTGCCTGAGAAAGAACTTTCATGATTTCACAGCATTTCTCGTTTAACGAAGATAATACCTCAAAAGCCAGAGTAAGTAGTGCATCTCCGGCAAGCACTGCTGTTGCTTCATCAAATTTTTTATGGCAGCTTAGCTGGCTTCTGCGAGTATCACTGTTGTCCATGCACGGTAAATCATCGTGAATTAGAGAGTAAGCATGAACAAATTCAATTGCTGCAGCAACTGATATTACTTTTTTAGCTTCCGCGTTAAACACTCGCGATGAAGCTACGACTAAAAAGGAGCGTATATGTTTTGCAGGAGCAAGGAGTATATAACGCATAGCTGATATAAGCTTATTCTCGCTATTTTCTGGTAAAAGTTTATTTAATTCTACAATAAGCAAATTTTTTGTTGTTTCGTCTAGCATTTTTGAATTGTTAATTGTTTAGCACGTAACGCTAGCCAGCTAGGGCAGTAGAAAACTTTGCTGTAGTTTACCAGTTATAAAAGATATTGCAAACATAAAAATTTTTTATAACATCAAAGAATAGGTTATTTTTTTGGTAAGAAATGTGAATAGCGAACTAGCAAAGAGCACTAGAGAAGACATAGAAGAGAAAGTGAAAAAGATTATACTAGAGCACATTAGTAAGGATGTAGAGAAATTCAACAGCTCTTCAAAGCTTTCGGAGCATGGTGCAGACAGTTTAGATGCAGTTGAAATCATCATGGCAGCAGAAGAAGAGTTCGGAATAGAAATTCCAGATGAAGACGCACAAAAAATGGAAACTATGGAGCAAATAGTTGAGTACATTAATAGTAAAAAGGCTAATAGTTAGTGTTAAATGAGCAGAAGAGTAGTAGTCACTGGTGTTGGTTTAATCACTCCACTAGCGGCAGATGTTGACAACACTTGGTCAGGGCTGATAAAAGGCGAGTCTGGCATAAAAGCAATCAATACAGATAGATTTGACTCTTCTGATCTTGCTTGCAAGGTTGCAGCGCAGGTGCCTGTGCAGTCCGATAACATTGAGAATTACTTTAATCCTGTAGGTTATATTTTTGAAAAAGATCTAAAAAGAACGGATCGTTTTATTCATTACGGCATTGCAGCAGCGATTCAAGCTGTGGAAGATTCATCTTTAGAAGATTCAAAAGTAGATAGAGAACGTGTTGGCGTAACTATTGGCTCTGGTATAGGTGGTCTTCCGTCAATTCAGGAAAATGTTATTATCATGCAGGAAAAAGGGCCCAGACGTGTCAGTCCATTTTTTGTCCCTGCAAGTCTAATAAATTTGATATCTGGCCATATTTCTATTAAATATGAATTTACAGGTCCAAACGATTCAGCAGTAACCGCATGTGCAACAGGTGCACATGCAATCATAAATTCAGCAAGAACTATAAAACTTGGTGAAGCGGATATTATGATTGCAGGTGGAGCAGAAAGTGCACTGTGTAGAGTTGGAATTGCAGGTTTTGCGTCTATGAAGGCATTATCAACTAAATTCAATGATAAACCGGAAGAAGCTTCAAGGCCATGGGATGCAGAACGCGATGGTTTTGTTATGGGTGAAGGAGCAGGTATATTGGTGCTGGAGGAATACGAACATGCAAAAAAAAGGGGGGCAAAAATACATGCTGAACTGGTTGGGTACGGACTCACAGGAGATGCGCACCACATTACAGCACCACATCCAGAAGGAAGAGGCGCATTTAAGGCAATGCAGCTTGCCTTAAAAAGTGCGCAAATTAATCCAAATCAAGTAGGATATATCAATGCACATGGAACTTCAACGCCACTTGGAGATAAAATTGAAGTAATAGCAATGAAACAGTTATTTGGTGACTACGTTTATAAAATACCTGTTTCTTCAACTAAATCTTCTATAGGACATTTACTTGGTGCTGCAGGGAGCGTTGAAGCAATATTCAGTATTCTTGCGTTAAATAATGGAATTATTCCGCCAACCTTAAATTTACATAAACCTTCAGAAGGATGTGATTTAAATTTTGTACCGTTTAAAGCTCAGGAGCATAAAATTCAATATGCACTTTCTAATTCGTTTGGTTTTGGTGGCACTAATGCATCGCTCATCTTTGGACAAGTGTAATCAATTTTGCTGCTGAATAGCTAAAATGTACGAACATTATGATCTGTGATAGCTATATTATCTGTAATTTGCCTTTTACTGTCGATTTACTATACTTATTTGGTAAGATCTAAAATGCACAAAATATTAGTAAGTAGTAACCATAAACCTCTGGTCGGAAAAATAAAGATTAATGGTTCAAAAAATGCTGTTTTACCAATAATGGCAGCAAGTCTATTGAGTAGCTTTCCAGTAATTTTGCATAATGTACCTGATTTAATTGATGTGCATCTAATGTCTAAGCTGCTTGAGAGTCTTGGAGCGGAAGTGAACTTTACACACAATAAAGATTATAAAGCAAATCATACTTTGGAAATTGATTGCAGTAATATCAACAATCACGTAATGTCACACGAAACTGCAAGTAAGCTGCGAGCATCTCTTTTAATGCTAGGTCCAATTCTCAGTAGATTTGGTAAAATCACAACAGTCTTTCCTGGTGGGTGCAATATTGGAAAGCGTCCCGTTGATATGCATATCAAAGCATTAGAAGAAATGGGAGCTAAAATTGAAGTTGAAGGCTGTAATATAATTGCAACAGTGAAAGGAAAGCTACAAGGAAAAGAAGTTATACTTGAGAAAATAAGCGTTGGTGCAACAGAAAATGTAATAATGGCAGCAACACTTGCAGAAGGAGTGACAATAATAAACAATGCTGCAACGGAGCCGGAAGTTCTTGATTTAATAGAGTTCCTAAAGAAAATGGGTGCTAATATTGAGATTAGTGATACAAGGATCACAATAACAGGAGTTGAAGAATTAAATGGATGTGTTCATAAAATAATACCAGATCGCATAGAAGCAGGCACCTATGCACTAGCTGCTATAATAACCGATGGTAAGTTGGAGTTAGAAGGAGTAAGTCTATCTGATATAAGATGTATTGTGAATGAATTGAAGGCTATAGGGGCTAATGTTGAAATATATAATGAGGGGGTTATGATTTCCAGAAAAAATTGCTCTATTAGGTCTGCTAACATTGCAACAGATCCATACCCCAACTTTCCCAGTGATATGCAACCACAACTGATGTCTGCAATGTGCATCGCTGATGGGATATCAGTAATTGAAGAGAACATTTTTGAAAACAGATTTGCACATGCAGATGAATTGAGAAAGTTAGGCGCTAATATCAGCATCGAGAAAAGTAAAGCTACTATAAGTGGAATAAAAAGCTTATCTGGAGCTAATCTGTGTGCCACTGACTTAAGGTCAACAGCAGCTTTGGTACTTGCTTCTTTGGTAGCTGGTGGAGAAACTACAATAAATAATTCGCATCATTTATGGAGAGGATATGAAGCAATGCACGAAAAACTCAATTCATGTGGAGCTGATATTTCCATTTCATCTTGAGGATATTTTATGAATGAAGCAACTAAACGAACTACAGTAAAAGAAATAGATGAAATCTTATATAAAGAACATAAGGTATTAGACCATGGATTTATTCGAGTAGTGGATTATATGGGCTCTGATAGCGCTATAGTTCAAGCTGCTCGTGTTTCTTATGGCAAGGGAACAAAACAGATAAGTCAGGATGAAGCACTTATAAAGTATTTAATGAGACATCATCATACAACTCCATTTGAAATGTGTGAAATTAAGTTTCACGTGAAACTTCCAATTTTTGTTGCAAGGCAATGGATAAGGCATAGAACTGCAAATGTGAATGAATATTCGGCAAGATATTCAATACTTAACAATGAATTTTATATACCAAAACCAGAACAGATTGCAAAACAATCTGATAATAATAAACAAGGTAGCGGTGAAGCTTTTGACCTCTATACCTCAAAGGAAATAATAGATTCTCTAACAAATGACTCTAATTTAGTATATTCTCATTATGAGAAATTTATTGAGCAGGGGCTTGCAAGAGAAATTGCCCGAACTAATCTAACGCTTAATTACTACACGCAATTTTATTGGAAAATAGATCTGCATAACCTCCTTCATTTTTTGAAGCTTAGAGCTGATAAGCATGCCCAATATGAAATCAGAGTTTATGCAGAAGTTATGCTGGATATAATAAAAAAATGGGTCCCATTGGCCTACAATGCCTTTGTTGAATATTGCCTAGAATCAGCTTGTATTTCAAGAACTGGTCTAGAAATAATTCGCAAATTAATTAAAGGGGAAAACGTTACCAGAGAAGAAAGTAATATTGGTAAAAGAGAATGGGACGAGCTGATGTCTATACTTGATAAATAATCTTAAAGATAAAGGCATATGCGTAAATTTCTTCATGAATTTGCAGGAGTAAGCAACAACTCACCAATATTTTCATCAACCGATATATCGACTATTTTTGAGTTTGTCCTTTCTGTTGTTTCATAAAATTTTTCAGCTCTCTTTAACATTAATGTTGCATTTTTAAGCGTAACATAAATCTCACAATGGTCTGGAGAATTTTCAATATACATATTATATGAATAAGAGTTTACAGCCAGCTCTACTGCCCTACAAACTTCCTCTGACGTAAAATTAGCAACTCCTGTATCAGGACAAAAGCCAACCGCTCCTCTATTAGGGTCAAAAAATATGTATTTACCATTCTCCGCTTTATACACCAGCATGGAATGTGCAATATTCTCGTCATCATCATCATTGCTTTCATTATTATTGCAAGCATAACAGGAGAAATTAAATTCTAAGTAGCATCCTATTTCTACATCATTTAAAGCGCATTTGACTCGTTCCTGGTCAATATTGACTCGTGTTTTTGTTGCAGATAAATCGTCACATGGTTGTTCATATATTACTTCATCATAAAATGCATCTCCTTCACGTCTTTCAATGCTCTGAATATGAAGAATAGGTAAGCATTGTGGCAAGATCTGTATTGCTAATAACCCAATCGTTTGTTCTTTTCTTCCATTAACATAAGCTATAAAATCTTGTTCAGATACAACATCACCAGATTTGAGAAATCCAGCGAAGTCTTCCCTATTCTTTAATCCTAAAAGAGTAATAAAATAATTTAATGGATGACATGGGCCTTCTTCGGGATCAAAATCCAAAATTTCTTCAAATCTATCTTTTAATTGTACAATTTTTGATATGCTATCTGACATAAAGCCATTCAAATTAAATTTGATAGCTTGCTCACCTTCAAACAATTTCTCGTATTGTTCTTCAGCTGATAGGTTCAGTGCTTTATATACATATCTACCATTTTCTCTACGTATACCTTCTATGTCTTCAGTGATGCCTTGCTCTATATTTTTACTGATAGCAAGTTCGTTTTTGCGGTTCCTTATGTTAGTGGATTGATTTAGAAACTCTGTAATCTGCTGCTTTGAAAAAATTTTCTCAATTTCCTCATTTACAGTTTTCAAAGATACTCTAACTTTAACATTTTTTTTATCAGTATAGACTTTCGATACAATAGATTCAGCAGTATGATTAACATATTTGTTAACGTATTTTGGCATATTGATTATTTAAAATATTAACCATATAGGCTAATATTACAATAACTTACACCACTAGTCAATTAATATTTTAACAAAAATCTTACTAAACTTAATTTATTGTGCTAACATTAATTGTATTAAATAGGACTTGATCTGACACTTAAAATAAGTAAGTTATAAAATAATAAAAGAAAGGAGTGTTAGAAATGAGTACAATACAAACAAAAATACTAAAACCAAAGCTAGGGTTATTAGAGCTAGCAAAACAACTAGGAAATGTATCTCAAGCATGCAAAGTGATGGGATACTCAAGAGATACATTTTATCGGTTTAAGGAGTTATATGAAAATGGAGGAGAGGAAGCATTACATGAAATAAGTAAGAAAAAACCGCTATTAGCGAACAGAGTTTCCGACGATATAGAAAGAGCAGTGATTGGTATAGCAACAGAATTTCCAGCATATGGGCAAGAAAGAGCTGCAAATGAACTGAGAAAAAGAGGTATAATAATTTCTCAGGGAGGAGTAAGGTCTGTATGGCTAAGAAATGACCTTGAAACTCTCAAAAAGAGACTTAAAGCGCTAGAGACAAAAGTAGCTTAAGAAGGAATCATTTTAACTGAAGAACAACTTACAGCTTTAGAAAAAGTTAAAGAACAAAGGGAAGCTCATGGTGAAATTGAGACACAACATCCAGGTTATTTGGGTTCTCAAGATACCTATTATGTGGGCAATATCAAAGGTATAGGGCTAATTTATCAGCAGACTTTTGTTGATACTTATTCGAGAGTTGCAATGGTTAAACTTTACACGGACAGAACAGCTATTACAGCTGCAGACCTCCTCAACGATAGAGTTATTCCATTTTTTGATGAGCAGAAAATTCCATTATTACGCATTCTAACTGATAGGGGTACAGAGTATTGTGGCAAGCCAGAAAATCACGCTTATCAGTTATATTTGGGAATCGAAAATATCGATCATTCTAGAACCAAAGCCAACTCTCCACAAACCAATGGCATATGTGAAAGATTTCATAGAACCATGCAAGATGAGTGTTACAATATTATCTTTAGAAAGAAAATCTACAATTCTTTGGAAGATCTACAGATTGATGTTGATTATTGGTTGCGTTCTTATAATGAGACAAGGCCTCACTCGGGTAAGTATTGCTATGGCAAAACACCTATGCAAACGTTTTTTGATAGTAAATATATTGCTTTTCAGAAAAACATTAGTAGCATTAAACAAGAGCCTGATATTAGTTTTGACTACCTCAATTCTTCTGTCAGTTAATTCTTGTCTGTCACATTAAATCTTATCTTTTACATCTTCTGTATTCCAAAAAGCACCTTACAATCATTTATATTTGAGGATGCAACAAAGTTTGACTCACTAAGTGATATAAATGGACTTACATTGATAAAAGAGCAAGATAAGGTAAAATGCATGAATGAAGTAGCTACTGACTTGTCCGCAGTTTTAGTACAGCCAACAATTAGCGAGCAGGAAGGTTTAGTCTTTAACTAGAAGATTTCTCAGATAAGTATTGTCTAAGAATCTCAATTCCTTCATCAATCTCTTTTTCAGTGATAATTAGTGGAGGTAAAATTCTCACAATGTTATCTGATGTTACCCCAACAGTAAGCAAGCCGCGGTAACTTAATTCTTTTGCAAACTTTTGATTGTCTGCTTTCACCTTTATTCCAAGCATTAACCCTTTCCCTCTCACTTCTTCTATTATTGGAAATTTACTTGCTAAGTCTTCTAATTTATTTTTTAAATACTTACCTCTAATTTCAACATTTTTCAAAAAGCCAGGACTGAGCAATTCTTCGAGCACAGCATTACCTACTGAGGTTGCAAGCGGATTGCCACCAAAAGTGGAACCGTGCATACCGACCGCCATATACTTAGCAGCCCTTTCAGTTGCAAGACAAGCCCCTAGCGGAAAGCCTCCTCCTATTCCCTTTGCAAGAGCACATATATCAGGTTCCACTCCTATATGTTCGTATGCGAATAATTTTCCTGTCCTACCAGCACCGCATTGTACGCAATCAAAAAATAACAATATGTCATTTTCATCACACAGCTTTCTTAGTTCTTTCATAAAGACTTCATTCATTACTTTGATACCACCTTGCCCTTGTATTGGTTCTATTAATATAACGCCTATACCACTTGAAATTGCTTTCTTTACACTCTCAATATTGGGCTCGATATTATCACACCAATCAATACAGGGACTCAGTAATTCAGAAAATTTCTGTTTATCGTTTGCAGCACAAGTTAGGAAGGTTCTTCCATGAAATGCACCATGGAATGTTAAAATTCTGTGACGGTTTTTATTGCCTTTTCCGTTTTGATAGACCCTAGCAATCTTAAGCCCACATTCTACTGCCTCTGATCCAGAATTTGAGAAAAATACAGTGTCAGCGAAACTGTTGTTTATTAATTTTTCTGCAAAATTATTGGCAGCAGGTATATTATAGGTATTTGATATATGCCATAATTCTTCTCCTTGCAATTTTAGAGCACTAATTAATCGCGAATTGGTGTGACCTAAGCTACTAACGGCTATTCCAGAGTGAAAATCTACGTAGCGCTTACCGTCAATATCATACAAGTAAATACCTTTACCATAAGAAAAATTTATGTTAACAGGAGAATAAACTGGCAAAATAGGAGAAATTGTCATAAAATATTATATGCTAAATTTTATTATTAATAACATAAAAACCTTTGTTTCACAATAAGAAGGATATGTATAAGCTAGGTAAATCAATGTTCTCTGCGCTGGAGAAAAACAAATACACAAAAGTTATTGCATTACTCTCATCGATCTTTATGATTTTATTTAGTGTGATATATTGTAATTATTTACTAAGGAGTAATTTCCTTTCTTCTTACCGTGATTCAAGTGTAAACTTAAAAAGTATACTGGAAAATGGCATAATAAAAAAATACCATTATTTACTAATAGAAAAGCATCACATTAAATACAAAAATTTTGACTACATAAACCAACTGGTAAAACTGCGTGCTGAATTATTACAATCAGTGAGCAAAGTAAAGGATTTCAGCTTAATACTGTATGATCAAAACAGCAGAATAATATTCAGTAATTTTAACACTCAAGATTATGATTATGAACAGTTACTTACAAACGATGAAATTGATGAACTATTAAGTAACCAAGAAATATTTTATACTACAGGAAATACATTAACTTCTATTTTTCCTATATTCCATGAAAATAGCGTTAAACCGTCGTTTTTTTTGAAGATTCTTCGAAACTACAATAATTCTTATGTTATAGCATATGGCCTATTTTTAACATTTTTGGGCTTATTATTAATAATTTTAATATTAATAATGTTCTATTTGCAATTTTCTAATACCCAAATGCTAGCCAAGCAACATAAAACTAACATTGAATTACAGCAGATAAAAGAGGCATTAGAGCAAGAAAATGCAAATAAGCTAAAATTTTTTGCAAGCGTTACACATGAATTACGCACACCTCTTAATGCTATTATTGGATTTGCGGAGTTGATCAAAAATGAAACTTTAGGTTCAATGGATAACTCTCAATACAAGGAGTATGCAGACGATATATATAATGCAGGAACACACTTACTTACCTTAATTAATGATGTGTTAGATTTTTCAAAAGCTGAATCAAGTAGTTTAACAGTAGAAAAAGTGAAGTTTAACCTGAACAAAATAATAGATTCATGCGTAAATATGCTATTACCTAAATTAAAAGAAGCCGGGATTAATTTAAAAAAAGAGATGACTAATAAACAATTATTAGTCATTGCAGATCCTAAGAGAATGAAACAAGTTATAATAAATTTATTATCAAACTCAATCAAGTTTACTCCCAAAGATGGTTTAATAAGGATGGTGATAAAAGAAAATATAGAAAAAAACTTATTAACTATTGAGTTTCATGACAATGGAATAGGAATAATGCAGCAGGATATATATAAAGTTATGTCTGTTTTTGGCCAAGCAGATTCGGGATATAGAAATGAAGGTACGGGCATCGGATTACCGCTAAGCAAGAAATTAGTAGAGTTAATGGGTGGAACTTTCGACATTAAAAGTGAAGCAAAACTTGGTACTACGATAACATTGAACTTCTTTTATGAAGAACAAACATGTGAAGATTCGATTGATTTTTAATAGGATCTATTTGATATGGTCTTGAAAACCACACTTTATCAAAAGCAGCAAGCCGAGAAGGTAGATATCAACTATGTTTTTTAAAAATTTTTTATTGTGCAATTTTGCAACTTCATATGGGCAATAAAAACCCGTTTGTCATAGAAATAGAATTTATATCAAACAGCTACTACCTGCTTAAGCCAATGAATATGTGAATAAGTACTTTAAGTCTGTGTGGACGTACTTATTCACAACATTCATTAACTCATTTCAGTTACTGCTATGTAAATTTTAAAATATTCACATTGACTGCTTCTTTAAGTCTTGCATTAGCAATTACTATAATTTTACGCATTAGAGCTGTTATAGCCACCATCTTCTTCTTACCACTTTCAATAAGCTTAGAATAAAAGGCACCAAGTACAGATTTGAGCAGCCATGGCAGCTGTAAAGAGCTTTGAACGAACGTTACTTCTCCCACCTATAATCCTTCGGTAGCCAATAGCTTTACCACTTTCCTTAGGATGAGGTGCAACACCTGCAAGGCTTGCAATTTGCCTTTTATTTAAAGAACCAAGTTCCGGTATGAGACACAATAAACATTGAGAGGTTTTTCTACCTATTCCAGGGACTGTTTCAAGAATTTTTTGGCATCGTTGCAATTCAGGATTTTCGTTGACTATTTTTTGTATAGCTTGATCAAGCTTTTCTACCTGGTTGTTGAGGAATTCAATAGCTTGTTGACAACTTTCCTTAATGTAATCATTTCCAGGAGTTTTTAACCTATTCTTCTCTTGAACAAGCATTTTCGTAATATCGTCACGACGCTGGCAAAGTGCAAACAAGGTAGTTTGTTCTTTTGAGATAGGTGTAAATAGCTGCAGATGTCTACAACGCTCAGAACCATATTGGGCAAGCGCTTTTGCATCCAGACTGTCAGTCTTTGCCAAAGTTCCATGAGATAGAATGAAGTTTTTAACTTGACGAGTATTAGCACGATGCACAGCAATGTTTCTATCAATAAGAAAATACAATAAGCCAAGCTCATAACCTCCTGTAGCTTCTAAAATTACCATGGAATTGGGTAAGATATTTGAAAATTTTTGGTAGAATTGTTTCCAACCAGCACAATTATTGTCAAATTTGATGATACCTTTTTGTTCATTAACTGCAGTAACAAATTCAAATTTTCCTATATCAATGCCAATAAAATTTTGATAAGATGTAACCATAAAAAACCTCGAGAGTTTAAGTTAAAATTTAAGATTGTAAACGGGTGCATATATATGTCCCAAACAACTATTCAAACGTCTCGAAGGATAGACCTTGATATCTACGTATGTTATAATACTAACGTCTTACGGTCGCTCAAGCCTGCGATAACCACATTTTTATAAGGTTATCTTCCTTCTTGCTTCTTTTATATCATATTTCCAACTTACAACCGTCTGGCTAGTCAACAAGAAAATTATAAAAATTGAATCTCAAGCTGTATTGTAAAATCAAAAAATACTTCTAACTGTGTAGCGGTATACAGATTATAGTTAGTGGATATGTTGATAAGTAAATTAGTTATACCAATTCCCGCTATACAAGTAACGGATAGACAATAATGGAAAAAAAGCCATACTGGAGTAAGTAAAATAGCGAGGTTTAAATGGCATTAAGATCAAAATTATTGGATGAAAAAGTGAGCAAAAGAAATGCTGAAGAAAGTAAGAAACAACGCATATGTTGCAAAAAAACTAAATGCTGTAATTGCAGCAAAAAAGCATAGTATAACAGCCGTAGCAAAAATATGTTGCATTTCAAGAAAGGCACTTACTGCATGACCTAAAATTTGGCAGAGAAGAAAAATTATTTGCTCCACCTCAACGCCGTAGAAAAACTATATTGAACCAAAGCCAACTTGAACAAGTTGAGGTGTGGATAGAGGAAAACCCCAATATTACTATAAAAGAAATGAAAATAAGAATTCAGGAAAGGTTTGGTTTAGCAAGTCTACAGTACACCGTAATATGCAAAGAATGAAATTCTCATATATCACACCAAGACCAGTGCATAACGGACAAGATAAAAGTAAACAAGAGGAGTTTAAAAAAAAATCTTAATGAAACTATTGTCATGTATCCTGGAAAAGAGCTGTTTTTCTTCGATGAATCGCGGTTTGGCACACATTCAAAGATTGGACACGGGTGGTTTAAAAAAGGCATTAGGACACAGGTTAAGGTAAAACTACTATAAGGACTATCTTGTACGTTGGGATCAGCTCCCTGATCTAACAAGCATTGGACTAGTGGTGCACATGCAGCACTTTTCCTGCATTGAATGGCAATGTGCAGTAGCGTTGTTTCTACTTCATAACCATCATCTAATTTGAATCTGAAGTTTGAATTAAATTCACTATTTTTCCATTCTTCATATACATTATTAAGTTCTTCTCTCAGCTAATTTTTTATTTCATCATAAATCTCAATAGAATCACCCTTACCAGAATCAATGGCGTCACTTATTCTTGCTAGTATATTGTCAAACTTTTTGAATTGAGATTTATCTTGTGGTGCCATATTACCAACCTCTAGAATAAAATTATTTAATTGTACAATAAAGCTAAAGGAAGTCAAGTCCAGCACTTATTCAGGAAACAATAGCTTAAAAAGAGACTTAGTGTTAAATTTCTAATAGATTACTTATAAAAATAAATCTTATGGAAAGCAGAGCTAAGGCTTGGTTCATTTGGCTGATCAGTAACTTGGTTGTTATATTCAGCAATATTCAGATAGTTTATGCTTTTATAAGTATGAATCTTGAAAAAGAACTTGGACTTACAATCGCGCAAGTTGCGCTAGCTAATTCAGCATACACTTGGACTTTTGCCATCTTACAATTTTTTAGTGGGGCAACGTTTAATGTTTTTTCCAGTAAAAAAATTTATTTTTTCTCATTATCAACTATGATCTTGGGGTTTTTTGTCCTTATTAATAGTGACAATTTTTCCCATTTGATTTTGTCTCAAGTGTTGATTGCAACTGGAGCATCATTTGGTTTTATTGGTGCTGCTCATACAAGTAGCATATGTTTTTCCGCTGCCCAATTTGGACTAATGTTTTCACTAGTGCAGACAATTTCAAGCCTTTCTGCACTGATAATTCAAATATTGTTCTCTAGCTTGCTTGCCGAAGGTGCAGATTGGAAGAATATGATTATATGCATAATACTATTTGGTGTGTTGATATTTGTACTTACACTCTTTTGTCCAAACACACTTCCAGAAAGCAGTTCAGAAGAATGCACAATACAAAACTCTATAAGAACAGTAATGTGCTCTGTACTCACAGTGCTAAAATTAAGAGATATCTGGATAACTTCAGTGGTGGGTGCTATTACTTTTGGAACATTTTTAGCACTGAGCACCCTGTGGGCTCCAAGGTTACTGGGCAACTCAGAACTCAATACAATGGAGTCAGGTATAGCAACCGCAATACTATGGCTTGGTCTTGCAGTTGGTGCTCCAATTGCAGATCGAATCTCAAACTTATTTAAAAATAGGAAATATGTAATTTCTGCTTTTGCTTTATTGCAAGGCGTCTCAATTGTTATTTTACTATGCAGCCATTTAACAGTCCACGTTGTGTACTTTTGTATGTTAATGTTCGGGTTTTTTGCGGGAGGACATATGCTTAATTTTACTGTCGGCAGCGAGATTGTGAAACGAAAATACATTAGCACATCATCATCCATTATCAATGGGTTTATGTTTATTGTCAGCGGAATTATAGTGTCAATGCTAGCACTTTTTACAGATCATCAAATGGCGCTTTTTGCAATATTTGTAATGTTGGCAGTTGCTAGTATTTTAAATTATGCTACAGAAGAGACATACCCTAAAAAATAAAGTAGCTGAATCTCGAGTCGATTGCTATATTATATTTACGTATTGTAATATTTATCAATAATGGATCACGTTACAACAAAAGACACAACAGTAACTAAGGCAACGATAGCTGAAAATATAAACCAAGAAATAGGATTATCAAAGGAAGACTCTGCTTCGATAATAGATGATATATTGAACGAAATAAAGACAAGCTTGGCAAAGGATGGAATAGTAAAAATATCGTCATTTGGAACATTCTTGGTTAAGAAAAAGAAGGAAAGACCAGGAAATATACCAAATACATCAGAGAAAGTGATGATTCAGGCAAGAAATTCAATTTCTTTTAGGCCTTCAAAAATTATAAAAAAATTAATCAATAATTAATGAATAAGGAAAAATTATTTTATACGATTGGGGAAGTAGCTGAAGAGCTACATTTGGAACAGCATGTTTTAAGATTTTGGGAAGGTCAATTTCATCAAATTAAGCCTACAAAGCGTAAAGGAAGAAGGCTATATGATCGTAAGTGTATAGAGGCCATAAAGAAAGTAAAATACATGCTATATGATAAAGGATATACAATAAAAGGAGTGCAAAAAGAATTTGGTAATGATATAAAAGTCAATCGTGATCCAAAGAATTTGTTGCAAGAACTTACCGATTTGAGGGATTATTTAACTAGTAAAATAAATAACGAGGAAAGTAACGAACAGGCGTGAAACACTACGTCTCGCTAAAATTTTGGAGTTTTGTGAGAGTTGATATATCTAAAATGTGGCATATAGCTTCATTTCTTATATTATTAGCAATATTAATAGGCTGTGGCCTGCAAAAACCTGCACCTGTGCTGCTTAAAGGCGAAGAATTTTACGGAAAAAGAGAGCTAGAATATACAAGAGAGTACCATTTAATTAGGGAGCCTTTAATAAAAAAAGAAAATAGAAAAGCCATCATAAATAGGATATACAAAGATAACAATAATGCACAAAATGTGGGGGTAAATTGCAAATTTGTAATGCCAGTTAAAGGTACAGTTATTTCAGCTACCTCTTCTGATGAAATGTGTAAGGATGGCATAAAAATTGCTGCTCAAAATGGAACGAATGTAGTTGCCTCTGCACCCGGCAAAGTGGTATATGTAGGCAAAGGGCTGAGATGGTATGGAAATTTAATTATAGTAGAACACAAAGATAATTACATGACTGTGTACTCCTATTTAAAAAACATACATGTTGAAATTGGTGATAAAGTAAAGCAAGGTCAAGTGATTGGATCTGCAGGTAAATCAAGCACACAAGATAAAGATCCACAGATGTGTTTCACAATACGGCATAATGGCCAAGCGGTTGATCCTTTGATGCATGTGAACTGTAATTGAATTTGGATTTATATGAAATATGATTTTAAAAGTGTTGAAAAATTTTATCAAGATAAATGGGATTTTTCTGTAAGCAAGAATAGTGAACAAGAGAAATGTTACGTATTGGAGATGTTTCCATATCCATCCGGTAAAATTCATATGGGGCACTTACGTAACTATGCAATAGGGGATGTGATAGCGCGTTACAAGAGAGCTCGTGGATTTGAGGTTTTGCATCCAATTGGCTGGGATGCGTTTGGATTACCAGCTGAAAATGCAGCAAGGGACAATAATATTAGCCCTGAAACATGGACAAAAGAGAATATAGATAATATGCGTACACAGTTGAAATCTATAGGTCTTTCTTATAATTGGGAGCGTGAACTCTCCACATGTGAGCCTGATTACTACAAACACGAACAAAAATTTTTCCTGGATTTTTTAAAGCATGGGCTTGCCTATCGAAAAGAGTCATGGGTTAACTGGGATCCAGTGGACCAAACAGTGCTTGCAAATGAACAGGTGGTTGATGGAAAAGGGTGGCGATCAGGTGCAGTTGTTGAAAAACGTAAGTTGTCCCAATGGTTTTTAAAGATTACTGATTTCGCTGAAGACTTACTCAAATGCCTGCAAAGTTTGAAAAATTGGCCAGAAAAAGTCAAAACAATGCAGGAGCGTTGGATAGGAAAATCTGAAGGAGCAACTATAGAGTTTGAAGTAGTTGGCTTAAATAAGAAATTGAAGGTTTTTACAACTTATCCTCATACTTTATTTGGGGCTTCTTTTTGTGCAGTGGCAGCAGAGCACCCTATTGTGCAGGATTTAAAAAACAAGGAAATACAGGACTTTATCGATAACATAAAAACAAATGGGAAGAATGATGAAAAAATTGGAATTTACACCGGATTAAACGTCAAACATCCATTTCTTGATAAGGAATTGCCACTTTACATAGCGAATTTTGTGTTGATGGAATATGGAGAAGGCGCGATTTTTGGTTGCCCTGCACATGATCAGCGTGATTTTGAATTTGCGCAGAAATATAATTTGCCGATAATTCCCGTAATTCGTGAAGAGGGTGCACAAACTATAGAGACCTTGAAGGTCGTTGATGGGATAATGTTTAACTCTGAGTTCTTAAACGGATTAACGGTAAGTAGAGCAAAGGAAGTAATCATTAAAAAGCTCAAAGAAAAAGGGATAGGTGAGAAAACAACAAACTATCGTTTACATGATTGGGGAATTTCGAGACAACGTTATTGGGGATGCCCTATACCTATCATATATTGCAAAGACTGTGGAACTATGCAAGTTCCAGAAAAAGACCTTCCTGTGGTTCTACCAACGGATATAAAATTTACAAGTGGTGGTAATCCGCTTGACAAACACCCAACTTGGAAATTTGTTGATTGTCCAAAGTGTGGAAAGCAAGCAGAGCGTGAAACTGATACATTCGACACTTTTTTTGAATCTTCTTGGTATTTTGCTGCATTTTGTAGTGAAAATAAATCAATAGACAAAGATGCATGTAATCGTTTTATGCCTGTTGATTATTATATAGGTGGAATAGAGCATGCGATTCTGCATTTGCTTTATTCAAGATTTTTCTGCCGTGCTTTAACCAAATGTGGCTATTTTGCTATTAAAGAGCCTTTCTCTACTTTAATCACTCAAGGAATGGTTTGCCATGTAACTTACAAAGATGAAAATGGCAAATGGTTGTTTCCTGAAGAAGCAAAAGAATTGATGGCACAGGGTGTTAAGGTTCAAGTTGGGAAAGTCGAGAAGATGAGCAAATCGAAAAAGAACACAGTTGATCCAAATTTTATCATAGAAAAGTACGGTGCTGATACTGCTCGCTTATTCGTGTTGTCTGACACTCCTCCAGAAAAAGATATGGAATGGTCTGATGATGGTGTGGAAGGTTGTTTTCGCTATATAAATAAATTGTGGCGTATGGTAATGCAGCTAAGGCCTGTGAATATACACTATAATAATGAAGGCGTTACGGGTAAACTTCTAGGATATAGAAAAAAAATCCATAAACTCTTACACGGACTTACAGATGACTTGGAAAACTGCAGATTAAACTGTGTAGTGGCAAAATTTCGTGAGATGACGAATTTAATAGCTGAAATAGATGTAAAAACTGGAAAATCTCTTATTGATGAAGGTATATGTATATTAATCAGAGTAATCGAACCATTCATACCACATCTAGCTGAAAGCCTATGGCAAGAAATAGGAGGTCAACCTTGGCCAAAAGCTGATGAATCATTATTAGTTGACGATACGGTAACTATAGCAGTGCAAATCAATGGAAAATTACGCACAACAATAAAGGTAGCAATTAACTTACCTCAAGAAGAATTGAAGAAAATAGCGATAGACTCTGTGTCCAGTAAGATCGATCAAAGCAAAGTTCGCACTGTATATGCTGTACCAAATAAGATAGTAAATATAGTTATATAAAAAATCCGAGTGTATCTGTTCAGGCAATGGCGTCAACTTAAGGGAAAATATCAGTGATAGTGTATAAAATTTCTCTCTAAAATTTTTACCATTAAATTACCCAAAAGCTGCAATAAACAGCACTTTTGTTTCTGTTTTATAGTATTTTCAAAAGCGAATGATAAAGGTATAATATATTTTTTTAAAGTAGGGAAAGCGATGGTATATAGTGCTTACTTTTACCCACAAATGTAAAAAGTGAGTAAGCTAAATAATTTAGGATCAAAATGATAGAAACAAGTACAAGCGTGCAATATACAGATGGCTTAGGGGATAAATGGCTGGAAAGAGAGTTAAAACACATTAATTTGGGAGATATAAGGCTTAATAAAAGACTTATAAAAACAAGTTATTGCATAGAGGGTAAGGCATCTGGTTCAATTAATCAAAGTTGTAGTGGGTGGAAAGAAGCTAAGGGTGCATATAAGCAATGAAAAGCTTGAAGATAAGGAAATTTATTCTTCCCATTATAAAGAAACTAAGGAAAGAATAAAAGGAAACCAGTTGGTCTTTTCAGTTCAAGATACAAGTTATTTGGATTTTGACTCTCATATAAAGACCAAGAGACTAGGCAGTATTTCTAAAGCTTATACAAAGCATAAAATGGGTTTACTGTTGCATAGTGCCTTAATAGTCAGCAAAGGTATCCGTTCAGGGGTATGGTTTAAGAAACAATAGATAGGAGATTGTGAAAGGGATTAAGTGTATTAAATAGGACTTGATCTGACACTTAAAATAAGTAAGTTATAAAATAATAAAAGAAAGGAGTGTTAGAAATGAGTACAATACAAACAAAAATACTAAAACCAAAGCTAGGGTTATTAGAGCTAGCAAAACAACTAGGAAATGTATCTCAAGCATGCAAAGTGATGGGATACTCAAGAGATACATTTTATCGGTTTAAGGAGTTATATGAAAATGGAGGAGAGGAAGCATTACATGAAATAAGTAAGAAAAAACCGCTATTAGCGAACAGAGTTTCCGACGATATAGAAAGAGCAGTGATTGGTATAGCAACAGAATTTCCAGCATATGGGCAAGAAAGAGCTGCAAATGAACTGAGAAAAAGAGGTATAATAATTTCTCAGGGAGGAGTAAGGTCTGTATGGCTAAGAAATGACCTTGAAACTCTCAAAAAGAGACTTAAAGCGCTAGAGACAAAAGTAGCTTAAGAAGGAATCATTTTAACTGAAGAACAACTTACAGCTTTAGAAAAAGTTAAAGAACAAAGGGAAGCTCATGGTGAAATTGAGACACAACATCCAGGTTATTTGGGTTCTCAAGATACCTATTATGTGGGCAATATCAAAGGTATAGGGCTAATTTATCAGCAGACTTTTGTTGATACTTATTCGAGAGTTGCAATGGTTAAACTTTACACGGACAGAACAGCTATTACAGCTGCAGACCTCCTCAACGATAGAGTTATTCCATTTTTTGATGAGCAGAAAATTCCATTATTACACATTCTAACTGATAGGGGTACAGAGTATTGTGGCAAGCCAGAAAATCACGCTTATCAGTTATATTTGGGAATCGAAAATATCGATCATTCTAGAACCAAAGCCAACTCTCCACAAACCAATGGCATATGTGAAAGATTTCATAGAACCATGCAAGATGAGTGTTACAATATTATCTTTAGAAAGAAAATCTACAATTCTTTGGAAGATCTACAGATTGATGTTGATTATTGGTTGCGTTCTTATAATGAGACAAGGCCTCACTCGGGTAAGTATTGCTATGGCAAAACACCTATGCAAACGTTTTTTGATAGTAAATATATTGCTTTTCAGAAAAACATTAGTAGCATTAAACAAGAGCCTGATATTAGTTTTGACTACCTCAATTCTTCTGTCAGTTAATTCTTGTCTGTCACATTAAATCTTGTCTTTTACAATTTAATTTATGTAAACAGAAGTAATTTGCTGAATGTTCTATCCATAATATTCCAAGACATCTTCAATAAATCAGCTATAGGAGGCGGAGTATTGAGCGGATTAATAGCCGGAGTGAGAAGATCAGTGTTTGCTAACGAAGCAGGTACCGGAACAGCAGCTATAGCACATTCAGCTGTAAAAGAAAAAGATCCAATTAAAGTTGGATGCGTTGCAATGATTGCACCACTTATAGACACAATATTAATCTCATTTTTGACTGGTATTGTGATAATTATCACTGGTATGCATAGCACTGATAACGTGGGTGATATTACATTAATTAGCTCGGTATTTTCAACAGCTTTGCCCTTGTTCAGCAAGTTAGTTTTTCCGCTAATGATGTTTTCCTTTGCATTTTCTACAATAATAGCTTATTGTTACTACTGTGAAGTTGCTCTGCTGTATTTATTTGGTAATAAAAAAATACTGATACCGTTCCAAATCCTTATAGTGGTTTCAGTGTATATTAGTTGTATGTCAAAAAATATAGAATTTATATCTTACCTAGGCGACAGTTTGTTCATGTGCCTTATGATTCCAAATGCTGTTGCAATATATCTACTAAGAAGGGAAGTTTTGAATACAATAGATTCTTATTACAATTCTAAAGGGTATTAAACATGATTTATAGATTGCTTTGTATGGTGTTATTTTGCCTATTGTTTAATGATGTGTACGCTGCTTCAGGTTTTTATGAAAGTTATGATGCTGTGTTGAATGGAATAAATAACTTCATGAATGAAGTGCTGTTTTTCAAAATCCTTTACGTGCCATTTATAATCTTTCTACTAGCTTTTGGTTATGTGTTTCTAACATTACGTTTTGGATTTCTCAACATAAGAATGTTTAAGCATGCGTTTGCTATTTTATGTGGAAAATATGACACGAATCACCATGATGGTCATATTACGCATTTTCAGGCATTTATGACTGCACTTTCAAGCACAGTAGGCCTTGGAACTGCTGCTGGAGTCGCAATTGCAGTTTCAATGGGAGGGCCAGGAGCGGTGCCTTGGATGATGATTACAGGTTTTTTTGGTATGTCAGCAAAATTTGCGGAAGTGACTTTAGCATTTAGACATAGAACAGAAGATCAGGAGCAATTGTTTAGTGGTCCCTTTCAGTATATAAGGAATGGTCTGGAGGAATTTGGATTTAAAAAACTTGGTATTGTTTTAGCTGCAATATATGCAGTATTCTTTGTATTATCAGGTCTTGGTGGAAGTGTAGCGTTTCAAACCAACCAAATGGTTTCAATATTATCTGGCTATTCAAGTTGGGTAGATGGTCACTCTTGGTTTCTTTCTTCCATAATCTCTGCGCTGCTTGCTCTAGTGATTATTGGCGGAATTAAAAGGATAGCTAGAGTATCTTCTGCACTAGTGCCTATTATGTCACTCATATATATATGTAGCTGCCTTGTTATTATTGGATTTAATATCCACAATCTTGGTCACACATTTAAGATATTATTTTCCAGCATGATAGATTTTAATGCTGTTGGCGGAGGGATGGTAGGAGCATTTGTTGCTGGAATTCAAAGAGCAATTTTTGCCAGCGAAGCTGGTGTTGGCTCTGCTGCAATTACTCATGCAACAACTAAAGATGAAGAACCAGTAAGAACTGGCCTAGTCGCTATGATAGAACCATGCTTTGACACAATGTTAATTTGCTGTTTAACAGGAATAACAATAGTAATAACAGGTGCATACCAGACTAGTGTTGGTGAAGGGATATTAATCACTCAAAAAGCATTTGAGACAGTTTCTCCGTGGTTTCCTATACTTCTAACAATAGCTGCACCTTTGTTTGCATTTTCTTCAGTAATTTCGTTTGTATATTGTTGTGAAATGGGGTGGCTATATTTATTCGGTGCAAAAAGTATAGTGATATACCGCATAGCAGTAATAATTGTAGCGTTTTTTTCTGGTCTTTCTAAAGATATAATGGCTATTGCCAATATCGGTGGAACTTTGTTCTCTTGTTTAGCTCTCATCAACATGACAGCGCTTATACTGTTTAGTAATCAGATTAACGATGAAGTTCAGTGCTACCTAAAAAGGCTGAGAAATAATAAAATTAATTAAATTTTGGCATATGAAGGTACAACAACAGATGTCATTTCAGTAACTGACACACAATTGTACGAACTTTATATTTTAAAGCAACATGTACAACTAATGGTGTCATTCCAGTGCCATTTTCTTGTCATAGCAAAACTCCCTCTTGTCATCCCAAAACTCTTTCTTGTCATCCCAAAATTCCCTCTTGTCATCCCAGTGCGTGACACTGGGATCTATTTTGTATATAGTTCCACCATAGTGTTATGTTTTAATGTAAAATTTTATATTTATCTACTAGGTTCGTTTGCGAACAAAGTTCGCTGGATCCCAGTGTCACGCACTGGGATGACAAGAGAGAGGATGCTAGAATGATGGAGAAGTACGTAATCCTTATACTATCCTACGTACTCGGTTCAATACCGTTTAGCTTAATCATTACAAGAATAAAAGGGATAAACTTAAGAGAAGTAGGTTCAGGAAACATTGGCGCTACAAACGTTGCAAGAACAGGAAATAAATGTCTTGCTGCTCTAGCATTACTTCTGGATTCTTTTAAGGGATTTATTGCCATTTATATAGCACAACAATTTTGTGATAATAACGATTTTTATATATATGTATCTGCAATTTTAGCAGTTTTAGGGCACATGTTTCCTATTTGGCTAAAATTCAGTGGAGGAAAGGGAGTGGCAACAACTTTGGGAGTGTTGATAGCACTTAATATGCCAATTGCCTTGATATTTATATTTGCCTGGATAGTGGTATTTTTTATCTTTAGATATTCTTCTCTTGCTTCATTAAGTGCTATTACAATAGCCGTGATAACTTCATTCTTTTTCAAAGTGGATCTATTCTTAACATTACTAATTATAGGAGCACTGATTTTTTTTAAACACCACAGAAATATTGTGAATCTTCTGCAGGGCAAGGAACATAAGTTTTTATAATTCATGTGCTGACCCTGTTGCTATATTACTAACAGATACTCCATGCAAGAAACGACTTGAGACTACTTCTTCTACTTCTTTTATCATTTCTTCCATGCTTTTTCCACTTTTCTTACATGCATCATCAAGTGCTAATTTTAGCTTACGTATATCATTCTCTTCTAGCATCTTATTCATTTCTTTTTTCGTTATCTCTAATTTTTTTAGTAAGATGTTCTCCATTATCTCTCTTTCATTACCTTTATACTGGTTACTTAGCCTGCTATACGCAATGCAACACTTCCTTTCTCGTGGCAAGGCTGACAGATCCCGCAATACAGTATCTATTTGAGCCTCTATAGGGCTAACTTTTCCAGCCTTTTCAGCAGCTTCTGACCTAAATTTTTCAACCTCTCCTATTATTATTTTGTCAGCTATTCTCTTAGCTTCATCCAGAGATGAATCCTTAAGAGAAAAATCTGTCTTGAGTAAATTTTGGTTTAAAAGCTCTAGAAAGACTTTTTTTTGGATGCTTTCAAGTAAACTTTCTTGATCACTTAAACCATATACCTCCAGCTTATCTCCCATGTACTGACTCAGTTCAAAACATTGTAATTTATTTAACTTTATAAAGTTGATACTTTTTATTAACGTCAGCACAATTTGTTCACTATATTGAGAAGTAAAACCCAGTAATTTTCTCATTAAAGGAATACTTACTTCTGAAATAAAATCATCAACTATTTTTTGACTTTCATTGTCACCAGAATTGTTCTGAACCTTATACCAAGCATTAAAGATTTCTTTATTGTTTTTCTTATTTTTTAACCTGTCTAACATAAACTTACGTGCTTCATTTTCTGCCTCTGAAATTGATATTTGCTGTGGAGTAGTAAATCTAATTTCTGGGTCAGGATGAATTCCCTCTAGCGTGCTTAACATTCTGTAGACAATACCAGTAAAACAGGTGTTAGGAATCCGCTCTTTTCTAGAGAAAGTTTGGCTATCAAGCAAATTTGTAATTAACGCGTCTTTTTTATTTTTTACAGCTTCTCTATCTCCATCATTGCAGGCTCTCAGAACTAGAAGTAAAATCTGCCCACCTGTGAAACCAGAGCTATGCTTTTGATCATCTTTGCAAAAGTCATTTAAAAATGCAATTACTCTTCCTTTATCTTCACCACTAAGCTCATATGAATTGTTTATATATCCAATGAATTGAATATATTCATCATTTTTGATTACGTCTTCAGGTACTTGTTCGCCATACTTATCTTTTAATTTATCAACATTTTCAATGATATCATCATTTAATTGATGGGGCAGTAAATGTTCGAGCTTAATATCAAAGCTATTGACTAGCCCACGTAAGTTCTCTTTCATGCCTTCCCGAAAGAAATTCATGGAAGCTTTAAGCAGTGTAAATGGGTTAAAATCTTTTGGTCTCAGTTCACTCTGCAATAAAACCAATAGCATTGTAAGTGGTATAGTTCCCAGTAACGAAATTAGTAAGAAAGTGGAGGTGAAAGTGAGATATGTTATGAAAGCAGAAAACAAGAGGAAGGCTGCTACCTTGATTGCATTGTTCTTAAAAAATATTTCCCAATATTCCCTTTTGCTCATTTTTTGCTGTTTTGCCGTTTTTATTTCTTTGTAGATATAAAGAGTTTTAATTTCAGACCTGAAGAATATAGTACCAAGAGAAAAAAGAACACTAACAGGATTAGTGATAATGCTTAAAGAAACAAAAGTTGCAAAATAACTAACAAACTTTAGCCTGCTAGATTCCTTTGAAGGAAATTGTAATTGAGAAATACCTATCATAGCTTACCTTCAACATCATTACATTCTAGTAATAGCATAGTAATTTAAAACGTCAATGTTTAAGTATCTTATTATCTGCACACTCATCGTATTCAATTTCAACTGTGGAATGTGCTATCTCGAACTTATCTAGCAATATTTTTTTTATTCTGTACAAAATATCAGTGTGTTGTGCATCTTGCTTTACTTTGGCATGCATGGTAATTATAAAATAATTATCAGACAGTGACCATGCATGTATGTGGTGCACATCTATCACTTCAGGTAATTCTGATGTGATCTTACTTTTTATTTCCTCAGTAGATATCCCTTCAGGTGTGCCTTCAAGAAGTATGTGGCAAGAATTCTTTAGAATTTTGTAGCCACTATTCAAAATGATTACACTGACAAATACCGATAAAATCGGATCCACCATTTGCCATCCAGTAAACATGATAATTATGGATGCAAGTACAGCAGCTACAGAACCTAAAATATCTCCTATAACGTGTAGTACAGCACTTTTTATGTTTATATTGCTCTCGCATTTACTATGTAATATAAAAAAGACTATAATATTAGAGATCAGGCCAAGTGTGGCAATTACTAACATTACTTTCCACTCAACATTTACCGGAAAAATAAATCTTTTTATTGACTCAATTATAATGATTACTGCAATAAAAAATAAAGTTAAACCATTAACAAATGCTGCAATTATCTGCAACCGATGATACCCGTATGATCTTTGCAAATCAGATTTCTTAGCTGAAAATTTGTGTGCTAACCAGCTTAAAACTAAGGCAAAGAGGTCAGTGAGCATATGCCCTGCATCTGATAGTAGAGCAAGCGAATGTGAAATTATTCCACCTACTATTTCCATAAACATTGTTATCGCAACTATTATTACGGAATAGATTAAGCGCTTGGACTGTGCTGCTGAGTGTTTGCCGTTATGCACTGCTGTCATATAAAATCTTTTCATGAACAAAAACGTGGGTAACACTGGGTTCGAACCAGCGACCGCTTGCACGTCAAGCAAGTGCTCTACCAACTGAGCTAATTACCCATCGTGGTTTTAGTATAGTGCTTTGGTGGAATGAAAGTCAATTTGCTTTTAAATTCTTACCTTTATCACACTATCCAACATGACATTAGAATCTAGATTTTTTCTGTGCTAATATTTTACACATTAAATTAATAACTTATACTTCTTCACTAAGACACAAATTATATTAATACAGAAATTCACACTTTTTTAGTAGAGGTCACCTTATATTTGAAGAGTTAATAAATTAGAGGTTAGAATTATGACAATCAATCAACAAATAAATAAAAATATAACTAAAGAAGAATACTTTAACAATAACGGCAAAGGGTTTAATTCGTCACATGTTGTAGAAGTTAAAGATTTAAATATTAAAGTAGAAGTTTATTCTCATAATTTAAGAGCAAGTAAAATTGCAACAATTGAAAGTGAGATAAAAGAAACAGCTACTAGTTTTAAAGATACATTCAAGTTAGAACACAGCAACTCAGAACAAACATTTAAAATTTATATGTTTGATGACAAGGATGATTACACTCACCTTGGCGGAAGTGAGAGTTTCGGTTCTTACCTTGGAGATGAGGGTGGTAAATGTTACTACAAAGGGGAAGCTGATGTTTTTGCTGAAATGTATGTCTATCAGCAAGGTGGCGTTCATAACCTTCAGCATGAATTTGCACATGGTTTAACTTACTTGGCTACAGGAGGTAAGCACCTACCTACAGTATTAATGGAAGGAATTGCAGATTACTTTGAGCATCATTCAGATCATAAATTCAATGCTCAAGGATCAAGTATCGACAAAACTGAAGCTGCAAATTTGGATTTAGATAAAATTTTAAGTTTAGAATATTCAAAGGACAGCGAAGCAAATAGCCTGGTTTATAAAACAGGTCATGCGTTGATAATGTACTTACAGGAAAAAGATCCTAGTTTATTAAGAGACTACCTAGATGCTTTACGTCAAGGTAACCCAGATGAGTCAAAAAGTTTCTTGAAAGACATAAAAGGACATGATGCTGACTTCAAAAGTTGGCTTGCTGAGAATGATACAGAAACTGCAATGGAACATCTCAACGCTTTGCAAGTTACAAAAGGAGATTTTATAGCAACTGGTCAGGAAATATTGGGTGGAGAAATTAAAAACGTATCCTACTATAAAGCAAATATAGAAAAAATAGATGGAGAAAACGTTGGAAGTTTTTCTTCTGTAGAACATGTTGCATTTCATAATGTTGCTCGTGCTATAAATAGGGCAACAAATGATCATTTAGATATATCAAAGGAATATCATTTCCTCAAGGTTTCTGATGGACAGAATAAACTAACTTATTCTGACCAACAAGGTAATGAATATCAAAACAGTCAAGAATATAAAAATCAGGCTTTAAGGATATTATCAAGATATGGTGAAGATTTAAGAGAATCTTACGATGAAGGGAAAAAAAATTTAGAAAAAAGATATGTGGATGAACTAGAAAACTTAGATAAGCAGAAGGATATAGAATATGGTGATGTGTTGAAAGGCCTGCGTGAACAGGAAGACACACAGCGCCATGATGCATCTGAGCAATACGAAAGAAGAGAGATTTCTTATGAAAAATATTCAGAAAAATTCAAATTAGCTAGCACTGATTATTATAATGAAGATAAGAGATTATATAGTGCTACACAAGACAAATATACACAACTGAAAGATGCATTATTAAATAAGTATGAGGAATCAAAAAACTCCTTGCTTGATAAAACCATAAACACTGGCTTAGAACAAGTAAAAGCGACTAAGAACATCGATGTAGAAAAGATGTTAGGAGAGATGATCAATATCGATCCAAACTTGATAAGAGGTACAAATCATATTGATCTACAAGAAGGCAAGATTTTCTCTATAAAAGCTCTTGGTCACGGGGATATGGGTGCACTGTCTATATATGATGGAAATACAAAACTTGGAGAGTTATTGAGCGAATCAGGATTTTTTAAGCAAGTTGAAGGCCAAACTAAAGAAACTTTTGTTTTTGAGGATACATTGCACAACCTAAATGTTTCATATGATGGTAGTGCTTATATGGCAGTTACAAAAGAAAATGGTCAGTATAAAGCTTCTCTAATAGATGGCAGAACAGTTGAACGCGATGAATACTTTGATGAAGCACATTTACATGAAAATGAATTGTTGCATCCTAGTACTGGACACATTCAAAAAGATTTAGATTCTCTGCTCCTCAGAGGCCCTAAGATTTTGAATCATCAGGATTCAGAGCATGCACAATATTCTGATGAGCAAAGAGAAAGCGGAGTAATCGTGGAAAAAGGAACATTACTGGATAATAAGGGAACAGATAGGACAGACGATGATGTGTACGAAGCGGTTGTAAAGCAAGGAGACGAGCGCTTACATGAGTTCAAAAATATGGGCTTTTATATTACCGAGAAAGGTGATCTATTTATTCATGACCATGGAGCAAATGTAAGGTTTCAATTACCAAACAGCATTTCTCATCTAAAATTAGTGGAAAAAGACGGAGCATATAAGCTTGTTCCGGTGACGAAAGATGGTGATGAACATCCAATGGGTATGCCAGATATACCAGATGAATATAGATACATAGATCCAATATTTGCACATGAATATGAGAAGAGAGATTATTCCCATAAACATGTAAATGTGGGCCTTATAAACTTAGAGAAATATGGCTCTGGTAAACTTTTTGCCATTAAACATGATCCAAATGATTACCACATACCAAGAAACTCCAGTGGTGAAATAGTTAGAATAAAAGATCAAACATATTTCACTAAAGTAAAACTATTTGATGGTGATACTGATGAAGAAATTGGAATGTTATCTAATAATTTCCATAACTTCAAAGGGAAAATATTCTTTTCTGCTGACTACAACTACAGTTATAACGATTTCCTCGCATCTGTTTCTCCTCAAGTTGAAATTGAGGACATGGGGAATGGAAGTAAAAAAATAACTTTTGATCAAGGCAGTGGCGATATCGGTGATACTAATAGAGGCTACACGGACTATCAGAGAATATTCACAAAAGAGAAACAAACCGAAAGTCCAAAAGGGCAAGTAAGTGAAACTAAGACAGAAGTTAACATGAGCCATAGTACTACTAATGTTGTTGCTGAAGAGAGAACTGTATCAAACGACAATAGTGAAATGCAGTCTGATCAGCCACAAATTCCAACAAGGGCAAAAAGGTCAGCTTCAGTAGAGGAAAAAGAACAGGTAGTATTGAAAGACACAATCTTGAAAATAGAAAAGAGCTATGATCGAGATTCAGAAGGAAAGCACAAGGCAAATGTAACCATAGATTACAATGATGTAAAATCTTTGTATGATAGAGCAGAAGGAACAGATAAGCAATCTGTGTTAGATTTCTGGAACAAATTGCATACATCAAATTATAAGGTTGGTGCTTTGCCAGAAGACAAATATTATTTTGAAAAAGGCAAGTTCGTAATTCACGATGGTGATACGAAAAAGCTTATAGCGTTACCTGAAGATAAGGTATCCATCAAGATAATGAAGGATGGTGATAGTTATAGTTTAGCTATATCAAGTGGTAATGGCAAAGTAATAAGCAGCATTAGTAAAATAGATAATCCAAATTATGAATTGCTGTCAGATTCAAGTCATTTCAATTTAGGGGAGCAAGATAATATTGTATTATCAGATCAACATCACGAATATAATCTTTATCTAGAGAATGGCTTTGTGAAAATGTTTGATTGCGCAAGCGATTATGTTTATCACGATCATAACTCGGCCTACATCTAATACATACAGGGAAGCAAGTATAGCTGACCCAAGCAACACGTCATACCGCGATTCATTCGCGGTATCTCTATAGCTAAGGTTTCCCTACCATTCCGCTAACAAGTAGCGGGATGACAGCAGTCCTACGTCATACCACCGCGAACCGTCATACCGCAGCGGTATCTCTAGATCCCGCTAACAAGTAGCGGGATGACGATTGTCAGTCCAGTACCTTCTCCTGTCATTCCAGTGCCTCCCTCCCTTGTCATCCCAGCGCCTACCTTCCTTGTCATCCCAGTGCCCAGACACTGGGATCCAGGAAAAAGAATGGTGTCATCCGAGTAGCTGACACTGGATCTAGCCTTTCTGCAATCTCATCGAAACCATTGTAACCACTTTCTATGCTAGTTTGCTTGTGAGCAACCTGGATCCCAGTGTCATGCACTGGGATGACAGGAGAGGGGCCTGGGATGGTAAGAGAAGAATTCTGAAACGACAAGCTTCAAGGAAATCTTATGTAAAATCTAGCATTAACAAAAATTATACTTTTTTCATGCATGCTATGGTTTTTGTAATTAACGGAGAGTGTGATATGGCGTTGCTTGATAATTTGAATGGTAAGACAAAACGAGAGCTCATAGACGATAGTGATTTTGTAAATGCTCTATTAGTAAAGCTCAAAGCAGGGGCTAATGATAATGGTGTTTATACTAAAAAAGATGTGGATGCTAAGGTGGTAAAGAAAGCTGATGTTGATGGTGCTAATGCAACTGAAGCTGGTGTGAATGCTATGTTAGGTATACTCACTGGAAATAACGTAGTTGTTAAAGTTCCAGATCTAACTACTAAAGTTAACGTTACTGGTGACAATGCAACTGAAGCTGGTGTGAATGCTATGTTAGGTACACTCACTGGAAATAACGTAGTTGTTAAAGTTCCAGATCTAACTACTAAAGTTAACGTTACTGGTGACAATGCAACTGAAGCTGGTGTGAATACTATGTTAGGTACACTCACTGGAAATAACGTAGTTGTTAAAGCTGATGGTTCCAACGCAACTGAAGATGGTGCTAAAGCTATCTTAAGCAAACTCACAGACAAAGTTGTTCAAACTTCTCAACTTGAAACATCAGCTGTAGCAGGAAAGGTACTTGGTGCAAAAGATGGCAACAAATCAATTTTAGTGGAAAAATTACGAGGATTTCTTGATGCTAATGATACAGCGTATGGTGATAATCAAACAGCAAAAGCTTTTTTAAGCGCAAAAGTAGGGGCATCAATCGATGATGTAGCTAATAAACTTGCGGGAGAAGAGTCCTTTAAAACTAAAGTTATAGCAGATACCTTAAAAGATTTAGGATTCCAAAACGCTGTAAAAGAAGTAATGTCACAACCGTATTTTGAGCCTCCAATAAATGATGATGCTGCACTTAATTGGACTTGGTAATACAGCAAGTAGTCACGCTACTTGGATGACACCTAACACCCCACAATCTCATTCCAGTGCGTGACGCTGGAATCCAGGTCTTTTACACTTGAGATACATTTCCTAGTTGTTTTGCTAGCTCTAATAACCCTAGCTTTGGTTTTAGTATTTTTGTTTGTATTGTACTCATTTCTAACACTCCTTTCTTTTATTATTTTATAACTTACTTATTTTAAGTGTCAGATCAAGTCCTATTTAATACATTTTAGCTATCATAGGATGACAGAAGCAGATACTTCACTTTGTCATTCCAGCGCCTCCCTCTGTCATCCGAGTAGCTGACACTGGTTTCCATCCAAGAGGGTGTCATCCCAGTGCCCAGACACTGGGATCCAGAAAAGTTTGCTTGTGAGCAAGCAAACTAGCATAGAAAGTGGTTGTTAAAACACAACGTTTTGATGATTATGAAAAAACTGGATCCCAGTGTCGGAGCACTGGGATGACAGAGGGAGGCGCTGGAATGACAAGCGTAGGCAAACACCAAGTCTACCACGTCATACCGCGATTCATTCGCGGTATCTCTAGATCCCGCTAACAAGTAGCGGGATGACGGTTGTCGTTTAGCTACAAACATTAAGAAATTTACCAAGCGAAAAAAAAGGCAAAAGAAGCCCTAGTCATTGTCTATTTTCTGTATTGGCGTTTTTTTAAGTCTTAAACACTGCAATTTAGCTGCTTTTAAGTGCAACTCACCTTAGTTCAAATGTTTAAGAAATTTACTAAGCAGAAAAAAAGGCAAAAGAAATCCCGTGTTAGCTAGTTGTCACTCTCTAATCCTGCAAATTGGCGTACTATACTGTCTTAAACGACTTATAAGCGCGTTTCAGCTTATGTAGGTAAAAACCCAGAAATGTTGTGAAGACATAAGGTGCACATAGTGCAAAAAATTAAAAATAAGACGCCAACTACGTTGTTTTCTTGCTGTTTAATCTGCACAGATGAAGATAACTGAATACCTTCAGTTTCATGATAAGGGGGCTGGCGGAGTTTGTCAAGGAAGTTTTGCATTTAATCCGTTTCTATGGCTTAGGTGCCACTTGACTCTCGGCTGGGTCGAATTTGTATAGCTACATTGTCGGTAAATCTAAATTGCTTTAATAATTTTGATTGAAAAATAGTTTTTCTATTATATAAATGCTACTTTAGGGTAATCAAAATGGAAGACGATAAATATAGCCTAGGTTTAAGAGTTATCCATTGGTTGATGGCTGTTTTTATTATTGGTATGCTTTGCTCTGGACTTTATATGAAAAGCTTACCACTTAGCAATGAGATTAAGTTCAACATATACGCTATTCATAAGGCTTGCGGTATCACTATTCTTGGGTTGATTGTTGTACGCATATTTTTTCGCATCTTTACTTACGCTCCACCACTACCAGGGAATTTCTCTCGATTTGTAATCAATGTAAGCAAAACAGTACACTTTGGTTTGTATTCTTTGATGGTGCTAATGCCACTATCTGGCTATGTTATGTCTTCTGCTTCTGGCAAAAAGATCAAGTATTTTTTTCATATCCCTTTGTTGATTAATCAAAACAAAGATCTAGCTAACACGGCTAATCAGCTACATTCGATGCTTGCATGTTTTATGGTACTCTTTATAATCTTGCATATACTTGGCGCTTTGAAACACACATTTATAGATAAGCAAAACATTTTTAAACGTATGATATAGGTTATATGTTAAGTAGCCTCTGGAAAAAAGGAACAGATTTTCTTGGTAGTGAGTTTGCGATAATGGGTGGTGCTATGAGCTGGGTTTCAGAGAGAAACTTGGTTTCGGCAATCTCAAACGCTGGTGGTTTCGGTGTAATTGCATGTGGTGCAATGTTTCCAGACCTATTGAAAAAAGAAATCATAGAGACACAGAAATTAACTAACAAACCATTTGGTGTAAACCTAATTACTATGCACCCAAAGTTGAGTGAGTTGATAGATGTGTGTATTGAAACGAAAGCAAGCCATATAGTGCTTGCTGGCGGATTACCAACGAAGCCTAATATAGAAAAAATTAAGAGTGCAGGCATTAAAGTTATGTGCTTTGCACCAGCATTAAGCCTTGCGAAAAGGTTAGTAAAAATGGGAGTAGATGCGTTAATAATAGAAGGGATGGAAGCAGGTGGGCACATAGGGCCAGTTAGCACTTCTGTTCTCGCACAAGAGATATTGCCTCATTTTAAAAATGAACAAATACCAGTGTTTGTTGCAGGTGGAATAGGAAAAGGTGAGATGATAGTTAATTACTTAGAAATGAGGGCAAGTGGCTGTCAAATAGGTACATTATTTGTCTGCACTAATGAGTCAATTGCCCACAAAAATTTTAAGAAAGTGTTTATTAAATCAGCCGCACGTAATGCAATACCTTCTGTACAGATAAGTGCTGATTTTCCTGTAATTCCAGTAAGAGCCATAGCCAACAAAGCAAGTGATGATTTTATGAAGCATCAAAAAAAAGTTATTGATAAATACCAAAATGGGCAGATCTCAAAAGAAGATGGGCAGCTTGAAATAGAAAAATTCTGGGCTGGAGCTTTAAGAAGAGCAGTAATTGATGGAGATGTTGAAACGGGATCTTTAATGGCCGGTCAAAGTGTTGGCATGGTTGATAGAGAAAAGCCTGTAAAAGAAGTGATAGACATGTTAGTTCAACAAGCGAACAATTATATCAAAAGCAAATTTGTAGAAGTAGAAAACCCAGAAAGCAAATAGTTAACAGGTTGCCGTAATTATTCATGATAGGGCATAATTGCCCAGTTTTAATGTAAAATTAATGCTAAAGAGGTATCTATACATTTTGTTATGTATGGAGAAGTGCTATGCTAAGTCCTTTAAAAAAACCTAAGAATAATAAAAAAGACTCTGAATTGCATGACGTGATATACGCAAAGGTAACGAAAGAAAATCATAAACACGAAAGCCCAGACAGTAAGCGAGACGAGACTCTCAGAAAATGCAAACAGTTGTTCAAGCAAGGAGCTAGTCCTAAGGTGTTAACTGAATTAGAAGAATTACTGAGAGCACGACAAGATGAGCAGGCTATCGCAAAACACTTAGAGTTATCCAAGCAAGGAACTAGTCCTGAAGCATTAGCTGAGTTAGAAAAATCAGTGGAAAAAAAAGAGAACATTATAATAATTATACCCAACACTTTCTTCCAGCGTTGAAAGCAGAAATAACAGAGTCAAAAAAACTAGACTCAAAAAAAAAGACAGCAATAGTACAAACAATTTTGGATATTACTAACAGGAGCAGCAGTGTAAGCTCAATACCAAATGCTGTTGAAGAAAATATTGAAGATCAAATGCAGCTAAAACATATTGAAGAGCAAAACAACACACAAGAAACACCCTTGAATGTAGCTGAGAAAAAAAGTGGTGATAATAAAATACTTAGTAATTCAGATGTTACAGAGGAAGTGTTTGAAAAATATAGCAAGGTTGTGGAAGAAATAGAGGAGAAGCAAACTTCTAAACTCAGTAGTGACAGTGAATCAGATAGTGGAATGGGTTCACGTGAACTATCAGCAACAAGCACTTTATCTGAAGAAAGTTTAAACTCAACACTAAGCTCTACTGAAGAAGATAATGGTTTGCAACCAGAGGATGAAGGAGAGACAAAATTAGTACACCTAACTAAAACAAGGTCCAAAGGGCCAAGTGGACGAAGATCTCCTTCTAAATATAATAAAAAGATTGAAGATCAAATGCAACCAGAGCAAGTCGTGAAAGAAGAGCTAAAGTTAAATAGTGAGAAATCTGGATCAACATTACCTGGGAAAGAGGAACTTAAACTTGAAGAACAAAAGAAGGAAGCTGTTTTAAGTGAACAAAGTGCTCCTGATAATAACAATAACGATAAAGAGGTTCTATCTAAAAAACAACCCAATAACAGAAATCTTCACGTTGCACTTGTAGCAGGTTGTGCCCTTTTAGCAGTAGGGTGTCTTGTTGCAGGAGCAATGACATCAGGATTGGTAGGAGAAGGATTGCTTATTATGGCTGCAGTGTTTACTATAGCAACAGCAGTCACATGGTATTTAACCCCCCCTTCAAGTGAATTAACATCCACCAATTTGAGTCGTCCTGTTGATGATAAAGAGCTTACAGCATGTTCACATCTGTAAAAATTAAATATGTGTTACTTGTAGTGGATAAGTGAATTCAGCTCTTGCCTGTTGATGTAAAAGTTGTTATAGTTGAGGAGTGTTTAAAAGGTGTTTAGTTTATGCACGTTCAATTGAATAAAGTTTTGGTTTTTATAGCCCTGTTAAGTTTTATTTTTGTATCATATTCTAGCGAAGCAAGTTCGGTGAGTGATGAATTAAAGGATGTACAAGAAACGGTAAAAGATTTTATTTCTTCATTTTCAATTAAAGATACTATAGAAAATATGAGTCCTTCAACAATCATAGGGTTGTGTATAGCTGCGGTGATACTTGCAGTAGTGTTCAGAGGTCTAATCTTTTTTATGATAATGTTTGGTGTACTGATCATGATGTTTGGTAGTACAGAAAAGGCAACAGACTACTTAAAAGAAAAATTTAATTTTGCAAAAGATATAAAATTACAATCCGATAGCGAAAAAAAAGATAAAAATTAAGATAGTATTTTTATCTTTTTTAATTATCTTTATTGAATACGCATATGCAGCTAAAAGTACCAGCAATTAACTCTAAGTTTGAAAAAAAGAACAACTTAGCATTACTAGAGAGCATTGATTTAGATTTTATTCCTTATGCTTGTCATTACAACGAAGAAACCATACTAACAAAACAGGGAGAATTGTTAAAAATAATCAAGTTAGAAGATTATTCTTCTGTTGATAACTACAGCGACCTTAGAACTGAAATCAGAAAAAGCATATCAAAAAATATTAATAGCCTATATTTTACCGTTTGGATTCATACTGCCAGAAAGCGCAATAAACTAAGTTTAAAATGGAATAAAACTGAAGACTTCTCTGATGATCTACATTCAACATGGTTTAATAAACTAACTGATAGTAAATTACAGTATATAAATGAATTGTACGTTGTGATATTGTTTAGCGATTTTGGCAAGCATACTAATAATTCATTTCTTTTTAACAGAATAAAGAATAAGCATAAGCTGTCTTTACAAGAAAGCCACCAGGAGTTGCAAAAGATAACTGACTTAATTCAAAGTGACCTAGAACCTTTCGGAGCTAAAAAGCTGGGTCTAAGGTTTAGTGAGGGTAACATATATTCTGAAATGACGGAATTTCTTCATTATATTGTTACATTAACGCACAAAGATCACCCAATATGTGAAAGGGATCTGTCGCAACATGTTGAAAATTTAAAGATAGCTTTTGGTTTCAATACGTTTCAAACAATATTTGAAAATCAACAAAAATTTGGCTCTATTTTCAGCATGAAGGAATACCGGGAAATCCCCTTAGGCAATATAGATAGGTGCTTGCAGCTTGAATCTGAATTTATCATTACAGAAATAATGATATTTACTAGTAATAGTAAGGCAATAAAAGAATTTAACAAACAAATTAACATGCTGCAAATTAGTGAGGATAATACCTTACTTAAAAGCTCAGGAATTGAAGAAATAATAGAGCTTGAAAAGACCTCTAGTCTAGACTTCTGTCAACAGAAAATTATTTTTACAATATTTGCAGACGATAGGAATAAGTTAGCTGAAGGTATTGGTGATTTATCTTCTATAATGTCATTGATTGGCTTCATGATGTTTAGAACTGATCTACATATGGAAAGTCATTTTTGGGCACAACTTCCAGGCAATTTTACTTTTATTACGCAACCGAAAAATATATTAGCAAAATATGCTTGCAGTTTTGCTATGCTGCACGATTTTACGTCAGGTACATTAAAAGGAAGAAGGTGGAAAGAAGCGGTAACGGTCTTTTTTTCAAAAAAAGGAAGTCCTTACTTCTTTAATTTTCATGGAAAAAAAAACAATGGTCACACTACGGTACTTGGAGCTCCAAATTCAGGCAGAACCTCACTCATTAATTTCCTATTATCAGAATCAAGAAAGTTTAACCCAAGAATTGTCATATTGGATAACACTGGAAAATCAATAATTTTTACTAAAGCAGTGAGTGGTAAATATTACATAATTGACCCAAAATATAAAGATAAAAGCCTAAAATTTAATCCACTAAACATTGAAGACAGTGCTTCCAGTCGCAATATGCTGATTGAACTGATCAAAAGAATGGTAGCCGATACGAGCTTGGTGGACGTAGAAGAAAAGATAAGAAAAATTGTGGATTCTATATTTGCTATACCAAGGGAATCGCGTTCTATTTCACAAATTTCTGAGGTGCTTTTGCTCCTCGGGGGTAAAATAAGTAGATGGTGTGATGATGGTGACTTTGCTTACTTATTTCAAGATGGTGATGAATCAAATATCGACTGGGAGGTAAAAACTATATCTCTCAACACTGCAAATCTCACAAAACAAAAAGAATGTATGTCCGTGATACTTTACTATTTTTTATATTCTTTTGAGGCAAAATGTGATGGTTCACCTGCAATACTTGTTTTGGATGAAGCATGGGAGATAAGTAATATTTTTCCTACAGAGAAAGAGTTTGATAACTGGATGCAAAGAATGACGGAACTAAATGTTGTGGTAATCCTAAGTACTGAGAATTTGAACCTCGCATTTGCTAGCAAATTTACTCAATATTTAGACAAGCATGTTGATACAAGGATCTTGATGCCAAACGTCAATGCAAATAGATTATACATGAAAGCATTTTCTTTATCCAAAGAGGAGCTGAATATAATTCTGCAGACGCCAACACAGGAAGGTTTATTTTTGATAAAACAGTATAAAGGGTTAGTAACTTTAAATTTAGATTTAAAGAATATGCAAGAAATATATGTACTTTCAGCTAATAAAGAGACTATAAAGTACATGTACGAGGCAATAAAGGAAAAAGGGGAAGAAGCTAATAAGTGGTTACCGGTATTTTATGAGAAGTGTAGAGCTTAAAGCTAAATTTTTTTTTCTAGCATTAATTTTGCTAATTGCAAGTAATGGATATTCTGATACTTGCACAAATATATACACTCGTACTGATTTTGAAGCTGGGGGAAGCACAATAGGAAAAGGTCTTGCGAACTTCTTTACTGGTAAGTGGGATGATTTAAGCTTTGATCCTCACTTATTAAAAGAAATTAAAGTAACAGCAGTCAAAGACCAAGGAGTTGATGGTTATTTTAATCCAAAGATTCAAGTTTGCGACTATAAAGGAGGTAATTGTTATGTATTAGCTAATGGAACGTCTTGCCGCCAGATATACGGAACACAGGCAAGCGGAGCTGGAATTTCTGCAGCAGTTTTTATCGACTGGGAAGGAGATAAAATGTTAGGTGATGGAAAAATTAAGGAAGGAATTGCGAAAGGTCTTGAGTGGGAGTGGGTAGATAATGTTACTGATGAAGAAAAAAAGAAATTTGCTAATTCTCCTAAAATATGTGCTTGTAGCCAAAAAGCGGCTTGTGTAAGTGGTATTTTTGAATGGGCTGATAAAGTAGGTGAAGGAGCAAATATTTTTCGCCCTGGAGGAATGGAAAATATTTGTGATACTTGCTATCAGAAAAAAGTAAAATGTGCTCCTGTGCCACTTGCACCTGGCCCACCTCCACTTTGTGAACAACTTGCGATGTCACCTCCACAAGTTAGAATCGTTCCTATAACAAATGGAGACAATGATTATTTTGACCCTAAGGTTAAGGTAATAATTGGTGATCTGAAAGGAAGAGATGGGGAGATTGGGGAAAAGTTAGATTTCCCTAAAGGGTATGGAGAAAATAAAGCTGAGTGGCGCTCTATTTTGGATAGAGATGGCACTACACACTACTTCAAAACCTATAGAGAAAAAGATAAGCTCTGCGCTGAATACCGTGGAACTCAAAGTATAGATGATCTGCAGTTCGTCCGCTGTTTTCCTGCACCACCTGCTCCAGAGCCTGAGGTAGTAAAGGTAGTAGATGAAAATACGTTGGAAATAAAAATGAGGATGAGCGAGAGCACTTGTACTTATAGAGCACATGGAATTTACAGTAATGGTTCCTGTACTTTTAATGTTAATGCTGGTTCTTCTACAAACATTGGCCCTCTATCTTTAAAAGTAGTACAACCAGCAATAGTAGCAAAAACAACTGATAGTAATAACGAAAAAAGTTATATTGATAATATTATAGAAGGTATATTAGAAAGTAATCCGCAACAATTTGAAGTTCTGAAAGAATATGACTATGTTCCTGATATTGAAACAGAATGTAAAGAGTTTCAAGGAAATAAATGCAAATTGAACAACTTAGGACAACCAGAAATAGAAGTAAAGTATAAAGAAAATTCTAACAGTAAAATGCTTTGTCTTTCTGGCTGGCAACCACAACCAGAGGAGTTTGTTCTTGAAAGAGAAGGTAAGATAGTACCACTAAAATCAATGAGAACAAGATATATTAAATATAATGCTGTTTACTCAAAGGAATCAAATCAGTTCTATTATCTTCCAAGCAAGGAAATAGTCGACCTATTAAACAGACCTCAAGGTCGGCTGGATAAAATAATATTCAATAAACAAGGGTATGTTTTCTTTCCTGATGAAAATAAGCAGGAGAAGGGAAAATGCAGTTACTGCGTGGATCGCGATAAAGACATAGATGAACAATTTACAAACAACAAAGTCAAAGTAGTATATAAGTTGATAGATGCAGAGCATAAAGAAGTAATATGTAAGCAAGGTGATGATGGTTGCATTTGTTTTGGTGGAGTGTGTAGTCGCTCAACACGATATTTGAATAAAAAAGATGGTAGTTCATTTTACTTAAGGTATGAGGAAGTGGATTGTAAAGATAAGGATGTTAAAGTACAAAAGTGCACACAATTAAAAGATCAACTGATTAAAGCAGATAGAACAGAGGTCTTTTACGCTGATAAATTGTGTAGGTTCGATTTAGAAGGTCTCAAAGAGAAGTTAAAAGAGATAATCGAGAAACAACTGGAAAAAAAGAAACAAGAACCGGAAAAAAAGAGCGAAAAATCCCGTGATTTTGGAAGTGGAAATTCTGATTTTGATGGCTCACAAACAACATCTAGCCATGTTGAAATAGAAGTGTGGGGATGTGGTGAAGCAGGTCACATAGAAAATACACCCAATCACTGCAAACATCATGTAGATGACGCCACCAAGAAGAATGCCTGTTCCACTGAAACTAGAGCAGGAATGCCAGGAGATTATATTAAAGCTGAATTGGAAATTGATCTTGATTATCCTATCTTTGAAATTGAAGCTTCAGAGGGAGGAGGTAACAGAGAAAAGAGATACACAGATAAGGATGGGGGTCCTATTTTTATAAGAAAGTGTCGTGTAGGCAAACAAGAGTGCAAGGATTTAATCACTATGGGAGGTGGAGGTATCTATAAAGAGTATGAGTATGAAGGTCGGTATAGGGATTATATGGAACCAATAATTGATGATAGTGTAAAATTAAAAGAAAAAACCACAACAACAGGATTGCGGGATACTGAAGATAATAGGATAGCATATATAAAAAATGGTGAAATCAAGTATGAACCAGTAGAGTGTAGAAAGGGTTTTAGAAGCAGTAAACCTGGTGCAGGTGGTTGCATTGATAAAAGCAAAGGAATTTATGGTAAAGGCTCTGCAGGGCAGGTGAAGGTAACGCCTATTATAAAGGGATTTGACAAAAACATAATAGATGATGCTATTGAAAAAAGAATAGGAAACCGATATGATCCCGGGGAGGTTAGGGATTTTTCGAGGAGTGAGTTTGATACGAGTTTAACTAAGATGATTGAAGAGGAAATCAAAAAAGAATTGTTAAGGTAAAAAGATATAGCTCTGAGAATTATGCTCTCGTTTTAATAATTAATTAAAACAAAGCATGTAGTAAATGGTGTAATTGTTGTATCTTAACAAAAAGGTATAACGAATGTAAGGAGGGTACTTTATGTCTCTAAAGAATAGAATTTCTGAGCTAATAGAACAACAATTTAGCATTAAATACCATGACAATTATTTGGCTTACACTATACATAAGTGGGCTGCAAGTGAAATATCTAATTCTATTGCTTTTTGCATAATTGGTTGTGGAAATTGTAAGATTGGATATCAAGATGTTGCAAATTCATTCAACATAACAAAAGAAGAAATTGATCAAGGTAATATTGCACGCATAGAAAGTAAAATAAAAAGTGAAGCTGAAAAAGAAGGTAGTGAGTTTTCTGAGTTGATCTCTAGAATGGATCAATCGCTAAAAGAGCAGAGTGAAAAGTCTATTGTACAAATTTTAGATTCATCCGCTGAGGAGATGTTAAGGAGTTTTTGTGACAGCACTGCATGGCAAAACAATTCTCCAGAGCCTCAAGAACTCTCTGCTTCATCTGAAGAACTTGCTACAGAAGGTTTGGAAACTACTACTAATCAAGGTCTTTCGCCAGTCTAATCAACTCCCCATATAGATTCTTTCTGTACCCATGCTTTGCGTTTCGATGAGGACAGCAAACACCATTTTTCACTGCATTTTTTTATTTTCATTACAACAAACTTGTCTATTTTCATAGTAATCTTGCTGTCTACACTCTGTTTTTGATATCCATAAGTATCTTCTTTTAAAATTGCGTGGTGCTTATCACTAAGCAGATTGCCTTTTATCCATCCGCAGTCTTCATGTACATCACAGACCTTTTTCCAACTCTCAAACTCTTCTATCACTTTCAGGGGCAGATTTTTGCAAGTGTATATCCATTTTACAGGATAGTGAAACCCTGGCCCTGTTCTCATGTTGATCTTATTTGATTTGGTTGAAACAAAGTTATTAGCAAACAAGCTATGGCTAAATAATAAAAACAATAGGATAATAGCACTGAACCAAGATCCCAGTGTCACGCACTGGGATGACGTGAGGGATAGTGTAACAGACTTATTCATCATAATTCACGATTAGATTGACATAAGATAAAGAGTAAATTAAAAATTGAATAGATCTTTAAATGCAAAATCAATGCCTATAGAAATATTAATGCCTGCTCTTTCACCGACAATGAGCAAAACTGGAGGAAAAATTGTCAAGTGGCATAAAAAAGAACAAGAGAAAGTTGAAGTAGGCGACGTAATTGCTGAGATAGAGACTGATAAAGCCATAATGGAGTTTGAATCTGTAGATGAAGGAGTTTTAGCAAAAATTTTAGTAACAGAAGGAACAAGTGGCGTGCCTGTAAATCAACCGATAGCTTTAATGCTGGAAGAAGGAGAAGATGAAAGTGCACTCGGTAACTATGTTTCAGCTTCTGCTACCAATATTGAAGCTAAGAAAGAAGTTGAAACCAATCCCTCAGTGCCATCCAATTCCTCAATGTTACCCAACTCTTCAATATCATCCAACCCTCCAATGTCATTCAACTCTTCAATATCATCCCAGTGCGTGACACTGGGATCCAACTCCTCAATGTCATCCCAGTGCGTGACACTGGGATCTAGAAAAGAAGAAGATACTAAGACAACAGAAGGTAGAACAAAAATAAGCCTATTAGCTAAGAAAATAGCTCAAAATGAAGGGGTTAATGTGCAGCAATTAAAAGGTACAGGACCATATGGTCGCATAATTAAGGCTGATGTGTTGGAGTCTTTAAGCAGTAGTATACGCACTGAAAGTCCTGAGAAAGATACCATAGTTGAAGTAAGCAATATACGCCAAGTGATAGCACAGCGCTTAACTGAATCCAAACAGAACGTTCCACATTTTTATTTAACTGTAGATTGCCAAGTTGATAAGCTAATATCGCTCAAAAATGAGATTAACTTAGCAGATGAGAGTAATAAAGTGACAATCAATGACTTAATTATAAAAGCTGTAGCTTTTAGCATGAAAAAATTTCCTGATATAAATTCTTCGTGGATAGATAATAAAATACTGAGATATTCAAATATAGATATTTCAATTGCTGTGGCACTTGAAGATGGACTCATTACCCCCATAGTGAAAAACGCTGATAAAAAGGATGTTTTATCTATATCAAAAGAAGTGAAAGATTTAGTAAGCAGAGCAAGATCTGGAAAATTAAGGCCAGAAGAATTTCAAGGAGGTGGGTTTACTATTTCCAATTTAGGAATGTTTGGTATAAAAGCCTTCAGTGCTATAATCAACCCACCGCAATCTTGCATTATGGCAGTTGGTGCATCCAAAAAACAACCAATTGTTATGAATGAGAAAATAGAGATAGCAGAAATAATGACAGTAACACTTTCTGTTGACCATAGAACGGTTGATGGAGCACTCGGAGCGAAATTTTTAAACGCTTTTAAGCATTATATAGAGAATCCTCTGGCAATGCTTATTTGAAACCTATTAGCATTATTATTACAAAATTAATACCTCTAAGTTTATAATTTTATTAGTTAATAGGTTTAGAGGTAAAAAAATGAATACTACAGTAGAAAAAAATAATCCAGAAATTTTTCCTAAAAATGAAGGAAAGATTAACTCAAAAGGCATGGTTGCCCCACCTGTTCCTCCGAAATCTTCCCAAGCTAAATTTGCTGGAAGGCGAGCAATTTTTGAGCAGAATGGAACACCAAAACAACCAGCTAAAAACACCTCTGATAATCTTGAGAGAACATTTTGTCCAAGAATGCAAGATTTGATGAAAAATCATAATATTGACATTCATGAAAGCACTAATAAATTAAATGCAAGAGAGAAAGCTGATTCTACTGCTCCAAAGCCTAATGTTATGGAGGAAAAGAAAGTTACTTTAGCTGCAGGAGATAAATTAGAAACCGTAAAATTTCTCGAAACACTAAGCAAGAAAGAAAGAGAAAACTTTGGATTTTCTCCTAAGCAGCAAAATAACCAAAAAGTTGAGACTAGCAAAAAAACTTATAATCCACTTGATTGGAATCCAATCTATCAAGGTAAAAAGCGCTTTAGCTTAGACAATATGTCGAGTAATTTGTCTTCATGTAGTGAAAAAAGCAATATTTCAGATATAAGCGATAAGTCTAATAATTCAAACATTGTCAGATGTAATATTACTAGGAGTAACAGTGTAAAAGACAAGATTTAATGTGACAGACAAGAATTAACTGACAGAAGAATTGAGGTAGTCAAAACTAATATCAGGCTCTTGTTTAATGCTACTAATGTTTTTCTGAAAAGCAATATATTTACTATCAAAAAACGTTTGCATAGGTGTTTTGCCATAGCAATACTTACCCGAGTGAGGCCTTGTCTCATTATAAGAACGCAACCAATAATCAACATCAATCTGTAGATCTTCCAAAGAATTGTAGATTTTCTTTCTAAAGATAATATTGTAACACTCATCTTGCATGGTTCTATGAAATCTTTCACATATGCCATTGGTTTGTGGAGAGTTGGCTTTGGTTCTAGAATGATCGATATTTTCGATTCCCAAATATAACTGATAAGCGTGATTTTCTGGCTTGCCACAATACTCTGTACCCCTATCAGTTAGAATGCGTAATAATGGAATTTTCTGCTCATCAAAAAATGGAATAACTCTATCGTTGAGGAGGTCTGCAGCTGTAATAGCTGTTCTGTCCGTGTAAAGTTTAACCATTGCAACTCTCGAATAAGTATCAACAAAAGTCTGCTGATAAATTAGCCCTATACCTTTGATATTGCCCACATAATAGGTATCTTGAGAACCCAAATAACCTGGATGTTGTGTCTCAATTTCACCATGAGCTTCCCTTTGTTCTTTAACTTTTTCTAAAGCTGTAAGTTGTTCTTCAGTTAAAATGATTCCTTCTTAAGCTACTTTTGTCTCTAGCGCTTTAAGTCTCTTTTTGAGAGTTTCAAGGTCATTTCTTAGCCATACAGACCTTACTCCTCCCTGAGAAATTATTATACCTCTTTTTCTCAGTTCATTTGCAGCTCTTTCTTGCCCATATGCTGGAAATTCTGTTGCTATACCAATCACTGCTCTTTCTATATCGTCGGAAACTCTGTTCGCTAATAGCGGTTTTTTCTTACTTATTTCATGTAATGCTTCCTCTCCTCCATTTTCATATAACTCCTTAAACCGATAAAATGTATCTCTTGAGTATCCCATCACTTTGCATGCTTGAGATACATTTCCTAGTTGTTTTGCTAGCTCTAATAACCCTAGCTTTGGTTTTAGTATTTTTGTTTGTATTGTACTCATTTCTAACACTCCTTTCTTTTATTATTTTATAACTTACTTATTTTAAGTGTCAGATCAAGTCCTATTTAATACAACCCAACTATGTTCATGGAGAAAACAGGTCCTCTTTAGCGTCACGCGAAATTTACTCATTTACTTTTCTCAAAATAGCAAAAAAGTACCTACCTTTTTGAGAAAAATAGTGGAAAATTAACAGATTACGGAAAGAAAACAGGAATTTTGGGGCAAATAATTAGACAAAAAGGCTGTACATATAGGTGGTTAAAACAGGCTACTGTGGCGGGTTTTATGTTGTGGTAAATTACTATAGAGAGAAGTTCGTAAAACACGACTGGTGATCCCGACGCGATTCGAACGCGTGACCCACTGATTAAAAGTCAGTTGCTCTACCGGCTGAGCTACGGGATCATTTCATTTTTCAGCTATACTAAACATCAATACAGTTTTTATCCGTTTTAATCAAACTAAAATTTTCATGTGTGAATTATATAATATACTGCGTTAGTGATAATTTAGTTAAAAAATCTATGAATAATTTAAAAAAAATTTTACTTGATTAAACTTGTTAATTTTCGGTTCACAGATTTATTTGGATGGTATGACATATAACGCTAAGGAGACAAAAAAATAGAGAATTGTGTACACTCTGCAGAATTTGCACATTATTATAATGCTTAGTAATAGCCTAATAGATAAATATTTCTTGCATTTCAGCCTGAGTGATTTATGCTTTAAGCAAGAATATTTGGGGGTATAGCTCAGCTGGTAGAGCATCTGTTTTGCACGCAGAAGGTCAGCGGTTCGATCCCGCTTGCCTCCACCAATATAGGTTCTAGCATATCATAAGGTCAGCTTATTTTAGCCCATTAGTATTTTATACTAGTTCTCTAAAAAATCCTTATTTCTTTTCATAACTCCTCTCTACACAAGTAATATTTGTTATTACAATTCCAACATATGCTAACTTAACAATAAATTAATCAATAAATGTTAGAATACTAACAATTAATTTATTGGTAATACCTATGAGTGGAAAAAAACATGTTTTTAAGATAGTGCCTGGACAAGGGGTATTTAACGAGACTAGAATGCGGATATTTCAAGGTTCCGTAGATGGTGAAGAGTTAACTTGGAATAATTTTAATAAAATTTGGTTTACTCCACTGGATGATGAAGACGATAGAGTACTAGACTTACCTATAAAATTTTGCAACGCTCCAAATGATGGTCCTTTTACAATTGTTGCATGCATAAAGGAGAATGGAAAAGATTTGAAACAAACATCTTACCGTTGTGATAAAGGAGAAGGTCTAATCACAAATTGTAAATTTCCAGTCGTGCCATTTAGAAACGCTAAACTCGGTTATGAAAATAACTTACATTCTTTTGTGTATCTTAATGAAAAATTAATGAAGATATCAATTGACTACGAAGTATCAAAACCTTCTGATTATAACACAAAGTATATTTACGTTCTTAAGGCACAACCAGTGGAATATAAATATGTAACATGGGAAGAGTCAGGTGATACATACAAATATTATTTTTCAGATGATCAAGGGAATATTATTGACTCACCTGACAATGAGGCACTCCAATATATTGAACGGCACGTCAAGGAAGAAGTAATACAAGATATAGTATCATCTAAAATACCTGTAAAAGACAAGATTTAATGTGACAGACAAGAATTAACTGACAGAAGAATTGAGGTAGTCAAAACTAATATCAGGCTCTTGTTTAATGCTACTAATGTTTTTCTGAAAAGCAATATATTTACTATCAAAAAACGTTTGCATAGGTGTTTTGCCATAGCAATACTTACCCGAGTGAGGCCTTGTCTCATTATAAGAACGCAACCAATAATCAACATCAATCTGTAGATCTTCCAAAGAATTGTAGATTTTCTTTCTAAAGATAATATTGTAACACTCATCTTGCATGGTTCTATGAAATCTTTCACATATGCCATTGGTTTGTGGAGAGTTGGCTTTGGTTCTAGAATGATCGATATTTTCGATTCCCAAATATAACTGATAAGCGTGATTTTCTGGCTTGCCACAATACTCTGTACCCCTATCAGTTAGAATGCGTAATAATGGAATTTTCTGCTCATCAAAAAATGGAATAACTCTATCGTTGAGGAGGTCTGCAGCTGTAATAGCTGTTCTGTCCGTGTAAAGTTTAACCATTGCAACTCTCGAATAAGTATCAACAAAAGTCTGCTGATAAATTAGCCCTATACCTTTGATATTGCCCACATAATAGGTATCTTGAGAACCCAAATAACCTGGATGTTGTGTCTCAATTTCACCATGAGCTTCCCTTTGTTCTTTAACTTTTTCTAAAGCTGTAAGTTGTTCTTCAGTTAAAATGATTCCTTCTTAAGCTACTTTTGTCTCTAGCGCTTTAAGTCTCTTTTTGAGAGTTTCAAGGTCATTTCTTAGCTGTATTAAATAGGACTTGATCTGACACTTAAAATAAGTAAGTTGTATTAAATAGGACTTGATCTGACACTTAAAATAAGTAAGTTATAAAATAATAAAAGAAAGGAGTGTTAGAAATGAGTACAATACAAACAAAAATACTAAAACCAAAGCTAGGGTTATTAGAGCTAGCAAAACAACTAGGAAATGTATCTCAAGCATGCAAAGTGATGGGATACTCAAGAGATACATTTTATCGGTTTAAGGAGTTATATGAAAATGGAGGAGAGGAAGCATTACATGAAATAAGTAAGAAAAAACCGCTATTAGCGAACAGAGTTTCCGACGATATAGAAAGAGCAGTGATTGGTATAGCAACAGAATTTCCAGCATATGGGCAAGAAAGAGCTGCAAATGAACTGAGAAAAAGAGGTATAATAATTTCTCAGGGAGGAGTAAGGTCTGTATGGCTAAGAAATGACCTTGAAACTCTCAAAAAGAGACTTAAAGCGCTAGAGACAAAAGTAGCTTAAGAAGGAATCATTTTAACTGAAGAACAACTTACAGCTTTAGAAAAAGTTAAAGAACAAAGGGAAGCTCATGGTGAAATTGAGACACAACATCCAGGTTATTTGGGTTCTCAAGATACCTATTATGTGGGCAATATCAAAGGTATAGGGCTAATTTATCAGCAGACTTTTGTTGATACTTATTCGAGAGTTGCAATGGTTAAACTTTACACGGACAGAACAGCTATTACAGCTGCAGACCTCCTCAACGATAGAGTTATTCCATTTTTTGATGAGCAGAAAATTCCATTATTACGCATTCTAACTGATAGGGGTACAGAGTATTGTGGCAAGCCAGAAAATCACGCTTATCAGTTATATTTGGGAATCGAAAATATCGATCATTCTAGAACCAAAGCCAACTCTCCACAAACCAATGGCATATGTGAAAGATTTCATAGAACCATGCAAGATGAGTGTTACAATATTATCTTTAGAAAGAAAATCTACAATTCTTTGGAAGATCTACAGATTGATGTTGATTATTGGTTGCGTTCTTATAATGAGACAAGGCCTCACTCGGGTAAGTATTGCTATGGCAAAACACCTATGCAAACGTTTTTTGATAGTAAATATATTGCTTTTCAGAAAAACATTAGTAGCATTAAACAAGAGCCTGATATTAGTTTTGACTACCTCAATTCTTCTGTCAGTTAATTCTTGTCTGTCACATTAAATCTTGTCTTTTACACCTTATTATCTCAGGTGAAGTACTAGAAAATGAAGTTAAACCTCTAGTATCATCCTTTCTTCATGAGAGAGGTCTTATTCTTTCTGAAGAGAAAACAAAGATTACATCTATTATAGCAGGGTTTGACTTTCTTGGTTGTAATGTGCGTAGATATAATAAGAAATTAATCATTAAACCTTCGAAAGAAAGTATTAAGAGGCTTCTTAATAAAGCGCGTACATTAATAAAAGCGAAAATAGCAAATACACAGGCTATAGTAATTAAGTCACTTAACTCTCTACTGAGAGGATGGGGAAATTACTATCACCATGTGTGTGCTAAAAAAGCGTTTAGAAAGATCGATAATGAAATTTGGCATAGTTTATGGAAATGGGCAAAGAAAAGACATCCTCGCAAAGGATTACGTTGGATAAAAAATCGTTACTTCAAGGTAATGGGTCAACGCCAATGGGTCTTTGCTGCACCCATATGCAAGAACAAACCAAAAGAGATACGGTATTTAAGACTGCTTAAGCTGATTGATATACCTATCAGACGACATGTTAAAATCAGGGCGGATGCAAATCCACTTGACTTAAAATGGAAAAAGTATTTTGATGAAAGAGTGAAACGAACAAGAATGTTAGCAAGCTCCTTTTCAAGAGAAGGTTCTCTACTGTTAGTGTCACCACTAAAGTTGATGTATTCTGAGGATTTATGAAAGACAAGCCGGTTCGAGAAAAGAAGAACTTAGATAAGGGGCTCAAGCGTAGTGTGGGGAAACCTGCATGCTGCGTTTCTAAGGGAGGAAGTAGTAGTAATACTACTTCCTTACCTAACCAGCTCGCTAGAGACAAGGGCTTCGAAAAACGCGCACAAGCCTATGCTGGTAAAGTTTACTCAAGGCAAACTGATAAGTACGCTAGTTTGCAGAAGATTTTCTTTATTGCAATATCAAACTGTACTTTATTTCCTAATAAGGTCAATTATATACCTAGCCATACCATAAGAGATGATGAAACTAATGAGCATGACTTACAATGCTTAAGCTTAAAGCATTAGATGCTTTTTACAAGATACAAGGCAGAAACTTATCAATAAGCCCCCATCAAGAATCTTATCTGTTAGCTATATATAAAATTTGATACTCTGACTACAATATACTACTATAGATAAAAGTGTTATCAATGGAGCAAAGTATGGAATTAACAGTAGGAAATAATGTACCATACTACTATAATACCACAGAAGTGGTATTAATGGAGCGAGGTATGGAATTAGCAGTAGGAAATAATGCACCATATTACTATAATACCATAAAAGTGTTATTAATGGAGCAAGGTATGGAATTAGCAGTAGGAAATAATGCACCTGATTTTAGCTTACCAACAGATTCTGGTGAAAATTTATCATTGAGTGAATTTTTTGATAAAAAAAATGTAGTCCTTTATTTTTATCCTAAAGACGATACTCCGGGTTGTAGGATGGAGGCAAAAGGCTTTAGAGATAAAATAGATGATTTCTCTTCCCTTGACACAGTGATAATTGGTGTATCAAAAGATAGTGTTAAGCGCCACGCTAACTTCAAAGCAAAATATTCTCTGCCATTTTCCTTAGTTTCTGATGAGAATGCTGAAATGTTGGAAAAATATGGTGTTTGGGTAGAGAAAAGTATGTTTGGCAAAAAGTATATGGGAATAGAGCGCACTACTTTTTTAATAGATAAAAAAGGTAAAGTAGTGAAGATCTGGAAAAATGTAAAAGTTAGTGGGCATGTTGATGAGGTTCTGGAAGAAGTAAGGAGAATGTAAACTAAAGAATAGGTTAATGGCTACCCATTGCTACATAAAAAAGCTGAAATTACATAATTTTCGTAGCCACTCAAACTTTGAACTGGATTCAGATGATAGCTCAGTTGTAATAACTGGCAAAAATGGTATTGGTAAAACTAATATACTTGAAGCAATCTCGTTGCTTGCTAAAAGCAATGGAATGAAAAAAGCAAAAGCCAGTGAGATACAAAATAGATTCAGTAATGAAGATTGGGTAGTGCACTATGATTTTTTTAATGGAACGGATTTTAATTCAATTGGTATCGCAAAGAGTTTTGATAAGAAACTAATACAAATTGATGGAAAAACGCAATCAAGTTATTCATCTCTGTATAAGATATCCAATGTAATATGGCTGATTCCACAAATGGACTATGTTCTTCTTAATTCTCCAAGTGACAGATTAAAATTTTTAGACCGTATAGTTTCACTGTTTGAAGAAAATTACACTTGCTGCTACATGAAATATAGAAAAGCTAAACATGAGCGAAGTAAACTATTGAGGGAGAACATTTTGAACAAAAACTGGTTCTCTAGTCTTGAAAACATAATGGCCGTTAATGCAGTTAGTATTTTACATATGCGATCATCTGTTTTAAAAATATTACAAGATACAATTGATAACCATTCCAGTAAGCTTTTTCCGAAGGCAAGTTTGAAATTCAGCAGCCAGCTAACTTTGGACGATACTGCAGAATATTTTCAGAATCGTCTAAAGGAAAACAGAGAAAAAGATTCATTGACTGGTAGAGTAACCCTTGGTGTGCATAACGATAATTTTCGGGTTTTTTGTCAAAAAAGAAACGTACCAATAAATCTGTGCTCCACTGGAGAACAAAAGTTATTACTGCTTTCTATTATTTTATCCAGTGTAAAAGCAAGGTGTATTCATTACAATAAGGCACCACTTCTTCTACTTGATGATATAATGTCTCATCTGGATAAACATTACAGAAAGGCGTTAATAGAGGAAGTGTTAAGTATTCAATGTCAAACTTGGATAACTGATGTAAATCAAGATAATTTCAATAGCTATCTTTATTCTTTCAAGTTTTTTGAATTGTTAAGTAAATAAGTGACAATATTCTTCTGCAAAAGGAAAGAAATACTTACGTCCTTGGTCTTTGTAAAAGACAAGATTTAATGTGACAGACAAGAATTAACTGACAGAAGAATTGAGGTAGTCAAAACTAATATCAGGCTCTTGTTTAATGCTACTAATGTTTTTCTGAAAAGCAATATATTTACTATCAAAAAACGTTTGCATAGGTGTTTTGCCATAGCAATACTTACCCGAGTGAGGCCTTGTCTCATTATAAGAACGCAACCAATAATCAACATCAATCTGTAGATCTTCCAAAGAATTGTAGATTTTCTTTCTAAAGATAATATTGTAACACTCATCTTGCATGGTTCTATGAAATCTTTCACATATGCCATTGGTTTGTGGAGAGTTGGCTTTGGTTCTAGAATGATCGATATTTTCGATTCCCAAATATAACTGATAAGCGTGATTTTCTGGCTTGCCACAATACTCTGTACCCCTATCAGTTAGAATGCGTAATAATGGAATTTTCTGCTCATCAAAAAATGGAATAACTCTATCGTTGAGGAGGTCTGCAGCTGTAATAGCTGTTCTGTCCGTGTAAAGTTTAACCATTGCAACTCTCGAATAAGTATCAACAAAAGTCTGCTGATAAATTAGCCCTATACCTTTGATATTGCCCACATAATAGGTATCTTGAGAACCCAAATAACCTGGATGTTGTGTCTCAATTTCACCATGAGCTTCCCTTTGTTCTTTAACTTTTTCTAAAGCTGTAAGTTGTTCTTCAGTTAAAATGATTCCTTCTTAAGCTACTTTTGTCTCTAGCGCTTTAAGTCTCTTTTTGAGAGTTTCAAGGTCATTTCTTAGCCATACAGACCTTACTCCTCCCTGAGAAATTATTATACCTCTTTTTCTCAGTTCATTTGCAGCTCTTTCTTGCCCATATGCTGGAAATTCTGTTGCTATACCAATCACTGCTCTTTCTATATCGTCGGAAACTCTGTTCGCTAATAGCGGTTTTTTCTTACTTATTTCATGTAATGCTTCCTCTCCTCCATTTTCATATAACTCCTTAAACCGATAAAATGTATCTCTTGAGTATCCCATCACTTTGCATGCTTGAGATACATTTCCTAGTTGTTTTGCTAGCTCTAATAACCCTAGCTTTGGTTTTAGTATTTTTGTTTGTATTGTACTCATTTCTAACACTCCTTTCTTTTATTATTTTATAACTTACTTATTTTAAGTGTCAGATCAAGTCCTATTTAATACAATTAAATATATACACATACCCACATATAGCACTATCATAATTGGTGCTAAGCTCGTTGAAACGAAAGCAATGCGCTTTATTCCTCCCAATATTACAATAAAGACAAGTAGGGATATAATAATGGATGCGTTGTATTCGAAGAGGTTATTTGACAATGCTGCTATCTGATTCGCTTGAAATGGTATACCGCCCAAAATCATTGCAGTAAGTAGCATAATCGCATAAGTAAAGGCAAGAAATCTACCAGTTTTTGCAAATCCAATTTTTGCAAGCCCGTACTTCATGTAATAAAAAGCCCCGCCAGTTGCATTTTCAGAGCGATAGGTGAATGCAAGCACCACCTCGGCAAACTTTATCGACATACCAAGTATTCCGGTAATTACCATCCAAAAAACTGCACTTGGGCCCCCTATTGTGATAGCTATTGCAACTCCTGATATTGTTCCAAGACCAACTGTTCCTGAAATTACTGTTGCAAACGCTTGAATATGAGTGATTATGCCATTGTTATTGTTATTACACTTTAGATTGAATAGCGTCTGTATTCCATGCTTGAACAATCTAAAGTTAGTGAATTTGAATTGGATGGTACAAAAAACCCCAGTTGCAATTACCCAAATAATTATAAATGGAATGTTGAATATCTTTATGTACAGAAATGAATTTAACAGTTCACTTATTTTTACAATCATGCTGCTCACTACTTTTTATTACGACTTATAGCTAACGAGCTTTATACGAGTAATATATATAAAGCCCAGTGCTTGCTGGAATAGTAAGTACATACACTACACCTAAAATTGGTAGAGTCATCCAGGGCTTACTGATGAAAAATACAACGAGTACTCCAAAAAATGACACAAATATATAGGATAGGCTTTTGGGAATATAAATATATTTTGCAGAGAAAGTTGGAATGTGACTTATCGAAAAAAATGAAATGGCCAGAAAGTAACAAGCTACGTTTCTTGTGTTAAAAAATCGCTCTATGAGAAGTAAGTATTCACTCTCATGAGATTGAAAGGTAATAATTATTGGTAACAAAGAAAGTAAAGCACACACTGGAGCTGGAACACCAGAAAAGAAAAATTTTTCCCAGTGTGATTGTTCTGAGTGTAGCGAAACATTAAATCTTGCAAGTCTTATTGATATGCAGATTACGTATATCATTACTAAAATCCAACCTATGACTTTGATTTCGTTTAGCTTCCAAAAATACAAAAGAAATGCAGGCGCTGCACCAAAATTTAGAAAATCTGCAAAAGAATCAAGCTGGGCTCCAAAATCGCTAGTTGATTTTAGAATTCTAGCTATTCTGCCATCCATTCCATCTATTATTGCTGCAATGATGATAAAAATTACTGAGAATTCCCATTGTTCATTAAATGTAAATTTAAGTGAAGTGAGACCAGAACATAAACCCAATAAAGTTATAAAGTTTGGGAATAATTTAGTAATAGGTAAGAATCTACTGTTACTTCCATCGTTATTCATATAACGTCAAAAGTAAGCTTCTCTTGAACGTTTTCCTTATTTAAGTTTGCTATAATTGTTTCACCACCAATAACAGTTTGCCCTTCTGAAACTCTGACTTCTATATCAGCAGGAACATAAATATTCACTCTACTACCAAATCTTATAATTCCAAACCTTTCACCTGCTTTCACATTCTGGGATACTCCTAAATTACAAACGATACGACGTGCAATTAATCCAGCTATTTGCTCCACAATAATTTCTTTTCCCTTTTCGTATTCAATCACAATAACCTGCTTTTCATTTTCATTACTAGACCTATTGCTCATTGCGGATACAAACTTGCCTTTTTTATAATTCATTTCCTTTATCGTACCAGATATTGGTATACGGTTCACATGGACGTTCAAAACACTTAAAAATATGCTAACAAGCGTGAACTTCTTCTCTTCTCCATTTTCTGCCGATAAAGGATAATTAACTTCTTCAATTTTTGAAATCACACCATCAGCAGGACTTAATATAAGATCCTTATTGTTTGGCACAGCTCTTGCTGGATCGCGAAAGAAATAAGTACACAATAATGTCGGAAACAAGCACGTAATACCAAACCCCCAAGATATAGAGAATGCTATACACGTTACTATAAAGGCAATGACTATAAATAAATAACCTTCCCTGTTTATATTAGGTAAACTAAAACACATAATCTTATTCACAATAACCTATTGTTAACAATTTATCATTTATAATTTCTCATGAAAAGCTTTTTTTAACTGCTTCAGCAAAGTCCTCTTGATACAAGGTAACATTACAGATTAGCACACACCGTCATACTGTAACAACCCATCCAACACAAACTAAGTTTAGATCAGAACACTGATTCTTCTAAAAGTTGCTCACTATCCTCATTAATTGTGATAGAATTATCATAATTTCCGAGCAAATCTCTGATTTTCATTTCTATCTCACTTGCAACTTCTTTGTTTGTTTTTAAGTAAGTTTTTACATTCTCTTTTCCTTGTCCAAGACGTGTATTGTTATATGAATAGTAAGCGCCTGCTTTTTCAAGCACACCAAGCTTTGCTCCCATATCTATTATTTCTCCGAGTTTTGATATACCTTCATTGTACATTATATCAAATTTCGCTTCTCTAAATGGAGGAGCAACTTTATTTTTTACAACTTTAACTCTTGTTTCATTGCCTGTAATATTTTCTTTGTCTTTTATTACACCAATTTTTCTTATGTCAAGCCTTACAGAAGTATAGAATTTTAATGCATTTCCACCCGTGGTAGTTTCAGGATTTCCATACACTACTCCTATTTTCATACGAATTTGATTAATAAATATCAATATACAGTTCGCTTTTGAAACGGCAGAGGTTAGCTTTCGTAGCCCATGGCTTAAAAGCCTTGCTTGCAGTCCCATGTGCTGATCACCCATATCACCCTCAATTTCAGCTCTTGGAGTTAATGCTGCAACGGAGTCAATAACTATTACATCAACTGCACCAGAACACACTAAATACTCAACAATGTGCAATGCTTGTTCCCCAGTATCTGGTTGCGAAATTACTAGATCATCAGCGCTTACCCCAAGTTTACGAGCATATAAGACATCTAATGCATGTTCTGCATCGATAAATGCGCATGATCCTCCTTTTTTTTGTGCTTCAGCAATCACGTGCAAGGCAAGAGTGGTTTTACCAGAACTCTCGGGACCAAATATTTCAATTATACGTCCTTTTGGCAGACCTCCAACACCTAGAGCCGAATCAAGCGCAATTGATCCTGTGGATATTGTGTCTATTTTCTCTACAGGGTTTTGCTTCAACTTCATTATTGCACCTTTACCAAATGCTTTTTCAATCTGGCTTATTGCGTTATCTAATGCTTTTTGCTTATCATTATTTCTTTCTTCTGAGTTGTTTGCCATGGATCATTTATTAACTTGTATAACTTCCATGATAATCGAACGTGAACAACCTGCCAAGGGTTTTTTAATAACGAAGAACGTTATCGTAGAAAAATTAGCTACCTAAATTATATTAAGAGAGAAAGTTAGATAGACTCTGCAGTGCGATACAAAATAACGATAGAATACAATGGTAGTAGTTTCTCTGGCTGGCAGAAGCAGCAACATTCTGCTAATTCAATCCAGGAAGCCATAGAAAATGCTATATTTAATTTTAGTGGTGAGAAAGTTACTTTGTACTGCGGTGGCAGGACTGATGCAGGGGTTCATGCTTTAGGACAAATTGCTCATTTTGATATGGAAAAGGAATTTGAGCTTTATAGAATAAGAAACGCAATAAATTATCATTTAAAATCAATTCCCATAGTTGTACTGAATGCAGAAGTTGTAGATGATGCGTTTCACGCACGGTTTTCAGCAAAAAAAAGATATTACGAATACAGAATAGTTAATCGCTATGCTCCTGCCGCTCTGGAGACAGGTTATGTATGGCAAGTATTTAATCCACTTGATGTAAATATTATGCGTGAAGCTGCTAAACATCTACTTGGAAAACATGACTTTTCAAGTTTTCGTTCAAAAGATTGTCAAGCCGCAAATCCGATGAGAACAATTGATGATATCGATATAATACAAAATGGGAATCATATACACATCAAAATATCTGCTATTTCCTTTTTACATAACCAAGTGAGGATCATTGTGGGTACTTTAGTTGAATTTGGAAAAAATAGAACTAATCCACAAGAAATGCTAAATATATTAAACCAATGCAAAAGAAATGCAGCTGGAGTTACTGCACCACATTTTGGCTTATATTTGGTAAAGATAGATTACTAATTTAATAAAAAGTAACGTTCTTAGTGAAATAAGTGTCATACCGCCACGGTATCTCCAGATCCTGCTAACAAGAAGCGGGATGACAAGTTTAAGTTCTCATTGGCATCACTACATATAATACACTTGAATCGTCTTCATCAGTGATAATTGTAGCACTATTACCATCGGCTAAGCTAAACTTACATTTATTTTTTATGCAGGATAGAACATCAAGTAAATAACGCGAGTTAAACCCTATTTCTATAGGGGCTTCATTGTAGTCCACTTCTATGGATTCAGTTGCATCATTGCACTCTTGAGAGTTTGAATGCAGAGTCAGCAGCTTTTCTTGTAGTGAGAATTTAATGGATTTTACTTTATCAGATACAACAACGGAAACTCGATCTATAACATCTGAAAGCTTTTTACTTTCAATAATCATATGCTTGTCTTGAGATGATGGAATAACTGCTTTATAATTTGGAAAAGTCCCATCTATTAATTTTGATATTAGAATATATTCACCGCATGTAAACTTGATTTTTCTGTCTGAGAGTTTTACATTAATTTCATTACAATCGTCCAATATTTTTAACAGCTCCATAACAGTTTTACGTGGAATGATCACACCAAATTCGCCATTGATGTTCCCAGGCTTTGGTCTCTTTATACATGATAAACGGTGACCATCAGTTGCAACGCAGTACAGAAACTGCTCGTCTGTATGTAGATATATTCCATTTAAATTATACCTTGTATCATCTAGTGATACAGCAAATTTTGTTTTAGTTAATAAGTCTATCAGGTCCGTATTTAGTAGAATAAAATCATGTTTATAATTGTCTTCTTCAAGAGCAGGAAAGCTGCTTGAAACTACATTCGGTAAAGAAAAGTTTGCATTTCCGCAAGACATCAATAATTTTCCTTGGTTGTTTACTTCAAAATTGACATCCAAATCAGCGGGTAACTTCTTCACTATGTCATGTAAAGTATGCGCTGAAATTTTTACTTCTCCTTCTGTTAATACGGTTGCAGCAAGTGAGGCAAACATTGAAATATCAAGATCAGTTGCCATTAATTTTATGCTGCCGTGTTGTGCTTTGATATTTATACATGCCAAAATATCTATTGCATTACGCCTTTCAACCACTCCACTTACTCTGGATAATGTATTTAAAAGACTTGTGCGGCTCACGCTAAAACGTATCTGCTCGCACACAGAATTTTGCTTTTTGATTTCTGTATCTACACCTGCAACCTCTGACATTGCTAACTCTCAAAAATATATTTTAAATGATATCCACATCCCATATAAAGTAAAGTGCTATTTATATTTCCATTGAAAGAGTAGTCTAGTTTATACTATAGCTGGGTATTCTGTTACAATGATTTACTTTGTATGGCATAAATCATGCATTTTTTGATACGCTTTTTGAAAACCAAGTAGGGAATAAGTATCATCAATGGTTACTGTTTTTGCTTTTCCATTCACTACCATTGATAATCCCTGCTTCATTTTTAGAATGAGATCTTGATCTATTTTTGTATGCTCTGCCCACGCAAAACTTCCCTGTATTATAGGCAGTGTATATTTAATTTTTTTGTCGATATTGAGAGCTACAGGCTCCTTATCATACTGAAAACCAGAGGTAACGCTTACCTCATCTGCTTTTTTATCAACATAACTGACCATTACATACGGCTTGCGATTGGTTGTATAATGCTCGCTTTTTGTCTTAGGGTAAGATACAATGTAACACACTTTCTCTCCATTTTCTGATGCAGTATATACAAGCCAGTCTTTGTATTTTTCCTTCAATTGCACATCACTAACCGATGCAAAAGCGCCTATTGAAAAAAATATTAGAAATATAAAAAAACTACGCATGCAAACCAAATTTCAAACTTTCAGATTGTATATATCGTTTTACCTTGGCCATCGCCTGCTCAGCTAACTGTCTTATTCTTTCTCTTGAAACACAATATTTTTTACTAAGTTCATCCAGAGTTTGAGTGTTTTCACACAAGTATCTACTAATAAAAATGTCTCTTGCCCTTTCGTTAAGGCTTGCTAGTGCATTGTTTAAAATTGTTTCTTTTAATTCTTTTTCTTCATGATTCTGATAGGTTACTTCTTGACTGACCAAGTTACATGGGATCATATCTTGCAACTCCCTTTTAGAGTCATCACCTATTTTTATGCAATCGTTTAGCGACTGATCCTTACAAGCCAAACGGTAATTCATCTGCAGAACGTCTCCTTCGGATACAGAAAGCTCATTAGATATTGCTTTTATTTCTTCATTGCTTAAAGTTTCCCTGTGTGTATACTGTAAAATTCTTTTTTTTATTTTACGTAAACTAAAAAATAGTCTTCTTTGTGCTTGCGTTGTGCCTATTTTCACAAACGACCAAGATTTCAATATAAAGTCTTTCATTGAAGCTTCAATCCACCACACTGCATAAGTTGAAAAACGAAACCCTAAATCAGGATTAAACTTTTTCACTGCATGCATTAAACCCAGATTCCCTTCCATGACCAGGTCCATCAACAATAGTCCATAATTTTTGAATTTCATTGCAATTTTTACTACCAAATTCAAATGGCTGGTAATCAATTTATGAGCAGAAGAAATATCCTTATATTGGTTCCAATTTTTTGCTAATCGTACCTCTTCCTCTTGAGACAGCATAGGAAATTTTTGCACTCTAGCAATATATTGCATGAGATTGGTTCTGTTATCAACACATAAGCTTGCCATTGGGGTCAACATAACAACTTAAATTAAAACTTCATATATATAATATATTGATTTTCGGGGAAAAATTCAAGCTTTAATTTGGAAAAAGTACAAATTTTCCATCTAATTGGGATCTTAAAGACGATAAGACCCAACATCAGCATAACATTGCCATCCTGCCAGCGTGTAACGATAAACGTTATAGTTCAAATAAAACGATGTTATTCCAGTGCCTTGACACTGGAATCCACATTTCTTTTTTCTAGATCCCAGTGTCATGCTACTTGGATGACAAGAAAAAACCCACTGGGATAACAAGACTGAGATAGACTAGAAATTAAACGCTACTCCAGCTTCTGCACCAACAGTGCTGTAAAGAACTTTGATTCCGGCATCGTCTTTAGCTGCCTTACCAAAGTTAGCACCATAAGAGCCGAAATAACGAGCACCAGCATAAAGCTTGATTTCTGGAGTTACATCATAGCTAACACCAGCTTTTGCTTGATAAGCAACACCAAATCCAGAGGCTTTATCATCAGTAACTTTTGTTGCTAAAGGATTGCTTACATATGCTGCACCAACACCAACACCAATATATGGAGTGATAGGCATACCTTCAATTGCTATATCATAATAAACGTTAACTAGCCCTGAAATTGCTGTTAAGTTGTTTGCAATTCCTCCTTCTGGATTAGAAGCTCCAGTTAACGTAGTATCTTTATTTAGCTTTGAATAAATCCCTTCAACATCAACTCTGATATCATCCATTTTGTAACCAAATGCACCACCACCAGCCATAAAAGAAGCTGTGTACAGATCAGTAGTGTCAGTTGTATCTGCAGCCTTCTTTTTAAGACCTGTAACACCATCAACTTTTGTGAAAAGAGGTAAAATTTCACCGTTGTATTGCAAACGAACGTAGTAGCTAGTTTCTTCATCACTTATTGGACCAACAGGATCTGAAAAAGCAGAGTTTGATAAACTTAGCAACGTTGCTAAAGCGGCTGCTGAAAAAAACTTTTTATAATGCATAATTGTCCTCGTAAAAAAATTAAAATTCCACTTTAGCAGTCTAAGTAACAACTAAAGTTAAGTCAAGTGCTAACTTAATAACACAAAATATTCTATACTTTAACTAACTTTTAGGAGAATACAAAGATTTTATTAATAGACTTCTTGCATAACCATATAACATTGGGAATAGAAACGAAAAACTTCCTTGACAAGTTTCGCCAGCCCCCTTATCATGAAACTGAAGCTATTTTATTTAACTTCGCAATCTCTGCAGCAGATTAAAATGACAAGAAAACTTGTATTTGGCGTACTATTGTTTAATTTTTTGTACTATGTGCACCTTATGTCTTTATAAAATTTCTAGGTTTTTACCTACATAAGCTGAAACGCGCTTATAAAGCGTTCAAGACATCACCCAACGTCAAATTTTAAAATAGAGAGTGTAATAACTAGCTACCAAGGGTTTTCTATGCCTTTTTCTTCTGCCTAGTAAATTTCTTAAATATTAAAGCTAAGGTTAGTTGCCGTTTAAAAGCAGCTAAATTGCAGTGTTTAAGACTTAAAAAACGCCAATACTGACAATAAACAGTGACTAGGGCTTCTTTTGCCTTTTTTTCATTTGGTGAATTTCTTAATGTTTATAGCTAAACGACAACCGTCATCCCGCTACGTGTTAGCGGGATCTCTTGTTAGCGGCTGAGATACCGCGGCGGTATGACGTAGGGCTGTGCTAGCTATAGGTGCATTATATGAAGAAGTACTAGCGAGAAATATTAAAAAAGAAATACTTACACTCAAAGAAACTTCAGTAGTAAATTCAAAAAGGAAGTTTAAACCCAGGCGGTAAACCCATCATACCTGCAAGATCAGGAGTTGCATTTGCCATATCTTCTTCTACTTTTTTAATGGCATCATTAAACGCTGCTGTCACTAAATCCTCTACTATATCTTTTTCTTCATTTCTCATAAGCTCTAAGTCTATGTTCACCTTTTTAGCTTTATAGCTACCTATTTTTATGACTTCCACTAATACAGAAACTTTGCCACCACCAGAAATACCTTGAAACTCTTTTCCAATATATTTCCCTTGAGCTTCTGCAAGCTTTTTTTGCATCTCTTGCGCTTGCTTCATTATTTGACTGAAATCCACAACTTACTCCTTATTTTCTATATTAACTACTTTTGCACCTTTAAATGTATCAAGTACATCCTTAACTGCAGGTGCATAATTTAAATTACTCACTTCCCTGTTTATATAACCCGTATCAACTGTAATAACCCACTCCTGCTGAGTCACCTGGTTTAAGTAATTTTTTAAATCATTGCAAAAATTACTATCCAACTTAGATACAGCTTTTAATTTTAAATATCCAGGTTTACAATCTATTAATTGTAGATTATTACACAGTTGTTTGTAAAGATAAATTTGGTTACTCCGCCTTAATAGTTGCAAAACCTTGTCAAAATCATAATTTTGTTGCTGTTCATTTCCTACATTATGCGTATTCCTTTGCTGTGCATTCTGCGAAAGAATTTTTTTGACCACTTGTTCCGGAGAAGGCAGATCAGAAAGATAACAGAGGCTAATTAACATCATTTCAGCAGCAACATCGTTGCATGTTGAAGCTTTTATATCTTGAATACCTTTAAGCAACACCTTCCACAATCTTGAAAAAAATATTAAAGATCTCTTTATACTTAAATCTTCTATCCTATTCTTTTCATACTCTGTAACTGCATTATCAATTTCTTTTGTAATCAAAAAACGGCATACTAACTGAATTGTTTGCAATAGACCTTCAAAAATACTAAGTGGGGTTGCTGTTTTTATCGCCTTGTCAAACACTGATAGAGCTTTCTGTAAATCACCTTCTAATATTGCCCCTAATAGATCGAATATAATATCTTTATCCACTAGGCCAAGTATGTCTGTTACATTTTTAGTGGATATTGCACCATCTTTGCTATATAGCACTGCTTGATTCATCAAAAATAAGGCGTTACGCATTGAATTTCCAGAATGTCGTGCAATTAACTCTAATGCTCCCTTTTCAATGGAATAACTCTCTTTTTGTGCAACATCATTTAAACGTTCTACTATTTTAGCTACAGGAATGTTGTGTAAATCAAATCTTTGACAACGTGCAATAATAGTTATTGGTATCTTTTTTATTTCTGTAGTTGCTAAAATGAATTTTACACTAGATGGTGGCTCTTCTAGGGTTTTAAGTAATGCGTTAAATGCACTGCTAGATAGCATGTGTACTTCATCTATAATGTAGACTTTGAATTTAGAGCTTATAGGTGAATAGCAAATATCTCCCAGGATTACTTTAATATCGTCAATGCTAGTGTGACTTGCTGCATCGATTTCAATAACATCTGGATGGCTTGAATTTTTTATTGCTAGACAATTTTCACATGATCCGCAAGGTTCAAAAATTGGTCCCAGGGAACAATTCAAACATAAAGCTATTATCCTTGCAGTGGTGGTTTTACCAACTCCACTACTACCAGAGAGTAGTATAGACTGTGGGATTTTGTTTAAAATAAAAGCATTTTCTAATACACGCACTAATATATCTTGACCTACTAGATCTTTAAAGCTACTAGGACGATGTTTTAATGCTATATTCATAGCCTCAGATAAAACAAATAATGAAATAGGTATGCAACCCAAAAAGGTTCTGATATGGCTGCTTCATTTCTGATCTGACCAAATTACAGAGTTTTTGCCTGCATACCTTATAAAATATTATACTTTTTTTTTTATTTAGCAAGGTATATCCTATATTAACCTTAATAATTTATATGTTAGATCTCTTGCAACATTACTTTGGAGTAAACAACTGTTACCTAAAATACTCTTCTCTTGTCATCCCAACTTGGATCCAGAGAAAAAAGATGTGGATTTCAGTATCACACACTGGAATAACAACCTATAGGTACTGGGATAACAAAAGAGGAATATTATGATTTTATATCATTTTCCTCTTTGTCCATTTTCACGAAAAGTTAGAACTTTTCTAAAAGAAAAAAAATTAGGCTGCGATCTAGTGTATGAAAATCCGTGGGAAAAACGGAATGAATTTATGGAGATCAATCCAACTGGGCAAGTACCAGTATTAATAGATAATAACTTTGTAATAGCGGATAGTAATGCCATTTGTGAATATATAGAAGAGACTTACAATAGCGACGTCAAATTACTTGGTTCATCCACTATTATTAAGTCTAAAATACGCGCTCTAATCAATTGGTTCGACAACAAATTTTACAATGAAGTTACTAAGTATATTATGAATGAAAAAGTAATTACTAACCACAGCCCTGACTCTAGATTTCTTCATGCAGCTCAGCATAACCTGCCTTGCCATATGGAATACATCGAACACTTAATTAACAAGAACGTTTGGCTTGCAACTGATAAGTTCACTTTGGCTGATATTGCTTTAGCATCGCATATTTCCGTAATGGATTATGTAAGTAGTTTTCCATGGGAAAAAAGTAAAATTTTAAAAGAATGGTACTCCATTGTTAAATCAAAGCCTTGTTTTCGTGAGATATTATTAGAGAGAGTTTCCGGTTTAACCCCTCCTAAACATTATGCTGACCTTGATTTTTAACTTATGTTAGCTTTAAAGCTACAGTCATTCCTTCATCAGTTGGAATCAATATAGAGAAATATTTCTTTTCATCTGATAATCTATTATTAAACTCCCTCATAGCATGCCATGATTTTTCTGATACTTCTTTTGGAGGCGATTCTAAAAATACTGTATTAAATAATAGAGTGTTATCTGCAACGATTAACCCATCTTGTTTAATGTATGACTCTGCCCAATCTAAATACTTAGGATAACTACTTTTGTCAGCATCGATGAATATCATGTCAAATGGTGCCTTTGCTGATAATTCATTAATTTTTTCCAGTGCATCACCTTCTATTAGAGTAATTTTATCACTTAGATTAAAAGCACTAAAATTTTTTTTTGCTATTCTTGAGTGTTGAGGATTATTTTCTATTGTATATATATGACCGTCTTTCAGTAGAGCTTTTGCCATACAAATCGACGAATAACCGTATAACGTGCCAATCTCAACAATACTTTTGATTTTATGGATTTTTATAAATAAACTTAATAGCTTTCCTTCTTCAGGGCCAATCTGAATATGTTGCTTTTTTTCAAGAATACAATATTCTTCTATTTTTTTATATTCTTTTGCAAATAGATTTCTTATATATGATAATTTTATACTAAAATTATTACGCATTACGTTTTATATTATAAATTAGGGAGGCTTAATTCATACACAGTTTATAAATATAATAATATAGTTTAAAATAATAAAAACATTTATTTTAAGTTATTATTTCATAGTATAAAATTTTAAGTGACAAAAATTATTATATATCGTACTATGGTTAACTAGTATAATAAACAATCGATTATTATACTAGAATTAAAGGGATTGTTTATGCGCATTTCTCTTTTTAAAATATAATTTTTATAATCAATTAGAGGGGGTTATATGTCTTATACTATTGCTAGTGAAGTTGAAACGTTAAACAAAAAATCTAACAAGAATGAAGGGGTTATGTTACTACATAATCCAGCTTATCGTGAAAAGTATAAAGAACGTTTTAATGAAGCTCAGAGAAAAGTTATGGATATGGTTCAGTTTTATGATGGGACAATAGTATTAATAGAGAATAAAATCGCTATGTATTACTACACTTGGCACAGTAAAAAAAGAGAGTTTGAGCGTAAAAAACAACAAACAGTAGTGAAAAACAATGACTCAGCATAGAGTCTTTTATATGGTAAGCTACAGTGGTATTACTTCACTATAGCTTTTCCATATAATTCATCTATCACATCAGTGAAATATTTCAGCTCTTTATACCCTTCATGTTTAACTTTATTATGCTCTATATATGACTTACCATCGTTAAGCTTGATGAAAAATATTGGAGTGGCTTTGACATCAAGTTTATTGATTGCCAGTGATTTATCATTTACAATTTTATCCATAATTTTCTTATCATTAATGCATTGGTTAAATGCATCTTGCTTTAAGTTGCTTAGTGCAGCAATTCTTTGTAGTAAAGTCAAATCTCTTAAATTGCAGTAATTCCACGAATCTATTGAGTTAAAAACAGCTTTGTTAAAATTAAAGTAGTCTTCTTGTTTTTCGTAGCAATGACTTAGCATTGCAGCCTTTAGCCCTCTGTAATCCAAAGGAAAATGACGAAATATATATAACATCTTACCTGTGTCTATATATTTCTCTTTAATTTTAGGAAAAACATTCTTATGAAAAAGAGAGCAGTGATAGCAAGTTAATGAAGCATATTCTATCATTAGAATTGGTGCTTTTGGATTTCCTAATAATTTATCATCAGGTAATAGTGATAGTAACTCCTTTGATGTTATTTCATTAGTTTCTTTTTGAATATGTTGGTTACTGGATTTAACAGCTGCATAAGAATTAACACTCATAAGAATTAGTAAAAACAATAGTCTGAAAATCATTACAATACAAACACTTAACTTACTAAAAAAATTACATATTTATATTAATAATGTCAAGATAACTTTTGTTTAGCAAGGCTTTCAGCCCTATCTTTAAATGCAGCAATTATTTTACTCTGTGTATATTTATATACTGAGTTTAATAAAGTGGAAAATGAGTTGGACTTAAACTTAAACTCTATATAAAACTTTACCATAGTTTTATTTTCATCTATGGGAATGAATTGCCATTCATTGTATAGATGTTTAAATATTCCATTTGATGATACAGCTTTTATCCAACCTTCATTTGTTCCACTTGGAGAAAGAAAGGTTACTTCTGATGTGTACTTTCCTTTAATTCCATGAAAAGCTGCGAGAAGATCCACAACCATTTGGTTGTCAATTTTTTCTTTTATATAAACGGCTTTGCACCAAGGAACAAAATCAGGATATCTTTCAACATCAATTACAACCTGAAATATTTCATTAGGCGAACAGAGGAAAGTATCCTGTTCTTTGTATTGATGGAGCATAAATTTAAACTAACTGAAACGGGGTCCGTATCTACCGTTAGCCTTAGTAGATTCCTGAGACTTAAAGTTAAGGTGGGCATCGCGTATCAATTTCAATGAAATCAACAGAGGCAATTCCCTTGACTAGAAATTATCGCTCGGGAAATTTAACTTAACTCATAACGCATAGCACAGACCCTTACTTGAATTATAGATGATTTACACAAGGCATGTCTATAGGTATATTAAAAGTCAGCGATTATTATTTAATCTTTATTAAACTTTGCATTCTAAGTATCATAGTTAATAAATATATCTTATGAATATTACTAAAGTTTTAATCATTATTGTTTTTATTGTAATTTCTTCAAGTGCTTACACTAATTGTACAGATCACAAAATTTTTATGCATGCTATGAAGCAAAAAGTGGATTACATATGTATAAAGGAAAAAAAAAATCAGGAGTATTTATATAAAAAGCTTCGTGAGGTTATTCAAAATAATATTAACCTCAAAGAAATATCTCGATTTGTCATGGGAAAGTATTGGACTTTGACTACCCAGAAGGAAAAAGAGGACTTCTTAAGAGAGTATGAAGTATATCTTACGCGTTTGTGCGTTAAAATTTTATCTAAATACATGAATGATAGTGAAATGATTATAATGAGCTCAAGAGCAGTTGAAGATGAAACTTGCTTAATTAGTACGAGATTTTCTTACGGTGATGAAGAATTTACAAATATTGATTTTAAGGTTACTGAAAATAACAGTTCTTTCCTGATCAGTGATGTTGTAATGAATGGGATAAGTATTGCTATTAATCAACGTTCTCAATTTAGTGAGAAGATTGATACGCATGGTATAGCGAGCGTTATAGATGAATTAAAATGCAATAACAATCTATGATATATATGCCTCATTGGCCTAAACCGCTTGGTAGTAGACCAAAGGATTTTTCTCTTGATCGCATAAAAAGCTTTCTAAATAAATTGGGCAATCCTGAGAAAAAAATGCCACCAATAATTCATATAGCTGGAACTAATGGGAAAGGCTCAACACTAGCATTTATAAGATATATAATGCAAGCAGCAGGGTATAAGGTCCATGCATACACTTCTCCACATTTGGTGAATTTTAATGAAAGAATAGTTATTGCAGGCAGTTATATCGACGATAATGAATTATATAGCTTATTAGAAGAATGCCGTGCCGTAATTGCAGAACAACCTATCACTCTGTTTGAAGCTGCAACTATTGCAGCTTTTTTAGCTTTTTCTCGTCATAAAGCCGATATAACTTTAGTTGAAGTGGGTATAGGTGGAAGGCTTGATGCAACAAATGTTATAGATAATCCGATTTTAACAATCATTACTTCCATTGCACTTGATCATACAGAATATCTTGGCCCTACTGTGGAGATCATAGCAGGTGAAAAGGCTGGAATAATGAAACCTAATGTTCCTTGTGTAGTAGCACCACAAGAAAAGTCTGTGATGAGTATGCTAGAATTCCATGCAATAAATAAGAAATCTCCTCTGTATAGAGGAGGCCTTGAATGGAATTGCAAAAAACAAGATAACAAGATGGTCTTTCAATCGGCTATTCAATCAATAGAATTTCCTTTACCATCTTTAAAGGGTGATCATCAGGTGATTAATGCAGGCAATGCTATTGCAGCATGTAGTATTTTAAGTGGAAAGTATGAATTTGACATTGGAGAAGAGGATATCACTTCAGGTTTAAAGTGCACTTATTGGCCTGCTCGGCTAGAGTCTATAAAAGAGGGTAATTTAATTTCCCTACTGCCAAAAGATTGGCAATTATTTTTAGATGGTGCGCACAATAATGACGGTGCCAGAGTATTAGTTGAGTGGGTAAAAGGTAATTTTGCTGAAGGTATCTATATAATTTTTGGTGTTACTCATAACAGAAATGTGGAAGAATTCTTGGAATACTTAAAACCATATATCAAATTATTATGTGCGGTTTGTGTTAAATCTGAGCCTCAAGCAACAAGTACAAATTTGATTAGGGAAAAAGCCAATAACATAGGGATAAAAGCAGTTGAATGTGAATCAATTGGCGATGCAATATCAAATCACATATTAAAAGCCTCTATCCAAAACGTCAAAACCATACTAATCTGTGGCTCGTTATTTCTAGCCAGAGACTTCGCTATGGAGAATAGCTAACTTTGATGATATGTGAGCATTAACTGACCGATGGGGAAATAACTTTATAGTATTGTATGAAGCAACCAAAATTGTCATTACAGCGCTTAGTGTACGACAGTGCTTCAACATTTAGGGTTGCAGTTTGCATGGGTCATCTGAGTAGCTTAAATCCAATTCTCCTATCATGCAAGATTGAAAGTATACCGTCTCGTTAGTCAACAAGAAAATTACAAAATAAGGCAATATTTCATATAAGATTGAAAGTATTTTTTTTAACAATCAGCTAAGTAAACCTTCCTCCAACAGCTTTGCCCTGTAGTTTTTGATATGATAAAAGCCTTCTTTGAACTTAGAACACCAAAAACAATATGGAGTAACTTACGCATCGCAGCTCCCACAATGGCCATATTATGCTTGCCTTTCTCTTTTAACCTTTCACAAAAAGTCATAATAATAGGATTGTGATTTTTAGCTACTATAGCAGGAAAATACATTGCCTTACGTAGTGTTCGTGTTACTTAATCTGGGCTTGGCATATACAGAGCGTTATATTTCGTGGTAGCATATGCTGCCAATTGCCTGAAAAGCTTTTATGTCAGAGCTAAGATAGCTATTCTCTCCTATGCCTGAAATAGTTAATAGAAGTTGAAAATTTTCCAATAACTCTTTGTGTTGCTTTAATAGTTCACGTTTTTTATTGTTTCTATTTTTTGAGCTATATTCATTGCAACAAGCATTTGTAACTTCTTTAGGCAGTCTCTCTTTTTTTTCTAAGTGTAATGTCAATTCATCTTTTAACGCAGCCGAGCAACGATAAAGATGTTTTAATTTTTTTAACTCAGGAGAAGCAACGACTGTCTTTGGCAGCAATAATTTCCGCATCGGTCTGATCATTCTTTTGTCGTACAAGCTTACTTCTTGCATAAGATTTTATGCAATAAGGATTTACAACACTTACAAAATGTCCAGCATTGTGTAGAAATTCAGCCAGAGCTTCACTATAACAACCACATACAAGCTTTCACTTGCTCTACGTTATGTTTTTGTAGAAAGCTCTGCAGACCTTGAAACCATCGTTCTTAAAGCTTCTTTTCCTAGTTTCACGTTTTCCTTTTTTACTTATAAATGAGAGAAAAACATCAAAGCGATCTTTTGATACATCTATTCCCAGAAAGTTGTTATACGTTACCATTAAAAATGAAAAGTAAGGCTATTCTTGCGGATACAGAATTAGAACCATTTAGGTCTTTCTACGATACCGTCCAGCCTATACCTTTGAGAAGGGAGCTCTTATCTACTTGACAGCTTAAGCCCTATGACAGAGTGCTTCCCTTCTCCATCTAATGCTTAAGCTTAAAACATTAGATGCTTTTTACAAGATACAAGCCTCTTTCTTGTCATCCGAGTAGCCCCTTCTCCTGTCACCCCAGTGCTCCTTTTTTTGTCATCCCAGTGCGTGACACTGGGATCTCATTTCACTCTATAATAGTATCATTCCAGTTCATGTTAGCCATAAATATTTAAGAAATTTACCAAATGAAAAAAAAGGCAAAAGAAGCCCTGGTCATTGTCTATTTTCAGTATCGGCGTTCTTTAAGTCTTAAACACTGCAATTTAGCTGCTTTTAAGTGCAACTAACTTAAGCTATAAATGTTTAAGAAATTTACTAAACAAAAAAAAAGGCAAAAGAAACCCCGTGGTAATTAGTATTCACTCCCTAATCCTGCAAATTGGCGTACTATACTGTCTTAAACGACTTATAAGCGTGTTTCAGCTTATATAGGTAAAAACCTAGAAATATTGTGGAGACATAAGGTGCACATAGTGCAAAAAATTAAAAATAAGACGCCAACTACGTTGTTTTCTTGCTGTTTAATCTGCACAGATGAAGATAACTGAATACCTTCAGTTTCATGATAAGGGGGCTGGCAAAATGTGTCAAGTAAGTTTTTTCACTTCTGCGGGCTACTTGAATAACGGCTACAATGTTTGTACAATTGTTCGTCATGCGCTGGAACCCGTTTTAGCCCTTATCTATATCTCAGTTCCACCAACAGTTATTGCGTCGACTTTGAGTGTTGGTTGACCAACTCCAACGGGCACATTTTGTCCATCTTTTGAGCATGTGCCAACACCGGGGTCCAACTTTAAGTCGTTGCCAACCATGGATACTTTTTTTAGCACTGTTGGCCCATCACCAATTAGTGTTGCTCCTTTGACTGGCTGTGTAATTTTACCATTTTCTATTAAGTAAGCTTCTGAAGATGAAAAAACAAATTTTCCTGACGTTATATCAACTTGCCCACCACTGAAATTCACTGCATATAGACCTTTCTTTACGCTAGATATTATTTCCTCCGGTGTATGTTTTCCAGGCAGCATATAGGTGTTTGTCATGCGCGGCATAGTAACTTCTTTATAACTTTCTCTTCTACCATTACCAGTTGGATTCACACCCATGAGTTTAGCATTCATATGATCCTGCATGTAGCCTTTGAGAATTCCATCCTCTATCAACACATTATAACTGGGTGGAGTACCTTCATCATCTATGCTAATAGAACCACGCAAATTAGGCAGAGTTCCATAATCAACTACTGTGATGCCACTAGCTGCTACTTGTTTACCAATAGAATTTGAAAATGCTGAGACTTTTTTGCGATTGAAGTCGCCCTCAAGCCCATGACCCACCGCTTCGTGTAACAATATTCCTGGCCAACCTGGACCTAAAACGACTGTCATTTCTCCGGCTGGAGTTGGAATTGCTTCAAGATTTACCAGTGCTTGTTCCAAAGCCTGGTTTGCAACTTCTTTCCACTTTTTCTCAGAAATAAACTTACTATAAGAATCTCTTCCACCGTGTCCTGCGGAGCCTCTCTCGGTACGGCCATCCTTTTCTACAATGACTAGCACATTAAAACGTACCAGAGGCCTGATATCGCTTAATCTGTGATCACCCTTTATTATTTGTACGACTTGCCATTCTCCACTTAGAGTTATTTTTACTTGCTTCACGCAGTTATTTTTGGACCTTACATACTCATTAACCTCATTGAGCAATTTAATCTTTGAATTCAGATCCATTTCATTTATGGGGTTAATTTTCGAGTATAAGTTTTTTGTCTCTTTGTTTAAGCTTATTGAATTCGTTTTGTTTAAAGATACAGAACTTCTTACTATGGAAGCAGCATTACTAATTTCTTTTTCGCTAATTTCAGAAGAGCAAACAAAAGACGTACTATCCTCACAAAAGGATCTTAAACCAAACCCCCTTCTGGTATTCAAGTCCATGTGTTCCAATATGTTATCATCGAAAATCAGGGACTCCGACTGGCAAAATTCTAGAAACAGCTCACCACCATTGCTATTGCTCAAAGCGTTATTGACTATTTTATATACGTTATTAATATTAACATTGTTTTGAGCGAAAAATATTTGATCTAGATTTGGCATTACCTTTGAACTAAAAATTGTTTAAGTATATTATTTAACTTTAACATAGTAAACTATAAAAAGCCCGGGTGGCGGAATTGGTAGACGCGCTAGCTTCAGGTGCTAGTAACTTTTTAAGTTGTGGAAGTTCAAGTCTTCTCTCGGGCACTCTTAGCTTCCATATTGCTTGTTGAATTAATTAATGCTATAATATAACGTATTAGGTAATATTTATACTATGTATGGTGAAAAAGATAAGTTAGCCTACAGAAAGAAGGTACGAACTTACTCGAAACTCTTATTTACTGCGCTATCTACTGCCCTTCTTATTGGATATATAGCAACATTAGTCTTTAATATTTCTGGGCTAAGTGTACATTCTGCCGCTCTTAGTATCACACTAAGTGCAATTTCACTTGGCTTAAATTTATGGTCACTTACTGATCACTTTCGAAAATGCGAGCTTAATAAGCAGCTTGGTGTAGAAAACTCTCCTGGACAAGAAAAATTAACGAAGATCTATCTTGATATAGTATCCAGCGTTTCATTTCTAATAGGAGGTATTGCATCTATGTCGCTTTTTGAGTCTTCTGTTATCTATTTTGTTTCTACACCTTTTTTTGTTTTAGGTTGTGCTATTATGGCAACTAATATCACTCGGACTTTAATCAGCAAACCACAGGCAGAAAAACCTACTGATACCCTCTCTCGAACTGTAAAAGCAGTTCAAGTGTCAACAAGTTAACTTATTTGACTTGTATAGGAATATTAGCTATAATATTAATAGTTTAATAATAAAAGAGGTTAGTGTATGGATTTTTTAAACAGTCACCCAGATTTTTTTGAGGATAACGCTCATTATGTAATATCTGAATATAATAAGGATAATCCAGATCTTATAGATCGTAGTGCATATGTAGTAGAACGTGATGAATATGAGAATTTGGTATTCAAAAACTTATATACATATATATGTTCCGATGGAAACGTACATAAAGATATAATGCTTAATCCAAAATCTTTACAAATAGAAGAGAGGATAGAAGATAGCAGAATCAAAAAGTGTTATACAAATAACTATAAGATAGATAATGGAACTTTATCTTTAGATGAGAGAGAATTAGTATTCAATATAACTCCAGGTGAATGGAATGATTCAACAGAGTTCAATGTAATTAGCATTAAAAAAGTATAAGTGAATTTAAAGCTTAGTGGTAAATAGGGGACTGAGTATCCTTATTTCAACATCAATTACTCGAATAGTTGCTCAAGCCATCAAAATAAAAATTTTTATTCAGTAATTTGTGTATAAAGGGTACTATTTTACTAGTAGTGAAATAAATCAGAATGAAGTCTATTTTATTAACGAGGCCTTTATTGGATTCGTTTAATACAAGAAATATATTGAGAAAGTATGGATACAAAGTTTGTATAGAACCAGTATTCACAATAAAGTACTTAAATCCTGATATATCTGCGTACGAATTTGACGTTGTGATATCTACAAGTAAAAACAGTGTAAAGGCTTTTAGTCAAATATGCAAAGTAGATGACTTTCCGATTATTACGGTTGGTAATTCAACCATGCAGGCTGCAAAAAATTTGGGATTTTCTGATATAATCTCAGCAGATAGCAACGTTGATGGTCTGATATCATTCATAAAAGCTCATTATTCAAACACAATAAAGTTCTTGTATATAAGGGGACAAGAAGTATCATGTGACCTAAAAAAGAGATTATCTGAAGAAGATTTTAATGTAAGAGAAGTTGTACTCTATAAAACAATTATAAAAAGGAGTCTAACTAATAGGTGTGAAAATTTACTGTTGGATGGTAAAATTGATAGTGTTGCTTTTTTTTCCTCACAGACAGCAAGGGTATTTTGTTCATTAGTTCTAAAAAGTGGGCTATCTCATGTGATGAATAATACAGTTGCATATACCATGAGTAAAAACATTGCTGATAGTTTAAGGTTAATCAAATGGAAAAAAATTATAACATCGAGGTTGCCTACTGGGGAGAGTTTAATTGATATAATTAATAAGGATTGTTGATGCTAAAGATTGCAACTTGGAATGTAAACTCCATACGTAAAAGAGTTAACCAACTTTGTAGTTTTATAGTTGACAGTCAGATAGATATAATTTTGCTGCAAGAGATAAAATGCACGGAAGAACAATTTCCTTATGCAGAGATAGAAAAGCTAGGGTATAAATGTGCTGTTTATGGACAAGTTGCAAGAAATGGCGTTTGTGTTTTATCTAAATATCCGATACTGGAAGAATTAAAAATTGATATTGTAGAGGGTTATCAAGAAGCACGTTATATAGAGTGCGTAATAAAGCACAATAATCAGAAGGTAAGAGTAGGAAGCGTATATGTCCCAAATGGTCAAAGCCCGGACTCTCACGCATTTGAATATAAACTCAAGTTTTTTGATAACCTATATGAAAGGATGAGCAATTTGTTGAAGAATGAAGAGTTAACTATTATAGCTGGCGATTATAATGTTGCACCAGATGAAATTGATGTTTTTGATTCAAATTTATTGCATGGCCAAGTGTGCTTTCATATAAAAGAACGTGAGAAGTTAAGAGCGATCTTGAATCTTGGGTTTAAAGATGCGTTTAGAATATCTCACCCAAATTTGCAACAATTCACTTGGTGGCATTATCAAGGCAATTCACTCAGAAATAATCAAGGAATGCGAATAGATTATATGCTGTTATCACCACAAGCTGTAGATAAATTGGAAATATGCTACATAGATGATAGATTGCGTAAGCTAGAAAATCCGTCTGATCATACTCCTGTTGTCTTATCTTTGCTGCCCTGTGTTTAGCTGATCAACAGCAACTTGTTCAAGCACAGTAGACTGCTCACGCTTTTGAGTAAGTCGCTCCTCAGCTGTTACAGCAGGTTGATTATTCTCTCCAACTTCCTTAACTTGAGTTTCTAAAATTTTACTAATACCATCACTAATTTCCTTACCCCATTCTTTTCTTTCCTTTTCATCTTGTGAATGAGGATTATACAAAGTACCTTTTTTATCATTTGAAAAAAGAACTCCTACTCCCCCTTTTATAGCAAATATTGCACCAATAGCAGCAGCAACTACCGCAAGTGTAGTAGGACCAAAAATTGATATTGAAGCAATGGAAAAAAGGACAGGAAGAAAAACCTTACATAAGAACGTTTTTACCATCTCTTCATCAGTAAGTGGTGGTTCATCCTCTTCTTTCTTATCTTTACCGAAAAATGGCACCTTCTCTAATAACCCATCTTTAAAAGAGCTAAAAAAGTTTTTAGGATCTACCTTTATTCCAAACAGCCACCCGGGAAGCTTTATGAATGAATCTTTAGCTTCTGTACCCCGTATATCAGCTACACACTTAGCTACTGCTTTTTCTATTTTACCATTCTTTAAATTCTCTTCATTAGCTAAATTTTCTTCTCTAATTTTTTCAAATACGGAAAGTAAAAGCTGAAGAAAATTTTCTTCACTTAGTGGTTTTATATCTTCATTAATATTATTGAATATACTTTCATGGTTCTTTGATATAAAAGTAAAAATTTTCTTTTCATTTCCATTCTGTAATCGCTTTAATTGTTTGTTTAATGACTCCAGATCACGATGTAATTTTTGTTTTTCTTTATCTGAAAGTTCTTCTTTCAATCTCTGTTTCTTCTTTTCTATTTCCTGTTTCGTTTGCTTTTCTAGATTTTCTGGATTTTTTAAAGTATCTAGGAAAGCACGATAGATTGCCTGATATTCCTCTTTTTCAAAAATTTTCTCATCTTTGTTAGTTACCTGATTTGAAGGTTCCAAATTCTTTGTTTGTGGAGTTAATATTTTTGTCATAACTGAGTTACTCACATTTACTATACTTTAATTGTAGCATATTTTTCATATTAATTCAAATAATCTATACTCTTAGAATCCGCCATGTTTAAGTCATAATTAAGAGCCCAGTTGTCGCCAATTTTTACTTCCACTTCAAGTGGTATAGAAATTTCTATTGCATTTTCCATTACGTCTTTCATAAGTTTTGCTGTTTCTTGTACCTTTTCGTCTTCTACTTCAACCAGTAGTTCATCGTGAACTTGGAGGATTATTTTACCTACTTTTAACTGATCAAAAAGCTGAATCGTCGCACGTTTTATTATATCAGCAGCAGTTCCTTGCAGTGGTGCATTTATTGCTGCCCTTTCCGCAAATTGTCTTACATAAGAAATTGTATTATGTATGTCTCTTACAAAGCATCTCCTGCCAAACAAAGTTTCTACATAACTGTGTAGTCTTGCGATAGAAACTGCTCTTTCCATATAGGCCTTTATTTCTGGGTAACAGGAAAAATAGTAATTAATGTATTCAGCAGCCTCTTGAAAGGTAATTCCAAGCCGCTTTGCAAGACCAAATGGGCTAATGCCATATATAATCCCAAAGTTAATAGATTTTGCTTTGCGCCTTAATTGCTCATCTATTTCTTGCACTCCAAAAACTTGCCTTGCAGTGATGTCGTGAATATCTTGTCCATTTGCAAAAGCTTCTTTAAATGCTGCAACGTTTGCAACATGTGCCAGGAGTCTCAATTCTATTTGTGAATAGTCAGCAGAAATTATCTTATGCCCCTTTGGCGCAATAAACGCTTGTCTGATGAGATTTCCCTCTTCGCTTCTAATAGGAATATTCTGTAAATTAGGATTGCTGGAGCTCAACCTTCCAGTTGCAGTTGCAGTCGTCGAAAAGCTTGTGTGTATCCTACCATTAAGTGGATCAACCTGCTTTATTAATGCATCAGTGTAGGTACCCTTTAATTTACTTAAATGTCGCCAATTTAGAATTTTACTTGCGATTTCTACTCCTTCTTCTTCGAGCGCCTCTAGAACTTCAGAATTGGTGCTATACGATCCAGATTTTGACTTTTTCTTTTTACTTAGCCCCATTTTATTAAATAAAATATCACTTAATTGTTTTGGTGACGCAATATTAAATCTTTCCTCTGCTAAGTTATATATCTCATCTTCAAGCACGGCAATTACCTGCTGAAATTTATCGGACAGCTCCTGTAATTTTTGTATGTCCAGTAATATCCCATTTTTCTCCATATCAAATATTACTTTCATAAGTGGCTTATCGAAGCGCTCGTAAACTGTGAACAATTTTTCCTGAAATAACCTCTGCTTTAGCTTTTCATGAATTGCTATTAAAGTTTTTGCCGAGAAAATTTCTGCATTTTCACTCAAATTATGTGCAATTATGTTTGGAATACTGTGATCATGCTTTCCTGTATCCAAGCTATACGACATTATCATCAAATCATCAACTGAATCTAGCATCTTCTCCACTGCAGGGAAGATTTTCCTCATCTCTTTAATGTTATGTATTATTTTAAGCACCCCATTTGAGAGTAAAGTTGAGTTGATTGTAATGAGTGCATTTTGTATGCTGTCTTGCTCTATATAAAAAATATTACTTTCGCTATAAGATAAACTTAATACATTGTTTTCAAGGTGGTAATGAATTGCAATTTTGCCTTCATATCTACAATGCTCTAAAAATTTCTCTAACTCTTCACTACTATATTCTATTTTCTCTTTTGTGCTAGACCCATTATAGGAAAAAAGCTTTTCCACTTTTCCTATTAAGGAATTGAATTCATACTTCTTTAAAAAGGATAATAATTTCTCCATATTTGGAGAATGGACTTCATATTTTGCAATATCATGTTGAAGGTCTACTTTTTCGCATAGTGATAAAAGTTCTCTTGAAATTAGTGCTTTTTCCTTATGTTCGGTAAGAATATTACGAATTCTCGTTTGCTTGATGTTATCAATGTTCTCTATAATATTATTCAATGAATCAAATTCATCTAGTAATTTAGCTGCAGTCTTCGGACCTATTCCCGGAACGCCTGGAATGTTGTCAGATGCATCACCAGTTAGAGAAAATAAATCAAGAAGCTTGTTTGAATTTACACCAAATTTTTCTACTACTTGTTTTTCATCTATATACACATTTTTCATGGGGTCGAATATTAAAATATTGTGATTCAAGAGTTGAAACAAATCTTTATCTGATGAAACGACTACCACCTTAAAGTCTCGGTGGTTGGCGTATTTTGCAGCTAGTGTTGCGATTATGTCATCTGCTTCATAACCTTCAATTTCTTCATAGCTGAGGTTAAAAGCTTCTACAGCTTCCCTCAGTATGGTGAACTGTGGAATTAGATCCTCAGGAGGTGTTACTCTGTTTGCTTTGTATTCAGGATATAAATTGTGCCTAAAATTCTTTTTCCCTGCATCAAGTGCTATAGTTAAGTAGTCCGAATGGGCAATGTACTTAAGAACCATATTCAGAAAGCCATATACACCACCTATTGGCATTCCTGTTGTGGTAATTAAGTGAGGTAAGACATAATAAGCTCTGAAAAGAAAACCATAGCCATCGATGATCGTGAAAGTTTTTTCTTTCATTGTAGATATTTATGCGTGCTTTTGATGTTCCACTATTTAGCTGCGGAAATCAAGTTTTTGTTTTTCTGCTTTTAAGCATTGTAAGAGATTTTGCCGAAAATAGCATTCATGCATGGTTATACCAATTAGACTTCTTGCATAACCATATGACGAACTTTTATTGGGAATAGAAACGAAAAACTTCCTTGACAAACTCCGCCAGCCCCCCTATCATAGCACTGAAGGTATTCATTTATCTTCAATCTGTGCAGATTAAACGACAACAGACTCTTGTTTCAATGTTAAACAAAATACCATAGAGCTCAGGAAGACAATCCCTAGAAAATTTCTACATCCAAAAAAAGGCAAATCGTGTTAATGCTGTTTAGATGTAAAAGATAAGATAAATTTTTACAAAGAAAACGTTTCAAGCAGCAAGACACCTTTGATCGAAAGAGAGCACCAAATTTATGGGGTGAGTAACTGCAACTACTACCACTAATCAATAAATCTATAATAGGAGGAACAAGCACTATGGAAACGTCAAAACTGACTGGTGAATTAGTATGTGATATATATGAATTAACAAATAAAGATAGAAAGAATATTCAAAAGTTAGCAAGAGAAATAGAGGAAGGGAAAGGTATTGCTGGAAGGTTCAGAAATGGAATATTTAAAAAATCCAGCTATAACGCAAGCACGATTCTTTTAGCGAAAATAGCTTACAAATATCAGGGTAGAGAGGAGACGTTGTCACTACTACATTATGCTATAAGTCATAAGAATAATCAAGCTATAAAAGATCTTTTGGAAGAAGCCAAAAAACAAAAACTATTAAAGGAAGTTCTGAATGAAGAAATGACCACAAAACATTCAGATGGTCGGGAAGAAACTCATACAATACTTACAGATGCTATATCACGTAGAGACAATGAAATTATGAGAGTAGTGTTAAGAATCTCTGAGGAAAATGGTATCTTGAAAGAGATTGTCAAAAAAAAGAATAACGATAAAACATTCAAATGGCAAGAAAATGACTTACTAAAGGATCTAACAGTGAACAAGCAGCTACAAAGATCATGTGTATTAAATAGGACTTGATCTGACACTTAAAATAAGTAAGTTATAAAATAATAAAAGAAAGGAGTGTTAGAAATGAGTACAATACAAACAAAAATACTAAAACCAAAGCTAGGGTTATTAGAGCTAGCAAAACAACTAGGAAATGTATCTCAAGCATGCAAAGTGATGGGATACTCAAGAGATACATTTTATCGGTTTAAGGAGTTATATGAAAATGGAGGAGAGGAAGCATTACATGAAATAAGTAAGAAAAAACCGCTATTAGCGAACAGAGTTTCCGACGATATAGAAAGAGCAGTGATTGGTATAGCAACAGAATTTCCAGCATATGGGCAAGAAAGAGCTGCAAATGAACTGAGAAAAAGAGGTATAATAATTTCTCAGGGAGGAGTAAGGTCTGTATGGCTAAGAAATGACCTTGAAACTCTCAAAAAGAGACTTAAAGCGCTAGAGACAAAAGTAGCTTAAGAAGGAATCATTTTAACTGAAGAACAACTTACAGCTTTAGAAAAAGTTAAAGAACAAAGGGAAGCTCATGGTGAAATTGAGACACAACATCCAGGTTATTTGGGTTCTCAAGATACCTATTATGTGGGCAATATCAAAGGTATAGGGCTAATTTATCAGCAGACTTTTGTTGATACTTATTCGAGAGTTGCAATGGTTAAACTTTACACGGACAGAACAGCTATTACAGCTGCAGACCTCCTCAACGATAGAGTTATTCCATTTTTTGATGAGCAGAAAATTCCATTATTACGCATTCTAACTGATAGGGGTACAGAGTATTGTGGCAAGCCAGAAAATCACGCTTATCAGTTATATTTGGGAATCGAAAATATCGATCATTCTAGAACCAAAGCCAACTCTCCACAAACCAATGGCATATGTGAAAGATTTCATAGAACCATGCAAGATGAGTGTTACAATATTATCTTTAGAAAGAAAATCTACAATTCTTTGGAAGATCTACAGAGGGAGTGTTAAATAAACTGTGTCAAACCGCATTTTTAGTTCAACTCAATTTTCAATCTGCCAGGAAAGAAAACATCAAGTTGAGAGATAGTTAATGCCCAATCATGTACAGGCATCGTCCACTTTTCCTCTGCCTTCTTTATAGCACAATATACCTGCTTATACAAGGCATTTATGCTGGTAAATGAGCCTTTGGTCTTAGTGAATTTCCTAATTTGCCTATGTAGCCCCTCTATGGGATTGGTGGTGTAGATTATCCTCCTAACTGGACCAGAATACTTAAAATAACCAGACAAGTTTTCCCAATTATTCTGCCAAGATTTTATAACCATAGGGTACTTTGTGCCCCATTTTTCATCCAATTCCAACAGATAATTCTCGGTAATTTCCTTGCTTGAAGCTTGATATACCTTCTTTAAATCGCTCAAAAAACTCTTCGCATCTTTACTGGCCACATACTTCAGTGAGTTGCGTATCTGATGCACTATACACATCTGCACTTCCGCATTAGGAAAGACACTGTTTATAGCTGCAGGAAAGCTTTTCAGCCCATCAACGCAGGCAATAAGGATATCTTCTACTCCTCTTTCTTTGAGGTCATTTAGCACTCCCAACCAGAAGTTAGCTCCTTCACTTTCAGCCAAATAAAAACCTAATACTTCTTTTTTGCCATTTTGATCTATGCCTAATATGTTATACATGCATTTACTTACGCAATGCCCGTCCTCTTTGACTTTAAAAAACATGCCATCCATGAAAACTATCGGATATACAGACTGCAGCGGGCGACTACGCCATTCGTTGATTACTGGTAGCAATTTGTCAGTAATACTTGATATCTCTGCCGCCGATATTTTGTGATCATAAATTTCCTCAACATGTGACACTATATCTCTATAGCCCATACCACTGGCAAATGTGCTCAAAATCTTCGTTTCAAGCTCTGGATGTAAGTTTGTTTGCCTTTTTTTGACTATTTGTGGTTCGAAACTTCCTTCCCTATCTCTTGGCGTCAAAAGCTCAAATGACCCTGCGCTTGTACGTAAAGTCTTTGCATTCCTCCCATTTCTTCGATTATTCTCTTCGCTTTCAGCCGACAAGTGGTTTTCTATTTCACCTTCCAGGCTTACCTCCAGCAACTTTTTTATAAACGGTGTTAATGCTCCATCTCTTCCTGTCAACGGTCTTCCTTCTCGTATAGACGACAGGATATTTGTTTCTAATTCTTTATAATCTACCAAACCGGTAGTTCTGTTTACTACTTTCTGACTCATTGTCAAACCTCCATTTTTTTATATCAATTTATTACTTTTTTTTCGGTTTGACACAGTTTATTTAACACTCCCTCTACAGATTGATGTTGATTATTGGTTGCGTTCTTATAATGAGACAAGGCCTCACTCGGGTAAGTATTGCTATGGCAAAACACCTATGCAAACGTTTTTTGATAGTAAATATATTGCTTTTCAGAAAAACATTAGTAGCATTAAACAAGAGCCTGATATTAGTTTTGACTACCTCAATTCTTCTGTCAGTTAATTCTTGTCTGTCACATTAAATCTTGTCTTTTACACAAAAATAATTAAAACTAAATAACTCAGCCCCTTCGCTCCATTTCCATTACAGAAACTTCTTCACTACTACAAACTGATCCGCCCCTGTTTTCCGCATCGGTACTCTCATCCTCAGAGATCTGCTCTTTGAACTTCTTCCTTATCATCGAAACGACAGGTTCCCGTAGTTCCATGCAATAGCCTAAAATAGATTCACGCCACTTTTATGCCGGACGCCACCTACCCAGTAAACAAGCTCCCGGTAGATTTATCCCAGATTAACGACTACCCCCTGGTTTTGACGTCGTCTCTACGCTTTCGACACTTCATCAGTGGTTCACTTGCGTTCGTCTCTCTATTTCACACATGACACATAATTGTACCTTTTCCATAACGCTCACTACCTCAGCTCTTTACCAAAGCAGCTTATGGCTGTTTGAAGCCTGCTCTTGCAAACCGGCTCCGAGGGGCCCTCCCTCATCTATTGCACAGCTTCAACACTTCACGTGTTTCTACGGCGCACAGTCGTCTGCGTACCTGATTACATTCACTCCACTTCTGATTTTTCCTCTTCTTTTGCTACCTAATTTACCAAAGCTACTTTCTAATAACTGTTCAAGACCATCTAAGGTAAAGTTAGCTAGTATTGGAGAAATTATACCTCCTTGCGAAGTGCCAGCAGTTGTGGGATACAAGGTTTTTGACTCTAGGAAACCAGCCTTTAACCAACTATGCAGAATTTTCTTCTCCATAGGAATATGCTTCATTACGGAGGTTTTTCCTTCCGATGGCATAATTTCTTTCCTATAATCATTCTTGCGTTAGTCATTGATCAACCTCCTTGCTATTTTTAGCTTGATCAAGGTCGGTAACCAATTTAACTAACTGCTGAAGATGGGAAAACGATAAAATAGGCGATAAATCAGTAAGGATTTGATAAGGATTAGGATCTGCTTTGTCTGTCCAATCACGTGAAATACCTACTGTACCACGTGCCAACGTTCTCAAACTAAATATATCACGATTATTAAAGTTTTTTGTTGATAATATTTGAAAACTTTGTCCCTTCCATGGATGGAATGGATGAGTAATAGTAACATATCCCGAATACTGACTGGACTTAGGTGCAGTTAATTCTAACCATGGGTATACCAAGAGGCCTTCTTTTGCCATTAGATTTACTGATATAAATTCGTTTGAGCGGAGAAGGTTTATATCCTCTTTGTTTTAACAGCTTTATTCCTTGAAATTTAGCATTGCAAGTTGACCATCCACACCTGCTGTGGTTTTTCCTTGGTTTTCAGTTACTCTCTTAACAGCCAAGGCTTTGCCGCTAAAAGAGCGTGTGAGAAGATGTTGTAAAGTTTTCACCTTACCCCATCTTCCTTGTTGGACAGCCTTAACAATACGTCTTTGTAGCCTCATAACAACTTTTTGGCATTTCTTCCAGGATAACTGGTTCCATACTTCGGAGTTGTTGGTAGGTGCACTTACAGTTTTACTTGTAATCATCTGCTTTCCTACCTTAAGTGGTTAACAAAGTTTCTTGTCACGAAGGACCAAATGGAAGTCTGCTCGTTTTCACGCGAATTAATGTTACAAATTCTATCCATTTCGTTACAAAATGGCATTCGCTTTCTCCATTATCCTTTACCTGCACATCCATCAGCATTCCTTGCGGTTTGCCTGCCATATAGGCGAAAATACAGGCTTACCCTGTTCCTTCTGTCATACAATAGTGGGTTAGGTGACTTTGACCCTACCCAGAAAAAGTAGAGAGAAAGTTAAGACGTTTTTGTCATGAGAATAAATTGTGCAGGAATGCAATAATTAATAGTAGAATGCCTACGTTGTTTGTTATAAAAGATTTCTATGTATTCAAATATGGCAGTTCTGGTTTATTGAGCGAGAAGTATCAATAAGCAGCTCCCTTTTGAGTGAACTTTTCTGCAACAGAGTTATCGTAACAACATCCCTTATGGCTCATGCTGGAAATGATGTTTTTTGTATTCAATAGAAATTGGTAATTTTGAGAGGTATACTGTGGCCCTTGATCGCTATGTAACAGCAGATTTTTATCGGGTTTGCGCTTATTAACGGCCATCAATAAAGAGTCAATAACCAATTGTTTATTTGTTGAGCTACTCATTAACTACCATACGTGAATATAGGTCAATTATTGCTGCCAACAACCTTCCTTAGTTTTTATATAAGTAATCCCAAACTTTATTTGGCTGATCAGTGGTGAATTTTTGATCCAATGTGTTCGGAGCCACAACTCGGTTGCTTATTTGCTGTTTTTTATTTTTGAACCTTCGTCTAAGTTTGGCTTTAATGCCATTTTCTTGCATAACACTTTATACTGTTTTAATTTTTGCCTAAAGCTTTTAATTCAGCGTGAATTTTAGGGATCTGCATTTGGATGCTTTTTTTGAATATCTGCTAGAAGCCCATCTCTTGCTAATTCCTTACTGCTTTTTCCCTTAGCAACCCATACCACCAGCAGATATGTCTAAAACCCTACATAGTTCCTGTATTTTATAGCAATTTCTATATAAAAGAATACTTTACTCTTTTTGTTTGGCCAGGGCTTTTTTTTAAATGTCTCTTTCTCTTGTTACTCTTGCTAGTTCTTTTTTTAGATCAAATCTTTCTTTGTCATAAGGAGCCTTTGCCTGGAAATGCGTATGCTTCTGACATTTTTCCATCATATTTTCTTACCCATTTACTTAACATACTGCCATCTATACCTAGATCTTTTGCTATTTTTGTACTTCTGTTTCTTTAACCAGCTTAACAGCTTCTAATTTGAATCCTGCTGCTTCTATTTGCCATATTTTGAAAAAACGTTTTATTTTACTCCAAAAACGTCTTAACTTTCTCTCTACTTTTTCTGGGTAAGATCACTAGACACTTATGCAGCTGTGCATAGAATGACAGAAGAGACTTGCGTTAGATATTGTTTATTTACTTTCGATCTTTTCTATCAATTTTTTAACTAAGCCTCTTAGCTTTTTACTGGATTCATCAAGCTCTTGAATCTGCGAGCTATGCTCTTTCATTAGTTCCTTATAGTTACCTCTTATGTAGTCAATCATTTCCTTCATCTGAGCAATCATCTTGTTAACATCCATACTACCCAAATCAGGTACCATGCCAGGCATAGCCCCTTCTAACATACCGTCAGCCATAAGCTGCTGGGATATTTGCATAAATGGTTTTAAAGTCTGATTAAGCAATTCAGGATCCTTGGCTAATTTTTCTATTTGCTCTTTGCAAGTATCCATATACTGCTTCATAAATTCATCTTCTTGCCCTTTGTCTGTCATAATTATAACCTACCTAAAAATACGTGTCTTTTATTATATATCGTTTTTAAATTAAAAACAATACAAAATATCTATAATACTTTTATAATTGCATTTTAAATAATAAAAAATGCTCCTTTGCTTATAAATGGTCACATACCTTCTTTAACCATTCCTTATCTTTTACGCTATTTTCTAAGTTTTCATAGACAAATTGATGATAGCTATTTATCCATTCAATTTCATCTTTAGTAAGCATTTGCACATCTATTAGCCTTCTATCATATGGAATGAAGGTCAGTTGTTTGAAATGTAAAAAGCTATTTTCTTGTCTGTCGACATACATCAGATTTTCAATTCTTATTCCATACTCTCCCGGAATGTAATAACCAGGTTCGTTGGAAAGTATCATTCCTGGCGTGAGTTTCACTTTATTGCCCTTTGATATTGCTTGTGGTCCTTCGTGTACTGATAGGTAACTTCCTACTCCATGCCCTGTACCATGCATATAGTCCATTCCAAATTTCCATAAATGCGTACGTGCCAATATATCCAATTCTCCACCAGTAGTGCCAGAAGGAAAGATGACACTTGCTACAGCAATGTGAGCTTTCAATACTATTGTATAGTGGGTTATTTGCTCACTAGTCGGATTACCAACCACTACAGTTCTTGTCACATCAGTTGTGCCATTAAGGTATTGGCCACCAGAGTCAATCAAATATAGTCCTCTTTTCTGAATTACCTTATTCGTCTTACTGCTTGCACGGTAATGAACTATTGCACTATTTTCATTAAATGCGGAAATTGTTGGAAAGCTCAATTGCTTAAATAAATCCTGCTCTTTTCTGTATTCTAAAATCTTTTCTTCAGCTTCAAGTTCTGTACCAACATTACTTTCAAGCCAATGTAGAAAGTTTGTAACTGCCACTCCATCTCTGATATGCGCATTTATAGCCCCAGCTATTTCAGTTTGGTTTTTTACTGCTTTATAAATTAGACAAGGATCTTCTCTTTCAGCTACCTGTTTATCTTTTATTACAGCCATGATACTCATTGGAGTTGTGTTTGGATCTATAACTATTGAATTTAGCTTGTGCAGCGAATTTTCTAGCTCACTAATATCAAAAATATTTATATGATTGCCTAAATTTGCTTCTATAGTTGAATGTTCTTTATCTTGAATAAACAAATCAACATTACCGCTTTTATACAATATAGCACGGCCCAATATACATGGAGTATATTTGGCATTTTCATTTCTTAAATTTAATAGCCATGAAATTGAATTTGGATCAGTTAAAAGCACTGCTTCAGCTTCTTTATCTATGCTTTTAGCGACTTTTTCACATTTATTCTTGCTACTTTCACCAGCATATTTAATAGAATGTAAAACCACTGCTTGTTTTCGATAGTCACTTTTTTTTCTAGCTAAACAGGGTATTAATTTACAGATATTCTCATACTTTCTTATATCTTCTATGGTAAAATATTGCAAATAGTAACCTAGTGAGGTGGTCAATGTTAAGTTTGCTTTTACCCATTCGCGTGGATCCTCTTCTTGTATATTATATACTTGAAAATTGCCCCGATCGAGCTGATTGCGAGCTTGTGTGATATAGCGTCCATCCGTAAAAAATGGGCACTTGTTGTCTTTTGTAACGATAAGTAGCCCATTTGTTCCTGTAAAGCCACACAGCTTTGTTAGCTCCTCTGAATACTCATTTAAATATTCATCTTTAGTATGCAACATAAATGCGTCAACATTTGTTTCACACATAAAAGAACGAAATTCTTCGATTTTTGACATATACCTCACGCAAAACTAGCAGCTATTTTCGTTTTCTTATTCCTAAGGTACACTAATATGCTAACTATCGCTGCTGGAGTGATACCTTGTATTTGCTTCGCAATTCCGATTGTTGCCGGCTTTATTGCCTGCAACTTTTCTACTACTTCACTTGACAGGCCTTTAACTTGTGAATAGTTAAAATCAATTGGAATTTGAGTGTTAATTTCCTCTCGTAAAAACTTCATATCTGCTTCTTGTCTTATTAGATAAGGTTTGTATTTTGCTTCAATTTCAACTGCTTCGCATATTTCATTCTTAGTTATGCTACCCATTGCGGCGTCATTCCAGCGCGTAACGCTGCTTTTTTCCTGGATCCTAGTGTCAGCTACTCGGATGATATGAGAGTGTCCTGAGATGACGGAAGAGGATCCAGTATCCGTTGTGCAGCGCGTGATGCTGCTTAACTCCGGCCATATTTCTTGTAATTTATTCCAGTCGATGTTAGGGTAGCCAAGTAGATCTAGTGCCGTTTTTCTTATCCCATCATAAGATATTTTAATACCATAAGACCTAAGCTGCTCAGGAGTAATCGTCAGACTCTCTAACTTCTCTTCAAGCTGCTTAATGGATTTAAGTTTATTCTGTAAAACAGAGTATCTCTCATGCGAAACAAGGGAAATATCATAACCTTTTTGTGTTAATCTTCTATCCGCATTGTCTGACCTGATAGCTAGCCTATATTCTGCACGTGAGGTAAATAATCTATAAGGCTCGATCACCCCTTTGGTGACCAAATCATCTATCATTACACCGATATATGAATCTGTGCGGTGAAGAACAAAGCTTTCTTTTTTTTCAGATGCAGAGAGTGCTGCATTAATTCCGGCGATAATTCCTTGCCCTGCTGCTTCTTCATATCCAGTGGTGCCATTAATTTGGCCAGCAAAATATAGACCTTTAATTTTCTTAGTTTCAAGAGTATGGCTTAGTTCTCGTGGATCAATATAGTCATACTCAACTGCATATCCAGACCTCAATATTTCTGCATTTTCAAGTCCTTTGATGCTCTTTATCATTTCATTTTGCACTTCAACAGGCAATGAATTTGAAATTCCGTTTGGGTATACAGTACCATTATCCAGCCCTTCTGGTTCTAAAAATATTTGGTGACTACTTTTTTCTGCAAATTTATTAACTTTAACTTCAATGGATGGGCAGTATCTTGGTGCAACAATGTCATCCAAATACGAAGAAGCTGACCTATGAAGATTTTCTCTAATTATTTTATGCGTATTTTCATTAGTATGGGTAATAAAGCATGATACCTGAGGTTGGTTAATTTTTTCTGTGAGGTAAGAAAACGGCACAGGTGGGTTATCACCCACTTGTTCTTGCAATATTGACCAGTTTATAGTATTACGATCAAGCCTTGGTGGAGTTCCGGTACGCAGTCTACCTAATCTAAAATCATACTTCTTCAACGTATTTGCAAGTTCTACTGCAGACTTATCTCCCATTCTTCCTGAAGGAGTTGTTTGCTCTCCTATATGAATCACACCCCGCAGAAAAGTCCCTGTAGTTAGAACGACTTTACTTGTTGATATACGTTCACCTGAGCTTATCATTACAGCTTTAATGCACGGTTCTCCATTGCCATTACTTTCTATAAGAAAATTGTCAACTGACTCTTCTTTTACCGTCAAATTGTTATAATTTAGAATAATTTCCTGTATTGCCTGCTTATATAATTTTCGGTCTGCCTGTGCACGTGGTCCCCATACTGCTGCACCTCTGCTGCTATTTAAAATGACTGAGTGTATGCTTGCTTGATCGATTGCTCTTCCCATTATTCCATCAAGAGCGTCAACTTCCCTGACTACAACACCCTTTGCAACTCCTCCAATTGCTGGATTGCAGGACATTTCTCCTATAGTTGAAATTTTATGAGTTATAAGCAGCGTGTTTGCACCAAGGCGAGCTGCCGCAGCAGCAGCTTCGCACCCTGCATGACCACCACCTACTACTACTACGTCATATTTATGCATGCTTTTTTGAGTAATTCTACTCTACTAATATTGCGATTATCAACGGTTAATGTCAAATCTTGTTATTCCAATGTTACACACTGGAATAACAGAAACCTTACTTGATTAGCTAAAACTTTCTTCCTTCCCTTTTGAAGAAAAGTGCTCAACTATAGGAGAGATAATATAATCGTTCACTTTTTCAGCTATAAGGAACCCTGCGATTGGTGCTATTATTGCTATTGCTCCTATTGTTGCACCTGCTAAAACTGCAGATCCCGCTCCAAGCATTATACCAGGAGAAATAGCAGTTGCAGCTGCAGCAAGACCAACTCCAATTGCAGCGCTTATGGGTGCTGTAATACTGGAAACTGTACAACCTTCTTTAGACTGTCCTTCATTAAATTTGCACAGCAAACATCCTGCAAGAAAAATTGTAGCCGCTGCTGGAATTATAGAACCAACAATTCCACCTATGGCTAAAGGTGAAAAAGCTGTGACACTTAACCCAAACCCTGTAAGTGCCCCTATTGCAGTGCCTATTAATGATGCTCCAATCGCAAATATTAAAGTCTCTTTGTTCATACAACCCCCTTAATTAATTTTTTTGTAAGCTTTTAAAACTTCTCTATTATTATAATTAGATTAATTGAAACAGGAAAGTGATTTTGGAAAAAAGAGCGGGAGAAGGGCCTCAACTTACAACCATTCCAGTACCCCCTCTTGTCATCCAAGTAGATACAAGCCCTCTTCTTGTCATTCCAGTGCTTGACACTGGGCACTTTAGACAATGTTACAAAAAATAATATCATAGAATTCAATAGGATAATTCCTAGGTGTATGGTCCCAGAGTGTGATGGTATGATAAAATATGAGAAAACAACACCATCAAAGGAGGAATTATGGGACCATACACCTAGAGGCTGTATTACAAGAATTTTGGGCGAACTTAGTTATGTGTAATATATTATCGCTTCATATGTGTGATGCACAAGGGCCTCCCCAGATCAAATTACTGAGTATCGTTTAAATTTTTCAGTTTTATTTGGTGTAATGAGGCAGAAACTCTATCAAGTACTTATTGCGCCAAAAAACTTTCAAGCCCTTTTTGATAGAGCAAGCATGCGTGCTAAAGTTAAAATTCGACCAGGGCAGCCACAATAAGGTAGATAAGCCCAAACGCCATCATGTTTTTAGGAGAGTTTGCTAATGGAGGCTCTTAAGTTGACGCCATTGGCTGAACGGATACCTCTTAACTTGACGCGTATGGTTTATTTAACACTCCCAACGGTTACAAATAATTCACCATTTCTTCTGGTTTCACTATCCTTTCAAACTCCTCCTCAGTGAGCAGTTGAAGTTTTGCTGCTGCTTCTTTTAGAGTGATATTTTCTTTATAAGCAAGCTTCGCTATTTTTGCTGCATTGTCATACCCTATATGCGTATTTAATATAGTGACCAACATTAACGACTGATTCAGTAAATCTTTTATCCTCTCTTCATTTGCCTTAATACCAACTACACATTTTTCTGTAAAATTTAAACTTGCATCAGCTAAAAGTCTTATAGACTGCAAAACATTGTAAATTATCACTGGCTTAAACACATTCAATTCAAAATGACCGTTTGAACCACTAATGGTCACAGCAACATGATTTCCCATAACTTGAGTGCACACCATAGTTACTGCTTCACACTGAGTTGGATTCACTTTACCTGGCATAATTGAAGAACCAGGCTCATTTTCCGGTAACATTATTTCCCCAATTCCGCATCTTGGACCAGAACCAAGCAACCTTATATCATTTGCAATTTTCATTAAACTGACTGCTACTGTATTGAGTGTTCCACTGAGCTCAACTAAAGCATCGTTTGCTGCTAGCGCTTCAAATTTATTGCCTGCTGAAGTAAATGGAAGATTAGTAATTTCTGCAACTTTGCTTGAAAAATCTTCAGCAAAACCCTTTTTAGTATTGAGTCCTGTGCCAACCGCAGTGCCACCTTGTGCAAGCTCGTATATACCACTTAAAGTTGATTTTACTCTCTCTATCCCCTTTTTAATCTGGTCTGCATAGCCAGAAAACTCCTGTCCCAGTGTTAGGGGCGTTGCATCTTGTAAGTGAGTACGTCCTACTTTTATTATATTTTTAAATTCCTGAACCTTATTATCCAGCACCTTATGCAACTTTTCAAGATTTGGAATAAGCAAGCAGTTTATTTGCTCTGCTGCTGCTATATGCATTGCTGTTGGAAAGGTGTCATTTGATGACTGACCATAATTCACATGGTCGTTTGGATGTATCGGAGATTTACTACCCAAATTACCACCTAAAATCTCTATTGCGCGATTGCTGATCACTTCATTCATATTCATATTAGTCTGCGTTCCGGATCCGGTTTGCCAAACAACAAGCGGAAATTCATTATTAAATTTGCCATCTATTACTTCCCTTGCGGCTGCGCAGATTGCGTCCCCTACCTTATTATCTATGCTACCCTGCTTCATGTTAACACGTGCTGCTGCAAGTTTTACTATTGCTAATGCTTTAATCAGAGGCTCTGGCATTTTTTCTGTGCCAATCTTAAAATTTTCTAAAGAACGTTGAGTCTGCGCTCCCCAGTAACGTTCACTTGGTACTTTTACTTCCCCTAAGCTGTCTGATTCTATTCTCGTTTTTCTATCCATATTTTCCTTCTTAGCGTCATGCAAACTGGCTTACTACATAATTTTTTCATGTCTACTTCTTGGTTAATTAAATCATACTAGATCCAAGTAGTCAAGTGTGACCTTACCCAGAAAAAGTAGAGAGAAAGTTAAGACGTTTTTGGAGTAAAATAAAACGTTTTTTCAAAATATGGCAAATAGTTTATTCTCTTTGTAAAAAACATTCCAAACTTTCTCTCCACTTTTTCTGGGTAAGGTAAGGTCAGTTTAGCTATAGGTAGCAATTTTCTGTATTTACTTTAAATTGAAGAAAGCTCAAATGAAAGATCGTGTTTTGCTAAAAATCACAGAATGCAGTCTGGTTAGAATTATTTATCACTAGTGCCTAAAGTGATCTCCTTTATCCTCTCATCTGCTAGTATTTTTAATTCCTCACCGTATCTATAATAATTTCGCTTTATAACGTGTAACTCATCAGCAGAAGAAGAATCTAATTTAGGGTAATATTCGTAATCGCAATTTTCTTCGATGTCCTCAATGCTTATAGATGATGCTAAAAGTGGAAATAGAATTAATAGTAAAGTTAGTAGGATTCTTGTACAACTATTACACCACGTCCTGGGTGTCATTCCAGCGCGTGACCAGAGAAAAAAAGATATGGATCCCAGTGTCAAGCACTGGGATGACAGAAGATAGTGTAAGAAATTTCGTAAAAAGCTTTTCATACCAACTATTTAAACTCAATTGTGTTATAAATATATTAATAGCGAAAAAAGAAAAACAAGGTTTAATTTTCTTTTTTATTTGCGATTTATCTATTAATTAACCGTGAAAGGTTACGTGTAATGCTCCTTCACATAATTATCAATAATTGCCTTAAATTCTTCAGAGACATTATCACCTTGTAAAGTTTTGAAATACTTGCCGTCTTTGTAGACTGCTGAAACAGGTTTTTCTCCATATCCAGGCAAGCTGATTCCCAAATTTGCGTGTTTGCTTTCTCCAGGACCATTTACTATGCATCCCATAACAGCAATGTTCATATGCTCTACACCTGGATTTTTTTTCTTCCATATCGGCATATGAGTTTTTATATAGCCATTCACTTCTTCAGTTAATATACGAAAACGATCGCTACTCGTGCGCCCACAACCAGGACATGAATTAACCTGAGGGTTAAAGTGTCGCAAGCCTATAGATTGCAATATTTCCTGACACACCACCACTTCATTAGTACGCAATTCACCAGGACGTTGAGTCAAAGAAGCCCGTATTGTATCTCCAATGCCATTTTGCAATAAATAAGTAAGCCCTGCTACGGTATTTACCACACCTTTATTGCCCATACCAGCCTCAGTTAAACCCAAATGCAGCGCATAATTGGAAGATTTTGCAAGTGCCATATAAACTAAAATTAAATCTTGTACTTTGCTAACTTTACATGAAATGATTATTTTGTTTGAATTTAGACCAATTTCTTCAGCTTTTTTTGCACTATCAAGAGCAGACATTACAAGTGCTTTGCGCAGTATAACATCAGAAGGCCTTGCATTACTAAGCGAAGAGTTTTCATCCATCAGTTTTTGTAAAAGGTATTTATCAAGGCTACCCCAATTTACCCCAATTCTAACAGGAAGATCGTGCATTATTGCATACTCTATAACCCTTTCAAACTTCTCATCACGTTTGTCGCCAAAGCCTATATTGCCTGGATTGATTCTAATTTTACCCAGCATTTTGATGTTGTCTGGATAATCTTGAACTAATTTATCTAACTCATATTGACCGCAGCCTACCAATATTTTACCGTCAAAACCTTCTTTATTTATCTCTTCTACTATATAAGGTATTGCCCTTGCTACTTCCTCTGAATTCAAAGCAATCCGTACTAACTCTGAACCTGCGCGCGCTAGTTCTGTTATTTCTTTTGCATAATGTTTTGCGCTACTTTTTATATTATCAGAATCTATATGCACACCAAGCGCCATAGATTGTACAACCACAGGATTATTTCCGCCTATCTTTACTTTTCCAACTTCTACAACATGAGTTTTGTGCCTGGAAATTGGCGATAATTCATATGCATCGTCATTCAATATCAGATCTTTATCTAGCATACTTATTAATTGTGATACTATTTTACTGTGTCAGCTACGCTGCCAAATGAATTCGAACCATTCAAACTATAAGCATCTACGTTATCCAAATTAGCAATAGAATCATGTGAGCACGTTCTTCTTGAAGGAGTTTCTTTTATAGTGATATTTATAGGAGAAACTTTCTTTTCTCGTGTTGAAGTAACTTTCTTCTCTTCTTGTTCATGCTGCTCGCTTTCATACTGGGAAACTGGCTCTTGATCTATAAATACAGCACCCTTTAAACGTGCGATATTAATACCATGCTGATTTATCATAGCGCTCTCTTCATCGTCGACTATGCACGCTTCCATGTCATTTGGCTCATTATCAAGACTAGCAATTTTTTTCTCTTTTAATTTTTTGATTAGATCTTCTTTATTTATAGCTCGATCTTGTGACTTTTTTTTCTTGAGCAATTCCCTACGCTTCTCATACAGTTTATATGACTCAGCAAAATCCTCATCTGTATGAAAGTTTGCACCACCAGGGTTACCAGGAGGTATGTATCTCTTACTGAGCTTAGATTTAGCTTCAGCACTATGCACAGTAAAAAAGCTAGAAACCAAAAACATTAATATAAACAAAACTTTAGAAAAAATCCTAAGCATATGGTGCTATAGTAAATATCGTGTTTTAAAAGATAGCAATTAACAAACTTTAAGTAAACCAGAATCTTTACTAACTTTACAATAATATGTTACAAATATTTTTCTAAAAAGTGATATGTTTGCTATCAAAAAACCTACATAGGCTGAGAGAAGAGTAAGGTGTTACAAGTTGCGTAACACCTTCTTAAGAAGAGTGTTATGCAACTTAGTCTGGCATTTGTATACGCCCCTTTTCAGTGCCATCGGTGGTATCTACATAATCAAGTTTTGCTTTTGGTGTATCTTGATCAAGCGAGTTCTTTTCTTTCTCCCTCTCAAGCTTAAGTCCCTGATAGATGCAGAATGCAACAAAACAAGTTATCGCTGTTACAGCAACAGCAGTGGCTATGGTACAAATTAGTAGTGTTTTTTCTTGTTCTCCTACTGTTTCTGTAAGTGTTTCCACTTTTTCTTCCACGTCTGCGAGTCTTTCTTGCAAACCGTCTAAATACTTTTGTATACTTTCGAACCGTTCAGCATCGATCTTTTGAGTTGCCTGCAATTCCTCTAACCTGCTAAATGCAATTTGAAGTTGATCAGCATTGATCTGTTGACCTTTTTGCAATTTTTCTAGTGCACTGAATGCCTTTTGAAACTGCTCAGCATCCATCTGTTGAAGTTTTTCTAGTGCTTTTATTGTCGATTCATTAGAACCGAATAACAAATCATGAAACCAATTTGTTGACATTTTTACCCCCTAGCTAATTAATATATTACTATTGTACGTTCTTAGTACTTAAATTAGTATTAAATCAACTGTTATTATGTATTGATCTTTTAATAATTTTGTTTGACTTGCTTTTTGAGGGTGTAGAAACTTAAGTTAAGAAAGAAGCCCTGTTATTCAACCAATATCTCTCTCTTTCCTGAGTAATTTGGAGAGCTGACAATTCCTTCTTTTTCCATTCTTTCAACAATATTTGCAGCTCTGTTATAGCCTATTCTAAGTTGTCGTTGAATGTAACTGGTTGAAACTTTTTGATCTCTTTGAATAATGGCTACTGCTTGATTGTAGAGGTTGTTTTCTTCATCCTCTGTTTCACCTTCTGATTCCACAGAAGAATTTTCATCTTCCTTGGTAATTTCCTCCATGTAATTTGGCTCACCTTGCATTTTCAAATGATCAACTATATCTTGCACCTCATCATCGCTCACAAACGGACCGTGAATTCGAATAATCTTACCACCAGAGGCCATATAGAGCATATCACCCATGCCGAGCAATTGCTCAGCCCCTTGTTCGCCAAGTATTGTTCTACTATCTATTTTGGAAGTAACAGCAAAACTAATCCTTGTTGGAAAGTTCGCCTTTATCACACCTGTGATCACATCCACAGATGGACGTTGTGTTGCCATTATAATATGTATTCCTGCAGCTCTGGCCATTTGCGCCAAACGCTGAATAGAGCACTCTATTTCTTTACCGGCAACAAGCATCAAGTCTGCCATTTCATCCACGATCACTACAATATACGGAAATGTCTCCATCTTGATTGGTATTTTTTCAAACAAAGGTTTGCCTGTTGTTGAGTTAAAGCCAATCTGTACAACGCGCTCCAATTCTATTCCACTATTCATCGCTTCTGTGATTTTTTGGTTATAGTTTATTACATTGCGTACATTTAAATACGACATCATGCGATAGCGATTTTCCATTTCTTTCACTATCCACTTAAGAGCGATAACAGCCTTTTTTGGCTCTGTTACTACTGGCGCCATTAGGTGCGGTATTGCATCATATATTGAAAGCTCAAGCATTTTTGGGTCGATCATTATCATCTTACATTCATCAGGACTGAGTCGATAAACGAGCGAAAGAATCATAGTGTTAATCGCAACTGATTTACCCGACCCTGTGGTTCCAGCAACGAGCAAGTGGGGCATTTTAGTCAAATCTGCAATAACTGGTTTTCCACTTATTTCTTTGCCAAGCGCAATTGGAAGATTTAAGTTTGCATTCTGGTATTCTGGTGATTCAAGCAAATCACGCAGCATTACAATTTCTCGTTCCTTGTTCGGCAATTCTATTCCCATGGCATTTTGCCCACGAATTATTGAAATACGTGCAGAGAGTGCACTCATCGAACGTGCAATGTCATCTGCAAGGCCAATTACTCTTGCAGATTTCGTACCAGCTTGTGGTTCAAGTTTGTATAAAGTCACAACCGGCCCATAGCATACACTGATAATTTTTCCTTGCACGCCAAAATCACTCAGGACTTGTTCCAGCAGAGATAAATTTTTATTGCTCTCCATTTCATTTAGCTGTTTTCTCTGCAAAGACTCTTCTGCTTTAGAAAGTAAATGGATACTTGGAAACTTAAACTCACTTAAAATCTCCTCGGTAGCTTTTTTCTGTCTTTCTTTTGGGTGTTGTTTAGTAGTGATTTTAGTTCTATGTTTTTCTTCTACTACTAATGGTGCAACTGAATATTCAGCAGTTTTATGTGATCTGAAGAATGGAACATTTACAAATAAGCAAGCTATTTTTTTACATAAGAAGAATAGAGAGTAAATTGCTCTCTTCCAACCAACCGATCCTACAAGACCTATTGATGTTACTATCACAAATACATAAAATGGGCAGTTATTAACGAGTGCATTCCCTATTATTCCACTGTGTCTATACCTTGCAGTGATGCCTAGCGAAAGTTGTGGTAATATAGCACATATCCCTAAATTGATTAATATTAAATAGAGAATTTTCAGCAGTATTTTTGCTGGCCTGAAGATCAACAAGTAAACTATGGTTGTAGCTATTGTAACACTAGTTAATCCAAGAAATTGAACCAATATATCAGCTAAATATGAACCTACTATTCCACCTAAATTTGTCACTTCCTTATTTGTAGCCGTGTTTAAGGAAGGATCTTTATAGTTGTAGCTAAAAACTGATATATATACATATATTAAAAGGGATAGATATATTGCTGATTTTAGATATTTTTTTAACATCTACCTAAAGTAGTAAGCTACTGTATATTTTACAAAGTGAATTGTTATTAGCAATATCATTATAGATAAATCTAATCCATTGAACGGTGGTATATATCTTCTAATAATCTTTAGTGGTGGATATGTCAATTGGTTCAAGATGTGCATTATGCTACTGACAGTTTCATTATATATGTTCACCATATTAAGTTTAACCAGCCAGTTTAGGACAACCCAACATATTAGAATGAAGCTATAAAGATCAAGTAACATGTTGAGTAGATATATGATTGGATGCATGTACGTCTATTATATGAAAACTATATAAAAGATAAGTATTTAGGAATTTTAAATCAATCCCCTTTTTAAACTCAAAATGTTGTTTTTGTCTTGAGTAAGAAAATGGATCAGGAAGGAGGGCTGTATAAAATATATTTAATGTTTATATTTATTTCTTATAAATATCATCTCTATGTCCTATCTCTGTGATAGTTACTATATGATCTAATTGATTTACTCTGTAAATTACACGATAGTCACCAACTCTTAGCCTTCTACGTCCTTTTAAGTTATGATGTAGTGGTTCACCAAGATTTATTGGGTCAACTGTAAGACGTTCTTTTATAGCCTTTTGAACTCTTAGCCTTATTGTCTTTGGAAGGTTTGGTAAATCTTTTTCAACAACACTCTTTAGAAACTTAACCTTGTAACGCTTTAATCCCACTTAATATCTTCAAAATCAACTATTTCTGCACCTTCAACATCACGCTCATCAGAAATTTTAGACACTAAAAAATCCTCAATTTCAAGCTCGATTGCTTCTTTGAGTAGTTTCTCTGCTAGTTCTTGAGCAGGTTGCTTAGTAAGTTCGGATAGTTCAGCAAGATATTTTGAAGTTTCTGGATCAAGAGCTATGTTAATGCCTGAATCTGCCATAAAATTTACCGAAGTCTATTACTGTAACAATTATACAACATTTTTCTGAATTTTGCAATAAAGAAAGTTGATGATATGTAAGAAAAATTTTGCCACCTGCGTTAGTAAATAATTAAAGACTTAGCATATTTGTCTACGATAGTATTCCTCTATTCTATTACTTAAGTTAGACCACTTCTTTCTATTAATATTTTTTGTTTACAAAGATGAGCAATTACTCATCACGCAGTTGATCTATGGATATAATACTGCCGTTTGATAATTTTTCAGCACATTTTTCACTCTTGTATTCTTTATCGGAATCGATACTGATTTTGTCAAATATTAAAACATCTCCTGAAATTTTATCACGAAACTCACTAATAGCAAAAAACGGTATAGTAATTCGCTCTTGCTTTCCTTGAAAACTCAAACTTACGCTAAATTTATCCTCAGAAACTTTTAAATCATAGAATTGATGCTGTAATATAATAAGCATTTGAGTAGGGTATGACTTTTTTAAACGATCTGGCATGGTCACACCATTAAAATATGTGAAAAATAATATTTCTAAGTAAGGGGTAAAACCATTACCTGATATAACATCTAAAGTCTTTTTGATAACTTGAAACTTGGCAGAATTAAGCAATTTTTTGTAATCTGTTTGCTCCATATAACTTTCACATACATAAATTTTTGGGGAACTTCTGTTACCCGGCGTTCCCTGAACCGTGCTTATAGCAATGAAGTTATAGTGCTTAAATTAAGCAGCTATTGCAACATTGTCTTTAGCAGCAAAATTATCGTTTGCATTTAAATCATGAACTCTTAGCGGTGGTGTCTAACCGAGCAAAACTACCATCTTTACTATGCATGTCGATCCTTATTCGCCCCCATATAAATTAAAAATATGGTGGAGGCGCCGAGTACTGCCCTCGGGTCCAATACACCTATTACAGGGTGATTTTATTGCTATAGTACACAAAATGTACATAGCTATTATATAGCAACATTAAATAAATGTCAAGATATTATGACCTTAAGTTGATTTATTGCTAAGACAAAATTAAGATTTCCAGTAAAAAATTCTGTGACCTTATCCAGAAAAAGTGGAGAGAAAGTTAAGAAAATTTTTTACAAAAAGAATGATGAATCACAATGTTCAGGAATGCAATAATTAATAGCAGAATGCCTACGCTGTTTTTTGTAAAAATTTCTATGTATTCAAATATAGCAGTTCTAGCTTGTTGAACGGAGTGCTTAGGTGTACAGTTCCAAAGTGTGATGGTATGATATATAAGAAATTGCCATCGAAGGAGGAATTATGGTTACACCTTTACAACTTTGTTATATTACACAAAAAGACTCAAAACCTTATGAATTTATATGTAACCAGTGGACACAAGCATCCTGTATTATTTATACTAAATCCATACCATCACGCTTTGGATCTAGTTCTTTATTCATTCTCACAATCCGTGAACGGTTACAAATACTGGAGTTTACCCTTTTCTTGTTATTTTTTTAATCTATAGTTAGCATTCAAAACCATATTCGAAAAGTATCTCATATATTTCCAGATTTTTTCAATGCTGTTTATTTCATCCTCAACATTGTCTCTACCTTTATGAACTAAGTTACAATTTAGCAGCATTAAAAATTATAACGTATTCCCACTTCTAGGATCGCATCTGGTATTTGTAATGGTGGTTTAAAACCACTCAGTTGCCCGCCTGCGGTAACACCAACTGTACCAACTATCTGTGGAGCAATTTCATAATCAACACCGACCTTCAGTTTATAGGAAATAGAACCCAGTATTTTATCTACTACAGATGCCTCCTCTGCAGCAGCTCCAGTAACCTCACCTGCACTCAGAGTAGTGGTAGCTTCTGGATCTTTAGGTTTTGAATCTTTGCTTTCACCACCTTCACCAAAGCCAAAAGGTATTACTTGTAAGTATCCTCCTAAACCTCCACTGATATATAGTTTAACGGGATCAATATCAAGGTCAGGGTAATAACGATAATTTGCCAATAAGCTAACTCCTATTTTCCTTGTATCCCTATTAGCAATATCACTCATGTTAGCAAGAACCTCAAGTTCAAACTTAGAGTTTTTGTCATGATGATAACCAAAAACAACGCTAGGTTTCATTACAAAGCCACCACCCCATCCAGCACCAAAGTTTAAACCTGCATAGTACTGATCTTCTGACTTACTTGCACTATTATTAGCTGCACCTGCTAGAGATGAAGTAAGCAACACAGCCAAAACGCATAATCTCTTCATTTTCATATAACTCCTCATACAAAAAAATATATAATGCATAAGTATATATCCTTTATATTAAAAAAGATATAACCACATGTCAAAAAAAGTATACCCACAAAGTAAAGGATGTGCTACTCGGATGTATCCGTTCAGCAGAATGGCGGCTTTGTTGCATAGCTATTGTAGTTCAGAGTAGTTATAAAGGAGAAAAGCCTTTAAATGTATGGTCACTAACGCGTTTTGTTGTAAAATAGGCATTTTTCAAACAAGTATAACTTATGCCACAAAAAATGAGAGTCAGTAACCAAAGAGAATATAACGAACTTCTCAAAAAAAGAGGAAATTATCTCGCTCAAGTGAGAAAGTTACATATTACCTTAAATATGATGAACAAAGAAGTAATGGCGATGAGATATATAAATGCTACCTCACGTGATAGTATGTAGTATGCTTGAGGGAATGGGTAACAAGTGCAATATTTTGTCTCTTCGTGCGGATGCATTTTATGATGCAACTAGTGTGTACAAGATATGTAAAAAGCTGAATATCAAACCTATAATACGACCTATAAAGAATGCAAGAGTCTATGAAAAAGTAGATTGTTTATCGGAAAGAAACAACAATGTTAAGGGTATACAATCTTGTAAAAATTATGAGAATGGCATAAAAAGTGGAAAAAGAAGATGAAATATGGTTTAAGGTCACATGTTGAAACTTTCTTCTTTAGGTTTAAGCGGATATTTGGATTTAGTTTCAAAAATAAATCTGAAATAAATCGTGAAAAAGAGTTGCTAATTAAGTGTTACTTAATGAATAAATTTACTGCAATTGGCATGCCTAAGTTCGAAATGGCTGTGTGAATTTTTTATATAGAATGTTAACGTAAGTAGCTATGCAACAAAGCCGGAGGTAGTGCAAGAAGTCTATTTCCACAAAAATGCTTCAATTTATCTTAACATTTTGTCAACTACCTTTATAGGAATGACAATTTAAAAGGGCATTTTTACATATTCCATATGGCTGCCAGTTGCACCCCTCACATGCGTAATCAAATTTCTTTGAAGACATTTTCTCTCTAACCTTTTCTACCGCTTCACTCCAGGTCAAAGTCTCTCCAATTTTAATTCCTAAAATTCCCATATGCCTTCTATCTAGCTCTAAAACTTTAGCTTGTGTGGTGTATTCACCTTGTTTAGTCTGGTTTGGGCAAGCACTACAAATACTATCAAGATTACCAACTACTTCGATTTGAGTGTTGGGATCGCTAACCACTTCACTTGCTATCTTTTTATAATTTTCTACAAAACCCTGAGAATACCCATACCCTTGAAATGCAAGGGTGCACATAAAATGATGAGGGCGAAATTTTATCATTTTTTCAAATATTGCAAAGCTGCTACAAGTAGAAAAATTTTTACCAAACCAGGAAGGATAAATGGTAAAACACCCACCATTATTGCTTGTCCCAGACCCAAGTAAACAGCAAGCCAACTAACACCACAAATAAAGATTACAACTGTACCAGCCAGACAACTTAAAGAATTACACACAAATGATTTATATTTAGAGTTCAGTAATTCATTTACTTTGCTCATTACCATAACAGCAGCTAAACAGCCAATTAAATATCCACCTGTTGGTCCGAGAAAAATGTGATAACCACCAGAAAAATTCGCAAAAACAGGAAATCCTGCTGCACCAAGTGATAGATATGTAAGCACAGAATAGAATGCTGTTCTGCGGTTAAATTTAAGCCCAATAAGCATTACTCCTAAAGTTTGCAATGTGATAGGCACAGGCTGCAATGGTATGCTTATTTGAGCCATCAAGAATAAAAGTAAAACGCAAGACAATATTTCAGCCAGTGTTGATCTGCTGCTAGATTGTGTTATAAACATACCTTCCCAATAAAAATAACTTATTAAATGTAATATATGTATATAAGAGGTTTTGCAATTTAAATTTTGCTCATATTGTGCTACAATGAATTATTTATGCACTATTAAATTAAAAATGATGAGTAAACAAGATCTATTATCGTTGATGGAAGCAAGACACAGCGGACGTTCATACAATATTACAAGAGCAATATCTCAGGAAGACATGGATATTTTAATGGAAGCTGTAAGGCTCACCCCATCATGTTTTGGTGATGAACCCTGGAGATATGTGATATGCAACAAACAGAACAATCAAAGCGCATGGGAAAAGCTGTTAAATTGTCTTGATGAATCTAATCAAAAATGGGCAAAAGATGCACAAGTGTTAATCATATCTTTAAGTGCTAAAAACTTCCGTAAACAAGGTAAAGGAGAAAATCTTTGGGCTAGTCACGATACTGGTGCAGCAAATTATGCACTTATGCTACAGGCTGCAGCTATGAACTTAATGGCTCATCAAATGGGTGGATTTGATAGAGATAAAATAGTAGAAAGATTCAACATATCCGATGATTTTAATGTAATGTCAGTGATAGCGGTTGGTTACGAAGAAGAGGGCACTGAAACAAGTAAGAAAAAAAGAAGACCAATAGAAGAAATATTTTTTTATGATGAGTGGCCAAGGTCCTAAAAATTTTATCAAGATGCACGGTACTGGCAATAATTTTGTTATCATAGACTCACGTTCAACAAACAATTTAGACTGGAACTATAGACAAATTGCTGATCAAAGCAGTTGTGATCAAGTGATAATTATAACAATGTCTAATGCTGCAGACTGCTTTATACATATCTATAATGCTGATGGTAGTCGAGCTGAAATGTGCGGAAACGCAGCACGCTGTGTTGGATATTTGATAATGTCAGAAAAAGGTACTGAGTATATCACTATTGAGCTGGTAAACAAACGCATTTTAGAGTGTTTTAAAGTTGGTGATACATCCATAAAGGTTAACATGGGTAAACCTTTGCTAAAATGGCATGAAATTCCCTTGTCTACTGAGTGTGACACTCTTCACTTACCTATAGAGCTTGAAATGCTAAAAGATCCTGTTGCAGTAAATATTGGTAACCCTCATATAGTTTTTTTTGTTGATAACATAAGTGAAATACCATTGCGAAATTTAGGACCAAAGCTAGAAAATCACGTACTATTTCCTCAGAAAATTAATATTAGTATTGCACAAATTGAAAAGTCTGGAGAAATAGCTTTAAGAGTTTGGGAAAGAGGTACAGGCATTACTGCATCATGCGGTAGTGCAGCCTGTGCAGCACTTGTTGCATCCACACTACGTGGATATCTGACTGCCCAACAGACTTCAGTAGATTTACCAGGAGGTAAGTTATTAATCGAATGGGCAAATAACGTATTCATGACCGGTGATATAGGATTTTTGTGATAATTGTTTTCACAATGCAAAACTACTTGACAAACTCTGCCAGCCCCCGGCTTTATTGCATAGCAGCAGAAAAACTGGTGATTACTGACTAAATTCATTATAAAATGACGATTTAAGGATAAATATGCCACAAAGAATGAGAGTCAGTAACCATAGAGAATGTAACAAATTTCTAGAAAAAAGAGGAAATATTTTTCATTATATCAACGAAGCCATAGAAAATTGGTATGAAATTGGGCCAAAAATGTAGAATGGCAACAATATTTACAGCAACAAAGTGGTAATTTTGATACATATAATAACCCATCTATTCAGAATAGGTTTGAGACAAACAGTGGGATTTTTAGAGGGATACATTGAACAAATAGGAAAAAATTTGCAGCTATTCACAAGCATCAAAAGAAACTTGATATTAAGATCAATGATTGCAGAGTTGATAAAAATAACATGGAAGATATCGAAATTGCTATAGACAGTATAGGAATTAGTATATACAACAACACACAGCAAAGAAAATAGCAAAGATAGAGAGTACCGCGGCTATAAACAAGTAAGAAAATTGCACATAATGTTGAGCAAACAAGTCATAGCTACAAAATACAGTAATGGCGTTTACTCTGATCACTATGGAGCATTGGGGAAATTTGATGTTAAATATGCTATAAAAGCACTATATGCAGATAGGGCATATGATAGAAAAAAGCTCTATAAGCTGTGTAATCAATATGGCATAAAAACGAAAATTCCTCCGAAAAACAACTCAGCAGAGCATCCAAAATTGGATTATATGCTTGATAGAAATGCTGCTATTCAGTTAATGGAATTACATGGTGAGAATGGTATAAAAAGATGGAAAGAAGAAGTAAATTACGGAAAAAGATCGTATATTGAAGGATTTTTCTCAAGGTTGAAGGAAATATTTGGGTTTAGTTTTAAGAATAAATCTGAGACAAATAGAGAGAAGGAACTACTTATTAAATGCTACTTAATGAACAAATTTACTGCAATTGGTGTGCCTAAATTTGAAATAGTCGCATAAAATTATTTACTCTGGAAAAAACTTACGTTGCTATGCAACAAAGCCATTCCAGTGTCTGCTGCTTGCATAGCATTTATCTACCAAAACAATGGTCATGCAAGAGGCTTAATGACTTTGCTTGGATGTATGATATAATTTAAATTGTAAGGTCTAAAAAATACTAGCATGAATGAAGTGATAACATTTGGTTGTCGTCTAAATTTTTACGAGAGTGAGTTAATCAAAGAAGCATTAAAAAAAGCAGAAAGAAAAAATGTTGTTGTGGTACATAGCTGTGCAGTGACAAACGAAGCAGAACGTCAGGTAAAGCAAAAAATACGTAAGATCTATAAAAACGACCCAAGTAAAGAAATTATCGTAGTTGGTTGTGCTGTTCAGTTGGATCCAGAAGTTTACAGTAGCATTCCTGGTGTAAGTAAAGTGCTCGGTAATCAAGATAAGCTAAAAGCTGAAAATTACTTACTAAATGACGATAAAATCTTAGTCAGTGATAACCAAGTAAACAAATCAGAACCTGTTCTAATTAATGGATTTGAAGATAAATCAAGGGCATTTATTGAAATTCAAAATGGTTGTAATCATAGCTGCACATTTTGCTCAATTACTGAGGCAAGAGGGAATAATCAATCTGTGCCAATAAACAGTATTATAGAGCAAATTAGGATCTTTGTAGAAAATGGATATCAAGAAGTAGTGTTTACAGGTGTTGATATTACTGACTTTGGTACAGATTTGTTTGCTAAGCCATCACTTGGTTCAATGATTAGGAGAGTTTTAAAAGATATACCAGAGTTGAAGAGGCTAAGACTTTCCTCTATCGATGTTGCTGAAGTTGACGACGAATTAATGGATTTAATAGCTAATGAGTCAAGACTTATGCCTCATTTACATTTGAGTCTACAATCTGGTAATAATTTAATACTAAAGAGAATGAAGCGTCGTCACAACAGAGAACAAGTAATAGAATTTTGTCATAAAATGAAGAGCTTGAGGCCTAATATAGCATTTGGCGCTGATACTATTGCTGGATTTCCAACAGAAACTGATGAAATGTTTCAGGATACAGTTGATTTACTGAAAAAAACAAATATAGTTTACCTACATGCTTTTCCATATTCAGAGCGGAAGAATACACCTGCTGCACGAATGCCACAAGTACCAGAGAATGTGCGTAAAGAACGAGTAAAAAATTTAAGAGAAATGAATAGAGAAATGATGAGTAGCTTTTATCAATCTTTGATAGGCACTGAACAAAGTGTTCTGGTTGAGCAAAATAATGTCGGTAGAACAGAAAATTTTGCATTAGTAAAGCTTGAATCAAAAGCTCAAGCCAAGAGTATTATGAAAGTTAATGTTAAAGGAGTGGAAAATAATTATCTAATTGGAAATATTTTTTCTTAATTTTTGTACATTGAGGAAATATACGATATAGTAATTATACTGTAAACGATAATTGTGAATTCATTTATGATAACTAGAATATCTATTACTTTATTTTTGATTTTCATTTCATGTGTCTATTTTTTTATTACTTATATTAGTAATGATACACACATTGAGCAAGTACAACTCTTAAAACTAGAAACGGACAATAATGAAGATGTAATGCATTCTGAAGAGGTTACTGAGAAAAAAATACTAATAAATGATTTAAAATATCAAGAACTTGAAAGTAGTCCTACTGAACAACCTTCTATTCTCCAAGTAGCTGATCAGAAAAATATGTGGTCACGTATTGCAGATCAAGCTGATAATGAGCAGCCTACAAAAGAAAAATCAAAAAAACTTGATTTTTATGTTAGTGCTAACAGTGGTAAGGTATACCATGATAATTCAGAAATATTTGTGAATGGCATAAAAGCAATAGGGGAAAGAGTCCTAACTTTAGTTGAAAGTTATTATGGTTTTATGATAAAAAATATAGTGGCAAATGAAATTAAAAGTATACAGCAATTTGATGGTAAAATTGATTTCCAGTGGCTCAGCAGCATATCTTTAGGTTACTATGCTGGAGAAAATGGCCGAGTTGATTTTGAAACCATGTATTCTAGAGCCAATATTGAAAGTAGTAATTCTCCTCTGGTATTTGATAAATCAGCAAGTATATTTGCGTTTTTGTTAAACTTATATTATAATCCCAGCGTTCAGGATACACAATTTGCTCCGTACATCGGTCTTGGCATAGGGCCAACAGTTTTTAGATTAAAAAGGATTAATGGGTCACCCCAAAGTTCAATGCCACTTAATGTTCCTTGGTTTGCTTATCAAATAAAGCTTGGTATTAACTATTCAATAATCCCAGAAGTCAAAACCTTTCTCGGCTATCGTTACTTTAGCGTTCCGATACCTGTTGCAGATGACATATCCACTCATAATATTGAAGTTGGTTTGATATTTAATTTTTAGTAGTGATTTAATATATATATAAATTCTTATCTTTTCTATCTAACAAACTAAATGTTGGTACGATTGTTGCTTTTAAAAAAATGACAGTTTCTACTGTTCTAATGTTATTCGCTAGCCTTTTTGACTTCTGGTGTAATAAGCTTTGCTTATCTTCTCTATGTTCTATAAGCCCGCCGATTACCATAATTTCACCGCTCTTAATTTTTAACATAGAGTTCATTTCTCTGATTTCAACAATTGGAATATCGCTATTTAATTTCATTTTACTCTGCTGCGCAACGTACTCTATATCTGGATCTTTAGTGTAGCTGCTAATTCTTGATAAAGTTGGGTGTATATCCATGAATATTTCACTAGTATCAATGTTAATGCTTGGGTGGATTATTAGCACAACACCTATTGGGACACTATTCATCTTGGTAATTAAGGTCTGATTAGAATTTCTTGTATCTTTTTGTATATCGGAAGTAAAATAAATATGATTTTTAGTAAATGAAATCATCGCTTGCTGATTATTTATAGCATGTACTCTGGGGCTTGAAATTACGGTTGAAGTGCCAAATTTGTCTAAATTTTTTACTAAACCCCCTAGATCACTTGCACCAAAGTTCATTGCTAGGTTAATAATGGAGTTATCTTGATTGATTATAGACTTAGTTCCATCACGTAAATCATTTAAGTTTATACCAGAAAGGTATTTGTCATCTAATACAACTTCAACTATTTTTGCCTCTATCATTACTTGAGAAGACGCTAACTTCTTAACCTTATTAATATATTCTTCAACAGCTTTATGGATATCTTTTCTAGCATTCAAAATAATAACACCAGCTTCTCTGTTGGATGAAAGGAATTCGCCATCATCCACCCCGTTAACATCCATTATTGCATTCAAGCCTTTTTCTAATGAATTCCATAAGTCACTACTATATTGAGACTTCATAACGTTGTTATAGTCCCTATCAGCGTTACTTCCATCACTGTTAGTAATATTGTTACTAATGACAAAACTGCTTTGAGCAGAATGTTGAATATTAATGAAGTCTACGTAATAATTTTGCGCGTATGGTAAGTCTTGCTCAATTCTAATTACACCATTACTTGTTGAGTAATGCAATTTGGCACTATTTGCTATACTCTGAATTACTTCGTTTATATCCTTATCTTTTAGCTTTAAAATAATATTACCTGATATTTTTGGGTCTATGTCCAAGTTAACGTCAGAAAGTTTTCCTATCTCAATCAGCAAATCTTTTACTGATACTTCTTCACTAACATTAATAGAAACAAGCTGATTACTGATTGTGAAATCGGGAAACTCTATTGGTAAAGGCATAATTTCTGGTATTGCCGGTTCATTACTCTCCAAAGAAGTGTTGTATTGCTGCAACGAATAATCGTGCTCACCTATATCATGATGATCTTCGTTGTCTATGTTAGTTGGATGTTGCTTAGTAGGTAGGTGTGTGCAGGAAATAATAAAAAGGAGCATTAAACACTTAAAGATAGCCATTAGAACAGCATACAAAATCTATACTAATAGATTTCTATAAAAATATTAAAAATGTATTTAATTTCGTTTTCATCGAGCAGATAATTGTCATATATTAGCTTGACCTGCACTGGCTATATGTTTTTTGTACGCCCCTCTTGTACTTAAATGTAGAGTAAGTTTTCCAGCATAGCCTTAGTTTTTTTATATATTTTACTTCTCTCTCTATATTTAATAATAGGCTTAAAAATAAATGGTAAGCCTATAATTGTTAAGCTTAGAGCTAGGGTTGAAAGTATACAACAGGCTTTGTGTTTACTATGTAGCTCTTTTAGGTAAAGCATCAAAAATCTACAAAATTTTTTGTAATTTTCTTCTATGTTTTTTTTGCTATGAGCCTTGCTAATGAACATATCTATTGCAGTATGACCGTTATTACACTCAATGCTCAGGTCTGCGCCTTTTTCTGTTAACAGCTGAGCTATATCAAAATAATCCTTTTGAACAGCAAGATGTAGAGGTGCATAACCTTGTTGCTCACAAATGTTCATATTGGCTCTAACTTCCAATAATATTTTTACAATTTTTATATGGCCTTTCTTAACTGCAAGTAGCAAGGGAGTTCTGTTACATTTAGTAACAGCATTAACGTTTACCTTAAGCTTCAATAAGAGCTTAACTGCTTTAGTGTTACCATTATGGCTAGCTTTATGCAGCCTGGCGTTGCCATTAAAATCTTGATCATTTGCATCTATTCCTTTTGATACAAGAAATGTTACCATTTTTCTATTATTATGCTCAATAGCGCAATCTAATGCATCAAAACCATGGTTGTTTTTTGTGCAAAAAAACTCTTTAAGTTTAATTTTATCGTTACTTGCTTGCTGTTTTTTTACAATAAGCTTTACTATTTGCATTTTGTTGTTATACGCTGCTAGGAAAAGCGTAGTGTTATTTTCTGCATCTTTGGCTTCTATATTTGCACCTTTCTTTATCAGATATTCTATAATTTCTGCTCTGCTGTCATAATGTGCGGTGCATTGATAAATGGTTAAAAACAAAGAAGTACGAAAATTGTTATCTTCACATTCAAGATTTGCTCCGCTATCAATTAAAATTTGGACGCTTTTTTTAGAACCGTATAGTGAAGCTATATGAAGAGGAGTATAGCCCTCTTTAGCGTCTTTTTCATTAATTTTTGCGCCTTTTGTTATCAAAAAATCTATTAATTCCGTGTCATCTTGTAGTGCAGCAAGGTGCAGTGGAGTGAATCCATTTTTATCCTTGGAATTAATTGTCAGCTGGTTAACAAAAAGTTTAGCAACTTTCTTGTGTCCATGCATAATGGCGTAATGCAGAGGGTTTCTATTTTCGTTGTCTACGACATTAAAATCAGCTTCGTGCTCTAGTAATGACTTTACTCCAACTAAATCGCCTTCTTTTGTGAACTTATGCAAGAGAGTGATTCCACTTGCATCTTTTGAGTTAATATCAAATCCATTTTCTACTAATTGGTTTATATCTTCCTCACGCGCCATATCACTTAAGTCTCTAATTGAACCCTTTTCGCGTTAATAATACTCCTACTTGATTAAGTTTAAATGAATCTGTGAGAAATGGCTAGGATACTATGCATTCTTGCATAACAAACTTTTGGCAGCGTGTTGGATGAAACAAAAAAACCACTTCGCCAGCCCCCTTATTATGACAATAAGGGTATTTATGACTCAAAACTTGTTTTTGACCTGCAGGCTCAATGACAAAATTCAGTAAAAAACTTAGGGTATTTTTTGGCGGATTACATAAAATTATAGCGGCTGCATGTCTTTTAAATTTTTTCTACATTCAGCCAAACCGCGCTTAAACTAAGCGTCAGCACATTATTACAGCGCCAATTTAAAGTATTAGATGCTTTTTACAAGATACAAGCCTCTTTCTTGTCATCCCAGTGCCCTGACTACTTGGATCCAGAAAAAAGAATGGTGTCATGAAAGTAGCTAGCACTGGTTCCTTTATGACGGTGTCATGAAAGTAGCTGACACTAGAATGACAGCAGTCCTACGTCATACCGCCACGAACCGTCATACCGCGATTCATTCGCGGTATCTCTTAGCATAGATCCCGCTAACAAGCAGCGGGATGACGAATTACTATACCACCGCGAATCGTCATACCGCCGCGGTATCTCAGCCGCTAACAAGTAGCGGAATACTTAACCATCATCTACACCGTCATACCGCGATTCATTCGCGGTATCTCTTAGCATAGATCCCGCTAACAAGTAGCGGTATGACGGTTGTCGTTTAGTTATAAACATTAAGAAATTTACCAAACGAAAAAAAAGGCAAAAGAAGCCCCAGTCATTGTCTATTTTCAGTATTGGCGTTTTTTTAAGTCTTAAACACTGCAATTTAGCTGCTTTTAAGTGCAACTCACCTTAGTTTAAATGTTTAAGAAATTTACTAAGCAGAAAAAAAGGCAAAAGAAATCCCGTGTTAGCTAGTTATCACTCTCTAATCCTGCAAATTGGCGTACTATACTGTCTTAAACGACTTATAAGCGCGTTTCAGCTTATATAGGTAAAAACCCAGAAATGTTGTGAAGACATAAGGTGCACATAGTGCAAAAAATTAAAAATAAGACGCCAACTACGTTGTTTTCTTGCTGTTTAATCTGCACAGATGAAGATAACTGAATACCTTCAGTTTTATGATAAGGGGGCTGGCGGAGTTTGTCAAGTAGGTTTTTTCGTTTCTATTCCCAAGAAAAGTTCGTTATATGGTTATGCAAGAAGTCTAATACTCATAGGGATCATCTTTCAAGCATATATTGAAATATTTCATTAGCTATAGCAACATCTTGGCGCGGGGCTTTGCCGTGTTCTATAAACACAGAGATTGCGTAGCGCGGGTTATGGTAAGGACCATAAGCAATAAATAACTTATGACTTTCACCCTTAGAGTTTATCTCTGGTGTACCGGTTTTGCCGGCAATTTGTATGCCGCTTAGCCCTTTTCTATAGTTAGAATTCACCACGTCAAACATAGCTTTTCGAATTATGCTAAAATGCTTATAATCTACATCAATGTCAGGGAAATTTTGCACTGTATTACTCATTTCAATGTGGGGAATTACCTCTTTTCCTGTTGCAATCCTCGCTGCAAGAACTGCAAGCTGCAGTGGTGTTGTAAGCAAATACCCTTGTCCTATAACTAAGTTGATAGTGTCACCTAAATACCACTGCGAATATAGTTTTCGTGCGCGCCAATCTCTATCGGGCAACAATCCCGGAGCTTCTTCCTTAAACGTTCCAATCAGTGGCCCACTTCCAATACCAAATTTTCTGGCCATTTCCACCAGAGAGTCTACACTTATTTTTTTCCCTATATTATAAAAGTAAGTGTTGCATGAGAGAGCCATTGCCTCATTTAAAGATACATATCCATGGACTTTGCTTTTCAGGCAACGAAATTTCCGCTCACCTATTTTCATATAGCCCTTACACGAGAATTTTTCTTCTGGTGTTATTATCCCGTCTTTTAAACCCGCAAGCGCAACTATTATTTTAAATATTGAACCAGGTGGAATTTGATATGATAACGCACGATTCACAAGTGATAATGAAGGAGTATTCAAGCTTTCCCAAGTCTCATTTGATAGCTTGCTAGCAAAAAGATTATTATCATAAGAAGGTGAATTATATAATGCTAAAATTTCTCCATTATTTACATCAATTACCACTGCGGAGCCCTGGTGATCTTTAAATACCTCTGCGATTTTCTCTTGCAGATTAATATCAATTGTCAGCTGTACATCTTGTCCGTCTTGTTGTGGTATGCTTGATAATTCTTTTATGACGCGTTTTTTAGAATTTATTTCCTGCTCAGATTTTCCTGGCTTGCCTTTCAATATATGATCATATGTATATTCAATACCGCTGATTCCTACTTCGTTTATGCCTTGCTGTTTTTTTGTATATCCAAGTACATGAGAACACATTGAACCAAACGGGTAATAACGTTTATAAAGAGCAGTTACTTTTGTTTCTGACGATCTTGCTATTTTAGACTCGACTTCTGATAATGTTTGCAAATCAACCTCCTTACCAGAACCATCAAACAGAACAACATACGAAATTTTGTTTACCGCAAGTTCAGTGCTATTCCTATCTAAAATTTTGCCCCGCTGAGGCATAATAGTAGCGACTCTTATTCTATTACTATTAGATAGTGCTTCGTACTTTTGTCTGTTTCTTATTTGTAAATTATATAACCTATAGCTAAAAATAGCGGAAATGGTAAGCTGAATACCACCTAATATGAATGCTCTGCGGTTAAAGACTTTGTTTTTTGTCCACATAACATTCCTTCAAAACGCACTTTTTCCCCCTCTTTTATTGTTACACTTCTGGCTTTTACCGTATTACAAACCCTTTCCTCCCACTCACTTAAGGTAACAAACTTGTAACCCGATTTTTTTAGTATTTTAATAATATGAGGTAAAGCTTCAATTGTGTTTGATCTGTTATTGTGATCATGAAACAGTATAACTGCCCCATTATGTACATTACTTAAAACTCTTTCAACTAAAGCTTCTGGTTTATCACCTTGCCAATCTAGCGAATCAACTGTCCATAATATCGAATACATATCCAATTTATTAGTATTTTCAATCAGATTATCGTCATGACATCCATATGGCGGGCGAAACCATTTTACATCTTGTTTGATTGCATTTTTAATTGCTGTATTTGTCTTTTTCAATTCTCGCAATTGTTCCTCACTTGAAAGTGATGTCAACTTCCTATGCGACCAAGAGTGATTGCCTAACTCATGACCTGATTCATGAATTTTCTTTACTATTTCAGACGTTTTTTTATTTATACGTTCACCAAGCACAAAAAACGTTGCTTTTGCTTCATAGCTTTCCAGAACATTAATAATATCGTTTACTCTATTGTTGGAAGGCCCATCATCAAACGTAAGCGCAACAAACTTATCGTCGTTATTCAACAATTTTTTTATATTACTTAAATTTCTATATGATAGATCCAGATTACAACTGAGCCCACAGTATGGTAAATTAAAATTACAATCACCACAGAAAACCGCGCTTGAGTATAGCAAAAGAAAAGTTATTATCCTTATAAACATTTTATAATCAGCAAAGTGATAGGATACTATGCACTTTTTTGCTAAGTTAAGCCATCTTTAATTGCTGTAGCCTTTACTTCATCACTTCTTTAATATATTATATTAACAATTTTATATAATATATTATGATTGCAAATATAAATACCGTTGCGCTTCAGGGAATTAGCACAGTAAGTGTCAATGCGCAAATCCACATGGCAAATGGTATTCCAGCTTTTAATATTGTTGGCTTGCCGGATAAAACTGTTGCGGAATCTAAAGAGCGCATCAGAGCAGCGTTAAATTCAATCAATCTACTACTACCTCCAAAAAGAATCACAGTTAATCTCTCCCCTGCGGATTTGCTGAAAGAAGGCAGTCATTATGACTTGGCTATTGCTATTGGACTACTTGTTGTAATGAATGTGATACCAGTTGAAAAAGTTCAGTCTTATATCATTATGGGTGAGCTTGCACTAGACAGCAGAGTAATACCAATCTCAGGAGTTCTGCCAACAGCAATTAATGCAAAAAAGGCAAATAAAGGAGTAATTTGCCCAAGGGGAAATGGAGTAGAGGCTTCATGGGTAAAGAATGTTTCAATTCTAGCTATAGAGAAATTAACTGATATTATCAGACACTTTAAGGGTGAGCAATTAATTCAGCCAGTAATTTTTAATTATAGTGATGCACCCAAAGAAAAAAGATTGGTTCCCGATATGAAGGATATCAAAGGTCAAGTTGTTGCAAAAAGAGCAGCTGAAATTGCAGCAGCAGGTGGGCATAATATGCTTCTTGTTGGCCCTCCTGGTACTGGAAAGTCAATGCTTGCTAAGCGCTTTATAGGATTGCTGCCTGATTTGACCGAACAGGAGATGATTGATGTTAATACTATTTCCAGCATAACAAAAACTGGTAATGAAATATTCAAAGTAACTCGTCCCTTTCGTGAACCTCATCATTCATGCTCTATGCCAGCAATGATAGGAGGAGGAAAGAATGCAAAACCTGGAGAAATCACTATGGCTCATAATGGCGTGTTATTTCTTGATGAACTACCTGAATTTCCAAGACTTGTGCTTGATTCTCTGCGCCAACCACTTGAAGATAGAAAAGTTACGGTGGCGAGGGCAAATGCTCACATAACCTATCCAGCAAATTTTCAACTTATAGCTGCAATGAATCCCTGCAGGTGCGGTTATTTAGGTGATGCAAGTAGATCGTGCAACAAAGCTCCAAAGTGTGGCGCAGATTACAAAAACAAAATATCAGGACCATTGCTTGATAGAATAGACATATGCATTGAAATGCCAAACGTCAGCATACTTTCTCCTGAAATCTCTGTGGAGGGAGAAAGTACCGAGGTTATAAGAGGAAGGGTGATAGCAGCGAGAAAAATTCAAACTGAGCGTTATAGTAAATTGAATGTTCGTTGTAACGCAGAAGTAAGCGGTGAAGCATTTAATAAATTTATTGAACCAGATCAGGCAGGGTTAGAATTGCTAAAATACGTACTGAAAGAAAATTACATTTCCAATCGAGGCTACACACGCGTATTAAAAGTTGCAAGAACCATTGCAGATCTTGCAAAAAGTGAAGAAGTAAAAAGAGCACACATTGCTGAAGCACTGAATTACAGAATAAGGATATATTAACAAATTAGTTCACTTGACAGGCAATTTTTTTTACTATATACTCCTCTAATGAAATTTTATTAATATTCTATTTAAAGGAGTAGAGTTATGCCAAAAATTGAAACAATAAAAAATAAATATAGAGATGAAGGGCTTTGGTCAGCAGTTAAAGAAGTTCCTGTGCAAAGCTGGAATTTTGTAAAAGAAAACCCATACAAAACAGCCGCTACTTTTGCAGCAATCGCAGTAGTAACTTCGCTTACAGCTGCTTACTTTTTGAGCCCAGCTTATGCGGCTTTCGTTGGTACAGTTGGAACAAAAGCTGCAACACTCGTTAGTCCTGCTATTACTGCAGTATCTGCATTTTTAGTTGCTCATCCACTAGTTGCTAGTTTGATAGTTGTTGCTGTGGTGGCAGCTTTAATAGCTGCACCTGTGTATATGTATATGAACAGTAGTAAGGCGGGTCAAATTGGTGGAGTGCAGGAGTTATTAAACACAGAGAATGGTACTACCAAGCTCAATGTAGAGAATCCAAAAACAGTTTTAGACAAGATTGCTGTAGCAGTCGGTTGGGAACAAAAAGCACAGAAAGTATAGCCTACACAACAAGAGGGTAGTTTCTATCCCTTTTTTCATAAATATTTCTATTTTTTTGCACCAGTGGAGTTATGCTCTCTATAGGTGCAAAATTTTTGCCTGTTGTTTCATGGTACTTGAGTATTATTAAGAATAAGTAAACCATATTTACTATTTGTAGCCTATAGAAGTGAAAAGTATTTGCATATTATTAAAAAAGCGGTAACTTACTATCAAGTGAATTCGCTAAATTTGAGTAATTTAAATGTCTATTGATCTTAGTCTGCCGGAGTTACCTATATTACACCCAAGGATTACCGTTGTGGGAGTGGGTGGTGCTGGTGGAAATGCTGTGAATAACATGATCCAATCTAATTTGCAAGGAGTGAATTTTGTTGTCGCAAATACCGACGCTCAAGCACTAGAAAAGTCGTTATGTGATAAAAAAATTCAGCTTGGCATTAATTTAACTAAGGGTCTTGGTGCTGGTGCTTTGCCTGATGTTGGCAAAGGTGCAGCAGAGGAATCAATCGATGAAATTATGGAGCATATAAAAGATAGTCATATGCTTTTCATCACAGCAGGAATGGGCGGTGGTACTGGAACCGGTGCAGCACCGGTAATTGCAAAAGCAGCCAGAGAAGCAAGAGCTGCAGTTAAGGATAGAGCGCCAAAAGAAAAAAAGATATTGACTGTTGGAGTTGTAACTAAACCGTTCGGTTTTGAAGGTGTGCGCCGCATGCGCATTGCAGAGCTTGGACTTGAAGAACTGCAAAAATACGTGGATACACTTATTGTCATTCCAAATCAGAATTTATTTAGAATTGCAAATGAAAAAACTACATTTTCTGATGCATTTAAACTTGCTGATAATGTTCTGCATATTGGCATCAGAGGAGTAACTGACTTGATGGTCATGCCAGGGCTTATTAATCTTGACTTCGCTGATATAGAAACAGTAATGAGCGAGATGGGCAAAGCGATGATCGGCACCGGAGAGGCAGAAGGAGAAGATAGAGCAATTAGTGCTGCGGAAGCTGCAATATCCAATCCATTGCTTGACAATGTATCAATGAAAGGTGCGCAAGGAATATTAATTAACATTACTGGTGGCGGAGATATGACTCTGTTTGAAGTTGATGCTGCAGCCAATAGAGTGCGTGAAGAAGTAGATGAAAATGCAAATATAATATTTGGTGCTACTTTTGATCAAACGATGGAGGGAAGAGTTAGAGTTTCTGTTCTTGCAACTGGCATTGATGGTCGCAATAATAAATCAGAAACTTCACCTATAAGTCAGAGCGAAGACTCAGAGAAAGAGAAATTTAAGTGGCCCTATAGTCACAGTGAAAGTACGCAAGACAAAACACTGGAAACAAAACCAACTGAACAGGTAAGCGAAGGAGCTAAATGGGGCAGCAATGTTTATGATATACCGGCTTATTTAAGAAGAAAAAAATAATGCAACTTTGGCTACTCAAGTCAGAGCCAAGTGAATATTCATGGCAAAAAATGGAAAAGGAGCAGGTAGTTGAGTGGGATGGCGTGCGCAATTATCAAGCTCAAAATTACATGAAAATTATGAAAGTAAGCGATCTTGCGTTTTTTTATCATACAGGTAAAGAGAAAGCAATACTTGGAATCGTTGAAGTATTTAAAGAGTATTATCATGTTAATGATCCCAAGTTCGGATTAGTGAATGTAAAGTTTTTGAAACCTTTAAATAACCAAGTAACGTTAAATAATATAAAACAAAACCCACTTTTGAAAAATATGACTATATTAAAACAACCACGTTTATCAATTGCCCCAGTTTCGGAAATTGAATGGAATGAAATAATAAGCATGAGTGATGTGTAATACCCTGTCATCCCAGTGCTTGACACTGGAATCTATAGTTCTCCTTTTCTGGTCACGCACACAACTGTACAAATGTTGCAATACGATACAGTGTTACATAGTAAGTGATGTCATTCCAGTGCTTGACACTGGAATCCAGTTTCTATTATACAGCTATCTGGTGTGTTCGTTTACAATTAAATTTTCTGGATCCCAGTGTCAAAGCACTGGGATGACACCATTTCTAGTTGAGATTTCTCTCAACTCACAACGTTTGTACAGTTGTACGCCAAGCACTGGAATGGCATCAAACTATATAACTCATACAAACTGTTAATTATGTTAGAAGTAAATATTCTTGATGAGAGGTGGCACAGCACTATAGAGGATCCAGAGGGCTTTGTATTAAATATTATCAATACTTCTCTAAAAGAATTAAAAATAGATCACTACAAACCAAATATATCAATAGCTCTGGCTGATGATGACTTGCTACATCAACTTAATTTAAAATTTAGAGAAATGGATAAGCCAACTAACGTACTATCATTTCCGTGTGAACAATTGTCTAATGAGTGCGATTTAGGAGACATAGCAATTTCAATAGGCACAATAGAAAGGGAATCGCATGAGTATTGTATACCCATTCTTGCTCATATTGCACACATGTTAGTGCATGGATTACTGCATTTACTTAGTTATGATCACCAAAAGAAAGATGAAGAAATTATAATGAAAAATCTAGAAAGAGAGATTTTAGCTTCGCTTGGCTACAATATATGCATAATTTAAAAAGGAATTTAATAAAAATATAGTAGATGATACTAAAATATGTTATCTAAAAAATAAAGGGGTTTTAGCTATAAACAATAAAAGGTAAGTGATATGGTTCAGTTTTCTTTGCCAAAGAATTCTAAAATTAATCAAAAGGGCAAAATTTATCCTATTCCTGCTAGAGCAAAAAACATCAGAAGATTTCAAATTTACCGTTGGTCTGCTGATGACGAGAAAAACCCTAGAATAGACACATTTTTTATTGATATGGATAGTTGTGGCCCTATGGTACTTGATGCATTAATAAAAATAAAGGATGAAATAGATTCGACTTTAACTTTCAGACGTTCTTGTAGAGAAGGCATATGTGGATCTTGTGCCATGAATATTGACGGAACCAATACTCTTGCATGTACTAGATCTATACACGATATAAAAGGTGATGTAAAAATATATCCATTACCTCACATGTATGTGATAAAGGACCTAGTCTCGGACTTGAGCCAATTTTATGAGCAATACAAATCAATTAAACCTTGGTTACAAGCAGATAAGCCTGTCCTACCAAATAAAGAATACTCTCAATCTCCTGAAGATAGAAAAAAATTGGATGGCTTGTCCGACTGTATATTATGTGCTTGCTGTTCGACTGGTTGCCCAAGCTACTGGTGGAATAGTGATAAATTTTTAGGACCAGCAATACTATTACAAGCTTACAGATGGATTGCTGACAGCCGTGATAATAAGACAGGTGAAAGGCTTGATGCCTTAAATGACCTATTTAAGCTGTATCGTTGCCATACAATAATGAATTGCACAAAAACTTGTCCTAAAGGGCTTAATCCAGCAAGAGCAATAGCGAAAGTAAAACAGCTCATGGTAGAGAGAGAAGGAGTTTAAGTGTCATTTTTTGCACTCTTCGTAAGAAAACAGCACACCTTCCAAAGTGTAGGGCATTGTTGATACTCTGAACGCTTTTCCATTTGTGAGATGCATCGTATCATCATACGATTCAAATAATTTTTTGAACAATTCATGTCTTTTGTTACTAATAGTTTGAAAACTCTCTTTTTCTAAAAACTTTTTAGATTCGAAGAGGTAAAACACAACTTCATGATAAGTTGGGTAAGATGCCAAAAATTTTGGGTCAAATTGAAAGATTTTTATGAAAGCATTATTATAAAATTTTAGCTTTTGATCCTTACTATATATTGCTATAGCAATCGGTAAACTCTCAAGCAAATTTTTTTGTGCAGCTAAATAACTGTTTAATTCAGTATGTAATTTTTCTGCACCACTAACATCTTTTCCATACATTACTATGCTACCAGAACCTTGTATTGGAATTTTTACAAAATCGAAAACCTTAGGTTCGTTCTTGTAAGTTATGATATGTCTTCCTGGTTTTGTGCTATAAGCGCTACCGGTAACAGCAAATTTCTTAGAGCTATCTACATATTTATCATAAAACAAGTTATAAAATTCCACCTTTCTATTCTTGTTATATTTTAGTATTGGAAATGGTAAAGAGTTGAAAACGTTTTTATAGCTTTCCACTTCTTGTGTAAGCTTACTATTTTCTAACTCAAGTCCGTTAGCTTTTATCTTATAGTCTGAGATATTTCTGATCCATAACAGCACACCAATCACATTGTTAGAATCATCTATTATGCTTCTGCCATAACATATGCAATAAACCTCACTGTCTTTTGACTTTAAATCTAGAGTAAAAGATTTATTTATTTCCTTTGCCTCAGCAAAATTTTTAATTAAGCTTTCTGATTGCTCAAAAAAATTCACAAACTCATTAAATGAGTAAAAAACAGTATTAAGCAAAATTAGTAAGTTGGGAGAGAACTTTTCTATACGTTTTTTTGCATCCCAAATATAAAACCCATCATTTACAGTATCAATCAAATTATTTATGATAACATTTTGATGTTGTAAGTTCTTAATTTTATTGCTAATTTTTAATTTAGAATAAGAGAGAAAGAATAATATTAGAATCAATATTAAAACCACTTCATACAAAAAAAACATAGCACTTTTAAAACAAATGTAAAAATTTGTAACCGCTCAGTAAGGGAATTATGCTGAAGAGGTATATAAGTAAAGATTGCCTAACATCTGAAAGCCCAATCTCTTATAAAGGTTTACAGAAGGCTTCATACAATGTGCTACTATATATTTGCATTCAAGCTGCTTAGCTATCTTTATTCTTTCTAAAACCATTTGGGTCCCTATTCCACGATTCCTGTAAATTGGTAAAACTCCATCACTATAAAAACCAGCTACGCTGTCTTGAACATAAAGACCGCATGTCCCAATAATTTCATTATTTAGTGTTACAAGAAAAAATCTTAATCTTGAGTTCTTATCATCATAATTTGATAATCCACGAAAAAATGTGCTGACAATTCCAACGCTATGATAAAAAATTTTAGAAGTGTGTAAATCTAACTGTTCTAAGAGGTCGCTACTATTTACAGCATTTAACCTCAAGCTTGGAATAACATCAGCAGGTAAAAAGTAATTTTTCATATTAAGTAAAGCTTTTTTTGGTGTGCTAACGTGTTTTATTTCATACTTTTCTAAAATATCTCTTATTTTCATATGTGAATTTATTACCCATGTTGCTTCTATATCTCTTGTTCTGAGATAATCTAGAGTTTTTTGTATAGAAAGCTCGGTACATTGATCTCCACAGAACACAAAATTAAATAATGATTCCCTGGTACCATTTATTGTAAATATGGTGTTATCAAATTTATCGTGTACTTCCCACTCAGATAAATTCGCTGCGTAAAGTATATAGTCCTTTAAATTTTGAGCAATTAAGCTTGAATAATAAATTTTTTTATCCTGCATACGCCAACAATAAACAATAAAAAGTTCCTATAAGAACACAGGCCAAAATTGCAGCTACAACGTCATCTAGCATAACACCTAAAGGACCTTTGGTATTTTCATCGATCAAATTTATAGGCCACGTTTTTATTATATCAAAAAACCTAAAAGAAAAAAAGCACAACAACAATAAAGAGCAATTCATCTCTTGGCTTAACAATATTGAAACTAAAAGTATCGTCAGCAATTGACCCACTACTTCGTCAATTACTACCTCTTTTGGATCACATGAAGTCTTGTAATGTTTTATATAATTGCCTATAGACCATAATCCAATCAAGAACAAAAAAAAATAATTGCTGCACCTAAAATTCTGTTACTCAGTATTACAGGAACAATTGGATAAGAAGCTAAGCTGCCTACGGTACCTGGCATTTTTTTTACTGTGCCAGACAGCCACCATGTTGATATCAATTTATATAAAAATTTCACAATATACCAAGGTACAAAACTAATTTATAAGAACAGAAATAGTATCCTCTATAGAGGCGCTTTCATACAATAATCTATAGACCGCTTCACATATAGGCATTTTTATCTTTAGCTTTCCTGCTAAATTAAATGTGGACTCAGCAGTGCTAAAACCTTCAATCATTGACTTGCCTTCTGACAAAATCTGCTGAACATCAAATCCATTGTTACTATTACCTATTTTAAACCCAAAAGATAGGTTTCTTGAATTCAAGGATGTGCATGTCATTACTAAATCACCTAAACATGAAGGCCCGAGCAAAGTATCCATATTGATATTGTTGTTACCAATTTTTGCTAAGTACAAAGTTTTAATTTCATTCATACTTTTTGTAATCAACGCTGCATGAGCATTAAACCCGAGTTTTCTACCAAAAATAATTCCACATGCTATAGCAAAAACATTTTTTAATGCTGCACAAATCTGTACTCCTATAATGTCGTTACTAAACTCCAACTTAACATTTTCTTGTTGCAGCTCCGATACTAGCTTTGAACCTAATGTGTTATTTTGGCACGCAAGAACCATTGAATAGGGCAATTTTTTTGCAACTTCTATAGCAAAACTAGGGCCTGAAAAAATAGCAATAGGATTGTTAGGTAAAACTTCATTTACTATTTCACTAGGTAATTTTAATGTAGACTTTTCTATTCCCTTACAAGCTAAAATTATTGCTACATCTTTTTTCAGATTACAATTATACAATTGCTGACATACCTCCCTCAGAGATTGAGTGGGAACAGCGAGGATTGTTACTGAAGCATTAATTGTGTCTTCAATAGCCAATTTTACTGACACATTATCAGAAATTCGACAACCGGGTAGCTTGTCACTTTCTCTTTTCCCGTTGATTGATTCAAATGTAGTTTCATTGCGAGTCCACAAAATCACATCTTTCTTACTACCTAATGAAATTGCGATTGCTGTACCCCATGCACCAGCACCTAAAATTGATATTGCCACACAATATTCCTGAAAGTATTACTTATACTTTAAAACAGTAGGATAAGTAAATTAAAAATATAACACAGACATATAGAATAGTTAAATATTTATTAACCGAAGTATTCTTTTAATAATAGTAACTTTAATTCAATATTTACTAAAAATGTTATTACTACCATGGTATATCTATTATATTTTAGATCTATTTATATAACTTTGGAACAATATATTTACTATTAATTAATAAGTGTAATTTTGATCATTTGTTAATAAAAATTTGATTTATTACTTTCCTTAGTTATATATATTACTAAAATTATAAATTATTTATGGGGTGTAAAATATGCGTATATTATTAATCGAAGATGATCAAGTAAGTGCAAAGACTGTGGTTAATGCCTTAACTTCTGATGGACACTTCTGTGACGTTGTTACTTCTGCACAAGATTATAACAATAATATGGTTTCCTCAAACGGAGATTACTATGACCTAGTTATTTTAGATATACACTTGCCTGGTGATATTGACGGATATGATATATTGTTAAGACTAAGAAGTGCAAAAATCAGAGTTCCTGTCTTAATACTTTCATGTATATCCGCTGTCAATCACAAAGCTAAAGGGCTTGGGTATGGTGCCGATGATTACTTAACCAAGCCATTTCATAAAAGCGAGTTATTAGCTCGAATTAAGGCCATAGTGCGTCGTACTAAAGGCCATCCTGAATCGGTGATAAAGATTGGTAATATAAATATCAATTTTGATCACAGGATTGTTGAGGTGAAAGGTAAAACGGTTCACCTTACTAATAAAGAGTATTCTATGATAGAATTGCTAGCACTGCGTAAAGGAACAGTACTAACAAAAGAAATGTTCTTAAATCATCTTTACAATGGCTTGGATGAACCTTCAGATAACAAGATAGTTGATGTTTTTATGTGCAAATTACGTAAGAAACTTGAAAGTGCAAATGATGGAAAAAGCCACATAGAAACCGTTTGGGGCAGAGGGTATGTTCTGAAAGAGTATATTGATGATGAAGAATATTCTAATGTTAATGTAGGCGAAAGTAGTGATGGCTATCAAGCAGAACAAGTGAAGGACAACGCATGAAATGCCTACACTTAAATATAGCATGGCTTATATCGCACGTATCATGTGACGCCTAGGTGAAATATAAGCCGAGTTCTGTTTATGTAGCTATTTATCTGGAGTAAATGTTACCATTTACCTCATGCGATTTACCCGAGTAGATATGAGAAAAACATAAAATCTACTTCTATTTAATCTTGCTCCTAGTGTTGGTTACTCGACTACCAATGTTGCCATTGCCATGGTGTGCTCTTACCACACCTTTTCACCCTTACCTAAAATATTTTAGGCGGTAATTTTCTGTAGCCCTATAACTGGAGTTGCCTCCGGCGGGCGTTACCCGTCACTATTTTTCCTTGGAGCCCGGACTTTCCTCTGCTATGTTTATCACACAACAGCAGCTACTTATTTCACCCAGGAATTATACTTTAACATGAAAATCACAAAAGCAAAAGACAATTTCCTAACAGTCTACATATTAAAAACATTCAGACAAATAGCTAAAGGTGATATTCCGGCACATCATCGCTATCCCAAGATAAGCTTCTTTCAGTCTTAGACTCCGCTTCAGTCAGTCAAGAGCTTGCTGAAGACGATGAGCTACTTCTTGATCGACTACTACTTTCTACTGATATACTGTTTAGCTGTATTAAATAGGACTTGATCTGACACTTAAAATAAGTAAGTTATAAAATAATAAAAGAAAGGAGTGTTAGAAATGAGTACAATACAAACAAAAATACTAAAACCAAAGCTAGGGTTATTAGAGCTAGCAAAACAACTAGGAAATGTATCTCAAGCATGCAAAGTGATGGGATACTCAAGAGATACATTTTATCGGTTTAAGGAGTTATATGAAAATGGAGGAGAGGAAGCATTACATGAAATAAGTAAGAAAAAACCGCTATTAGCGAACAGAGTTTCCGACGATATAGAAAGAGCAGTGATTGGTATAGCAACAGAATTTCCAGCATATGGGCAAGAAAGAGCTGCAAATGAACTGAGAAAAAGAGGTATAATAATTTCTCAGGGAGGAGTAAGGTCTGTATGGCTAAGAAATGACCTTGAAACTCTCAAAAAGAGACTTAAAGCGCTAGAGACAAAAGTAGCTTAAGAAGGAATCATTTTAACTGAAGAACAACTTACAGCTTTAGAAAAAGTTAAAGAACAAAGGGAAGCTCATGGTGAAATTGAGACACAACATCCAGGTTATTTGGGTTCTCAAGATACCTATTATGTGGGCAATATCAAAGGTATAGGGCTAATTTATCAGCAGACTTTTGTTGATACTTATTCGAGAGTTGCAATGGTTAAACTTTACACGGACAGAACAGCTATTACAGCTGCAGACCTCCTCAACGATAGAGTTATTCCATTTTTTGATGAGCAGAAAATTCCATTATTACGCATTCTAACTGATAGGGGTACAGAGTATTGTGGCAAGCCAGAAAATCACGCTTATCAGTTATATTTGGGAATCGAAAATATCGATCATTCTAGAACCAAAGCCAACTCTCCACAAACCAATGGCATATGTGAAAGATTTCATAGAACCATGCAAGATGAGTGTTACAATATTATCTTTAGAAAGAAAATCTACAATTCTTTGGAAGATCTACAGATTGATGTTGATTATTGGTTGCGTTCTTATAATGAGACAAGGCCTCACTCGGGTAAGTATTGCTATGGCAAAACACCTATGCAAACGTTTTTTGATAGTAAATATATTGCTTTTCAGAAAAACATTAGTAGCATTAAACAAGAGCCTGATATTAGTTTTGACTACCTCAATTCTTCTGTCAGTTAATTCTTGTCTGTCACATTAAATCTTGTCTTTTACACCTAATAAGGGGGCTAGTTTGTAATGCTACTAAAAGATTTTTTGAAGGATATATGGGTAAGCATTACCATAAGATAAAAGTCTTAAAGGAAAATTTTGAGGAAAATTTTGATAAATTATACTCATCAGATTCTAAATTAGATTGGGGTGTCATGAACGATGAGGCAAAGGACGACATTTCTTATACAAGAAATGCTATAAAAGAATTTGTGTTTAAAGAACTCTACGTGAAATTTCATAAAGATTATGGGGAACATATTCACAGAGGGCAGATAAAACAAGGACTAAGGGAATCAATAACAGATGACATTGTAGATTCGGCAATATATCTTACAATAGATGAGGTAAGCATTTCTCCAACGCCACCTACTTATCTTGAAAGAGTAAAAGCATTTTTTGGAGGTCATGTAAGGTCTCCTGCTGCTTAGTGATGGGCTCATGTTATGGCAGAAAATTTTGACTTTAGCTAAAAACCATCTGGCGCCTATAGTTTTGTCTTCCCTTTTCTGAATGGTTTGCAAACTGCTTTAGCTAACCCAAGAAAGGTTTCCCTACCTCATACCGCCGCGGTATCTCTAGATCCCGCTAACAAGTAGCGGGATGACGATTGTCAAGGTGTCATCCGAGTAGCTTGACTACTTGGATCAAAGAAAAAGAATGATGTCATGAAAGTAGCCCCTATGATGTCATCCCAGTGCTTGACACTGGGATCTCATTTTACTCTATAATGGCAGTGCTCCTTTCTTGTCATCCGAGTAGCTTGACTACTTGGATCCAGAAAAAAGAATGGTGTCATGCAAGTAGCCTCCTTCTCCTGTCATCCCAGTGCGTGACACTGGGATCCAGAAGACTTAATTTCAACCAAATAATAAAGGCTAGATCCCAGTGTCACGCACTGGGATGACACCCTACTAGCGGAAGTTACTCTCAAATGTTTGTTCATGTTGCTATAAATATTAAGAAATTTACCAAACGAAAAAAAAGGCAAAAGAAGCCCTGGTCATTGTCTATTTTCAGTATTTGGCGTTTTTTAAGTCTTAAACACTGCAATTTAGCTGCTTTTAAGTGCAACTAACCTTAGCTAAAATGTTTAAGAAATTTACTAGGCAGAAAAAAAGGCAAAAGAAACCCCGTGGTAATTAGTGTTCACTCTCTAATCCTGCAAATTGCCGTACTATACTGTCTTAAACGACTTATAAGCGCGTTTCAGCTTATATAGGTAAAAACCCAGAAATGTTGTGAAGACATAAGGTGCACATAGTGCAAAAAATTAAAAATAAGACGCCAACTACGTTGTTTTCTTGCTGTTTAATCTGCACAGATGAAGATAACTGAACACCTTCAGTTTCATGATAAGGGGGCTGGCGGAGTTTGTCAAGTAGGTTTTTTCGTTTCTGCGAGCTACCTGAGTTTATTGACTTCATTAGAGCCAAAACTCTTAAGACCTAAGTGATAGAATTCTATCTAAAAGAATGCCGAAAAAGAGCAGCAATCCTACGTAGGAATTATTTTTAAATATGGACATGCATTGACTGGAATCGTCAGGATTGAAATTTTTGTATTGGCGGTGAAACATGAACCCTACAGCAAGTAGAGCAATATAAAAGATGTTATTTAATGATGATAAGATACCAGCGTATAGCCACGCCATAAGAGATATTAAATAAAATCTTTTCAACCAAGATTTTGTTGTATTACCAAAATATAATGCGGTAGATTTCATTCCGAGTTTTTCATCATCTTTTTTATCTTGATGAGCGTATATGGTGTCATAGCTAAGTGTCCAAAAGACGCATCCTATATAAAACAGCAAGGATTCTATACTGATCTGGTTTATTATTGCTGCTGAGCCCATGAGCGATCCCATATTGAAGGTAAACCCTAAGAACAATTGTGGCCACCAAACATACCGCTTTAATAAAGGGTAAGTAGCTATCATACACATTGAGATTATTCCAAGTATGAGTGTGGTTTTATTAGTTAACAATAAAATTACCAAGGCGATAGATAGTAGCAGTGAGAGTAAAACCAAAGCCTGCTTTATGTTTAATGCACCACTTGCAAGTGGCCTATATTTTGTTCGTTCAACGTGCGCATCTATTTCCCTATCGAAAATGTCATTGATTATGCACCCTGCAGGTCTCATTAAAAATGCACCTATAGTAAATAAAACAAGGAGAAAAAGAGCCTGATACGATAGAGAAGTTGAGGCTAAAAGAATACCGCTCAAACTGGGAAATAGCACAAGCCACAAACCTGTTAAACTGTGCAGTCTCATTAATGAAAAGTAACGGTTGAAATACATTAATTAAGTGTGATTATGTAATATTTTGCTTACATTAACAAAATTACCGAACGCTAAATCAGGCTTGAAAATTAACTCAGGTATAAATCGCAAATCAACATAACACAATATAGATTTACGTATTGACCATGCAGATTGGTTCATTTCATTAACAACAGTGTTAATATCACAATTATCCTCAGAAGGATCTCCAGTGCGTGGTGCTGAAATCCATGTACTTTTTTCTGAATCTGAGTAGTCAGCTACTTGGATATTCAATGAAGATAACACAATATATACATCTGCTTTTTTCAAATCTTTACTTAATTTTACGTCAGATACCGCTACATTTTTATTGAACACCTTACCTTCCATTAGGACTCTTGATATTGCTCTATGCAATACCGATGCTATTTTTAGGTTTCTAATTTCCTTTTTCATATCCATCTACTATAACACCCTTTCTTCTTGCACTAATTGATAAGCTTCCAAAATATCTCCAACTTTAATATCGATATTACCCTCTAGTGATACTCCGCATTCAAAGTTTACACCTACTTCTTTAACATCATCTTTAAATCTACGTAGTGCTTTTAACTTTCCTTCATGCACCAATTTGCCACCACGCACTACCTTAATTAAAGAATCTTTTCTTATGACTCCATCACTTACGTAACATCCAATGATATTACCAGCTTTAGATACGTTAAATATTTGCCTCACAGATGCAGAACCAACACGAACCTCTCGTGTAACAGGCTTTAACATTTTAGTTAAATACATTCTCATGTCGTCAATGAGCTCGTATATTATGTTATAAGTATGTATTTCTACACCTTTTTGTTTTGCCAAGTCCCTTATTTTTGAGTCCACTTTTACATTAAAAGCTAAAATTACTGCACTTGATGCTTCTGCAAGCAGCACATCTGAATCTGTTATCCCTCCTACTGCTTTGTGTAGGATATTTAATTTCACTTGGTCTTTACCGAGTTTATCAATTGAACTTGATATTGCTTCAATAGAACCAGTTACATCGCACTTTAAAACTACAGATAGTTCTTCTGTTTCACTGTTATTACGACTGAATATATCTAAATTATTGTCGTCTGAATCTTCTTTCTTTTTCTTGATCAACTCTAGCCTGTATTCAACAATTTCACGCGCCTGCTTTTCAGAATTTACAACAACAAATTTATCTCCAGCATTTGGCACACCATTTAGACCAGTAATTTCAATTGGAGCGGAGGGTAGTGCTGCTTTTTCTCTTTGACCAAGGTGATTAACCATACTACGTACTTTGCTGTATGTTGTACCAACTACCAATATATCACCAACCTTTAACGTTCCTTCCTCAACTATCAATGTAGCTGATATTCCTTTCGCTTTATCTATTTTGGATTCTATTACCCATCCAAGTGCTCGACAATCTTCTATTGCTTCTAGCTTCATTAATTCAGCGATTAACAAAATCGCCTCTTCTAGTTTATCTAAATTAGTTTTCTTTTTTGCTGATACTGGCACAATCATAATATCACCACCAAGCTCTTCAGAGATGAGATCATATTGAGGCAAACTATTAATTATTTTTTCTACATCACCAGGTTCAGATTTATCAATTTTATTAATAGCAACTATAATAGAAACATTTGCTGCTTTTGCATGATTTATTGCTTCAACTGTTTGTTTCATGATTCCATCGTCAGCTGCAACTACTATTACGACTATATTAGTAATATTGGCACCACGTGCACGCATCGCAGTGAACGCTTCATGTCCTGGTGTATCAATAAAAGTAATTTTTTGCTTATCTTTTGTCGTTATTTGATAAGCACCTATGTGTTGAGTTATGCCACCTGACTCTCTTTCTGCAACATTAGATTCACGAAATGCATCGAGCAATGAGGTTTTACCATGATCGACGTGTCCCATAAAAGTGACGATTGGTGGTTTAGGTTTTTTAGGCAGGCTTTCTCTGCCTTCTATAAAAAATAAATCCTTTTCTCTGTTGGTATCGCTCACTCGTTTAGCCGTATGATTAAATTTTTCCACTATTTCAGATGCTATATCTGGATCCACCAGATCATCTACTCTATAACTCTCACCGACTTCTTCTTTGAACATTTTTAGCACACTCTTGCTATCTTCTGCCATACGAACAGATAACTCCCTGATAGTTATTTTGTCTGGTATAATAACTTCTCTTGATATATTTTTACCCTTAGTAAACTTTGACTTTCTACTTCTTATACCAAATCTTTGCTTAAATACAGGGGGTTGTTCAGTTTTTTCATCTATTGCCTGTGCAATTACCAGTTTAGAATGCTTAGAATATATATCTTTGTTGACTTTAGAAGACTTTTTATCGTCGCCCTCATAGTCAATATTATCTTCTCTTAGTTCAACTAAGTGAGTATTACTTAAAACTTTCTTATTTATTTCTTTAGATAAAGTGTCCGCTTCATTTTTCTCGTCAATCTCTTTATTGCTGTCTTCTTTTGCTGTTTTCTCTTTTTCTTCTCTCTGATTTCTTTCTTTCAGCAAAGCAGCATTCTGCACAGCATTAATGCGGAAAATTTGTTCTTTCTCTGTTAAAGAACCTAATTTACTCTCGTCAAATAAATTATGTTCTTCTGCATCATGAGATTTTTTTCTTCTTTTTTTTACTACTGTAGCTCCAGTACTTGGGCTAGCTGAAGAGTTTAAATTGAGGTCTAATTTAAGCTTGCTTAAGCCTTGGAGCGTTAATTTTTTATTACTGATATCTTCATTATTCATATTATTTTATTATATTAATCCAAGCTTTTTACGTGCTTCTATGATTATTGAGTCTACTGTATCTTTTAGATTTTCTTTACTATCAGCTGAGGAAGAGAGTATGCTGCAAAACTCATAACTTGATAAATCTGCTATGTCCTCTAAAGTCTTAATATCATGTTTACTAAGAGCAATTTTATTGTCTATTGATAAAGTTAAATTGATTACATCATCTTCCATACCTAGACTTTTTAGCTCTTCTATTTTTCTATCATTTTCTGCTTTCAGGTGCTTGTTTGCTCTGTTATGAAGTTCGTTTGCAATATCCTCATTAAAGCCCTCTATTGAAGCAAGCTCTTTAATTGAAGCGTTGGATATATCTTCTACGCTTGAAAAACCTTCTGTTACCAATAGCTGACCCATAATCTCTTCTAAGTTTAAAGCTTCAGCAAATAAAGCTGAACATTGACTAAGTTCTTTACTTCGCCTTTCTGATTCTTGCTGAGTGCTTGATATCTCAATTTTCCATCCAACAAGCTCTGAAGCTAATCTTACATTCTGACCCTTTTTTCCTATAGCTAAACTCAATTGATCTTCAGCAACTATTAACTCTATGCAATTTTCATTTTCATCAATAATAACCTTCGATACTTCCGCAGGAGTAATGGCTTTAATAACAAATTGACCCAAATCTGAAGAGTAATTTATAACGTCAATTTTTTCACCATTTAATTCGTGTATAATAGTTTTTATCCTATCTCCCTTAACTCCAACACAAGCACCTACTGGATCAATGTGCTTGTCAGGAGAGAAAACAGCAACCTTAGATCTTGAGCCAGCATCTCTAGCTATACCTTTAATTGTTACTAATCCGTCAGCGATTTCTGGTATTTCTTGATTTAATAGTCCCTCCAAAAAGCCTTCATGAGTTCTAGAAAGAATAATTTGACGTTCATCATCAGAGCGCTTAACAGTCTGTATGTAAGCTTTAACCTTATCACCTTCGCGAAATGATTCACCACCGGTTAAATTTCGCAAAGGAAGGTATGCCCTAGTGCCATTTATGTCTATAATAAGATCTGAATATTCTACTTGTTTAACAATACCATATCTTATTTCTCCCACCTTGTCTTTAAATTCCTCATATTGCTTTTTTGATTCTTCATCTTTAATTATTTGAGCAATCTTTTGCTGTGCAATTCTTGCTGAAGCAAGATCAGTGTTAAGAGAGAGCAATTCACTAACAGTATCGCCAACTTTTGCATCTCCTTTTATTAATTTAGCTTGTGTAAGCGTAATTGATTCATACTCGGTATTCTCTTCTTCATCTGATTCATCATCAATAACTTTTAGTTTCCTGTATGAAGTAACTTTGCCTGTATTTCTATCTATATTAACTACGATTTTACTTTTGCTGCCATATTTTTGATAAGCCACTGCTTCTATAGCACTTTCCAGTGCCTTTATTACAACATTAAAATCTAAACCTTTTTGAAGTGAAAGTTCTCCTGCTGTTTTTATTACATCAAGGCTTCCAACTATGTTATTCTTGTTACTTTTCTGCTTAACACTGCTTTTACGATTAGCAATCATAATAAATAAATCCAATGTAATTAGTTATAATTATAGCTTCAACGGGCAAAGAACGCTATCTTAAATGTTAAATGATTGCTAATTTAAGTCAAGTTTTTTCATGTCTTTGTATGACAAGCAACGCCGGAGTAAAGAATAAAGTTAAGACCGTTGCAGCCAATATTCCACTTGCTATGGTTGTTGAAATGTCAACCCACCACTGGCTTGATGGAGCATCATATGTGATTTGTAACGTAAAAAAATTGATATTTAACCTGGTAATCATTGGTATTAAACCAAGAACTGTGGTTGCAACGGTAAGCAAGATTGGCCTAATGCGAGAAATTGCAGCATTTATTACACATCGCTTGATGTCATTTTTGTATACCTTAATTTGGTGATGAAAGGCATCAAGCAATAGTATGTTATTATTTACTATAATTCCTGCTAAAGCAATTATCCCCACTCCACACATAACGGTTACGAAAACTTGTTGGATAAGAAAAAAAACAAAAAACACACATGTTGTGGACAAAAACACTGCTGTCATTACGATAAATGTATAGTATACATTATTAAATTGTGTCACTAATACCAATATCATTAATGTAATCGCTAATATAAAAGCCTTTAACAAAAATACTCCTGATTTTTGTTGATCTTCTTTGTCGCCTTTAAAATCAATTTTTACTCCCTTGTCCCAATCCTGGACAATAGAATTCTGAATGAACTTTACTCTTTCATTAACAAGATAGCCAGTATCTACATCAGCAGAAATTGTCACTGTACGTAATCCATCAATCCTATTTAGTTTGGTTACCTTTTTTTCTGGAGCATATTTTACTATGTTGCTCATAGGATACGGGCCATTAACTGTATTGATAAAAAGATTATCTATAGTCTTCATGTTGCGGTCCCTTCTGGGGAAACGGAGTACAATATCGATTTCTTCATCCGTGTTATTTGGTCTATATTTTCCAATCAACACTCCATTTGTAACCATCTTTATAAAATCACCAATGGTTGCAACACTTACTCCAGAACTTGTAGCTTTACTCTTATCAACACTCATATTCCACTCTATTTCAGGTGCTGATCTGCTATCTCGAATATTTATAAACCCGGATGAAGGTTGGTCCATAATTTTTAGAATTTTCTCTGCTGCTAAATTCAGATTGGATGCACTTCCGCTGAGGTTAATTTGTATTGGCTTGTCAGCCGACGGTCCTAACTTTTCCTCTTGAACATTAATTATTATTCCTTTCATGTCTTGCACACTGCTTCTTATATCGTTTAATATGTGCTTAGCTTTGCGCCTGAAGCGCCAATCCATAAGTTCTAGTTGAATTCTGGCGATAACGTTGTCTGAAAATGCTCCTGATCTAGCATAAGAAACATGAATTTCTTTTTCAACGCTCAAAATGCGTTCTTCCACTTCTTTGAGTATCAGATCTCGTTCTTTAGCTGATAAGCTTTCTTTTGCTTTAACACTGATTAAAATATTATCTGAATCCACTTTCGGAAAAAACTTCACTCCAGGACCAAAGGTAAAGTACAGCACACTAAATGAAAACAGGACGAATACAGTAGCACATATGAATTTTTTAGGATGATCTAAAACCTTCTCTAGCATGCGTATGTAAGCTCTTATTATAGGCCCAGCATTTTTTATCTCACCACTTTCTATAGCACTCATTTTTTTTATTTCTTTTTTTGAAGTTATCGAAGGCTTGCCAAATATTGCACCAAGTGTTGGTATAAAAACCAAAGCCATAATGAGCGATCCAGTCAAAGTTAGAATTATTGTAATTGGTATGTACTGCATGAATTTACCAACAGTATCAGGCCAGAATAATAGAGGAAAAAACACTGCTAATTTAGTTAACGTCGATGATAGAACCGGATAAAACATATCACGAACTGAAGTGTGAAAGGCTTCTACTTTGTCCATTCCGCAGATCATCTTTCTATCGGCATATTCGCTGATCACAATTGCATCATCAACCAGCATGCCAACAGCCATGATTAAACTGAAGAGCACAACGATATTTAAGGTTATGCCCATAAAGTAAAGAGCTATTATCCCAATGAGAAAGGAACCGGGTATCGAGAGTGCCACAAGAATAGCAATCCTTGTTCCCATAGAAAGCATCATTATGATCAATATTAACAACACAGCGAATATTATGCCGTTTTCCAAGTCATCAAGCACATCGCGGACGTTTTTTGACTGGTCATTTAAGTACACCACTTTTAAATTTTCAGGTAATTGATCTTTTGCCTTATCCATTAAGTATTTTACTTGATTTACTGTGTCTATTATGTTTTTTCCGTTACGTTTTGAAATTTCTAGCACGACACTAGGTAATCCATTAATGCGAGCAAACCCTTGGTGATCCTCAAACCTAGGGTATACTTTTGCTATATCTTTGATTCTCAAAACTGCATCGCCTTGAGATCTAATAGGAATATTCATAATATCTTCTATATCTTTTAATAACCCTGATATTTTAATCGAATATTTACCGGTATCATTTTCCAGTGACCCAGCTCCCACTAGTCTATTATTGCTTGATATAGCTTGGAATATTTCGTTTGATTGAATGTTATATTTTGTTAGAACTGTGGGCTCAATTATAACTTCCACTGTTTCTTTACGCACACCTGCCACTTCAACTTTGAGAACATTTGGCAGAGATTCTATTTCTTTCTTTAGCTTGCGTGCTATTTCAGTGAAAGCCCTTTCTGGCAGATTACCAATTAAGCCAACATTTAATATGGGAAATAGACTCAAATTTATTTCATTGATTATTGGAGATTCCGCTTCAACAGGTAACTTCGCTTTTATGTTTGAAAGCTTTGAACGGACATTATCGAGCACTTCTTTATTATTATACTCTGTTCCAAATTCGAGTATCATGTGAGCACCATCATTAGTTGCAAAAGCTCTCAATTCTTTTACACCTTCGATGGATCTTAGTTCATTTTCTATAGGAAGCACTAATAGCTTTTCACTATCTTGAGCAGAAATCCCAGGAAGTCCAACGAACACGCTGATTATAGGGATTTGTATGTCAGGGTTACTTTCCCTTGGCATTTTTACATAAACGTATGAACCGAAGATAAAAATTACTATAAGTAATAATACCACCGTCCTATTTCGCTCTATGAGTAAGCTCTGCATGTTGAATGTTAACTAAATATGTGCGTTTGTACAATATTATAGTCGAGATACGTTGCATATTAATTAATCCTTGTATAGCTTTAAAACTTTACGCAAATAATTAAAATTTTCGCAAAATTGCAAGTATAAGAAAATTTCTGTATAATAATTCTAGAACAGTATTTGAGAGGTTATTATGGTGGCAATTCTAAATATAACAAAAGGCAAAAATAAAGTTATTGTGTCTGGACTAGCTGGGGCTTTATCAGCTTTAATATTTTTAACAGCAATTCACATTGCCGCAAAGATAGCCATTATCGTTTCTGCTGCTGCAGTTACTTACTTATTACTTTTGCTGATTCATAAAATAAGAACTAAAAAAGAACAGCCTGCTGAAATTATTGGTGCTTCAGAAGATGAAGGGTATAGCAGTGTTGATGAAGGTGAAGAAAAAGATACCGTAAAAGAACCAAAAGGAACTGAAACTGAGCTAGAAGAAGAAATAATAAGGAAAAGAGCAGAAGAAAAAATGAAAAATGGACTACCTGAACATATGGATTTCAAAGGTAATTCACTTTCTAAAAGCGCTGATACTAAAGATAGTCATTCCGTTTCTAGTGCTACAAATGTTGTTATGGAACCTTTACCTAAACACATGGATGTGCTTGGTAATCCACTTCCTGAAAGACCAAGTGCAAATATTAGTATAGAATCTAAACCTGAGAGAAAACTATCTCCTGCAGAGTGGCTATTACAGCATGGGGTAAATAATGATGTGAGGGAAGTGCTAGAACGGCCAGCAAAGGGGTTTAACGGGTTAGGGTTTAACATGTAGTTGTTGTATTAAGCTCTTCATCTTATATTGAGAATCAGATGCAATGCCATACACTCTATTTGGCGGAGCAATTTTGTTCTCTATACCAAAAACTATACCTTCAATTATTGCTGTGAGTACTTTTTCAAGGTTACAGTCTGCTCCAGGAACACGGTGCTCTAGACGGCATCTTTTGGAATCGTTGCTAAAATAGGGAATTCTTATCGCAGCAGTTCTGTTATTTACTCCCCAACTAATTGTAGTTGGAGTATGAATATCCGGGTACTGAAATCTTAAATATGAATCATCATTTGGAGCAAAGAACAACATATGGTTTTTCATCATTGCACATAATCCACCAATACTGTGAATCAGATAGTCACTGTACTTTTGCTCATTGATATAAAAGAAGTTATCGTTATTTGAATTCACTAAATTAACATGCACATTTAATGCACTGCCTGCTCTATCCAAATAGGGCTTTGCTTTAAAAGAAACATTCCCACCTAGTTTTTGTGCTGTTTCAGTAAGTGATTGTTTTGCTAATTCAAAATGCTTAATTAAATTGTCGGAGTTCGTATAACAACCACTTTTTATCTCATATTGATGTGTAGAATTCTCCTTCTCGCAAGAAAATTCAAGAGATGCTATTTTATTTTTGATGCTACTCAGAAATAAATATTCTTTTTCTATTCCTTCAATGTAAAACTCTAGTTCAATACCGAATACAGCATGACAACTCAAATTATTTAATATAATCATAAATTTGCTTCAGTAAATCTATATTAGGTTAGCTATATTTATATGAATACTTTACTTATTTGCCAGTAAATTTAACATCTTATTTATACATAATGTATTACTATTTTTAATAGCATGCTTCTAATCCTCGATACAAGCGACATTTACAAATTTTTCATTTTTTTGAAATAGAAATGATCAATTTTAGTGTTTTTATACCCTTTACAACCCATCAAAAAATCACCATAATTTTTAGTATGTATTAAGTAGTATTAGCTTTTCATTTTGCAGTAAGCTATTGATTAGCTCATATTTTTCTAATTGTTGCTTTTTTCTTGGTGTGGTATATGAACTTAACTAGCCCTAAGGCTTCTACTATGTTTTTTGATCAGATTATTACAGTAACGGATCACAATGTTACTTGGGAAAAAATCCAAAATTGTCTTTATAATCTTTATGGAGAAGCAACATATAACAGCTGGCTGAGTTCGCTAAAATTTGTCAGTAGCAGAAATGGGGAAGTTCTTTTATCCGTGTCAACAAGGTTTATAAAAGAGTGGATTACAGTTCATTACATGAAAAAAATATTATCATTATGGCAAAGCGAAGATAAAAGCATACGTTCTATTGATATTCAAGTAATTGAGGAAAGGAATTCAAATTTTAATGTTATACTAAAAAACAGAGAGGAAAGTAATCATAATCTTGGTTCGCCGCTGGATCCAAGGTTCACCTTTGATAATTTTGTAGTGGGAAAGCCAAATGAATTAGCATTTACGGCGGCAAAGCGTGTGGCAGAATCTATAGATCCAATATTAGGCAGCAATCCTTTGTTTCTATATGGTGGAGTGGGACTTGGTAAAACACATCTAATGCATGCTATAGCTTGGCACATAGTCAATTCCCCATCAGAAAAAAGAAAAGTAGTATATTTATCAGCAGAGAAATTCATGTACCAATATATTACAGCGCTGCGAAGCAAAGATATTATGTTATTTAAAGAGCAATTTAGATCAGTAGATGTATTGATGGTAGATGATGTGCAATTTATCAGTGGTAAAGATAGTACACAAGAAGAATTTTTTCACACTTTCAATGCATTGATAGACCAAAATAAGCAATTGGTTATATCAGCTGATAGGTCTCCTAGTGATCTTGATGGAGTGGAAGAAAGAATAAGATCACGACTCGGTTGGGGGTTGGTGGCAGATATTAATGAAACAACTTTTGAATTAAGGCTTGGTATATTGCAGGCAAAAGTGGAGCAGATGAATATGTATGTTCCGAAAGATGTCCTAGAGTTTTTAGCAAGGAACATAAAATCTAATATAAGAGAATTAGAAGGAGCATTAAATAAGGTTACCCATACCTCATTAATTGGAAGAAGTATGACGGTAGAATCAGCTAGTGAAACCCTAATCGATCTTCTTAGGTCAAATCATAGGTCAATCACAATAGAAGAAATACAAAAAAAAGTAGCTGAATTTTTTAATATAAAGGTTGCAGATATGCAATCCAATAGAAGACTTCGCAGTCTTGCAAGGCCAAGACAAATAGCTATGTATTTTGCCAAAAAATTTACGCAAAAAAGCCTACCAGATATTGGGAGAAACTTTGGTGGCAGAGACCATGCTACCGTTATACATGCAGTAAAACAAGTAGAAAATTTTATAAAGACCGACTCAAAATTTGCTGATGAAATCAATCGATTAAAAAAAATGTTTAAGTAGCGTTGTTAAAATAGCTAATAACAAGTCCTAAAATGAATCGACTATAGTTTTAATACGTTTAAGTTTAAAATCTTCTGTTAGCTTCGCAGAATACATTTCCTTATTGTGTTGATTATAGAAGGTAAATTTGTGATCATCTAAGTTTAGTATTGCAAAGCCAAAACCGAAAAAGTTTCTAACCTCGTGTGCTAAGTAGTTTCTACCATTTGAATAGTCAAATTCTACATTTTGATAAACAGGCTCTTGATCTTGAGCGTGTAATAATGCACCACCGTTTCCAACTATAATCTGGTCTGGAACATTATCCATTAATAAAATCTGGGCTATATGAATGTGGCCAGAAACTATGGTAGTGACATTGCTTGGAAATTTATCTCCAAAAGCTTCAATTTGTGTAAGATTACCATGGCTTTTTAATGTCAAAAATTCTTTTTTTGGAGATCTCCAAAGCGGTTTATGAGTTAAAAACCACATGGGCTTGTCAGAACTATTTTGTATCAATTTATCAAATTGCCTCTCAAAAGCATCAATTGTGCTTTGGGTTGTAAAAATATCCTCACCGGATGAAGAGTCGAAGATAAAAAATTTCATCGGTCCAGCATCTAAGGACCAACTAGAAACGAAGTTTCCACATTTTTCAGACGAAAAGGGGTATGAATCTAGATACCTGAACCATCCTTCATAAGCTCTATCACAACTCTCATGGTTTCCACGAACAAAAAGGAAAGGGGATTGTGATAAAATATCCTTTGCAGGCTCAAACCAATCAGCGTACCAAACTTCTTTATTATATCCATAAATATCGCCACACTTTTTTGTATTTCTACATTTTGTTTGTCTATAATGATAATCACCAACATGGATAATTAAATCTGGTTTATGAAGGGCGATTGAATCTAAATTTTTTTTTAAAGGCCAGCTATCTACCGAATTACATTCCTGCTGAAATAACATATTTATTCTACAACCCGTGTCACCAATAAAAGCAATTTTATTAACCTTTTCTGGTAATATAGGAACTCGTAGATCCTCAATACTAATGTTTTTGGCACTTGTTTGTACTGTCAGTTCACAAACTGTTTCGTTATGATCACCATTGTTAATTGAGCTGCGATTCAGCATTTCTATTTCCTCGCCATCGACATAAACAATGGGACACATGTCATTGTCTGTAATTGCACGTATGCTTAATTTATTTTCTGGAATAACTTGAGACCATGTGTATAATATTTGTGCATGGACAGAATGAAAGCTGGTTATAAGAGATAGAGCTAAAAAAATAAAGATATTAGCTACATTCATTTGTATAAAAACCTAAGTTAAAAATTAGTAGTAAGGTTGTCTTAAATGATTAAAATTTATAATCACAAAATTCATAATCAAATTATACAAGTAATTTCTAAATTATTCTAGTATCAGATTGACACTCTAGATGAAAAATTCTAAAATGATTAAATAATTTAAAATAATTATATAAGAACTAGAATATAGTGCGGCCGTGGTGGAATTGGTAGACACGCAGCGTTGAGGTCGCTGTGGCTCATAAGGCCTTGGAAGTTCAAGTCTTCTCGGCCGCACCAGTTTTTTCATAGCTGCTTAATATGGGTAAAAATGTTTATAGGAAATCAGAGTAGCAATAAGGTAGAAAGAGCTATCAGCGAAATCAGGCGCGGTCGGCCAATTGTAATATATGATGAAAGTAATTACCTATTGTTTGCTGCTGCTGAGGCTTTAGAAAGAGATTTATTTAATCAATACAAGCTTATATCAAGTAATGTATATGTTACTTTAACTTCAAGTAAGGTAAAATACATATCTCAGAATAAAGAACATAACAGCAAACGTCTGTTGGTGAATAATTTTGATGAACTGCTCCCTTTAATAAACTGTTCAAAGGAAGATTGCATAAGAGAGTTGCAATGCTCAAAGACAATAGATGAATGTGCTATTGCCTTGCTTAAGTTCTCAGAATTATTGCCATACGCGTTAGTGACTGATATGACTTTTGAGAATAACCATGAAATGCGAAATTGGTGCGAGAAAAATGACGTTATTGCACTGGACACGTCATTCATAAATAATTTTCAAGAAAATCAGGATGTATATGAAGTGTGCAAAACATCATTATTTTTAAAACAGACTCAAGAAGTAAATATCATATCTTATAGAACAGAAAGTGGTGGAAGAGAACATCATGCAATTATCATTGGCAATCCAGATAAAGATGGCGAACCATTAGTAAGAATTCATTCTTCGTGCTATACGGGTGACTTGTTGGATAGCTTATCATGCGATTGCAGAAGTCAGTTACATCAAGCAATTCAAATGATAGCTGACTCTGGAAGTGGTATTATATTGTATTTGATGCAAGATGGAAGAGGCATTGGTTTAACTAATAAGTTAAGAGCGTACAGTGTGCAAAGAGGACATAATCTTGATACTGTTGATGCAAACAGAATATTAGGTTTTGAAGATGATGAAAGGAGTTTTGCTGTTGCAGCTAAAATGCTTAAGAAATTGAACATTAACAAAATCCAATTACTTACAAACAATGATAGGAAATTGTCAGAATTGGAAAGTAGTGGTATAGGAGTTACAAAGTGTCTACCACTTATTGTGGAACGTAATAAATATAACGATTCATATATGGAGACAAAGTTTGGTAAGCTAGGCCATAGATTAAGAGTTTTTTAGCTTTTTTGTTGTAACTACTTTGTTAATTTGCTATGTTTATTAACATAAGTTAAGATTTTTAGGAATACTAAAATGCTAAGATTTTTTAAGCGAGAAAAAAATACTGAATCCTTAGATAAGGATATAGATTGGAATTCAAACCGCTACAGCACAGTTATTGCTCAAAGGAATATTCTACTTTTATTTGCATTAATATTATTAGCAACGATCTCTATCAGCATATTAGTCATATTTAAAATTAGCACAAGTAGCACTATTGAGCCATTTGTTATAGAAATTGACAAGAAATCAGGAATAGTGCAATTGGTTGATCCTGTCACAGTAAAACAATATTCTGCAAATGAAGCGCTAAACGATTATTTTATTTCAGAGTATATAAAAGCAAGGGAGGTTTTTGATCCATATCATTATAATTATAACTATTATACAAAGGTGAGGTTGTTTTCCTCACCTAATGTGTATAATGAATTTAGAAATTATGTAGGATCACAGAATATGGATGATCTTTTTAATTTGTACTCATATACCAAAAGTGAATTTAAAATTCGCTCAATTCAAAAATTGGGTAACGATGCTCTTCAGGTGAGGTTTTTTGTGGAATTTATACGGAAAGATGGAAGTTCCACAAGAAAAAATAAGATAGTTATTATGTCATATAGATATGCATCGCTTGAAATGGATGATCAGCAAAGATATATTAACCCATTAGGATTTCAAGTTATTTCATATAGAGTAGATGATGAATATGTATAGGATATTATTAGTTTTAGCTTTACTTGTAAGTGGCAATTTAAACGCATCCATTAATTATAATGAGCCTATTTCTGTAGATAGTAGAATAAAGACTTTTGTGTATAGCCCTAATGAAGTATTTACGGTGGTTTTTAGTCAGGGTTACTATTCTTATATTGAATTTGCGGAAGGAGAAAAAGTTAAAAATATCGCTGTTGGTGATGCATCAAGTTGGAAAATTAATCCTTATGACAATAAATTGCTTATCATGCCATTTGAAGTTAGTAGTCGCACTAACATGATTATTACAACAACTAAAAAAAGAAATTACATTTTTGATTTAATCTCAAGGCCAAACTACGATAAATACCCAGATACTGATGCTAAGAAAGTGGGTCACGATTATTCTGCTGAAAAGGATATATCTTACGTAGTACGTTTTTATTATCCTCAAGAAGAAGGTGAATTTGATGTTGATTTAGATGAGGTTTCTTTACCTACTCAAATGCAATATACTACAGACAAGCCAGAAAAAATAATACAAGAAAATGATACGAAGTACAATTATACATATATTGATGAAGGTGGTAATGCGGATATAGTTCCGATTGAGCTATTTGATGATGGTTATTTAACCTATTTAAAATTTAGAAATAATAATAAAATACCTCAGATTTTTGTAGAAGAGGAGGATAAACCTTGTAAAAGGCTGTTATTTGATGATTATGTTATAATAAAAGGAGTACATAAAAAGCTATTTATGCGTTATGAAGATGGTGAAGTTGAAATTATAAATAGGTCACTTTAGCTGTGGTATATGCAATATGAATAAAGAAAGGCGTAACAATTCAGAAGATGAATCAGAAATAGAGAACAAGGTAGTAACAGTTGGCTCTAATCAAGGTCATAGGGCATTGATGGTCATTATTTTAGTGCTTCTGGTTGGTGGAGTGTATTATCTCTATTTTAGTCCTTCTCATAAAGAGGGTTCAGAAGTTATTAAAAAAGAGGAAACAAAGCAAAATGTTCAAGAATTGAAGGGAAAGTTGGAACAAGTTCCAGATAATGTAATGGTTCCTGAAAGAATAATAACTGATCCCTTACCACCCTTACCTCTTCTTCCTACACCACCAATCATACCAGAAATAAAACAAATTAGAAAAGAAGAAGAGAAACCAAAAGAAACTCCTGTGTCAAATATACCTATTTTGCCAAAGCAAAATTTTCCTTCTAGTAATGTTATGGGCAATTTACCTACCTCGTTTCCTACAATAGGGGGTGGCGGTTATCCTAGAGACAGACGTAGTGCACAAATGTTAACAATTTCAAGTGATGGTGGAGAGAATAAGGCTGCTGATGCTATTTTATCTGACACTTCAGCACAATCGAGCAAAGCTACCAGAGTAGGAAAGCTTGGTTTAATGGTTACTCAAGGTAAAATTATTGATGCTGTTCTTGAAACTGCAATAAACTCTGATCTGCAAGGAATGCTGCGTGCTATGGTGAGTAGAGATGTTTATGCAGAAACTGGTGATACAGTTTTAATACCTAAAGGCTCAAGATTGATAGGCAGTTATTCATTTGACTCGAATGTCGCAAGAGCTCGTGTAAATATAAACTGGAGTAGGGTCATTCTTCCTCATGGAATAGATATTGCTATCTCATCACTTAGTACTGACGAGCTTGGTAGAGCAGGGATAGCAGGAATAGTTGATAATAAAATAGTAAGTGCATTATTCTCTTCAGTGACACTTGCTGGTGTTTCAATTAGTGCGGCTGTTATAGGGCAAAAGGCTTCTAATCTCATTGATACGCTAACTGCCATGGATGCAGTGAAATCCATCACTGCAACTGAAATAGATTTTTATTCACTCAAAGATTTTATTACAGCAGCGGCAAGCATATCTAGTGACAAGTGGAAATTGGGTCTTGGAGCTATTGGAAAAATTCGGAATGCTAAAAACGAGCAAGAGTTGCTAAAAACAATGAAAGCGGAAATAGCAAAAGCACTAGAAATTGGGGAAGACAAGGTAAATATAAGCCTAGAAGACATAAATCAACTACTACAACAATTTCAAAGGAAAAGTAAGTCTGTTTATGATGAAGCAATCGGGAAATCAATCAATGATTTTTCTAAAGACATGCGAGATATAGTGGGCAGATATACAGATAAAAAACCAACTATTTATGTCGATCAAGGCACCGCATTGAAAGTATTTGTTAACCAGGATATAGTATTTCCTTCACAGGCAATATTAAATCAATGAAATGAATTATGCTGCACTTGATACATATTTGGAGCCATTACAGGGTATATTTCAAGAAGAAGGCGTAAATGAAATATCAATAAATAAGCCAAAGGAAGTATGGATTGAAAATCGCGGTGAAATAAGGTGCGAAAAATTAGAAGTATTCGATCTTAACCATTTGAAATCTCTTGGCAGACTGATTGCTCAAGCTACAGAACAAAAACTTAGCGAAGAAGCACCGTTACTTTCGGCAACATTACCAAATGGTTATCGTATACAGATAGTATTTCCACCAGCATGTGAACCTGATAAAGTAGTCATGTCGATTCGTAAGCCTTCTAGCATGCAATTAGCACTCGATGATTACGAAAAAATGGGGGCTTTTTCTGAAACTTTCACAGAAGCAACTGATAATCCAGTTGACCGTCATTTGGATTTACTGTTAAGGCAAAAAAAAATAAAAGAGTTTTTAGAATGTGCTGTAATAAGTAAGAAAAATATTATAATTAGCGGTGGAACTTCCACTGGTAAGACTACTTTTACTAATGCTACTTTGCGTGCTATTCCAACTGAAGAAAGAATTATTACTGTTGAGGATGCAAGGGAAATCGTTTTGAACGAACATCCCAATAAAGTCCATCTAATTGCCTCTAAAGGAGGGCAGGGCAGAGCAAAAGTAACCACTCAAGATTTGATAGAGGCATGCTTACGTTTAAGGCCAGAAAGAATAATAGTTGGTGAGCTCCGTGGAGCGGAAGCTTTTAGTTTTCTTAGGGCGATAAATACTGGTCACCCTGGATCAATATCAACCCTTCATGCGGATAGTCCAACAATGGCTCTTGAGCAAATAAAATTGATGGTTATGCAGGCAAATCTTGGCATTCCTCCAGACCAAATTATACCATACATTAGAAATGTGATTGATATTGTTATTCAGCTAAAAAGAACCGGTGGGGGCAAAAGAAGCATTTCTGAGATATTATTTACTAGATCTGCGAGCGAAAATGCTTAAATTTATACATAAGTTAAAAAAGAGTAGTTTATGAGTAATGGAAATCACCTACGTAATATTCTCATAGGAGGTGTAGTAGCTTTTAGCGTACTTGAGTTTTGCTTCTATCTATCTGGTATATTGTTCTTTCTATTGGTTGACGGTCCGGATGCTGTGGATTTTAAGGCAATTAATCCTAGTTTGACACCTTTCCCTCAAGCTCTCTGGCCAACAATTTTTGACCATATACAATGGTGTTGGCATCATCCAGAGCTATATAGCCCTGAGCTTAAAATTAAATTAATTGCATCTTCTACAATGCCTATTGTTGTTTTAATGATTATTTTATGGAATTTAAGAGAAAGGATAATCGAGTGGCGACCATTTAAAAAGAAAGAATCACTTCATGGAGACTCAAAGTGGGCATCAGAGAAAGACATACGAAAAGCAGGATTAAGAAGCAAAAAGGGATTATTGCTTGGTAAAGATAAAAGAGGATACTTTATTGCTGATGGGTTTCAGCATGCATTGTTATTTGCACCTACAGGTGCTGGTAAGGGTGTTGGCTTTGTAATTCCTAATTTATTATTTTGGACTGACTCGGTAATTGTACACGACATAAAATTAGAAAACTATGAAATAACAAGTGGTTGGCGAGAACGACAAGGACAAAAAGTATACGTATGGAATCCAGCGCAGCCAGATGGAATAAGTCACTGTTACAATCCATTACAATGGATTAGTAAAAAACCTGGGCAGATGGTTGACGATGTGCAAAAAATAGCTAACCTCATCATGCCTGAACAAGACTTTTGGCAAAATGAAGCAAGAAGCTTATTTGTTGGAGTGGTGTTATACTTACTTGCTGCACCAGAGAAAGTTAAATCTTTTGGTGAAGTTGTGCGTACGATGCGTAGTGATGACGTAGTTTATAATCTTGCTGTTGCTCTTGATACAATGGGTAAAATACTACACCCTGTAGCATATATGAATATTGCAGCTTTTTTACAAAAAGCTGATAAAGAAAGATCGGGTGTTGTCTCAACCATGAACTCATCGCTTGAATTGTGGGCAAACCCATTGATTGATACTGCAACTGCGTCAAGTGATTTTAATATTTTAGATTTTAAAAAGAAGAAAACTACAGTTTATGTTGGTTTAACTCCTGACAACTTGACTAGGCTCAGGCCTTTAATGCAGGTTTTTTACCAACAGGCAACTGAGTTTTTATGTAGAAAATTGCCATCGGATGACGAGCCTTATGGCGTATTGTTTTTAATGGATGAGTTTCCTACACTTGGAAAAATGGAGCAATTTCAAACAGGTATTGCATATTTTCGTGGTTATCGAGTTAGGTTATTCTTAATTGTTCAAGATACTGAGCAGCTCAAAGGAATATACGAAGAAGCAGGAATGAACTCCTTTTTGTCAAACTCGACTTACAGAATAACTTTTGCAGCCAATAATATTGAAACAGCTAATTTAATATCGCAACTTATAGGAAACAAAACTGTACAACAAGAATCGTTGAATAAGCCTAAATTTTTAGATTTAAATCCTGCTTCAAGGTCGTTACATATCTCTGAAACACAGAGGGCATTGCTATTGCCTCAAGAAGTTATTATGTTGCCACGCGACGATCAGATAATTTTAATAGAGTCAGCTTACCCAATTAAATCAAAGAAAATTTTGTACTATAGTGATAGCACCTTCACAAAAAGACTGCTCAAGCAAACTCGTGTGCCTACACAAGAACCATATGATCCAAACAAAGTTCTTTCTGCCACTGCGAGCAAAGATAAGGTTAATAACGAGGGGAATAATGCTCTTGAGGGGCATAATTCAGTTGATTATCCTGCTGAAACTAAAACCGAAGATGCAGTGTATGATGAATCAGATGAATTTGCAGACGAAGATATTGATGATGAAGATATTGACGATAAGTTTGAAGATGATGATGATGGGTTTGATGACGAGAGGAGCGATGATGGGTTTGATGACGAAGACGAGGAGGATGAATTTGAAGATGAGGATATTGACGATAAATTAAAAAATGATCAAAAATAAAGGTTGATTTTGCCTATTTTTATCTCAGGAAAGTGCAAGTTATGCAAGTAATTAGGTTTTTCACATTAAACCATTTTTAATTAATTAGTATTAGATTAGCTATTTTAACTAGGGAAGTAGTAATGATTAGTAAAAAAACATTAGCGGTTACAGCACTTGCTTTGCTGTTGTCACAACAATCTTTTGCAAGTGAAACAGAAGGGTTTTACTTTGGTAGTGGGTATTACGGTCAATTTTTAAATGGCATGGGTGAGTTGAAAGCAAAAATTGGAGATACTGCTGCTACAGCTGACAATAAGGTATCTATAAATGACAGGAGTGCTCAGAGCACAGAAGGTCAATTACTAAGTAAGTATAAAGGAGATTATAACCCACCTTTTGCTGCAAATGTAGCATTTGGTTACACAGGAGAATTGGGTAACAACAGCTACAGAGCTGAATTAGAAGGAATGTATTCTTCCATAAAAGTGGATAATATTGGTTTAACAAACGGCCAGATGACAATATCCTACACAAAGGATAGCGGGAAGTATGGGGCAATAGTCAATCATGACCAGGTTGAAAATGCATCTATAATGGCAAACGTTTATCATCATTGGAAAAGTGACCATTTCTCTTTTTCTCCTTATGTTGGGGTTGGAGTCGGTGCAACAAGAATGACAATGTTTGAAAAATCGTCAATAAGACCCGCAGTTCAATTAAAAGCTGGCCTTGATTATCGCATAAACGAAGATGTAAATATGCATATTGGATATAGAGGTTTTGGTGCTATTGGTAGCAGTGAGTACAAACTAGACACCTTAAAGTGGGATTCCACATTTGATAATGGCAAAGGTAAGCTAAAAGGTAAAATGGTTGAACAAGCAGGTGGTAATCCAGTATCTACTACCATACAGAACTGCTTTTTTCACACACACGGCATAGAGGCTGGCCTTACTTTCCACTTTGCCAGCAAAGCCTAACCCTTTTAAGAAATGCATGGCTAACCAAAACCGTTCCTGTCATCCTATGGCTTGACCATAGTAAATATAGATCCAAGTAGTCACGCTACTTGGATGACTAGGTAGAGGGTACTGGGATGACATAGGATAATATGGGATGAAGGAGATAATACAAGAAAACATTAGCTATGTTTTTTGCATAACAATGCACCTCTTCATTCCTGCCAAATCATATACGTATTCTTGAAAAGCTAATTCGTATGAGGGTATTATTTTGTCAATATCATTTTGATCTTCACCTATCTCCAATATCGCAAACCCATTTTTTTTAAGACACCTCCTTAATATTGAAAAAATACTCAAATAACAACTCAGACCATCAATACCACCATCAAGAGCAATTCTTGGTTCCTTTTGCACTTCGGCTTGTAAGTCTTTTAATTTGCTTCTTTTAATATATGGAGGATTGCTAATTATCAGATCAAATGAACCTCTGCACTCTGTCCATGAGCTTGGAAATATTTTGGCTCTGCTGAGAAAATCATGTTTCTTTGTGTTCTGATAGGCAATTTTGTATGCTTCCAAGCTTTTTTCAAAACCGACGCCAACAGCATATTTATACTCACTAAGTACGGATATCAATAAACAACCTGTGCCTGTACCAAAATCTGCAATTTTTAGTCTCTGCTTTTTATTTGGGTAATATTTTAACACCGTTGAGATTAGTGTTTCACTATCTGGTCTTGGATCCAAAACATGCTGGTTAACTATAAAATTTTTACTCCAGAATTCACGATTACCTATTATTTGCGATATTGGATATCTTTCCGCTCTTTTTTTTGTTAATTTCCAAAATAAAAGTTCTTTCTCCATCGGCACTTGATCAGCATGGTTCATAATTATGAATGATCTTTCCACTCCAAGTACGTGCTGCATGATGATTTCACAATCTAAATGTGGTGATTCAACTTTATGTGACAATAATAACTCCGATCCTTCTTGAATTAAAGTGCTGATTGTTTTCATTATTCTAAAAATGTGTTCCTTTCAGCCATAAACGATGAGTATATATAGCTAACTTAAATAAGGCTTACCTTCTCTGTCATCCTATGGCTTGACCATAAGATCTAGTTAAAAAAAATTCTAGATTCCAGTGTCAGCTACTTGCATGACACCATTTGCTATGCGGATTACCTTAGCCTAGAATAACTGCATCAGATCCCAGCGTCAAGCACTGGGATACTTAACCGTCATACCGCCGCGGTATCTCTTAGCCGCTAACACGTAGCAGGATGACGAGGTTATCGTCATACTACCACGAACCGTCATCCGCCACGAACCGTCATACCGCCGCGGTATCTCATCCGCTAACAAGCAGCGGGATGACAGCAATCCTACGTCATACCGCGATTCATTCGCGGTATCTCTAACGCTAACAAGTAGCAGAATGACGGTTGTCGTTTAGCTACAAACATTAAGAAATTTACCAAATGAAGAAAAAAGGCAAAAGAAGCCCTAGTCATTGTCTATTTTCAGTATTGGCGTTTTTTTAAGTCTTAAACACTGCAATTTAGCTGCTTTTAAGTGCAACTCACCTTAGTTCAAATGTTTAAGAAATTTACTAAGCAGAAAAAAAGGCAAAAGAAATCCCGTGTTAGCTAGTTGTCACTCTCTAATCCTGCAAATTGGCGTACTATACTGTCTTAAACGACTTATAAGCGCGTTTCAGCTTATATAGGTAAAAACCCAGAAATGTTGTGAAGACATAAGGTGCACATAGTGCAAAAAATTAAAAATAAGACGCCAACTACGTTGTTTTCTTGCTGTTTAATCTGCACAGATGAAGATAACTGAATACCTTCAGTTTTATGATAAGGGGGCTGGCGAAGGGTGTCAAGCAAGTTTTTCGTTTCTATTCCCAATGCTCTGTCAAGAGTTCGTTATGTGGTTATGCAATAACACAGAAGCATATGCTGCTATTCCTTCGTTTCTTCCAAGAGAACCTAATTTTTCTGCAGTGGTTGCTTTGACATTTACGAATTCATCATTAATTTCTAATACTTTTGATATGAATTTCCTCATTTCTACTTTGTAAGGCGATATTTTAGGCTCCTCACAAACTATAGTAATATCTAAATTAGATATACTGTACCCTTTTTCCTTTGCTTTTTTAGCAGCAAAATCAAGAAAGTGAGATGAATTGCAATCTTTCCATTCAGAGGAAACAGGAGGAAAGTGCTCTCCTATGTCGCCACACCCTAGTGCTCCGAGTATTGCATCAACGATTGCATGTATTGCAACATCACCATCTGAATGTGCTTCTATTGCCATATTGTGCTCAATTTCTACACCGCAAACTTTTATAGAGCTCTTAACCTTATCTTGAGCTTTAACGAACTTGTGTATGTCATAACCAGCTCCTACAAGGAATTTTGGCTCTTCAAAGAGAAGCTTTGCCATATTGATATCCTCCTTTGTGGTTAACTTAAAATTGCTTTTTTCACCTTTAATAATCGTAACATGTTTTTTGTGCTCTACCATTAACGATGAATCATCAGTAAATTCTTTGACTGATTGATGGCATGATAATAATTCTTTGAAATTAAAAATTTGAGGAGTTTGTATGGCTCTAAGTTTTCCTCTTGAAATCGTGGATTCAATGAAATCATCATTCACCAATGACATAGTATCTTCGACTTCTATTGCTGGAACTACTCCTGCATGTTGGTCATTAATCATAGACTGAGCTAAGTTATCTATCAAAACATTTGACACAAAAGGCCTACAAGCATCGTGTATAACTACAAAATCTGGGTTAATTTTTTGTAAGCTTTCAAGCCCTAGTTTAACTGAACTTTGCCTACTTTCTCCTCCGTATATTGGACTTAGTAATTTAGTGTCTGTAATTAGTGATATAGCTTTCTCATAGAAATTTTCATGGTTTCTATTAATTGCTACTCTTATGTAATCTATATATTGGTTAGCCAGAAATTTTCTAATTGTATGAAATAAAACAGATTTACCTGCCAGTTTTATATATTGCTTAGGAATCGTAGAATTGCATCTACTGCCTACTCCTGCTGCAACTATTAATGCTGCTATCTTGTATTTCTCAAATTTGTTAGCGCACATATTTATTACTTTTAGCGTAAGTGTATGATAGCAGGCTATCTAAAGTTTTAATAAGGTTAGAAAGGTTGAAAAAACTTTAAAAATAGTATATTATCTTACTAAGTATAATACACTATTAAGAGGGAAATAATGCATATTACTCAGTATAATAAAAAAGATGAGATACACCTTATATTTTTCCATGGAATAGGAGACAATTATAAAAACGCTCAACAATTCTCACAGTCTTTATGTATAGAAAACAGGATAAAAGCTGTCCCTCACGCACATAAATATCCGAATGCATTTCAGAACTACATAATTTATGCCGCAGCTAGCTTTTTATTCCTTGGAGCATCCGTATTAGCGCCCATTGCAATATTACTTATGAATCCAATAACAACTGGAGCAGTTGGTTTAGCAAGCTTAGCAGCTTTAACTTGTATTTTTTTATCTGTATCACTTTTTATTATTCCATTTGCCAATAGAAATCAAAACTTGTCTAAATCTTCAATAGAACAAATCAATCAATTAATAAATGAAGGTATAAAATTGGAAAACATTGTACTTGTCGGCCATTCCTTTGGAGGAGCAATTGCGTCAGCAGTTTTGAAGCATTTTGCAGATAAAAACATTAAACTCAGAGATGTTGTTTTTACTAGCACTTTCAGCTCTTTTCATACAGCAATAAGGCATTTTCCAATCCCTCAAACAAAAATTTTAAGTATATTGCCTCCATTTCTCTTAAAAAAATTGCTAAAGGCTTTAGATCTAGATTTTGATCTAGTGAACGATATACGAAAGTTGCGAGATGAGGGAAAATTAAACACGCCAATAACAATTATAAATCATGCTAAAGACAAATTAATACCACAGCCTGCACAATTGGCACATGCAATAGAAAATGATGGGTTGTTGCGTAGGGATTTGATCAAGACTGTTAATTTGAAAGGATTTGAATATGACCCACATAACGGAGTTTTATCCAGTCAAGAACTTGGTGAAGGATTAACTGAAGTGGCACTTAAGAAAATTGATATTGATGAAGTAATGAATAGATAGCATCAAATCGTAAAATACTTTCAACATAGGAAAAATAAATTGCATATTTTTCAGTAAATTAGCTATGCTAAACCCATGCAAAAACGTCATATAACTATTTGTTTTATACTGCTTTTTATAATAGGGATGTTATTCCTGATGCGTCCTATGATTTTTCCATGTTTAATGTCTATTGTTATTGCATATTTGTTTAATCCGCTAGTAGTCAAGTTTGAAAAGTATAGAATACCGCGTTCATGTTCTGTAATTTTTATAATACTTGTTTTATTAATAGCTTTTATACTAGTTATAACATTTGTTTTACCTATTATATATGTTCAAATTACTTCAATATTAAATTTCTTAGTGAGTAAAGTGCCTTCATTAAAACTTAAAGTAATCCCCTCTGTATTAGAATTTCTTAATATAAAAATCGAGGATAGCTTATTTGATCACTTATCTAAAAATCTAGCAGAAAATTACAGCGACTATGTATCTTATTTCATAAATGCTCTTGGTATTGCTAGTAACTTTATAATCCAAGTGTTAAGTTCAAGCTTTAGCTTGATTTACATGGTATCATTAATGGTGATCACTCCTGTAGTGTTTTTCTACATATTACGTGATTGGCCTTTAATTATAGAAAAAGCTAGTAAACTAATCCCTGTTCCTTACAGAGGAAAAGTTGCAGATTATTTTTCCAAAGTGGATTTCATTATATCCAATTATCTAAAGGGCCAGGTAAATGTATGTATTGTCATGATGGTCTTTTACTCTGTGAGTCTGAGCATGATCGGATTGAAACACTCTATTGTTATTGGAATTTTATCAGGAATGTTAACATTCATACCTTACATAGGGCCATTATTATATACCATTATTGGGTTTTTGAGCGCTATCACCCAATTTAGTGGATGGTTTGAAAGCGCTGCTGTTTTGCTATTATTTGGTATTGGACAATTAATAGACTCAAACATATTAGTTCCTTTATTAATAGGAAAAAAAGTTCATATACATCCAGCTGTAATTATTCTGGGAATTACTATATGTGCTTCATATTTTGGATTTACAGGTATATTACTTTTTATTCCAATAATAGCAATGTTCAATGTATCAGTAGAATATGCAATCAATAAATATTTTAAAAGTGAGCTTTATAAAAACGGCTAACAGACCTTTTGCATAATCAATTTATGGTAAGAGGAGAAATGAGCCCAGAATACCTGAGATATTTGAGGAGCGTAAGTAAATTTCTGCGCAAAAATTACTACCAGAAAGAGGTTACGTAAGAGGTTTAATGTGCAATTAAATTTATTTAACAACAATCAAGCTGATTATAGTCGGCAAAATTACATCATCTTAGATGAAAATAAGCACATATATAATTCAGTAATTGAGGATTTATCTTGGAAATGTCTCATTCTTTTTGGACCTAAAAGCTCTGGTAAAACTCATCTTGCTCATATTTGGCAGTCAATAAACGATGCAATTTTTATCAATGTGAATAACTTTGTAAGCGAGATTAGGTATAGCGATGCTTTTATTTTAGAAGACGTACAAAACATTAAAGATGAAGGAATGTTATTACATTGTTACAATTACATGAAAGAAAATGATAAGAAGCTGCTAATCACTTCTTCAATTTCACCAAAAAAACTTAACTTCAAACTAAGAGATTTAAGTTCTCGAATATTATCAACTATCAGCGTAAAAATTTTGCCTGCAAGCGAAGAATTATTAAGAATCATGCTAATAAAACGATTTTCAGATAAACAGTTAAAAATTGATTTAAAAGTGATTAATTATATTTTAGCAAGAATAGAACGTTCTTTCTATAGCATTGATAAAATTATAGAGAAGATAGATAATGAATCTATAGGGTCAAATGTGACCGTTCCTTTTATTAGCACTTTATTTAAAAAAGATGCCATTTGATTTCTTCTTTTGTAAAGGTATATATTAAAAATTTATTAACACCCATAACACTAACGTAATTGAAATCTCTATCTGTCCATGTTAGAATTATAATAAATGTTATGTTATAATAAATATAGATAGATACAGCTAAGATGTAAAAGACAAGATTTAATCTGACAGACAAGAATTAATTGACAGAAGAATTGAGGTAGTCAAAACTAATATCAGGCTCTTGTTTAATGCTACTAATGTTTTTCTGAAAAGCAATATATTTACTATCAAAAAACGTTTGCATAGGTGTTTTGCCATAGCAATACTTACCCGAGTGAGGCCTTGTCTCATTATAAGAACGCAACCAATAATCAACATCAATCTGTAGATCTTCCAAAGAATTGTAGATTTTCTTTCTAAAGATAATATTGTAACACTCATCTTGCATGGTTCTATGAAATCTTTCACATATGCCATTGGTTTGTGGAGAGTTGGCTTTGGTTCTAGAATGATCGATATTTTCGATTCCCAAATATAACTGATAAGCGTGATTTTCTGGCTTGCCACAATACTCTGTACCCCTATCAGTTAGAATGCGTAATAATGGAATTTTCTGCTCATCAAAAAATGGAATAACTCTATCGTTGAGGAGGTCTGCAGCTGTAATAGCTGTTCTGTCCGTGTAAAGTTTAACCATTGCAACTCTCGAATAAGTATCAACAAAAGTCTGCTGATAAATTAGCCCTATACCTTTGATATTGCCCACATAATAGGTATCTTGAGAACCCAAATAACCTGGATGTTGTGTCTCAATTTCACCATGAGCTTCCCTTTGTTCTTTAACTTTTTCTAAAGCTGTAAGTTGTTCTTCAGTTAAAATGATTCCTTCTTAAGCTACTTTTGTCTCTAGCGCTTTAAGTCTCTTTTTGAGAGTTTCAAGGTCATTTCTTAGCCATACAGACCTTACTCCTCCCTGAGAAATTATTATACCTCTTTTTCTCAGTTCATTTGCAGCTCTTTCTTGCCCATATGCTGGAAATTCTGTTGCTATACCAATCACTGCTCTTTCTATATCGTCGGAAACTCTGTTCGCTAATAGCGGTTTTTTCTTACTTATTTCATGTAATGCTTCCTCTCCTCCATTTTCATATAACTCCTTAAACCGATAAAATGTATCTCTTGAGTATCCCATCACTTTGCATGCTTGAGATACATTTCCTAGTTGTTTTGCTAGCTCTAATAACCCTAGCTTTGGTTTTAGTATTTTTGTTTGTATTGTACTCATTTCTAACACTCCTTTCTTTTATTATTTTATAACTTACTTATTTTAAGTGTCAGATCAAGTACTATTTAATACAGCTAAGAAGTATTCTATATTTATAGTAGAGCTCACTTTATAAGGTGTTTTTTATAGATTTGACGTTATAATTTAACTATGATAAGAGTAAGATTAAATTTAAAAAAAAGGTTCAAGCAAAGGTTTGTGATGTTCACTCTATTGATAAATGCCTTATTTGTCTCATATTTTCTCATAAGACACATAGGAAACACTTCCAATCAAATTATAGCCAAAGAAGTAAATATAGGAGCTGATAATGAAAAATAAACAGTCGCAAAATAAAAAAGAAAATCTTTACATAACATATTACATAGATGCTTTGGCTTCAGAGAGGTCCGCTACAAAAAATACTCTGGAAAGTTATCGTTCGGATTTACACCAGTTTGAAGAATTTTTATTAGAAAGCGGCACTACCTTGGTTGGCGTAAACAAAACCAATATTAAAGATTATGTAAAATATCTATGTACACAAAAAAAATATAAAAGTAGCTCTATAGCAAGAAAAATATCCGCTATGAAAAATTTCTATAAGTGTCTATTTAATGACGGAGTAATAGATTTTAATCCAGCACCGGCTAATGATGCTGAATTAAAGAATCCAAAAGTTTCTCGTCCTTTGCCTAAGTATTTAAGTGTCGAAGAAATATTTTTGCTAATGGACACAGTGAGAAAATCAGCAAGCGAATCGAATAAAGAGATAGGCAGTAAAAGGCTATGTGCGATTTTAGATATCCTTTACTCTTCTGGAATGCGTGTTTCTGAACTAATTGATATGAAGTTATGTGAAGTGTCACATTTAATAAACAGTAATAACAAAGAATGCTATATAATAATAAAAGGAAAAAGTGGTAGAGAGAGGCAAATTCTTTTTAATGAACAAGCATTGCAGAGCCTTAGAAATTATTTATCAGTTCGTGACAATCTGATCCCTAACGAAAAGGAATCCGATTGGCTATTCCCAGGTGATAAACCTAATAAACCAATTACAAGGCAGAGGGTCGGTCAATTAATGAAGGAGTTAGCAAGAAAATGCAATATTGATGAAAATAAGATCTCTCCACACGTGATTAGGCATTCTTTTGCTACCCATCTACTGGATAGCGGAGCAAATATTGTGTTGATACAGAAAGTTCTTGGCCATACTAACCTTTCTACAACACAAATATATACTCATATTGCTAACGAAAAGTTAAAGGACAAATTAGCTGATTCGCATCCTATTACTCAGATGATCAATAATTAAACTTATTGCTTTTAATTTGCAGTAAAGTTAAATTCAAATAAGTTTATGTGAGTTTGTGATTTCAAGTTTATTGTTTAATTTCTTCCTTATATTATGGGAAGTATTCTATACTTTAATTGCTCTCCCTGTAATTTTCTTTCCTGAGTATGTAATAACCATTTTCCTCGTCTGTTCGGTGAGAGTTGTATTATTCATGCTGCGTTTATTATGTGGCATTAAATATGAAGTGAGGGGAATGGAAAACATTCCTAAGCAGCCTTTTATCATTGCATCTAAACACCAATCTCCATTTGAAACATTTATTTTTATACTACTATTTAGAAAAGCGGTTTTTATTTTAAAACGTGAATTGAAATGGATTCCATTCATTGGTTTACATCTTATAGCGCTGAAAATGATTTTTATTAACCGTTCAGATGGTATCAGTTCTATACGCCATATAATTAAACTAGCAAAAATGCGTATAAAAGAAAATAGAAGCATAATAATATTTCCTGAAGGTACAAGAACGACTATAAACCAAAATATAAAATATCAACCAGGTATTGCTGCTTTATATAGCGTATTATCTGTTCCTGTGTTACCGGTTGCTTTAAACACTGGTTTGTTTTGGCCAAAAAGCATACTTTCTCTGAGAAAGAATCCCGGAAAGGCAGTAATAGAAATATTGCCCCCAATATATCCTGGGTTAAACAAAAATGAATTCTTGCAAAGTTTAGAAAAAATTATTGAAGAGAGAAGCAGTAGATTAACCATAGAAAAAACTGATATTGCAAATTAACAAAAAAACTTTATAATTAAAAAAAAAGTACAGTATTTTAGGTATTAATATATGGCAAATCATAAGAGTGCTAAAAAAATGATAAAGGTAATAGCAAAGCGCACTTTAATAAATAAGATGCGGAAAAGTAAAACTCGCACCGCTATTAGAAAATTGGTTGATATCATCAAGTCTGGCGACAAAGAAAATGTTGTTCTGGCATTTCGGAATGCTGAATCTAATTTACACAAGTGTGTGAATAAAGGTGTTATTCATAGGAATACTGCTGCGCGTAAAATAAGTCGCTTAAATGCACAAGTAAAAGCATTGATGACCGCTTAATACGGTTAATGTAAAGTTAACTGTATTAATATATACTCTTCAGTTTGTATATTCTTTATAAAATTTAAGTAGCTTAAGTGATGGATAAAAAAGTGCTATTAGAACTAAGTAATGGATTAAAAATTGAGCTACCCATATTAAGTGGAACAATAGGTCCTGACGTGTTAAATATCAAGGATTTATATAAGACGACAGGATTATTCACTTATGATCCGGGGTTTGTTTCCACAGCTTCATGTTCTTCTTCGATTACATTTATTGATGGAGATGAAGGAGTTCTTAAATATAGGGGACATGATATAGCTGATTTGGCAGAGAATAATAGTTTTACTGCTGTGATTTATTTATTACTCTATGGTGAACTACCCAGTTCAGAGCAACACAAAAAATTTCTTCTCAAAATACAAGAATCATCCAAAGTATCAGAGCAAGTTACAAATGTAATCAAAGCATTTCCAAAGACTGCTCACCCTATGTCGATTTTAGTTGCATGTTTTGCAAATTTGTCAGCATCTTACCATGAAACACATGGCAACAATGTCAACGGTGAAGATTTAGATTTTGGAATTTCTGCAATAGCACAAGTTCCTGCAATTGTTGCAATGATTTATAGGCATATCAACAATCAGGAATTCATAAATGCTAACAATGAATTAAGTTACAGTGAAAATTTCTTAAAGATGATATTTGGCGATGCTGTTGATAATGATAAAAGCGCCCTTTTTGCAAAAGCTCTGGATAAAATATTTACTCTCCATGCTGATCATGAACAGAATGCTTCTACGGCGGCTGTCAGATTGGTGGGATCGGCTGGTTCTAATCTGTTTGCAAGCCTCTCTGCAGGAGTTGCTACACTTTGGGGACCAGCACATGGTGGAGCTAATGAAGCAGTTATAAATATGCTAAAAGAGATAGAGCAAAGTGAAGATATAGATAAATTCATCGAAAAAGCTAAAGATGATAAAGATCCATTTAAATTGATGGGATTTGGACATCGTGTTTATAAAAATTATGATCCGCGCGCGCGGATATTGAAAGACGCTTGTCATGAGGTTCTAAGTAAACTAGAACAAAATAATGAATTGCTCAAAATTGCAAAAAAACTTGAAGAAATAGCTTTAAAGGATGAATATTTTATCGTGCGTAAGTTATATCCAAATGTTGATTTTTACTCAGGTATAATAATGAATGCTATCGATATTCCCTCAAATATGTTCACGCCTATTTTTGCACTTGCAAGAACCACTGGTTGGGTTACTCAGTGGTATGAAATGGTAAATGATAAAGAAACTAAGATCTGTAGACCAAGGCAACTCTATTTTGGTAAATAAATTTACTTTCACTTCATTAGACTTCTTGTATAACCCAAGCTAAGTAGAAAAAAGGTATAGCTAACACGTCATACCGCGATTCACTCCACAGCTGTACGAACATTCATTTTTGAAGGTAAATTGCACAACAGATGACGTCATTCCAGTCTGGAATCCAGAAATTTTGCTTATACTGGGCTGATGAGCTAAAGGTAGTTGTCTTACGCTAAAACAAATGTTTTTAATTAAGTTGCATAGAAGCTGGATCCAAGTAGTCAGGGCACTGGGATGACACCCCACTGGTGGCCCAAACTACAACGTTCGTACAGTTGTGCGCGGTATCTTAGCATAGATCCCGCTAACAAGTAGCGGGATGACGATTGTCGGTGAACCTAAGTTACTTTAGCTACAAACATTAAGAAATTTACCAAATAAAAAAAAAGGCAAAAGAAACCCCAGCTAATATCTATTTTAGAACATTGGCGTTTTTTAAGTCTTAAACACTGCAATTTAGCTGCTTTTAAATGCAACTCACCTTAGTTTGAATGTTTAAGAAATTTACTAAGCAGAAAAAAAGGCAAAAGATATCCCGTATTAGCTAGTTGTCACTCTCTAATCCTGCAAATTGGCGTGCTATACTGTCTTAAACGCTTTATAAGCGCGTTTCAGCTTATATAGGTAAAAACCCAGAAATGTTGTGAAGACGTAAGATGCGCATAGTGCAAAAAATTAAAAATAAGACGCCAATTACGTAATACTGGACTCCTGATATAATGTTGAACATTTTTTTTCTGCATTTCCGCCAGGGCAAGTTCTTGAAATCGAAACACTATATGTGTATTAAATAGGACTTGATCTGACACTTAAAATAAGTAAGTTATAAAATAATAAAAGAAAGGAGTGTTAGAAATGAGTACAATACAAACAAAAATACTAAAACCAAAGCTAGGGTTATTAGAGCTAGCAAAACAACTAGGAAATGTATCTCAAGCATGCAAAGTGATGGGATACTCAAGAGATACATTTTATCGGTTTAAGGAGTTATATGAAAATGGAGGAGAGGAAGCATTACATGAAATAAGTAAGAAAAAACCGCTATTAGCGAACAGAGTTTCCGACGATATAGAAAGAGCAGTGATTGGTATAGCAACAGAATTTCCAGCATATGGGCAAGAAAGAGCTGCAAATGAACTGAGAAAAAGAGGTATAATAATTTCTCAGGGAGGAGTAAGGTCTGTATGGCTAAGAAATGACCTTGAAACTCTCAAAAAGAGACTTAAAGCGCTAGAGACAAAAGTAGCTTAAGAAGGAATCATTTTAACTGAAGAACAACTTACAGCTTTAGAAAAAGTTAAAGAACAAAGGGAAGCTCATGGTGAAATTGAGACACAACATCCAGGTTATTTGGGTTCTCAAGATACCTATTATGTGGGCAATATCAAAGGTATAGGGCTAATTTATCAGCAGACTTTTGTTGATACTTATTCGAGAGTTGCAATGGTTAAACTTTACACGGACAGAACAGCTATTACAGCTGCAGACCTCCTCAACGATAGAGTTATTCCATTTTTTGATGAGCAGAAAATTCCATTATTACACATTCTAACTGATAGGGGTACAGAGTATTGTGGCAAGCCAGAAAATCACGCTTATCAGTTATATTTGGGAATCGAAAATATCGATCATTCTAGAACCAAAGCCAACTCTCCACAAACCAATGGCATATGTGAAAGATTTCATAGAACCATGCAAGATGAGTGTTACAATATTATCTTTAGAAAGAAAATCTACAATTCTTTGGAAGATCTACAGATTGATGTTGATTATTGGTTGCGTTCTTATAATGAGACAAGGCCTCACTCGGGTAAGTATTGCTATGGCAAAACACCTATGCAAACGTTTTTTGATAGTAAATATATTGCTTTTCAGAAAAACATTAGTAGCATTAAACAAGAGCCTGATATTAGTTTTGACTACCTCAAGGGAGTGTTAAATAAACTGTGTCAAACCGAAAAAAAAGTAATAAATTGATATAAAAAAATGGAGGTTTGACAATGAGTCAGAAAGTAGTAAACAGAACTACCGGTTTGGTAGATTATAAAGAATTAGAAACAAATATCCTGTCGTCTATACGAGAAGGAAGACCGTTGACAGGAAGAGATGGAGCATTAACACCGTTTATAAAAAAGTTGCTGGAGGTAAGCCTGGAAGGTGAAATAGAAAACCACTTGTCGGCTGAAAGCGAAGAGAATAATCGAAGAAATGGGAGGAATGCAAAGACTTTACGTACAAGCGCAGGGTCATTTGAGCTTTTGACGCCAAGAGATAGGGAAGGAAGTTTCGAACCACAAATAGTCAAAAAAAGGCAAACAAACTTACATCCAGAGCTTGAAACGAAGATTTTGAGCACATTTGCCAGTGGTATGGGCTATAGAGATATAGTGTCACATGTTGAGGAAATTTATGATCACAAAATATCGGCGGCAGAGATATCAAGTATTACTGACAAATTGCTACCAGTAATCAACGAATGGCGTAGTCGCCCGCTGCAGTCTGTATATCCGATAGTTTTCATGGATGGCATGTTTTTTAAAGTCAAAGAGGACGGGCATTGCGTAAGTAAATGCATGTATAACATATTAGGCATAGATCAAAATGGCAAAAAAGAAGTATTAGGTTTTTATTTGGCTGAAAGTGAAGGAGCTAACTTCTGGTTGGGAGTGCTAAATGACCTCAAAGAAAGAGGAGTAGAAGATATCCTTATTGCCTGCGTTGATGGGCTGAAAAGCTTTCCTGCAGCTATAAACAGTGTCTTTCCTAATGCGGAAGTGCAGATGTGTATAGTGCATCAGATACGCAACTCACTGAAGTATGTGGCCAGTAAAGATGCGAAGAGTTTTTTGAGCGATTTAAAGAAGGTATATCAAGCTTCAAGCAAGGAAATTACCGAGAATTATCTGTTGGAATTGGATGAAAAATGGGGCACAAAGTACCCTATGGTTATAAAATCTTGGCAGAATAATTGGGAAAACTTGTCTGGTTATTTTAAGTATTCTGGTCCAGTTAGGAGGATAATCTACACCACCAATCCCATAGAGGGGCTACATAGGCAAATTAGGAAATTCACTAAGACCAAAGGCTCATTTACCAGCATAAATGCCTTGTATAAGCAGGTATATTGTGCTATAAAGAAGGCAGAGGAAAAGTGGACGATGCCTGTACATGATTGGGCATTAACTATCTCTCAACTTGATGTTTTCTTTCCTGGCAGATTGAAAATTGAGTTGAACTAAAAATGCGGTTTGACACAGTTTATTTAACACTCCCTACCTCAATTCTTCTGTCAGTTAATTCTTGTCTGTCACATTAAATCTTGTCTTTTACACCTATACCAGATTGCTGAATTGCCATTTCTAAATCTTCTTTTTCTTTGTACAGTTGATTTAATTCCTTAACTAACTCTTGATTCTTTAATTGCTCTTTACTCATAAGCGACTCAATTAAAGTACCTTGTTCCTTTATTCTTTGATTTTTTTCAGATATAACTTGCCGTTGTTCATTAACTTCATCTCTCAAGAAGTCACGCTGCTCTGCAAGTTTGTTAATTTCATTTATAGTCTTATCTACTTCTTTTAATCCTTCTTGTTCATACTTTCTCTCATAATCTTTGTGCATTTTTTGTTTATCGTAGTCGTCGTCAATGTATCCATTAGTGATTTCAAACTCTTCATCACCAACCTCGCTCTCAACAGAAAGAGAACTTCTACGCGAACCAGGAGAGGAATACCCACTGCTGCTTGGTGTAGGTGACTGTTGTGGATCTTTTGTAAATATTTCCTCTGCTGGTACTTGCTGATCGTCCACGCTCTTACCCATGTCAGTAAAAGCTTGATATAGAGTTTTTCCATTGATAAAAACTTCTTTGTTTTGTTCAACTAACTTTGATACCTCTTCTGAGCTCGTTATTCCTCCAAATTTTGGTTCATTAACTACCCTTTTTATGCCACTGGAATCTACTTCCACAGTCATGCTACAACTTATGCTATTGCCTTTAGAATCGTTAGCCTGCCAGTTAATGGTCATTTCACATGAGGTTGAGCCAGTAAAATCATAGTGCCTTTCGCTGCCTTTTTTGGTTGCAGTTATTTGACTATCTTTCCCTAAAGATATGTTATAAACCTTACCTTCACTGCTGGCCTTTAAAATATTACCGACTTCTATTGATTTTTCTTCACTTTCAAATCTGATATTAAGGGCATTATCCTTTGCTGGATACACTAAAAAATTTTGATCCGGTAGAGATGATCTAAGTATTGCATATGCTGTATCCACTGATTGCTCAAATTCTTGGAGATCTTTTTCCCATTTTGAGCTTATCTGCTTCCTAACCTCCTCATCTTTGCGTAAAGGACCAATGAAATACCAGATTAAGTTTTTTTTCTCCAATTGTTTTATAGTCTCCCGCAAGCTGGTGCAAGACTCAATCACATCTAAAATATCCTTTGTCTGTTGTTCATCTACGTTGAGACTTTGACTCTCAGCTATAAATACATTTTCGTTTTTCTGTGGCATAATTTTACATTTTTAAAAATTATACTATAATATTAATAGATTTTTTTAAAAAATCAACTAATTGTTGAATAAATAAACTTGAGCACTTATCCACTATATTGTATAGTAGTTACTCCTTAAGAAGTGCAGTATGGACAATACCATTATAAGAAAATACGACATTAGAGGTATAATAGGCAAAGATTTGCAGATCAATGATGGATATGAGATAGGCAGAAAGTTTGGCCAAACCTTAGCTAATGTTTGTGTTGGCTACGATAGTAGAATAGATTCGCCAAGTATAGAAAGAGAATTAATTAGGGGCTTAACTTTATCTGGAGCAAATGTTATACGTGTTGGATTATGCTCTTCACCTATGCTCTACGCTGCAACGCAAATCACGCAGGCGGATCTTGGTATTGTAATAACCGCTTCTCATAACCCAAGCGAATACAATGGCTTTAAATTTTTTAGTAATAAAAAAGTCTTCTCAGATCAAGAAATGAAGGAAATTATAAACAGTCCAATTAAAAACAGTACAAGAATTGGAAGCTTAATTAACATAAATATATATAGTGAGTACATTCGCATATTAAAAAGTGCAGTGAAGAACAATAATACACAGAAATTAAAAATAGCCTGGGATTGTGGAAATAGCCCAGCAAGTGGAATCATAAGGTATATTGAAAAGATCTTACCTGGTCATACGCATATCGTAACCAATAACTCTATAGATGGGGCATTTCCACTACATGATCCAGATCCCATAGAGGAAAAAAACCTCGCTCAATTAATTGACATTGTGAAGAAATATGAATGTGATCTTGGCATTGCGCTAGATGGCGATAGCGATAGGGTGCGCTTAATTGATGATAAAGGCAACGTTGTTTCCAATGACCATTTATTTATGATTTTTGCACGTGAAGTGCTGGAGGAATATCCAGAAAGCAAAGTTATTGCCAACGTAAAAATGAGTATGAAGGTGCATGATTTTGTTAGTAAGTTAGGAGGGCAAGTTATTACCTGCGCTACTGGGCACTCACTAGTTAAGAAAAAGATGGTAGAGGAAGAGGCAAAGTTTGCTGGTGAGTTAAGCGGGCACTTCTTCTTTTCTGAGCTAGGTTTTGATGATGGGATGTATTCTGCTGTTAAAGCCGTTGACATTTTGCTTAAGAAAAACCAAAGCCTATCTCAGGTGATTAAGGATTTACCAAAGTTATATATCACTCATGAAGTGAAGATTGTAGTTAAAGATGAGAAAAAATTTCAAATAATTGAATCAATAAAGAAAACACTAGAGCAGCAAAATATTGTATTTTCAGATCTTGATGGTGTTAAGGTAACCGATAACGATAATAAAGGTTGGTGGCTTCTTAGAGTATCAAATACACAAAACTGCATTACAGCAAGATGCGAAGGAGATACCTTAGAGGATTTTGAACTCACTAAAAAGGTTTTGTTCCATTACATTGATGAAGCAAGGTCTTTAAATTGTAGCTGCTCATAGAAAAATTAACCCTATCTCTTAAATAGAGCCACTTAAGGTGGCTGCTCCTGAAACCCGATTTCGAAGGGCCTTCCTTCATCTTCAATAAAACAAACATTACTTTATTTGTTACTGCAGCACACCATTATTCTTAGAGTTGAAAAACTTAGAAAGAGCCATAAAAAAATTTTTAAATATATCTTTATATTATATATTCTTATTGATAATAATTTGTCATCTTTTTTGTTAACTTTACTGATGTTGCCAGAAGGAACGTTGTTGCCAAATTTTGTAAAATTTATTATCCTAAGGTTTCAAGTCCTCACAGGTTTATTGGAACTATATGTACAATGTGTTTATCAGTGAAAATCCGGAGAAAATGATGGGGGAAAAGTTAATACATTACTTTGGCCAGGGTAAATGCGAAGGCAATGCAGAAATGAAAAATCTGCTGGGAGGAAAGGGAGCAAATTTGGCAGAAATGTGCAATGTTGGCATTCCTGTTCCACCTGGTTTCACAATTTCCACCTCTGTTTGTCAGGCCTACTGTCAGGATAATGAATTGTCTAACGACCTACGTAACGAGATTAAAAACTACATGGCGATGCTCGAAAATGACATCGGTTGTAAATTCGGGGATTTAAATAACCCCTTATTAGTTTCAATACGCTCTGGTAGTGTTAGTTCAATGCCGGGCATGCTTGATACTATTTTAAATGTTGGTTTAAATGATGAAACAGTTATTGGGCTTGCAAAAAAAAGTGGAGAACGTTTTGCCTATGATAGCTACTGCCGTTTCATCATGATGTACTCCAATGTTGTACTACAGCTTGACCATCACCTATTTCAAGATGTTGTTGATAATGAACAGCAAAAGAGTGGAGCAAAAAGCTTAGCTGATCTTGATGTTGATGTTTTAAAGAGAATTGTTAACAATTTCAAAAGGATAGTACATGAAAAAACAGGAAAACATTTTCCGCAGAACGTTGAAGAGCAATTGTTAAACTCAGTTAATGCAGTATTTACCTCTTGGAAAAATGATAGGGCTGTTTCCTATAGAAGAATACATAACATTCCTGAAAACCTTGGAACAGCGGTCAACGTGCAAGCAATGGTTTTCGGTAATTTAAATGATAATTCTGCAACTGGTGTGATATTTACACGAAATCCTTCAACTGGAGAAAAAAAGCTTTTTGGTGAGTTTTTGGTTAATGCTCAGGGTGAGGATGTGGTTTCTGGTGTTTATACTCCTATGCCAATTGACGGAGAGCAAGAAAACACCATGGAGAAGTTGCTGCCAAGTGTCTACCGAGAATTATGTGTGGTATGTGAAAAACTTGAAAGGCATTATAAAGACATGCAGGATATCGAATTTACTGTGCAGGACGGTAAGTTATGGATTTTGCAGACTAGGTCTGGCAAGCGCACGGCTGAAGCTGCTATTCGCATAATAGTTGATATGGTAAACGAAGGAACGATTACAAAAGAAGAAGGAATATTGAGAATTGATCCAAAAACTTTTGACAATTTATTGCATCCAGTTCTTGACGTTAAGAGTGACCAAAAAGTAATAGGGAAGGGACTGCCGGCTTCTCCAGGGGTTGCTTCTGGATATGTAGTGTTTAGTGCAAGTGATGCTGAAAAAGCTGCAGAGCAGGGTAAAAAAGTGATTTTAGTAAGGTCAGAAACGAGTCCTGAAGATATTAATGGAATGAATGCTGCAAGTGGCATAGTAACAGCACGGGGAGGGATGACCTCGCATGCTGCTGTTGTAACCCGTGGAATGGGTAAGCCATGCATTTGCAGTGTAAGTGGACTTTATATCGATAAAGATGGAACTTTCTTTTCTGTGGGGGATATAAAAGTAAATAAAGGTGAACCAATTACCATCAACGGAGGAACAGGGGAGGTTATGCTTGGCATTCTTCCTACAATTTCACCTGAATTATCGCAAGAATTCAAAACGATAATCAACTGGATAGATGAAATCAAAACGGTCAAAGTGAGAGCGAACGCTGATACTCCAAAAGATGCAAAAATTGCAAAAGAATTCGGTGCAGAAGGTATAGGCTTATGTCGCACAGAACATATGTTTTTCGCTAGTGATAGAATCGAATTCATTCAAAAGTTGATAATAGCTGACGATGAAAATGAAAGGGCAAATGCGCTCATTAAACTGGAAGAAATGCAAAAGTCTGATTTCAAAGAAATATTTTCTATTATGGAGGGCAGGAAAGTCACTATACGGTTGCTTGATCCGCCTTTGCATGAATTTTTACCCGATAATCAGTCTACTATAGAAAAAATTGCTAAATCGCTCAATAAGTCAGTTGAATCAGTAAAAAATAAAATAGCACAGTTGTCAGAAAAGAACCCAATGCTTGGCCATCGAGGTTGTAGACTTGCCATTTCTCATCCTGAAATATATAGCATGCAGATTAGGGCAATACTTAGTGCTGCAAATGAGCTAAAAAAGGAAAAAAGTGTAGAAATCAAGCCTGAGATCATGATCCCTTTTATAATGAATGAGAAAGAATTTATTCTGATATGCGAGCTAGCAAAGAAAGAATCCTCTGTCATCTCAGCTGGGATCCAGACGCAGATTCCAGCGTCACGCGCTGGAATGACATCAGACAAGGCTTATTCAATTGGAACGATGATAGAACTACCAAGAGCAGCACTGATTGCTGATAAGTTAGCAAAACATGCAGAGTTTTTTAGTTTTGGCACTAATGATTTAACGCAAACAACCATGGGACTTTCAAGAGATGATTCAGTTAATTTCCTCGATTCTTATAAGGAAAGCAATATATTTGACAATGATCCATTTGAAGTGCTGGACATCGAAGGGGTAGGGGAGTTAATCAAGATAGCCATTGAAAGAGGCAAAAAAACCCGAAAAGAAATAAAACTAGGTATATGTGGAGAGCATGGAGCAGATCCAAAATCTATAGAGTTTCTCATCAAGTCAGGGGTGGATTATGTTTCATGCTCACCCTATAGAGTACCGGTTGCAAAGTTAGTGGCAGCACAGTTTAGCATAAAATCTAAGTTTGTTGGGTAAGTGAGAAATATAGCGATAATATAATCACTGGTGACTTTCCTCACTTAGACAACTGTGTCAAGCACTGGAATGATACCCTACTTAACCGTCATACCGCCGCGGTATCTCTTAGCCGCTAACACATAGCGGAATGACGATTCTTCAAATCGTCAAGGTGTCATCCCAGTGCCCCTTTTTTGTCATCCCAGTGCCCAGACACTGGGATCTCATTTCACTCTATAATGGCAGTGCCTCTATGATGTAAGGAATCCAGTTTTTATGCAATCTCATCAAGAACGTTGTGTTTTAACGTAAGGTTGGCTACTTTTACACTCACTAACTTAGCTAGATCCCAGTGTCTGGGCACTGGGATGACGAGAAAGGAGCACTGGAATGACATCATAGGAGGCTACTCGGATGACAAAAAAAGGAGCGCTGGAATGACACCATTTTCGGTCTCTTAAATTGCTTTAGCTACAAACATTAAGAAATTTACCAAATGAAAAAAAAAGGCAAAGAAACCCTAGTCATTGTCTATTTTCAGTATTGGCGTTTTTTAAAGTCTTAAACACTGCAATTTAGCTGCTTTTAAGTGCAACTCACCTTAGTTCAAATGTTTAAGAAATTTACCAAGCAGAAAAAAAGGCAAAAGAAACCCCGTGTTAGCTAGTTGTCACTCTCTAATCCTGCAAATTGGCGTACTATACTGTCTTAAACGACTTATAAGCGCGTTTCAGCTTATATAGGTAAAAACCTAGAAATGTTGTGAAGACATAAGGTGCACATAGTGCAAAAAATTAAAAATAAGACGCCAACTACGTTGTTTTTTTTGCTGTTTAATCTGCACAGATGAAGATAACTGAATACCTTCAGTACCATGATAAGAGGGCTGGCGAGGCTTGTCAAGTAATTCCGTTTCTTATGGGTAAAAAAAAGAGAAACTCTAAGTTGCAGCCGCACAATGTTTCTCTTTTCTGCTGTTGATGATTATTTCGCCTATTGTAACTGCTGCTAAAATAAAGCAGTAATATACCTGTGTTAATAAAGAAACAGGTGATACAGAAGCTATACTTCCTGCTAGCAATAGTTGAGAACCATAAGGTAAGATGCCTTTTGTAGCACAAGCAAAAACATCTAATAAGTATGCACTGCGGTATGGTACAATATCGTGTTTCTGTGCGAGTCTTTTTGCAATGCCACCACTTAGTAAAATAGCAATGGTATTATTGGCAACTAAGGTAGTAAACATAGACGCAATTCCTGCTATCACAAATTCAGCTTTAGTTTTTGTGATATTACTTTCATCGATGAGTTTATGCAACGCTTTTTGACCTTGTTTGTACATTATATGGCTCAACCCACCGATAAATAGAGCAAATATCACTATTTCGTTTACTTTTTTGAAACCGTCATACACGTCATGAGGAAATTGAACGATGGCATAATCAAAAAAAGCTATTCCTAGCATACCAGCAATAATTATGTTTACAGTTATTGTTACTAAAGTGGTGACTTCAAGCAGCCCCATGATTATTAAAGAAATATAAGGAATAATTTTTATTATAGAATAATAATCTAAATTTGATATAGAAATAATTTTTGTACTACTTGAAATCACTGCCAGATAGGTGAGTGTTATAATACCTGCAGTAAATGCAACCTTAGAGTTTATTTTAAGTTTATCTTTTGCTGAAGCTCCCTGTGAAGAAACAGATGCAATGGTGGTATCAGATATCATTGAGAGGTTGTCACCAAACACGGCACCACCTACTACAGTTGCAGTTCCTATTTCAAGACCAAAAGCTCCACTTTTTGCCAGATTAACAGCTATAGGTACCATCAGCGCAACAACTCCCATAGATGTGCCAATTGCAGTTGAAATAAAAGCAGAAGCCAAAAATACTCCAGGCAGCAGTAATCTTACTGGAAGGAAATTAAGAATTAAATTAGCAACAGTGTCTGCGCTACCAATTGATTGAGTAACCGCAGAAAATGCTCCAGAAAATAAAAAAATTAAACACATAGTAAGGGTATTTTTGTCACCCATGCCCTTGATAACAGTATCGATGTTATGCTGAATTTTATTTGTACCACGTGAGACAGCAAAAAATAGCGCTGGTAACAAGCAGATTACTGGTGAAACCTGATGAAGTGGATTATCAGTTCCGATAAAAGAAAAATAAGCACCACTTCCAAGGTACAAGATTAAAAAAATAATCAAAGGGACAAAAGCTGTCATTTTACTGTACCTTAAACTTATAACTATAACTAATTCAGTGGTTTTAAGCAAGTTTGGTTTTCACTAGTTTTGCAGGAAGTTGACAGCAGAGTTTTAAACTTCATATTTAATCTACTAAATAAATAGCACATGTAGCCGAAGGGTTTATATCTTGTGCTATACTTTATTTTATGTCATGCAAACAGTTGATATTAGCATACATCCAAATAAAGTAATGGAGAATATAAAAACCATATCAGTAAAAGACGATAACGTTAGGCTGGATAGGTACATCAGAAGAATCTTTCCTGATCTAAAGCAATCTGTAATTGAAAAATCTTTAAGGAAAGGGTTAATCAAAGTTGATGATTGCAAAGCAAAGTCTAGTGATAGAGTAAATTCTGGACAAACTATAACGCTGAAGCACTTGAATTATATTGAGAACGCTAATTCTGATCGCAAATATAATGAAAAGTTAGTGGATCTACTAAAAGAGAACATATTATATGAAGATGAATATATATTAGCTATAAACAAACCCGCAGGGGTCATCGTTCAAGGTGGCGTAAAAGTAAAGATTAGCATTAGTGATTTGCTTGACCAAATAAGAGAGGAAGAAACATTTAAAATTGTCCATAGGCTGGATAGAGATACGAGTGGAGTGATAATATTCGCACGCAATGCTAGTGTTGCCAGATACCTTATGGAGGAATTTAAAGGACGAAGGGTAAAAAAAACTTACTTGGCATTGACTTCTGGCATACCGAGCAAGGATAGTGGAACAATAGACTATCCATTGGTGAAAAAATATGTTTCAGGTCAAGAAAAAGTGGTCGTTGATGAAAATTCACCTCAGAATGCCACTACGCATTTTTCAATTATAGCAAGGTTAGAATATAATGTCGCTTATTTAAAATTACAACCAATTACCGGCAGGACCCATCAGTTACGTGCACATTTAGCTCATATAAATTGCCCTATTCTTGGTGACGGTAAATACGGTGGTAAAAAAGCTTTTATTAATGGGGTAGCAAATAAAATTCACCTTCATTCGCATTCTTTATCTTTAAAGTTACCAAGCAATAAAGAAATCACTATTACCGCTCCTATCCCTAAGCACATTGAAAAGTCTATTGAAGTGCTGTTGAAACTTGCTTTCGACTGAAACGATTTCACCAATCAACTTTTTTGTCTTTGGGTTTAATCTGCATTACAGATATCAAACTAACCAATGCACACATGGTAAGATAAGCACCTGCTGCAAATTTTGTTTCGGTTGTTTCGATGAGAAACATACATATAGAAGGAGAAAGGCCACCAAAAATTCCTGCAGATATGTTATGTGCGAGACTAAAGCCGGTGCACCTAACTTTCGTTGGAAATAACTCACAGGCAAGAGAATTATATATCCCAAAAGATGCACCTATCGGCACACTTATCAACAGAAAAGTGAGCGTTACAATATAGTGATTATCATACGATAATAGCGAAAGTGCCGGCAAACCGGCGCAAGCTAAAGCTACTAATGTAGGAATCATTACATTTTTTCTTCCAACTTTATCAGACAGTATTGCAAACAGCACTGCAGACGTTCCAAATGTAATTTCAACCATAATCCTCACTACGTTTTTAATGTCAATGCCTGAGAGAATAAGTTCTTTTACAGATATATTGTAGAACATGATTGCTGAGTAGACAATTGCATTTTGGGCGATACCAAGTCCAATTGCTATCACGAATGCTCTTTTGTAGTCTCTAATTAATTCTAAAAATGGTGAGTGAGATAAGCTTTTATTTTGATCGTGCACTTTATATGCTAAGCTCTCTTCCATTATGTATCTTATTAAAAAACCTATTACGCCCATAATAAAGCAGAAATAGAAAAGCAACCTCCAACCCCAAATTTCATAATCTTCACCTGTAAATTTTTTGCAAATAGCTATCATTACAAAACATGTGATAGAACCAAGCGCGCCACTGAAAGCTTTCATGCTACCTAAGAAGCCTAGATTTTTTTTATCGCTTGAATGCTCTATTAAAAAAGCTGAGTTGATACTCGTTTCTCCGCCTGCTGCCATTCCTTGTGTTATTCTACAAAGTAGAAGTAATATAGGAGAAAATATTCCTATTTCTTTGAAGCTTGGTATAACCGCAATTGCAGTAGATGATATCGAAGCTAATATTACGGAAGTCAGCAAAATCTTCCTTCTACCGTATTTATCTCCAATGTAGCCAAAAATAAATGCACCAAGTGGTCTAAACCCAAATCCAATCGCAAAACTGCCAAGAAATTTGATTGTGCTTAAATAATTACTTTCTGAAGGAAAAAAAACATTGCTTATTATATGCGTCAAAACTCCAAACAGAGTTACTTCATACCATATAATCATGTTGCAGATTATGCCCGATAGTATTGCTTTTTGGATATTATTCATAGTTTTTAAGTTTGACTAATCTACGAATCAGTACACTTTGCTATAGAGTTTTCACTGATGGCTTGCAGGGATAATTCACGTAAATGTTTATTGTCCACCTGAGAAGGAGCACCCATTAGAACATCTTCACCCTGCTGATTCATAGGAAAACAGATTACTTCACGAATATTTGGCTCGTCAGCAAGCAGCATAACCATTCTGTCAACCCCTGGTGCTATTCCGCCGTGAGGTGGTACTCCAAATCTGAATGCACGCACAAGCGCACCGAATTTTGTATCAACTTCTTCTTTGCTGTAGCCTGCAATGGCAAAAGCTTTATACATGATATCCAGTTTGTTATTACGAATTGCCCCGCTTGACAGTTCTATTCCATTGCAAACCAGATCATATTGGTAAGCAAGGATATCCAGTGGATTCTTTTCCTCTAAATCTTTCAAGCCGTCATGTGGCATAGAAAATGGGTTATGAAAGAAATCGATTTTTTTGTTTTTATCGTCATATACAAAATATGGAAAATCAATGATCCAACAGAACTTGAAAATATTGTCATCTATAAGACTGAGTTCTGACCCTAAAAGAGTGCGCACTTTTCCTGCAATGTTTGCCGCTTCATTCTCTTTATCAGAAGCAAAGAACACACTATCTCCAGGCTTTACATTCGTTATTTCTCTTATGTGATTTAGCCTATTGTCATCGAGAAATTTAGCAATTGGTCCTTTTGCGGTGCCATCTTTATCAAACGTTATATATCCAAGCCCTTTGGCACCAAATTCTTTTTGTGCATGTTCTATTTTTTTATCAAAGAAGCTACGTGGTTCCTCTGCTGTTTTAGGAGCAGAGATGGCTCTCACTACCATACCGCGCTCAATATTGCTTTTAAAAATATTGAATTCTGAATCACGAAAAATCTCTGTAACATCGCTAATTAATAATGGATTACGCAGATCTGGCTTATCAGAACCATATTTGAGCATTGCTTCTTTATATGTAATACGTGGAAAATCTTTATCGACAGACTTACGAGAAAATTTAGCAAACACTTTATATAAGGTAGACTCAATAATCTGAAAGATGTCTTCTTGAGTCACAAAAGACATTTCAAGATCTAGCTGATAGAACTCTCCTGGAGAACGGTCAGCTCTTGCATCTTCGTCACGAAAACATGGTGCAATTTGGAAATATTTATCAAACCCTGAGACCATGAGCAGCTGCTTAAAAATCTGTGGAGCTTGTGGCAATGCATAGAATTTGCCAGGATTTAGCCTGCTTGGCACTAAATAATCACGTGCACCTTCAGGGGACGAAGCAGTAAGTATTGGAGTCTGAATTTCCAAAAACCCTTGCTCTATCATGAGCTTGCGGAGTTCTGCAATAATTTGTGAGCGCAGAATAATATTGTTGCGGGATTTTTCACGCCTTAAGTCAAGAAAACGATATTTAAATCTCATGTTTTCTGGGTATTCTTGTTCACCGGCAATGCTTGATAATATACTTCTTTCTTCTTTCGCTATTTCTTCATCACAGTGGAACTCAACTTCTGATTCAACGTGCAAATTGTTAACTATAACTTCGACTTCTCCTGTTGAAATAGAGGTGTTTACCGTGTCTTTAGTTCTAGCTTCAACTATCCCTGCAACAGTAATTACACTTTCTGATTTTAAATTTGAAATCTCATCAAAAAAGTCTTTGTCATTGTTAAATACTAGCTGAGTGATTCCGTAGAAGTCTCTTAAATCAACAAAGATTAGGTTACCGTGATCGCGCTTACGGTATAACCATCCAGAGAGGGTAACTTCCTTTCCTACATCATTCTTCCTTAATTCATTGCACGTGTGAGTCTTGTAGCAGTTCATATTTGTTTTACTTCTAAATTCTTTAAGAAGTATAGAAATAAACCTTACTACATACAAGCCCATTCATTCGGGTATAGCTAAAGTAATTCAGGTTTACCTATAATTTGATAAGCGCAAAATCCGTCATTCCGCTACGTGTTAGCAGCTGAGATACCGCGGCGGTATGACGTAGGGAGACCTAATCTGTAGCTGTATTTGTCCAATTTACGAAATAGAGCAGTATTACTTTTATACTGTCTTTACCCGCAAAAAAATTGCACAATTTCTATAATTATGGTATAATAGTAAGGGTATTTTTAATGAATTAGATACAGGAAATGCCACTTGCACAGATCATAATATATAGCATAACGTTACTTGCTGTAGCTGTAGTATTTCTCCTTTTGAGAAAGATATACAAAAATCGCATTAGAAAAGTCATATTTCCTATAAAAGTCCTCAAAGAAGAGTGGGAAGAAGACAGAAAATTCAATGAATTATATCAAAAGAATAAGCAAAAAGAGTTGATGAAACACCAGGAAATGCTACACGAGAAGCAAAAAGATATACAGGTTTACAAAGAGGATCCAGAAATAGTTGACATAGCAAAACCGTTAGGTAAATGGACAAAGATGGTTATGATGGGTAATGTTTTAATGCAGCGTTTTGCACAATTGATACATAGAGAAGGCGGACAGAAAGGATTTTGGGAGCTGTTTGTAAAAGCTCAGGCTTCAACTCAAGGTAAACATAAGGGGAAGGGCAGATAATTCATGCTCGAATGTGAAAATTTATCCTGCGCTCGTAATAACAAAGTATTATTTAAACATCTCAGTTTTAAAGCTGAGCCAAAATCAAAGATTCTAATCACTGGTCCAAATGGTAGTGGTAAAACCAGCTTAATTAGAAGTTTATCTGGACTTTTACCGCCGGTGTCAGGCAATATAAGGCACTGCGGGAAAGACATATACGACGATCCAAAATCCTATATATCTTCTATGGTCTACATAGGGCATAAAAACGCCTGTAAGGATAGCTTAACTGTTGCTCAAAACATGGAATTCTGGGCAGGAATACGAAATACTAGGGAATTGATTATGGCAGCTATTTGTTGTTTGCAGTTGCAGCCTGTACTTAATATTAAATACAGCGAACTTTCTGCTGGCTGGAAAAGAAGAGTTGCACTTGCTCGTCTCTTGCTTTCTAATGCAAATATTTGGCTGATAGATGAACCATTTTGTAATCTTGATAGTGCAACGTGTGAATTAGTGCTGAACCTAATCTCAATACGCTCTGAGCAAAATGGTATAGTAATTATTACAGGGCATAGCTCTACAGAGCAATTGTGTGATTTTACAACGATTGATATACGCGATTTCAATAGACTTCTTGCATAATAATTTGGCAGCGCATTGGATGAAACGAAAAACTTCCTTGACAAACTCCGCCAACTCCCTTATCATGAAACTGAAGGTATTCAGTTATCTTCATCTGTGCAGATTAAACAGCAAGAAAACAACGTAGTTGGCGTCTTATTTTTAATTTTTTGCACTATGTGCACCTTATGTCTTCACAACATTTCTGGGTTTTTACCTATATAAGCTGAAACGCGCTTATAAGTCGTTTAAGACAGTATAGTACGCCAATTTGCAGGATTAGAGAGTGAACACTAATTACCACGGGGTTTCTTTTGCCTTTTTTCTGCTTAGTAAATTTCTTAAACATTTTAGCTAAGGTGAGTTGCACTTAAAAGCAGCTAAATTGCAGTGTTTAAGACTTAAAAAACGCCAAATACTGAAAATAAACAATGACCAGGGCTTCTTTTGCCTTTTTTTTATTTGGTAAATTTCTTAAATATTTATGGCTAAAGTAATTTAAGAGACCGAAAATGGTCAGCGCATGATGCTGGTTCACTCTATGACGGTGTCATCCCAGTGCTTCGACTACTTGGATCCAGTTTTCTTTACAAATTCACCAAAAGTGCTTCATTCTATAACGCAAAACCCATATTCACCAAACCCAATGCATTACTTGCAATTAAGTTTCCTGGATCCCAGTGTCTGGGCACTGGGATGACAAGAAGAGGGCACTGGGATGACAAGAAAGGGGCTACTCGGATGACACCATCCTTTTTTCTGGATTACAGTGTCTGGGCACTGGAATGACAGGAAGAGGAGGTGACTTAGATGACGGGAGAATTAAATGACATCGTTTACTATACAATTCGTACAGTTCTGGATAAAAAAATTAGCTAACAAATTTATAAACATCAGTATACAACTCATCAACGCTTGGTTCTTTACTATTTCTGGCAAAATCCTCTGATTTTTTCACTGCATCACGTATTTCCTTATCAATTACTTTGCATTCTTCTTCTGAAGCAAATTTATTATTTATCATGTACTTCTTTAAAGTGCTTATAGGGTCATGATTTTGCTTCATATCTTCAACTTCTTCTTTTAAGCGATAAGTAGCAGGGTCTGACATTGAGTGACCGCGATATCGATATGTCTTCATTTCAAGCAGGATAGGCCCTTTTCCGCTGCGTGTGTGTTCCGCTGCTTCGCTTGTAGCCGCATAAACAGAGAAAAAATCCATTCCATCAACTTGTTTTCCAGAAATACCAAAACTTTCTCCTCTTTTATATAACTCTGTTACTAAAGTTGATCTTTGCACAGAAGTTCCCATTGCGTATTCGTTATTTTCTATGATGTAAACCACAGGCAACTTCCACAAAGATGCCATATTAAATGATTCATATACTTGTCCTTGATTTGCAGCACCGTCACCAAAATACGTGAATACCACGTTATCTCTTTTCTTATATTTATTAGCAAATGCTATTCCTGTGCCAATTGGAACTTGTGCTCCCACTATTCCATGTCCACCGAAGAATTTTTTTTCAACGTCAAATACGTGCATCGAACCACCTTTGCCTTTCGAGCATCCTGTTTCTTTGCCAGTGAGTTCTGCCATTACAACATTTGGATCAGAATTACATGCGAGCATTAAGCCATGGTCTCTATAACTTGTGATAAAAGCGTCACCTAATTTTGATGCAGCTTGAGTTCCAACTGCAACTGCTTCTTGCCCTATTGATAGGTGACAGAACCCGCCTATTAATCCCATTCCATATAACTGGCCTGCTTTTTCCTCAAATCTGCGTATAAGTAGCATTTTTTTGTAGAATTCAATCACCTGTTCTTTAGTGAAATTTTCTGCTTTCATATTGGTTTCTTTTTCATTAAACTAACATAATATCAGAAATTTTTAACATTTTGTAACAGTATCTGTATGGATTATTACCACTGGCTCGAAGCTTTTCACGTTATCTCCGCCATTATGTGGATGGCAGGTATGCTTTATTTGCCCAGGCTTTATGTCTACCACGCAACTGTAAAACCGGGATCGGAAAATGATAGCTTGCTTCAAACAATGGAAAAGAGGCTACTTAGATATATCATAAACCCTGCAATGCTTTTCTCACTTGGTTTGGGAATGACATTAATGATTATAAGAGAAGCATATCGTGAAGGATGGTTTCATGTAAAAGCATTCGCGATACTTTTGATGTTAATTATTCATATGCTACTTGCAAAATATAGAAAAAATTTTGCAATGGGTTCAAACGAAAAAAAACACGTTTATTTTCGTGTTTTAAATGAAGCAGTTACAGTATTGGTAATAGTTATAGTTATTATGGTTGTTGTAAAACCTTTTTGACTGACCTTACCCAGAAAAAGCAGAAAGCTCGTATCTGTTCAGATGCATAGCTAATGTACAATACTGAAATAAAAATTCCAGTGCTCCCTTTCTTGTCATCCCAGTGCTTGACACTGGGATCCAGCTTTCTTTACAAATTCACCAAAAGTGCTTCATTCTATAACGCAAAACCCATACTCACCAAACTCAATGCATTACTTGCAATTAAGTTTCCTGGATGCCAGTGTCAAGCTACTCGGATGACACCATTCTTTTTCCTGGATCCCAGTGTTAGCTACTTGCATGACACCATTCTTTTTCCTGGATCCCAGTGTCAAGCACTGGGATGACAAGAAGAGGGCACTGCCCTCTTGGATGGAAGCCAGTGTTAGCTACTTTCATGACACCCTGACAACCGTCATCCCGCTACTTGTTAGCGGGATCTAGAGATACCGTGATGGTATGACGTAGGGGTTGCCGAGAACTTGTCATCCCAGTGCTTGACACTGGGATCCAGTTTTTCGTATAATTTTGTCAAAATCTATTGTGCTAGCAAGTTCACTAGCGTCACGCGCTGGTCTGTTAGACATTTACGTGTAGAGTGAAGAAATTTTGAAAAAGACATACAAAATGATAAGAGCATGAAGGGTTTGTATATTAAAACTTACGGCTGTCAGATGAACGTTTATGACTCCGTTTTAATGGAGAATATAGTTAAGCCTCTAGGATTCAACGTTGTTAGTGATGCAGAAAAAGCTGATTTGGTGATACTGAACACTTGTCACATTAGAGAGAAGGCAGCAGAAAAGCTTTATTCTGAGCTTGGGAAGATTCATTCGTCACGAAAAGAAATTACTATAGTGGTGGCTGGATGTGTAGCGCAAGCAGAGGGAGAAGAAGTATTCAGAAGGGCTCCTTTTGTTGATATTGTTGTTGGTCCGCAGAGTATCGCTACCTTACCGGAGCTGATAGTCAAAGCAAGCAGAAGTAAAGGTCATATAATAAACACTGATTTTCCTGAAGTTGCAAAGTTTGATCAATTGCCAGATGAATGCTATGGCAATAGCCAGGGGTCTTCTGCGTTTCTTGCCATACAAGAAGGTTGTGATAAATTTTGTACGTTTTGTGTAGTACCATATACTCGTGGAGCTGAGTATTCACGGCCAGTGAATGAAATATTTCGTGAAGCATTGAAATTAGTTGCAAATGGGGCGAAGGAAATCAATTTGCTTGGTCAGAACGTCAATGCTTACCATGGGAAATGCGAAGGGGAAGTGTGGGATTTAGGCAAATTAGTTAGTCATATTGCTAAAATTGAAAAGCTAGAGAGGATTCGTTATACAACTTCTCATCCAAGAGATATGCATGAATCTCTCTACTTGGCACATGCGGAAGAGCCAAAACTCATGCCATTTATTCACCTGCCTGTGCAGTCAGGTTCGAATAAAATATTGCACGCGATGAACAGAAAGCACACTGCAGAGGAGTATTTGGAAATAATAGACAGATTTCGCAAATTGAAACCTGAAATCGAATTTTCTTCTGATTTTATTGTTGGTTTTCCTGGAGAAACCGAAAAAGATTTTGAAGAAACTGTAAAATTAGTAGAAAAAATTAGATATGCTCAGGCTTATAGCTTTAAATATAGCCCAAGACCAGGTACACCAGGAGCAGAAAGAAAAGATCAAGTACCAGAAGAGGTTAAAACAGAACGCCTTCTTCGTTTACAGAAATTAATTAGTAAGCAACAACTTGAGTTTAACCAGAGTATGGTAGGCAAAACTATTTCTGCTTTGTTCAGTGATAAAAAAGGTAAACACCAAAACCAAATTATTGGTAAAAGCCCATATATGCAATCAGTGTGCATTGATGATCCTGAAGATAAATACAGGGACAAAATAGTAAACGTGAAAGTGTTGGAAGCTCGGCAGAACAGTTTGTTGGGGTGTGCCTTTCACTGATTTTAAGCAGCGTTCAATATAAGTCTTAAGCAAAGAGTATTGAAAAAATGCAATCATAATCTTTTTCAAAAGTTACAAAGTTTAATTGCTACCTCTGCTGAACGGGTACCTTAAACCTACAAATAGTAGTCTTGAGCTTACCTATATCAATTTTTTGTACTAGATGAGCTGGTAATAACTTTATGTACAAAATTAAAGAAAGGTAAAAATACAATAACGAGCATTAAATTAAATATTCCTATCTTTAAAAAACCCTCTTTATATATTTCTAAGGACTCTAAAGAGTTTATTTTACCATCTACTAAAGGAACTGACATAAATTTTGATATTGTAATTCCAGCCAGATTAGAAAATGCTAGTGTTAGCGTTACTATACCCATTACCACCCCTCTAAGGTTTTTAGGGGCTAGTGTAGTTGTTTGTTCTTGAACTAATGGAGCAATACATAATTCCCCTAGTCCTACAAAGGAAATAGCAATTATTAAGTATAAGTATCCTACTTTACCTTCAATGTTAAAGTTTAGGCACCCTATGTACAGTATGAAGAAACAAATAGCCATTGTCAGGAGGCCAAAAGTAAATATAGAAGTTGCATACTTTTTCTTAAGTTTCATATATGTTCCAAAGAGAAAGCCAAGTACTACAATTGATAAAGGGTTTATGGCTTGAGAAGCTGAAGCTGGGATTATTATACCTAACATACTACCGACAACGTTTCTCTCAGTGAACAGGTTAATTAAAGAGCCAAGCTGCATCTCTAAGGCAAAAAAACACAAGAAAAATGCCACAAGAATAGATAATGCCACTAGTTTTTGTCTTTGTTCTGCTGATGATTTAAATATTATATAAATAAATATGCCTAGGGCTGTTATTCCGACAAGTATAAGCATATTAATAAAAAGTTCACTATGTATAAGCATTTTAGCAATTATTGATGACAACAGAAAGCTTCCTATCAATACTATACCAAAAATTTTAACCCCTAATATGCGCTTATTCATAAGCTCTGGATAAGGAGAAAGACCGCTATCTCCTAAAAGACTCTGAAATTTGAGAAAAGCAATAAGCCCTATAAACATCCCAATGCCAGCTAAACCAAAGCCGTAGCGCCAGCCAAACAAATAAGCTACATAACCACATAAAACAGAAGCCAATACTGCTCCAATGTTTATGCTTACATAAAATAAAGTAAAGCCTCTGCTACGTTCAGGATCGTCTTTACTATAACATGAACCAAGTAAGTTAGTTACATTTCCTTTAAACATACCAGTACCTACAGCTATTAGAGATAAACTTAGATATAATAAACCTGGTTTGAACTCGGCTAGTGACATGCAAGCATGCCCTGCTACCATCACTATCCCTCCAAGCAACACCATGTTGCGGAACCCCATCAACTTATCAGCTAAAAAACCTCCAAGCATTGGTAGAGTATAGCCTACCGCAGCAAACAATAAGTAAACAGTAAAAGCTCTTTCATCAGTAAAACCTAAGTGAGAAGTTAAAAATAGGACTAAAAGCGCCCGCATCCCATAATAAGAGAAACGTTCCCACATTTCAACAAAGCAAAGTATTTTTAAAAACCGTGGAAACTTATCTGCCTTCTGATCCATAAAATACCCTTAAAGCTTAGGTTAATGTTAAGTAAAATAATAAAAACTGCAAGTAAAATTTAAAAAAAGGTATTAGAAGCTCGGCAGAATAGTTTGTTGGGGTGTGGGCTACGGAAATATTTTTGAATTTGTAATTTTTCAGAAAGCCCTATATTCTTTAGTTTTACGTAGCGAACATGAAGTCAAAGCATTATCCTGATACAACTAGCAGTCCTGATTTTTCGTCGTTAGAAAAAGAAATCATAAAATTTTGGCAGGAAAATAAAGTTTTTGAGCGTTCAGTTGGAGAACGTTCCAAGGATAATTGTTTTGTCTTTTATGATGGCCCTCCATTTGCAAATGGCCTTCCGCATTATGGACATTTACTCACTGGTTTCATCAAAGACGCATTTGCAAGATATCAAACTATGCTGCAAAAAAGGGTTGAACGTAGATTTGGTTGGGATTGCCATGGATTACCGGCTGAGATGGGTGCAGAAAAAGAACTTGGAATATCTGGTAGAACTGAGATAGAAAAATTCGGCATTGAAAAATTCAATAACCATTGTCGTACTTCTGTAATGAGATTTTCATCAGAGTGGGAAAAATATGTCAATAGGCAAGCAAGGTGGGTAGATTTTCATAATGACTATAAAACCATGGATAAGTCATTCATGGAGTCAGTCATGTGGGCATTTAAGCAGCTTTATGATAAGGGCTTGGTGTATGAATCAGTACGCGTTGTTCCGTATAGTTGGGCTTGCGAAACTCCATTGTCTAATTTTGAAACAAGGCTTGATAACGCGTATAGAGAAAAGACTAGCAAAGCTGTAACTGTTGCATTTGAGCTTTTAGAAAACCCACAGCAGTTTAAAAGTGTATGTAAATTACTTGCTTGGACTACAACTCCTTGGACTCTTCCTAGCAATCTGGCATTGGCGATAGGAAAGGACATCAAGTATTGTGCAGTGTCAGTCTACTCTTTGGTGTCATTCCAGCGCGTGACGCTGGAATCTATTTCTGGATCCCAGTGTCGAAGCACTGGGATGACAGAAGTTAATGAAAGGAGTTCAGTGAACAGTGAAATTTATATTTTCGCTGAAAGCTACCTAGAAAAATTTATCAGCTACTCTGAACAAAACAATATTCCATATGAAAACTGCAATATAAAACTTAAAGCGAATGATCTTGCAGGCCTTTCCTATAAGCCGCTGTTTGATTACTTTAAAGATACAAAGAATGCATTTCGTGTTTTTGTTGCTGATTATGTTACAGGAGAAGATGGTACTGGCGTTGTACACACTGCTCCTGGATTTGGTGAGGAAGATTTTTACCTTTGCCAAAGCCATGATATTCCAGTTATTTGTCCAATTGATAACAGTGGAAAATTTACTGCTGAAGTTTCAGATTTGGCAGGGGTTCATGTTTTTGATACCAATGATACAGTAATAAAAAAATTGAAAGAACAAGGAAACTGGTTCAAAACTGAACAATATATTCACAATTATCCACACTGCTGGAGAACTGACACTCCTTTGATCTATCGCACTATGCCTTCTTGGTATGTTGCCGTTACAAAATTCAAAAGCAGAATGGTAGAGCTAAATAAGAGAGTTAATTGGATACCAAACCATATAAGAGACGGTCAGTTTGGAAAATGGCTTGAAGGAGCACACGACTGGTCAATTTCACGCAATCGATTCTGGGGTACTCCGATTCCTGTATGGAAATCAGATGATGCAAGATATCCAAGAGTGGATGTATATGGTTCGATAGAAGAACTAGAGCGAGATTTTAATGTTAAAGTAGATGATTTGCACAGACCATTTATCGATACTTTAACGAGGCCAAATCCTGATGATCCAACAGGAAAATCAGTTATGCGCCGTGTGCCTGACGTATTTGACTGCTGGTTTGAGTCTGGTTCAATGCCATTTGCACAAGTCCACTATCCATTTGAAAATAAAGAATGGTTTGAATCTGCGGATTTTATTACTGAATACATAGCGCAAACCAGGGGGTGGTTTTATACGCTCTTTGTATTGTCCACTGCTTTGTTTGATAGGGAACCATTTAAGAACTGCATATGTCACGGTGTTGTTCTGGACATAAAGGGACAAAAATTATCCAAACGCTTGAATAATTATGCAGATCCAATGGAAGTTTTTGATAAATATGGTTCTGATGCGCTACGCTTTCTTATGCTTTCTGGCTCCATTGTTTGTGGTGGTAATTTGCTACTTGATAAAGAAGGAAACTCAATACGAGATGTTCTGAAAAACGTAATAAAACCTATTTGGAACAGTTATCACTTTTTTACCATGTATTCAAATGCAGATGGAATTAAAGCTGAAGTTTGTAAGGATTATCAAAGTACTATTGATCGCTACATGATTTCCAAATGTTTTGAAGCTGTAGAGAGTATCCAAACTTCTATGAACAGCTATAACTCCCAAGAGGCTTGCAAAATCCTGACAGATTTTTTTGAAGTGCTAAATAATTGGTATATTCGTCGCAGTCGTGAGCGTTTTTGGAAAAGTGATTTAGATCAAGACAAAACTGATGCTTATAATGGTCTATACACAGTTTTTTATTATATACTTCGGGCTGCAGCTCCTTTATTGCCACTTATAATAGAGACTATATGGCAAGGGCTTAAGTATAAAGAAACATCTGTTCATTTGGCTGATTTTCCACAATTAGAGGGATATGATAGTGAACTCATTGCCAAGATGGATTTGGTGAGAGAGGTATGCAATGCTGCGCTCTCTATTAGAAACACTTTTAATATACGTATCAGACAGCCACTTAGTAGTATGACGATTTATCATAAGTCTTCCTGCGGTTTTCTTGAAGATGAATATCAAGAGATGATAAAAGATGAGGTAAATGTAAAAAAACTGAAGTTAGTAAACAGACTTGAAGATATTGCATCACTAGAGTTAAAACTCAACTTCCCTGTGCTTGGAAAAAGAATTCCGGAGAAGATTAAGACACTGGTTCAATATGTTAAACAAGGAAAGTGGAAACAAGTTGAATCCGGTGTCATCCGAGTAGCTGACACTGGGATCCAGACGCAGATTCCAGCGTCACGCGCTGAAATGACAGAAAGAGGTCTCATATTTTTGGGAGACGAGTCAGAAAATTATATCATAGAAAAAGGCGAATATGAACTATTATTAAAAGCAAACAGTGAATTTTCCTCCGTGTTTGATAATAACAGAGGAATTGTGATTCTGAACACTACTTTAAATGATGAATTGATTCTAGAAGGGCTAGCGAGAGATGCCGTGAGGCTTATTCAAGAAACTAGGAAACAAGCTGATTTTCATATGTCCGATAGAATCAGAGTAATAATCAAAACAGAAGATGAGAAAATTAAGGAAGCAATAAATACGTGGATTGAATATATAAAAGAGCAGACCCTTGCCTTATCTTTGGACATTAATACAGAAATTGGAACTAACTTTTATTCTAAGGAATATCAGGATTTAATTGTTAGTATTAAGCATTAGATTATTAAGTAGTTGAAAATTGTCATTATTTATGCTACACTTAGATTGCTTAGGATAAGGTTATAATGTGAATAAAGCTGTTGCAAATGGTTATGAAGAAGTTGTTGACCTAAATAATAATAGTGATGGTTTAGGTAAAGTAGAATCTATTGTTACTTTGGAAGAGGAAGAAGAGTTTTTTGATGCTGTGGAAAGACAAGAACCGTTAGCTAATTTTAACATTCCACTCAGTATATTTCATTATAAAGATTATAACTCTGATTTTTTTACTTCCTGGTATAATATATCAAGCGAAATATTTAAGGAAATAAACAGAGCTTGCCCGGAGAAGAAAGTATTAAATTCAGCTCTATCAGTTTTAATGTTCCCTTATATAGTTTTCACTGCGTTAGGATTAGCCGTATATAATAGATTAAAAACAAATGATAAGACACAAATAAGTTCAGAGGAAAATAAAACGAAAAAAAGTGAAGTAAGTGAAAGTACAACAAAAAGATTGGCATATGGTGTTCTTGCTGCAATAGTGATTCTTGTTAATATAGCTGTGCTTGTAGCCTTAATTATTCCTGCAACACTCGCTTTGGCTACTTTTTACCTTTTAAATAGAGAGTTATCCCATTCTTTAGTTGCTGCTCTCAAAATAAGTATGGGGCAGTATTCTAATGAGCACCAAAATATTGAGGTATCTTTTCATGAAACAGAAGTTTCTAGGCCAAACATTGTGTGGTATATGGAGATTAAGTTTCCGCCACAATTTGAACAATTACTTAAAGATTTATACGAAGATAAAAATGATAGTTGGGTTGATATTAGACAGGATTCAAAGCATAATACCATACTAAAATTATCAGCTAATATCCACTTAAAAAACGGCCTTAGGCCTTTACGTAATGAGATCAAGAATGTGCTTGCAACTTCAATTCAAGAGTTTGCGAAGACTATGGAAGAGCTGATGAAGCTAGAAAAAAAAGATATTACATATGATAAGCTGAAGGAATTGTTGAACGAATTCAGACTGAAAGTGGTGAGTAGTATAGATTCTAAATTGACAAGTCACTTAATATACAACGCCTATCAAGCTGCTTTTATACAAGCAATTAAATTTGCACAGAAAAGAAGGGAGAAAAAGGGAGGTTTCTTATTAGAAAAAAGACCGAAAGAAGTATTAGTAGAGCAAGAATTGAAAAGCCAAGGTAAAGAATTACCAAGTGAAAAAGAAACTATAATAAAAGATTTGAAAGAACTGAAAAAGAAAGAGGCATTTAATTTGACTGATGAAGATGATCGATTAGAAGCGCTTGTGAAAATAAGTGATAATGCGTTTCCTGTGTTTAAAGCAAAATGGAAAAAACTTATACGAGAAGGGAAAATAGCTGAAAAAACAGTAATTGATATTTATAATGATACACATCCTCAAGAAACAGAGAAAGCTCTAGATAATGCTGAAAGAGAGATTAAGGATTTAAGAGAAATAGGACAGAAAAGATATAATGGGGTGTGTGAAAAATTAAAAGAAATACATGGAGATATAGGAAAAAGTAACTTAACAGATGGTATCTTGAGAAGGAAATTGGAAGATCTTTTTAAGCTTGAACTTACTGATCAGGCTGTTTACCAAAGATTGATAAAATCAGTGATGAAAAAAGCAAAAGTTGTGTTAAATCAATCAGATTTAACAATTGATATAAGACAAAGTTTACTTGATGAATTCTGTAATTTAAATGTGAATGTATGTTTTTATCACAAAGTAAATCTCTTGCTAGAAAAAATGCATTCAGAAATAACAAAATGTGGAATTCAAGGGTTATTTAAAGAGCAAGAGAAGAGTATAAAGAATATAAAAGATAATACGGGCATATTCAATGAAGAAAATGAAGAAGATGAAAAACGTCTAGTAAACAAGATTGTTTCTTGTCGAAAAGAAATTGGAGAGTATTTAACACAACCTGCGCAATTGAGGGAAATAATAGAAAAGCAGAATAAGGATTTAGACGTTGAGAAAAATAGTAAAGAAAAAGAATCTTCAAGTATAAAGTTAATAGAGTTATGCTTGAAAAATAACCAAGAAATTCTAAAAACATTAGAACAATTAGAATCAGAAAAAGAGAGATTATTGATAAATGAAGAAACAAAAAATGATTATATGGAAGAACTAGAATCTCGCGAAAAAATAAAGTTTGCAATAATAGAGGATGATTTACTGAAGGAGTTCGAGCGTGAAACTTTTAACGAAGAAGCAGTTAAGAAGTTGTTAGAGGAAGCGGAACTTGAATACTATTTGGCAGAAAAATGCATAAAAAGTCCTGTGATAAAAACAAAAAATAATATCAAGCACTTTTATCAAGGTTTATTGTCTCCTTTGATAGATAATTTGACAAAAGATATAATAAATAATATACCAGGAAATAAAGATATAATAAATAATATACCAGGAAATAGTGAAGGTTGTATACAGAAAGTTAAGAACTGGAGTAAAGTTATGTTTGGTGCAATAAAGATTGGAGCATCAAATGCTTATAAAGAGACTACAGAGAGAAAAGCGTTAAATGTGGCACATAATACTTATAAAGAAGGAGAGACATTTCTTCAATGTTTTCAGTCAAATTATGAAGGTGTTGGAGCCTTTTTAGGTAATTTATTTTCTGATGATGGGGTAACATTTAAAAATGATGTGTGGCCTAAAATAGAAGAGCATTTGCATGGAATGTGGGATAGATTTTTCAAGGATATTGAATTCAAGATAGGGAGTAAATTGGATGAAGTAAACGTGACACAGCCAAAGCAGGAAACTACGATTGCGGCTTAATGATGAGTTCTCAAAGTTCCTCCGGTATTTTCACATACTAAATTAACTATAGCACTTGATTCTTTTTGGATCTCTTTTTCAGTTAAAGTGTGGATTGGAGAGCAGAAAGTAACTGACAATGCTATAGACATCTTATTCGATTCTATATTATTTCCATGGTATACGTCAAATACTAAAACTTCTGTGATGAGCTCTGAGCTTTTTTTTACCACATTGATTATGTTACCTACTTCCACATCCTTATTTACAATAAATGCAAAATCACGTTTTACACTTTGGTATTTATAATCGATAAATTTCTTTCTACTTGCAGGTAAATTTTCAATATTTTCTAGTGTTACCTCAAAACCTACAACTTTTTGCTTGATGTCAAAAAGATCTAATATATTAGGATGCAACTCTCCAAAATAACCTGCTACTTTATTCTTAAAAGAGAGAGTGCCTGACTTTCCTGGGTGGTAATGTTCTTTTTCTGCTCTCTCTATCGTTAAATTATCGCAATTGACGTTAAAAAACTCCAAAGCCGCTATGCAATCAGCCTTTGCGTCAAAAACATCTACTTTTCTATCAGTATTATAATGGTTTCGCGGCAAATTATTTCCTGTTCTTATTCCACTTAAAACATGTTTAAACTGAGCTTCACCATCGTAAATCGGCCCAATTTCGAAGATTGCAAGATCAGATACTCCATGGGCAATATTATCAGCAGTTACTTGCAACAAGTTTGGTATGATACTTGGTCTCATTATATTAAAGTTATTATTAAACGGATTACTGATGGTAAGTAACTTATCCAAGTAACCAAACTTTTCAGCTATTGATTCACTCATGAAAGACCAGGTTATCACTTCATGAAATCCTCTGCTTGTCATTAAAGTGCGCAAATCATCCTGTGCATCAATTTCTACCATAACATCGCCTGCTAGTGGCTCTTCCTTTATTTTATTATAGCCGTATATCCTTGTTACTTCTTCAATTAGGTCAGCAGGTATTGTCACGTCTGATCTCCAGCTTGGTACTTGTGCATTCCAATTGCCTTCGGTTTTTTTATCAATATTAAACCCTAGTTTCGTTAAGATATCGAACGTCTCATCAGGTGATACAGACACACTTCCAAACTTGTTCACATCCTGATAATCAAAGTTCACCTTGGTGTCAGCCTTATCTAAGCTGCCGGCAGACACTACGCTTGAGACTTCTCCACCACATAAATCCAAAATCATTTTAGCTGCAAGATTGAGTCCATCAAGGGTAAATCCAGGATCGATTGAACGTGCAAATCTGTAACTAGATTCTGTGGAGATGTTCATCTGCCTTGCAGATTTAGCGATAGATATAGGGTCAAACCAAGCAGACTCTAAAAAGATATCAGTAGTTTCAAGAGTACATTCACTGCACTTTCCACCTATAATTCCAGCAACTCCATGAATATTTTTACTATCAGAAATAACGCTTGTGTCCGTGTTTAATAAGTATTCTTTACCGTTCAAACCAGCAAATTTTTCTCCGTCGTTTGCTTTGCGTACTGTGAGCTCTCCTTCTATTTTTTTTGCATCAAACGCATGCATTGGGCGGCTGAAAGATATCATAATATAGTTAGTAATGTCAACTATTGCAGAAATGGAGCGCATTCCTATCGATTCCAATTTATCTTTTAGCCACTTTGGGCTTTCTTGATTTTTTACATTGGCGATGTATATTCCACTAATAAAACTTTCCCCGTCAGTAACTTCAACATCGATTAGTGAATTTATGGAGCTGGTAAGTTGTGGAATGCTTAAAGTCTTTAATGTCCCAATTCCAGTTGCAGCAAGGTCGCGAGCTATTCCATAAATGCCTAAGCAATCTCCACGGTTTGGAGTAACATTTATATCAATTACAGGGTCACAATTGAAAAATTTATCCCCTGCTTTATAATCATCAGAAAGCTCGATTATTCCTTCACTTTCCTCTTGAACTAGTGCAAGTTCAGAAGCAGAGCAGAGCATCCCTTCACTTAGCACTTCTCGTATTTTTGTGGGCTTGATTGTGAAATCACTTTCTGGCAATGTGCTACCAAGAGATGCAAGCACAGTTTTCATACCTTCTCTAACATTGTTTGCTCCGCAAACTATTTGTAGAATTTTACTCCCATCATTTACTTTACATAATTTTAATTTATCGGCATTTGGATGAGGTACGACTTCTAATACTTTTGCAACAACAAACCCAGCCAATTTTGCATTGTCAATGACATCTTCTACTTCCAGCCCTATATGGGTTAGCTTGTCAGTAATTTCTTCTAAACTAGCACCGGTTTCTAAGTGTTCTAATAACCAAGATAATGTGAATTTCATGAACCTTTAAAGAAATAAAAGAGTTATTGTAATATAAAATGTAGTGCTTTTAAAGCTTGTTGTAGTGGAATACTGCTACATCATTGTTTATGATGTAGAAGCTTTTGTAACTTTATATCTTCTTGTAAAGAGAATCGATCTTCTCTATATCACCTTCTAAGTTTACTTCTATGAAATACTGAAGATTAACCTTATGGTCATCATGGTGAAAATGACAAACATAGCCGCCAACGGTTAGTGGTCCTAACGTGTTATGATTTTCATCTAATACTTGACCTATCATTCCATAACTACCGGTATTCTCATCAAAATAACCGTCAGTGAATCTAATATATCCACTACCAAATTCTTGCTCTAAGTTTAAAGGATGATTAGTGTTAATAAAATCTATTTCGTTCATAATAATACCTCACTAAAAATTAAATTATAACTAAAACAAGGTGTTAAGTCAAAATATTGAATAATTTAACAAAATTAGTGAATTTTAAAATACAGCGCTGACTATAATTAGCATTCTAATTACATACTTTGTTAATATGTTGATGCTATAATAATATAAAGCTTTCTATCTTAACTCTTGACTTTATCCTATAAAATTCATACTTTATTTACTGTTGCAGTTTAGGTTTATAGGATCAAAATGGCGTTAAATCCGCTAGAACAGTTTAAAGTATATACAATAATAGAGTTACCTAAGTTATTTGGATATGACGTAAGCTTTACTAATTCATCTCTTTTTATGATGATTTCGGTGATATTGGTGATACTCTTTTTGCTTTTTGGAATAAGGAAAGGGTCAGTAATACCAGGATATTTGCAAGCTGCAGTTGAATATGTATATGATTTTGTTATCTCAATAATAGAAAATAACACTGGAAGCAAAGGCTTGCAGCACATTCCATTGATATTCACAGTATTTATTTTCATTTTATCATGTAATTTGGTTGGTGTTCTTCCTTATAGTTTCACGGTCACAAGTCATGTGATAGTCACCTTCGCTTTATCGATGGTAGTTTTTACTTATATAACGATTGTTGGGTTTAAGGAAAGGGGAGTAGAATTTTTACGTATATTGTTGCCAAAAGGCACTCCATTATGGCTTGCACCCATGATGATTTTTATTGAGTTATTTGCTTACCTGGCAAGGCCTATAAGCTTATCAATAAGGCTTGCTGCAAACATGATTGCAGGTCATACAATTATCAAAGTAATAGCAGGGTTTATCGTAAACATGAACGTGGTTCTAACCCCTATACCATTTTTATTTATAATCGCATTAATAGGGTTTGAAGTGTTTGTTGCAATTCTGCAAGCTTATATATTCACCTCTTTAACATGTGTATATTTATCAGATACAGTAAAATAATTGACTTACCTGCAGAATATTTTATAATTAATACTATAAAGAAATAGTTAAAGGTAATATATGGATTTAGAAGCTTTAAAATTTGTAGCGATTGGTTTTTCTATATTTGGAATGCTCGGAGCAGCTTTGGGTGTGGCAAATATATTTTCTACTATGTTAAATGGGCTTGCAAGAAACCCTGAATCAGAAGATAAAATGAAAAAATATGTCTATACAGGAGCAGCTTTAGTTGAAGCAATGGGATTATTTGCGTTTCTACTTGCGCTATTGTTAATATTTGTTGCTTAACACATGCCACAGCTTGATGTTTCAACCTTCTTTTCTCAAGTTTTTTGGTTTTTAATTTTTTTCTCTTCACTTTTTTTTATAGTAAGTTGTTTGTTTTTACCAAAGTTAGATGAAATAATAAGCACTAGAAGTAAAGAAGTATTGGGTTCTTTTAATGGTTCTGTTCATCTTTTAAGACTTACGGAAGATCAGATTGCCAAGTATAATGCCGCTTTAAACCAAGCTAGAATACAGGCAAAAAAAATCATAGATGATGCACTTGCTCAGGTAGAAGAAATGAGAGCTAATGTTAAGAATATATTAGAAGAGGAAGACAAAAAAAAGAGCAAGCTTATTGAAGAAAAAGTGGCAGAATTTAAATCTGAATATACTGATCAGTTAAAACAAATGGCTACTAGTATTGCTTTAATTTATTATACTAAATTGACCAATTCTGAAATTGAAGAGGAGTTTGTTGCTGACTTGGTGTCCAAAGAATTTTAGGGGTTTTTATGTCTACATCACTGATTATCGGTCTTGCCTTCTTGGTAAGTTTTGTCCTTTCGTATAAATTGCTAAAGAAAGTGATAAAAAATGCGCTTAACAATAAGCGTAACAAAAGCAAATTTTCAAGTGAAGAAACTGAAAAATTCAGGAAAGATATGTTGGAGTATTACAAAAAATCTTCTGAAAAATACAAAGAATTAGATGCAGAAGTTAATAAAATGATGAATGAAGCACTTGATAAAGCTAATAGTATCATTAAGCACAATAGACAGCAGCTAGATCAGACATTAGATAACAATGTCCATTCTAACTTGAAGAAAGTCACTGACCAAGTTGAAAAAGCTCTTGGAGATTTACAGACTAACACAGCGAATATAGCTGCTGATGCTGTAAAAAAAATAATGCATGAACGTAAAGATGATAAGCGTAGTAGCGAGGTCATATCTTCATTTTCACGTGACTTAAATAAAAAATTGCATTAGGTTTAATGCAAGAATTGCCTATACTTCAAGCTGATAATGTAGAAAAAATTAAGTTTGATTCTAGTTTGTGCAAAGAGCCAGAGAAACTTTTTTACTATAAATTTAATATGATTCCTTGGCAAAAATTAAATGATACTACTTTTTTTATGGTTGAAGACACAAGCCGAGATATCAACCGTTGGGTCGAAGCTCATTACGGTATTGACTATGTATTAATAAAAGTGGATAGCGAACAGATTTTAAATCTTCTTAACTCGCACTTTGGTATTTCAGAATTTGCAAGCAACTACTTATATTACAAGAATGCTAATTTTTCAGCTAAAAGCATTAAACTAAGCTCAATATTTTTTGCTTCTTTCTTTATTGTAACTTCAATTTTAACACTAACAGAGAAATATACATATTTTGCTTTGATGTTGATATTTATAATCGGATGTGCTAGTTATTTATTCAAGTTTATAGCTACAATTTTTAACTTATGTGAAACCTCCAACCAAAAAGTGGATTATAGTAAGCTGAATGAAGAAGATTTTCCTATATATACTATTTTATTGCCTGCTTTTAAAGAAAGTGCAGTGATAGAGCAATTGATCGAAAGCATTGAAAGTTTGGATTATCCAAAATCGAAATTAGATGTGAAGCTTCAGGTAGAAAGTGATGACCAGGAAACGCTAGCAGCTATAGAAAAGTACACTTTACCACAGTATTTTGAAGTAATAAAAGTGCCTCATTCTTTGCCTAGAACAAAAGCCAAGTCATGCAATTATGCTATGAGCTTTGCTAGAGGAAAGTATGCAGTAATATATGATGCGGACGATAAACCAGACCCATTGCAGTTAAAAAAAGCACTGATTGAATTTGATAAGGGCGACGATAAGCTTGCCTGTGTACAGGCGAAATTAAATTACTATAATTGTGATTATAATTTTCTCACAAAATCCTTTTCTCTGGAGTATATGAACTGGTTTCAATACTTATTGCCTGGATTCCAAAAAATGAACATGCCAATGCCTTTGGGTGGTAGCAGTAATCATTTTTCAGTAAAAATTCTAAAAAAATTGTTTTTCTGGGATGCTTATAGTGTTACCGAAGATGCTGACCTTGGTTTGAGACTTGCACAAATGGGATATAAAACCAGGATGATTGACTCAGAAACATTGGAAGAGTCACCAATTGCTGTATTTGCTTGGATTAAGCAAAGAGCGCGCTGGATCAAAGGCTATATGCAAACTTATATTGTTCATTTAAAAAATATAAAGTCTCTTTATAAACACACTGGATTTAAGGGAATTTTGCTATTGAATCTTTTTATTGGCTCTGCAGCTTTTATATTTTTTACTACTCCATTTTTACTGCTTTCATTGATATTAACTAAAGTTTTAAATGAATTATTTTTGTACTACTTTGTAGTGGTATACGTTACTAACCTGATTCTTTTGGTAATAGCTGTCAAACAGCAAAAGATGCCTTTTTATTTTTATATAGTATCGATATTTTTTCCGGTCTACAGTCTGCTACATAGTGTTGCAGCTTTTCTTGCCTTGTGGGAATTTATTCTTTACCCTGAGCGATGGAACAAAACTCAGCATGGTTTATGGAATCAAAACCTGTAGCTATTTGGCTTTTTCTCTGCTGTATTATGGTAATTCTCATGGTGGGGATTGGTGGATTTACCAGACTTTCAAAAGCAGGATTGTCAATCACGGAGTGGAAACCCATCACTGGAACATTGCCACCACTGAGTGGACAAGATTGGCTACAAGAAAAATTAAAATATGAAACTACACCTGAGTATAAAGCATTCAACTATGGTATGAGTATGGAGGAATTTCAGGCTATATACTTAATAGAATATGTACACAGATTGGTTGCAAGACTAACAGGTTTAGTTTTTGTCCTGCCATTTATATATTTTACATTAAGAAGAAAAATATCTAAAAAGGTAGCAATAAGGCTATTTATGGCATTATTATTTGGAGCTTTACAAGCTTTTGCTGGTTGGTATATGGTTAAAAGTGGTTTAGTAACTGAACCTCATGTTAGCCACTATAGGCTTGCACTTCACTTATTATTAGCATTAATTGTCTTTGCATTATTGTCATATCAATTTTTTGATTATCAGATATGGATCCCAGCGTCACGCACGCAATTGCACGAACATTGCGATATAAGAGTAACTTTCACCAAGAAAGATGTCATCCCAGTGCTTGACACTGGGATCCAGCTTTTATTATGCAGCCGCTTGGCATGTTTATTTAAAGTTAAGTTTCCTGGATCCCAGTGTCTGGGCACTGGGATGACAGGATTTCAATCTACTAACAGTAGTATATATTACACAATACTTATTCTGATTCTAGTTGCTATACAAATAATTTTCGGCGCATTTGTTGCGGGATTAAATGCTGGTTTGATTTACAATACCTTTCCACTAATGGACGGACAAATCGTTCCAGAAGATTTATTTTTCTTACACCCTATATGGCTGAATATCTTTGAGAACAGAGCGACAGTGCAATTTATACATCGAGCACTGGCATTGCTAATACTAGCTTTGGTAGTAATACTCACAGTAAAAAATGCTAGCGTAAAACCGGTATATATTATGCTGCTCTCCGTTATCATTCAGATCATTTTGGGTGTAATTACTCTATTATTGCACATACCAATAGCCATTGCCATAGCTCATCAAGTGTTTTCATTTATCTTGTTTGGGTCAAGTTTATACTTCTTGTGTTATTTAAGAAAGCAGACTACATCACCAATCTGCACATTTTTTCCTTCTTGAACGGGAATATTTTTTATCACCATTGCTGCTTCAGCGCATATAATATTTTCCATTTTCATTGCCTCCACCACAAATAAAGGTTGTCCTATTTCCACCTGATCTCCTATATTTACGTGCAACTTAACTAATAAGCCAGATATTGGGGATTTTACAGCATCTACTGAAATCCCTTCTGTTTCATTATTTAGCATTAACCTACTTAATTCAGCTACATGAGGCTTAAATATACAACACTCAGCTTTCATGCCTGCATGTCTTATGAAGTATTTGCTGCCTTGTTTTTCTACTTTAAGTGTTATATCTGTATCATCATTAATCGTGATGTTTAGCAACCTATAACTTGATTTCCACTTGCCTATAACGGGGTATTTATTGTGATTATATACTGTTATTAATATATTATCTTGGTATCTTGCACTTACGGAGTACTCATTGTCATTTATATTCACTATGAATAAATCTCTTGCACGGTCACCTGCCATCCGAGTAGCTGATACTGGTGCCCCTTCTTTTTTACTAGATTCCAGTGTCACGCACTGGAATGACACCTGAGATGTTTCATTCACTGCTTTATGATGGTACCTTTCTTCATTTTCCAAATGAACATATAACGCAGTGAAAATAAATATTTTAATATACTCCTCTGTAACAAAATCGCCGTGAAACCCACTAGGGTAATGATCTGGAATGAATCTCGTATGGAGCTTTGCTGCGATAAAATTTGGGTGATGGAAGATGGATTCTAGAAATTCTATATTATTTGTTACTCCTTCTATATAGCATTCAGACAATGCTTTTTGCATTCTGCTGATCGCTTCTACTCTATCTTTTCCATATGTTATAACTTTTGCAATCATTGAGTCATAGAACGTGCTAATTTCTGAACCGCTAGCTACTCCATCATCTATTCTTACATAATCATTTCCACCTGGTTTATCGTAATATTTTATTCTTCCGCTGGAAGGGAAAAATTTCTTCGATGGGTCTTCAGCGCAAATTCTACTTTCTATTGCAGAACCAGTAAGTTTAATATCATCCTGATTGAATCTCAATTTTTCTCCACAGGAAGTTCTAATCATTTCTTCTACTATGTCTATTCCAGTTATAAATTCTGTTACTGGATGCTCAACTTGCAATCTCGTATTTACCTCAAGAAAATAGAAGTTTTGGTCTTTATCTACAACGAATTCAACAGTGCCTGCTGAAAAATAGCCAACTTGCTTTGCCAGAGAAACACATTGGACATACATTTTTTGTCTTACTTCTTCACTAATGAATGGACTTGGCGTTTCTTCTATTATCTTCTGGTTATTCCTTTGTATCGAGCATTCTCTTTCTCCAAGACACACTATATTGCCATATTTATCTGCTATGATTTGTATTTCAATATGTCTTGGTAGTTCTATATATTTCTCTATAAAGATACTGCCATCCTTAAAACTTTTCTCTGCTTCATTTGTTGCTGATGTAAATGCTAGTTCAACTTCTTTTTTGGAATTTACAACTCGCATTCCTTTGCCACCACCGCCTGATGCAGCTTTAAGCATAACGGGAAAACCGATCTCTTCAGCAACTTGAGCTGCATGGGCAGCATCGCTGATCTTACCCATATATCCTGGCACTACATTCACTCCAGCTTTTCTTGCCGCTTCTTTTGCTGTTATTTTGTTGGCTGTAACTTCTATTGTTTCTGCACTGGGACCGATGAAGTCTATATTGTGTTTTTGCAGAGCACGTGGAAAATCTGGATTCTCTGCTAAAAAACCATAGCCAGGATGAACTGCCTGCGCACCTGTTTCAACTGCTACCTCGCATATTTTTTCAATGTTTAAATAACTAAGGCAAGATGGCGAAGGGCCAATATACCTCGACTCATCTGCTTGCCTTACATGCACAGAATTTACATCTGCATCCGAATATACGCACACACAAGATATACCCATCCTATGAGCAGTTCTGATAATCCTGCAGGCAATCTCCCCTCTGTTTGCTATTAAAATCTTACTGTACTTCTTTTCTGTCATCGTATAAGTATACTTTCCTAAGCTGGAAAAGTAAATTTCTATATCATTGCCTGCAGGTGATTTTCTCTTTGTTATATATTAGCCACCACCAGCTACCCTTGCAAGATCCGGACCACTAAAAGTTTCCACTGGAGTGCTCACGTCATGCAAGTCATATATCTCACTACACACTTTGCCTGACAGATACGCAGCCCCACCAGAAATTATTCCAGCCATCGAAGCCAATGCAAGAGACTGAGAAACTAAAAATAAAAAGTATAAAGAAAGACACAAAGCAGCAATACAAGCTATAGCTCCTACTATATATAAGCACAGGCAAACCTTCTGATTACATATAAGACTGTCTTTTATGCCTGCGATTTTTCTTACCTCCTTCTTAACTGTTTTACTAACCCAATCAAGAGGAGTCTTTTTAGATTTATCTAACGCACATCTATTAGACAATGCATCTTTAATATAACTTTTGACATTTTCTAATTTTTCCGAATCTAACCTTGGGTTAGTTTTTTCAGATTCCAAATGCTCAAATACTCCTTTTACTACACTTAGTAATATTCCCATCTTTGCTGCTATATGAAATGGATTTTCATGATCTTCATTGTACTCTAACAAATAAACATCTTTTCCAACACTTTTCTTGAAAATAAATAAAAAGCTGTCAATGTTTCCTGTTCTTGCAGCTAAATGCAGGAGATTATCTCCCCGCACTATTTGCTTTGTTTTATCAAATGGGCCGGTGTAACGCCAACCGACTTCAGCTTTATTATCTGAGAGCAATGTTGCTATTTCATTGGTATTAGCTTTACTTTCTTCGAGAAATTTTGCTATTGTGTTTTTCTCATTTGTAGATCCAACCATAACTTACCTAACTACTTAACCAATAATAAATTATATAACACAACTTATTGAAAATAAATATAATTTAATCTCTCAGAATAAATAAATTCTACATTGTTACAAACGTGGATTTTGGGTATCATAGCCTATACTTTACTGTGACAATAACATGCCAGACGTAGTCACTAGATTCGCTCCATCACCAACAGGGTTTTTGCATATTGGTGGGGCTCGTACAGCTTTATTTAATTGGCTCTATGCAAAGCATCATGGTGGTAAGTTTTTGCTAAGGATTGAAGACACCGACAGAAAACGCTCAACACAGGAAGCAATTGATGCAATAACAGATGGGCTGAAATGGCTTAGAATAAGCTATGATGGAGAAATAATATACCAATCGAAAAGAATAGATAGACACATTGAAGTTGCAAATCTTTTAGTTGGAAAGGGTAGGGCGTATCTCTGTTATTGCCCTGAAGATGAAGTTGCAGAAAAAAAGGCAAAAGCAAGAGAGGAAGGAAAAGTATATAAGCATAAATGTATCAGTTTAGCATCAAGTGCAAAACCTGTTGTCCGCTTTAAAGTGCCAGACTCGCAAGAGATCGTCATTGATGATAAAATATACGGCCAAATCAAAGTAAATAGCGAGCAGCTTGATGATATAGTGATCTTACGCTCTGATAACACTCCAACATATATTTTTGCCGTAGTGGTTGACGATCATGATGCTGGAATAACTGATGTAATACGTGGCTCTGACCATCTCACTAATACCTTTAAACAGCTGCTAATATACCAGGCTCTTGATTTTGACATTCCACGCTTTGCACATGTGCCGCTTATCCATGGGGAAGATGGGAATAAGCTATCCAAAAGGCATGGTGCCACAAGCGTTTGCGATTATGAAAAGATGGGAATATTGCCAAAAGCGATGCGTAATTACTTGCTGAGACTTGGCTGGAGTCATGGCAACGATGAGATTATTAGCGATGAGCAAGCAATAGAGTGGTTTAATTTAGAAAGTATTGGTCGTTCACCTGCACGGCTTGATTCTAAAAAATTGGAGCATTTGAATAACCACTATATTAGTAATATGAGCAATGAAGATATTCTGACTCTAATGCTTAGAGAAAATACTCTAACTGACAAGAAAAAGAGCTATTTATTACAAGGACTAACGGAGCTGAAAAAAAGGGCAAGCTACTTGACCGAACTGCTGGATTTAGCGCAGTTTTATATAAAAGATCCACCACTTGATTTAAGTGAAGAAGCTCGTCAAATTATCAAATCTAACCTTGATATAATCAAGTTACTTGCGTCATTTCTGTCAAAGATCGGTGATGAAGACTGGAACAAGGGTTTTTTATCTTCTCAGATCAAGTTATTTTCAAAATTGCACGATATGAAAATAAGCGATGTATATCACTCATTACGTGCTCCCATAACTGGAGTAATGGATGCACCTGGAATCATCGATATCATGGTGGTTCTTGGTAAAGACGAGTGTATAAGAAGGTTACAAGCAATTTAAATGAAATAAGAAACTTCCTTGACACCCTTCTCCAGCCCCCTTATCATGAAACTGAAGGTATTCAGTTATCTTCATCTGTGCAGATTAAACAGCAAGAAAACAACGTAGTTGGCGTCTTATTTTTAATTTTTTGCACTATGTGCACCTTATGTCTTCACAATATTTCTAGGTTTTTACCTACACAAGCTGAAACGCGCTTATAAGTCGTTTAAGACAGTATAGTACGCCAATTTGCAGGATTAGAGAGTGATAACTAGCTAACACGGGATTTCTTTTGCCTTTTTTTCTGCTTAGTAAATTTCTTAAACATTTGAACTAAGGTGAGTTGCACTTAAAAGCAGCTAAATTGCAGTGTTTAAGAATTAAAAAAACGCCAATACAGAAAATAGACAATGACCAGGGCTTCTTTTGCCTTTTTTTCGTTTGGTAAATTTCTTAAATATTTGTAGCTAAATGACAACCGTCATCCTGCTACTTGTTAGCGGCTGAGATACCGCGGCGGTATGACGGTTCGTGGTGGCATGACGATAAGCTCGTCATCCCGCTACGTGTTAGCGGGATCTAGAGATACTGCGGCAGTATGACGAGGGAGAACAGTCAATGGAGTCAACTTAAGAGCCTCCATTAGCAAACTCTCCTAAAGACATGATGGCGTTTGGGCTTATCTACCTTGTTGCGGCTGTCCTGTTAACTTTAGCACGTATACTTAAAAAGGGCTTGAAAATCTTTTGGCGCAACAAGCACTTGATAGAGTTTCTGCCTCATTACACCAAATAAAACTGAAAAATTTAAACGATACTCAGTAATTTGGTCTGGGAAGGCCCTTGAGCATCACACATGTGAAGCGATAATATATTACACATAACTAAGTTTGCCCAAAATTCTTGTAATATAGCCTCTAAATTTATTCCAGAAAAATTCTCTAATTCTGCACCTATTTTGAGTCGTTTATAGCACTCCTCTATATGCCACCTTAATACATAAGCTTTGCTGATATCTTCCAAAGTCTCGGTCAAAAAGTGAAGTCCTCTGTTTCCCCATTGGCTAACGTAAGCGCTATAACTCTTACTTTTTGTCCTTTCATTTTATTTTCTAGCTTTTTGTTTTCTAGTATAAAATCAAAATCTAATTCTCCAGATAAAATTTGTTCCCATAGCTTGCTATAATTTCTTTTTTGCAAGCGAAAAATAAAATCTACTTCCAAATCATAATGCTGCTGAATGAATTTTACTGAAGACGATCATAGATAAATAATTTGATTTAATGAACGCATTTGATTCGGGCAATTGCTCTTCCGCCAACGTTTGTTCACCTATATTCCAAGCCGCAAGACGAGCACTACAAATCAGCGAAGTACACAAATCAACAAACAAATTGCCAATGGTGCCTGTTGTTCCATTTGGTTTAAAGCGGCCAAACTCAGATACAATTTCCTCAGAGCTGGGTAATCTCACACCAGAACCATCTGCTGCAATAAGTCTATAGCCTCTCCAGCTCAGGTTCATCTTGATAGGCTGTTTGGATGCTTAAATTCTTGAAAGCCTGTATTTATACCTTGCTTTAGAAAAAGCTTGCTTTGAGGGTGGAGTTTTACATGTCAATGGCTCCATAAGTTCACATTCTATTTCCAAACTTTTTTTAACTAACTATAGAAAATACTGTCGACAAAGGAAGTTTTCTTGTTCGTGTAAAACTCAACACAATGGATTTTCTGAAAAGTTTTCGAGTATATTGCATTTTTAATTTGTAAGATAAGATCTTTTCCTTTTTGCATGCCTCACCTAAAAATGACACATTTTAAACTTTTTTGTTGAAATAAAACAGAAACAAAAGTGCTGTTTATTGCAGCTTTTGGGTAATTTAATGGTAAAAACTTTAGAGAGAAATTTTATACACAATCTCTGATATTTTTTCTTAAGTTGACGCCATTGCCTGTTCTCCCTCGTCATACCGTCACGGTATCTCTAGATCCCGCTAACACGTAGCGGGATGACGATTCTTCAAATCGTCAAGGTGTCATCCGAGTAGCTTGACTACTTGGATCCAGAAAACTTAACTTTAAATAAGTAGCTGCATAATAAAGACTAGATTCCAGAGTCACGCGCTGGAATGACACCATTTTCGGTCTCTTAAATTGCTTTAGCTACAAACATTAAGAAATTTACTAAACGAAAAAAAAGGCAAAAGAAGCCCTGGTCATTGTCTATTTTCAGTATTGGCGTTTTTTTATGTTTTAAACGTTTAATAACCGCGACTCAGCTGCTTTTTAATGCAACTAACCTTTAGTCATAAATGTTTAAGAAATTTACTAAGCAGAAAAAAAGGCAAAAGAAACCCCGTGTTAGCTAGTTGTCACTCTCTAATCCTGCAAATTGGCGTACTATACTGTCTTAAACGACTTATAAGCGCGTTTCAGCTTATATAGGTAAAAACCCAGAAATGTTGTGAAGACATAAGGTGCACATAGTGCAAAAAATTAAAAATAAGACGCCAACTACGTTGTTTTCTTGCTGTTTAATCTGCACAGATGAAGATAACTGAATACCTTCAGTTTCATGATAAGGGGGCTGGCAGAGTTTGTCAAGGAAGTTTCTTCGTTTCTACTGAATGACAGTTGTGACCTATGCAAGAAGTCTGTTGTAGTTTGTACGATATCTTTATAAAATGGTTCGCATAAGTTATCTAGCAGTGCAACTAAACAAATACAAAAATCAAAACGTCGCGGTTTTTGGTCTTGGTAAAACTGGTTTATCCGCCATTAACGCTCTAATAGAAAGTGGTGCAAGAATATATGCATGGGATGATCATGAAGAGCAAATAGCAAATGCAAAAATGATGTGTAAAAAATGTAATTTTATTCATCCCAAGGAATACAATTGGCATGAGATCAGTGCATTGGTTTTAAGCCCTGGAGTGCCAACAGAGCCACATTGGATAGTAAAACTTGCAAGGAGATTTGATTGCAAAATAAAATCAGACATTGAGCTATTTCTTGAAGCTAAAACTACGAACCAGAAGGTAATAGGCATCACAGGAACAAATGGTAAATCAACCACTACATCACTAATAGGGCACATATTAAAATCTGCAGGGAAAAAAGTAGCTATTGGTGGAAATTTAGGCGTTCCTGTTTTGGATCTAGAAAGAGATGCAGAAATTTATGTAATTGAATTTTCCTCTTTTCAATTGGAGTTGATGAATGAAATTAACGTGGACATTTCAGCACTGCTCAATATTACACCAGATCACATAGATAGGCATGGAAGTATGGAGAACTACATAGCAACTAAATTAAAACTGATAAACGGTAGTGAGGTTGCCGTAATAGGATGTGACAATGAGATTACTGCTGACATATTCAACAAATTCACTGGAAACAAAGTTCCAATCTCAGCTTCGATGTCATCTTCTTTGTCATTCCAGCCACTTCTTTTGTCATCCCAGTGCTTGGCTACTCCGATCCAGAAGATCTCGTTAAAACTAGAGAATCATAGCTTATCAGTAAGCGACGTGAAAATAAACCTAATATCAAATGCAGAAAACATAGCAGCCGCATATGCCGTATGTAAGCTACTTGGAGTAGATAGCAACACTATTATCAATGGAATCAAGTCCTTTTCAGGACTGAGGCATAGGAATGAACTGCTTGGCAAAATAAGAAATGTGTTTTTCGTGAACGATAGCAAAGCAACTAATGCAAAGTCGAGCGAAAAGGCGATCTTATCTTATGAAAACATAAATTGGATCGTTGGTGGAAGAAGCAAAAAAGGTGGAATAGAATCATTAAGCAAGCATTTTACGAGGATTAGAAAAGCTTTTCTTATTGGGGAATCAACCGAAGCCTTTGCAAACACTATGGAGAATAAAGTAGATTATGTTAGATGTTGCAATCTAGAAGATGCATTCAGATTGGCTTTTGAAGAGGCCTTAAATAGCGCAGAAGAAGTAACTATATTACTTTCTCCCGCGTGTGCTTCTTTTGATCAATGGAAAAATTTCGAGGAACGTGGTGAAGCATTTTGTAGAATGTTTGAAAATCTCAGGTACAATCACACATGCTGTTTAGTATAATGTTGCGTGGAACAAGATGAAATAAAGTTAATAATAGATAAGCTAATTAGGGTTATTCCATTTGAAGGGATAAGCGATGAAACCCTATTAAAAATTTGCACAGACCTTAATCTAGCTAATAGCTTTTGCAAATTTCAAAATGGAATATATAGCGCTTTGGAGCACATAGCAGAGAACTTAAATAGCTCAATGGAAGCTGAACTCAGGAATTCCAATTTAGAAGATATGAAAGTGCGAGAGCGGGTAAAGTTAGCTGTTCAAATACGCCTTTCAAACTACGCTAAGCTACCGAATTATAGAGAACTTTTAAAAAATGTTTTATCATTCTCTGTATCACCAAAAAATACATATTTTTCTAGTAAACTTTTATACAGAACTATTAGCGCGATTTGGTATGGCATTCATGATCAATCAACAGATTTTAACTACTATACAAAAAGAGCAATATTAGCTGGAGTGTACTTAAGTACGATACTTTTTTTTATCAATGATTATTCAGAAGATTTTGCGGATACTTTATCGTTTCTTGATAACCGTATCAACAATGTCATGACATTTCAAAAATTCAAAACTCGCTTAAAAGGAATCATAGGAAATTTCTTATAGGTCTTTTATTATACTAGTTTTTTGATAACTTATATTCTAAAGTCACCTTGATTTTTTTTAATCTTTATGTTAAAATAACTAAATATTCATTAACGATAAAATGAGAGTTTTTTATCATACCAAAGGTAATACCGAGCTAAAAGAAAATACAAAACATGCGATAAATTTTTTTGGAGTACTTGGTTGTATTAAGATTAATGCACTTAATAAAGATGCACCTAAGAAGCAAGAAAGTAAGTTTAATGTAGTTGAGCATTACTTTGACTATCCTTATTTCTCTAGAATTGTTAATCCAGAATCCTTTCAAAAAGAATTAAATGCTGAAGAAAAAAAATTCAATAGGAGAATAGTATCACTATGGTTATGTTTTGCTATATTGTCCACTGCTTCTATTGTATCGTTATACTTGGCATACCAGAATCAAAAATCAAAAAAGGTACTTACAGGGTTAGCTTTTGCATCAGTAGTGCTATCAATTTTGGCTACCATATGTTTTATCGTATTTTGCCTATGGATGCTTTTTGACTTTGTTAAGGAAAGGTTCGTTGTACATAGAATCAAAAGCTTTTTGGAAAATGAAGTCAGCCCTGAGTGGATAAAGCGTTGCAAAAAAGAACTTGTAGGTGACGATAAGGAAGTGGATGCAGAAGCTCACGATCAAGAGTTAGGAGAAAATAAAGATATAGAAGATATTGTGGAGTTCCTCTTGGAAAGAAAGAAAATTGTAGCGCTATATGGATTTCTAACAAATGGTGAAAAGTTAGTTCAAGCTGGAATGGCAATGGTAGACATGTTACTTATACAAGGTGTGCATCCAAACGATATAATTTTGGATACTAATTCTCTCGGAGGAGGAATTGCAGCAGAAGTTTTAAAAAGGTTTGAAAAGCAAGGTATTCATTTGACACTAATTCACAGCAATTCTTATAGTTCACTTAAGGATACAGTCAAAGATTCTCCTCATAGCTTAGTTAAATGGCTTCCCTCGACGCTCTTGAACATTTGGTTTAGACGTTGCGGATTAGATCTTAATCCACGGGAAATTGTAGAGAATACGAAATGCCCTGTATTAATTGTTGGTAGGAAAGGCGATACTGTCATTCCACAAGAAGCACAACTTGTTGGTAAACTTGACGATCAATCCACTAAAGAAACGTTCAGAAGAAATGTAGTGCTTGAACACGATCCTACAATACTTTGTGAGAATAAAAATATTCACACTGATCATAAAGAACATTTGGTTCATTACAAGGATAACGGTAGTGCAATAAAGTACGAAGAAAAAGAAAATCAATTTATTAATGACGCACATGAATATTTAATAGACTCTGAATTTAATAAATATTTTGATCTAGAGAAGTACAGAAAAAGTGGTTTCTTTGGAAAATTGACGGAAATAGAACTGAAACCCATCAATGAAAGGTATATGCAAGTTTAAGTTAATAGAGAAAGAAAAATTATTCTTGCTATACCGTAAGTACGTTCCAAGATTACACTAAAATTTTCGTTGCATTGAAAATCTTCATCTTTTTTGATTTCCAGAATTATCAATGCATCATTACTTAACCAGCCTGAGTGAGCTAGTCCATTCAACGTTGATTCAACTAGATTGCTATTGTAAGGTGGGTCTATAAAAACTACATCGCACTTTGAAATAGGTTGTGGCAATTTGTTAGCACTGCAACAAATTAGCGTGACATTGTTCGTAATTCCAAAATCTTCTGCTGTTTTTTTAGGCAGTTGCAAATTGTAATAATCTGAATCCACCATGAGTGCATGTTTAGCGCCGCGAGAAAGTGCTTCAAATGAAAAAGAGCCACTTCCGCAGAATAAATCAAGTACATTCAAGTTATAAATAGGTTTTCTTGAGGAAAGTATACTAAATATTGCTTCTCGGACAACACTCATAGTTGGCCGTGCAGCTAAACGCTTACCTGTAGTTATTTTTCTTCCGCGATATTTGCCTGCAATGATGCGTAGCATACTAAATAAGCTCCAAAATAACTAATTATTTAATACTATATGATTAATGTCAATATGGCTTTAGCAGTTTAATAGAGAGAAGCCATCGAGTCGCTTGTAAGAAAAACACAAAACTCATCCGTTATTTTTTTCTGATTTGCCTGCTGCATTAATTACTTGACCAATCTCATCTTGTAAACCATCATAATCATTTCTTTCATCGTGATTGATCCCTTCAATTCTGTTTTCTAACTCTAACTTAATTATAGTATTGATTCTATCTATATCATCGAGGAAATCTTTACATTCTTCATCACTATATTCTTCACCAGATGATTTTTTTTCAATAAATAGACTTTTAAACTTTGCGAGATCAGAATTCTGATCGGTATTCAGTACAACATTTCTCTCTATAAAGCTAAGATCTGATAGTAATAAGCTAACCTCTAATAAATCTTCACTTTTCACGTTTTCAAGGTCTTCAAGGCTTTCTAAAATACTAAACACCTTAAGTTCTTCTTGTGCAATCTCTTTGTCTTCCTTATCAAATTCGGACAATAACCCTCTATCATCTACGAGTTTCTCACTAAGAGCTTTATTGAGCTTTGAAAGATTAAGATCATCTTGCTTGGTGTGATCCAGCAACATATCAACTCTTGCCCTACGAGCATTTAAAATGTCATCATAGTCATTTAACTTTATGTTGCCATCTTTGTCTTGCTGCAATTTATAATAATCAAGGCCTTTGAAATTTTTATTAGTCTTCATCTTCAATCCTCTTCTCATCTCCTTTTGCATCTGGTTTCTTCATTGGTTCCGGTAATTTCCTTTCTGGATTTTTTGGTTCTTTAAATAAAGGCTTAAGATTATAAACTTCACCTTCTCGATCTTCTCTTTCTTTTTTTCTTTTAGCTCTTTCAGCACGTTTTTCTACAGCTTCTGGAGTATCTATTTCAACTGGACCTTTTGGTTCCGTGCCTAAATTTCGTGTCACTTCATTTGATTGATTAGGCTTATCTTCTTCTGTTGGCTGATCAAGCTTATCTTTTTCTGGTTCTCTCTTACGGCCGATAGTGTAATCATGAAGCTTCTCTAAGAAATCTCGCCTATATTCTTTTGCTCTATAGAGTAGGTTATGATCATAGCCATGCTTTCCTATAGAGTCAAGGCCATGTTCCCAAGTAAACTTCATAGCATCTTCTATTGTGTAGCCCAAATGTGACCCTACATATCCTTTATAATAATCTAAATATTTACCAATCCTTCTATGTGTAATATCTTCTTTATCAACTCCAAACGCCCTGTAGATTTTTTCCTCAAGCTTGTCAACATCATTTTCAGGCGATGTTGCAAACTTCGTTGCTTCAATAGTAGCATCTACAAATTTACGTGGCACATCAATGGCGTGTTTCAGTACACCTCCAACTATTGGTATCCTACCCAGTAGATTAGCTGTACCCCCAGCTAATCTATTAGGGAGCCCAGTAGCGAACTGACCTAGAGCATCTAACCTTCCACCAATAGCATCTTGCACTGCTGATTTGCCAGAATATAGGATTTTGCTTACAAAAGATGCATTTGGGTCGCCATGTGCAGTAGCGCTTGGAGAATGCATCTCATACATTTTAGATATATTGTAAACGCTGAATCCACCACCAGCGATACTTGAGCCCATTTGTTGTACGAACTCGCGTAAAGAGAACATTAAAAATGAAAGCAAGAATAATATAAAGATTTCCCCTGCATTGATTAAATAACCTCTCTGTATGTCTTGCACCCTTTGGTAATCACTATTATTTTGATAATCTTTATTTAAGTCAGAGAAATTTTCCAATTTACAGCTTTTATCACTTTTAATCACCTTTTCCACTAAAGACCTTATTTCACTTTTCAAATTTGGTCGAATAATACCTTTTCTGTAATCATGTATCATTTCCAGATTGCTGCATTCCTCATCTACTGAACTGCAGTAAAATCTCCTTATTTTACTGTCTATACTATTGATCAACAATAAGATATCAGCCTTTTCTGATGCGTGTAATAAGCTATTCGTTAGACGCACTAGATCTTTTTCATTTTCACTACAACCAGCATCAACTACTATATCACTTTCTTCTATATAATGATCTGCTGGATTTTTTTCAGTACCAGGCACTGGGTTAGAGAAAGGATAATCTATATAACGAAAACCTTTATTAATGTAATCTGGTGGAAGAGGGATATATCCAGCGCCGCCAGTAAACTTTATTGTACCACCTTCTCTGCTTAGTTTTTCTATACCTTCTATGTTCTTATCTACGTTCAGCGGAGAAGCTTCTCCAAGAGTGTAAGGTACGAAAATTTGCCCTGGGGTCCAACCAAAGTACTGCTTATCAACGATACAAAAACCGCCAAACACCCATTTTGGAGCACATAACCTTACCTCAAACCATTTATTGTAGCATACAGTAAAACCTAACTGCCTATAAAAGGTATTCATTATAATGGAAGCCAGTAATGACAAGAGAGTAAATATCATAATCGACTGTAAACAAAAGCTGATGCAGAATTTTATCCAACCTTCAAACAGACTTTTCAGCGGTGAAAATAAAATAGAGATCAGGAACAATGGCATGATAGCTATAAGAAAAGCTATACCCATAAAACCAGAGAGAAATATTATGTAAGCATATAAGCACAGCAAGAAATATAAAACTATCCCTATGAAAATTGCTGGTATCATAAGTAAGCTTGCCCACATTTGGTAATGTAAAAACGCTGCAAACTTTTTCCAAACAGAATAAGCAAAAAACTTATTGAACATGCCCTCCATGAAGTTAAACAACTTAATACGAGCAGCTTCATCTCCTTGAGCAATACTTCCGGTGTTCATGTTGGGAGCAAAATTAGTAATTATACTTATCAGTTGTTCAAGACCTTTAACGAATAGAACGAGAAAATGATCATAGAAAAATCTAAAACTTCCAGGAGATATAAGCACTATTACTAGAGTGATTTTCATCATTCTGATGAGCATATCATGCTTAGTTTCTCGTATCATGCCAAAAAGATAAAGAAGCGATGAAATCATTACAAATAGAACAAGCAAGGAAAGAACAAAATTGTGAAAGCTCGTACTTTTTTCAGCTATATTTTCGAACATAGCTTGTGCAGCTGCAGGATCTTTACTGTCAAAATGCTTTTCGCAATTTTCGTTAATCAATAATACACATTTTAGATAGTTATAAATGTAATCAAAAAACCCAGACCTACTTGGCTGCTGCACTCCACCTAAGAACTCAAAAGAGTAGCCACCTGTATTGTCTAGATAATATCTATCTAGTATTTTTACATATATTTTCCATCCCTTTTTTAATTTCACCGGGTCACAATTTCTGTCTTTTAATTTAGTGCTATCTCTGTCTAAAGTAAAAAGTCCATTGTCGCCCTCAGCTGTGGAGTTATAACCTAGATGTACAGTAGGAGATTCAGGATTACGCATAGATTTCAGACTTTCGTTAGGATCATCATCATTGGGTCTTTTAAATAGAAGATAAGCACCATGACCGTTGATAAACCAACATGGAGCACCACGTGATACTGTATTTGCGCTATCATCTTCATTAATGCACTTGCAATCTACAGTGCAACTTGGATTAGGCTTACTTGAAAATTTTTGTATGCTAGGTTTATAATCATTACAAACTAAGTGAAAGTCAGGTAGACTATTATCACTTGACTTGCCTTCAGATTTAGTTGCGTATCTTAATTGCTCCAAACCTTGCAAATTATAATTACCTCCAGATTTTTTCTTATTGTTATTACCCCAAGATGTCCATGCACCATTAACTCGCACTTTTAAATTATCTCCATTGGTTTCAAGTCCGGTATCCTTCCACTTCACCACTTGGTTATGGTGGAAACCATAATTAATTTCTCCAGTTTCAGGATCAATAACTTCTCCATCTCCTGGAATAAACGCATCGTGGTCGCTTGAAAAATGAGCGCTTACTGCAATAGGTTTAGGACCAAAATAGTCAGCAGATATGCACCTTGGAAAAGGCATATCATTCTTACTACAACCTGTGATCAGCATATAAGCTGCAAGAAGTAATACCCTAAACCAACATTTGCCTAAGCGTGATTGCATATCTAAACTTTTTCCAAATATAGAAATAAATTTCTAAAATTTTACTTAAAATATCTTTTTAATTAGTTACTCCATAACATCATTCATATCTTACTTCTCTCCATTTCCTTCCTTGTTTTTAGCTTTATCACTAGGATCACTTCTTATTGTTTCATCAGGATTTTTTTGCTGACCTGATTGTTTTGGTGCTTCAGGTTTAGAGCTCCCCCTCTCCTTTTTATCAGGACCTTCTTGCTTACCTGATTGTTCTGGTATTTCAGATTTAGGGCTCATGGAATTATCCTTCACGTCAACTTCCGTCCGATCTTTACCCACTTGTTGCCTAATGTTCTGTATCATACCTTGGGTCTTATTATCAAGGCCAACAGCCGACAGTATAGATTGTGATGCGCTTGTGGCAACTTGACCAACACTGCCAGCAACTCCCCAACCAGAGCTGAACAGCGCTTGTGCCATAGCTTCCGATATAGAAACAAAAGATTCCATTGCACTAGCAATAATTAAGTACATAAATGCTTGAATCAGATCTATGGGCAACGCTGCAAAGTGCCCACCAGCCCTTTCTCCGGTACTGAGTGCAACATCAACATTAGTGCCAGGACTGTATCCAAGAGGCAGTATTGATTTCATCAAGCACAGATCATACGATAAGAAATTTACGCTAATTAAACATTGATAGCATACAGAAAAATTTGTGAGATTGTATAGAACTGAATACATCAACTGATTTAAAAGAGATAAAGATGAAAATAAAATAACTGGTTGTACTGCAACGTGAGCCAGCGTTTTTATCCAGTTATCAAACAAGGGTTTAGTCTGTTGAAATAAAATAAACACGATAAACAAAGGTGTTAATGACAGTAAAAACGCTACTAGAACAGTAGATATTACATATTTAAACGTAGCGCTAATAATGCATTTTAAAAACGCAAAAGTAGCGTAGAGTATTGCCAAAAATGCAATAAAGCCAAAAGGACCAGAGAGCATCAACGATAAAAACTTTAACCAAGTTTCTGCTGTGAATAATACTCCTGCTGTCAAGTCTAAGAATGCAAATTTTCTCCCCCCTTCCCCTATATAGCCAGAAAAACTATCAACTAAATAAGTGCTACTATCCACAAAAAGTATGGATAAAGTTGTACCAAAAAATTCCCAGCTTTTATCGCTAAAGGCAAAAGCTATAAATGCTATCTTCATCATCCTTACAATGAAGTCAAATTTACTTAGCTGTATTGTTCCAAGCATATAGCCAACAACAGTAAATATAACGTATAGAGTAAGTAAAGCTCTTACTCCTTGAAGCAGGCCTCTTCTATATCCTTCATATGAATCTTTAACGCCGCTTTTAAATGCTCCTGTTATAAAATCAAATATCTCGTTTATATTTGATGAAATAAAATCATTAATTTTTCTTTTGACAAATAAAGTTACTGTGTACTTATTATTTTCATAATATTTGCCATTTTTGTCCGTAATGTCATCTCTCTCTACGTTGCTTACATCAATACCAAAATATATCTTCTTAGATTCTTCGTTCCGAAAGTGTTTTCCGCTTATTACATCTAATATGGTGTACTCATCTTTTCCGTTTACTCTCACTCCTACCACTTTAAAATCATTAGTTCCCACACTATGCAAATCTTTAGGTGGCTCATCGCCTAAATATACATATAATTTTTTGCCATTAATGTATTCACATGATCTAGTCACTTTAACATGGTAACCACCCCTATTAGCTCCATAATTACCATAATCTGCAATAGCAAGCATCACATTACTACCAGGTGCTACATCTTTTTCATCTATTGTATAGTCATGATTTAATTTTAAGGAAAAATGTTCAAAATTATCACTAATTTGTGAACACACATTATCCCCTTTTGCACCCTTTTTCTCTGGAAGACATTGAGTACCTTCAGCAGTGTCTTGATCATCAAGATCACCAATTTTTGCAACAAGAGCTTCAGCCCAGGAGAGATCTTCAGTGTCTTTTTTGGTGTTTGATATAAAACCAATGTTAACCTGCTTAAAATCCCCTTTATTTTCTGCAATCTTCTTAAGCTTATCTTCAACCTCTTTAAGGTGAGAATACATGTCACATTTATTGTCTTTATCATATCTTTTATACCTTATAGAAGAGACGCAATTTTTCTCTTTAGGAAAAATAGCATTCCATATACCTTCTTTGTTGTAACATATATTCTGATAGTAGCAGTTAAGCTCATAAGAGCTGTACTTTTTTGTTTCGTTAGGATCGCATGTTTTTCCATCACACAATTCATTCAATCCTATTTTAGCTCGTCGTAAATCAAGCAGCGAGCCATGCATCCATGGTTTGTTGTCTTGAATATAATATTGATTAAAATGTACCTTATTATCATATGGAGTGTAACCATTGCCAACTAGCGCTTTTCTTTTTTCCATCTTCTCTTTACTAAGCTGTGGAAATTCTACTGCGGTCCTTTTACCCTTATCTCCACAAAAGAACCCTCTTCCATTTAGCATGTCTTTTACCGTAGCTTTTTCATTTCCTTCTTGAGTGTCATAACAATTGTCATCAAAGCTGATGCCTTTTCCCTCTGGATTGTCGTAATCAATTGTCATCTCTCTGGGAACTAAGCTGAAGCTTAACTTATCACCAGGATCTACTTTAATCCCAGTATCAACATAACGTCTCCTACTATAGGCATTTTTGTTTCCAAAACCTATATCCCCACACGCTTTTCGTTCATCAAGACCAGAATTATTAATTAACTCACTACTGTAATTTGGTATTGAACCATCAGCACAAAATACAGCAGGTACCAGTATTTTCCTTGGATTTTCACCTTCTTTAGAAGGGCAAAAATTTACTGACCCACCGAGGGTAAATTTGATTTTCTCACCCTGACTAATTACTTGACCAGAATCAACCCAATGGATCTTAACTCCTTCATCGGCTTTATGAACTGGAACATCCACGTTAACACTAGTGTTTCTGCTCTGCAACCCAGGCTCAACACAATCCATAGTACAACCAGTGATTGCGAGATATAGTATCAATAATAGTGATCTTTTACTCATCATTGTTGTTTCCCTGGTTGTGGTATCTGAGGTGTTGACCTTTGAGCCCCTTGTGGTATTTGAGGTCTTGACGCACCTGACTGTTGAGAAGCACCCCATCCTCTTCTAAAGCTACTTTGCTCATCTAATCCTACTGTTCCCATTAAGCTTTGTTGATACTGTCTTCCAGGTTCGCTTGCTACATAAACACCAAACAACGAGTCAGATATTGTCGAAGAAGCTTCAACTAAAGCTTTCATAGCATGACCTAAGATAACAAAAGCCATCATAGCGGTAATATTAGGTGTATATTTGGAAGCATAACCATAGAAGATACAAGGGTTAAAAATCTTTAGGTCAATACTAAGTATACACGTAGAGCAGACTTCAAAATCAAATACTGAATATATGATATAATCCATAACCTGACTTATCAGTGATATAAAAATTAAAAGCACTACTGGATGAATTGCAAATCTTGCTAAATTTTTAACCCAGTTTTGAAACATCTGCCTAGTATACGCAAATAAAAGACAAATAATAAAGATAGGTGCTAAAGATAGCAATAACGCAACTATTGCTATAGATGTGATAAAAGAAAATAAGGCGTTAAAAATAGATAAGCTCACTGTGATTAAACCCCAGATCACCAAGCAAAAAGATACAATGCCTAAAGGGCCGGAAAATATAAGAGATACTATTAACAATACTGAATGCGATGACAAGAACCTATTGAGCGGCAAATCAAGGAATTCAAAAACATTTGATGTAGTGCCTCTAAAATTTGCTATTTCTATTAACTGTTTTGGAGTATTAACAAAAATAGAAAATGCATTATTATAAAAAAAGTTCCAGCTGCCATCTTGCAACAACTGGGTGATAATTCCTATCTTTACGCATATAATTAAAAACTCATATATAGAAACATGAGTTAACCCAAAAAAGTAATAAAGAGTATACAAGACTATGTATAATACTAGTAGCGATATTATTGTAGATCTAATGGTATTTGTTCTGCTTGATTTTATAAAACTTTCGTAAAGAGACTTTACAGGACTAGTATCAGAGTGAATTGCGTTGGAGTCTTTGTAGCTGGAACCAAAAAATGCAGTTTTCACTTTTTCATCAAAGAAATTATATATCGCACTAAAAGTTTTCGTAGGTGGCTCTTTAGTTGTTAGGTTAATACTAAATTGACCTTCATTTTTATAATTGCAGCCATGGTCTCTTATTCCGTAATATATGGTGCCACTTTTGTCTTTTAACTTTTCTTTTAAGCCTTCCATATACTCAGTATCATAAACTTTGCTAATGTCGACAGGTATATCTCCCTGGTTTTCATCGGGCTCACGCTCAGGAAATTTATCAGAAATGCTTATATATAAGTTATTTTCTAGGCTATGGTTCTTTGTTACTCTTATGTTGAAACCACCTTTGTCATTTCTATCGTAGCAGTGCTCGTCATTTCTACTACATAAACTAAAAGTTAAACTTGGTGTTCGATGGTATTTTTCTATCTTATAATCACAGTTAGTACATATGCCACCTGTTGGAATGTATTCAAAATCTTCACCATCCATGTGAACACGTAATAGTGTAATGTCAGTTTTTACCTGTTTTTCCTTTAATACGTTACTAATAGTTTCAGCAATAACAGATTCACCACTAGAATTTAAAGCATTGAATATCTCACCTTCTATACTATTGTATTCAATATATGCGCAACCTTTGTTTCCGCTGTCGGAAGGAAATTTACATATACGTCTGCAGAGTAAATTCAAAATGTGCGTATCTATTTTGCTTTTCTGACTACTTGAAAGCGAGCTGCAGTCTATATTTTCTCCTTGTTTTATAGAGTTAATAATATTTTTAATCTCCTTTCTTTTTTCATCTTGATCTGATTTTGAAAAATTTGGATCCCAGTACTCTTTTCCATTCAACCACTGTGGATTACCTATAATATACTTATTTGGACATATACCATCTTGAATACTACCTTGACATCCTTCTCGATTTAAAACATGTGCAAAATGTTCCGTTTCTTTCTCGCTGCACTTTTCATCAATTTTTACATACCTGATTTTTGTCTCACTCTCTTTATCTTTACACACTTTACTTCCAATCACACTAAAGCTTATCGTATCACCTTTTTTAAGTGCAAATGGTAATGTAACGTCATTTCTCCCAGGCCCAATTGCAAAATCTGCATACTGTTTAGGACAAAAATTAACCTTGCTAGGCACTATGTCAATCTCTGTTACTCTTATTCTATCTGAGATATTAACACCGGAATCAACCCACTTCTGCTCTGTTGACACTATATCTAGTTTTTCACGCAAACCTGATAAATTTTCTGGCTTAATACAGTGACCTTCCCCGCATCCAGACAATAAAAAAAGTACCACAAAACTTATGCATAGCTTACCCAAGTTTTGGTTACTTAAACGTTTAAGCATCTGTTACTCACCTTAACTAGCATCACCGCCACCTTATTTAACAGTTTCGCTGGAACCTTTACCACTATCTCCACCTCCTCCACCAGTACCTCTTGCCTTCTTGACAGCCGCAGCAGCAGCTTGACCAGCACCTCCAGCAGCAGCTTTGGCAGCAGACAAAGCTTTGTTCACCATTTGTGCAGGTGTACTACCAGAACCGAGTGCTGCTCTATGGTTACCGGCAAGTTCAGCAGCCATGTTAGGAAGAATGTTTAAAAAGTGGTAAAAGAGGAATAATACCAGACACAATTTTAATAATTCCCCGATGAGAGAGCTGCCAAACTCCATGTATGTAAAGTTGAATAGACCAAGTATGCTGCTCTTTTTAAAGCTATAATTTTGCATCATACATGCAAGAGTAGGTTCATTTTTATCACATTCACCATCTCTTAACTTAAACCATTGTTTTTTACTACCACCCGAGGCTTTTATTTTCTCCTCATATTCCTTGTCCAGCTCAAAGTTCAAATTTTTAAAATAGATTTTATCACATGCTATGAACATGAAGGACAAAAACGCAAAAAGTATAACTGGATATAGGCTATAGGTGATCAATTCTTTTACCCATCCATCAAAATATCCTTTGGTGTGTTGGAATAAAACCATAGGAATGAACAAAGGTGATAAAATGACGATTACACTTAAAGCAACTAGAGATAAAATAAATACATAGCACAGCCACAAAATAACCATCATCATCAAAACGGCCATAAATATACAGACAATAGCTACTAAAATTTGTCCACCAGCAAAAATAATACCGATTATCGAACCTGCAACTAACAAGACAGGGGCAGCACCAAGCAAGATTGCTAACGTTACAACACCTCCAGTACCAATTTTGCCACCGATCCCTTCTAAAGGTGCTCCTAAATAGAATAGAATCCTACAATCAAGCCTGTCCCAAGGAGCAAGATAACTGTAAGATACCTTCTTTCCTGCACGAGTATATTCATAATCTGTACCTGCTTTATAATTACATATGCCTTTACTTTCAGATGACGCTTTTAGCACTATCTCTGACAAACCATTTGAGAGACGAGTTAATTCTCCATAATAATGAGGCATGGTACTACCTGTTGTGAAGTAAATCACTAAAGCGAATTTAATAATCAACATGTACATTTCTTGTGGACTACGAACTCCACCAGACATGGCTTTTATAGAAAATAGTATTAAAGCTAGAACCAAAACAGCAGTTACGGTATTTTTCAGCCTTTTTTGAGCTACAGACAAGAAACCGCCCTTATCATGTCCATTTTTGTCCTTAAGTGAGTTGCCACTTGAATCAATACCTGCAACTAAATTATCTAACGATTCCTTAATGCATTGCACTATCATAGAAGTGATGGGAATAGGAGCTAATGATTTACTTCCAGCCTGATTATAGCAAGCTTTAGAGATATACGAGCTAAAACAGCCAGCATTATCATAACCTACAAAAACTTTTCCTCCTTTTTCCTTATTTTTTATGGTAGTTTTATAATCATCATCATTACCAATAGGAACTTTTTCCTTTCCTGTACCATCTTTATTTTTGAATATCATCACAGATTGTTCACACATAGGAGCAAGTGGGTCAGGTGGCAATTCTGTGCATCCCATATCAACCCCTTGCGGCCAAGGAGTCATTTCGATACCAAGCATGCTCACACTTGCCAGCTCCACACACAACCTGCCCATTTTTCTTACTGCTTTAAATGTTGACCCATGTATGGTTTCGCTTTGCCCAGCTTTAAGAACTTTACATTCCAGCGCACCATCAACCCTCGGAGACCATGACCCACCTTCATATCCAGTATCTTTTTCCCTGACATTAAAGTCTATATCACCAAAAAGATTACCAAACGTTAAGGGGTTTCGATGACATATTTCTATATATTCACTGTATTGCACACCGTTTTTTGGCCAGTAATAACTTTCTGTACTCTCCTGAACGTTAGAATTTAAGGCTTCTTTTTCTGCTCTTTTTCCGTCATAGTCTTTTTTGTTCACGCCTTCCCGAGCTTTATCTTGCAAACAAGAAAAATATTCATCTTCTGTTTGGTAATTTTTATTGGTACAGCCACTATAACCTGTGTCTTCTAATTTAAAATTTTTGTATTTTCCATCATGACCACGTGCAACTGGGTGTTTAACAAAACTATGTTCACAAACAACAAGCCCTCCTATCGCTTTCCAAACCCCAACAATTGCAGCTATCATTCCAACAATGACAAAAGCAGTAAACAAACCAGCAGAAGAGACGATCAAAACAATGCCAGTAAATATTGCACCAACAGCAATCGCTATTCCAGCAAGTGCTGCAGCTGTTTTAAACGCTCCACAATCAGGGTTAGAGGCACGGCTAAAGTTGCCAGTAGAATTAAATCTACTAACAAAGTCTGTCTTGTCAGTACCACTTACTCCATCTGCAAGCACTGGATATGAGAGTAAAAAGTCTATATTTAGTAAAAATATCGCAATTAATAGCAATGACAGCTTAGTCTTAAACATTTTTTACCTTCTGATAAAATATAGGCAACCATACTTTTGGGTTGTCCCCAACTTCATTTAATATATCGTGTAACAATAGAACACTTTCTGCACGTCCGGATAATACGTTGATTATATCATCCAGGTCTTTTAAGTCTATTCTAGCTACCACAGCATTAACTCCTTGTTTCACCAAAAAGAATCTAGTACTTGGATCTGTGTGCTTAATTAATATATATTCACGTTCAGTTAACATAAAAACATCCCGATAGACACTAGTAGCTTTCAGATTTGGTAAAAAAATCTGTGTCGCTGTTTGTTGTACAAGCGTATCGCTAATAGCACTTTTACTTGCATCCTCAACACTCTGAGTAGCAAAAATCACAAAAGCATTTAGTTTTCTCAGTACCTTCAACCAGTCTTTTATCTTGGGTGCAAAAACTGGATTATCTATTAATGCCCATGCCTCATCAAGAACGATAATAGATGGAGTGCCATCAAGAGATATACTAATCCTATGAAATAAATAAATCAATACTGGTCCAAGGGCAACAGGATCTTTGAGTAAGCTAGCCATCTCAAAACCAAATACTCTTGCTCGTGAAAAATCTAGCAAATCTTCTTTATTGTCAAATATTGCAGCATGAGAACCATTATCATGCCACATAGATATTGCCCCAGCTAGAGTATCAGGACCTGCAAGTCCTAAAAACGGTACAAGGTTTCTCAAGAACCTGTCTTCTTTTCTTAATTTAAAATTTCCTTCAATTGCATCATTAATTCGTACAATATCTTCTGAAGTAAATTTATCATTATATACCGAAATTAAAGACTTTATCCACTCCATTAAAAATGTTCTATTGTCAGAGGTGTCATCAAGTTGCAAAGGATTAAAATTTGTTTTAGTTCTTGGTTCTATTACAGTATAGATACCACCAAGTGCTCTTAAGAAAATCTCTGCACCGCGATCTTTGTCAAAAAAGAATATCCTTGGAGAAAATTTTATTGCTTGAGCACATAAGAAATTCATTAAAACAGTTTTACCAGCACCAGTTGGGCCAATTATCATAGTGTGTCCAACATCCCTTATATGAAAGTTGAAAAAAAATGGAGTACCAGATGTCGTGTCGAAAACTGTAACGGCATCTCCCCAGTGGTTATTGAATTTATTACCAGTAGGATAATTATGTTGAGATGCAAATCCAGCCAAATTAAGACTACTTATTGTAGCTTTTCTCACTATATAATCGAAATTACCAGGAATTTGCGCCCAAAATGCTGGTTCAAGGTTAACTCTCTCACGGACAGGGTAAACACCGCAATTAGAAAGCTCTGACTCTACCAACGACAGAGCGTTATCCAATGATTTAGGACTTTTTTCTATACATAAAATAGTCAGGTGATGTTGACCAAATGCAATCTTACCACTCATTGCGTCATCAAGCGCTTGAGAAATTTCTGCTATTTGAGAAATAGCTTTATCTGCAGACTGTATCATTCGATTTTGCTGTATCTGCATTTTTCCAATCGCCATTTGCCTGTTTATAAATTGAAAAGATTGCGTAATTATAAACTCGTAAGGAAGTTGTAAAAACGAATCAAGCATTCCTGCAGAAGTATGATTTCCATATTCTTTGATACTAACTACTCCAGCATATTTACTCTCATTATGAGTCACAACCTGTATCATCTTACGGCCAAAGAATAACCTATGTACTGGTAAGTATCTTGATATTTCAGTTCTTAGCGGAAAAAGCGTATTTGTAACGAAGCCACAATTTACGATTCTAGATAGAAACTCCATTATTTCGCAGAACAAACCATCTGGAGTTTCTTTTACTCCAAGAATTTTAGGCGAATAATTTCTAAGGCTTGTCACTACACGATTTGTCGTTTCCTCTAAATCTTCATACGTGGCACGCATATCACTTTCCCAAGCATGTTTTGAAGTTACATGTCCGAATTTTTTTAGTAGATATGACAAAAATTCTACTCCTTTTGTGTCTGCTCTACGGATAATCGTAATGTATAGGTCATTAATAAATGATTGCCTTGTTGCGTGTTTTTCTCTCCATTTTAGATTTACGTGATTAGCGAAAAAATTCGGCAAACCTTGACTTGCAAATTCATCAGAAAAAATATTTTTTTTACGTCTGATAGTATGAAAATACAAACTAAATGCCGGAGATGAAATGCTTCTGAGCATCTGATTCCTGATATTATTTTGTATTACTAAATCCTCGTCATCGGCGGTTTCAAATGCAAAGCCACTTAATTTTATAACCTTAACCAACCAATTTTCTTTTGTCATCAAGGTTGTGCTATTCCAATAGCAAGAATAAGGAATAAATTCAGCAGCGTGAACTTCCCTGCTCAGAGTAGATTTACTCTTTGATTGAATAGCCCTAAACCTCAGCATCACACAACATTAAGCAATATCATAAGAATTGGCTCCATGATAAAAACGGTTTAAACATTTCGAGCACTTTCCTAATTTTACCATAAATAATTCAATAAACAACGGTTCTTTTGCAGAAGCTATATAGCCAAGTCCATGTATACCTGGTAACATTAAGAGAATCACTCTCAAATCATTTGAATTAATGAAAATTAGCAGACAAATCAGGACGTTTAATATTGCAAACATATAACTCACACCAAAGAGCATTGCAGGTCTTGTAAGACCTTTAAATAATTGATCTGTTTGTATACTACCTGTGGACATATCTTTAACCTTCTAATAATAGCTCTAACACTAATACTATATCATTATATTAAAATCCATTGAAACTAGTAGCACTTTAAGTTAAGATACATTGATTAATAATTTAACCCAGATAATGACAAGTTGGCCATTTCAAGAAGCAGAAAAAATATTGCAAGAGTTTCCTAATAAAAAAGAAATAATATTTGAAACTGGTTATGGACCCTCTGGTTTACCCCACATAGGAACCTTTGGAGAGGTTTTTCGCACTACAGTTGTTGTAAATGCATTAAAAAAAATAGCTCCTGGTATAAAAACCAAAATCATTGCAGTTTCAGATGATATGGATGGTTTACGAAAAATACCAGATAATGTGCCAAATCAAGAGATGCTAAGGGAGCACTTAAATAAACCATTGACTGTGATACCCGATCCATTTGGCACTCATGAGAGTTATGGTCATCACATGAATTCGTTGTTGTGTAAATTTCTTGATTTGTTTGAATTTGAATACGAATTTAGGAGTGCAACAGAGTGTTATAAATCTGGCGTTTACGATGAAAAACTTTTACTCCTGCTGAAAAATTATGATAAAGTGATGGACGTAATGCTTCCATCATTTCGGGAAGAAAGGCAGCAGACTTACAGTCCATTCTTGCCGATATGCCCAAAAACTTCCCAAGTTTTACAAGTTCCAGTAATTGAAACAAATACAGATAAAGGAACAATCACGTATGAAGACCCAAACGGGGAAAAAATAGAAGTTCCAGTGACAAAAGGAAAATGTAAACTGCAATGGAAACCTGATTGGGGAATGAGGTGGGCCGCATTTGGAGTAAATTATGAAGCTCACGGAAAAGATTTAACTCCATCTGCTGTGCTTTCAAGTCAAATATGTGAAATACTTGGAGAAAAGCCACCACTTCTGTTTTGCTACGAGCTTTTCCTTGATAAAGAAGGAAAGAAAATATCAAAATCAAGAGGAAATGGCATTTCAATTGAAGAGTGGTTAACTTACGCACCAACAGAGAGTTTAGCATTGTACATTTTTCAGAGCCCTAAAAAAGCTAAACGTTTATATTTTGATGTGATACCAAAATCAACTGATGAATATTTAGAATTTATAAGACGTTACAACGAGAACAACGGGGAAAACACAAATAGTAAATTTCATACAGAACCTGGTTATGATGAGAAATTTCTAGGAGAAGTGCAGGTGAGCACCGCAGAATACTCGAATGTATTTGAGGAGCGCAAGCAAGCTTTAACGATAAAATTGCCATCAGAAGCAAGGTTATGTAACCCTGCCTGGCATATCCACCAGGGCAATGTTCCCAATATAGAAACTTCAGGCATAAATTTCTCACTACTTTTAAACCTAGCAGCGGCTTGTAATGCTGAAAACAAAGAGATCCTATGGGGTTTTATATCCTCTTATGCACCGAACGTCACACCAGAAAATAATAAAATGCTTGATAGACTTTCAGACTTTGCAGTAAAGTATTACCACGATTTTATCAAACCAACAAAATCATATAAAACTCCAAATGCAAAAGAGAAAGAAGCGTTACTAGATTTGAAGGACACTTTACATTCTCTATCTACAACTGTTACTGCTGAAGAAATTCAATCTCAGGTATTTTCTATTGGAAAAAAATATGATTATACCAACTTACGTGACTGGTTTCAGCTATTATATGAAACGTTACTTGGCCAAAAAACCGGTCCAAGAATGGGATCTTTCATAAAGCTTTATGGAATAGATAATACGATTTCTCTCATAGAAAGCGCTACTAAATGTATACTTTAGAGTTTACCTTCTTTCATTTGAGCTCTTTAGTTTTTAGTTCTGCCTTCTAAGGCTTTTACTCGTGACAACCACTGTGCCTGCGATCTTGTCGTGCCAAGTTTGACAGCGTTTGTTGAAATTTGACCATAAAAAGCCCAAGAATAATGGTGCAGCTGACAATATAAAGGAAAAAAATCTCTTTGTTGCTTGTCTTAGAGTCATCTTTTCGAAAGTTTGTGCATCCACAACTCTAAGCCCAAGTAATAGTTTTCCAGGTGTAGCAGCAAACCTTACCAACATATATGTTACATAGCAAAAGAGCATAATAAACTGGACTATTTGATTTAGGATTAGTAATTTTATAAGTCTACTCTGCGTTGTCTTTTCTTCCGCAGACAGTGGTGCTTGCATTGGGGATTTTGCAGCAATTTGACTTAATATTTTGCTATCCTCTGAGTTCATAAAGAGCTGATTTAAGGCTTGGCTGCAAAACTGCAAGAACAAAACGATAATAATTAAATCAAGCAATACTGATATATAGCGCCTGAGGCCCGTTACATAACATATCCCATTTTCATCTTTCTTTACCTTTTGAATAACATTTATAGAAGAAAAAATAGAAAATAAACGATCAAAAAATTTATGTAACATATATACACTTTCCAATATTTAACGTGCCCCTGGCCGGACTTGAACCAGCATGCTTTTGCAAGCAACAGATTTTGAGTCTGCCGTGTCTACCATTCCACCACAGGGGCATTAAGTTTTAATGCTATAGGCAACACGGAATTAGTCAAATTTTTTTGCCTTTACATCTTTCAAATGAGGACTAAATATTCTACAATAATCAACAGTTACTCTCAAAACTTAAAATGAATGAATTAGCTAGTCTCCTCAGTTCAAGAAGTGTAGACAAGGAAATATGTAAATTACCGCATAATCTAGAAGCTGAACAGATGCTTATTGGTGCAATGATTCGTGATAATAGAATCTGTGATGCGGTTGAAGACACAATCACAGCGGAGAATTTCTATGATCCATTACATCAAAGTATTTTTACGCAGATATCCAAAACCAGGAAACACGGTATAGTTGCTAATGAACTAAGCCTCAAAATGTTTTTTGAGAACGACCAAGCGTTTACCGAGTGTGGTGGGGTAGAGTACTTAGCAAAGCTTGCAGCAAAGGCAAGTATTGCACTTGATATCTATAGTTTGACTAGAATAATCCGTGATACTTACTTAAGGAGATGTTTAATTAAGCTCGGGCAAGAAATAGTTGGTGATAGCTACAACTACGATATTGAAAATCCTGCACAGGCGCAAATTGAACAAGCAATGACAAAATTGTTCAACTTAGCAGTAAAAAAACAAGGTGAGAAAACATATATAAAACTTGCAAGTTCAATTAAAGACGTAGTTGAGAAGATCAGCACACTGAAAAATAATCCAGAAGCGCTGGGCGTTACAACCGGACTTCAAGATCTAAATCAGCTTCTTGGTGGCCTACAAAAATCTGATTTATTAATTTTAGCTGCAAGGCCTTCTATGGGTAAAACAGCATTGGCACTAAACATTGCACTTAATGCTTGTAAGATGTTGCAAAAAAGAGCAGATAAACAACACTATGTAGCGTTTTTCTCACTTGAAATGTCAGCAGAACAATTAACCGCAAGGTTGATCACTATAGATTCAGGGATTAGTTATTATAAGGCATTAACCGGGAGAATTAGTGATTTTGAATTGCATGAATTTATCAATGCTAGTACAGAGTTATCTGAACTGCCTTTCATCATAGATGACACCCCTGCGCTATCAATTAGTGCCCTTCGTACTAGAATACGTTTGTTATATCAATTGTATAATGTAGAAGTGGTATTCATTGATTATTTGCAGCTAATCAGAGGAACAACAAAAAGAAGTAATGAAAATAGAGTACAAGAAATCTCGGAAGTGACGCAGGGTTTGAAAGCAATTGCAAAAGAGCTGAATATTCCCGTTGTTGCACTATCTCAGCTCTCTCGTTCTGTTGAGCAGAGAGATGACAAAAAACCACAACTTTCTGATTTGCGTGATTCAGGAAGCATAGAGCAAGACGCAGATATAGTAATGTTTCTCTATAGAGAAGAATATTATGAACTAAGAAAGCAGCCAAGCGAAGGGAGTAACAAACATCGAGAATGGCAAGAGAAAATGGAGAAAATTAGAAATGTTGCAGAGCTCATTATTGCAAAACAGAGAAACGGGCCAATTGGCAGTGTGAAGCTATATTTTGACTCTAACAGAGGTGCATTTAAAGATTACACGGAAAGGCATAGTGTGTAGCAATTTTTTGCCAACTTATTGTAATTTCTTAATTTATTAATAAAATTGCCTGTAAAAGACAAGATTTAATGTGACAGACAAGAATTAACTGACAGAAGAATTGAGGTAGTCAAAACTAATATCAGGCTCTTGTTTAATGCTACTAATGTTTTTCTGAAAAGCAATATATTTACTATCAAAAAACGTTTGCATAGGTGTTTTGCCATAGCAATACTTACCCGAGTGAGGCCTTGTCTCATTATAAGAACGCAACCAATAATCAACATCAATCTGTAGATCTTCCAAAGAATTGTAGATTTTCTTTCTAAAGATAATATTGTAACACTCATCTTGCATGGTTCTATGAAATCTTTCACATATGCCATTGGTTTGTGGAGAGTTGGCTTTGGTTCTAGAATGATCGATATTTTCGATTCCCAAATATAACTGATAAGCGTGATTTTCTGGCTTGCCACAATACTCTGTACCCCTATCAGTTAGAATGTGTAATAATGGAATTTTCTGCTCATCAAAAAATGGAATAACTCTATCGTTGAGGAGGTCTGCAGCTGTAATAGCTGTTCTGTCCGTGTAAAGTTTAACCATTGCAACTCTCGAATAAGTATCAACAAAAGTCTGCTGATAAATTAGCCCTATACCTTTGATATTGCCCACATAATAGGTATCTTGAGAACCCAAATAACCTGGATGTTGTGTCTCAATTTCACCATGAGCTTCCCTTTGTTCTTTAACTTTTTCTAAAGCTGTAAGTTGTTCTTCAGTTAAAATGATTCCTTCTTAAGCTACTTTTGTCTCTAGCGCTTTAAGTCTCTTTTTGAGAGTTTCAAGGTCATTTCTTAGCCATACAGACCTTACTCCTCCCTGAGAAATTATTATACCTCTTTTTCTCAGTTCATTTGCAGCTCTTTCTTGCCCATATGCTGGAAATTCTGTTGCTATACCAATCACTGCTCTTTCTATATCGTCGGAAACTCTGTTCGCTAATAGCGGTTTTTTCTTACTTATTTCATGTAATGCTTCCTCTCCTCCATTTTCATATAACTCCTTAAACCGATAAAATGTATCTCTTGAGTATCCCATCACTTTGCATGCTTGAGATACATTTCCTAGTTGTTTTGCTAGCTCTAATAACCCTAGCTTTGGTTTTAGTATTTTTGTTTGTATTGTACTCATTTCTAACACTCCTTTCTTTTATTATTTTATAACTTACTTATTTTAAGTGTCAGATCAAGTCCTATTTAATACAGTTAAGTTGCTTGATAGATACTCAATGATTAACTTAAAGAAAAGAATAGTAAATACCCACAGGCTGGTGCAGAAAGTAATAAGGTTAAAATTACAAGAGAAAGAACAAGAAGAGGAAGCTCTCAGAAAAGCTCTGGAGTTAATAAATAGTAATGATGTGGTAAAAGAGGATGTTAGTCATATTGTTTCTGTTTGGGAGTATGCAAGTAAACACGGTAAGTTGATTGATGAATTTTACTTTAACTCTATTTACGTACGTAGGGTAATGTTCTCTAAAGAAAACAAGGAAAGTAATCCTTTGCTCTTGCTTGCTGAAAATGGTAGTTGTAAAGCAATTATGGCTATATTAACACATGTAGAAAAATATCATTTAGATAAATTGGGAGAGGTTATTAACATTAAAGACAATCGTGGCCGAACTCTGTTGCACATTGCTGCTTATAATAGCAAATTGGATGTAGTAGAGTACCTTATCAGTAAAGGTGCTGACTTTAGTGCTAAAGACAAGCTTAATGGCACTCTATTACATTCAGCTGCTGAGGGTGGTAATTATGAAGTGGTTAAGGCTCTGCTAACACATACAGAAAAAAAACATTCAGGTGGAGTTAGCAAGGTTGTTAATGCTAAAACCAAGGATGGCAATGCCCCATTACATCTTGCTGCTTATAGTGGGAATTTGGATGTAGTGGAGTGCCTTATTAAAAAAGGTGCTAATGTTGATGCTAAGAACGGAGATAATGAAACTCCGTTGCATTATGCTGCTATAAGTGGAAACTTAAAAGTAGTGGAATATTTGGTTGGAAAGGATACTTATTCTAATGTCAGAACTGAATTTGGTGATACTTTATTACACCTTGCTGTTAAAAGTGAAAGACTAGAAGTAGTAAAATATTATGTAGAAAAAGGTATTGGTGTTAATGTTAAAAACAAATACAATGAAACTCCATTACATTATGCTGCTGATAATGGAAACTTAGAAATAATGAAATATCTTATTGAAAAAGGTGCTAATGTCAATGCTAAGGGTAAAAATGACGAAACACCGTTACACCTTGCTATCCATATGGCTACCTTTAGCGAGGACTTAAGTATAGTGAAATATCTAATCAATAAAGGTGCTGATGTTAATGCTACGAACTGGTATAATGATACTCTATTACATCGTTTTGCTAAAGATGGAAACTTAGAAATAATGGAATACCTTATTGAAAAAGGTGCTCAAGTCAATGCTAAGGGTAAAAATGACGAAACACCGTTACACCTCGCTATCCATATGGCTACCTTTAGTGAGGACTTAAGTATAGTGAAATATCTAATCAACAAAGGTGCTGACGTTAATGTTAAAAACGGAGATAATAAAACTCCATTACAAATTGCTGTTGAAGATGGAAACTTAGAAATAACAAAATATCTTATTGAAAAAGGTGCTAATGTCAACGCTAAAGACAAATATGGCGAAACACCACTACATCATACTGTCCTTATGGGGAAAGTTGATATAGCTATGGCACTGCTGAAATACAACGCAAATGTTAATGCTAGAAATCATAGGGGAGTGACAGTATTAGATTATGCCATTAATAACTGCCAAGAACTTGTGGGGTTGCTTTTAGCTCATGGTGCATCCCGTGACTATTGAAATTTTGCATTTAATTTATAGCTCCGCTTATGTCAGGGCATAGGATAACAGAAGTGGGCTTTTAATAGCTGTAGTACTATAGCTGTTATACTCCAAAAGTAAGTATTAGATATAACAAATAGAAGAAATTAGATAGAATGATTAAAGGGGCAAGGATATAAAGGTTTAACTTGAAATAACCTGATAAAATTTGAATCACACTTCCAAGTGCTGGCACCCACGAAAGTAATAAAGTTGTAAAAATTAGCAAATTTTTTGTAACTTTTGGCATTGTATATTCGTTTTCTAATTTGTGGTATGATTTTCGTATAGAGATTGTTATTCTACCTAAGTACCAATTAACTGTTCCACCAAGGCTTGATCCTAGTACTCCAAAAAACAACATCAGTAGTAGATTGTGATGTGATCTAAAGTACAGCATAGCTTCAAACATAAAGCCTTGGTGTATAGGCAAGATTAACGATGATAATAGGCTGTCTTTAAACAGCAGAAAGTAATCTTCCATATAAGTTTACCAAGTTGTTGTACCATCTTCGTTGTCAGAAATTGTAATCCCCATTTGTTTCAACTGATCCCTTATTTTGTCTGCAGTATCGTAATTTTTATTTTTTTTTGCAATTTTTCTTAAGTCTATCAGCCTTTCTATTTCTTGATGATTTACATCCACAGTAAACCACTCTTGATAACTTGACTCAAGAAGACCAATAAATCTAGCGCTCTTAACAAAACTCTCAGTTAATTTAAGCTTTTCACTTTCATTACTCATTTTGTTGATTTTTGCAGCCATTTCATGCAGTATAGCTAGAGCTTCAGGAATGTTTAAGTCGTTTTTTAAAGCGTCTATAAAATCTTTAGAAATCTCTGCGTTACTTTCATCAATATTCGTTGTATCTAAACCACGTGATAACCGATAAAATTTATTTAAGGTTTCTTGTGCATCGGAAATAACGTTTTCTGTCCAATCAAGTGGTTTTCTATAGTGAGTTTTGAGCAGTGCATAACGTATTACCTCGCCTTTTATTCCACTATCAAGCAATTCTCTTATTTTGACTATATTAAATAAGGACTTGCTCATTTTCTCTTCATTTACTGTAAGAAAACCATTATGTATCCAATATTTTGCAAACATTGATCCAGCAAATGCAGACTTACTCTGTGCAATTTCATTCTCGTGATGAGGGAATTGTAAATCTATACCGCCACCATGAATGTCAAAATCTTTGCCAAGGTAAGCATATGACATTGCTGAGCATTCTATATGCCATCCAGGTCTGCCCTCTCCCCATGGGCTATTCCAATAACTTGAAAGTTTATAGTCAATATCACTTGCAGGCTTCCACAGCACAAAATCTCCAGGGTGCTTTTTATTTTCATCAATTCCAACCCTGCTACCATGAATCAATTCATCAGTTTTTTTTCCTGATAAAGCACCATATTCATGGTAAGATTCTATATTAAAATACACGTGTTTGTCAGATTCGTAAGCGTGACCTAATTGCAGCAAATATTCAATTAATTCTATAATATAATCTATGTTTTCCGTTGCTTTTGGCTCGTGTGTTGGCTCTTTACAATTTATTCTTCCCATATCATCATGAAAAGCCTTAATGTAATGTGTGGTTATACTTTCTATATTGCTATTTTTCTCACTTGCTGCATTAATTATCTTATCATCAATGTCGGTTATGTTACGCACATAGGTAACTTTGCCATAACAAAACTTAAGTAGCTGAAATAACACATCGTAAACAACAACAGACCGTGCATTGCCTATATGTGCCGTATCATATACCGTTGGCCCACAAACATACATTTTTACGTGATCTGTATTGATCGGTGTAAAAAGTTCTTTTTTTTTTGTTAAAGTGTTGTAAAGCTTAACCATATACAAAGCTTTTTAGAAAAGAAAATGCCCCGATTATAAGTTGTGGCCCTTTGACTATTACAACAAGAGTAAGTAATAACCCACACAATGATATTAAGACTCCCAATATAGAGAGAAATCCGTCTTTACTCATAATACCAAGTGAGATAAGAGTTGTACCAATTGCAGGGATAAAGTTAGTTAAAGGTAGTGGAAGGGCTATTGATAATGCAGAAAGCAGCATTATAAAAGCTAAAATCTTTTCACCAGGCCCATAGAAAATGAAAGACATTCTTGGCTGCATGAACTTTTCTATTTTTTTTAATGCTGGAGAAGTTTTTTCTACCACAAGAGCTAGTGTTGAACGTTGAAAAGATTTTCTTTCCAACCAGTGAGGCATCCAAGGAGAATCAAACCCAAACAGAAGCTGCAGTGAGAATAAGATTAGAGGTATAGAAAGTATAGTTGTATACCCAGGTGGAACCGGTATAGGTACCGATAGCGGCAAGGAAAAGATTATTATTAAAATACCAAAACCGCGCTCTTGCAAAGCTGCTTTAATATCAAACAATGTCACTTTATCGCTATTAGCGTTATCGGTATCTGCAACCTCTTTTAGAATATCAGAAGCTAATTTTTTATTTTCAGCCAATTTCTCACTTTTTTGCACAGCTACCCTTTAATAAGATTGTTCCTTATAACTAACATAATTATTACTATATTTCAATATTCGTTATTCATTTTACACTAATGCTTCATTTTTTGTTAAGGTGTTGTAAAACCTAACTATGTACGAAGCTTTTAAGAAGAGAAAGTGCTCCGGTTATAAGTTGTGGTCCTTTGACTATTACAACAAGAGTAAGCAACAACGCACACAATGACACTAAAACTCCCAATATGGATAGAAACCCGTCTTTACTCATAATACCAAGTGAAATAAGAATTACGCCAATTGCAGGAAGGAAGTGAGTAAAAGGTAAAGGAAGAGCTATTATTATTGCACAAAGCAACATCATAAAAGCCAGAATCTTCTCACCAGGCCCATAGAAAATGAAAGACAGTCTTGGCTTCATGAATTTTTCTATTTTTTCTAATACAGGGGAAGTTTTCTCTACCACAAGAGCTAGTGTTGAACGTTGAAAAGATTTTCTTTCTAGCCAACTGGGCATCCAAGGAGAATCAAATCCAAATAGAAGCTGCAGTGAGAATAAGATTAAAGGTATAGAAAGAATAGTTGTATAACCAGGTGGAACCGGTATAGGCACCGATAGCGGCAAGGAGAAGATGATTATTTGTATTAAATAGGACTTGATCTGACACTTAAAATAAGTAAGTTATAAAATAATAAAAGAAAGGAGTGTTAGAAATGAGTACAATACAAACAAAAATACTAAAACCAAAGCTAGGGTTATTAGAGCTAGCAAAACAACTAGGAAATGTATCTCAAGCATGCAAAGTGATGGGATACTCAAGAGATACATTTTATCGGTTTAAGGAGTTATATGAAAATGGAGGAGAGGAAGCATTACATGAAATAAGTAAGAAAAAACCGCTATTAGCGAACAGAGTTTCCGACGATATAGAAAGAGCAGTGATTGGTATAGCAACAGAATTTCCAGCATATGGGCAAGAAAGAGCTGCAAATGAACTGAGAAAAAGAGGTATAATAATTTCTCAGGGAGGAGTAAGGTCTGTATGGCTAAGAAATGACCTTGAAACTCTCAAAAAGAGACTTAAAGCGCTAGAGACAAAAGTAGCTTAAGAAGGAATCATTTTAACTGAAGAACAACTTACAGCTTTAGAAAAAGTTAAAGAACAAAGGGAAGCTCATGGTGAAATTGAGACACAACATCCAGGTTATTTGGGTTCTCAAGATACCTATTATGTGGGCAATATCAAAGGTATAGGGCTAATTTATCAGCAGACTTTTGTTGATACTTATTCGAGAGTTGCAATGGTTAAACTTTACACGGACAGAACAGCTATTACAGCTGCAGACCTCCTCAACGATAGAGTTATTCCATTTTTTGATGAGCAGAAAATTCCATTATTACGCATTCTAACTGATAGGGGTACAGAGTATTGTGGCAAGCCAGAAAATCACGCTTATCAGTTATATTTGGGAATCGAAAATATCGATCATTCTAGAACCAAAGCCAACTCTCCACAAACCAATGGCATATGTGAAAGATTTCATAGAACCATGCAAGATGAGTGTTACAATATTATCTTTAGAAAGAAAATCTACAATTCTTTGGAAGATCTACAGATTGATGTTGATTATTGGTTGCGTTCTTATAATGAGACAAGGCCTCACTCGGGTAAGTATTGCTATGGCAAAACACCTATGCAAACGGGGAGTGTTAAATAAACTGTGTCAAACCGCATTTTTAGTTCAACTCAATTTTCAATCTGCCAGGAAAGAAAACATCAAGTTGAGAGATAGTTAATGCCCAATCATGTACAGGCATCGTCCACTTTTCCTCTGCCTTCTTTATAGCACAATATACCTGCTTATACAAGGCATTTATGCTGGTAAATGAGCCTTTGGTCTTAGTGAATTTCCTAATTTGCCTATGTAGCCCCTCTATGGGATTGGTGGTGTAGATTATCCTCCTAACTGGACCAGAATACTTAAAATAACCAGACAAGTTTTCCCAATTATTCTGCCAAGATTTTATAACCATAGGGTACTTTGTGCCCCATTTTTCATCCAATTCCAACAGATAATTCTCGGTAATTTCCTTGCTTGAAGCTTGATATACCTTCTTTAAATCGCTCAAAAAACTCTTCGCATCTTTACTGGCCACATACTTCAGTGAGTTGCGTATCTGATGCACTATACACATCTGCACTTCCGCATTAGGAAAGACACTGTTTATAGCTGCAGGAAAGCTTTTCAGCCCATCAACGCAGGCAATAAGGATATCTTCTACTCCTCTTTCTTTGAGGTCATTTAGCACTCCCAACCAGAAGTTAGCTCCTTCACTTTCAGCCAAATAAAAACCTAATACTTCTTTTTTGCCATTTTGATCTATGCCTAATATGTTATACATGCATTTACTTACGCAATGCCCGTCCTCTTTGACTTTAAAAAACATGCCATCCATGAAAACTATCGGATATACAGACTGCAGCGGGCGACTACGCCATTCGTTGATTACTGGTAGCAATTTGTCAGTAATACTTGATATCTCTGCCGCCGATATTTTGTGATCATAAATTTCCTCAACATGTGACACTATATCTCTATAGCCCATACCACTGGCAAATGTGCTCAAAATCTTCGTTTCAAGCTCTGGATGTAAGTTTGTTTGCCTTTTTTTGACTATTTGTGGTTCGAAACTTCCTTCCCTATCTCTTGGCGTCAAAAGCTCAAATGACCCTGCGCTTGTACGTAAAGTCTTTGCATTCCTCCCATTTCTTCGATTATTCTCTTCGCTTTCAGCCGACAAGTGGTTTTCTATTTCACCTTCCAGGCTTACCTCCAGCAACTTTTTTATAAACGGTGTTAATGCTCCATCTCTTCCTGTCAACGGTCTTCCTTCTCGTATAGACGACAGGATATTTGTTTCTAATTCTTTATAATCTACCAAACCGGTAGTTCTGTTTACTACTTTCTGACTCATTGTCAAACCTCCATTTTTTTATATCAATTTATTACTTTTTTTTCGGTTTGACACAGTTTATTTAACACTCCCTGCAAACGTTTTTTGATAGTAAATATATTGCTTTTCAGAAAAACATTAGTAGCATTAAACAAGAGCCTGATATTAGTTTTGACTACCTCAATTCTTCTGTCAGTTAATTCTTGTCTGTCACATTAAATCTTGTCTTTTACACCTTACTCCTCCCTGAGAAATTATTATACCTCTTTTTCTCAGTTCATTTGCAGCTCTTTCTTGCCCATATGCTGGAAATTCTGTTGCTATACCAATCACTGCTCTTTCTATATCGTCGGAAACTCTGTTCGCTAATAGCGGTTTTTTCTTACTTATTTCATGTAATGCTTCCTCTCCTCCATTTTCATATAACTCCTTAAACCGATAAAATGTATCTCTTGAGTATCCCATCACTTTGCATGCTTGAGATACATTTCCTAGTTGTTTTGCTAGCTCTAATAACCCTAGCTTTGGTTTTAGTATTTTTGTTTGTATTGTACTCATTTCTAACACTCCTTTCTTTTATTATTTTATAACTTACTTATTTTAAGTGTCAGATCAAGTCCTATTTAATACAGAAGGCCTCACTCGGGTAAGTATTGCTATGGCAAAACACCTATGCAAACGTTTTTTGATAGTAAATATATTGCTTTTCAGAAAAACATTAGTAGCATTAAACAAGAGCCTGATATTAGTTTTGACTACCTCAATTCTTCTGTCAGTTAATTCTTGTCTGTCAGATTAAATCTTGTCTTTTACACCTTAGCTTTCCTTTTTCTTCATATACACTTTTAAGTTCTTGTGCTTTCCCTTGTAGCTCTGCTAACGCGCTTGCTAACTCTTCATCTTTTTGTGCCAGTTCAGTTTGCAATTTTGTGTTTTTTTGCTCTTCTTTTCCAAACCTGTTTTGTAAATCAGTTATTTGTTGTGAAGCAACTTCCGTCTGAGTTGCAATCTGTTGTAAATTGACTTCCGTTTGAGTTTCGGTTTATTGTGAATTAATTTCTGTCTGAGTTGCAATCTGTTGTAATTTAACTTCTGTTTGAGTTGATGCATTGCTATTATATAGAAGGAGAAGGATGAAGGCTATTGTCATCATCAACTTTAGGGTCTGGACCTTTCGATTCCCCCCCTGGTTCCTTATCTTGATAGGCCGCTATAGATTCATTTTGAAAATTATTATTAGCAGTAGGTACAACATCAGCAGCCTTACCCTTTTCTAGTGATTTCATTACAGCATCATGTAAGGAGAGACCTTGAATATATAATTCATCGTTTTGCTTTATTAATTCTAGGATCTCCTCCGATGACACAAAATCTTCACCATCAAATTTTAGTACTTCAGTTATGTCGCTACTACTCACATTCATAATCATGGTACACATTCTGGATCCATTCTCTACAGGCCAAGTGCTTGTCATTTCATAACATGCGCCTTCTTTAAATTCATAATATCTTTTCTTATCTTCTTGATGAGCGTATATTTCATGTTTTTTATTGCAATAGATATTCAATTCTTTAATATCTTTCTCTTGCTGTAAAATGTCACTAATTCTTGTTGGCTCACTTCTATTGTAATTAATAAGGTTAACATTCAAAACTCTATGAGCGTTATCAGTTTCTGTGTAATAAGCTTGAAGCTCTACGTCTTTCCTCTCAAAATATTTACTTGCAGCTTTTTTTCCCAGCTCTGCCAACTTTATGTATTTATTTATATCTTCCTTAAAGCTCTTATTAGCAGACTCTGTTACTGCTTTATCTATGTACGTTTGTTTAAAATCTCTATCGTTATCGTTTATTAGGTCATAAAAACTCCACTCATCCCCAAAAGCCCCCTGCACGTAAGTGAAATTCTTTTTTTCCTTTAGTTTTCTTAAGAACCACACCTTTTCTTTCAGATTTTCCAGTTGAAAGCTTATCCTTGCCTTTACACTAGAGTTTTTGGCAGGAATACTAACTTTTTCTAATCCTTTAAGTAATTTATTATCTTTTATAATTGAGTAGCAAAACTTTACAATAGCAGAATTTGCAAACGAAGAATCTTTTTTTACACCTTCATCAATAATTTCTTTAAAACGTGCAAATTGAGGTAGAACATAAAAATCGATTATTTCTTTTTCTGATCTCGTTTTATCAGCATAAGAGGTATTACCTAATTGTGAATATAACTCTTTGAATGTATGGTAGATAAGCGTAGAGTAATAAACTTCCCTATTCAGTGAAGTTGGTCCAATACAAAAATGCTTTTCAAATTGATCACCTATTTTTCCTGCCTCTGCTGCTTTGTCTCCCTTAGTCAAACCTCCAATCATAACACACCTCCTTTGACTGTGTTTATATTATACTAATTAACATATATTCAAAAAAATCAAACCACGTTCTACACCAATTTTATGATTATTGTGTAAAAATAACTGCAAGTGTTAACCTTGAGCTTTTATCTTTCATGATACACTGCTCACTTACTACCTTGCATAATAGACTATTCAAAGTTACGCAAGTATTTTTTTTATTGGATAAAAGTTAAAAAAACGTTTTCAGAAATCTTTAAGCTTAATAACATCCTCTCTCTTTGGGCTGGTTGAAATGAGATGAATTGGTACGCCTATTAATTTTTCTACCCTATCTATATATTTTATTAAATTGATAGGCAATGCTTTAATCGGCCTTTTACCTTGAGTGTTTTCTTTCCAGCCAGGAAACTCTTCATATATTGGCTCTAATTCTTCTTGTATTGAATGTGATGCGGGTAAATAATCATACATTTTTCCGCTATACTTGTAACCAGCACATATTTTAATTGTGTCAAAAGAATCAAGGATATCTAGTTTAGTTAATACAATACTTGAGACTCCAGAAAGTTGCACAGCCTGGCGCACTAAAACTGCGTCAAACCATCCGCAGCGCCTTCTTCTATTGCTCACTGTTCCAAGTTCCTTGCCTACAGTAAATAAGCTATCTCCAATCTCGTTCTTTTGCTCAGTAGGGAATGGACCATTGCCCACTCTTGTTGTATAAGCTTTTACCACACCAATAATGTAAGCATTGGAGGCTAATCCTGAGCCTGTTATTGCTTGCGACGCTACAGTATTACTTGAAGTAACAAAAGGGTAAGTTCCGTGGTCGATGTCTAAAAACGTGCCTTGGGCGCCTTCAAATATTATTTTCTTACCTTCTTTCATAAAGCTATTCAATATCTTCCACACAGGTTTTTTATATGAAAGAATTTTTTCTGAAATCTCTTGAATTTCCTTTAATATTTCTTCTTTTTTAACCATCTGGTAGTTAAGGCCTTTCCTGATAGCATTGTGGTAATTAAGAAGAGTATCCACTCTTTTATTGAGCTCATCTGCGTTTTCTAAGTCACAAAGGCGTATAGCTCTTCTGCCAACTTTATCTTCATAACATGGCCCTATCCCTTTGTTTGTTGTACCAATTTTGTGATTTCCGTTTAAATCTTCAAATAGCTTTTCCTTGTCCTTATGTACGCTAAGTATTAATGGACAGCTCTCGGATACCATCAAGTTGTTATAGTTTACGTCCACTCCTTTAACTTTCAATGACTCTATTTCTGAGATTAGAGCATGTGAATCAAGAGCAACACCGTTTCCTATAATAGATATTTTGCCCGTTCTCAAAACAGCAGAGGGCAGTAAATTTAATTTATAAACCTCATCATCTATTACTATAGTGTGCCCTGCATTATTTCCTCCCTGAAATCTCACAACTACATCTGCATTCTCAGAAAGATAATCTACTATTTTACCCTTGCCTTCGTCACCCCATTGCAGACCAACAATTACAATGTTATTCATCATTATTTTCTAAATTAATACATAAATATTAATGCAGTACGCTACAAATGGAAAGAGAAATTTAAAATCTTACACCTTTCCTACACCTCTTAAATAAAGAAATATACTATCGACTTTTTTTATATATTATCAAATTATTCATCATTATATGATACAACTTACAGCGCATTTACAGTAAGGTATTAATTATGAAAGAGAGGAAGGATAGTCCAGTAGTTAGATTAAAGGCCACAGCTAAAAAGTTCAATTTTAGTAAATTAAAAGCCGGTCAAGATAATAAATTAGCAAATTCTGGTGAAACAATGTTCTTAGATTTTCAAAGGATGAATTTTATTATTAACGGAAAAAAAATAGATAAAAATCTTATTATTGCATTTAAGGAAGGAGCTAAGCACTGCAAAAGCGAACTTTTTAATAGTGATGATATATATAATGACGAAATATTTAACAAAAAAGGAACAAGAGAAATAGATACGGATCGTGGCAAAGCTTTTGTTGCTTCAGTACTCGAAGATATTGAGAAAGAGCTTGTAAGTAATGCATTGGGTGAGCTGTGGAAAAATCACTGTGAAAATCCCAAAATTGCTGATCATCAAATGACCGATTCATATAAGAAAGAATTTGAAGAATTTTACAATGCTGGCCATGGGTATATCCATCTATTACCTACAGAGAGAGATGAAAACAAGGATTACCGTTCCTTTGCAAAAGAAGTTTTCAAGAAAATGTTTAGATACGCTGGGGCAGAAGTTCCAAGTGATGCTATTTTAGAAGAGCTAGTCACCAATTGTAATCAAGCAGGGTATGAGGCTGCTCCATTTATACAAACCCAACTTGCACTTGGACAGTCGTTCATAGTAGAAAATCCTAAAAAAGTAATAAACATTGATTGTGCTAACCAAAATAATGTGAGAATTAGATCTGATATGAGGCTACCGATACTTTCTGTCAAAGATCAAGTTATGCATGGGGATAAGATATGTAATCTGCCCAGTTCATTGGAATTTACAATTGAATCTCACAATGGTGAAAACTTTGTAACATACGGTGAGGGTAAATTGTCACTTACTATTCCTGAAGAGTTAAAAAATTATAAAGATAATGGCAAGAGCTTGTTTGACATTATTAAAGAATATTTTCAGAAATTCTGTGCAAAATTAGGATTTAAATCTGAGATAAGAATACAAATAGAGCGTAACTTCGGTGCTCAAAGTAACTATTTAGATGGTACAATATCTACTACAGGATCGGATGCAAATGAAGAGTTTATCAATCTTTTAAGCGAAAATCTCAGAGAGAGGTTCTTGGGGTCAGGAGTTGCTCTAGAAGATGAAGATGTTAATGATCTTGTTGAAGTCAGAGTATCTACAGTTATGGATCTATTGAGTAATTATGCTAAATTGGAAGATAATAAAGAAAACAGAGAGTTATTAATAAGTGAAGTAGCAGATAATTTAGGGCTTTCCTTTCAAGGTAAAATAGCATCAGAAGTATTGAAAGAGTTTGATGATGAAATGTTAATGCATACAGAAGGTATAGATAATAACATAGGTCAACATATAATGGAATTAGGCTCTTTACCTTCTTTGATAAGAGGCCATATTAATCATAATCAAGTGCAGTCTGTTGTAAATACTTTTATTAAGTTAATTATTGAAGGGAAAAGCGAAGTATACAAAGAAAAAAATGCAATTAATGCAATTGATGCAATTTATCAGAAGGTAGATAAGGCAATTGTTGAGCAAGAAAAAAGAGCAACCAACAAACAAGATATAGAAAATGATAAATGGACAGATAGAATCAAAAAACAGAAATTATCTGTATTAAATAGGACTTGATCTGACACTTAAAATAAGTAAGTTATAAAATAATAAAAGAAAGGAGTGTTAGAAATGAGTACAATACAAACAAAAATACTAAAACCAAAGCTAGGGTTATTAGAGCTAGCAAAACAACTAGGAAATGTATCTCAAGCATGCAAAGTGATGGGATACTCAAGAGATACATTTTATCGGTTTAAGGAGTTATATGAAAATGGAGGAGAGGAAGCATTACATGAAATAAGTAAGAAAAAACCGCTATTAGCGAACAGAGTTTCCGACGATATAGAAAGAGCAGTGATTGGTATAGCAACAGAATTTCCAGCATATGGGCAAGAAAGAGCTGCAAATGAACTGAGAAAAAGAGGTATAATAATTTCTCAGGGAGGAGTAAGGTCTGTATGGCTAAGAAATGACCTTGAAACTCTCAAAAAGAGACTTAAAGCGCTAGAGACAAAAGTAGCTTAAGAAGGAATCATTTTAACTGAAGAACAACTTACAGCTTTAGAAAAAGTTAAAGAACAAAGGGAAGCTCATGGTGAAATTGAGACACAACATCCAGGTTATTTGGGTTCTCAAGATACCTATTATGTGGGCAATATCAAAGGTATAGGGCTAATTTATCAGCAGACTTTTGTTGATACTTATTCGAGAGTTGCAATGGTTAAACTTTACACGGACAGAACAGCTATTACAGCTGCAGACCTCCTCAACGATAGAGTTATTCCATTTTTTGATGAGCAGAAAATTCCATTATTACACATTCTAACTGATAGGGGTACAGAGTATTGTGGCAAGCCAGAAAATCACGCTTATCAGTTATATTTGGGAATCGAAAATATCGATCATTCTAGAACCAAAGCCAACTCTCCACAAACCAATGGCATATGTGAAAGATTTCATAGAACCATGCAAGATGAGTGTTACAATATTATCTTTAGAAAGAAAATCTACAATTCTTTGGAAGATCTACAGATTGATGTTGATTATTGGTTGCGTTCTTATAATGAGACAAGGCCTCACTCGGGTAAGTATTGCTATGGCAAAACACCTATGCAAACGTTTTTTGATAGTAAATATATTGCTTTTCAGAAAAACATTAGTAGCATTAAACAAGAGCCTGATATTAGTTTTGACTACCTCAATTCTTCTGTCAGTTAATTCTTGTCTGTCACATTAAATCTTGTCTTTTACACCTTAAACCGATAAAATGTATCTCTTGAGTATCCCATCACTTTGCATGCTTGAGATACATTTCCTAGTTGTTTTGCTAGCTCTAATAACCCTAGCTTTGGTTTTAGTATTTTTGTTTGTATTGTACTCATTTCTAACACTCCTTTCTTTTATTATTTTATAACTTACTTATTTTAAGTGTCAGATCAAGTCCTATTTAATACATCTTTAAGCTTTGATAGTGAATCTGATAATGAGTCTTATGTTCCACAGGAAGGGGACAATGATAGCGCATATGATAGCAATGAGGAGAATTGTGATAATCATCCTTGTAGTTCAGTTCTAGTCCTAGGGTCCGTAAGTCCTATCAGAGCACAGGCAAGGAGTAGAAGCGTAGATAGGTAGCTCGCCTTCCTCTCGCATTATTGTGAAGATGGTTGGGGTTAAGTTGCAAGAGAAATACTTAAGTGGGGTGCAAAAAGTCTTTTGTGTTGATAATAATTTAAAATCTATAGTAGACTGAAAAAGATTATTAAATTATAATATAACATATGATAAAAGACGAGAAATCAAAAACAATTTTTGAAGTGGAAGGGGCAGTAACTGCTTTACTACCTGCAGCAGAATTTAGAGTGAAACTGGACAATGAACATGAGATTATCTGTCATGTATCAGGGAAAGTGAGAAGAAGTAAAATACGCATCATTATAGGGGATAGGGTGTTAGTTGAGATGAGCATTTACGATAGGAATGCGAAAAAAGGTCGGATCATTAGAAGGCTTAAAGGTACAAGTGACAGAACGATCTCTAAATAATCTTATTCTTGCTTCATCATCGAAAAGGCGTATAGCTTTACTAAAACAAATCAATATTAAGCCAGGCTTAGTTTTGCCAGCAGATATAGACGAAACTCCTTTGAAAAAGGAACTTCCGAAGGATTACTCAATCCGTATGGCAAAAAGTAAAGCTGAGAAAATACAAAGCTCAAATCCAGATCATTTTGTGCTTGGCGTTGATACAGTTGTTGCTTGTGGTAGAAGGATATTGCTTAAAGCTGAAAACGTTGAGCAAGCAGAAAAATGCATCCGCTTGTTATCAGGAAGAAGGCATAGAGTATATACCAGTGTGTGTCTATTAACTCCCGATCAATCTAAACAACATATTAGAACTGTGGTTACAATAGTGAAATTTAAACGTCTCAGTGAACAAGAAATTAAGTATTATTTAGCATCAGAAGAGTGGAAAAATAGGGCAGGGGGATGCAATATACAAGGCCTAGCTGGGATGTTCGTATTGTTCTTACGCGGCTCCTACTCTTCCGTTATAGGGTTACCATTACATGAAACCTATTGTTTGCTAAGTTGTATTAAATAGGACTTGATCTGACACTTAAAATAAGTAAGTTATAAAATAATAAAAGAAAGGAGTGTTAGAAATGAGTACAATACAAACAAAAATACTAAAACCAAAGCTAGGGTTATTAGAGCTAGCAAAACAACTAGGAAATGTATCTCAAGCATGCAAAGTGATGGGATACTCAAGAGATACATTTTATCGGTTTAAGGAGTTATATGAAAATGGAGGAGAGGAAGCATTACATGAAATAAGTAAGAAAAAACCGCTATTAGCGAACAGAGTTTCCGACGATATAGAAAGAGCAGTGATTGGTATAGCAACAGAATTTCCAGCATATGGGCAAGAAAGAGCTGCAAATGAACTGAGAAAAAGAGGTATAATAATTTCTCAGGGAGGAGTAAGGTCTGTATGGCTAAGAAATGACCTTGAAACTCTCAAAAAGAGACTTAAAGCGCTAGAGACAAAAGTAGCTTAAGAAGGAATCATTTTAACTGAAGAACAACTTACAGCTTTAGAAAAAGTTAAAGAACAAAGGGAAGCTCATGGTGAAATTGAGACACAACATCCAGGTTATTTGGGTTCTCAAGATACCTATTATGTGGGCAATATCAAAGGTATAGGGCTAATTTATCAGCAGACTTTTGTTGATACTTATTCGAGAGTTGCAATGGTTAAACTTTACACGGACAGAACAGCTATTACAGCTGCAGACCTCCTCAACGATAGAGTTATTCCATTTTTTGATGAGCAGAAAATTCCATTATTACGCATTCTAACTGATAGGGGTACAGAGTATTGTGGCAAGCCAGAAAATCACGCTTATCAGTTATATTTGGGAATCGAAAATATCGATCATTCTAGAACCAAAGCCAACTCTCCACAAACCAATGGCATATGTGAAAGATTTCATAGAACCATGCAAGATGAGTGTTACAATATTATCTTTAGAAAGAAAATCTACAATTCTTTGGAAGATCTACAGATTGATGTTGATTATTGGTTGCGTTCTTATAATGAGACAAGGCCTCACTCGGGTAAGTATTGCTATGGCAAAACACCTATGCAAACGTTTTTTGATAGTAAATATATTGCTTTTCAGAAAAACATTAGTAGCATTAAACAAGAGCCTGATATTAGTTTTGACTACCTCAATTCTTCTGTCAGTTAATTCTTGTCTGTCACATTAAATCTTGTCTTTTACACTGTTCGCTAATAGCGGTTTTTTCTTACTTATTTCATGTAATGCTTCCTCTCCTCCATTTTCATATAACTCCTTAAACCGATAAAATGTATCTCTTGAGTATCCCATCACTTTGCATGCTTGAGATACATTTCCTAGTTGTTTTGCTAGCTCTAATAACCCTAGCTTTGGTTTTAGTATTTTTGTTTGTATTGTACTCATTTCTAACACTCCTTTCTTTTATTATTTTATAACTTACTTATTTTAAGTGTCAGATCAAGTCCTATTTAATACACATTACCTTTACTTGTGCTATAATTTTAATAGTAAATTATTTATTTTAGTGAGGTATACAGTGAAAAATATATTTAATAAAACTAACGCACCCTATCTTGCAGTCGGTGTTCTGGCTACTCTAACTTTATTAGCATCTGGAGTGTTTGCTGTAGCTCCTTATGCTCAGTTCTTAGCTCCAGTTGCAGCCTTAAGTGTTGGCCTGCCATTTATTATTAGTGGCGCTATAATTTCTGCTGTAGTTGTTGCACTTTCATCTGTAGCAATTAGCAAGAACAAAACTATTTCTCAACAGGAGAAGTTTGAAAGTTGTGTAGCTCAAAGGAAGCAGGAAGAAGAAAATGGAAGAGCGGAGTTAGAGGCTAAGGGTTTACTTCCTGACGTTATTGCATTGCCTGAGATTTCTCGACAAGAAAATTTTTCAAATCGCATGGCTCAAAGGAAGCAGGAAGAAGAAAAGGAAAGAGCAGAGTTAAAGGCTAAGGGTTTACTTCCTGACATTATCGCTCTTCCGTATAAAGATACTGAGACTCCTAGCCCAGAAAATGAGCCAGCTAAAGAAGAAAATGGTCAAGGCTGGGGTGCATGGATTAAGTCGTTCTTTACTAGTACTGAAGTATCACATCCAAGTAATGAAGGTAAGAGCCTTTAAAGAGGTAATCTCACCCAGGAGAAATAGTTCAAAACTATTTCTCCTCTTTAGCATCAATCCTAAAAAAACCCGCAGATGCCTGAACTTACGCACGTATTGCATGTGAATTGGTTCTTGTTCCCAAGTTCATTAATTATTTTTTATGTAAAAAGTTAACTTGACAATTTCTTAAAAATCCTTTTATAATGGTATTATATTTTATAATACGTGAGATGATAAGTAAAAACAATGTACCCTATCTTGTAGCTGGTGCTCTGGCTACTCTAACTTTATTAGCATCTGGAGTGTTTGCTGCAGCTCCTTATATTGGTTTCTTAGCTCCAGTTGCAGCATTAAGTGTTGGCCTGCCATTTATTATTGGTTGTGCTGTATTTTTTGTTGTAACTATTGCACTTTCGTATAAAGCAATTAGTAAGAACAAAACTATTTCTGAGAAAGATGTTCAACTGGCTGAGAAAGTAGAAGAAATATCTAAAAAAGATGCTCAACTAGCTAAAGAAGAAGATAAAGTACAGGCTCAAAAGCAAACAATTTCTGAGTTAGAAGCTAAGATACAAGCTCAAGAGCAAACAATTTCTGGGCAAAATGACCAACTGACTAAAAAAGAAGCGGAAGTAAAAGCTAAAGAGGAGGAAAATTCTAAGCAAAAAATTGAAATTAATAAAAAAAATGAGGAGATTGATAATCAAAAAAAAGAAATAGAAGAACTTAAACACAAGAAAACTTTTGTTCCGCAAGCAATGAAGAATATCAAAGAAGCATCTCAAGAAGTATTTGCATATGTAGCAGAAGCCTACAGTAGTGGGCGCGTTCATAGTACTATTAAGCAGCGCCTTAGTGATGTTGCGAATGACTTAAAAAATGTCGTAGGTAGTGCGAAAAATGCTTATGGCACATCAGTTGAGTATGTAAAAGGGAAATTTAATAGTGCTGGAAATAAATTAAAAAATGTTTATGGTACATCAGTTGAGTATACAAAAGGAGCACTTAACAGCGTTGGAAGCAGCTTGTACAGTAGACTTTATGGTACTAAGGTTTCTAGTCCGGAAGAGCAGTTTAAGCGTGAAGATGGATCTAAACCTAGTATGCAAGAACTAACTCGTTTAGATTATGATGTTTCTAGTCAACTGGCTGGGGATGAAGAAGATATATTTTATGATGCAGAATCTGGTGGTGAAAAAGATCCTGAGATTTCTAGCCCAGAAAGTCAGCCGGCTGAAAAAGAAGAAACTAAAGTTAGTGGTTATTTTAATCAAGTAGTGAGCACAGCTAATTGGCTTACTAGTCAAGCAACAAAAGCTATGGGTTATTTGCCTTATGTTTTTTATAATTATGCTACCACTCCTGTATCAGCATCGCTTGATGATGTTAATATAACTAAATCGTTTGTTACTGATTCTAGTATAACCAGCCCGGTACTTTAAAACAAAATAGTAGAGGGCATATTATATGCTCTCTACTCAAATATCAACCCTCAAAAAAACCGGCGTAGGTTTAGGCAATGTTATGCCTGAACTTACACACGCGTCGCACAAAGATTTTAAATCTCGTTGTTCTTTCGGAATTTGCAGTTGATTTAGTATCATCTCTGCTGACTTGGGAACGATTGGCTGCAATAAAATGCCTATTATCCTGATATATTCCAGTAACTTGTAAATTACTAAATTCATGCGCTCTCTGTCAGTTTTGCTTAGTGTCCAGGGTGCACTTTTGTCTATGTAGGCATTTGCTTCAGAAGAGATGTTGATGATTAGAAGTATGATATGGTTAAATTCATACTTTGATAGGTGATTCATCACTTGATCGAGTATAGCTTTGCAACCTGGAAGACTTTCTTCACCTTTAAGTAGGCTTTGATCGATTGTTGGTACAATTCCAGAACATTGCTTGTGTAAAAATGAAATTGTTCTTTGTACTAAATTGCCTATGTTGTTTGCCAGTTCTGAATTTATCCGGCTGATCATATTTTTCTTACTAAAGTTGCCATCTTGGCCGAAGCTTGCTTCCCTGAGGAGAAAATAGCGTAGCTGATCAACACCAAACTCTTGAGCGAGGCCAATTGGATCTATGACATTACCAAGGGACTTGGATATTTTCTCTCCCTCGTTCAACCACCAACCATGAACTGCAATTTGTTTTGGCAGTGGCAGGTCTGCTGCAAGGAGAATCGCTGGCCAATATACAGCATGAAAGCGCAATATGTCTTTACCGATTACATGAACGTTGAAAGAGTTGTCAGCTAGGTTTGCAGCGCTTGACACTGGAATCTGCGTTTTCCCTTGGTTTGGTGTCATTCCAGTGCTTGACACTGGAATCTGTGTTTCTGGTTCTGCCCAAAACCTCTTATATTCCTCACCTTCAGTACTAGGGAAACCTATTGATGTAAGATAATTGGTTAATGCATCTATCCAGACATAGATTACGTGTTTGTCATTACCTGGTACTTTTATTCCCCAGTTAAAACTAGTGCGAGAGATTGAGAGGTCAATGAGCCCTGATCTTACAAACGATATCACTTCATTTCTTCTGCTCTCAGGAAAGATAAAACTTGGCTGATTTTTATAGAGTTCCAGTAATTTTTCTTGCCAGTTTGATAAGCGAAAAAAGTAACTCTCTTCTTTTATCCACTGGACCTCAGCACCTGTTGGTGCTTTGCCATCTATCAGCTCTGACTCCTGATAAAATGCTTCATCACGAACTGAATACCAACCCGAATAGGAATCCAAATATATTTGTCCTCTCTCTTCAAGTCTATTCCATAAAGCTATCACTGCTTTTTTGTGACGTTCCTCCGTAGTGCGAATAAAATCGTCATACTCAAAATTCATGAACTTAGCCAATTCTTTAAATGAAACGCTCACTTCATCTGTAAATTCTTTTGGCTGCATTTCCTTTGCTTTAGCTGCTTTTTCTATTTTTTGTCCATGTTCATCTGTGCCTGTGGTAAATTTGACATTTTTTCCAGCTAATTTCATGAACCTTGTCACCACATCACACAAAAGAGAAGTATATGCATGACCAATGTGTGGTTTGTCGTTTACGTAATATATTGGCGTGGTGATGTAAAAGTTCTCAAATCGATCCATGGTTTAGCATTTTGATAAAAATCAACTGAGTTAATTATAGTATTAAAAAGGCAGTAATAAATAAATATTGATTGGGTTGAACATAATTTTTGAAAAAAGCTATTTACTGAAATTTCATTGAAATATGGAACAATCAGGCATGATTATTGACAGAACAATGGGAAATTTTCTTGTAATTCTATTTATAGTTTTCTATGCATTTGATGCACACGCTGATGGAGCAACAGATGTAATGTGTAATGTAATAGGTTACGTTCATGGAATAGGTGGACCAATGATTACAGTGGTAATAATTGGTACAAGCTTACTTGCAATATTTGGAAGAATGCCTTGGCCTGCACTTTTTGCACTGGGTATGTTTGTTGCTGTGTTTTTTGGTGCTCCTCAAATTGTAACAAAGGTAACAGAAAAAGAAGTTTGTTGTCTTGATAAGAGACAAACATTGAATAATGGAAAGTGTGTTGCTGCTCCTGGATATGAATACATAGGTCGTGATCGCTGTGGCCCTTGGAGAAACGTGGTTCGAGGATGTTGTCCTAATGGCTGGGTGGTCACTAGTAAGGGCAGATGTAAGAAACCTGGTCTAGATCCTTCAAAGTATTGGAAGTGAAAATGGTGCTTTTATAGAGTTAAATCTAACCACTCATCAAACCACAAAGTATATAATTAACATCCACGCCTTTAGTTAGATTCCACTCACGCTTTATTACGTTGTACTCCATGCCAGCCATGTTTTGCAGCGTTACATTATTTTCTCTTAAGTGATTTGCAATTTCTGACGGCTTGAGAAATTTATTCCAATTATGCGTACCCTTAGGCAGCCAATTTAATATATACTCCGCACCAACTATTGCAAGACAGAAGGATTTGATAGTTCTATTTATTGTGGATATAAAGATTAGCCCTTCTGGTTTCAGCAATTCTATTGCTCTTCTCATAAAGAATTCTAAATTATCTACATGCTCGACTACTTCCATCAGCAGAACCACGTCGTACTTCTTGTCATTGCTTAGCTCTTCAATGCTGGTGTGCATATATTCTACATTAAGCCCTACTTTTTTCGCATGTGATTGTGCCACTTTGATGTTTTCTGCGCATACATCTATTCCTGAAACGTTAATGCCAATACGTGCCATTGACTCTGATAAAATGCCACCACCACACCCGATATCAAGAAGTGATATTTCATTTAAGTCACATTTTTTTAACTCTTTTATTTTCTCAATAATGTAAGATACTCTCACAGGATTCATCATGTGCAATGGCTTAAATTTACCATTCTCATCCCACCATTCACCTGCCATTTTAGCAAATTTTGATATTTCATCTTCGTTATAAGTTTTTGTTTTTTTTTCCTTAGAGGTTATATTACTGAGTTTATCAAGACGTTTTTTATGTCTGCTTTCTTTTGAAAATTCTGTTTCGAGGAATTGTTTGACTATGTCTTTTGCTAATCCACTCGCAGTAAATCCTGCACCAAGACACAGTACATTTGCGTTGCCATGCTCGCGAGCTAATTTTGCGATCTCAACACTATTGCATAAAGCAGCGTAGATTCCTTCAAAACGATTTGCCACAGTACTCATGCCCAAACCTGTACCACAAATTAATATCCCATAATTTGCTTTTTTGCTTGTTATATCTTCTACAACTTTAACAGCATAGTCTGGGTAATCTACACACTTTTGCTTAGCAGTGCAGCCTTGATCTACCGCTGTGTAACCCAGGGTTTCCAGGTAGGATTTTATTTCTGATTTTAATTCATAACCAGCATGATCTGAGGCAATTGATATTATATCTGACATATAAAAAGTTGATCTTGCATAACCTAAGGATATTTATATGGGTAATTTATTTTGATCTTTCTGTCAAGCCGTTCTGTCAAGCCGTTTTAATACTCCTGATCTTTCGGGAGTCCTAAAGCTTGAAATAAATTTCGAGTCAGATGTGTATAAATTCTATATAATTTTTATCCTACTACTAATTCAATAAGATGGATCACATAGATATTATAAAATCAAAATTATTATTATCTGACATAGTAGGTAAAAAAGTCAGGCTAATAAAAAGAGGAGATAGTTTTGTTGGGCTCTGTCCATTTCATAACGAAAAAACCCCATCTTTTTTGGTGAGCAATACTAAGGGGTTATATTACTGTTTTGGTTGTTCAGCTAGTGGTGATGCATTTGAATTTATTTCACAAACTGAGGGATTAAGCTTTAAAGAAGCATTGAAAAGATTAGCATCGGTTACAGGTGTTGAACTGCCCAAAAGTCTTAGTATTACAAAAGGGGACAATAAACTATTTTTAGCGCTTGATTTAGCTGCAAATTGGTTTGCACAAAAAAATCAGGGCGTTGTAGATTATTTAAAGCAGCGCAAGATTTTACCTGAAATCATAGATAAATTTAAGATAGGTTATGCACCAAGCTCTGGTTTGAAAGAGTATTTAAACTCTTCAGGTATTGAAGACAAAATTTTAATTGATATTGGATTAGTAAACAAAAATTTTCGTGATTATTTTTATGATCGACTCATGTTTCCTATATGCAACATTGTAGGGAGAGTTATTGGTTTTGGTGGACGTGCGCTGAGCTTTGAGCAACAGCCAAAATATTTAAATAGCCCAGAGAGTCAGCTCTTCAAGAAGAGGGAGAATTTATACGGATTAAACTTTGCTTTAAGCGAAATACGTAAAAAACAGCACATATTTGTTGTTGAAGGATATATGGACACTATAGCGCTACATCAAGCGGGAATTAGTAATGCAGTTGCTCCACTTGGTACCGCAATTTCTGCAGAACAGATAAAAAATCTATGGAGATTTGCTAAAGAAATCTCCATCTGTATGGATGGCGATAGTGCTGGACATCATGCTGCTACCCGAGTTGCAGAACTTGCTCTGCCAATATTAGAGCCTGGATACACGTTAAAGTTTGTGACTTTGCCGAGTAATAAAGATCCATACGATATATGTAACGAACTGGCATACAAGAAAGAAGACGTGTTGACTGCTCTTGACCATTCAACAAAACTGCATTCTGAATATTTATGGCATCACATAATCGATAGCAACTTGCAAAATTATGAAAAACTTGCTCCGGAAAAATATTCAATTCTTGAGCACAAGTTCATGGAATATGTAAATACTATTAGCAACAGCAGTATTAGAAGGTATTATAGAGATTATTTTTACAATAAGGCTAGTGAACTAAGAAGTAACTTCAAAAAACAGATTTTTAATAGTAAAACTAGAGCAACAAAAGGTGAGTATCTTCATAACAAATCTCCAGAGCTAATTGAGGCAGAGCAAAATCAGGCCATAATTTTGCGTATAGCCGTAGAATTTCCTGAAATCTTGAACCGTCCTATATTTTTTGAGCAATTTTCTCATTTTGAATTTACTAATGAGATGAAAAGATTACAACAGCGTGTAATTGATGTAATAAGTAACAAAAGCAAACTTGGTAAAGAGGCTTTGTTACAAGAATTGAAACAGTTTGACGTTATAAAGTATGTATTTGAAAAAACTAGTGTACTAAATAGCCAACTGAACGAGAGAAAATCTGCAGAAATTGTGTGGAATAATATAGTGTTACTAAAAGAATTAAATGCGTTACGAAAAGAAAGAATCGAAGCGAGGCTGAGCGGTAATCTTGACTTAGAGGAAAGGTTAATAGAACAAATAGAGCAAATAGAAAGTAATATACAAGAAATGCAAATGGAGTTTATTGAAAAGTAGAGCTGTTATAAAAAGTTTATGCCAAATTCCAATAAATATAGAGTTTTAATGAACATAGGACAGGCTAATGAATTTATAAAGGACACTTTACAAATTGAAATTGATAGTGTTGAACAATTGGGTATCCGTTTAATGGAGCGTTAAAACTGACCTTACCCTATTTAAATATATACTAATATACTGAGTTTTGTTACAATATTCTTATTTCCATAATATCATTTGATGGAAATTTTCAGTCTTATGCACAACTTTATTTGCAATTTTACATTTTTATTCGATTAAAAATTGCATTTTTACAATAAAAAACTTACTTATTGTAGGAAAATCTTGTGTTTGTTCTCATATAAAACTATTTATGGAGTGACAATGGTGCATGTATTATACTTACATTTCTGATTCGAAAATTTATGCAGTTGTTTCTAACAAAATTAGTCAACAAATTCTATTGTTTAAAGATGAGAAATAAAGTAATCATCATTTCTAGTATTGCTTTTATTCTACTGTTTTTTATCAGCAGTGCATTTTTAAAAAAAGATCAGGCGGTTCATAGTGATAATACAACTAGTAGCTTTTCAGTAAAAACTCAAGAATGTGCGCCGCAAAACCGCACTATATATTTAAATTTTTCTGGTACAGTAAATCCCTTACATAGAGCTAGCCTTGTCTCAAAAATAAGTGGTAAGATTATTGCTATTTATTTACCTGATGGTGAAAAGGTAAAAAGAGATGATGTAGTGTTAAAGATAGAAGATTATGACAGGATTGAGCAAGCTCAGAAAGCCAAAGCTTTATTAAAGCAGCGTGAAATTGAGTATGATTCCTCTTACAAACTGAATAAAACAGGCTATGGAGCACAAATACAAGTAGAAGCAGCTTTTACTGCGTTACAAAGTGCAAAAGCTGACCTAAAAAGGCTAGAATTGGATTTAGAAAATACTGCAGTCAAATCTCCTATAGATGGTTATATTGATAAAATCAATGCAAACGAAGGGGATTTTGTTAATGCTGGGCAAAAAATAGCTGACGTGGTTGATTTCGATCAAATTCTTGTGGTGTTATACGTTTCGGAAAATGAAGTAAATAAAATAGAGCTAGGCAGCACAGCTCAAATTAGTTTACTGGACGGAAAAGAATTGGCAGGTGAAGTAAGTTTTATTAGTAAAATTGTTGAGCCTAAAACTGGGTCTTATAGGGTAGAGGTAAAGGTAATTAATAATAAAATGATATCCTTACAGGGACTAACTGCCAACGTAAGACTACCTTCAGGCGAAAGATTTGCATATAAAGTTCCTTCTTCAGCCCTGAGCTTAAGTGACGAGGGTGCTCTTGGAATAAAGATTGTTGATGACAATAATTATGTAATATTTGTACCAATAGAAATTGTTGATCATGAGAGCGATGGGGTCTGGATAGTAGCAAATAACGAAGGTAAACCCATAAAGTTAATAGTATTGGGCCACCTATTTGTTAAGCCTGGTGATAAGGTTTAAGACATAAGATCCTTTTTCATAGCTTATACTACATTATACCAATCCCAGCGTCTGGGCACTGGTTTCTTGGTACTTATTCCGCAATAATTTTTTTTTCCTTCAATAAATTTTGCAGTTCGCCTTTTTCGTACATCTCGCGAGTGATGTCGCAACCACCGATAAACTCTTCCTTTATATATAATTGTGGAATTGTTGGCCAATCAGAAAACTTTTTTATAGATTCACGTATTTCATCATTCTCCAACACGTTAATATACTTAAACTTCACGTTCAATTTTTTTAGGATTGACACGATGAGCCCAGAGAATCCGCATTGAGGAAAATCAGAAGTGCCTTTCATGTACAACACCACATCACTTTCCGCTATATCTTTTTTTATTTGTTCAAAACTGCTCATAAATTCACCTTATTTTTAAGTATTAGTTTCCAGTTGCAAGGCGTGTATAGACTGACCTTCCAGAGCTTTATATACCATTTTATGCTGTTCTATTTTTGTCTTTCCAAGAAAGCGCTTGGAGGTTATTTTTAAATGATAATGATCATCATCTCCAGCAAGGTCATGAACCTTTATATCAGCGTCGGGGAACGATTGTTTGATGATCCTTTCTAATTCGTGAATTGCAATAGTCATTGATTTGCTTTAAATTACAATACTTTCATTATAAATCTAAAACGACTGGGTGCAATTGAATTATTGATTATATGGTTACTAATATTGTGAAGACAGTAGATTCAGCGTGTTAAGTGCACTAGCAAGGCGAGATTTTAATTGATTTTCATATTTACTCCAATCTTGTATTGCCTTTCTTGCAATACCTGAATCAACTGCGGCTTTTGCAACAGCAGGAGATACTATAGAAATTAATCTTGGGTCAAATGGAGTAGGTATTATATATTCACGTCCATAGCTCATTTTACGACCGCCATAGGCTGCAGATATCTCGTCAGACACTGGCTCACGGGCAAGCTTTGCTATTGCACCTGCAGCCGCAATTTTCATCTCATCATTTATTGTTGTTGCATGTACATCAAGCGCTCCTCTGAATATATAAGGAAATCCCATTACGTTGTTGACTTGATTGTTGTAATCTGACCTGCCAGTTGCGATTATTGCATCTGGCCTCACAGATTTTGCAAACTCAGGCTTTACTTCTGGATCGGGGTTGGCGAGAGCGAAAATAATCGGGTCTTTGCCCATACTCTTTAACATCTCTTCATTTAACACATCTTTTGCAGATAATCCGATGAATACATCAGCGCCTTTTATTGTATCAAGTAGAGAACGTTCGGAAGTATCAATTGCATATTTTTCTTTCCACTCATTCATGTCCTCGTTTCTACCTTTGTATATTACTCCTTGTTTATCACACAGCACTATATTTTTAGCGCCCATGGACTTTAGTATTTCTAAACATGTAATACCGGCTGCTCCAGCTCCATTCATAATGATCTTAACGTCCTCTAATTTCTTTCCGACAATATCAAGAGCATTTTCTATACCAGCTGCAACAACCACTGCAGTTCCATGCTGGTCATCATGGAACACTGGAATATCCATCAGTTCATTCAGACGTTTCTCTATTATAAAACAATCGGGAGATCTTATATCCTCTAAATTTATCCCCCCCCAACTTGGCCCAAGGTACCTTACTGCATTGATGAAATCTTCTATATTTTCTGTACCAACTTCTATATCAACTGCATCAATATCAGCAAAACGCTTAAATAAAACAGCTTTGCCTTCCATGACAGGTTTTGCAGCAAGAGGACCGATATTACCAAGTCCAAGCACTGCAGTGCCATTTGAAACGACAGCTACAAAATTGCTTTTTGCCGTATAATCATAAACAACCTCAGGATTTTTAGCTATTTCAAGGCACGGAGCTGCAACGCCAGGAGAATAAGCAAGTGACAAATCATACTGGGTAGATAAAGGTTTTGTTGGCATGATTGAAATTTTACCAGGGTTACCACCTCTACTGTGATACTTAAGTGCCTCTTGTTTTGTGGTATTATCTAAATCATCGTTCATTCTTATATTTTAAGCTTGTAATTTTTAAGTATATGGAGTTTTTATAAATGTTCAATTGTAAACTATTAGCTTGTGAACTCTGTTGTACTTCTGTATAAGTTTACCTATTACGTAAGATGATATTACATGCTTAAGAAAAACGTGCCTAATTTGCTTACAATTTCTCGTGCACTTGCAATACCAGCAATAATATTAAGTTTTTATATAGAAAATAAATCTGCAGACCTGATAACAATATCAATCTTTGTGTTTGCGTGCATTACGGATTTTTTTGATGGTTACTTGGCGCGTGCGTGGAAAGTCCAATCAAAGTTTGGCAAGCTATTTGATCCAATTGCTGATAAATTAATAGTGGTTTCAACGATAATTATGCTAGTTTATAAGCAGAAGATAAATGATTTTACAATAGTACCATCGATTATCATCATCTGTAGGGAAATATTAGTTTCGGGTTTACGGGAGTTCCTTATAGCTATAAATGTTAGTCTACCTGTAAGCAAAGCTGGCAAAATTAAAACATTTTTGCAGATGGTTGCTGTAGTAGCGCTAATAATGAACGATTACGACACAACTCAATATATAGGTGCAATTTGTTTATGGGTTGCAGCTATTATAACTATGTGGTCAGGCTATAATTATATCCTAGCCGGCATCAAACAGATTGACTGAATTTCTTAAGAAGCAATTAATGTACAAAAGTGGTTAATACTTTCATAATATTGACTGAATAGTTAAAATCCTGTATAATATATTAGTTCATAAATTGATCGGGTTTGTATGACTGGTATTACAGGTAACTCTGGGACTAAGTCTTTTTCTAAAGGACCAGAAGTTGAACAAAATCCTGGAATGGAAGATTTTTTGTTAGGGATTAAAGAAGCAGCAGAAAAAAAGAAGAAGCTAGAACAAGAGCTATTAACACTAAAAAAAAGAGAGCTATATAGACAATGTGTATCATTGGTAACAATGGTTCCATTTGCATTATTTATGGCTATTGAACTGGAAAAAATATGTAGCGATCAGGTATTACTTGGCGTGATAAGTGGCGCGCTAAGCCACACTATATTACCTTCTATGGTCCTATCTCTTATTTGTACGCTATATTTAATTTACAATAATAGGAAAATAGTACAAAAAGAACGAGAGTTGGAGAATATTGAAAATGGAGAGGAAGTAAAGGAAAAAGAGCACAATGTTCCTGACATAGGTCAGTGTTTGATCTATATTGAGGCTATAACAACTGCACTGGTTATTGTAGGTATGATAATGGGTGAAACATCTTCACTTGAAGCAGCAGAGGATGCAATTTTATTTCTTGCCAATGCAATTGCTTTTCTTGCAACTCTTGCTTCTTATATTGGTGAGCATGAAAAAAATAAGAAAAAGGAAACAGAAAAATCTAATCTTGATGAGAAATCTAGCAAGAAAACTAGCAATATGTCTGTAGCCGGATTGGCGCTTGCTGGTTCTTCTATATTTTTAATAAGAAGGATAATGTTAATGGCATTAGCATCATCCTTAAATCCTGCTGTTGGGCCTACTTTAGGCTTGATAGGTATTGCACTTTTTATGGTTGTACAGATATTAACTATACGTTCCTATAGCAAGACGCTGAAAGATCCAAAAGTGGAAGGAAAGGGTGCTTCAACTGGTACTGTTGTTGGCTATAGCGGGGGAGATGATCATAATACAGGGCCGGCTATTGCCTAAGAAATTTATTTATTTAAGTAATATTTAGTCTATACTTTATTTTTATCAAAAAAAATCTTATGTATAAGACTTTAATCACATGCTTTATTTTCCTGGCTTGCTCCTTTACGCAGTCGTATGCGAATGATCTTGAAAAAACCGAAACTGAACTATATGAAGAAGCAGTTGAACTTTTTGACCAGAAAAAATATAAACAAGCTATTAGGGCATTTCAAAAGATAGAGGATTTGTATCCTTTCTCTTATTGGGCAAGGAAAGCAAAATTATTATCTGGTGTGTCTCATTATAATATGGGTAACTATAGCAGTGCTGCAAGTGATATGGATGATTATATATATGTTTATTCAAATGGTGAAGATTTACCATATGTATACTACTTAAGAGTATTATCTTATTACATGCAAATTAATAAAGTGCAACTTGGACAGCAAACTGCATATAAAACTTTAGAGCTGGCTACAGAGTACATTAATCTCTTTCCAGGCAGCGAATATGTAGACGAGATGAAGGAAAAAGCAAAGCTGATCACAGAGCATATATCAACAAAAGAGTACTCTATCGGTAAATTTTACCTGAGGCGTGGTGAATATTTGGCAGCAATTAAGCGTTTCCAGAATATAGCAAGCTATAAAAATTCTAAATATCTTTCTAAATCTATTAACTATTTAATAGCAGCCCATTCAGCTCTTGGCCTTGATAGGGAAGCTGAGCAGTATGAAAGTATGTTATTAGCAGAAAACCTGCAAGATGCCAAGCCGGAGGCTTGAAAATTTGCTTTAGCTTTTTCTACGCTTTTATATATAATTTAGGTTTTTAACTATTTGAATATGGCTGGTCATTCACAATTTTCAAATATAAAACATCGGAAAGGCGCTCAGGATGCAAAGCGCTCTCAAAAATTTACGAAGCTGATTAGAGAAATAACAGTTGCTGCAAAGCAGGGGCTGCCCGATCCCGAACTCAACCCGCGCCTTCGCTCTGCTATATTTGCTGCACGCAAGGAAAATCTACCAAAAGATAAAATAGAAACAGCAATAAAAAATGCAACTGGTAACGTTGCTGGAGAAAATTATGAGGAAATCCAATATGAAGGTCATGGGCCTTCTGGCACTGCACTTATTGTCCATGCCTTGACTAATAACCGCAACCGTACTGCTTCTGAGGTACGTTATATATTTTCTCGCAAGGGTGGAAACTTGGGAGAAACAGGAAGTGTTAGTTATCTTTTTGATCATGTAGGCTTAATCGTCTATAAAGCAGAGGGTGTGAATTTTGACGATTTATTCAGTCATGGAATCGAATTAGAAGTATTGAATCTTGAGGAAAATGACAAAGAAGGATTACACGTTATAACTTGTGAAATAAAAGATTTTGGCAAAGTACGCGATGCCTTTTATGCAAAATTTGGGGAACCAGAACTTGCTCGTCTTTCATGGCAGCCAAAAGATCTAATTGAAATTAGCAATAAAGAGTTGATTGATAAACTATCTGCATTGGTTGAAGAGCTAGAAGATAATGATGATGTACAGCATGTGGAAGGTAATTTTACTTTTGTTGATGCTGTTTAAATTATGAAATTGATCATATTTATACTGCTTTTTATCTTGCCGTTATATACCACTGAAGCATCAACAGATCTTGCAGTGCCGTTCCAGCACGTGATCAGGAAAAAAGAAGACATGGGTCCAAGTAGTCAAGCTACTTTGATGACAGAAAACAACGTAGGAAGCCTAATACACGATAGAAGGTTGTTATTTATATCAAGTAACATAAAATCTTCCTTTTTTGCCACAGGAATTGAGCAAGGGTTGGTACCAAATACAGTGATGAAATTAATCAACATATATAAAAATTTTGGTATAGATTTTAAAAGAGACATTGTACCAAGGAGTAAATTGGAAGTTCTTTTTGAGAGATCACTCAGTAATCAGAAGGCTGAAGAAAAAATTTTATATACTTCACTGACAATAAACAAAAAAGCTATTAGTTTATATCATTATAAATTACAAAACGGCAAAGAGGGGTATTTTAATAAAGAAGGGGTAAGCTTAAAAAATGGCGAAATTTTTATAAATCCTTTGAATGGAGATTATCGCATATCCTCAAAATTTGGCAGTAGAAAGCATCCTGTTCGCGGTAAAACTGCTTTTCACAAAGGAGTGGATTATGCAGCTAAGCTTGGCACTCCCATATACGCTGCTGCAGAGGGTGTGGTAGAATATATAGGAAAGAATGGTGGCTATGGAAATTACATCAAAATAAGACACAAAAATGGATATTCAACCTGCTACGCGCATATAAGTAAATTTAGTAGTAATGTGAAGTTAGATTCTAAAGTAAAGCAGGGACAGGTTATCGCTTATGTTGGTAGCACTGGTGTTGCAACAGGACCTCATTTACATTACGAAGTTATATATAACGATAAACATATTGATCCACTTACAATAGCACATAGAACTGAAGTAAAGTTGCTTGATCATGAATTAAGAGAGTTTAAACTATTTGTAAATAAGATAGATAAAACGGTCAATAGAAAGGGTTCAAGTGAAAAAGAAGTGTAAAGACAATATGGATAAGAATACGATAAACGATAGAAATTTAAGTCAACTCCGGGTTTTTCCTGTACTAATAATATTAGGATTAATTTTATCGGTACTTTCTGTAGCGTATGACAGTACAATTGCACTTGGAATTGCTACTGTTTCAATATTGGCTTTTTCTCAAGGGTTTTTCATCAATAATCCTAATGAAGCAAGAGTGATAGAATTTCTCGGTCATTACGTCGGTACTTATTTTAAATCAGGAATGTTTATCACAATCCCATTTACAAACAAACATGTCATTTCTCTAAAATTTCAGAATATCAATACAGAAAAAATTAAAGTGAATGATGCAAATGGAAGTCCAATAGAGATTTCAGCAGTAATTGTTTGGAGAGTGAGCAGTCCTGCAAAGGCATATTATAATGTTAATAATTATTATGAGTTTGTTTTTGTACAAAGCGATTCAGTAATAAGGGAATTGGCAAGCAATTATCCATATGACAGCGAAAGCGATGAGGAATCTTTACGCAAAAATTCTGATAAAATTTCAGACGAATTGCGGTCAATGTTGCAACAAAGATTAGATATTGCGGGAATTGAGATTACAGAAGCAAGGATATCGCATTTAGCATATTCATCTGAGATTGCACAGGTAATGCTGAGGCGTCAACAAGCACATGCTATCACCTCTGCAAGAAGGCATATAGTGCAAAACGCAATAGGAATTATCGAGGAAGTAATAGCTCATTTTGAAAAAAATAAAAGCATACAATTAGATGGTAAGCAAAAGGTTCAATTGATAAATAATTTGCTGGTTGCCCTGATCTCTGAGCAAGATGCACAACCAACGATTAGTTTGGATAATAATTAGAATAATTGCTAATATCAATATTCAAAAGTGTTATTACGATGCAAAATCTGCGCGAGACGCTTCATGATCATCTGTAGTGCACAACAACAATATCGTTCTATTGTGGTGTTAAATGGGGAAATACCTGATTCATCATTTTTTAAACAAGGTATACCTATTATTGCTGTGGATGGAGGGGCAAATCGGCTTGCATCAATTGGCGTACAACCTGATTTTGTGTTGGGGGATTTAGATAGTATAAATCCAAATTTACGTGCTAGTTTAAATACAATATATCTGCCTGATCAAGATTATTGCGATTTTTCTAAAGCCATAGCCCATTTAAAGATAGTGAAGTTACTGCCATCGATAATCACGGGTATTACTGGAGGAGCAATTGATCACATACTGCAGAATATTAACATCTTTCTAAGTACAGGCAGTATCTTTTACACGCCTTCACCTCCCATGGTAGGTTACACCTTACAAAAAGGTATTACCCATTTTTTTTCTTTGCCAAAAAATACTAAAATATCTTTACTTGGTGTACCCAAAGCACAAGTATCAACTAAAGGGTTAAAGTGGGAACTATGTCTTAATAAACTTGCCTTTCCGGGAAAGAATTCTTGCTTTAATCGAAGTTTAGACAGTAAGGTATCTATAGAAGTACATAGTGGTATATGTCTAGCAATGATTTATTTAGAAGCAGTAGATGACGCTGGAGTGTGTAAAGAATCATACACATCAAATTAAGAAGTGAAAGTTAGAAGGGTTAGCTACAATCCTCGACCACCATGAACATGCTCATTCTCATTGACATGAACAGGAGGTTTGACACTTTCTAGATGGCTATTTACTTTCAGTGGATTCTCTAAATTATGCTTTATTTGTGTTTCTGTTTCGAATTTAAATCCTAACTGTTCGCAGAATTTTTGGAAATGTTCTTTGATAATATCAAACAAGCTCTTACCACCCTCTTGGTAGTTTTTTAGCTCTTCAGGAGCAGTAAGTGATAATTTGCCATCTTTATATGTTACACCATCTTTACCGTCTTGAGATTCAAGTGTGAATTCCAGTGAGCTGGATAGATCACATATTTTTTCTTCTGGATTGTCAAATGTGGTTATAGGTATTGCCATATCGGACTTCACTTTTATATGATTGTGGTCAATACAGTAAATGTTTAGCGCTTTTTTAGGATTGTGTGGAGTTAAGCTACAACTACTGAGTGCAGCGTGATACTCGTTAAATATACCAGCCCCATACCCTGCTTGATTACAATTAGTAATTAGCTCTTCTAAAATGGGGTCACTTGGAACTTCTGCTCCGGCATATTCAAACATTTCCTTAAAAATTTCTTTTGCAAATGGGCGATAATTTTTGTTTTCGTCTCCTTTTTTTGGTAATAGATGATTATACTCCTTTCCTATATTGTAAAATTTTTCAAACTCTTTTTTGTATAAATCAGTTTTTTGGTGATCAGCAGTGTTAGGATTATTGCAGTGGTCATCCCAAATTTTAGGTAATCTATTCTGATCAAGCTCTTTCAACACTGAATCAATAAAAGCTCTACCCTGCTCCGTATCTATTTCTCTTTCTTTTCCACTCTCGGGATTATAGATGTCACCTCTACTAAAAAGTTCGCTTTTATAATCCTTAGCTCCTTCTTTCAGCGCAATAATAAAATTTTTATCTATTTCTTTTCCATTGATAACAAAATTCATCCTTTGAAAATCTAAGTACATTGTTTCACCAGAATTCGCTAGGGAATTGTTTTTATCAGCTCTTAATTTACTAAAATCAAACTCTTTAGCTTGAGCATTCAATGTAGCTATTGGATTTTTCTTTACCTCTGCCATAGTTGTTTTCCATTAACACCTTAAAATTAATTGTATTACTAAATTATTAATAATTCGGTAATAATGCCTGCTATGTAGACTAAGATTTTTCTTTAGCTTAATATAGATATACGGTAAAAGGAATCTATGACAAAAGAATCATTAGCAAAAACCGACGTAGTGAAAGTTGAAGATAAGAAAGCAGTAAAAGGCTTTTTTAAGATACTAGGTGGAGTGGCAGATGCTGTAAGATCGTGGATTGGTAATATTGGCCCCGATTTAAGCAACAGTCGCGATATCGATAGTTTAGTCTTAAAAATGAACGAGTGCTTAAACCCAAAGGGAGGGGAGGTCTCAGCACGTAAGAACACTGTATCTCTTGGTAATCTGTACTTAAGTTTATCAGAGAAAGGTAAAATAAAGTTTCTGCAAACCCTGGCAGAAAAATTTAATCCGAATAAAACGGAAATAGATGAGAAAATTAAAGAATATGAGGAGAGTCAGAATCCTGAGTTAAACTATAAATTTGAACAAGATTTGATAAAAATCCTTGAATCGCCACGTTCTAAAATACTGAAACAGTTTATTTCTTTACCAGAAGGCCTCAAATTTATTGTTGATATGCGTTCTGACGTGCTCAAGTTAAAAAATCAATATAGAAGTCTAAATCCACTAGAAAACGAGTTAAAAAATATACTCTGTAATTGGGTTGATGTTGATCTGTTGGATCTTCGTCAAATCACCTGGGATTCACCTGCATCATTGCTAGAAAAACTTATAAAATATGAAGCTGTGCATAAAATTTCTTCGTGGGGTGACCTAAAAAACAGGCTAGATTCTGATCGTCTATGTTTTGCTTTTTTTCATTACAAAATACCAAACGAACCTCTAATTTTTGTAGAGGTTGCATTGGTGAATAAGATTGCAGATAGCATTCAACACCTTTTAGATGAGTCAGTGCCTTCAAGTGATCCAAGTAATGCAAACACTGCTATATTCTATTCTATATCAAACACTCAAGCAGGGTTATCTGGAATCAGCCTTGGTAATTTTTTGATCAAAAGGGTTGTAGAAAAGCTATCGCAAGAGTTTAAAAGTATAAAAACATACGCAACTCTTTCTCCAATACCTGGCTTTACGAAATGGCTAAAAAACAATCTAAACCAAGATGTCACTTTATTGGGCAAACTAAATATAAAACAATCTAGTGCAGAAATTTTAGAAAGTGCAGAGCAATTAAAAATTAACGTTGAATGTGAAAGTAGAGTTAAACAGTGCTTGCTTAAGCTATGTGCATATTATTTACTAAAAGTGAATAATAGCAATGGAAATGCTTATGATCCAGTAGCACATTTTCATTTGAGCAATGGTGCATCAATAAAACAATTGAACTGGATGGCGGATACCTCTGAAAAGGGTGTGAGCCAGTCTGCTGGTATAATGGTGAACTACCTATATGAATTAACTAAAATAGATAACAATCATGAAAACTATATGGTTAATAAAGTGATTTCCTGCTCAAAAAAAGTGTCGTCTATGTTGAAGGAGTAATAGGAAATGTGTTAAATAAGTGCTATCATTTCCTGATATTTATGGATATAATTATAATGTTAGGTAATTTAATAAGGGGAAGTATATGGCTTTAGAAAAGCTCAAGGCAATAAAACAAAAAATACAAGATATAGTAGCAAATAAAAAACTACAGGGTGTCCTTATGGATCCTGAAGAAATAAAGCTAATTAATGGTTATATTAATATTAAGCAAAATGGAACAGGCCAAGGCTTGAAAAAAGAGGAATTAGATGAATTGAAAACTATTTATAAAGGGCTTAATGTAATATTTACTAACATTTCTATTGATTGGGATAGCAATAAGAATAGCTTGAGTAACGAACAAATTAATGTAAATCATGAAAACTTAGAATTAATTTTTAAAATAGTAACTTTAATCAAAAAATTAGATGAAAAATTGTCTGATAAAATTATCAGTGCTGATGAAACCATATTACCTGATGACATCACATCACTTCAGAAAAAAATGAAAGAAGCGCTAGAAAAAATGCCACAGCAGCAATTGCCACAAAGTGCAACGAACCAAGGTCAAGGTAATGATGTAAACGAATATCCTGATGATACTAATAAAAAAGAATACTGTGAGTTAGAAAAAAAAGCTAAAGAAAAGTTTAAAGAGTACATAGAAAATAGTACTATTGATGAAGTATTAATTGGAAGGTATGAGAATGGTGATCTGTATGCAATAATTAAACTACAAGATAATAATAATGAAAACACGAGTATTAAAATAAGTGAGTTTTTAAATAGCAAATTCTGTACAGAAAACAACATTACTGGTTTCTTAATATTAAATAACAATCAAGAAAAAATTATCAGTGGCTATGTAGATAATAAAGTAAGGCACTACGATTTAAGTGCCATAGCTCGATATGGAATACAGTTTAATTGGTATGTAGGTGGAAAAAAATGTAGCATTACATTAAGTGCTAATAGCGATGGCAGTATTAAAATAGTGGGTGATGAACCAGCCGGTGAAGATTTGGAAAAATATAAAGATGTAAAGATTCAAGTTAATGGCAACTACTTGAGTCTTGCTGATGCGGTAGAGAGTAGTAAATTGAGTCAACCAGTAGCTGATCAAGCTTTGCCTCAAGAAATGATCAGTCTCCCTTAATGGTTCTACTTAAATAAAATAGCCATCAATGGACAACATAAGGAATTTTGCAATAATAGCGCATATAGACCACGGTAAGTCAACGCTTGCTGACCGTTTAATAGAGAAATGTAACGGCCTTGAAGCAAGAGAAATGACCAATCAAATACTCGATTCAATGGATATAGAACGTGAACGTGGGATTACAATTAAAGCACAAACGGTAAAACTCAATTATACAGCAAACGATGGTAATCAATATTGCCTAAATCTCATGGACACTCCAGGTCATGTTGACTTTTCGTATGAAGTAAGTCGAAGTTTAGCAGCGTGTGAAGGCTCACTTTTAGTGGTAGATAGCAGTCAAGGTGTTGAAGCTCAGACTCTTGCAAATGTATACAAGGCAATTGACAACAATCATGAAATAATAGTTGTACTCAATAAAGTTGATCTCCCTGCTGCAGATCCAGAAAAGGTAAAACTCCAGGTTGAGGAAGTAATTGGCATTGACGCAAGTGAGTCAGTTTTAATATCAGCCAAGACTGGTCTTGGAATAAGGGATGTATTAGAAGCTATAGTGACAAAACTTCCAGCTCCTCAAGGTGATGTAAATGCTCCACTAAAGGCAATTTTAGTTGATAGTTGGTATGACACTTATTTGGGAGTAGTAATTTTAGTACGAATTAAAAATGGAGTGCTAAAAAAGGGCATGAAGATTGTTATGATGTCTAATAACTCTACATACCAAGTGGACAATATCGGTATTTTTACTCCTAAAAAAGTAATGACAGGTGAACTCTCAGCAGGTGAAGTTGGTTTTATTACCGCTTCAATGAAGGAAGTGGCAGACTGCAAAGTAGGGGATACTATCACTGAGGAAAAAAGACCTTGCAGCGAAGCATTACCGGGATTTAAAGAAGTGCACCCTGTGGTATTTTGTAGTATTTTTCCTAATAAAACGGACGACTTTAAATATTTGAGAGAAGCGCTGGAAAAATTACATTTAAATGATGCAAGTTTTACTTTTGAAGCTGAAACTTCAAATGCACTCGGCTATGGATTTCGTTGCGGTTTTTTGGGAATGCTGCATCTTGAAGTTATTCAAGAGAGGCTCGAAAGAGAGTTTGACTTGGACCTAACAGCAACTGCACCGAGTGTTATATATAGAGTTACAACACGAAGCGGCGAAATTCTAAATATTCATAATCCAAGTGATATGCCAGATCCAACAAAGATTGAAATGGTGGAAGAACCATGGATTACTGCAACCATAATGGTCCCTGACCAATATTTAGGTGAGATTCTATCATTATGTGAAGAGAGGAGGGGAGAACAGGAAGATTTATCTTACATTGGTAACACAACAACAGCATTGTTAAGATATAAGTTACCACTGTCTGAAGTTGTTTTTGACTTTTATGATCGATTAAAATCAATTTCCAAGGGGTATGCAAGTTTGGATTGGGAAATTTCCAGTTACCGGGAAAGTCAAATAGATAAATTAAGTTTTTTAATTAATGCAGAGCCTGTAGATGCACTGGCTTGTATCGCTCACAAAAGTAGGGCAGAAAAAAGAGGACGTGAAATATGTGCACGCTTGAAGGATCTAATACCACGTCAGCAATATAAAATCGCGATTCAAGCGGCAGCGGGAGGCAAAATTATTGCCAGAGAAACGATTAACCCGTACAGAAAAGATGTAACAGCTAAACTCTATGGTGGAGATGTAACGCGAAGAATGAAGCTGCTAGAAAAACAAAAGAAAGGTAAGAAAAGGTTGCATTCTATAGGAAACGTAAATATTCCACAGAATGCTTTTATTCAAGCTTTGAAGATAAGTGATTGATGTATGTAGGTGTATAGTCCCAGTGTCAGCTACTTGGATGACTTAAAGAGTAGGAGTTATTTGATGACAAAAAAACTCAGGCGTCATTCCAGCGTGTGATGCTGGAATCCTGATACAATGGTGAACATTTTTTTGCCTTTCCAGAGTGAGTTCTTTTAATCGAAACACTATATGTACGTTATCGTCATCAATTTCAATGCGTTGAGCTAATTTTCTAATTATATCAAGTTTAGTCTCCCAATCTGCTTGATCAAGTTCTAATTCAACCTCAGAGGAAAAACTTTCTACACTACTTATGATAAAATCTAATTCCTTTAAGTAAAAAGCCGTCATTCAACAGCAATTACAGTGTGTCTAGTGAAATATATATCTGATAAGGTAATTTCTTATTGCACTGTAAAAGACAAGATTTAATGTGACAGACAAGAATTAACTGACAGAAGAATTGAGGTAGTCAAAACTAATATCAGGCTCTTGTTTAATGCTACTAATGTTTTTCTGAAAAGCAATATATTTACTATCAAAAAACGTTTGCATAGGTGTTTTGCCATAGCAATACTTACCCGAGTGAGGCCTTGTCTCATTATAAGAACGCAACCAATAATCAACATCAATCTGTAGATCTTCCAAAGAATTGTAGATTTTCTTTCTAAAGATAATATTGTAACACTCATCTTGCATGGTTCTATGAAATCTTTCACATATGCCATTGGTTTGTGGAGAGTTGGCTTTGGTTCTAGAATGATCGATATTTTCGATTCCCAAATATAACTGATAAGCGTGATTTTCTGGCTTGCCACAATACTCTGTACCCCTATCAGTTAGAATGTGTAATAATGGAATTTTCTGCTCATCAAAAAATGGAATAACTCTATCGTTGAGGAGGTCTGCAGCTGTAATAGCTGTTCTGTCCGTGTAAAGTTTAACCATTGCAACTCTCGAATAAGTATCAACAAAAGTCTGCTGATAAATTAGCCCTATACCTTTGATATTGCCCACATAATAGGTATCTTGAGAACCCAAATAACCTGGATGTTGTGTCTCAATTTCACCATGAGCTTCCCTTTGTTCTTTAACTTTTTCTAAAGCTGTAAGTTGTTCTTCAGTTAAAATGATTCCTTCTTAAGCTACTTTTGTCTCTAGCGCTTTAAGTCTCTTTTTGAGAGTTTCAAGGTCATTTCTTAGCCATACAGACCTTACTCCTCCCTGAGAAATTATTATACCTCTTTTTCTCAGTTCATTTGCAGCTCTTTCTTGCCCATATGCTGGAAATTCTGTTGCTATACCAATCACTGCTCTTTCTATATCGTCGGAAACTCTGTTCGCTAATAGCGGTTTTTTCTTACTTATTTCATGTAATGCTTCCTCTCCTCCATTTTCATATAACTCCTTAAACCGATAAAATGTATCTCTTGAGTATCCCATCACTTTGCATGCTTGAGATACATTTCCTAGTTGTTTTGCTAGCTCTAATAACCCTAGCTTTGGTTTTAGTATTTTTGTTTGTATTGTACTCATTTCTAACACTCCTTTCTTTTATTATTTTATAACTTACTTATTTTAAGTGTCAGATCAAGTCCTATTTAATACAGTTTAAGGCAACGCATTAAATCTGAATTGAAAATTGCAGGTGTGAAGCCGAAGAGAAAGATTGTTATTTCGACGGATAAAGGGATCATATAATGATAAAAATCGTTAAGAGGAATCCTATGACAAAAATTATAGCAAAAGAGTATACAGAATTTTTAGAGCAGTTGAAGGATCGTATTGCCACTAGTCGTTATAAAGCAGCCAGAACAGTAAATAAAGAACTGCTAATACTTTATCATTATATTGGGACACAGATTCTAGAAAAACAAAAGAATCAGGGCTGGGGAGCCAAGGTAATTGAACAATTAAGCAAAGATTTAAAGGTTGAACTTCCTGAAATGAAGGGTTTTGGTATTGCTAACTTGCATAATATGAGGCGTTTTGCAGAGCTTTATCCTAATCCTGAATTTCTACAGCAAGCTGCTATAGAATTACCATGGTATCATCATGTTGTTCTAATGAATCAAGTGAAGGAGCACGAAGCGAGGCTTTTTTATATGCAAAATGCTTCAGAATATGGTTGGTCTCGCTCTATTCTGATGCACCAAATAGAGCTTGGTCTTCATAAACGTCAAGGTAAAGCAGTTACAAATTTTAAAGAAAAATTGCCTTCGCCAACATCAGACTTAGCAAATCAAACTCTCAAGGATCCATACATTTTTGATTTTTTAAGCATAGGCAAGGATGCTCATGAAAGAGAAATAGAGAAAGGACTAGTAGCACATATTGAGAAATTCCTTATGGAACTTGGAGCAGGCTTTTCTTTTGTTGGACGCCAATATCATTTAACGGTAAGGAGAAAGGATTACTATTTGGATCTCCTGTTTTATCACTTAAAGCTCAGGTGTTTTGTAGTAATAGAAATTAAAGCAGTTGAATTTGAACCTGAACACTCTGGTAAGATGAATTTTTACTTATCAATTGTTGATGACTTTCTAAAACATCCAACAGACAATCCTTCAATTGGTTTAGTTTTATGCAAATCTAAAGATAACGTACTTGCTGAATATGCACTCCGAGACATGACCAAACCAATAGGATTAGCGGAATATCGAATAACTGAAAACTTACCAGAGGAGATAAAAACGGCTTTGCCAACAATAGAAGAATTAGAAGCTGAATTATCAAAAGTTTCAGATGGAGAAAGTTAATATCAGATTTCAACAAGTAAAGGAGTAAGTAAAATGGCTCAAAATCAACTAAGTGTTAATGTAAGTTTTGAAAATGAATTGGCGCAATATCTCAAGGATATAGCAGAGATCGACAACAAAAGTGTAGCAGAAGTTTTAGTAAGTCTGGTAAGAGAAGCACTAGAAGAAGATATAGAACTGTCAAAAATTGCCGCAGAACGTGATGTTGATGGTGCGGAAGTAATTAGAGCTGAGGATGTAGATTGGGATAAAATATTATCTGCAGAAGATGTGAACTGAAATACAACTACCGTAATTTAAAATGGTGCAGCAACCCGTTGCACAATGAGGAGGCTAAGTGTTACTCAAATCATTCAAGCAATTATTCCACAAATCACCAAAACCAAAAAGCTCAGCCTGGGACGCAGCCGGATCTGGCCGAAGAGTAATGTATTGGCAAGGAGAATCAGGAAGTATAAACAATTTGCTGTCTCACAGCCTTGAACACCTGCGTAGTCGATCTCGAGACATGGTAAGAAAAAACCCGTATGCAGCAAATATCGTAGATGCGATAGTGAGTAACTGCGTTGGCACAGGAATAAAGCCGCAATCAAAAGCAAGGGATGCAAAATTTCGGAAAAAAGTGCAAGAGTTATGGCTGAGATGGACAGATGAAGCAGACAGTAGCGGAGCAAGTGATTTTTATGGGCTGCAGGCATTGGTCTGTAGAAGTATGATAGAAGGCGGCGAGTGCTTTGTAAGGCTCCGAACAAGAAAATCTGGAGATGGTCTTTGTGTACCTTTGCAACTGCAAGTACTTGAATCAGAGCATTTAGATAATAAGAGTAATCAAACGCTTAGCAATGGTAATGTCATAAGAAACGGCATTGAATTTAACCGACTGGGACAAAGAGAAGCGTATTACCTTTTTCGAGAGCACCCTGGTGAAGGATCATTCGGAGAATCAGTGAGAGTGCCAGCAAATGATGTTTTGCATATCTATAGACCACTGAGACCTGGGCAAATTCGAGGAATACCATGGCTTTCTACAGTACTACTAAAACTCTACGAACTTGATCAATATGACGATGCGGAATTAGTGAGAAAAAAGACTGCGGCGATGTTTGCGGGATTTATTACCAGACTTGATCCTGAAGCGAACATCATGGGAGAAGGTGAGAGTAATGAGCATGGAGTAGCACTATCAGGTTTAGAGCCAGGGACTATGCAACTGCTTGATCCTGGTGAGGATATTAAGTTCTCTGAACCATCAGATGTTGGAGGAAGTTATAAAGCATTCATGAAACAGCAGCTCAGAGCAATAGCAGTAGGAATGGGAATAACGTATGAGCAGCTAACAGGAGATCTGAGCGGTGTTAATTATTCATCGATAAGAGCAGGGTTAATAGAGTTTCGCCGGAGGTGTGCAATGTTACAGCATAACGTGGTAGTATTTCAGTTTTGCCGGCCAGTATGGAATAGGTGGCTAGAATTAGCACTACTCTCTGGAGAGCTGGATATAGGAGAAGAATGGACAAAAAAAGGGGCAAAAGAAGTAAAATGGATAGCGCAAGGGTTTGATTGGGTGGATCCACTAAAAGACCAGCAAGCACAGCAAATGGCAGTAAGAAATGGGTTTAAGAGCAGGTCAGAAGTAGTATCAGAACTAGGTTACGATATAGAAGAAATCGACCAAGAAATCGCAGAAGATCAAAGGCGTTCAAGTGAACTGGGCTTAAGTTTTGATTCCGACGTAAATACTAATACTGAGATAATATAAATGACTTGGATTAACAAACCAATGATGATAGAGCAAAGAAGTTTTGATCTATTGTCATTAAATGCAGAAAAGCATCCTACGTTTAAAAACATCAAACACACTGCAGGAAACAACGTAGAAAAAATAGCAATAATACCGATACATGGAATTTTAACCAAGAAACCAGGAGCTTTTGATGACATGTTAGGTATGACATCATATGAGAAGATACATGAGCAAATAGAGAAAGCTTTAGTGGATGAAAAAGTTGAGACGATACTTTTAGATATAGACAGCCCCGGAGGGGAAGTAAGCGGTATTTTTGACCTGGCTGATTTTATTTATGAGGCAAGAAAGTTGGAAAAGAAAAAGATCGTAGCGATAGCAAATGATGATGCATATTCTGCAGCGTATGCAATAGCGTCAAGTGCTGAAAAAGTATTGGTAACGAGAACATCCGGAGTAGGAAGCATAGGAGTAATAGCAAGTCACATTGATCAAAGCGCTTTTGATCAAAGCCAAGGTATAAAATACACAACAGTATTTGCAGGAAGTCGAAAAAACGATTTGAATCCGCATGAGCCAATAACATCGATGTATTAAATAGGACTTGATCTGACACTTAAAATAAGTAAGTTATAAAATAATAAAAGAAAGGAGTGTTAGAAATGAGTACAATACAAACAAAAATACTAAAACCAAAGCTAGGGTTATTAGAGCTAGCAAAACAACTAGGAAATGTATCTCAAGCATGCAAAGTGATGGGATACTCAAGAGATACATTTTATCGGTTTAAGGAGTTATATGAAAATGGAGGAGAGGAAGCATTACATGAAATAAGTAAGAAAAAACCGCTATTAGCGAACAGAGTTTCCGACGATATAGAAAGAGCAGTGATTGGTATAGCAACAGAATTTCCAGCATATGGGCAAGAAAGAGCTGCAAATGAACTGAGAAAAAGAGGTATAATAATTTCTCAGGGAGGAGTAAGGTCTGTATGGCTAAGAAATGACCTTGAAACTCTCAAAAAGAGACTTAAAGCGCTAGAGACAAAAGTAGCTTAAGAAGGAATCATTTTAACTGAAGAACAACTTACAGCTTTAGAAAAAGTTAAAGAACAAAGGGAAGCTCATGGTGAAATTGAGACACAACATCCAGGTTATTTGGGTTCTCAAGATACCTATTATGTGGGCAATATCAAAGGTATAGGGCTAATTTATCAGCAGACTTTTGTTGATACTTATTCGAGAGTTGCAATGGTTAAACTTTACACGGACAGAACAGCTATTACAGCTGCAGACCTCCTCAACGATAGAGTTATTCCATTTTTTGATGAGCAGAAAATTCCATTATTACGCATTCTAACTGATAGGGGTACAGAGTATTGTGGCAAGCCAGAAAATCACGCTTATCAGTTATATTTGGGAATCGAAAATATCGATCATTCTAGAACCAAAGCCAACTCTCCACAAACCAATGGCATATGTGAAAGATTTCATAGAACCATGCAAGATGAGTGTTACAATATTATCTTTAGAAAGAAAATCTACAATTCTTTGGAAGATCTACAGATTGATGTTGATTATTGGTTGCGTTCTTATAATGAGACAAGGCCTCACTCGGGTAAGTATTGCTATGGCAAAACACCTATGCAAACGTTTTTTGATAGTAAATATATTGCTTTTCAGAAAAACATTAGTAGCATTAAACAAGAGCCTGATATTAGTTTTGACTACCTCAATTCTTCTGTCAGTTAATTCTTGTCTGTCACATTAAATCTTGTCTTTTACAGATTATTAAAATACCAAAACCGCGCTCATGCAAAGCTGTTTTAATGTCAAACAAAGTTACTTTATCGCTATCATTGTTATTGGTATCTGCAACCTCTTTTAGAATATCAGAAGCTAGTTTTTTATCTTTAGTTAGTTTCTCACTTTTTTGCACAATTATCCTTTAATAAAATATTCCTCCTAAGCTAACATAGTTGTTGCTGTATTTCAATATTTGTTATTTATTTCATACCAACACTTCATCTCTTTCATTTTTTAACCTGACTAAGTTTTTAAACAGATGACATGCACTAAGGTGCATGTCACGAAGTATGAGGACGCTAACGATCTGGTTCATTAGACGATAATTTTTCTGAGTCCTTAAGCTCCTGTTTAAGGTTTTTGATGCCTTTTCCTAAATCACCCATAACTTGCGGTAATCTGCCTGCACCAAACAGAACTAAAATTATTATTAAGACTAGAAACAATTGCCATGGTCCTAAACTCATTTTCACCTCCATTTAAAATATTGACCTTTAAATATTAAAACTTGACTGAAGTCAAGTAACACATAGATTATATCACCTTTATTTAATTATAAATCAAGGTTTTTTAATTATTTTATAACAATTCCAAACTAGATTGTTTTCTTGCAGCGAATAAGTGGAAACTTTTCGCTTAACTATAGAGTAGAAGAGAGCTCTCTAAAAAACTTTGCTAGCGTATCATCTTGAGGCCTGTGATATATATCACTAGAAACTCCTGATTGAATAATCCTACCATTTTTCATTACGTAGATAAAATCTGCAACTTTCAATGCTTCTTGCGGGTCATGAGTTACCATTAGTACAGGGATATTTTTACTTCTAAAAAGGGACAATATATGTTGTCTTATTCGGCACTTGAGCAGTATATCTAAATTAGAAAATGGTTCATCTAGTAACACAACATCAGGGTTTTGTGCCATCACTCTTGCTATTGCAACTAATTGTTGCTGCCCTCCTGATAAAGCGTTAGGGTACATATTTTCATATTTTTCTATATTGAGTAACTTCAAGATTTCCAATGCAATTAGGTGCTTTTCTTTCTTGGAAGAGCTGCGGATAGCAAAGGTTATATTTTCTACTACTGTTTTGTGAGGAAATAATGCAGAATGCTGAAAAATCAATCCGATATTTCTATGCTCTATAGCGACTGATGCCTTATTGCTTGCAACTAACCTATCATTTATAAAAATAGTTCCAGATTTCGGATTTTCTATCCCTGCAATTAATTTCAAAATTGTTGACTTGCCACAGCCAGAATGCCCCAATAAACATGCAACACTTCCTTTTTTTACTTTAATGTTTATATTGCTTAAAGCAAAGTCGTCTTGATTGTTATAGAAATAACCAATGTTGTTAACTAGCATTAATCTTACTTAAACCATGTTATTAAATATAATAGCATTATACTCAAGAAGTACAGAAATGTTTCTTGTTGTCATAAATTGGTTATGCAAGAAATCTAGAAAAGAGAAGGATTTTTTGCTATAACTTTACATAAATGGTAGGAAACACGGGACTATAGATCAGCAGGATAGAGCGTTGGACTCCTAATCCGAAGGTCGTGCGTTCGAATCGCACTAGTCCCACCACATTGCTTCACAAATTTCATGGAGATTTTTTTTCACAAATACACACACCTATTCCAGTGTCAAGCACTGGAATGACAAGTTCTTGGCAACCCCTACGTCATACCGCGATTCATTCGCGGTATCTCTTAGCATAGATCCCGCTAACACGTAGCGGGATACTTGACCTTTACAGGGATGACGGTTGTCGTTTAGTTATAAATATTTAAGAAATTTACTAAACGAAAAAAAGGCAAAAGAAGCCCCATGGTGCGAGTTTTGACCCTATAATAATTTAAACTGGCGCTGTAATAATGTGCTAACGCTTAAAATAAGCGAGATTTGGCTGAATGTAGAAAAAATTTAAAAGACATGCAGCCGCTATAATTTTATGTAATCCGCCAAAAAATACCCTAAGTTTTTTACTGAATTTTGTCATTGAGCCTGCAGGTCAAAAACAAGTTTTGAGTCACAAATACCCTTATTGTCATAATAAGGGGGCTGGCGGAGTTTGTCAAGGAAGTTTTTCGTTTCCACTGAATGACAATTGTGGCTTGGGAGGTAGTGCAAGAAGTCTACTGATGGCTTTCAAAGCAGTTGAGCTTAATTATTAGAGTAGTAATGTTTATTTTTATATTGACTATTGAGGTTTATTATTTTATAACTAAAAACTTAGTTATTTTAATGAGCTTGAGTTTATAACATATGCCTACGATAAATCAATTAATACGTAAAGGTAGATTAGGATTGACCCATAAGAAAAAGGTACCAGCTTTGGGAGAAAGCAACCCTCAAAGGAGGGGTGTTTGCACTAAGGTGTATACTACAACTCCTAGGAAGCCTAACTCAGCACTCCGTAAAGTAGCCAGAGTAAAAATTAGTGGGTATGGTGAAGTGACAGCTTATATACCTGGTGAAGGTCATAATTTACAAGAGCATTCTGTTGTTTTGATACGTGGTGGGCGGGTTAAAGATTTGCCAGGTGTGCGTTATCACATAATAAGAGGTGCCCTTGATCTGCATGGTGTGCAAAATCGAAAGAAAGCTCGTTCAAAATATGGTGTAAAGAAATCTGGTTAAAGTTTATGGCTCGTCGGAATAAAGCAAAAAAAAGAGAAATAAGTCCTGATTCGCGTTATGGCAGTGTTTTGCTGATGCGTTTCATTAATACAATCATGAAATGTGGTAAAAAATCTACTGCAGAAAAGATTATCTATGACGCTTTGTCTTTAGCTGAAAAGAAAATAGGCGAAGGTGGGTTATCAATTTTTGAAACAGCGGTAGGAAATGTTACTCCTTCTATAGAAGTGCGTTCTCGACGCATTGGTGGTGCAACTTATCAAGTACCTGTTGAAGTTCGACAAGATAGAGCGATTTCTTTAGCGTTAAGGTGGATTGCTAAAGCAACTTCTGCTGCTCGAAAAAAGAGTGGAAAAACCACTGTTGATTGTTTGCAATCTGAAATACTGGATGCTTATAATAAACGCGGTGGTGCGTTTAAGATGTGCGAAGAAAAATATAAAATGGCTGAGGCTAATAAGGCATTTTCTCATCTTCGTTTTTAATGGTAGCTAATTAATTGTGATATGGAAATTGGAATATCTAAATACAGAAATATAGGAATAATGGCTCACATAGATGCTGGTAAGACTACCACAACAGAGCGTATTTTATTTTATACTGGCAAGCAAAATAGAATTGGTGAAGTGCACGATGGGGCAGCTTCTATGGATTGGATGGAGCAGGAAAAAGAGCGTGGTATTACAATCACATCTGCTGCAACAACATGTTTTTGGAATGATCATAGAATCAATATAATAGACACTCCTGGTCACGTTGATTTCACTATTGAAGTTGAGAGATCTTTGAGGGTTTTAGATGGTGCAGTTGCTGTATTTGATGGAGTTGCTGGAGTTGAGCCTCAATCTGAGACAGTTTGGCGTCAGGCTGATAAATATAGCGTTCCTCGTATCTGCTTTGTTAATAAGATGGATAGAATAGGGGCAAATTTTTATCGATGTGTCGATATGATAAAGACGAAGCTTGGTGCAGCACCTTTAGTCATTCAGTTGCCAATAGGAAGTGAGAAAGATTTCAAAGGTATAATTGACCTTATTTCTATGAAAGCCATTATATGGCAAGAAGAAACGTTGGGTGCTAAATTTTCTTATGAAGATATTCCTTCTGATTTGCTTGACAAGGCTCAAGAATATCGAAATCTTTTATTAGATGCTGCAGCTGAGATGGATGATGAAGCGATGAATACTTACTTTGAGTCTAATGATCTGCCAGTAGATTTACTGAAAAAATGCGTGAGAAATGGAACCATCAAAGGAAAATTTGTTCCTGTATTATGTGGATCAGCTTTTAAAAATAAAGGCGTACAACCACTTTTAGATGGTGTGGTTGACTTTTTACCTTCTCCTATTGATGTTGATGTAATTGTTGGAACTGATCCTAAAGATTCAGAAAAGAAAATTGAGGTCAAACCTTCAGAAAAAGAGAAATTCGTTGCTCTTGCGTTTAAAGTGATGACGGATAAGTTTGTAGGCAGCTTGACGTTTATTCGTATTTATTCCGGTAAGTTAAAATCCAAATCCGCTGTGTTAAATGCGGGAAAAAATGAGACTGAAGGAATTGGCAGAATGTTGCTTATGCATGCAAATAACAGAGAAGATATAACTGAAGCTAGTGTCGGGGATATAGTTGCTTTAGTTGGACTAAAAAAAACGACCACCGGCGATACTTTGTGTTCAGTCGATTGCTCTATATTGTTAGAACGCATGGAATTTCCTGAGCCCGTTATTGAAATTGCCGTGGAACCTAAAACCACTGCAGATCAGGAAAAATTGGGCATTGCTCTCAATAGGTTGGTAGCAGAAGATCCTTCTTTGAGGATGTCAGTAAATGCAGAAAGCGGTCAGACTATATTAAAAGGCATGGGCGAGCTGCATCTTGAAATTATTGTTGATAGAATGAAGCGTGAGTTTAATGTTGAGGCTAACGTGGGTGCTCCTCAAGTTGCATATCGTGAAACTATCACTAAATCTGTTGAAATTGATTACACTCATAAAAAACAATCAGGTGGTGCTGGTCAGTTTGCTAAGGTTAAAATAAAATTTGAACCTCTTGAGCCTGGTTCTGGTTTTCAGTTTGAAAGTAAAATTGTAGGCGGTGCTATTCCAAAAGAGTATATACCTGGAGTGCAAAATGGCTTAGAGTTGATAAAAGAAGGTGGTATAATTTCCGGCTTTCCATTGATTGATTTTAAGGCTACTCTTCTTGATGGTGCTTTTCATGATGTTGATTCTAGTCCTTTGGCTTTTGAACTTGCTGCTAAAGGTGCTTTTAAGGAAATGGCAAATAAAGCTGGTCCAAAAATGCTAGAACCTATAATGAAAGTTGAAATCATCACTCCTGAAGAATATATGGGTGATGTTATGGGCGATATAAATAGCAGAAGAGGCAGTGTTGCTGATATGCTGGATTTAGGTAATAATAGCAAAATAATTACTGCTTCGGTTCCTCTTGCGAATATGTTTGGTTATATAAATGTTTTGCGTTCTATATCTCAGGGAAGAGCTCAGTATAGTATGCATTTTTCTTGTTATGAACAAGTACCACAATATGTGGTTGATGAGTTAAAGTTAAAGTATAATTAAGGGTAATAATTATGACAGCAGTAGTGAAAGCATTTGGAAAGCCGCATGTAAATGTGGGAACAATAGGACATGTGGATCATGGGAAGACAACGTTAACAGCGGCGATAACAAAGCATTATGGAAATTTTGTAGCGTACGATCAGATAGATAAGGCGCCAGAAGAAAGGAAAAGGGGGATAACGATAGCAACAGCGCATGTTGAGTATCAGACGGAAAAAAGGCATTATGCACACGTTGATTGTCCTGGACATGCTGATTATGTAAAGAATATGATAGTAGGTGCAGCGCAGATGGATGCGGCGATATTGGTAGTGTCGGGGGTTGATGGGCCAATGCCACAAACGAGAGAGCATATATTGCTAGCGAAGCAGGTAGGTGTTGGATATATCGTGGTGTATATAAATAAAGCTGATGTTGCTGATGCTGATATGATAGATTTGGTAGAAATGGAAGTGAGGGAATTGCTGAATAAATACGGATTTCCAGGGGATGAAGTGCCTGTGGTAGTGGGGTCTGCATTGAAAGCGCTGGAGGATGACAGTAGCGAATATGGAAAGAAATCAATAGATAAATTGATGGAAAAGTTAGATGAGTATGTGGCGGTTCCACCAAGACCTGTGGATTTACCATTTTTATTGCCAATCGAGGATGTATTTTCGATATCGGGGCGAGGAACAGTGGTAACAGGAAGGATAGAGAAGGGAGAGATAAAGACGGGTGATGAGATAGAGATAATAGGTCTGAAAGCAACACAAAAGACGATATGTACAGGTGTTGAGATGTTTAAGAAGTTGCTAGATAAGGGAAGTGCAGGACTCAATGTAGGAATATTGCTAAGAGGGACAAAAAGAGAAGAAGTAGAGAGAGGGCAAGTATTAGCAAAACCGGGGACGATAACGCCGCATAGAAAGTTTAGGGCGGAGGTTTATATATTAAAGAAAGAGGAAGGAGGAAGGCATACACCATTTTTTGCGAATTACCAGCCACAGTTTTATTTAAGGACAACGGATGTAACTGGGAGCATAAAATTGCTAGATGGGAAGGAGATGGTAATGCCAGGAGATAATGTGAGTGTAGAAGTAGAATTGCAAGTACCGATAGCAATGGATAAGGGATTGCGTTTTGCGATAAGAGAAGGCGGTAGAACTGTTGGTTCTGGTGTTGTTTCTGAAATTTTGGAGTGAGAGTTTGAGTTATAGGAGTGTAGCTCAATTGGTAGAGCGCTGGTCTCCAAAACCAGAGGTTGTAGGTTCAATTCCTATCGCTCCTGCATTAATGTTGTGGTGAAAATGTTAAAAAGTTTGTGTGTTTTTTTCTATGATATAAAGCAAGAAATACGAAGAATTGCTTGGGTAAAGAAACAGGAGGTGTTGTCATCTCTATTTGTTGTGATGATTGTTATATTATGCTTTTCGATTTTCTTCTGTTTTGTGGATTTTATGTCTCTTTACGTAATTAAGGCTTTATTTGGAATTATTTATGGAATGTGAATATAAATGGTATATCATTAGAGTTGATTATGGATATGAGCAAAATATACGCGAATTGGTAAGTAATGCTGTTTATTTTAAGGAAGTGTTTATTCCTTATCAAACGGTATGTAATTCAAAGTCTGATATAAAAGAGTTATGTGAAGTGTATGTATATATGCATCTATGTGATGAAAGCAAAAATATTTTGAATCAAACGCCTGGATTCTGCAGTGGCAAATCTGGTGATTTTGAGATAATTTCAGATGATGAGATAAGTTTAAAGTGTAAAGAATTTAATAGATATAAATGGTATATCTTGAGAGTTGCTTCCAATTGTGAAGAGAAAGTGCGCCAACATATATTGGAAAATTCTATGAGATTGAGTGTTAATGGTTACTTTAAGGAAGTTTTTATTCCATATGAAGAGCTAAGTGAAGTAGAGTTGAAATCTAAGAAAATTGCTACACGAAGGAAATGCTTTCCTGGTTATGTCTTTTTATACGTGAATTTATGCGATGAAGTATTGAATTTTATCAATAATATACCAAAATCTCTTAAGGTTTATGGGTTTTTGAAAAATGGTAATATTCCAAAGGTGATTTTGGACGATGAGATTCACTCAATGTGTAATGCACTTTATAATGCTCAAGAGACAAAGAAGTTAGGTTATGATTATGAAAAAGGTGAAAAAGTGAAAATTAATGATGGTCTTTTTCAAAATTTTACTGGTAAGGTAAATATGGTAAACGATGAGAAAAAAATTATTAATGTGGAAGTATCAATTTTAGGCAAGCCGACAATAATAGAGCTTGATCTGGCTCAAGTAGAGAAAATAGAGGATTAATTATGAGTGTTATAGTTCCTAAGATTAACTTACTTATGGAAGCTGGGAAAGCAATTCCAGGACCGAAAATTGCTTCAGTACTTGGTCCACGTGGTATATCTGTTCCTAAGTTTTGTGAAGCTTTTAATAAAGTTACTAGCGCTGCTAACGCTAATTATAAAGTAGGCGATTTAGTAACAGTGCGAATTTCCATAAAGGATGATCGCTCTCATGATTTTACTGTCAGCGGTCCACCTGTGGCTTATTTACTTAAGCAGGAGGCTAAATTAAGTAAAAGTTCTGGTAATCCTGGTAAAGAATTAGTGGCTAAATTACCTATGTCTGCTATAATTAAAGTGGCAAAGTGCAAGATGGTTGATATGAAAGTGGATAATGAAGATTCAGCAGTGAAAATGGTTGTAGGCACTGCAAAATCTATGGGTATAGAAGTTGTGGAAGGTTAGGTAAATGAATACATATAATGATAATCCTAAGCAGTGTTTGAAGAAGATTATTGAGTCTGCTTCAGCAAAATTTAATGAATCAGTTGATATTGCAGTCAATTTAGGCGTAGATTCACGTAAATCTGAAGAGCAGGTGCGTGGTACAGTAGTTTTGCCTAAAGGTATCGGGAAGAATATTAAAGTAGCTGTTTTCGCTCAAGATAAACATTTATTAGAAGCTGAAAAAGCTGGCGCTGATATTGCAGGAGGAGAGGATTTAGTTGAAGAAATAAAAAAAGGTAGAAAATTAGATGTTGATTGGTGCATTACTACTCCTGATTTTATGGCAAAAATCACTCCTATTGCAAAAGTATTGGGTGCTAAAGGGCTGATGCCTAACCCTAAATTTGGTACTGTGACTTCTAACATTGCAGAAGCTATTAAAACCATTAAGTCTGGTCAGATAAAATTTAGAACAGATAAAAATGGTGTTATTCATGGTAAATTAGGAAATATTAAATTTGATATTGATGACTTGCTAGAAAATTTAAAAGCCTTTCTTAAAGTAATTAAAGATAATAAACCTATTTCTGTGAAAGGAATTTACTTTAAGGGTGTTTTTTTAAATTCAACTATGGGTGAAGCTTATAAGATAAGCAAAGTGGAAGATATAATTTAAGGGAGTGATACCGTGAAGCGTAAAAATAAGGATGAATTTATACAGAGCACAATAAACGTATTTGTAAATAATGATTTCTTGATATTAGTAAATTTTAAATCTATAAATGCTAATGATTCATTAACTCTGAGGAATAGCCTGAAGTCTATAGCAGGTGGGGTATTAGTAGTTAAAAACACTCTAGCGCGCTTGGCTTTGGAAAGGACTGGTAAATTTTCTTATTTATCAGGCAAATTTTCTGGTTCTGTTGCTATTATATACTCTAGTGGCATAGTAGAAGCTGCAAAGTTAATAGTTGATTTTATTAATGCTAACAAAGAAAAAATGTCTGTGATTTGCGCGGCTCATATAAATGAATTGTTAACAGTGGAAGATGTTAATAAACTGGCTAAGTTGCCTTCTCTGGATGAATTGCGTGTTAAAATTATGCGTTTAATATCTTATGATATTCCTACTCGATTGGCGTTGTCTATTAATTCATCTTCTATGAGGCTTATGAGAGTTTTGGATTATTATAGTTCTAAAAAATAAATTTGTTGTTAAGTAAGGTGGTAATTATGAGTAATGTAACAAGTGATTTGGTTGATAAAATATTATCTTTAAACCTATTAGAGGCTTCTGAACTTGTAAAAGTTCTAGAAGAGAAAATAGGGTTGCCTGCTGGTTCTTTTCTTGGTGGGGCTGTTGGTGCTGGGGCGCCTATTAGTGATAATGCTGCTGCTCCTGCTGCTCAAGAAAAAGCTGAGTATAAAGTTGTGATTAAAGAAATTGATGCGAGTAAAAAAATAGGAGTTATTAAAGCTGTGAGAGAAGTTAATTCTACATTGGGTTTAAAAGAAGCAAAAGAGTTGGTTGAATCTTTACCTAAAGATTTAACTGCTAATGTTCCTAAAGACGAAGCAGAAAAAATCAAGCAAAAACTTATTGAAGCAGGAGCAACTAAAGTGGAGCTTGAATAATATTTAATGTATTAATTTTATATTGATATAGCTCTTTTAATTAGTTTGGGGTATTTTAATGGTTGATTCTTCTTATATGTACACTTCTGGTGCTTTTGTTCCTAGAGTTTCTTATTCTAGGTCGATTGATTTAAAAGATTCTTTATTGGATTTGGTTAAGGTTCAAAAAGAATCGTATGATTCATTTGCTCCTAAGAATAAGGGTAATGAAAGACTTGAAGTTATCTTTCATACAATCTTTCCAATAAATGATCCTTTGCGTAGGGCTACTATTGAGTTTATAAGTTGTAGGGTAGATGATCCTAAGTATGATGAATCTGAGTGTATAAAGCGTGGTGTAACTTTTTCTGCTCAGGTTATTGCTTCTATACGTCTTGTTGTTATGCAGGATGGTATTTCTCTTGATGAATATAAATCGATTAAAGAGAGTGGAGATCATTCTAAACTTGCAACCGTTGTAAAATCTATAGAAGAGCAGGAAGTCCACTTTTGTGGGTTGCCTATGATGACTGATAAGGGCACTTTCATCATTAATGGTGTAGAAAAAGTTATTGTCTCACAAATGCATAGGTCTCCTGGTGTATTTTTTGATAGCGATAAGGGAAAAACTTACAATTCTGGTAAATTGATCTATTCTGCTAGAATTATTCCTTATAGGGGTTCTTGGCTTGATATTGAATTTGATGTTAAAGACCATTTGTATTTTCGTGTTGATAGAAAAAGAAAATTGCCAATCTCAGTTTTGTTAAAGGCGTTAGGTCTATCAAATAATGATATACTCGATAGATTTTATGAGAAAATAAAGTATGTAAAACATAAAGATGGTTGGAAAGTGCCTTTTGTTCCTGATAAATTTAAAGGAGTGAGGTTGCCTTTCGACTTAATGGATATTGAAGGTAATGTGCTGCTTAAAGCTAACGTTCGTATTACCTCAAGACTAGCTAAAAAGCTATATGATAATGAATTGAAAGAGTATCTGGTTCCTTTTAATTCTATATGTGGTTTATTCCTCGCAGAAGATTTAATGGATAGTGCTAGCTCTACGAAAATTTTATCTGCTGGTGAATCTATAAAGCTGGAAGACATAAAGAAGCTTGAGTTATTGTCTGTGGATGAAATATCAGTATTGAACATAGATAATGTATCTGTTGGACCTTATATATTAAATACGCTTTTCTTAGACGAAAACATGTCTTATCAGGATGCGCTATATGAAATATATAGAGTTTTGCGTCCTGGTGAAGTTCCTGTTTTAGAGATAGTAGAGGAGTTTTTCCGTAATCTTTTCTTCAGTCCGGAATATTATGATTTGTCTAACATTGGTAGGTTGAAGCTTAACTCTTACCTTGGATTAAATTATGATGAGGATTTAACTGTTTTAACGTATGAAGATATTATTGAAATTGTAAAAAAAATAGTATTGTTACGTGACGGTCAAGGATCTGTAGATGATATTGATCATTTAGGAAACAGAAGAGTAAGATCAGTTGGAGAGTTTATAGAAAATCAATTTAGAACTGGGTTGTTGAAATTGGGACGCGCAATAGTTGATTCTATGTCCACTTCTAGTTTAGATAAAGTTTCTCCATCTGATTTTATTAATCCAAAAGTGTTAACTAATGTCTTAAGAGATTTCTTCAATTCTTCTCAATTATCTCAATTTATGGATCAGACTAATCCGTTATCTGAAATAACACATAAAAGAAGGTTGTCCGCGTTAGGTCCTGGCGGTTTAACAAGAGAACGGGCAGGATTTGAAGTGCGTGATGTTCATCCAACTCATTATGGAAGAATTTGCCCTATTGAGACTCCTGAAGGGCAAAATATAGGGTTAATCAATAGTTTAGCTATATACGCGCGTATTAATAAATATGGTTTCATTGAAAGTCCTTATAGAAAAGTAGTTAATAGGGTTGTTACTGATCAAATTGAGTATCTGTCTGCCATAGATGAAGGTTTATATTATATAGCTGATACCAGCGCAAAGCTCGATGAAAATAATTGCTTTGTTGATGATATGCTATACTGTAGATATGCTAGTAGTTTCATTATGGTAAGTAGTGATCAGGTGAGTTACATTGACGTATCTCCTAAGCAGGTAATATCAGTTGCGGCTTCCTTGATTCCATTTTTAGAAAATGATGATGCTAATAGAGCATTAATGGGCTCAAATATGCAACGTCAGGCCGTACCTTTATTGAAGCCTACCGCTCCTCTGGTTGCTACTGGTATGGAGTCTTTTGTAGCTTCTGGCTCTGGTGCTGTAGTTTTAGCAAAACGCGATGGCATAGTTGATAGTTCTGATAGTAACTCTATAGTTATACGTGCTTTTGATAAAGAAAGGGTTAACTACTTGGACGTAGATATTTATCATCTAAGGAAATTTCAGCGTTCTAACCATAATACTTGTATTAATCAAAGACCGCTAGTGTGCGTAGGTGATTATGTTAAAAAGGGTGCTGTAATAGCTGATGGTCCTGCAATTAACAGTGGTGAGTTGGCGCTTGGTAAAAATTTGCTAGTCGCTTTTATGTCTTGGCAAGGTTATAATTTTGAAGACTCTATTATTATTTCTAGTGAAGTTGTTAAAAAAGATCTCTTTACTTCTATTCATATAGAAGAATTTGACTGTGTTGTACATGATACCCCTTTAGGATCAGAAAAAATAACTCGTGCTATACCTGGTGTTAATGAAGAAAATCTATATCACTTGGATGATAGTGGTATAGTGAAAATTGGTACAAGAGTTGGTCCAGGCTATATTCTGGTAGGTAAAGTTACACCTAAACCTTCTCTTTCATTGCCTCCTGAAACGAAGTTATTAATGACAATTTTTGGTGAAAAGTCATTCGATTGTGCGGATTCCTCTTTATATACATCTCCAGATGTTGAAGGGACAGTAATTGATGTACAAGTCTTTACACGTAGGGGGGTTGAAGAAAATGAAAGGGCATTACTCATCAAACAAAAAGAGGTAAATGACTTTGAGGAAGAGCGAGATTATATAATCAATGTTACTAGTGAATATTTCTATGATGAACTGAAGAAACTTCTTATTAATTCTGGTTCTCAAGATCGAGAAAAATTTGACTCTATTGAACGTGAGCAATGGTGGGGTATAGGATTAAAAAATCAATCCATTTCTGAGCAAGTTAAGAGCTTAAAAAAAGATTTTGATGAAAAAGTATCACATGCAATAGCACAGTTTAAGCGAAAAGTAGAAAAATTACATGAAGGTTATGACTTGCCTCAAGGTGTGTCGATGTCAGTAAAAGTTTTCATTGCTGTGAAACATAGTCTGCAACCAGGGGATAAAATGGCTGGTAGACATGGGAATAAAGGTGTGATCTCTCGAGTTGTGCCAGTGGAAGATATGCCTTATTTGGAAGATGGTACTCCTGTTGATATTATTCTTAACCCTCTTGGTGTTCCTTCACGAATGAATGTAGGGCAAATACTGGAAACGCATGTAGGTTGGGCTTGTAGAAAATTAGGGGAAAGGGTAAGTAATATTCTCGATGGGATCAATAAAATCAAAAGTGCTTTTTGCAAGGGAATTAGGTCCCTTAACGATGATAATTTTACACAATTTGCAGTAGCATACCTTGACAATAAAAAAATTAAAAATATTGATGATGATGAAATAATGGCTTCTGTTTTAAATACACCTAATAAGAATGCACTAAATGACGAGTTGAATGCGTTAGTAGAGAACTATTTGAACTCTTGTAAAAGTTCATACAGCAATTTACGTAATTTCCTGATTGAGGTTTATAGCTATGGTAGTAACGTATCTATCTGTAATGATATTCGTAATATTAGTGATAATAATCTCATTGAATTTGCACGTAAATTACGTGATGGCGTTCCTGTTGCTGCACCTGTATTTGAGGGTCCAAAAGATGAACAAATAGCAAAATTATTTGAACTTGCTGGTTTGGATAACTCTGGACAAGCTGTATTATATGACGGTTGTAGTGGTGAAAAATTCGACCGCAAGGTTACAGTTGGTTACATGTACATGCTTAAGTTGCACCACTTGGTTGATGGTAAAATTCATGCGCGTTCAGTAGGTCCTTATAGTTTGGTTACTCAACAACCTCTAGGAGGAAAATCTCATTTTGGTGGTCAGCGTTTTGGTGAAATGGAATGTTGGGCATTACAAGCCTATGGTGCTGCTTATACTTTGCAGGAAATGTTAACTGTGAAGTCTGATGATATTAATGGTAGAGTTAAGATTTACGAATCGATAATAAAAGGTGACAGTAATTTTGAATGTGGAATTCCTGAATCCTTTAATGTGATGATAAAAGAACTACGTTCTTTATGTTTAAATGTAAATTTAAAGCAAAATGATGTAGTGATTGAAGATATATCTCACACTAACATTGCACAACCTTTTAATGAGGTTAGCATATCGATTGCTAGCCCTGAAAGTATTAAGCGTATATCTTGTGGTGAGATAGAAGATGTTTCAACTGCAAATTATCGTACGTTCAAAGTTGAGAAAGGTGGATTATTTTGCCCTAAGGTTTTTGGCCCTGTCAATGACGATGAATGTTTATGTGGAAAATACAAAAAAAGAAGACACAGAGGTCGCATATGTGAAAAATGCGGAGTAGAAGTTACATCTTCTAAAGTAAGAAGAGAAAGGATGGGTCATATAGAGCTTGCATCTCCTGTTGCTCATATATGGTTTTTGAAATCGCTTCCTTCAAGAATTGGAGCATTATTGGATATGTCTCTCAGAGATATTGAGAATATTTTATATAGCGATAATTATATCGTGATAGATCCTCTTGTTTCGCCTTTTGAAAAAGGTGAGATTATTAGTGAAAAAGCTTATAATGAAGCTAAAGATAGCTACGGGATCGATAGTTTTGTAGCTATGCAAGGTGTTGAAGCTATAAGAGAGTTGCTAACGCGCCTTGATTTACATGAAATTAGGAAGGATTTAAGACTAGAATTAGAGTCTGTTGCTTCTGAGATAAGAAGAAAGAAAATTATAAAGAGATTGCGTATTATTGAAAACTTCATTAAATCTGGAAATAGGCCTGAGTGGATGATACTTACAACTATACCTATTTTACCACCTGATTTGCGTCCTTTGGTATCGCTTGAAAGTGGTCGTCCTGCAGTTTCTGATCTGAATCATCATTATAGGACTATTATTAATAGAAATAACAGGTTGAGGAAATTGTTGAGCTTAAATCCTCCTGAGATTATGATTCGTAATGAAAAAAGGATGTTACAAGAAGCGGTTGATTCTCTTTTTGATAATAGCCGTCGTAATACTCTGGTAAATAAAGCTGGTGCTGTTGGATATAAAAAGTCCATTAGTGATATGTTAAAAGGAAAACAGGGTCGTTTTCGCCAGAACCTCTTAGGAAAAAGGGTAGATTACTCTGGACGTTCTGTAATAGTTGTTGGTCCAACTTTGAAACTAAATCAGTGTGGATTACCAAAAAGAATGGCTCTTGAACTATTCAAACCTTTCGTTTACTCAAAGCTTAAGATGTATGGTATGGCTCCAACTATTAAGTTTGCTAGTAAGTTGATAAGAGCAGAAAAACCAGAAGTTTGGGATATGCTTGAAGAGGTAATAAAAGAGCATCCTGTTTTGTTGAATAGAGCGCCTACGCTACATAGACTTGGTATTCAGGCTTTTGAGCCAATCCTTATTGAAGGCAAAGCAATACAGCTTCATCCGCTTGTCTGCACAGCGTTTAATGCTGATTTTGATGGTGATCAAATGGCAGTGCATGTGCCAATTTCATTGGAAGCTCAGCTTGAAGTTAGGGTGTTGATGATGTCCACTAATAACGTTTTAAGTCCTTCTAATGGCAGACCAATTATAGTGCCTAGTAAAGATATAGTACTTGGTATATATTATCTCACTTTACAAGAACAAATTAATAATGAAGATGATTTGCCATCTTTTGGCGCTTTTTGTGAAGTTGAGCATTCTTTGAGTGATGGTACTTTACATATTCATTCTAGTATAAAGTATAGGATGGAGTATATTAATAGCAGCGGTGAAACTCACTATAAAACTGTTTGTACAACTCCTGGCCGTTTAATATTATGGCAAATTTTTCCTAAGCATGAGAATCTAGGCTTCGATCTAATAAATCAGATATTAACAGTCAAGGAAATAACTGGTATAGTTGATTTAGTATATCGTAACTGTGGTCAAAGTGCTACAGTGGCATTTTCTGATAAATTAATGGTACTTGGCTTTGAGTATGCCACATTTTCTGGTGTTTCTTTTGGTCGTTGTGATATGGTTATACCTGAAACTAAAGCCACACATGTTGATCACGCGAGGGGTGAAATTAAGAAATTCTCTATGCAATATCAAGATGGGCTAATAACTAGAAGTGAGAGGTACAACAAGGTTATAGATGAATGGTCTAGGTGTACGGATATGATAGCCAATGACATGTTAAAAGCAATATCTATATATGATGAAAATAGTAAGTACAACTCAGTGTATATGATGGTTAACTCTGGTGCAAGGGGCTCTACTTCACAGATGAAACAGCTAGCAGGAATGCGAGGGCTCATGACCAAGCCTTCTGGTGAGATTATAGAAACACCTATAATTTCTAATTTTCGTGAAGGATTGAACGTATTTGAGTACTTTAATTCTACTCACGGTGCGCGTAAAGGTTTAGCTGACACTGCGCTTAAAACTGCAAACTCTGGATACTTAACTCGTCGTTTGGTTGATGTGTCTCAAAATTGCATAGTTACAAAGCATGACTGTAAAACAAAAAATGGTCTTGTCGTGAGGGCTACAGTTGAAGGAAGTACTATAGTTGCATCCCTAGAGAGTGTTGTGCTGGGTAGAACAGCTGCAAATGATATATATAACCCAGTGACAAAAGAATTATTAGTAAAAGCAGGGGAATTAATTGATGAGGATAAAGTAAAGCAAATCAGCATTGCAGGTCTTGATGCTGTAAAAATTAGATCGCCTTTAACTTGTGAAATAAGTCCTGGTGTGTGTTCTTTATGTTATGGAAGAGATCTTGCATCTGGTAAAATTGTTTCAATAGGTGAAGCAGCTGGTGTTATAGCTGCTCAATCTGTTGGAGAGCCAGGTACTCAGTTAACGATGCGTACTTTCCATATAGGTGGGGTAATGACTAGAGGTGTTGAATCCTCGAATATTATAGCTTCTATTAGTGCTAAAATAGAGTTAAACAATAGTAATATAATTATAGATAGAAACGGAAATAAAATTGTGATAAGCCGTTCCTGTGAAGTCGTGTTGATTGATAGCCTTGGTAGTGAGAAGTTGAAGCATAGTGTACCTTACGGTGCTAAACTTTATGTGGATGAGAGTGGGTCAGTAAAAATTGGCGATAAAGTTGCGGAATGGGATCCTTATACATTGCCTATTATCACGGAGAAGACAGGTACAGTATCTTATCAGGACTTAAAAGATGGAATTTCGATCACTGAAGTGATGGATGAATCTACAGGAATATCAAGCAAAGTAGTAAAAGACTGGAAATTGCATTCTGGTGGAGCTAATTTACGTCCTCGTATTGTGCTGCTTGACGATAATGGTAAAGTAATGACACTCGCAAGTGGCGTTGAAGCATGTTATTTTATACCAATTGGTGCAGTGCTCAATGTACAAAATGGCCAGAAGGTTCATGCAGGTGATGTTATTACAAGAACACCAAGAGAGTCAGTTAAAACTCGTGATATTACTGGTGGTTTACCGAGGGTTATAGAGTTATTTGAAGCACGTCGTCCTAAAGAGCATGCTATTGTTAGTGAGATAGATGGCTATGTAGCGTTTTCTGAAAAAGACCGTAGAGGAAAACGCAGTATATTAATTAAACCTGTAGATGAACAAATTTCTCCAGTTGAATATTTGGTATCAAGAAGTAAGCATGTAATAGTCAATGAAGGTGATTTTGTACGTAAAGGCGATCTATTGATGGATGGTGACCCTGATCTCCATGATATTTTACGTGTGCTTGGGTTAGAAGCTTTAGCACACTATATGATTTCTGAAATACAGCAAGTTTATAGATTGCAGGGTGTTCGTATAGACAACAAGCATTTAGAGGTGATCTTAAAACAAATGCTACAAAAAGTGGAAATTACTGATCCTGGTGATACTATGTACTTGGTTGGCGAAAGCATTGACAAGCTGGAAGTTGATAGGAAAAATGATGCTATGAGTAACTCTGGCAAACGGCCTGCTCATTATCTTCCTATTCTGCAGGGGATTACTAGGGCAAGTCTTGAAACTAGCTCCTTTATTTCTGCTGCCTCTTTCCAAGAGACAACAAAAGTACTTACAGAAGCAGCATTCTGCGGGAAGAGTGATCCTTTAAGTGGATTAAAAGAAAATGTTATAGTAGGAAGATTAATTCCTGCTGGTACAGGTTTGATTATGAATAAGATCAGAGCACTTTCACTTTGTGATAATGTAGATAAATATGAAAAATATTTTGATATTGAAACTTATGACGAGAAATGGTTGATGGATAATGGTTGTCATTTACACTCTGGTGAGGAAGAGAGCGTAGTGGCATATGATCAGTCGAATTGAGTACAGCTAGTTTGACCAAAAAAGCCAACAATATTTTCTTTCACTTCTGTGCTATCTGTCATGTTATTTACTCTCATGCGAAATTCAGATGAGCTTTGAAGCCCGCTACTGTACCAACCTATGTGTTTGCGGGCCATCTTTATTCCTGTGTCATTTCCATAGTACTCAAGAATATTGTCGTAATGCTCGAGTATGATGCTTAATCTCTCTGAAGCTGTTGGCTCAGAAGTTTCACTTCCACTGAGAAAGTTCATTGCTTGATTAATCAGCCAAGGTTTACCGTAGGCACCACGACCTATCATCACTCCGTCTGCTCCAGATTCTTTGAGAGCATTCTGAATATCATTTAAATTTTTAATATCGCCATTTACTATAACTGGAATTTTCACTTGCTCTTTAACATTTCTAACGAATTTCCAATCTGCTTGGCCGTTATAGAGCTGTGCCCTCGTTCTTCCATGCACAGTGATCATTTTTGCTCCTAAATCCTCGGCAATTTTCGCAAGTCTCGGTGCATTGCGATTTTCATCGTTCCATCCAGTGCGCATTTTCACCGTAACTGGCACATTCACTGCTTTGACTACGGCCTCAATTATCTCAGCGGCTTTTTTCTCATCGCGCATTAGTGCTGATCCTGCATAACCGTTTACAACTTTTTTAACAGGACAACCGAAATTTATATCTATTATTTTTGCTCCCATATCCTCGTTGAGCTTTGCAGCCTCTGCCATTACATCCGGCTCGCATCCAGCAAGCTGCACAGCAGTTAATTCATCGACTTTTGCTTTTTGCAGACTCTGACGAGTTTGCATAATCATGGCTCTGCTTGCAATCATTTCTGAGACTAACAAACTTGCACCAAGTTTCTTCACAATACTTCTAAATGGATAATCAGTCACTCCAGACATTGGAGCTAAGATTACCGGGGAATCAATCGTCAAACTTCCTATTTTGAGGGACATACATTCTATGTGTTCAAACCTAATGCATTCACACATGTTGCTGCAGTATTTTGTACAGCCGAACTTACTTTTTCCATAAGAGAAGGCTCTACCTCTACTATCTCAGCTCTCTCGTAATGACCAGGTTTTAAGTATATTGTTTCTTGTCTTTTATCACCCCATAATTCACTATTTCTTTGATAAACTTCTACACTGCTTGTATTTAAATTAGACACTTCTATTATTTCTGGATTTGGTTCAAATACTGTATGCACATTATTACCATTATTTTGATGATGAACTGTAATCTCAATATCGGCTAAAGAAGCCAAAATAGGAATTTCTTCGATAAAAACACAATAGGATCCACGTATTGCTTCTCGATAAGCCTTATAAACGCTTTCGTCATTAATAAATGAATCTTTTATAACGTTAGGGTCATATGTATTACCATACTCCCTTTTACTGAGGGTAGGATTCAATATTAATGCACAAGACTCAAGATCTTCTGCGATATCATTATATAACCTCTCCCTATTTTCTTCTTTAAGTAAGTCTTCAACACTGAGTAAAGTTTTTTGGTCTCTCGGAAAGGCGATATTACGCTTATTACGCTGGTTAATAGCTCTTTCTATTACTGGATATATTACTTTTCTGAAATCACCATCATCACGAAAGTTTTTTACAATTTCTTCTTTTAATTTCTCAGTTTTACTGTCAGCTTCCTTGATTTTGTTATTTGTCTGTTCAACCAATCGTTTTATTTCATCTGATTTGCCAGTTAAATCTTGTGGCCTGTCTAAGAACATAGTAAAAACTGTCTGCATCTGCTTAATTAAAGCATTGCTCATCTTGTAATCATCTAAATGTTCAAATTGACTTAAAAATTTGTGCCACTCTAATCTCATTTCTTGTGCTTTTTCAGCCCTATATGTGCCAGAATTATTTTGACCAAATACAGAATGGAAAAAGCAATTATTTCCAGCTCCCGCAGTATTATATGTAACAATTTTTGTTTGCTTACTTTCTACTGAATCTAAACTTACTCCGCTATCTTTACGACTTATATTTCCTGGACCACCTATTGGCGCATTACCTCTGCTTTGCTTATCATTTTTCAACGCTTCTGCAAGCTCTTTTCTCTTCTTTTTCAATTCTTTTTTACTAGGCTTGTATTTTAATAACTCTGCATTAATTTCATCAAATGATTTGCCTACTTTCAGCATATCTGTAATTTTCTTAGCATTTTCTAAGGCAAATATTCCACAATTATGAGTATCAGTTTGTTGTTTAGTTTTAGATATTTCAACATTACTGCTGTCTATTTCTAGAGTTTTCTGTAATACACTTGATGTTTCACTTGGCAATGTATTACCAAATGAATCGCAATAGTAAGCTCTAAATTGATTGTTATTTGAGTCACGTGCAATGACCAGTGTTACCCAATGATTCCCATTTAAATTAACGATTGAAGTGAACACTAAATTACTATCCTCTCGTTCTACATTTTTATATTCTTGTAACCCTACCTCTAGAGAGGAATTATCAGAGCAAGCAAAGTACACCCCTTTAGAAGTATCTTTTAAGCCCTTTCTATTTTTATACGCTGTCCATTTGTAGCAAGCCTCTGCAATATCTCTAATATCAGTAGTAGTTAATTTGTAATTATAGTTCTCTTCTTTCTCTGTTTTATGTAAAAAAGAATTATTATCTATAGCTTTTTCCAATGTAATAACACCACTATCCCTATCTGGAGTTTTTGGCCTTTCTTGATTTTCTTCAGGTTGTTTTTGTAATTCTTGTGGCCTAATCTCTGCTTCCTTACTCTTTTCTTCCTTTGAAGCTCTTTTTCCATTAATATAACCCTTCGCTAAGTAAAATAAAGGTTCAACAACCATTTTGTATGCTACTGTAAGAATTATTCCCATTAAAACCCAAACTACGGGGTTAGAGATGAGCATAGCAAGTGGAAAAGTCAATAGAGGGAATCCTATTACCGCTCCTAAACAGCCAGCAGCGAATGTGGCTACTAGGAGTATACAAGTAGCGCGGATAACAAATTTTCCACCAGCGAAGTCAGTGCTCTTTTTAAATTGATTATATTTTTCTGTGATGCTCAACATACTATATCTTATGAACGCTAAGTTAATTAATTTTAACAAATTCTAACAAAAAAATCAACCATAATAATTTTAGTAGTATGAGAAAATATTGAATATTAAGAGCTTTTGAAGTACAGTAATAATGTTAGTAATAGCACAATATATGCACGATATAGAATATATACGCAAAAACCCTGAAGGATTTGAAAAGGCAATGAAAAGCAGGGGGATAAGAGAGTTTACTGCAAAAGAGGTATTAGAAATTGATCACGAGAAAAGGTCATTAACCACTAAATTGCAAGATTTAAATAGGCAGCGCAATGAAATCACAGAGGAAATAAAGAAGCTTAAAATGAGCAAGAGCCCTTGTAAAGAGCAAATAGAGTTGTCAAAAGACATCACGAATGAGATAGAGGCAATTAGCTTAAAGGAACAAGCAGAAAAGGATAAGTTAGTGAATGTTTTATCTAACTTGCCGAATATTCCTGCGCAAGATGTGCCAATAGGTGCAGATGAGAGTTCTAACTTAGAAGTTAGAAAATACGGAGAAAAAAGGCAATTTGATTTTACAGCAAAATCTCATTATGAACTCGGAGAAAAGTTAGGTTTAATGGACTTCGAACAAGCGGCGAGAATTTCCGGATCAAGATTTGCGATATTAAAAGGACAGTTAGCTAAGCTTGGACGAGCGCTAATAAATTTTATGCTTGAAATGCATGTTAATGAATTTGGCTATACTGAGGTGTATCACCCAGCTTTAGTGAAAAACGAGGCGATGTATAACGTTGGTCAGCTACCGAAATTTTCTGACGATTCGTATTTAACTACCGACGAATTGAGGTTGATTCCCACAAGTGAAGTGTTTTTAACAAATTTGGTTGCTGATAAAATAGTAGAGGAAAAAGAACTGCCTATTCGTTTTACTGCGTATTCAGAGTGTTTTCGTAAAGAAGCAGGCAGCGCAGGGCGAGACACGAGAGGCATGATAAGGCAACACCAATTTGGTAAAGTGGAATTGGTGAGTATCACAACTGAAGACCAATCAAATGATGAACTTGAGCGCATGACGAGTATTGTTGAAGAGATATTAAAAAAACTAGAATTACCGTATAGAGTAATGCTACTCTGTAGTGGTGATATGGGTTTTGCTGCACAAAGGACTTATGACATAGAGGTATGGTTACCTGAGCAAGATAAATATAGAGAAATATCAAGCTGCTCAAATTGTGGTGCATTTCAAGCAAGAAGGATGAACGCTAAATACTCTTCAGAAACTGATAAAAAGATGAAAAAATATATTCACACTTTAAACGGCTCAGCTTTAGCTATAGGAAGAACGATTATTGCCATAATGGAGAATTATCAAAATTCTGACGGGTCGATTGCAATACCAAACGTGTTGCAAAAATACATGAGTAATGATACTGTTATAAGCAAATAATAATTTTGACATATAGAAAAGCGAGGAAATAAAGATGAAGGTTCTGGTTATAGGTTCTGGTGGGCGTGAGCACGCTCTACTTTGGGCTCTAAAAAAATCTCCTATCTTGACTGAGTTATATGTAACTCCTGGTCGCCAGGCCATGGAAAATTTGGGAGTTCTTGTGGATGTAAATATTCAAAATTCAGTGGATGTTACACAATTTTGCAAGAGAGAAAATATAGAGTTGGTTGTTATTGGTCCAGAACAACCAATAATTGATGGGCTTGCTGATGATTTAGTTGCAGAGGGAATAAATGTTTTTGCTCCAAGTCAAGCAACTGCAAAACTTGAGGGATCGAAGTCTTTCACCAAGGGACTATGTAAACGATATGGTATACCAACTGCCAAGTACGAGTGTTTTGTTGATGAAGGGTTAGCTAAAGATTTTGTACGTAGCAATAAAATAAAGTTTCCACTTGTAGTGAAAGCAAATGGAATTGCAGCAGGAAAAGGGGTGGTTATATGTAATACAGAAAGCGAAGCTTTTTCAGCAATAAATTCAATGCTAGTGGAGAAAAAATTTGGTGAATCAGGTGAAGAAATAATCATAGAAGAATTTTTAATTGGAGAAGAAGTAAGCTTTTTTGCTCTTGTTGATGGGTTGAAAGTAGTAACTCTTGGGTGCGCAAAAGATTATAAGAGAGTGAATGAAAATAATGAAGGCCAAAATACTGGGGGTATGGGATCGTACTCATCACCTTCAATTATAAGTAAGGACATGGAGCAAAAAATTATCCAAAAAATAATATACCCTACAGCTCAAGCATTGGTTAACATGGGTACGCCTTATAAGGGAGTACTCTTTGCTGGTTTAATGATTTGCAGAGATGGCCCAAAACTTCTCGAGTATAACGTTAGATTCGGTGATCCAGAAACGCAATCTATATTACCTAGATTTGATTCAAATTGCGATTTGTTAAAATTGATGTTGTCAGTTGCAGAAGGAAAGTTAAATGTCAAAATGGTGGAACTTAACAACAAATCTACAGTTTGTGTAGTTGTTGCAAGTAAAGGCTATCCGGGTGATTATCAAAAGGGAGAAGTAATTAAGGGATTAGATAAAATTGAAAGCATTCCTGGTATATTGGTATTTCACGCTGGTACTAAATTAGATGAGAGTGGTAATTGGGTTTCAGATGGCGGAAGAGTGCTAAATATAGTAGCAGAAGGGAGCACTATAGAGGAAGCCAAAATTAAGGTGTACTCAGCATTAAATTTTTTAGAATGGCCAGGGGGCTTCTTCAGATACGATATTGGTAGTTAATGTTAGCTGTCGGTTAGCAGGTAGCCCGCAGAAACGAAAAACCTACTTGACAAACTCCGCCAGCCCCCTTATCATGAAACTGAAGGTATTCAGTTATCTTCATCTGTGCAGATTAAACAGCAAGAAAACAACGTAGTTGGCGTCTTATTTTTAATTTTTTGCACTATGTGCACCTTATGTCTTCACAACATTTCTAGGTTTTTACCTATATAAGCTGAAACGCGCTTATAAAGCGTTTAAGACAGTATAGTACGCCAATTTGCAGGATTAGAGAGTGACAACTAGCTAACACGGGATTTCTTTTGCCTTTTTTTCTGCTTAGTAAATTTCTTAAACATTTGAACTAAGGTGAGTTGCACTTAAAAGCAGCTAAATTGCAGTGTTTAAGACTTAAAAAACCGCCAATACAGAAAATAGACAATGACTAGGGCTTCTTTTGCCTTTTTTTTCATTTGCTTAATATTTATAGCTACCGTCATCCCGCTACGTGTTAGCGGGATCTATGCTAAGAGATACCGCGAATGAATCGCGGTATGACGGTTAAGTAGGGTGTCATTCCAGTCTGGAATCCAGTTTTCCATATAATCCATCGGAAATGTTGTAACCACTTTCTATGCTAGTTTGCTTGTGAGCAACCTGGATCCCAGTGTCTGGGCACTGGAATGACATCATAGAGGCGCTGGGATGACACCGTCATAAAGTGAAACTAGATTGTATCTTATCGGTAAAAAAGAAGAGCTATTTTAGGAAGTTTTTATAGGGCTAAAACTAAAGAAAACTTGCATATAAGTTCATCAAGTGTAAAATTAGAGTTGTTTTAAAAGAATAGGTCAATTATGAATCTTGTAACAAAATCTGCTATCGATTTTACTGCTTCAGCTGTTCTCTCCGGCGGAGAAATTATTGATGATTTCTGTCTGAGTAAGCACATAAAAAATAAGTATGCTGTCCTTTTTTTCTATCCACTTGATTTTACTTTTGTTTGCCCAACTGAATTGATATCGCTCAATAATAGAATAAATGAGTTTGCAAAGCGTGGTATTGAAGTGATAGGAATAAGTGTAGATTCAAAATTTTCACATTATAAATGGCGAAACACTCCAGTTAATGATGGTGGTATTGGAGAGGTTAGCTACACTTTAGTGTCTGATATCAAAAAGTCTATATCAAGAGACTATGGGGTCTTATATGATGACTCAATTGCGCTGAGAGCAACTTTCGTTATTGATGATAAATTTATTGTACGTCATCAATCGATAAATGATTTGCCTTTAGGGCGTAATATCGATGAATTCATTAGAATCGTTGATGCAATTAAACATAATGAAGAGCATGGTGAAGTATGTCCAGCAGGGTGGAAAAAAGGTAAGCCAGCAATGCAGGCAAGCGATGAAGGAGTAGCTGATTATCTAAACTCATACAGTGAAAAATTATAGATTTAGTACAAAAGTTCTTATTATTGGATCTGGAGCAGCGGGTTATGCTGCTGCTATATATGCAGCACGTGCAAACTTAGAACCAATTGTAGTAACGGGAATGCAGCCTGGTGGTCAGCTTACAATTACTACAGATGTTGAAAACTATCCTGGTTTTGTTTCAATACAAGGGCCAGAACTAATGGAGCAAATGAGGTTGCATGCAGAACAGGTTGGAGCAAAAATAATAGATGATGAGATAAAAAGCGTTGAACAACTTGAGGATTCTAATAAGTATAGATTTAGATCTTCTGGTAATATCAATGACTACTATTCAGATGCAATTATAATTGCATCTGGTGCGCAAGCAAAATGGCTTGGTTTGGAGAGTGAAAAGAAATTTCAAGGTTACGGAGTTTCAGCTTGTGCAACTTGTGATGGTGCATTTTTTAGGAATAAAGTCGTAGCTGTGGTTGGTGGTGGAAACACTGCTGTTGAAGAGGCGATATTTTTAACTCGATTTGCCAAAGAAGTTATACTAATACACAGGCGTGATAAATTGAGAGCGGAAAAAGTAATGCAAGATAGGCTCTTTAAAAATGATAAAATAAAAGTAATGTGGAACCATACCGTAGAGCAGATTCTTGGAGAAGAAAATCCGAAGAAAGTTACTGGTATTATAGTTAAATCAACGGAAGCTCAAGAATTGAAAGTGGATGGAGTGTTCATTGCAATTGGGCATGCACCAAATACAGGTGTTTTTAAAGGCTTTGTTGAAATGGATCAGCAGGGTTATATAATTACGAAACCTGGAACAACTTTAACTAGTAAAGCAGGAGTATTTGCTGCAGGTGATGTTCAAGATAAGGTATATCGTCAGGCAGTAGTTGCAGCAGGAACAGGGTGCATGGCTGCACTTGATGCAGAGAAGTTTTTAGAGTCGTAGTTAATTCTAGGATTTTGAATAAATCGCTTGCAATTTTCCTTTTCTTTTACATAATTATACATTAATTAAAGAGGATTTAGCATGCTTTATAGAAACGGTGTAGCATATTATGGAGCTTATGGAGGTGGTGATAACACGGCATCGCAAGCTCGAAATCCGACAACTTCAACAAAAAAGTTATTTAAGGCCATTAATGATGGAAACCTAGAAGATTTTAAACAAGCTCTGGAAGAAGGTGCGAACGTTAATGTGTTTGATAGAGGATATACACCATTAATGACTATTATCATGAATGGTGATGACAGCCCTATATGTTTGAAAATGATAATGTTGCTTTTACAACATCAAAATTTAAATATTAATGCTCAAGAAACTAAAGAATGCAATACAGCTCTACATCTAGCTTTTCGTATGGAAAATAAAAATTTTATACAGATGTTACTTAGGCATCCTAACTTAAATGTAGGTATTAAAAATTATTGTGGGATAAACGAAGGTTATACTTCCAAAAAATATACTGAACAAATTGGAAGATCGCAGAAGAGAGACTTTTCGTATCTTACGAAAGAAATACAAAAAGCACGAACAGGAGGACAATTATTAAACGCTCTTTCTTGTGAAAATTTCTATGAAGCAAAAGTACTATTAAATCAAGAATTCAACCCTAATTGCTGGAAAAGAAGCCGAAGTGAAAAAATAGAAACGCCGCTTAGCTTAATTATTCGATCATGTTTACGAACGATAACAGAAGATAAAAAAGAAGTATTGACAAAACTTTTAAAACATAAAGACCTAGATTTTAGTTACGAGCAGTATGCACAATTAAAGCAAACAATTGAACAAGCTATCACAGAGCGATTAACTGATGCTATTAATAGAAAAGATCTAGATGGTGTAAAAGAATTGGTAGATGATAATTGCTTCATGAATTATACAATTGTTACTGCTGCATTGAGGAATGTTAATAATCCAATCGAATCTATTACAAATTATCTAAATGAGAAATTTCCTGCAAATACGAATAAAACTGGCAAAATTTCACAATTAGAAAGAGATTTGAAACAAGTAAAGGAAGAAAGAGATAGGCTTTCATCAGAAAATAGATGGCTCTGTACTGAAAGTCTGAGTAATAAAAACAAAAAACCCTCGCAAGCAATTTCTCCTGGTAAAAAACAAAGCAACTACGCTTCTGCATGTTTTATATTGCTTGGAGTATATGCTGTTGCTCCATGTTTAGTAATAGAAGATTATCCAGGGGTGAGTGCTTTCTTTGCAGCAGTTGCATTGGTTCTTCTTTTAGTAGGATGTCATAGTTTATATAAAGCAAACACAATACTTAGTGATGTTAAAAGCACTCAGCTTGGTGATTTAGAACGAAGTTAAGATTTTGATTTCTTCTCCAAACCCTGCTGAAAATTCTTATACATATTAAAAACATCTTGATAATTGAGGTGAGTGTAAACCTGGGTGGTTTCAAGGCTTGAGTGACCAAGCAGTTGTTGTATTGATCTTATGTCAATATCTTCCTGAAGCAAATGAGTAGCAAAACTATGACGAAATGCATGTGGAGATAAAATTTCTGGTAAATTTAACATTCTCCTTATTTTCTGCAAACGATTAGCCACATAAGTTCTTCCCAATTTTTTTCCTCTTACTCCCAAAAAAAGATATTGTGTTTCATTATTAATGCCAAGATAAGGACAGGCTTTTACATATTCCTGTATACATTTTTTTACTACCGGAAGAATGAATACCTGCCTTTGTTTATCTCCCTTACCTGTTACTATTAAACTTTCATTGTTAATATCACTAACCCTAAGGTTCAACGCTTCACTGATTCTTAAGCCTGTACCATATAGCAGGACGATAATTGCAATTTCTCTTTTTACCACCCAAGGTTCGCTCAAGTCAGATGATTTCATTTCTTTCACCAAAGTTTTTATATCAGGTATTGATAATGCTTTGGGCAGAGTTCTTCTCTGAATTGGCCTTGATAAGGAAAATACAGCTTCATTGTCTATATTGTAGTTGTTTTTTATGTACTTGAAAAAATTTCTGATTACTGACAATGCACGAGCGTTAGATCTTGCATTCACACCTCTTGCGTAACGAGAGGTAAGCCAACTTCTTAACTCAGGTATGCTTAAATTTTTCAGAGTACCAACATTTACTTCTCCACCAATGTGAGTATTTAGGAAACTTATAAGATCCTTCAAGTCCCTCATGTATGACTCTAAAGTGTTTGGTGAATAAGATCTGTTGCACCTCAGCCACTCATACCATTTTTCAATGATTGAACCGAGGTCCACAATTATTTTTTAAAGAAAGCATCGATGCACGCATCTCGAAAGGCTTCATTTATATCAGGATGAGAGTGACAAATTCTGTATATATCCTCTGCTGCTGCACCATATGCCATTGCAACCGCTGCTTCGTTGATTAGCGTATCAGCGTATGCTCCTATGATATGCACACCTAGTATTGTATCTGCTCTGCTACAAGTCAGCACTTTCACGAATCCTTCAGCATCATCAGTGATTTTTGCTCTGCCGTTTGCAGCAAATTGACATTTACCAACTTTGTACTTATAGCCAGCATTTTTGAGTTCCTCTTCGGCTTTACCGATCGAAGAAACCGCAGGGTGAGTGTAAATGACAGATGGTATAATTTCATAATCAACGTGAGGTGACTGTCCTGCTATTATCTCTGCAACTGCCACTCCTTCTTCCTCTGCTTTATGAGCAAGCATTGCTCCACCAATCACATCACCAATAGCAAATATTCCTTTCACATTAGTTTCATATCTGGTGTTAACTTGAACGAAGCCACGATTATCTTTTTCTATTTTTTCAAGACCCTCAGTGCATGGTTTGCGCCCTGCTGCCACCAATACCTTATCCGCCTCTATAGTGTTTGTTTGATTATCTTTTACAGAGCAAACTTTCACACTCAAAGAGTTACTACTTTGTTTTATTCCCTCAACTTTAGTGCTAAGTAAAAATTTTATTCCTTGTTTTTGTAGACTAGAAAGTAGAGACTTACTTAATTCTCCATCCATTGCTGCAGCGATTCTGTCAAAAAATTCTACTACAGTGACTTCAGACCCTAGCCTCCTCCATACAGAAGACATTTCAAGCCCTATTGCCCCGGCTCCGATTACGACAAGTTTTTTTGGTACTTCAGTTAAAGACAATGCACCAGTTGATGAAATAATACTTTTCTCATCGATATTAATTCCTGGCAAAGAAATAACGTCAGAACCGGTTGCAATTACTATATTTTTTGTCTTCAGCGCCTTATCTTCAACTGAAACTTCAAGATTACCTTGGTCAAAAGAAGTAATTTTCCCAAGTCCATTGATTTTAGTGATTTTGTGAAGGTTAAACAGATATTCTATACCTTTTCCAAGTTCCTGAACTCTGGCGTCCTTATAGCCTAGCATTTCTTTTAAATCGAAACTTGCATCCTTAATTTTTATGCCAAGCTTCGACAGATCATTTTTCGTGTGAGCATACTGATAGGAAGAATGAAGTAGTGCTTTGGAAGGTATGCACCCAACTCGCAAGCATGTACCACCAAAAATGCTATTTTTATCTATGCAGGCAACTTTCAATCCAAGTTTTGCAGCAGCGATAGCACACTTATAACCGCCTGGACCACCACCTATAACAATCAGGTCATAATCAATCATAAAGAACAAACCTATTTTCTAAAGAATAAACACCATTCCCCTCAGTTGTTACATATATTTTATCGTGAGTAAACACTGGAGTGTGAAACACATTACCAGGTACTTTGACTACCTTTCCTGCACTTTCAGATCCAGGAAAAGCAAGCATTGAACCTTTATTGCTTGTCACCCACAGTGTATGTGCATGCATAATTGGAGCAAACAATTGCGTATTTTCTATTAAATCAGATGTCCAGACTATTTCTCCATTTTGTATGTCAATGCCAATTATTTTATTATCTTCAGTTACTATAAAAATTCTTCCGCCTTCTTTTTGTTTCTCTGCAGGAATAAGAGGACTATAATATGACTCAATGTCTGATACAATTTTTACTTGCAGTGGCTTTAACCATAAAATATTTCCTGATTTTATGTCAATACCATAAACATAAGAATTATTTGTAGCTATTAAAATATCACCAAGCACTCTCGGTGTAGTGGTTACATCTGTGAGCTGTGTATCCAAAAGGTTTGTAGCCAATTTTTGGCTCCACAATTTTTTACCGTCTTCATTAAAAGCTATTAACTCACCATTTGAAAATGGTGCTATTATTTTATCGTTAGAAATTGTTGGCGATATGGAATACAAACCTCGAACCTCATTGATACCGTTTTGATAAGTCCAAACGGAGCTGCCATCTTTTATATCAAACACGTACAGATAATCATCAATAGTCAATACTACCAATTTATTATTTATTACTGCTGCTTTTCCTCTTACTGGAGCTCTCAATTCTTTTTCCCACTCAATCTTGCCAGTTTTTGCATCTATTGCGTGTAAAGTGTTATCCACTATAAAGAAAACATTTTTTTCATAATGCGATAGGCTCATGTTACCAATTTTTTTCCTATGTGGGAGGTGTAATTTCCAATTCATAGCCTTTGAGTTATCAATATCAAAGGAATATAAAGCGCCGTGCTTGTCTGATAAAATAACGCTATCTTCTGTAAGCACTGGAGCTACATATCCTTGAGATAGTTTTTTATCCACTAGACTTATTCGCTCGCTTGCCATTGTGTAACTGCTACACAATAACATTATCATGACAATTATTACTTTCATTACTTAGTTGAGAACAAGATTTATTAATATACATACTAGAAATCTTAATCACAATGAAAATGTTCTTGTTGTACGTTGAAACATTGATTTATGAACAGAATATTATATTATTATGTAAAAACCATACTCTTAGAGGTAATACACCTCATCCACTATGCGGCAACGTGCATAGCTGTATGAACATTGAGATATAAAAGTAATTTATACCAAGAAGAAAGATGTCATCCAGGTAGCCTCTTTCTTGTCATCCGAGTAGCCCCTTCTCCTGTCACCCCAGTGCTCCTTTTTTTGTCATCCCAGTGCTCCTTTCTTGTCATCTCAGTGCTCCTTTCTTGTCATCCCAGTGCGTGACACTGGGATCTCATTTCACTCTATAATAGTATCATCCCAGTTCATGTTAGCCATAAATATTTAAGAAATTTATCAAATGAAAAAAAAGGCAAAAGAAGCCCTGGTCATTGTCTATTTTCAGTATCGGCGTTCTTTAAGTCTTAAACACTGCAATTTAGCTGCTTTTAAGTGCAACTAACTTAAGCTATAAATGTTTAAGAAATTTACCAGCAGAAAAAAAAGACAAAGAATCCCCGGAGTAGCTAGTTATTCCACTCTTTATTTTAAAATTTGACGTTGGGTGATGTCTTAAACGCTTTATAAGCGCTTTTCAGCTTATATGGGTAAAAACCCAAAATTTTTATAAAGACATAGTATGCACGTAGTGCGAAAAATTAAACATGAGACGCCAAATACCCTAAGTTTTTTGTCATTAACCTGCACAGATTGGGAAGATAAATAAATAGCTTCACTGTCATGATAAGGGGGCTGGCGGAGTTTGTCAAGGAAGTTTTTGTAGCTCTCATGGTTTTTGCGTCACACGCTGCCATGTGGTATACAAATTTCCTTCGAATTACAACGTACGTGCACTCTATATGCACTTAATACTCTCTTATCAAAATCTCAAGAATCTGCACTATATTTAATGCTGCGCCTTTGCGCAGATTATCAGCCACTATCCACATATTTAATCCGTGTTCAACAGTATTGTCTCTTCTAATACGCGATACATATACAGCATTCTCCTGTACAACATCAATTTGAGTGATGTATTCACCGTCTTCACGCCTGTTGTACACTAAAACTCCACTATCTTCGGCTTCACTTAGCACTTCACGAGCTTGTTCTTCAGTGATATGTTGATCAAATTCTACATTTACTGCCATAGCGTGACCGATAAAGACGGGTACTCTTACACAAGTTGCAGTAACTTTTATATCTTCCTCTAAAATTTTTTTTGTCTCCTCTTGCATTTTCCATTCCTCTTCTGTAGAACCATTCTCCATGAATTTCCCTACATGGGGAATGCAATTAAACGCTATTTGCTTGGGGAATATCTCGGGCTTTTTAGTCTCATTCATGAAGATTTTTTTTGTCTGGTCATAGAGCTCATCCATTGCTGCTTTGCCTGCGCCAGAAGTTGATTGATAAGTTGAAGCAACGATTCTCTTTATTTTTGCTTTCTGGTGTAATAGATGTAGTACTAGCAGCATCTGTATTGTAGTACAGTTTGGGTTGGATATTATGTTGTGGTTTTTATATTCCATAATTTTTTCTTTATTAATCTCCGGAATAATGAGTGGCACACCTTCTTTCATTCTAAAATGGGAACTGTTATCTATCACGATGCATCCAGCCTGTGTTGCAATTGGTACATACTTTTCAGAAACATGATATCCAGTACAGAAAATGGCTACATTAGTTCCAACGAAGTCATAATCCTCAAGGCATAAAACTGTTAACTCTTTGTCACCAAAACTCACCTTCTTCCCTTCTGATTTTTTCGATGCAAGTGCAATTACAGAATCTATTGCCTCATCTTGAAACTCAGCAAGCGTGCTTAATACCTCACGCCCTACTCTTCCGGTTGCTCCAATAACAGCAATTTTGTATCCCATATAGATGAACCTCTAACTTTAAAGTTCTATTATATTTTTACTGACAAAATTTACAATTGTTTTAATATTTTCACCTTGCAATTAATTGTAATTCAGCTATTATTATGCAATATTAGTAATATTACATAATAAAGTGAGAGATGAATAAAGAATACAATGAAACTAAGGTTAAACCTGCAATGTCTACACCTCAAGAGCCTGAAAGAACCAATGGATTAAAGGCTCAAAATGTTCTTTCGAAAAAAAGAAAGCCTGCAATAAATTTTGATGATAAAAAATATGGTGTAAAAAACCTTAAAATAGACCAACAGTTCCTAAATAAAAGACAAGAATCTTCAAAGCTAAGAGATTTCTTAAGATCAATACCAATAATAGGGAGATTTTTAGCAAGGATTTTCACACCTGAAAAAATAGAAATTATCAGTAACCCTGTGTATGACAACATGGAAGCATATGAAAAATCGCAAGCAGGTCACTCCAGTAAGATAAAAGATGAGACTAGTGTAGATGATGAACATGCAAAAGAAGTAGATAGTAAACTTGAGAAGGGTAATGTTGAACAAGTGGACAATAAGAAAAGTCGTTAAACTCTATTTTATTGTGCAGGAGCTCTGCAGTACCAAAATAAATAAATGGGTATGCCACTTGCGGTGAATAAGCTTGCGATCAGCAAGGTATTCACAGAAGTTTCAAATATTACCCAGCAGCAAAAGGTTGTTGCTATACTGCCAATTAAAAATTTGTAATAGTTTTTCTCCTTTATAATAACCTTGAGAAAAGCAAGACTGCAGGCAAGGTAAACAAATAAAAATGAAACTACAGAAAAGTCGATAATTGATGTGATCTGTTTAGCAAAATTGTTGCTTGAAGTGAGAATTAGTAGAACTGAAGTGCCAACGGAGCTGATTGTTATGCCCCAGAAAGGAGAACCGTGCTTGTTTCTTTTAGCAAAGAACTGTGGCATCAGTTTATCTTCTGCAAGGCCAAGGGCCACTTGTCCACTAGCTAGTACCCAAGCATTTAAACTGCCAACACAAACAATAAAAGCAACAATAGAAATGATCAAATGCCAATTACCTGGAAACATAATTTTTATTGCGTCAACATACGGCGCTTTTGAATTAACTAGATCATTGCCGTTTATCAATCCCATGATTGCAAGGCTATTAATGAAATATATAACTGCAACAGAGATTGTGCCAAGCACTATGGCTCTTGGTATAGTCTTGGCTGGATCGTTGACTGATCCTGCAGGTGCTGTTGCTGATTCAAGGCCAATAAAACACCATAGAGTGAGTAGTGTAGAGCGAGCAAGGACTTGAGACATCGTGAGGGTTGATATTTCCTCACTTATGATAAAATTATTCCTATCAAAGAAAAACAACGCTGTTACTGGTATAGCAAGCAGTGCGGTAATTTTGACAGTCATCAATAAAAGCTCAACACATCCAGCAGCAGTGACACCTCTTAAATTTATTAGTGTAATGATCGTAAATAATAGTATTTCTAAAAATAAGCGTATATTTTGAATATCTCCATGAAAAAGCGAAGTAAGATAGCCAATACTTGCAACGATTACTGCTGTCGTGCTAACCCATGAAATCACCCAATACGTCCAACCAACAAAGAAAGCTGCAGCAGGGCCAAAAGCATGCTTTACATAGACGTGAGGGCCACCCGTTTCTGGAAATTTTGCGCAGAGTAAGGCAAAAACCAAAGCAAGAGATATAGCACCAAGCCCTGATATCACCCAGCTTATAAGGCTATAAGCGCCATATGGAGCAAGGCTAATTGGAAGCATAAAAATTCCAGAGCCAATTTGGCTGCTAATCACTAAGGCAAAAATAGCCCAAAAACCTATTTTATTTGACACAATAATTTTTATCTAAATAGACTAACGATATAACTGAAGCTCAGAAATTTCAATCGATCTTTATAAAAACTTGCATTTTTTTTAATTTATGCCTAAAATGAATTATATTAATTGTTAAGTGAAGGTTATGAATCCGAGATTAAGAAGATTTCTAGTTATTTGTGGTATTATTGTATGTTCACTTTTTCTCCTTTATTATCTAAACCTTCTTATTAATTATATTCTTGAGCCAATTTTAGTTCGTCCTTGTAAAAACTTAATTGGTAATCTTTATACCTATTTATTCACGAGCACTTCCAGTCCTTTACTAGCATTTTTGGCTACAGGTTTTATTGTTATTGCTGCGCTTATTTGCCTGGATAAAATGCTCCTTCCTTTGCAAGCAAAAATCATAAACAACTATAATTCCTTTAAAAACGACAATATTGATAGCAATAGCATGTTGTTTGAGGTTTATAAAGATCCAACAATAAAATTAAAGGACAAAATCTTATTCTTCAATATACACTTGATATATTACCTACAGCTTCCGTTTTTGTACGTTGCATCAAAGGTATCAGCTCTACGTGGGTTTCTTATATTTAATTTTGGTTTATTATTGTTAAATTATGCATTGCTAGTTCCAGTAGCACTTCTTGAGTTAATAAAGTATCCATTGATAAGGCTCTTCTCACCTTTGGGTTTGAATGTAAAGCAGCTAAGCTTTTTGTTTAATGTAAGTGATGTGGGCACTAGTAGTCAGAGTGTTCACACGAGTAGTTTTGAACATAGTATTCTCCAATGCGCTCAAGAGTTAAAACAGAAATTTGGAGCTCAACCAAATGTACTCAATAAAGAGTTTGAAGACTACATAAATAATTCAGATGAGCTTACAACTCAACAAAAAGAGCAATTAAAACTTTATCTTAACTTTAATGGTTCCAATGGAGCAGCTTATAGAGAATCAAAAACTAGCCTTACTCTCACGCAAGCTGCAAATTTAGTTTTAGCTGCTGCTGAGAATCAAAAATCAGATGTGAATTCACTATTACTAATGAATTTACAGGATGGACTTGGTTTATGTTATCTGGGAATGTTCGATCGTATTATTTATTCGCTTGGTTGTCTTGAAGTAAAAAATAACTTTATAGCTCAACTAGAGCCTGACCTAATATGTATTAAATAGGACTTGATCTGACACTTAAAATAAGTAAGTTATAAAATAATAAAAGAAAGGAGTGTTAGAAATGAGTACAATACAAACAAAAATACTAAAACCAAAGCTAGGGTTATTAGAGCTAGCAAAACAACTAGGAAATGTATCTCAAGCATGCAAAGTGATGGGATACTCAAGAGATACATTTTATCGGTTTAAGGAGTTATATGAAAATGGAGGAGAGGAAGCATTACATGAAATAAGTAAGAAAAAACCGCTATTAGCGAACAGAGTTTCCGACGATATAGAAAGAGTAGTGATTGGTATAGCAACAGAATTTCCAGCATATGGGCAAGAAAGAGCTGCAAATGAACTGAGAAAAAGAGGTATAATAATTTCTCAGGGAGGAGTAAGGTCTGTATGGCTAAGAAATGACCTTGAAACTCTCAAAAAGAGACTTAAAGCGCTAGAGACAAAAGTAGCTTAAGAAGGAATCATTTTAACTGAAGAACAACTTACAGCTTTAGAAAAAGTTAAAGAACAAAGGGAAGCTCATGGTGAAATTGAGACACAACATCCAGGTTATTTGGGTTCTCAAGATACCTATTATGTGGGCAATATCAAAGGTATAGGGCTAATTTATCAGCAGACTTTTGTTGATACTTATTCGAGAGTTGCAATGGTTAAACTTTACACGGACAGAACAGCTATTACAGCTGCAGACCTCCTCAACGATAGAGTTATTCCATTTTTTGATGAGCAGAAAATTCCATTATTACGCATTCTAACTGATAGGGGTACAGAGTATTGTGGCAAGCCAGAAAATCACGCTTATCAGTTATATTTGGGAATCGAAAATATCGATCATTCTAGAACCAAAGCCAACTCTCCACAAACCAATGGCATATGTGAAAGATTTCATAGAACCATGCAAGATGAGTGTTACAATATTATCTTTAGAAAGAAAATCTACAATTCTTTGGAAGATCTACAGATTGATGTTGATTATTGGTTGCGTTCTTATAATGAGACAAGGCCTCACTCGGGTAAGTATTGCTATGGCAAAACACCTATGCAAACGTTTTTTGATAGTAAATATATTGCTTTTCAGAAAAACATTAGTAGCATTAAACAAGAGCCTGATATTAGTTTTGACTACCTCAATTCTTCTGTCAGTTAATTCTTGTCTGTCACATTAAATCTTGTCTTTTACATTAATTCTATATTCTATATAATCTTTATTCATTTCATGTTTAATTATATTGTATCTCCTAAAAAAACTCCCTTACCTTTTGTTTTTCTGGAGAACTGCCATAAAACTTCTGAGTGAAGTCACTTAATTTTTACACATCTATTGTAGAGTAAGAAGAGCCGAATTTGGGACAAAAATGCTAGCTGATGCTTGGACTTTACTGACACTTACACTACTTGAAACTATACTTAGTGTAGACAATTTAATCTTTATTTCTCTAGCAATAGATAAGGTACCAAATGTGCTGAGAGAAAGAGTGCGCCTTATGGGCCTTGGATTAGCGCTATTAATGCGTTTTGTAATACTATTTTTTACATCATCTATATTGTCAATGCAAAAACCTATATTTCACACTGCATCGCTAAATATTTCAGCAAGGGATTTACTTATGATTGCAGGGGGATTATTCCTTATTGTTAAAAGCTCTATGGAGTTACGAGATGACATCTTTGTATGTAAGAAAAATAAAAAGAAAGCAAACGTTAAATCAAAATTTTTTTTAGTTGTGCTACAAATTATATTAATAGATTTAGTTTTTTCAGTTGATTCGATATTAACTGCTATAGCACTAACTTATAACATGATAATAATTGCCACAGCGTTTACATTTTCCATGCTAGCAATGCTGTTTTTATCAAGTTATACCGCCCAGTTAATCAAATCTAATCCAGGTTTAAAAGTAATTGCTATCTTATTTGTTTTACTTGTCGGTGTGTACCTCATACTTCATGGATTTCATATAGAATTACCAAAAGGATATTTGTATTCTTCATTTATGTTTGCACTGTTTGTGGAAGTTATAAGCAAAATAAAGAAAACGTAGTGTGTAGATATAGCTGTAAAAGACAAGATTTAATGTGACAGACAAGAATTAACTGACAGAAGAATTGAGGTAGTCAAAACTAATATCAGGCTCTTGTTTAATGCTACTAATGTTTTTCTGAAAAGCAATATATTTACTATCAAAAAACGTTTGCATAGGTGTTTTGCCATAGCAATACTTACCCGAGTGAGGCCTTGTCTCATTATAAGAACGCAACCAATAATCAACATCGATCTGTAGATCTTCCAAAGAATTGTAGATTTTCTTTCTAAAGATAATATTGTAACACTCATCTTGCATGGTTCTATGAAATCTTTCACATATGCCATTGGTTTGTGGAGAGTTGGCTTTGGTTCTAGAATGATCGATATTTTCGATTCCCAAATATAACTGATAAGCGTGATTTTCTGGCTTGCCACAATACTCTGTACCCCTATCAGTTAGAATGCGTAATAATGGAATTTTCTGCTCATCAAAAAATGGAATAACTCTATCGTTGAGGAGGTCTGCAGCTGTAATAGCTGTTCTGTCCGTGTAAAGTTTAACCATTGCAACTCTCGAATAAGTATCAACAAAAGTCTGCTGATAAATTAGCCCTATACCTTTGATATTGCCCACATAATAGGTATCTTGAGAACCCAAATAACCTGGATGTTGTGTCTCAATTTCACCATGAGCTTCCCTTTGTTCTTTAACTTTTTCTAAAGCTGTAAGTTGTTCTTCAGTTAAAATGATTCCTTCTTAAGCTACTTTTGTCTCTAGCGCTTTAAGTCTCTTTTTGAGAGTTTCAAGGTCATTTCTTAGCCATACAGACCTTACTCCTCCCTGAGAAATTATTATACCTCTTTTTCTCAGTTCATTTGCAGCTCTTTCTTGCCCATATGCTGGAAATTCTGTTGCTATACCAATCACTGCTCTTTCTATATCGTCGGAAACTCTGTTCGCTAATAGCGGTTTTTTCTTACTTATTTCATGTAATGCTTCCTCTCCTCCATTTTCATATAACTCCTTAAACCGATAAAATGTATCTCTTGAGTATCCCATCACTTTGCATGCTTGAGATACATTTCCTAGTTGTTTTGCTAGCTCTAATAACCCTAGCTTTGGTTTTAGTATTTTTGTTTGTATTGTACTCATTTCTAACACTCCTTTCTTTTATTATTTTATAACTTACTTATTTTAAGTGTCAGATCAAGTCCTATTTAATACATCGAATTTTGCCACTTTCTCAGCGTTCCTTCGATTGCCGTTCTCTGCGCAAGAAAGCTTACCTCTCCGTTTGAATATCGTGGATATTTGCTCTCTATGCTGCCTTTATCAACAAATACATTTGGCTCATTAGTGCAGCCGTTCATACTGGGAAATCCATATTCAGTAAACCATATTTTTTTCATTTTTGGTTGCCATTTTGTTTTACTACCACCAGGGTTTATGTGAGTTTCACTCCACCATTTCTCTATATTTTTCCACGCATACCTGCTGTCGTTATACTTTACTTTTTCAGGTTCACTCTTTGAGTAATCATAGAAATAATCATACCCCACTCCACTGCTCCAACCACCCATTACATCTTCCGCAGAATAGCCAAAAGGAGGTTCTGGCCCATCAGTCAGTGGAAAATAAGCATCTATGCCAACAACGTCGATGTACTGTGAAGACCACAGTTCATCCATATTATACCAACCATCATATGAGTGGTATTCGCTCCAATCCGCAGCGTAAGTTACTGTTACTTCTTTTCCAAGATCAAGTTTTATCTGCTTTGCAAGCTTAACTAGCTCTGCCACTGCAGGGTAATTACCTTGTTCATCTCTAATTTTGGTAAGCTGCACAAGTTCAGAACCGATGATAAACCCTTCCACTTTAGTTTGTTTGGCAATGCTTGCATAATGCTCTATAAATTTGTTGTACTGATTCTTAAAAAAATTACTTATATCCCCAGGGGTCCCGCTCAATCTTCCTCGCCACTCTTTGTTCTTTGTATCAAGTAAGGGCATCGGATAGAGCATCACCTTGTAGCCTCTGCTGTGTAGCTCTTCTATATATCTTATTAGCGCTGAATCACTAACTGTGCCACCATATCTTGGGTTTCCATTATCGTCTTTTGAAATTAGCTGAGCATCATCTCTGGTACTACTTCCTACTTGCCAATCATCAGGCAAGACTGCGGAATCATCTTGAAATTCAACTGCAGGGTATATTTTACAATCTTTAATGTTCAGATCATTCACAAACCAATTGACTACTACCGATACCCACTCAACATTTGGTAAATCTCCCTTTAATTGATCCAAAGAAAGCACTGCATCGCTCTTTTTAGTGTGGTTGTTATGATTTACCCTTTGTGCCAGCCCATATGGGATATATTGGTTGCTGCTTATTTTCTCTTGCGCGATTTTCTTCTGTATTTTTGTATCATATACAAACTCTCCTGAGCCTGGTATTATATTGATATTCTGAATATTTTTCGCTACTAAAAATTCATTTGACTTTAATGCAGTCCGCACTTCAAATGTAAATACCGGAACACGATTATTATAGTCTGCTAAAGGAAAATTCTTGATGACTATGTAAGATATTCCCCTATAAGCCGGCATACCTTCGATTGACGACATAAATGGATCAGGATTTTGGTCTTCTGTACCGCGGTAAAAAGTATAATCTATTTCATCAAAGCTAAGTGATGTTGTATCTGCCCAGATTCTGTTTAATTTTTCTACTTTCCCCTTGCAGATCGCAATTGCAAGCGTTGCATAGTAATTATACTCAACATTCATACCTCTTCCAATTTTGCTTTTGGTGGTTATCGCCTCTTCTTTTATTGGCTGTGACCAAATAATGTTCCCTGCAATGCGAGCAGTGCCATAGATAATTGGTATCGTCCTTCCATAGGTTGAGGTTTGAACTTGCAGATTTTTTAGTCTCGCACCATGCGTTACTTTCTGCTCAGCATCAAGGCTAAACATCGCACCATCAAGCTGAGCACCAAGAAGAGCACCGAGTTCTGAGCCGATAATCTGGCCAATTGGACCAAAAATGCTGCCTGCTTGACCAAAAATTGATGATAAAATTATTGTGGACATGATAATCCTCCTTTTGATAGATTTTTTTGAAATTGTTGAGAAAGATCCAAGTGTCACGCTACTTGGATGACACCTATAACCTTGTCATTCCAGTGCTTCCTCCTTTGTCATCCAAGTAGCGTGACACTTGGATCTATTTTGCATGTAACTCCAATTGTGTTTTGGCATAAAACGCGACGCGTATTAGACTTATTTGCAAGCAAAGCTTGCTAGATCCCAGTGTCGGAGCCCTGGGATGACAGATGCTATGATAAGAAATTCAACAGCTTACAATGAATAGTTGAAGTTTTTAATCAAGAAAAGCACATGATGTAGCTATAATCATTGTAAGCAACAATGAAAAAGTGCGGAAGTAAATTTTTGCTACGCTAAATAAGATCCTTGACTTTATGCTGTAAATTATCTAATGTTAATATATACGGATTCAAGTGAGGAAAATATGTTTGGTAATCGGAATATTGAAGCGGAATTAGAAAATAGACTCCATGAAGTGGGTAGAAGAGCAGATAATATTGTAAATCACCCAAACAAAATAAAACGTACGTTCAATAAAACAACATATTATTTTATTATCCTTGCTTTTTCATGTACAGCACTTTTTATCATACTACCTATAGCAATCGTTTTAGGGCTAATATCTTCCTTATTAAGATTACAGCCTAATGGGGCAGATCCAAGGCTGTTAGCTGTAGTAAAAAAAGTGATAAATACGATTTTTAATATTATAGTTCTTTTACCAGTCTTATTATTTATCATTCTTATTTCTCCATTATTATTGTGTTTTGCTCTTGTAAATTACTCAGAAATAAGAGAGTTAATAAATATTGTTCGTGAGACCTGGCAACTAATGGTTCGCAATCTTCATGTATTGGCTGGAGGTCAAAGCACTCATGACACACAAGTTAATGAACATATTAAGTCAGCTATTGATAATTTAATTGCAAAGTATGGCACACCTTCTGAAAGCTTTGATGAAGCTCTTTTAACATATGTTAAAGAAACAAAAGATTTTCCTATTGATGTAGCTTCTAAGGAGATTGCTGAGAAAATCATGCAAAATCAAGGAATACAAGAGAGATTAAACCAGTCTAATTCAACAGAATTTACAAAAGTTTTGGTTGAAGCAATAGAAGAAGCAAAAAGTAGTAATTCTTCTTTAAGAGTATATGGAGTAGATTTTTCTAGTAGAGAAATTATCGATGAAATTAAGGAAGAAAAGAGAAGGTTAGTTATTAAATGTTTAGAACGTATAAGGCAGAACAACGACACGCGTTATAACTTGACACTAAGGCAAGCCATTAATTTAATAATGACGGCCCTTGAAGATAGCTCGATTATAAGTGATGAAGAAAGAAAAGCTACGTTAATAAGACATTTACTCGATATTCAAACAACCTACAATGGTAATCAGGAGGCATGTTTTGTTGGTAGTTTCAATAAAATTATAGAAACATTAGATTATTCACACCCCCTTGTTGCAACACCTTTAGGTAGTGATAGAACTAAACAGGCAGCAGTATATAAAGCTCCAGTAATAGTTAATGAGCTTTTCAAAAAACAATCTGAAAGCAATAAAGAAGTTATAAGAGAGTATTGGGGCGATGATGAAAAAGCTAGTGATGTCAACAAAATTTACGTTGAATTTTTAGAAGAAGTAAAGCAAGAGGTTAAAAAGAGATTAGATGAAGAATTTCCGGGAATACCAAATGATATAAAAGGTATTATAGAAAATCTTAAATACGCGGAGTTACCATCCTCCAATTTAACAAATACATCTACAGACTATGATCAGAAAAAAGAAATGCGAAAAAAATATCAAATAGAAGTTAAAGATGCATTCGAAATGGGAGTGTTAAATAATACGCAGTAAATCACTTTACCAGCGGCAAAGTGATACCATGCTGATTCATATATTTTCCTTTCATATCATCATATGATTTCTCACACTCACTTTCGCCGCTTAAAAATACGAATTGGCATGCGCCTTCATTAGCATAAATTTTCGCGGGAAGTGGAGTGGTGTTTGAGAATTCGAGTGTGACATGACCTTCCCATCCAGGTTCTAAGGGAGTAACGTTTACTATAATTCCACACCTTGCGTAAGTTGATTTACCAACACAAATGACCAGTACATTTCTTGGTATACGAAAATATTCCACTGTGCTTGCAAGCACAAAGCTATTTGGTGGAATTATGCATACGTCTGTTTCTTTATCTATAAAACTATTCTCAGAGAAATTTTTAGGGTCCACGATGGCTGAATTAACGTTAGTAAAAATTTTAAATTTATTATCCACTCTTGCATCATACCCATAAGACGATAGTCCGAAAGATATAACACCTTTGCTGCTTTTGTGATCCACAAAAGGCTCTATCATTCCAAAATTTTCAGCTTTTTCTCTTATCCATTTATCTGGCATAACTGCCATAATTGCCCCTTAAAGTTGTGTAATACTTACAATAATATAAAATAAAATTTAAATGTAAACTGTAGCTTTTGTCATGCAAGTAGCTTGTATCAAATCACAATGTTCGTACAGTTATGCGCATGGCGCTGGGATGACAATGGATTATTAACTAACAAATTGTACTTCGTCACATGGTAAACGATGTCATTCCAGTGCTTGACACTGGAATCCAGAAAACTTAACTTTACACCAGGTAATAAGAACTGGATCCCAGTGTCTGGGCACTGGGATGACATCCTCCTAGTGAAAATTGCTCTCAAATCACAATGTTCGTACAGTAAGCTGCTTGCAGACACCATTGTTACAATGTTCATGCAATTGAAATAGCGGTCAATTGGATTAGCTATAGGTCAATCACAAGAGAAAATTAAAGCTTTTCAGTTTGATCTTTTGTTACAATAATTAGATTTATGTTCTTAACTAAAAATAATGCTTAGAAACTTTCTCCTGATTTTTGTATTCGTATTATTCACGCCGCTGTCAAATGCTGATGCCAGGAAATACATCAGAATTGTTGGATCTTCAACCGTTTTTCCTTTTATCTCATTTGTAGCCGAGGAGTTCAATCGTGTATTCTCTTTTAAGACTCCAGTTGTGGAATCGATAGGAAGTGGATCAGGGTTTAAAATGTTTTGCTCAGGAATAGGGGAAGACACGCCAGACATCACCACTTCATCTCGCCCTATGAAGGAAGTAGAAAGAGAACTATGTAAAAGGAATAAAATTAATGAAGTGATAGAGATCATCATTGGCTATGATGGAATTGTCATTGCAAATTCAAATCAAAGCCATAGATTTGATTTCACAAAGAAGGACTTATTTGAAACTTTATCTGCATATTCTCAAGAAAATGATAAATTAGTAAAAAATAATAAGAAGTTTTGGTCTGATGTAAATCAAGCCTTACCAAAAACAGAAATTGAAATTTATGGTCCACATCAAAATACAGGCACATACGAAACTTTGGTTAATTCTATTATGCTTGATCAATACTCATGTATGAACTCGAGAATTTTTAAAGAGAATTATAAAGATCAGGAAGAAAGAAAGAAAGCATGTGGTAATATAAGGGATGACGGAAGGTATATAGAAGTTGGAATTAATGAAAACATAATAATACAAAAATTGAAAAGTAACAAGAATGCCTTAGGGATATTTAGTTTTAGCTTTTTAATGAGGAATCAAGATAAAATACAAGGGAGCACAATTGCAGGAATTGAGCCAACTTACGAAAATATATCATCGGGAAAATATATATTAGCAAGACCTCTATACCTTTACATAAAGAAAGAACACCTGGATACTGTTGATGGATTAAGAGAATTCATAAAAGAAATTATAGATTCGATCGGCATTGAAGATGGGTATCTATCTAGGCTTGGTCTAATTCCACTTTCAAGTGAAGATATAAAGAAAGCTTCAGCAAAAGTTTATGATATAACGTGACGGCAACACTTCTTTTATATTCTTTGTCCCAGCGCAGCGCGCTGGGATGACATTATTAACGTTATACTCCTTGTTGTGGTGTAAACTGTTTTTCTACACTTTGATCTTCTAAAACCTTAGCAATACCAGCACCCATTAATATAACTGCTGCCAAAACTGCTAAGCCAGTGCAACTGCAGGATACGCTAGCACATAGGCTGCAATAGCACCAGCTGCGCATAGTCCAACAACGCTTAGAGCAATCTTCCCTTTGTGTTCATTAAGCTTTATTTCTCTGTCCTTTTTATAACCCTTAACTTCTTGAATAAAGTCTTCAAGCCATCCCTCACCAGCTATATTAGCATACTTTTTTTGTTGCTTTTCAAGAGAACCTATTATATAGTTATCTTCTGTATTTTGACCTTCTCTATTAACCATGTGGTCTTCAAGCCAGAAGTTACGAACATCAGGGGAAGCTTTATCCCAAAGAAGTTTAGTGATCTCTTTTATCTTTTCAAATTCTTCTTTGCCAAGATTTCTTTCATAGTCAACCATCAGAGGATAAATTAACAAGCAATCAATATCAGTAGCATCACTCCAATATACATTTCGCGTCAAAACACTTTCTACATCTTCACCGCAATTCTCTAGTGCTGTTTTAACTTGATCAACATTAAGACTTCTTATTGCACGCCTTAGTGCCATATCAAGATCCATTACCCTCTTGTGCTCTTCTATTTCTTGAATAACTGTTTTAAGAGCAGGTATGTTATAAAGGCCAAATCCTCGAAAACTCTCTATTGCACGACAACACACAAAATCACGAGTTTTCTGATTAGCAACTTTCCAAATTTGTTTAATGATCTCTACGTTTTCTCCAATTTCTCCTTGAGCTTTAACTCCAGCGTCAAGACCAATAATAGCAAAATCTAAAAAATTATCTTTGTAACCAGCCCCAATCCCCTCGTGGTTCAAAACTGCTTGTATATTATCACATTCATTATTGTCGAATATGCCCTGGACCTTTTGAGGGTAGTTATTGCTAATTGCTATAATTAATGAAGCTCGAATTTTTTTTTGTATATCAGTTAATTCAACCATATCTTACCTCTAATAAAAATTTAATTATCATACATATTTACAAGTAAATCAAGTATATTGTTAATCACTGTTAATAAAGGCCAACAAAGTGCTTGACGTTAGAGTAGCTTTTATGGCTTTGTATAGCGAGGAAATAACTCTATGAAAAGTCATCAACGTTTACAAACTTTACGTTCAATTGCATTTATTGTGGGAATATTCCTATTGCTGTTTAGCTTAGCAATGCTTATTCCTGCTATTACCAATAAGTATCTCAGCTACGAATGGAAAAATTTTCTCGCTGGATTCATAATTACCTGCACATCTGGCGTAATTTTTATTTTACTCGGTAAATTAAATGGCATGCCGGCAATTTTTGCAATTACTAGTTGCACCTGGATTGCCTTGTCTTTGTTTGCAGCTACTCCTTTCTATTTTGATAATCTGAGCTATGTTGATGCATTATTTGAAACGATATCTGGCATCACAACCACAGGGGCAACTATATTTAATGATATTGAAAAACAATCTCCAGGAATACTGCTATGGAGAGCAATGCTACATGGCATAGGGGGTTTTGGTGTAATCACTTTAGGAATTGCAGTTTTTCCTATGTTTAAGATTCTCAGCCTAAATAATTTACTTTATTCTGAATATTCAGATGCTACAAAAAGGAAGTTGCCGAACACGCGAAGCGTAGTAATTCATATTACAGCAATATATTATGGCCTAATTTTGTTATGTATATTTTCCTATTATCTGGCTGGTATGCCACTATTTGACGCAATATGTCACGGAATGTCCGCTGTATCAACTGGTGGATTTGCTAACTATAATGATTCTATAGGGCACTATAATGACCCTATGTTAGAAGTCATAACGATCGTTTTTATGATTTTGGGTTCTCTGCCTTTTCTTAGCTATTTAAAAATCATAAGACGGTTAGACATTTGCTATGATGAACAGGTCTCTTACTTTGTTAAGATAGCTATTGTTTCATCTTTATTTGCTTGTTTTTGGTTGTATAAAAATGTTGATTTAGGAGTATCATTATCATTTAGATGCAGCACATTTACCATCACCTCCTTAATTACGTCAACTGGTTATGCAATCTGTAATCATATAGATTGGAGCTTCATTTCAGTCTTAGCTTTTTTTCTAACCTTTGTTGGTGGATGTAGTGGTTCTTCAAGTGGTGGTGTCAAAATCTTCCGCTTGATTGTTCTTTTAAGGTCTATAAGAAATTACTTTTACCTTTTATTAAACCCTGATGCAGACAATAGAGTAAAATTCAATGGAAAAACCCTGGAGAATAATGAAGTTCATTCTGTCTTTATATTTTTTGCAATTTTCATGTTAACGTTTACCATTTCATCAGTAGTGATGTCTTACTTAAGCAATGCGGACTTTATAACTAGTGTCAGCTCAGTCTCTGCAACGCTTACAAATTCTGGCCCGGGATTTAGTAATTTAATAGGCCCTTCAGGTAACTATTCTTCTTTCAGTAATGAAGTAAAATTATTTTTGTCGTTTTTAATGCTGCTTGGTAGACTTGAAATATTGCCAATCTATTTTTGTATAGGAAATTTATTCTTATTTAATAGAAAGAAATAGTTGGTGAAACTTGATATTGTCAACTGTTTAATAAAAAGATCGTAGCTAAACCAAGAAATATAAGAGCTGAGAGAATATCAGTTGTTGCCGATGTTAGGATTGAAGAAGAAACTGCAGGGTCAGACTTTAAACGGTGAAGCATTATAGGAATGAAAGTTCCGATGAACGTTGCAATAATTGACATCATAATCATGGAGACCACAAAAATCATCTCCACTTTGAAATTGTGAAATCTTATTGCTAATACTACGAGTGAAATGGTAGATAAAATCACCCCGTTTATAAGACCTATTAAAAATTCTTTCATCAGTACTCTTTTTGCATTTTGCTCAGTTAGATATTTTGTTGCGATTGCCCGGATGGTTAGCGTTACTGTTTGGGATCCTGCATTTCCGCTCATTGATGCAATTATCGGCATGATTATTGGCAGTACTATAAAACTTTTTATTACATCATCGAAAAAGCCAACTACTATGGAACACATTGTTGCAGCTAAGAGGTTAAACAGTAACCAAGGTAGCCTTTTAATTATAGTTTTATGTATAGGGGCATTTATATCGGCTTTAGAAGATACACCGCTTATTTTGAGTACATCCTCTTCTGTTTCTTGTTGAACAACTTTTATCACATCTTCAATTAAGATCACACCAATAATTTTACCATTCTTATTTACTACCGGAGCCGATAATAGAGAGTAATCTTTAAATATTCTTGCTACTTCCTCTTGATCTACTCCAGTTTTAATGATTTTTATGTCATGATCCATTATCTCTTTTATTATTGTGTCTCCTGAGTGAGATATTACCTTATTTAAATTAACACTGCCTATAGGCTCTAATTTTGAGTTGATAATGAATATCTGGTGAAATCTTTCTGGTATTTTTTTATAGTTGCGCAAGAATTCCATTAGCTGATTTATCGTCCAATAATATGGAGCTATAACCATATTTTTATGTATCAACCTTCCTGCACTTTCTTCTGGGTATGATAACAATTCCTCTACTAATTTTTGAGTTGCATTGGGTAAGTAGTTAAGTATGTTTTCTATAGACTTTCTATCCAAATCTTTCACTATGGTTACTATATCTTCTACATCAAGGAGCATTAGTAACTTTGCTGTATTTTCTATTCCCAATGTTTCTATGATCTCTCTTTGTAAATCTGGCACTACATGCACTAGAGCATCACTTAACAAATGTTGATCGAGGATATTAACTAATTTCTCCCTGTGATCATTGATTGAAGTAGATAAAAAATAAGCTAACTGAACGCTATCTATCGTTTTTACAATATTACGAACATTTTCTAGCTCCTCGTTATCAAGTGACTCTATTAAGTCATCAATAGCCTTTTTGTCTAAACCATAATGAGAACTTATTTTAATATTCATTACTTTACCTTATTTTTTAATAAATATACACACTTGATTTCCTTAAACATTAAAGTATAATGAAATTATTTTGAATTAACTATCATATGGTTAAATTTCTATTTTGTTTGCTGTTATTGTTAGTAATAGTAAATATATTAAAATCTAAAGTATAATGAAAACTTATTCAGAAATTTTCGAATACTTTCAAGGCTTAAATAAAAGTATTTCTCTTATCAGGAGGTGTCTTTGACATAGAAAAATTAAAGTTGCGTCTTGAAGAGCTGGACTCCCAAGCGTCGAATGATAATCTGTGGCAAGACAATCAAAAGGCACAAGAAATTTTAAAAGAACGTTCTAAAATTAAGAATGACGTAGAGTCGTTTTTAAAGCTGGAAAGCGACTACAGCAACGCTATCGATTTAATGAAATCCGCTATTGATGAGAATGATGAAGAATTTTTCTCTGAAGTTGAAAATGAATTAGCTAAGCTAGAGAAATTAATCAAGTGTAAAGAAACAGAGTCCTTATTTACTGGTGAAGCAGATAATAATAACTGCTTTTTAGAAATCCACTCAGGAGCTGGTGGAACAGAGAGCAATGATTGGGCTGAAATGCTGATGCGCATGTATGTAAGGTGGGCAGAAATTTATCACAACTTTAAAGTTGAAGTTGTAGAAAAATTAGAAGGAGAGTCGGTTGGTATAAAGTCTGCAATGATAAAAATCGTTGGAGAAAAAGCTTATGGGTGGGCAAAAAGTGAAAGTGGAATTCACAGGCTGGTTAGAATATCGCCATTTGATGCAAATGGTAAACGTCATACCAGTTTTGCAAGTGTAGGAGTAACTCCAGTGATAGAAGATTCAATTGATATTGCTGTGGATGAAAAGGATCTAAAGATCGACACCTACCGTGCTTCCGGAGCAGGCGGTCAGCACGTGAACAAGACTGAAAGTGCGGTACGCATTACGCATATTCCAACTGGTGTTGTAGTTCAATGCCAAAATGGTCGTTCTCAACACAGAAATAAAGATGAGGCGTTAAAATTACTTAAAGGACGTTTATACCAAATTGAACTGGAAAAGAAAGAACAAAAGATGGCTGAAGAATATGGTAAAAAATGCGATATAGGCTGGGGCAATCAGATCAGATCGTACGTTATGCATCCATATCAAATGGTGAAGGATTTAAGAACCGGACATGAAGTGGGTAATATAAATTCTGTTTTTGATGGTAATATAGATTGTTTCATAGTTAGTGTACTTACTAATCAAAATTAGGTAGGGTTGACTTTCTTGTCACAATATATGATAATTAAAATATTGTTAAAGTAGGAGTAAAGTTATGACAATGAGCAATGATGAGTGGAGAAAAGTATTAACTGATGTAAATGCTTACGCAGATTATTATAAAAATAATATAATTACAAAAATACAGGAGAGGTTGCAATCATATCCTGAATACGAAGAGTGGAAACAAGATAATTTTAACGTAAATCATAAATTTACTGTTTTTGACGAAACACTGTTATATTTAGCTGTTGAAAATGACTGTTTAGTATTGGTAAATGTTCTATTAGGAATAGAAGGTATAAATGTTGATGCAGTAAACGAATATAATGGATATACTCCTTTGCATTTGGCTTGTGCAAATGGTCAAATAGGAGTAGTAAGTCTTCTATTGAAAAGAGAAGATATAGATGTTAATGCAATAAATGAAGCTGGGTATACCCCTTTAGATTTGGCTTGCGAGAACAATGAGGCAAAAATAGTAACCCTCCTATTAAAAAGAAAAGATATAAATGTTAATGCAGGTGAAAATGAGGGGGTTCCTTTACATTGGGCCGTTAAGCAGAGCAATGTACAGGTAGTAAATTTTCTATTGAAGATACAAAATTTAAATGTTAATACAATAGATGGATTTGGAGATACTCCTTTAAAGTGGGCTATTATATACAAAAATATAGAGATAATAAATTCTCTATTAAAGAGAGAAGATATAGATATTAATATATTAGATAAAAATGGAAGTACTCTCTCACATTCAGTTGTTAAATGGGGAAACACGGAAATAGTTAAGACTTTACTAAAAATAAAAAAAATAAGTGTTAATGAAACAGATAAAGATGGACTTACTCTTCTACATTCAGCTGCTCAATATGGAAATGTAGGAATAGTAAGTGTGCTAATAGCAGAAGGTATAAGTGTTAATGCCATAGATGAAAATGGATGTACTCCTTTGCACTATGCTGCTGAAAACGGCCATAAAGAGGCAATAGATATTCTAATGGCGAAAGGTGCAGATCCTTTATTGAAAAATAAGGATGGTAAAACTCCAATGGATCTTGATAAAAGCGGATATATAAAGCAATTTTTAGAAAAGAAGGCGATTAAAAGCGGTATTATTGCCGGCTGTGCAACTGCGGCACTCAGTACTGCTATAGCAGTGGCACTTTTGCAACCGGGACAGTTGCAGTTGAATTGATGTCTATGATGATAGCAGCAGCTATAGTTACAGCAGCGGCACTAGCAGTTGGTGGTATTACATATAGCATATTAAAACCTAGTACTAAAATGGACGAAACGAAAGAAGCGCAAAACGTAAATGGGAATGTGCTAGGAGGTGGCAAGGCGGCAGCTTGACACAGTTTATAGTATCAAGTTAAGCTTAAAATATGATTGAATAGTTGTGTGTATAATTATTAATCTTTTCTAAGCATTTTTACTATGGCTATTTCTAAGTTTCTCGATCCTAAGAACGACTTTGCCTTTCGGCGTATTTTTGGCTCTGTAAATAATAAGGACATTCTTATTCACTTTCTTAATGATATGCTAGGCCTTACTGGTGTTGATCAGATAGAAGATGTTTCTTTCTTAAGTCCCATTCAGGCCCCTGATATTGCTTCTCAAAAGCAGAGCATTGTTGATGTTCTCTGTACTGATTCTGCTGGAACCCAGCTAATTATTGAAATGGTGCGACCTGAAAGTCTTCGGTCATATTGTTTAAAAGGAGAGGAATTCATTCAGAAAGAAACTGAAAGGATTCTAAAACTTATTAAACCAGATGTTTTGCCATCTGAGTCTATGCATCAGTGCGAATCGGGTAACCAGTTGGTGCCGAGCGATGCGGACAATGAACCTCCTCTTGAAAAAGAAGATGCGTAATCGTAAGAGGAGCATAAACTACAAGCATCATGTGGTTGGAGGGCTAGGCTAAGTGGTATGGTGAACTTAAGTGAAGCTTCATAAGTATCGTAACGATTAAGGAGCTAAAGATGCTGATAAGCTCCGACCAAAAGGTAATGTGACATTTTTCATTTCTGGATGTACGCAAATAATCGGTATAGAGAAGTCACCTAACCCACTATTGTATGACAGAAGGAACAGGGTAAGCCTGTATTTTCGCCTATATGGCAGGCAAACCGCAAGGAATGCTGATGGATGTGCAGGTAAAGGATAATGGAGAAAGCGAATGCCATTTTGTAACGAAATGGATAGAATTTGTAACATTAATTCGCGTGAAAACGAGCAGACTTCCATTTGGTCCTTCGTGACAAGAAACTTTGTTAACCACTTAAGGTAGGAAAGCAGATGATTACAAGTAAAACTGTAAGTGCACCCACCAACAACTCCGAAGTATGGAACCAGTTATCCTGGAAGAAATGCCAAAAAGTTGTTATGAGGCTACAAAGACGTATTGTTAAGGCTGTCCAACAAGGAAGATGGGGTAAGGTGAAAACTTTACAACATCTTCTCACACGCTCTTTTAGCGGCAAAGCCTTGGCTGTTAAGAGAGTAACTGAAAACCAAGGAAAAACCACAGCAGGTGTGGATGGTCAACTTGCAATGCTAAATTTCAAGGAATAAAGCTGTTAAAACAAAGAGGATATAAACCTTCTCCGCTCAAACGAATTTATATCAGTAAATCTAATGGCAAAAGAAGGCCTCTTGGTATACCCATGGTTAGAATTAACTGCACCTAAGTCCAGTCAGTATTCGGGATATGTTACTATTACTCATCCATTCCATCCATGGAAGGGACAAAGTTTTCAAATATTATCAACAAAAAACTTTAATAATCGTGATATATTTAGTTTGAGAACGTTGGCACGTGGTACAGTAGGTATTTCACGTGATTGGACAGACAAAGCAGATCCTAATCCTTATCAAATCCTTACTGATTTATCGCCTATTTTATCGTTTTCCCATCTTCAGCAGTTAGTTAAATTGGTTACCGACCTTGATCAAGCTAAAAATAGCAAGGAGGTTGATCAATGACTAACGCAAGAATGATTATAGGAAAGAAATTATGCCATCGGAAGGAAAAACCTCCGTAATGAAGCATATTCCTATGGAGAAGAAAATTCTGCATAGTTGGTTAAAGGCTGGTTTCCTAGAGTCAAAAACCTTGTATCCCACAACTGCTGGCACTCCGCAAGGAGGTATAATTTCTCCAATACTAGCTAACTTTACCTTAGATGGTCTTGAACAGTTATTAGAAAGTAGCTTTGGTAAATTAGGTAGCAAAAGAAGAGGAAAAATCAGAAGTGGAGTGAATGTAATCAGGTACGCAGACGACTGTGCGCCGTAGAAACACGTGAAGTGTTGAAGCTGTGCAATAGATGAGGGAGGGCCCCTCGGAGCCGGTTTGCAAGAGCAGGCTTCAAACAGCCATAAGCTGCTTTGGTAAAGAGCTGAGGACTTAAAAGAGATAGCAGAAAAAGCGCCAATAATAAAGCTAGCATATGATGAATTAGACAAGTTTCGTTGGAACGAAAAAGATTTAGTAGCTTACGAAGAAAGAATAATGGATCTACGGAAAGAAGAAGCCATTCTTGAATACAGACTTGATCTTGCTGAAGAGAAAGGTAAAAAAATTGGTAAAGAGAAAGGAAAAATTGAAGGGAAAATTGAAGGGAAAATTGAAGGGAAAATTGAAGTTGCAAAAGCAATGCTGGCTAAGAATGTTGATGTCAACACTATTGTCAAGTTTACAGGCCTTTCTATTAGTGAGATTGAAGAATTAAGTGGAAATCTGTGAACGGTTACACTTGGAAAACCTTTGTGGCATAATTTAAGTGGGCAGCGTAGTCTACGATTACCGCATAATTTACTATATAGATATTCCAGAACATACAGACTTCAATTGAACACAGAAAAGATTCTTATCAAAGTTAACTTACCCTTATTGTCAATAACTATTAGCTAAAGACCAGTTCTTGTTAAGTTACAGTAAAGAAATGAGTCATATATAGCTAAACTGACTTAGATTTACCGACAATTTGAAAAACCATCATTCCGCTACTAGTTAGCGGATGAGATACCGCGGGTGTTGCTTGGGTCAGCTATAGAATATAGATCAGAAGTGACAGAGCTTAAAAAAAGGCCTAATATAACACAAAAAGCTTTATGAAAATCAGAGTTGGAGTAATAGGCTGCTTAGGCAGAATGGGCAAGAAAATACTCAATGAATTAATTACAAATACCGAAGTGGAAATAGCAGGTGCTGTTGCCCGCTCAGGCAGTAAGTACATAGGCTTAGATATTGGACCAATTATAGGCTATGGTTCTAATCTAGGAATTAAAGTTACTAACTCTATTAGTGGCATATTTGAGTCATCTGACGTTGTAATAGATTTTACAACTAAAGAATGTATGTTAGACTGCCTTAAAGCAGCTGTAAAATTTAAAACACCGCTAGTTAGTGGCACAACTGGAATAGAAGGTGTCGATTTAAAAGAGTATGCTGCTGAAGTTCCAATATTATGGTCAGCAAATATGAGTGTTGGGGTTAATGTGTTGCTGAAATTGGTAAAAAAAGCTGCTGAGCTTTTAGGTAATGAATATGACGTTGAGATTTGGGAAATGCATCATAACTTAAAAAAGGATTCACCATCTGGAACAGCTATAGAACTTGGCAAAACAATTGCTAACGCTTCAAAAGTGGATTTTCAGTCCAATCAATATTTACATAGTGGTTCAAACATAAGAAAAAAGGGGGGAATAGGTTTTGCAGTATCTCGTGGAGGTGGAGTAATAGGAGATCACAGCGTGATGTTTGTTAATTCTGATGAACGGATAGAACTAAACCACAAAGCAATTGATCGCACAACATTTGCTAGAGGAGCTGTTCAAGCAGCAGTATGGCTATATGAAAATAAAAGAGAAATTCCGGGGCTCTATTCAATGCAGGATGTGATATGAGCAATACACGTGCCTCTGTTAAAGATTTAAATCTCTGGTATGGCTCTAAGCAAGTTTTATTCGATATAAATTTGAATATTTATAAAAGAAAAGTTACTACTTTTATCGGACCATCTGGGTGCGGTAAATCAACATTTTTGCGTTGTTTTAATCGTATGAATGACTATGTACCTGGATGCAAAACTGTTGGTGAATTAGATATCGATGGGCTGGGTGATATATATTCACGCGATATGGATGTTGTGCTACTCAGAGCAAAAGTTGGCATGGTATTTCAAAAGCCAAATCCTTTTCCAAAATCAATATATGACAATGTTGCTTATGGGCCAAAACTGCATGGTATGGTGAAGGATAAGCAAAAATTGAATGAGATGGTGGAAAATAGTTTAACTAAAGTTGGCTTATGGGAAGAATTAAAAGACAGATTGCAAGATAGTGCACTCGATTTATCCGGTGGCCAACAACAGAGGCTATGCATCGCTCGCGCAATTGCAGTGAAGCCAACTATTTTATTAATGGATGAACCGTGCTCCGCTCTTGATCCAATGGCAACCAATGCAATCGAAAATCTTATACAAGAGCTGAAATTAAGGTTTACTATAATTATGGTAACTCATTCAATGAAGCAAGCTAAAAAGTTATCTGATAGTGTAATTTTCTTTCATAATGGCAGAATTGTTGAGTCTGGAAGCACTCAAGAAATATTCGAAAATGCTCAATCTCCCTTAACAAAGGAGTATATCCTGGATCATTAAATTTCTGTCATCAAAGTAGCTTGGCTACTTTAAAAAATGTATCCATATCTGTCGTTCAGCATGGTATAGCTAAACTGACTTAGATTTACCGACAACCATCATCCCGCTGCTTGTTATAGCTAAAGTGGCTTAGGTTTACCTACAATTTGAAAAACAACAAATTCGTCATTCCGCTACTAGTTAGCGCCGCCGCGGTATGACGTAGGGAAACCTTTCTTGGGTTAGCTATAGAGATACCGCCGCGGTATGACGTACTGACTTGCACTAGCTATAGATCTAAAGTGAAACTTGAGTGAGAAATATTTAAGTGTATTAAATAGGACTTGATCTGACACTTAAAATAAGTAAGTTATAAAATAATAAAAGAAAGGAGTGTTAGAAATGAGTACAATACAAACAAAAATACTAAAACCAAAGCTAGGGTTATTAGAGCTAGCAAAACAACTAGGAAATGTATCTCAAGCATGCAAAGTGATGGGATACTCAAGAGATACATTTTATCGGTTTAAGGAGTTATATGAAAATGGAGGAGAGGAAGCATTACATGAAATAAGTAAGAAAAAACCGCTATTAGCGAACAGAGTTTCCGACGATATAGAAAGAGCAGTGATTGGTATAGCAACAGAATTTCCAGCATATGGGCAAGAAAGAGCTGCAAATGAACTGAGAAAAAGAGGTATAATAATTTCTCAGGGAGGAGTAAGGTCTGTATGGCTAAGAAATGACCTTGAAACTCTCAAAAAGAGACTTAAAGCGCTAGAGACAAAAGTAGCTTAAGAAGGAATCATTTTAACTGAAGAACAACTTACAGCTTTAGAAAAAGTTAAAGAACAAAGGGAAGCTCATGGTGAAATTGAGACACAACATCCAGGTTATTTGGGTTCTCAAGATACCTATTATGTGGGCAATATCAAAGGTATAGGGCTAATTTATCAGCAGACTTTTGTTGATACTTATTCGAGAGTTGCAATGGTTAAACTTTACACGGACAGAACAGCTATTACAGCTGCAGACCTCCTCAACGATAGAGTTATTCCATTTTTTGATGAGCAGAAAATTCCATTATTACGCATTCTAACTGATAGGGGTACAGAGTATTGTGGCAAGCCAGAAAATCACGCTTATCAGTTATATTTGGGAATCGAAAATATCGATCATTCTAGAACCAAAGCCAACTCTCCACAAACCAATGGCATATGTGAAAGATTTCATAGAACCATGCAAGATGAGTGTTACAATATTATCTTTAGAAAGAAAATCTACAATTCTTTGGAAGATCTACAGATTGATGTTGATTATTGGTTGCGTTCTTATAATGAGACAAGGTCTCACTCGGGTAAGTATTGCTATGGCAAAACACCTATGCAAACGTTTTTTGATAGTAAATATATTGCTTTTCAGAAAAACATTAGTAGCATTAAACAAGAGCCTGATATTAGTTTTGACTACCTCAATTCTTCTGTCAGTTAATTCTTGTCTGTCACATTAAATCTTGTCTTTTACAATTGAGGTTAGGGAATGTTCAAAAAAGTGTGTCAAACCGCATTTTTAACTCAACTCAATTTTCAATCTACCAGGAAAGAAAATATCAAGTTGAGATATAGTTAAAGCCCAATTAGGTATAGCCATAGTGGGAGTGTTAAATAAACCATACGCGTCAAGTTAAGGCCCAATATAGCACCATTTAAACTTGTTTGTTACATTTATTTTTTGGGAAATTTTGATCTAAAATAAGATAATTCTTTTAGAAGAGTCTATAAATTACTAGCTTTATTACTTAATATCTAAAATAATTTTTACCACTTTTCTTTATACCTGACTTGGAAACAAAAGAATCTTAATCCCTTTCAAAACCTTCTATCTATTGTCTCTTAAGCCACACCTCTGAACGGATACATATATTTCTAGACTCCTGATACAATGTTGAACATTTTTTTTGCATTTTGAATTCTATGGTATTTTGTTTAACATTGAAGCAAGAGTCCAGGCACTGCCTTTGTGTTTGAGGCAAAACCGGCTATAACACTTAACACACCGCCTTTGCAAACAAATGTTCGTACAGCTATATGCTGCACACTAGAATAACAGAAAGCAGAAACCTTACTTAATTGGTTTAAAATGATTCGTACTCCTTCCCTTTTGAAGAAAAACACTCAACTATAGGCGATATAATGTGCTCATTCACTTTTTTAGCAGCAAATTCTATCATCATAGCCGCAAAAAACCCTGCAACTGGCGCTATTACCCCTATTGTTGCGCCTGCTAAAGCTGCAGAGCCCATTCCAAGCATTGCGCCAGGAAAAATAGCAGTCGCAGCTGCAGCAAGGCCAACTCCAATTGCAGCACTTGCAATGCATATACAAGCAGACTCGAAAAGATCTTTTTTGGAGAATTTTCCTTTTCTTGCATTATCAAATATAAAAAATACAGTTAATAATGTTATAGGAATGGCGGCAACAATTCCACCTATAACCAAAGGTGACAAAGCTGTGAAACTCAATCCCAAACCTATAAGTGCACCTGTTACTGATGCTACACCACAAAATATTAAAAAGCTTTTAGTATCGTCATCCATACAACCTCCATAATAAATTGATATATTACCACTTGTTCATATTCCTGTAAAGCAGAAAATTTTAGTGGGGCGAGCGACCAGGATCGAACTGGCGACATTCAGTACCACAAACTGACGCTCTACCAACTGAGCTACGCCCGCCAAGATATAAAATATCTAACATACGAGCGCAAATAGTCAATTGATTATTTAACTCTCCTTTTGTAGAGGGTTTTAAGTTTAGCCAATAAATATTTTCATTGATACTTTTACTATTATAGTTAATTGTATTGACACTAATGAAGTAGTGGTATGTTTAAAAGTATTTTCACATTTAGTTTTTTTACGGCTATTTCAAGGATCTCAGGGTTAATAAGAGATGTATTAATTGCTACAGTTATTGGTGCAAACTCTCTTGCAGACATATTTTTTTCTTCGTTTCGTTTTGCCAATCTATTTCGCGGATTTTTTGCAGAGGGAGCATTTACCACGTCCTTTATACCGTTATATTCAACAGAATCACACGATGATAAAAAGGCATTTAATTTCGCAAGTAGTGTAATATCAATTGCATTTATTATCCTAGTAATTTTTTGCCTTATCATGCAAACTCTCTCCCCTTATATGATTCAAATTTTTGCTCCTGGATTTGACCAAAGTAAGTTTACCCTTACTGTTACTTTATCAAGAATTATGATGCCCTACATAATCTTTGTTTCAATTGCATCACTTATTGGTGGAATGCTGCAAGTAAAGCAGCATTTTGCTTCAACAGCTATTGCACCAATCGTTTTGAATCTCTGTTTAATCATCAGTTTGTTTGTGCCTTACGTAAAAACTCCAGCGCACAACCTTTCTATAGCTGTCCTTATAGGAGGAATTTTCCAGCTACTTTTGATACTATTTAGTGCATACAAGTTAAAGGCAGCTTTTTCTTTTAGCCTTGAATTAAGTAATGAAGTAAAGTTGTTTTTTAAGCGTGTAATACCCGCAATTCTCAACAACTGTGTGACTCAAATAAGCTTATGGATTGATACAATTATGGCAAGTTTTATACCAAATGCAGTTTCTTATATATATTATGCCGATAGACTAAATCAACTACCGCAGGGAATAATCGGTACTGCAATCGGTACAGTGCTTCTTCCTTTAATTTCAAAAAAGGTAAATAATACTGAAAATATAGTCAAAATACAAAGCAAGGCTCTCAACATAGGATTAATGTTAATTATGCCAACAACTGCTGCCTTTATTATTATTCCCGACACAATTTTACTTACGCTTTTTTCTTACGGTAAGTTTGATCATTATGCAGTGCAGCAAACTGTTCCTACGTTAGTAGCATTTTCTCTTTCTTTACCTGCATTTATTATAAATAAAGTATTGCTACCAACTTTTTTTGCTAAAGGCAGTCTGAAAATACCAACTATATTCTCATTAATATGTCTTGGAATTAATGTAGTGTTGAACCTTTTGTTGATGAACAAGTACCAGCATACAGGGATTGCTATCGCTACTTCTGTTTCCACTTGGATAAATTCTATTCTATTAATTAGTTATTTAACAATAAATAAAATGTATAAGGTTAGCCAAGCGTTATTGTTAAATATCATGAAAATTTTTGCAGCAACGGCAGTCATGTCAATAGCCCTTTATATTTTTAATTCTTTGTTGGCAGGATTATTTTTTGATAAAATATTGGCTCGTATTGTTTATTTAACGACTTTAATAGCTTTGAGTGTTATTGTCTATTTTGGTACTCTTTACCTAACTTTTATAGGGAATTTGAATAATTTGAAATATGTATAAACTAGATCTTTTGCTAAAGGAACAGCAAACGGTGTCATCCCAGTGCTTGACACTGGGATCCAGAAATTTTGTTGATTGTATGATCTGGAAAACCTTGTTTAAGTCACACTGGATTTCAGTGTTACACATACAACTGTATGAGTGTTGTGATTTGAAAGCAATTTCCACCGGGAAGGGTGTCATCCCAGTGCTCAGACACTGGGATCCAGCTTCTCATGCAACCTCATCAAAAATGTTGTGTTTTAACATAAGACTAGCTACTTTTTTGCTAACCAACTTAATGTCTAATCAAATTTTCTGGATCCCAGTGTCAAGCACTGGGATGACAGGAGTGGGTGCTGGGATGACAAAGATAGACACTGAGATGACAAAGGTAGGAAATAGAGTAACTCCATTGCAATTAAGAGGCATATTATGAAGCTCTCAATATACGCCATATTATCAATCTCGCTGCTACTCATTCTCATGCACGTTGCTGCAACTTTCAAAGATTGGAATGGCTACAAGGGATATATCATAAAAGAGTTGGAGAGAACGTATGATGCTAAAGTGCATATTGGAGGAAAAATTAAAGTTTCACTCATTACTCCAAAGCTCACTATTTATAATGTATATGTACAATACAATGAAAATAAAGAGCAAAAGTTATCAGATTTAATTAGTGTAAGAAAAATTGAAATAAGGCCATCGTTCCTATCGTTGCTTTTACTCTCGTTGCAACCAAAGTCAATTACATTGCTTGGCATGAAAAGCAACAAAGAAAATTTAATTAATATTATAAATACAAAAGCCAGTGGTAACACAGTCGATATAGTAATAAAAGACAGCCAAGTAAGTTTTAACGCTGATATTATGAACATAAAGGAAGTTGCTGTAAAAAAAAATAAGCAGTTTTTTGGTGAAGTAAAGGTAGGTGATAATAATTACGATTTTTCAGGAAAGGTTAATATCACAAAAAAGAATGTATACATTAGTGTTGAATCAAATTTTGTAAATTTGCTATTTACAGGTAATAGAAATCAAGAAGAACTCCAGGGTAATTTAACACTAACGATTAATAATAGTTCCGGTTCTGTGAGTGATTTAGCAAAAATCATTAATCTTAGCTTTCTCTCTTGTGTTATTCCTAGCGAAAATATTGAGATATCATCTAATATCAACCTCGATGAAAATGAGTTTACGGTAACTGACTTGAAAATTGATTCCAAAAGCATGCAAGCCAGTGGTACAATACAAAATGATAGAAAAGGCGATCACACTAATCTCAATATTAGCTTCAGCAAAGTTGACTTAGATTCCATACAAAATGATTCACAAAGAACAACGAATATGAAAGACCTTCTGGAATGCTTTAGAGCAGTTGTGCCAAAGAACTTGAGCTTAAATTTTAATATGGAAGCTTCTAACATTCAATATCAAAACAAAATATTGGACAATTTCCGTGCTGTACTAAAATCCACTGATGGCAAAGTAAAAGTTAATACGCTTCTTAAATTTCCTGGAATCAATAATATATCTTACTTATCAGGAGAGATCTCAAATAATAATGCCCTATCTGAATTCGACGGTGATTTATTAGTCGAAGGAAATGATTTTGAGTCATTCATTTCATGTTTTTTTCCTTCTATAAAGATGAAAGAAAACCAGAAAAATCAATTTACACTAAGTTCTAAACTGCACCTTGCACCAAGAATATTATCTATCTCAGACATTAGACTGCTAAATAATAAGGAATCCTTGCAAGGGTCAATTAGAGTAAGCCACACAAAAAAACGCAGTGTGATTGATGGTGAATTTAGCATGCATAATCTTGATGCAGATAAATATGATCATTCATTATTTAGCAGTTTATCTAAAATGCAACGGCTGAAAAATTTTCAGTATGATGCAAATATAAAGGCCAGTGTTAATAACCTTACATTGAATGATACGAAAATTAAAAATTTGGATTTTTTGCTGAAAATGGAAAAAGGTAAGCTAGTTGCAGATAAAATAAAACTATCTGGAGAAGATTTCGATATTACCGGTAATGCAAAAATATTAGTAGATCAAAAATACGCCAAACCTTTATTAGATGTGAACCTTACGGGCAATAAATTTAATGGAAATATCTTTAAATTACCAAATTTAGTAGAGCTAAAAAGAAATTCAAGAAATAAGATAGATCAAATTCAATGGTCAACAAAGCAGCTTGATTTTTTGGATGACAAAAAAGGCTTTGATGCAAATGTGCAAATCAATACTGCAGAATTTAAAACCGAGCAGAATGTTTTGAAAGATTTTAATTTGGATGCGGTAATGAGAAACAACGTTGTCACTATCAGGCAAGCAAGTTACGTATTAGAACACGGGCAAGTGTTTTTTCAGGGTTATTTAAGATCAGACTCAATGAATACAAGATTTTCTATTGTAAATTTGGACACTAAAAAGATTGGTAAGGTTATAGGAATTGACAATGTAAATGGTCAGGTAAGCTTAAATGGTGAAATCAAAACTCAAGGAAAAAGTTTTCATGATTGGGCTAATAGCTTATCAGGAGATGTAAACCTACAAGCGCAGGGAATAGAAGTTACTAATGTAGATTTCAATTCATTTATCACTAATTTGTTAAGCAGTAAGAATAAGTCTGAAATTTCCACATTTGCTTATGTTGATATATATAATGGCAGTACATTTTTTGAAAATATTAGCGGAAAAGCAAGTATTAAGAGTGGTATATGTTCAACTAGTTTACAATTCGGGATTGATCAAGCATCAGGGTCGATCTCTTCTAATTTAATCTTATCTAACTTTGCTTTAGTTTCTATATTCAGGTTCTTTTTCATACCACCAAACCATAGTAATCCAATCTATATCGATATGCACTTGAATGGCCCTATTTGGCGTCCTAAGATGAGTTTTGATGTAGACCAAATCTTCACCGCTTTGGCTGGCAAGAAAAATAGTTAATTTACTTAGGTTAGTGGACAATAGGCTTTTTGCATTACCTCCTGTCATCCAAGTAGCGTAACTGTACGAACATTGCAATATGGACATAGTAAACGATGTCATGAAAGTAGCTGACACTGGTTTCCATCCAAGAGCCAGTGCCTCTTTCTTGTCATCCCAGTGCCTATTCCTGTCATCCCAGTGCTTGATACTGGGATCCAGGAATTTTACTAAGTTGGTAAGCATAAAAGTGTTATGTTAAAATACAACGTTCTTGATGAGATTACGGCAAGCCAGTGTCAAGCACTGACCATTTTTTGTAAACTCACTTTTACTCTTGCCGCTATCCTGAACAGATACAAATTATTGCTTGCAAATAGGTGCAATTTGGAATGACTTACATTATGAAATTAAGGAATAAGATTCCAGCGTCACGCGCTGCCAAAGAGTGGGCTAGGTTTTTCATATAAACAATGGTTATACAAGAAGTCTATTACTACACTTACATTGTATATAAAAATTTCAATCCAATCTATCACCACCTGGCAGTGGTGGCAAGCCAAATGCTTCCCTTTTTTCATTGAGTGTCATAAAGCTTGCGTTTTCTACGTATTTCCACAACTTTTGCCTCTTTTCCATGAGAATTTCTATTGCGTCCTTGTCATATGACAAGCATAAATCTTTGCCAAATTTTGGTACCAGCCAAGAGTTAAGGTGACAGATAATATTTTCTAGCGTTGGTAAAACCGTCTGTTCCCAAAGGGACAGGCGTGCTTCGACTAAATTGCTATAAGTGTTATCACCTGGTATGCCAAGCAATTGCGGTGGAACGCCAAAAGCTAGCGCAATATCACGAGCTGGGCTGTGTTTGGATTCAATAAAATCCATATCCCTTGGTGATAAGCTCATTTCTTTCCACTCCAAGCCTCCTTCAAGCAATATCGGTCTTCCAGCATTGACAGAACCTGAATAATGATCATTTATTTGCTCTTTTAAGCGTTGGTACTGCTCTTGACTTAAATTACCGCCACTGCCATCCTTCGCTGATTTCACAACTATTGCACCACTTGGTCTTGCTCCATTTTGCAACATCGCTTGATTCCAAGCACCTGCTTGATTATGCTGATCTATACTGTATGCAGCTGCCTCAATTGGTGATAACCCATACCAATCATTTAAAGGGTTAAAGGTCTTTAGGTGCAACACCGCTGAACGTCCAGTTAGTTTATCAACTTTAAAGTCATAACCGTTGTTATTTATGGTATAACGATAGATATAAGGAACGTTATTTCTCCCTGGAACAATTTCAACCCTATCAGGGCGCAGAAGATAAAGCTCTGTTGGTGGTTTTCTATTGTTCTGCGACTCAACCATCAATATATAAGAATTGCCGTTAACTAACCGATAAGTTACAATCCCCTCAATAAATTCCGATTTTGATGTCATTGGATTAGGAGAATAAAGTAATTTCAGTAATGGATGGGCTTTTAGTTGTGACTTTCCCTGATCAGTAAGCCGGCAGAGAATAAAAGGTACCGAAGATGCAGCACTTGCAATCATATTGATTGCTCGAAAGGCAATAACATTTTTTATGTAACCTTCCTCAGCAAAACTTACATAATCACGCTTACTCCAACTTGGTTCCATCATTAGCTGCAAAGCAGAATATTTAGTAAATACTGCGCTTTTTTTTCTTTGAAAAATATTGAGATTCATATATGCCTCCTATAGCTAATGCAAGTCAGGTTTCCCTACGTCATACCGCGATTCATTCGCGGTATCTCTAGATCCCGCTAACAAGCAGCGGGATAACGAATTTTTGTCCTTCAAATTATCGGTAAACCTAAGTCACTTTAGCTATATTTGTTAAAAAAATTGAATTTATTAAAAAATTGAAATCGCGGTAGAATTAATATGGGATGATACCCTACTGGTGGCAATTGCTTCCAAATTACAATGTTTGTACAGCTGTGTGTCACGCTACTGGGATGACAGGAAAAGAACGCACTGCTATACTAAAAAGAAAAGAAATTGAACATGACAGAATGGCTAATATCTAATCAGCTTATTGATTATAACTATGCTGTAAAATTCATGGAAGCAAAAATTCAACAAATTCACAATAATTTATCTGATGAATTGGTATGGCTACTCCAGCACCCTTCACTATACACAGCAGGGATCAGTGCAACAGATGATGACATTGTTGAAAAATTATTTCCTATATATAAAACAGGTAGAGGTGGTAAATACACATATCATGGTCCAGGGCAGCGTATTATATATTTAATGTTAAATCTTAAAAAAAGAAATAAATGCGATATAAAACTATATATTAGAGGCCTCGGTGATTGGATAATAAATGTTTTAAGGCATTTTAATATATCTGGAGAATTTAAAGAGGATAAAATAGGTGTTTGGGTGAGTAATAACGGAGTAGAAGAAAAAATCGCAGCTTTTGGTATCCGTTTAAGAAAATGGGTAACTTACCATGGCATAGCGCTTAATGTCTCTCCAGACCTCTCTCACTATAAGGGTATTATTCCTTGTGGGCTGCAAGGTTATGGCGTTACATCAATGAAAAAATTAGGAGTGAAAGCTCAACTTTCTGAATTGGATGATATACTAAAAAAAGAGTTTTATAAGATATTTTAATGTATTTTTACCTTCTTTTATGTTTCACTTTATACATGAATATAGGTATTTATGCAATGAACGTTGACATTATTGCTCCTTCTTCCAAGGGAAAAGAGCTAGATCTGACTACCATAAAAAAGTATGTAGAAGCTTTGGATTTTAATCCCCATATTTCGGAGAAAATATATAGTAATGATAACCCATTCTACTCTAACTCTGATGAATTTAGAGCGAACGACTTAATTAATGCACTAACTGATAATAGTAAAATAATTTGGTGTATCAGAGGAGGAGAAGGGGCTTCTCGGTTAATTCCCTATCTAGAAAAGTTACCTAATGATAAAAAAGAAAGGATTGCTCAAAACAAAAAAATCCTCATAGGCTATAGCGATATAACTGCCTTGCACATCTATCTACAAGCTAAATATGATTGGCAAACTCTTCACGGCACCATGTTGGAAATGATAGTAAATAGCTCCGTTTCTGAAAGCTCTGTTGAAAAATTGAAAGAGTTAATTCTTAACAAGCGGGATTCTATCAGATTTGATAACCTAAAGATGATAAACAATGGCATTAGACTAAAAGATGACAGATTAGAGTCTAAAGTCATCGGTGGTAATATGACTTTAGTTGAAAATAGTATAGGAACCGCTTGGCAAATAAATGCGAAAGGTAAAATTCTATTTTTAGAGGACATAAGAGTTTACCCATACGCAATAGAGCGCAGTTTAGATCACCTAAAACAAGCTCACATTTTTGATGGAGTGTATGCAGTAATCTTTGGGGATTTCGTTAACTGTTATAATGATAATCTTGTTGAAGTTGTAAAAGAAAGGTTTGCAAAAAGTGTTAACTTTCCTGTATTTACAATGAAAGGGGTAGGCCATGGACATACAAATGACCCTTTACCTCTTAACACTCACGCTATTATTAGCGTTCAAGACGAAAAAGAAGGTTTGTTTTTTATGGATGTGCAGAATGTTAGCTAACCTTATAGCTAATGTGAGCTCTACGTCATGCCGCCGTGGTATCTCTTAGCCGCTAACACGTACTTAACCGTCATACCGTCGCGGCGCTAACAAAGCGGGATGACGAGTCATTATACCGCCGCGAACCATCATACCGTCACGGTATCCACAACTGTACGAACGTTGTGATTTTGTCCCATCAGGAGGGTGTCATCCCAGTGCTTGACACTGGGATCCAGCTTCTATGCAACTTAATTAAAAACGTTTGTTTTAGCGTAAGACAACTACCTTTAGCTCATCAGCTCAGTTATAAGCAAAATTTCTGGATCCCAGTGTCTGGGCACTGCCCACTGGTGGCCCAAACTACAACGTTCGTACAGTTGTGGAGTGAGATCAAAGAATTGCAGAATTAAGTGTGAATGGTTACAGAGTAATTTCAAAGTGCATTTGCAGTTGGACTGGCTGAATGGATATATTTAATGAAAGTCCCATTTCACGGTGTTCAAATCTACTCCTTCTTGTACCATCTCCCAAAGTGGGCTCATTTCTCTCAGTCGGCCAATATTTTTAGCAACAAGATCTGCTGCGTACAAAACTTCTTCTTTAGTTGTAAATCGGCCTAGGCCAAATCTAATTGATGAATGCTCAAGGTCGTGGCCATTATTTAGCGACCGTATGACATAGGAAGGCTCAAGAGACGCAGACGTGCACGCAGAACCAGAACTTACTGCTAAATCCTTGATTGCCATGATGAGAGATTCACCCTCAACATAGGGAAAGCTCAAGTTTAGGTTGCCAGGAATTCTATTTTCATAATCACCATTTAAAACGATATCAGGAAATGCTTCTTTTATCTTATTGTACAAAATATCTCTCAGTCCTTCCAATTTGCTTGCTTCTGTTTCCATTTCTTCTTTAGCAATACGTGCCGCTTCACCAAAACCAACTGCAAGAGGTGTTGGAACTGTTCCAGAACGCATACCTCTTTCTTGTCCACCACCACTAATCAATGGTATCAGCCTAACACGAGGATTCTTTCTACGGACATATAATGCGCCTATTCCCATAGGTCCATAAATTTTGTGGCTAGAGAGACTCATAAGATCAATGCACATCTCATTAACATCAATTGGAACTTTTCCAAAGCTTTGAGCTGCATCTGTATGGAAAAATATATTATGCTTTCTGCATATTTTACCAATCTCCTTTACAGGCTGAATTACTCCGATTTCATTATTTACCATCATCACTGAAACCAGGATTGTTTTATCAGTAATTGCTTCCTCAAGCTTTGATAAATCTATAATTCCGTTTTGCTTAACAGGCAAATATGTAACTTTAAAGCCTTCATTTTCCAGATGCCGACAAGAATCCAGAACACACTTATGCTCCGTGCAGACAGTTATTATATGATTTCCTTTATTTTTGTAAAAGTGAGCAATGCCCTTGATTGCTGTATTATTTGACTCAGTTGCACCTGAGGTAAAGATAATTTCTTTGCTATCTGCGTTCACCAGATCAGCGATGTGTTTCCTTGCTTTTTCCACTGCTTCTTCAGCAGTCCAACCAAATGAATGGCTGCGAGAGTGTGCATTACTGAACTCACCAAAATAAGGTATCATTACCTCCAAAACACGGGGATCCACTTTAGTAGTAGATTGATAATCAAGAAATATTGGTAATTTTATTTTAGTATCATGTATTTTCTTACTTTCAATATTCATAAAGCTACCACAGGGACAAAATTTACAACTATTTAATAGCACTAAAACTTAATTTTTTCAAGGTATAATCTTGCATCAACAAACATTGTCACCAAAGGGATGTGTGTATGACGCTGGTTCACTCTGTGATGGTGTCATTCCAGCGCCCCTATGATGTCATCCAAGTAGCCAACACTGGGATCCAGGAAACTTAACTCTACACCAAGTAAATGTACAATAAGAACTAGATTCCAGACTGGAATGACAGCAGTCCTACGTCATGCCACCGCGAACCGTCATACCGCCGCAGAATAATTAACCGTCATACCGCGATTCATTCGCGGTATCTCGGCAATAGATCCCGCTAACAAGTAGCGGAATGACGAGTTACTATACCGTCACGGTATCTCAGCCGCTAACACGTAGCGGAATACTTAACCATCATCTACACCGTCATACCGCGATTCATTCGCGGTATCTCAAAGCATAGATCCCGCTAACACGTAGCGGGATGACGAGTTACTATACCGTCACGGTATCTCAGCCGCTAACACGTAGCGGAATGACGATTGTCAAGGTGTCATCCGAGTAGCTTGACTACTTGGATCCAGGAAAAAGAATGATGTCATGAAAGTAGCCCCTATGATGTCATCCAAGTAGCCAACACTGGGATCTCATTTTACTCTATAATGGCAGTGCTCCTTTCTTGTCATCCCAGTGCCTATTTCTTTGTCATCCCAGTGCCCCTATAATGTCATCCCAGTGCGTGACACTGGGATCCAGGAAAATTGATTGTAAACGAGCAAACATTTTCGGTAAAATTACCAAAAAGCTGGATCCCAGTGTCAAGCACTGGGATGACACCTGTAGCCCTACGTCATACCGCGATTCATTCGCGGTATCTCTTAACACAGATCCCGCTAACACGTAGCGGGATGACGGTTGTCGTTTAGCCATAAATATTTAAGAAATTTACCAAACAAAAAAAAAGGCAAAAGAAGCCCTAGTCATTGTCTATTTTCAGTATTTGGCGTTTTTTAAGTCTTAAACACTGCAATTTAGCTGCTTTTAATTGCAACTAACCTACGCTGCAAATATTTAAGAAATTTACCAAACAAAAAAAAAGGCAAAAGAAACCCCGCGTTAGCTAGTTGTCACTCTCTAATCCTGCAAATTGGCGTACTATACTGTCTTAAACGCTTTATAAGCGCGTTTCAGCTTATATAGGTAAAAACCTAGAAATGTTGTGAAGACATAAGGTGCACATAGTGCAAAAAATTAAAAATAAGACGCCAACTACGTTGTTTTTTTGCTGTTTAATCTGCACAGATGAAGATAACTGAATACCTTCAGTTTCATAATAAGGGGGCTGGCGGAGTTTGTCAAGGAAGTTTTTTGTATCTTAACCTTAGATTTGAGAAATCTTATAGGCTTTTGTTCTCATGAAAATTATGTTCTCATGAGTAAATTAATGTTATCCTTTTTTGTTGATCTAAAGTTTTTTATGTTCATACACTTACGTGTTCATAGTGTTTATTCGCTGCTTGAAAGCTCGGTTAAAATTGAGGAGCTGATAGGCCTTTGTTTGCGAAATAAAATGCCAGCGGTTGCAATTACTGATTCAGGCAACTTGTTTGGCTCGCTCGAATTTTCAGAATATGCAGCAAGTAGGGGAATACAGCTAATAATAGGATGCAATATTATAGTTAAACATTCAGAACAAAATTTACCTATATTATTGCTTGCAAAAAATGAGCAAGGGTACACTAATTTAGTCACTTTGGTGAGTGAGTCTTTTAAAAAGCGCAAGAATAACAGCGATATTCCTTACGTTGATTTTGATGAGCTATTAAATTTAAGTACGGGTCTGATCGCTTTAACCGGTGGATGTTTGGCTCAACTATTGTTGGGGCAAGATAAAGAAACGATTGAAAAACTGCTTTCAGCATTCGATGGTCATTTATATGTTGAATTGCAGCGTCATGGATTAAATAAAGAGCTAGAGCTTGAAGAAGCTTTAATAGATTTTGCTTATCAGCGCAATGTACCACTGGTTGCAACAAATGACGTATTCTTTACAAATAGGTCTGACTATGAAGCTTATGATATATTAACGTGCATATCGGAGGGGAGTTATGCCCTGGAGAATAACAGAAAGAAGTTAACTACCGAGCATTACTTCAAATCTGTGGCAGAAATGGAGGAACTGTTCAGCGACATTCCCGAAGCAATTCATAACACTTTAGTGATAGCTAAGCGGTGCTCTTACATGCCAAGAAGCAGGCAGCCTATCTTGCCTAAATTTCCTTGTCGAGAGAATAAAACTGAGAATGAAGAACTGAGGGAGCAGGCAGTTGCAGGATTAGAATTACGCATTGCACAATCTTCTTCTGTCATTCCAGCGCGTGACGCTGGAATCCAGGAAAAAAGAAATATGGATCCCAGTGTCAAGCACTGGGATAACACCCATGATGTTGATTTTAAGCAATACTACGACCGGCTAAATTACGAACTAAGCGTAATAACTTCGATGAACTACGCTGGCTACTTTCTAATAGTTTCTGACTTTATCCGCTGGAGCAAAGCAAATGGCATTCCAGTTGGTCCAGGAAGAGGCTCTGGTGCTGGATCAATTGTTGCTTGGAGCTTACAGATTACAGACCTTGATCCAATAAAGTTTGGCCTAATATTTGAAAGATTTTTGAATCCTGATCGTGTATCGATGCCTGACTTTGATATTGATTTTTGCCAGGAAAAAAGAGACCTGGTTATTGATTATGTTCAGAAAAAGTACGGTTATGTTGCTCAAATAATCACTTTTGGAAAATTGCAAGCAAGGGCAGTATTGCGTGATGTTGGTAGAGTATTGCAAATGCCTTACTCTCAAGTGGATAAAATATCTAAAATGGTTCCATTTAATCCAGTAAATCCTGTAACTTTATCGCAAGCGATAGAGCTTGATCAAAACCTGCAGAAAGAACGAGATAGTGATGAGGTAATTGCAAAGCTTCTTGATATATCACTAAAGCTCGAAGGAATATATCGTCACGTTTCAACTCATGCTGCTGGAATTGTAATATGTGATCAAAAGTTGGAAAATTTTGTTCCTGTGTACTACGATCCAAATTCGGCTCTGCCAATCACTCAATACAGCATGAAATATGTGGAGAAAGCTGGGTTAATAAAATTTGATTTTCTTGGACTTGGTACGCTAACACTAATAGATCATGTATGTCGTTTAATTAATCGTGATGGAAAAAAGATCGATATTTCTTCAGTTCCTTTGAATGATCAAAAAACCTATGAGATGCTCTCTAGCGGTGATTCAATTGGAGTGTTCCAGCTTGAAAGTTCGGGAATGAGAGAAGCTTTAATCAAATTAAAGCCAGATTGCATTGAAGATATTATCGCTTTAATCTCTCTTTATCGTCCAGGGCCGATGGATAACATTCCAACTTATGTTGCAAGAAAGCATGGACTTGAAAAGCCAGATTATATTCATCCGTTACTTGAAGGAGTGTTAAAAGAAACATTTGGGGTAATAATCTACCAGGAGCAGGTGATGGAAATAGCCCGTATTCTTTCCGGGTATAGCTTAGCAGAAGCAGATCTGCTGAGACGTGCCATGGGTAAGAAAATTAAGGAAGAGATGGATAAACAACGTGAACTTTTCATCCAAGGGGCAACAAAGAATAGCGTTGATTATGACAGGGCAAGTTATATCTTTGACCTTGTTGCAAAATTTGCTGGTTATGGATTTAATAAATCTCACGCAGCTGCATATGCGGTTATATCTTATCAAACGGCTTACCTTAAAGCTAATTATCCATTAGAATTTTTTACAGCACTAATGAATCTAAATATTGATGATAGAGATAAACTGAATTTATTTTATCATGCAGCAAAGTTTAGTGGCGTTACCGTTCTTCCACCTGATATAAACAAGTCTCAAGCTGAATTCTCAATAGAGGGTGAGTGCATACGTTATGGTATTGCTGCCTTGAGGAATGTTGGTTTTTCTATAGCAGAAGGAATAGTGAACACACGTTCAAGCGCTTATAAGGACATATGGGAATTCATTCAAAATTCAGGTCATATAATAAATAAGAGGGCGCTAGAAAGCCTAATTAAATCCGGGGCATTCGATAGCGTGCATAAGAACAGAAAGCAGCTATATGAGTCAATGGACATGCTGATTTACTTTGCAAATAAAAACAAACAGGATAGGGAATCAAGTCAAGCTGCTTTGTTTGGTAGTCTTGATGTCCTCAAACCGAAATTTGAGAATGTGGAAAATTTTGATGAAGAGGAAAAATTAGAGCATGAGTTATTTTCACTAGGATTTTATTTAACTAATCATCCACTTGAAAAATTTAGAATTCTTCTGGAAAAGTTAAATATTGGGTTTATCGGAGAAAATAGAACAGCAAAAACTGCTGGGGTAATATTAAATGCACGTATGAGAACTTCAGAGCGTGGAAGGTTTGTTATACTCACACTTTCTGATCCCCATAACGTTTCTGAAATAGCATTTTATAATAATGAAATAATAGAAGAAAAAAGAGATTTATTTTCACCAGGAACATTTGTGATAATTGATCTTGAAGCTTCGGAAAATACGACAAGATTATCAGGCAAGGATATATCTGAGTTTACAAAAAGGATCACTTCTACAACAAAGGAATTAGTTCTCACCACTGAGTGCACGGATTCGCAAAAAGCCGCTATGGAATTAAACACAATATTGAAAGATGAAGGCAGAACCAAAATAATGCTAAAACTTCTTCTCGAAAAACATAAAGTGAGCATCTTATTACCAGGTGCATACTCAATTGCTCCTCAAGTTATTTATGAAATATCTAACTTAAGCTGGATTAAAGGCGTAGAAATTAATACAAATAACTTGCTTATATAAAAAAGCTTTATATAATGAAGTATTTAATCGGTATTAAAGGAAGATATAGTGAATCTTTATGAATTTACTTTTATAGCACAACAAGGATTGTTACAGCAAGAAGTAGAGGAGATGGTCCAAGAGCTAGCTGTTTCATTGAAAAATATTAAAGCAGATGTTATTTTCCAGAAAATCAAGAGTCTTATGGAAAGGCAAAATAGTACGCTTACAAAACAAGAGTTAGAAACGCGTGCTGAAAACATTAAAGAAGGTCTAGTTGCTTACTCTGATTTCTTGGAAGATCTTACAAAAATTTTATGGGTTGAATTGGAAGAAGATCTTTCAAATTTGAAAGAAGTGAAGTCAAAAATCGATAAAGAGTTGAAAGATGACCTAAAAGATTTAGGAATAACGCAAGATTTTATAAAATTTCTAGGAGGCAGTGAGCAAATTACTAAAAGTGCGTTTATCCATAATGCAGTAAATGCTTTGAAGAGAAATATTTCAGAACATCTAATAAAGATTTTTCAAGATATTTTGAAAGATTTTAGAATAAACGGTCCAACTCAATCGAGCAAAGCATTGGAGATGCTTTTGGAAAACATTGAAGCATCGGGATTAATCAAGTATGAACATTGGGGTCTTTTGGATTTTGCATATCCAATAAATAAGATGAAGAGCGGTCATTATTGTATAATGTGCATAAGTTCTACTGCAAGCATTCTGGATGAATTTGTGCGTAGAATGAAACTTAATGAGAACGTTATTCGCCACTTGTCTGTGCAGGTTGATAAATTTTTTGAAGGTAAATCTTATATGATGAATAAACAAATTGAGGAGCAAAGCGCATAATGATAAAAAGACGAAATAGTTTTAATAATTCTTACGTATCTGTAAATAATAGGACTGGCTTTAGGCGTTCTAAAGTTTGCCCTCTTGCTGCGTCTAAAGATGAAGACATAGATTATAAGAATACAGATTTATTATCCAAGTTTACCTCTGACTATGGTAGGATATTACCTAGAAGGTTAATAGGCGTATGTGCAAAAAAACAAAGGAAGTTACGCTTAGCAGTCATAAGGGCACGTTTTTTAGCTCTTGTTCCTTACTATACTAAAAAAGTTTAGGTAATTTATGTTGATAATTTTAAAGGAAAATATAAGGACTTTAGGTAAGCTTGGTGAAGTTGTCAAAGTTAAACCAGGTTATGCACGTAATTTTCTTTTTCCACAAAGAAAAGCGGTGAAAGCTACCAAGGAAAATTTAACAAAGCTAGAGGAGCAACGTTTATTACTGGAAGAAGAGAATATAAAAAGATTAAATGTAGCAAAAGAGCTTGCATTGTCACTACATGATAAGTTTGTGGTATTGATAAAGCAAGCTTCAGAGGATGGTAAAATTTTTGGTTCTGTAACAACACGTGAAATTGCGAAAGTTTTACTACAAGAAGGACGTGCGATAGATCATCGTAGTTTATCTTTTGGTGGAATAAGCATCAAAAACTTGGGTGAATACCAAGTAAACGTAGAATTACATAGTGAAGTAGTAGTACCAATTACTATATACGTCGTGAAATCCGAAACAGATGCAAATGAGCTAAGGCAAGTAAAATTGCAAAATCAGAAGTCGCAGCAACAAGAGGCAGGGCAAGGTGCGAATAAAGAAGCTACTGATGGTGGTGAAGCTGATTAAAGATGATCCCTCGTTATAGCCGTAAAGAAATGTCTGCCATGGCTAAGCTGGTGTCATCCCAGTGCGTGACACTGGGATCTAGCATGTTCAAAGATAAGACGGGGGTCATTTAATGATCCCGCGCTATAGCCAAAAAGAAATGTCTTCCATTTGGGAGGAAAATAATAAATTTAATATATGGCTTAAAATAGAAAAATTAGCGTGTGAAGCTCAAGCAGAGTTAGGAGTGATTCCAAATAGTGTTGCTCAGAAGCTCTCTGGTGCTATTGAATTTGATATTGAACGTATCAACGAAATTGAATCCATTGTAAAACATGATGTTATAGCTTTTCTGACATATGTTGCTGAAAAAGCGGGAGTTGATGTTCATTATCTCCACTATGGAATGACAAGTTCTGATGTTTTGGATACATGCCTTGCGGTGCAGTTGAAAGAGTCATGTGATATTTTACTCGGGAATCTAAAAAATTTACTTGCAGTATTGAAAAAAAAAGCTGAGGACTATAAAGATATTGTTTGTGTTGGGCGCAGTCATGGAATGCATGCAGAACCAACAACTCTTGGATTAAAATTTGCTAGATTTTATGCTGAATTTAAACGCAATTATCAGAGATTAATTAGCGCGCAAAAAGAGATCTCAATTTGTAAAATATCAGGTGCAGTAGGTAATTTTGCAAATGTTGATCCGTTTGTTGAAGAGTATGTAGCGAAAGAAATGGGACTCATACCTGAAACCATATCGTCTCAAGTCATTCCTCGTGATAGACATGCCATGTTCTTTTCGGTTTTGGGAGTGATTGCAAGCTCAATAGAAAATATTGCAATTGAAATTCGTCATTTGCAAAGAACTGAAATCGGCGAAATTTCTGAGCATTTTTCCATTGGGCAGAAGGGAAGCTCTGCTATGCCACACAAATGTAATCCTATTTTAAGTGAAAATCTGACGGGACTCTCACGTTTAATACGCAGTTATGTTTTTCCTGCGTTAGAAAATGTTGCATTGTGGCACGAACGTGATATATCACACTCGTCTGTGGAAAGATGCATTGCTCCTGATGCTTGTATAACAATGGATTTTGCTTTAGTGCGATTAACAGATTTGATAGATAAATTGGTAATCAATAAGGAAAACATTGAAAAGAACTTAAATTCTTCAAAAGGTTTAGTTTTCTCACAGCGTGTATTGCTTGAGTTAGTAAATAGTGGTTTGGCGAGGGAAGAGGCGTATAAAATTGTTCAGAGCAATGCAATGAAAGTGAAACAAAACAACAGTGATTTTCTGGCCGAATTGAAACAAGATAAACCTTTACTTAAGGTTATTAACTCGGAAAAACTTGAATCTTTGTTTGATTTGAAATATTATACAAAGCATGTAGGTCACATATATAGCAAGTTTTTCAATTAGGCTGAGTAGCTCAGTTGGTAGAGCAGGAGGATCATAATCTCTTGGTCGGGGGTTCAAGTCCCTCCTCAGCCACTCGAACTAAACTATGTTTAGCAAGATAGTGCTATTGGTGAAACCCAGTGTCAACTACTTGGAATGAGTTGTATACCCAGTTAGGTGTACAGTTTAGAGGACAATGGATAAGAGATTGTGAAAAGGGTTTAGCTTTTGGCCTATGATCTCTTTAAATGACAGAATTTCACTACAAAACTTAACTTTCTTCTATGCAATTAGCTAAGTCAAGAAAGGTGAATCTATCTCTTGTTGCAAACGCAAGATCGACCACTTTACAATATTGTTCTTTATTCCAACTGAGGTGCTCTGGTAAGTGCGGAATTGATAGATCTTCAAATATTTTTTGCAGGTATTTTGCAGGTAGTAAATTTTGCTTAATTAAATTGGAAATATTAGTCCATTCTTTACAAATAATCTCTTGGATTTTTTGCTGCATAATTTGCTTCTGTTCAAAAGTTCTTACAAATTCGATATTATCAAAGCACTGAGTTATATGTTTTACATCTAAAGTGGTCGGGTTGATAATTGGGTTTTGTATTGATAATATCTTTTCCTGCAAATTAGCCATGGTAATCGTCGTAACAGCAATTTTTTCGCCATGTAGTGAGGAATGATCTCTTGTTACCATTTCCATTGCGTGAGCTATCATATGCTCTCCTTGGCTTGCAGAATAGCTGCCTTTTGATATTACCATTCCAAGTCCTGAAATTAGTAGAACTTCCATAAGTAATAGGACCACTTTTCTACTTCTTTTAGTAAGCGCCGTATACTCTCTTAGCAAAATTTGCTCCAAATCGCGAACAAGTGTAAAAGGTAATTCATTGTATTCTGTGCCAAGCAACAAATGAGATAGTAGCCAGTCAGCCTGAACTGTCGAACGGCAAATGAAATCTGCAAATCCGCTTAATGTGAGGCGCAGTGGTGCATTGGTAAGTATGTCTATATCTATATATATCGCTCTTGGAAGATGTGCTTTGAACGATTTTTTGTATCCATTTACTAATATTGAAGCATTTGCGGATGTATATCCATTCATGGAAGCGGCTGTTGGGAACGATATATAATCTTTTTTCTCGAGGTAGCTTGCATATTTGCAGATGTCGTTAACGGTGCCGCTACCGAATGCAACTATTAAGTCGCTATCTTTTGTTTTGCTTCTAACTAAATTTACAGTTTCAAGAGAGGCGGTGGAATTGCCGGGGATAATTAAATTGGAGATTTGATTAAATACGTTTTTATTTAAAAGTTTTGCTGTGTTTTCATCTGTAACTAGAAAGATGTCATTTCCGTGTCGTGTGCATATTTCATAGATATTATCAGCAAGGTGGTAATCTGTTATTACTTTTCTTAGAAAAGTTTGTTCGGCTTGATGTAATATTTGTTTTAAATAGTGCATAGAGTGTTTACAATATAGCAATATAATTATTTTAAGGTTGACATGAAAATTGACCCCGTGGAGCTAACTAAGAAATTGATCTCTTTTGAGAGTATAACACCAAGGGACGGCGGGGCAATAGAGCATATAGCAACAATCTTCAAGAAGAGCGGCTTTGATTGTGAGATTTTAGAATTTGGTGATAAAGTTAAAAATCTTTATGCGAAATATATAAATGGAGTACCAAATTTGTGCTTTGCTGGGCACGTTGATGTTGTACCACCGGGTCAGTTAAAAGATTGGGCATTTGGTCCATTTAATCCAGAAGTTAGAGATGGAATGTTATATGGAAGAGGTGCCGCTGATATGAAAAGCGGAGTAGCTGCGTTTATTGCTGCTATGGTAAATTTGATTGCAGAGAAGTTTCGATTCAATGGTTCGATAAGTGCATTGATTACCAGTGCTGAAGAAAGCATGGAAGAATATGGAACAAAGGCAATTTTGGAATGGATGAAAAGTAAGCAAAAAAAGATAGATTTTTGTGTAGTTGCAGAACCAACCAGTAGTGAGAAATTAGGTGATACCATAAAAATAGGCAGAAGAGGTTCTGTAACATTTGAATTAATTTGCCATGGAAAACAAGGGCACGTTGCCTACCCAGACCTAGCAGATAATCCAATATATAAGGTAATATCGATATTGAGTAAGGTAAAAAATACTACTTTTGATCATGGTAATAAATATTTTCAGCCTTCACATTGCGAAGTTACTACTATCGATGTTGGAAATAATACTAGCAATCTAATACCTGGCTCAGCAACTACACGTTTTAACATTCGATATAACAATACACAGACACCTGATGGCTTATATAAGCTGATTGATGAAATATGCTCCAGTGTAACTAACGATTATAAACTTTCTATGCATAGCAGCAGGGACGTTTTCCTCTCTACTCCTGATAGAAATACTGATATTATGCTTGATGCGATAAATAAAGTTACCAGTATTGATGCTGTGCTGAGCACAAGTGGTGGCACATCTGACGCTGCGTTTATCAAAGATGTTTGTCCAGTGATTGAATTTGGTATAATCAACAAAACCGCACATCAGATAAACGAATGCGTATTAGTAAATGATATACACAAATTAACAGCTATATATAAGGAATTTATAGAAAATTATTTCAATCCCACTAATAAAATATTGAGTCAGGTCAACGTAGTTAGTAATATATCTAGTGGTCCATTGTTAGCTTAGATGTAATCAGATCTCTTGCATAACTGTTGTTTGAGTAACAACTGCCAGCGTGTGACGTTAGAATCCAAAAACCATGAGAGCTACAAAAACCACTTGACAAACTCCGCCAGTCCCCTTATCATGAAACTGAAGTTATTGTATTTGCTTTCGCCAATCTGCAGATTAAAAGGTAAGGATTACTTAATGTATCGGTGTCTTATGTTTAATTTTTTGCAGTATATAGATACTGTATGTCTTTACAAAACTTCATCTACATCTAGATTTTTATCTAAATAAGCTGAACGCGCTTATAAAGCGTTTAAGACAGTAAAAGACGTCAAATAGACAAGGGAGAATTTGAATACTAGCTACCCTAGGGTTTCTTTGCCTTTTTTTCCACTTAGTAAATTTCTTAACGTTTATAATTTAGGTTAGTTGCAGCTTAAAAGCAGCTAAGTCGAGGTTATTAAGCATTTAGAGTAAAAAAACGCCATATTTAAAAGTATAATGTAAGTAACTAGCCAACCATGGGGCTTCTTTTGCCTTTTTTCTTCATTTGGTAAATTTCTTAATGTTTGCAGCTAACATGAACTGGGTAGGAAGGTGTCATGCAAGTAGCTGACACTGGAATCCAGTTTCACCCTATGATGGTGTCATGCAAGTAGCTGACTACTTGGATCCAGGAAACAAGGAAGGTGTCATTCCAGTGCTTGACACTGGAATCCAGTTTCTATTATACCAACTGTTTGGTATCCAATTAAAATTCCTGGATCCCAGTGTCTGGGCACTGGGATGACATCGTCATAAAGGAACCAGTTTGGATGACACCCTGAAAACCATCATTCTGCTACTTGTTAGCGGCTGAGATACCGTGACGGTATGACGGTTCGCGGCGGCATGACGATAATCCCGCTACTTGTGAGATACTGCGAATGAATCGCGGGATGACGGTTAAGTAATTCGTCATCCCGCTACTTGGATGACATCATAGAGGTTACTTAAGCTGCCATTATGGAGGCACCTAGGTTATGCAAGAAGTCTGTTGTTTCTTCGATCTTTTGAAAATAATTATATACTTTTGGTACTTGACGGCTTGACATAAAAATTTTATTATATGCTTTTCAATAAGGAGGTTATATGAGTGGTAGAAAATATGATTATGGTTACACTCTTAATAAAAAAATAGATGAGGCTTATGGGCTCCAGTTTTGCGCAAGAATAGCTGTAGGAGCTGTTGTAGGAGTGGGTGCTGTAATAGGAGCACTTGCAGGATTAGGGCTCAGTTTCACAGCTTTGTCACCTTTAGTTATAGGTGGAGTAGTTGGTGCTGTATTTCCGGCTTTACTAACGTTTGTGGCTATAGGAGCACGCTATTGCTTTCGCAATGAGATTAACAAATTGAAAAAGGAAGAAGGCTTTGTGAAAAAACGTGTAATAGCAGCACTTATGCCTCTCTTTATTCCTATGACAGTCACTAGCATAGCAACTGGAGTTGGTCTTGCTGTAATCGCAAATGCTGTTCTTCCTGGTATCTTTGCAACTTGGTGGGCAATAGCAGCAGGTGCAGGAATAGGAGTCATTGCATTACCCACAGGAGTAGTTACAGGTATAACTGTTGCATCAATATTTGCAGGAAGTATACATGAATGTATTATGCCAGATGATTGTGCGTATGGACCTGCTTAAACAGAATGGAAAGAAGCTTATTTTAAGTGGTAGAGACTTTCATCTTTGGTGAGATTAAGGTAATTGTTTGCTGTTTGCGAAAATATTCGCATAATTTTAGTAACATTACTTGATAAAGATTAACTATGGAGCTTAATAAGATTGCAGCATCGATTTTACTTTCTGGATTAATAATTATGATAGTTAGTAACGTAGTTGATATGCTTTACAGTCCAGAAGAATATAAGATTGAACACCAAACGATAGTAGCTGCTGAGCCTCAGCAAAAAATTGAGCAAGTGGCGCTCGATATTGGAGCGCTCATGCAGAATGCTAGCTTTGAAAAAGGCAAGTCAGCAGCGAAGAAATGTATAGCCTGTCATAGTTTTGAGAAAGGTGGAATGAATAAAGTAGGACCAAACTTATGGAACGTAGTTGGAAACAAAAAGGCTCATCTTGGTAACTCATTCAATTACTCAAAAGCAGTGCTTGAAAGAGGTGGAAAATGGGGGTATGAGGAGCTATTTGCTTTCTTAAAGAACCCAAAAGCCTATATAAAAGGTACGCGTATGGCATTTGCAGGTATTTCCAATCCACAAGAAATTGCAGATCTAGTTAGTTATTTGCGTCAATTGAGTGATAACCCGGTTGCTTTGCCAAAGTAGTATGGATTATTGTAATGATGGAAATAATGGTCGCATAGCATATCGAAAGCTACAAGGAAAGAAAGCTTCTGTAGTTTTTTTCGGTGGATTTGCATCTAATATGGATGGAACTAAAGCAACTGCTATTTACAAATTTTGCCAAGAAAACGATATAGCACTTGTGCTATTTGATTATTTTGGTCACGGTCATTCAAGTGGTGATTTTATTGATTACACGATAAGTGATTGGCAAGAAAATTGTGCTAAAGTGATAAGTGAATTAACTAGCGATAAACAAATAATTATAGGTTCAAGTATGGGAGGATGGCTGATGCTGCTCATTGCCCTTCAATTTCCAGAAAAAATTGCAGCATTAATCGGCATATCGTCTGCTCCTGATTTTACTGAAGATTTGATATTCAAGCAATTGTCAGGCAAGCAAAAAGAAGAACTAGGTTCTAAAGGTGTAATAGATTTTACTTCAGAGCATTGTACATACAAAATAACTAAAAATTTGATCGAAGATGGCAGAAAGAACCTTCTTTTAAACAGAGAAGCAATAGATATAAACTGTCCTGTGCGCTTATTGCATAGCATTAATGATAAAGATGTTCCTTATCAAACTTCATTGAATTTAGCTGAAAAAATTAAGTCAACCGATGTTGAAGTATACTTGATGAAATCAGCAGAGCACAACATGTCTGACAATCACTCACTGAAAGTTTTATTTAAGACCATTAGAGAATTTTTGCCAGCAAAAACATATAGGTAACCGTTCACACAATGGCGTCAACTTAAGAGCATACATTAGCAAACTCTCCTAAAGACATGATGGCGTTTGGGCTTATCTACCTTGTTGCGGCTGTCCTGTTAACTTTAGCACGTATACTTAAAAAGGGCTTGAAAGTTTTTTGGCGCAATAAGTACCTGATAGAGTTTCTGCCTCATTACACCAAATAAAACTGAAAAATTTAAACGATACTCAGTAATTTGGTCTGGGAAGGCCCTTGTGCATCATACATATGAAGCGACAATATATTACACATGACTAAGTTTGCCCAAAATTCTTGTAATACAGCCTCTAAATTTACGCCAGAAAAATTCTCTAATTCTGCACCTATTTTGAGTCGTTTATAGCACTCCTCTATATGCCACCTTAACACATAAGCTTTGCTGATATCTTCCAAAGTCTCGGTCAAAAAGTGAAGTCCTCTGTTTCCCCATTGGCTAATGTGTAAAAGACAAGATTTAATGTGACAGACAAGAATTAACTGACAGAAGAATTGAGGTAGTCAAAACTAATATCAGGCTCTTGTTTAATGCTACTAATGTTTTTCTGAAAAGCAATATATTTACTATCAAAAAACGTTTGCATAGGTGTTTTGCCATAGCAATACTTACCCGAGTGAGGCCTTGTCTCATTATAAGAACGCAACCAATAATCAACATCGATCTGTAGATCTTCCAAAGAATTGTAGATTTTCTTTCTAAAGATAATATTGTAACACTCATCTTGCATGGTTCTATGAAATCTTTCACATATGCCATTGGTTTGTGGAGAGTTGGCTTTGGTTCTAGAATGATCGATATTTTCGATTCCCAAATATAACTGATAAGCGTGATTTTCTGGCTTGCCACAATACTCTGTACCCCTATCAGTTAGAATGCGTAATAATGGAATTTTCTGCTCATCAAAAAATGGAATAACTCTATCGTTGAGGAGGTCTGCAGCTGTAATAGCTGTTCTGTCCGTGTAAAGTTTAACCATTGCAACTCTCGAATAAGTATCAACAAAAGTCTGCTGATAAATTAGCCCTATACCTTTGATATTGCCCACATAATAGGTATCTTGAGAACCCAAATAACCTGGATGTTGTGTCTCAATTTCACCATGAGCTTCCCTTTGTTCTTTAACTTTTTCTAAAGCTGTAAGTTGTTCTTCAGTTAAAATGATTCCTTCTTAAGCTACTTTTGTCTCTAGCGCTTTAAGTCTCTTTTTGAGAGTTTCAAGGTCATTTCTTAGCCATACAGACCTTACTCCTCCCTGAGAAATTATTATACCTCTTTTTCTCAGTTCATTTGCAGCTCTTTCTTGCCCATATGCTGGAAATTCTGTTGCTATACCAATCACTGCTCTTTCTATATCGTCGGAAACTCTGTTCGCTAATAGCGGTTTTTTCTTACTTATTTCATGTAATGCTTCCTCTCCTCCATTTTCATATAACTCCTTAAACCGATAAAATGTATCTCTTGAGTATCCCATCACTTTGCATGCTTGAGATACATTTCCTAGTTGTTTTGCTAGCTCTAATAACCCTAGCTTTGGTTTTAGTATTTTTGTTTGTATTGTACTCATTTCTAACACTCCTTTCTTTTATTATTTTATAACTTACTTATTTTAAGTGTCAGATCAAGTCCTATTTAATACAGCTAATGTAAGCGCTATAACTCTTACTTTTTGTCCTTTCATTTTATTTTCTAGCACAAAATCAAAATCTAATTCACCAGCGTTCCCATAGCTTGCTATAATTTCTTTTTTGCAAGCGAAAAATAAAGTCTACTTTCAATTCATAATGCTGCTGAATGAATTTTAATGAAGACGATCATAGATAAATAATTTGATTTAATGAACGCATTTGATTCGGGCAATTGCTCTTCCGCCAACGTTTGTTCGCCTATATTCCAAGCCGCAAGGCGAGCACTGCAAATCAGCGAAGTACATAAATCAACAAACAAATTGCCAATGGTGCCTGTTGTTCCATTTGGTTTAAAACGGCCAAACTCGGATACAATTTCTTCAGAGCTCGGTAATCGAATACCAGAACCATCTGCTGCAATAAGCCTATAGCCTCTCCAGCTCAGGCTCATCTTGATAGGCTGTTTGGATGCTTAAATTCTTGAAAACCTGTATTTATATTTTGCTTTAGAAAAAGCTTGCTTTGAGGGTGGAGTTTTACATGTCAACGGCTCCATAAGTTCACATTCTATTTCCAAACTTTTTTTAACTAACTATAGAAAATACTGTCGTAAAAGGGAGTTTTCTTGTTCGCGTGAAACTCAACACAATGGATTCTCTGAAAAGCTTTCGAGTATATTATATTTTTAATTTGTAGAATAAGATTTTTTCCTTTCTGCATGTTTCACCTAAAAAGGATACATTTTAGACTTCTTTGTTGAAATAAAACAGAAACAAAAGTGCTGTTTATTGCACTCTTTGGATAATTTAATGATAAAAAATTTAGAGAGAAATTTTATACACTATCGCTGATATTTTTCCTTAAGTTGACGCCATTGGGAGAACAGTTGCTACTTGTTAGCGCCGCGGCGGTATGACGGTTCGCGGTGGCATGACGATAAGACGATAACCTCGTCATTCCGCTATGTGTTAGCGGCTGAGATACCGCGGCGGTATGACAGCGTTAGCTATACTTTTATACTCACCAACTCAGTATCCAATCTGGATCCAAGTAGTCATGGCACTGGAATGACAGGGAAAGGAGGCTACTTGAATGAGATCCTCCCTTGTGGACTCAAATCACAACGTTCGTACAGTTATGGTGGTATGATATGGAAAAATCTCTAGCCATAAGACACAAAGCCTAATGGAAAAAACTGCGAACGCCAGTGAAAAACATAGCAATTTTATTTTCATTTGCAGCTTTTATCACATCTTGATCTTTCAGCGAGCCACCAGGCTGAATTATAGCTGTAATTCCATGTTTTGCACTTTCTACTATGCTATCTGGGAATGGAAAAAATGCATCTGAAGCAAGCACTGCACCTTTATATTTTTCACCTGCTTTTTTTACTGCAATGTTCACACTATCTATTCTGCTTGTTTGCCCTGCACCGATGCCAATAGCACAACCATCTTTTGCTATAACTATTGCGTTGGATTTCACATGTTTACATATTTTCCAGGCAAAAATAAGATCTTCCTTTTCTTTTTCTGTTGTAGTGCATTCTGTTACTTGTTCTGCTTTTATTGTGTGGTCATTATTTTCTTGCACCAAAAACCCACCAATAACATTTTTGATTTGGTATTTCGCGCTTTGCTGAAAAGATTTGTGAATAATCACTCTCAGATTTTTCTTTCTTTGCAAAACTTTTAGCGCTTCACTATTTACTGACGGTGTTATCACTACTTCCAAAAATATCTCGCTTAATTTTTCTGCTAGCTTTAAATCTATCTCCTGATTTAAAGCTACTATGCCACCAAAACTGCTTATTTCATCACACGATAGAGCTTTTTCATATGCCTCCAAAGCACTATTGCCAACAGCAGCTCCACATGGGTTATTGTGCTTTATTATCACTGCTGCAGGCTCTTTAAACTCAGAAATTATGTTAAGTGCGGACTCTATATCTACTATATTATTATAACTCAACTCTTTCCCATGTATTTTTTCTAGCGGATATTTGGTAAATTGATTACTATAAAATGCAGCTTTTTGATGGGGATTTTCACCATACCTGAGTTCTTGTACTTTATGTCCATATAGTGCAAAAAACTCTGGCAACTCATTATTTTTACTCTGGGATAAAAACCAACTGTGAATATTAGAATCATAGTGTGCAGTGAGAGCAAATGCTTTGGTTGCTAAATGTTTTCTATATTCCAATGTTGTTTCATTGTTATTTTTTATCATCTCAACTTTTAGTGCTTCATAGTCTTGAATGCTAGAAATAACTGAGGTAAAACGAAAATTTTTTGCTGCAGCTCTAATCAGCGCCACTCCACCGATATCTATTTGCTCTATGATTTGCTCTTCACTTGAATCGCTATTCACCGTCTCCCAAAATGGATATAGGTTAGTTATAAGCAGGTCTATTGGCTCAATACCTAGATTTTGCATTTCCGTTTTGTGCTTTTCTCTATTGCAAAGTATTCCTCCATGAATTTTAGGGTGTAAAGTTTTCACTCTACCACCTAGTATCTCTGGAAATTGTGTGTAATCTGAGACCTCTTGTGTTTTTATTCCGGCATCAGATAGTGCTTTATAAGTATTTCCCGTTGAGAGAATTTCTATTTGTTGCTGCATTAAAAACGATGCAAGATCAATTATATTCGTTTTGTCGTATACTGATATTAAAGCTCTTTTTATTTTCATTTTTGTACAGAAAGTTTTTTAAGATTATATCTAAGAAAAGGAAATTTAGCTATTACATTTCTACACTAATTTAAAGCAGTCTATTCTATAAATTTTTTTACCATGCTTGATTTCAAGCCACGAATAAAATCTTCAATACTGCAAGGATTTCTCCCTTCCATTTGTACAACTTTAGGAATTAAAGTGCCACCTTTTAAACTTATGTGCATATTATCGTTAACAATCTTACCTTGTTCTGAAGCGAGAGCTTCAAAGTCAGCATCAAGTATCCTGATACGTTTATTCTCTATCTTGATGAACGCTTTTGGGTAAAACGCTTTAACCTTTCTATAAGCAACCTCACAAGCATCACTTGCATAAATTTTATAGTCTTCCACTTTGTCAGCGTAACATGAATCATTATCGTTCTGTTTTAAGGGAACCTGTTTTTCAATTTTGTTTAGCACTTTCAGCAGTAAATCACTGCCTAATTCAGACAATTTATCATGCAATGTCTTGTAGTTATCGTTCTTTTCGATAAGAAATTTTTCCTGTTTTAAAATAGGGCCGGAATCTAATCCTTCATCCAATTGCATAATGCTAACCCCGGTTTCTTGATCTCCGGCTAAAATTGTGTGCTGTATCGGAGCTGCACCACGCCACTTTGGCAGTAATGAAGGATGAATATTAATACAACCATATTTTGGAATATTCAAGATTTCTCTTGGAAGTATCAATCCATATGCAACCACAACTGCAACGTCTGGTTTGAAACTTCTAAATTTTTCTTGCTCCACTAGAGATTTTAGAGAAGTAGGAGTGCATACCTCTATGTTACTTTCTTCAGCGATAACATGTACTGGAGATTTCGTTGGCTTCTGTCCACGTCCTAAAGGTTTTGGAGCCTTGGTGTATACTGCTACCACTTCGCTCTTTGATTTCAGTAACAAGCTCAGAGAATTAACAGCAAATCCTGGTGATCCCATGAAAATAATTCTCATGCTTTTAAGTGTTTTTGCTTTAAGAATTCTCCGCTAATTTACCACTTACGGTTTCTACTAATTTGGCAAAATCATCCTTATAATTAACGGCCATCTCAGCAAGAATTTTTCTATTTAAATCAATTCCAGCAAGTGTAAGACCATGAATAAACCTACCATAAGTAAGCCCATGCTCTCTTACTGCTGCATTAATACGTATTATCCATAAATTACGGAAATCACGTTTACGATTTCTTCTGTCTCTGTAAGCATATTGCAGTGCTTTTTCAACTCTTTGTAATGCAATTCTATAACAGCTTTTTGCACGTCCTCTATAACCCTTTGCCAGTTTCAATATCTTTTTATGACGAGCGTGAGTAGTAACTCCACGTTTTACCCGAGCCATTTTATTTTACCTCCATTTTGTTAAATACCATAAGGCATATAAAGCTTAACTATACGCGAGTCAGATTTACCAAGAATCGTTGTACCGCGCTGATTACGAATATTAGATTTGCTTCTCTTTACCATGCCATGCCTTTTGCCTGACTGAGTAGAAATGACTTTACCCTTAGCTGTAAGGTGAAAGCGCTTTTTAACAGAAGATTTAGTTTTTAATTTTATTTTCTTCATATTCCAAACAAATTTATAAGCACTACTATCTAGTTCTTTAATAGTAATTAAGTAGTAGTATAAATAATTTTACTAAAGAATCAAATTAAAATTGTACATTAAAGGAGTTTAAAAGTAATTACGCCCAATATGTGTGTTATATCTTCTTTATTCCCAAGTGGCAACAATACTTGCCTCATTTTAACACTTTCACTTTCTTCCTCTTCATTGATTGGGCATTTACTCTCTATTACAGCATCAAGTTTATCAATAACTGCATCTATTTTATATAGTCGCAAAAATGGTGCATCAATTGCATACTTATTATCAATGCGCGTCTTTTTCTCAAAACCATAGAATTCAACAGCCTTTTCTCCTGCATTTTCACAAATATAACCTTGATCCTTGACTTCAATGATAAAACAATGCTGCCATGACTCCATTATTTCTGCAGTGTCTATTTCGTGCCTTTCTGGCCAATCTCTGTCTGATCCTTTTATATCACTCCAGTGCTCAGTTACCACATTTGCTATTCTTTTTTCTTTGCCTACATAAATTTCCATTCCAATTTCCACATATAAAACACAGATATGAGGTAAATTTATCGTGAATATATTGATTTTTCCTTACCACAAGGTGCATGTCACTAGAAGTTCTGAGATCTAGAGAGAGGTGGTATTGTAATTGATTTTATTTCCATTGCAGCTTATTATTCATGAATAATCTCAATAAAAATAATGAAGTTAAGTGAAATCAGAGAAAGATTTATAAAATTTTTTTTAAGTAATGACCACGAGCAGGTTTCTGCTTCTCCTTTGATTCCAGAACATGACCCAACGCTCATGTTCACAAATGCTGGTATGGTGCAGTTTAAAAATATTTTCACTGGTGCTCAAAAAACTGAAATGAAACGTGCTGTCTCAAGTCAAAAGTGCCTAAGAGCAGGCGGTAAACACAACGATCTTGAAAATGTTGGCTATACAACTCGGCATCACACATTTTTTGAAATGCTCGGAAATTTTAGCTTCGGTGATTACTTTAAGGAAACTGCGATAGAATTTGCGTGGAAATTTATCACTAAGGAGTTATCTCTTGATAAAAACAGACTATCCATAACCGTCTACCATACTGATGATGAGGCGTACGAGATTTGGCGTAAGATAAGTGGCTTTTCAAGTGATAAAATCATAAGAATTACAACGGATGATAACTTTTGGAGTATGGGAAGCACTGGTCCATGCGGTCCATGTTCTGAAATTTTTTATGACCATGGGAGTCCTAATTTACAAGACGACGATAGAATTGTTGAAATCTGGAATCTGGTATTCATGGAGTTTAACAAAGATGAAGAAGGTAATTTACACAAATTGCCAAAAAAATGCATCGATACTGGAATGGGTCTTGAGAGAATAGCTACTGTAATGCAAAATGTCCATGATAACTATGATATTGATCTATTTTCTGCTCTGATCAATAAATCTCAAGAGTACTGTGGAAGAACGGAAAATAAAATAGCGCATAAGATCGTAGCAGATCATCTTCGCGCGGCTGCATTTCTCATCGCAGAAGGAGTGCTTCCTGGAAATGAGGGCAGGAATTACGTATTACGCAGATTAATTAGGAGAGCCGCGCGTTATATCCACCTGCTTGGATATAATGATTCTCTACTCCATCGCATTTTTCCGGCGCTGATAGATAGCACGAGTTCGGCTTATATGGGAGATGTTTATCCTGAATTAGTCAGAGCCAAAAGCTTAATAGAAACAACGTTAAAATCAGAGGAAGAAAACTTTAAAGACACTTTGATGAAAGGTATCAATCTTCTGGAGAAATTCACTACAGATTTAAAATCGGGCGATACTTTACCTGGAGAATCAGCATTTAAGCTATATGATACCTATGGGTTTCCTTTGGATATTACACTTGATGTTTTAAAAGAGAAAAAAATAAATTTTGACCAGAAGGGTTTTGATGATGCAATGGGAGAACAAAAAGAGAGAGCACGTGCTAAATGGGCTGGATCTGGTGAAAAATCTGTTGAGCAAGTATGGTTTGATTTGATCAATAAATTTGGCAAAACAAAATTTGTTGGTTATGAGTTCAATGAAGTAAGTGATGCGAAAATACTAGCTATAGTTTCCTCTAAAAATGAAGTAATTGATTCTGCAAAGGAGGGAGAAAAGATAACCATTATACTTGATAAAACACCTTTTTATGGTGAGTCAGGTGGACAGGTGGGAGATACTGGAAGTCTAACAAAATCTGATGGCAGTACAGCAATAGTGGAAAATACTAATAAGATTAACGATCTATATTTGCACAGGTGCGTAGTCAAATCTGGTTCAATCTGTAAAGGTGATGTAGTTACAGCAAGCATCGACAAGGAAAGAAGGCAAACCTTAAGAAGAAATCATTCGGCTACGCATCTTCTGCACTTTGCATTGAGAAGAATCTTAGGTGATCATGTTACACAAAAAGGTTCCCTAGTTGCACCAGATAGACTGAGATTCGACTTCAGCCATAACACTCAAGTGACTCAAGATCAGTTATTCTGGGTAGAGGATATGGTAAACTCTCTAATCAGAGAAAATCTTTCTGTATCTACAAAAATTCAAAGCATGAATCAGGCAATAGACGAAGGAGCCATGGCGTTGTTTGGTGAAAAATATGGTGATCAGGTTAGAGTTGTAAATATTGGAGATTCGAAAGAGCTATGTGGTGGCACGCACGTTGAACATACTGGAGAAATCGGTTTATTTAAGATAGTAACAGAAAGTTCTGTTGCTTTTGGAGTGAGAAGAATTGAAGCTTTAACTGGTCAAGAAGCAATTAATTATGTACGTGATAATGAAATTAGCTTAAAAAAAGTTGCAGAATTCGTAAAAGTGCCAGTAAGTGAAATAACAAGCAGATTAAGTGTTTTAAGTCAAGAACACAAAAAATCCGAAACCAAAATAAGAAACCTATATAAAAAGCTTGTGAGTGCAGAGAATATAAAAAGCACTGAAATAAATGGAATAAATTTTATAAGCCACACTTTCACTGATATTCCAGCAAATGTAATAAGAGAGTTTGTTTTGCAGCAACAAAAACCAAAAACGGTAATAGCTTTCACGGCAACAGAAAAAGATAAAACAGTCTTGATTATTAAAGTAAGTAAAGACTTAATCAATAAGATTAGCGCAAAAGAACTAATATCAATAGCAGTTGAAAAGAACTGTGGTGGGAATGCTGAACTTGCACAAACAGGCTGTGATAGCAATAAAATAGATGATGCCATTACAGCCATTTATAGCAAAATAACCGCTTCTAAGCACTCTACGTCATACCGCCGCGGTATCTCTTAGCCGCTAACAAATAGCGGAATGACGACGATGCTGCCGCGAACCGTCATCCCGCCGCAGACCATCATACCACGATTCATTCGCGGTATCTCTTAGCATAGATCCCGCTAACAAGTGGCGGGATGACGAATTTCTTAACCGTCATCCTGCCACGAACCGTCATACCGCGATTCATTCGCGGTATCTCCCAGCATAGATCCCGCTAACAAGTAGCGGGATGACAGCAATCCTACGTCATACCGTCACAGTATCTCATCCGCTAACACATAGCGGAATGACGAATTACTTAGAGCTTGTCAAGCAAGTTTTTTCGTTTAATCCGTTTCTATAAATCCAGATTTCAGCGTTATGCGCTGGAATGACAACGTAAGGTAAATTTTTCAACATCCAAAAATTACAGAATTTAGTCTGTTTAATTAAGTGTGAACTGTTACACGAAAATTTTGTAAACAGATTAATATGCCCTGTTTTTACTATTCATCTAAAAATGGAACCATAGAGTACGTTGATTAGCATAAGCAAATTTTAATGCAAAAATTACTATCAGAAAATAGATTATGCAAGAGGTCTAATTATTCTGCCGCAATTTTGCTCTATCACACTTGCCACATTTAATATTCCAGCTTCGTCATAATAATTTCCAATCACTTGCAAGGCAAGTGGTAAACCCTCATTGGAAAGCCCAACAGGAACAGAAATAGCAGGCAATCCTGCAAGACTTGCTGGCACGGTAAACACATCATTGATGCACATAATTAGCGGATCTGGCTTTTCATTTAAGCCAAAAGCTTCTGTTGGAGCAGATGGCACAAGTATGTAATCTATTTTTTCAAACGCTTTTATAAAATCATTTCTGATTAATGCTCTAATGCACTGCGCTTTTTCGTAATATTCATTATAATGACCTGAAGAAAGCGCATAAGCGCCAATTAAAATTCTTCTTTTCACCTCTTTACCAAAACCTTCTGCTCTTGTTAGTGAATACATTTCTTCAAGGGTATCAGCATCAACCCTTAATCCATAACGCACACCATCGTAACGAGCAAGATTGGATGAAGTTTCAGCAGAACAGATTAAATAATAGACCGGTATTGCATATTTAGTATGCGGCAGAGTAATGTCAACAACTTCAGCGCCATTTTCTTTTAAATAGGAAGCAACTCTTTCCCAATTATGAACTATTTCCTCTGAAATTCCATCCATCCTATATTCTTTTGGTATACCAATACACTTACCCTTGACATCACCATTTATAAAGCTAGAAAATTTAGGCACTGGCTTTTCGCTCGATATTGAATCTTTTTTATCATAGCCACAAATTGCTTCCAGCATTAATGCTGAATCAGAGACAGAACGAGTAATGACTCCTGCTTGATCCAGAGAACTCGCAAATGCAATCATACCAAAACGCGAGCATCTTCCATAAGTTGGCTTTATTCCAACTACTCCACAATAAGCTGCTGGTTGGCGTACAGATCCACCGGTGTCGCTTCCTAACGCTCCAGCGCATAAAAATCCAGCAACCGATGCTGCAGATCCACCAGATGATCCACCAGGAACAACTTTTTCCCCATCACTTTTTCTAATCCACACATTTTCAACAGGGCCAAAATAGCTGTTTGTGTTCGCAGAACCCATAGCAAATTCATCCATATTAAGCTTGCCGAGCATGGCTGCTCCACTTTTTAAAAGCAAGTCAGACACTGTAGATTCGTAAGTCGGAACGAAATTTTCCAGCATTTTTGAGCATGCTGTTGTTTTTATTCCTTTTGTACAGAATAGATCTTTGATGCCAACTGGTATACCCATGAGCGGCGAGATTAAATCATCCTTTTGCCTAGAGAAATGTTCATCTACAGCTTTAGCAGCTTTCATTGCTATCTCTGGGGTTTTTGTTATAAATGCATTTAATTTCTCATTTTCAACCGCACTGATGTGCGCCTCCACGAGTTCAACAGCGGAAAAACTCCTTTTTTTGAGCCCGTCATGCATTTGTGTAATACTTAACTTTTTTAGTTCATTCATCAATATTTAATTTTTAGCAAGACGTTAATTATAACATGGCACGATAAAAAATCCATACATTTATAGTTACAGCTAGAAATATAGCTAAGAACCTGTACATAATCTCAAGAAAGGAATAAACTAAGAGATAATGTATATAAATTAGGATATATGAGGAGTTTATACCCAAGTAACATAAGTCGGGAAAGATTTGAGATTATTTTACCAGATCTAGAGTCCTGTAGAAAAAAAATAAAACCAAGAAAACTTGATTTGTATGATGTGTTTTGTGGAGTGTTATACATCCTGAAAAGCGTTTGTCAGTGGAGGATGCTACCAAAAGAGTTTCCAAAATGGCGCAATTGTTATGATTATTTTAAAAAATGGAGTGAAAAACCAAACGGAAGTAAAGAAAGTGTTTTGGAGCGCGTGTTAAAAAAAATAGTTGCGACAAAACAATGGTCGGAAACAGCTTTTGCATAATTGATGCTCAGAGTGTAAAGAACGCAGATACTGCTGAAGAAAAAGGCTATGACGCTGGTAAAAAAATCTCAGGGCCATATCGCAGTTGATACTCAAGGTTTACCACATGCAATTTATGTAACAACTGCAGGAACAACTGACCGCAGCAGTGCTGTGAGAATGGTCAACAATGCAAAAGAAAACCTTTCTGGAGTTAAAAATATACTGGTTGATGCGGGCTATACAGGAGAGAATTTTGCAACGTAAATAAAAGATATTATTGGTGCAACTGTTGAAGTAATAAAGCGAAGTGAATTTGAACAGGCTCTTACAAAGTATACAAAAAACGTTTACAATCAACGTTCAACGTGATAAATTAAAGACGGTTTATTCCTCGGTAGCTCAGTGGTAGAGCAGTTGGCTGTTAACCAATTGGTCGCTGGTTCGAATCCGGCCCGGGGAGCTCTTCTCTATGAAATTCTAGTGTTAATCTTATATGGGCATTAAATCAGTTGTTTTATGTATACTAGATGGCTGGGGAAATGGAGTAGAAAGCAGTAAATATAATGCTATTAGCAACGCAAATCCACCCTGTTGGCAATATATTAGCTCTAATTATCCAAAATGCAGTTTGTCCGCCTGTGGAACTGATGTTGGGTTACCTGGTGGTCAAATAGGTAATTCAGAAGTTGGCCATATGAATATTGGCAGTGGTAGAGTAGTAATGCAAAGCCTTCAGCGCATTAATCAAGAGATTGGAACAATAGAAAACAATGTAAATCTACAAAGTTTTATTAGTAATCTAAAAAGTAAGAACGGAGTATGTCATATAATGGGATTAGTGTCAGATGGCGGTGTTCATTTGCATCAAAAGCATATTTCGACTTTAGCAAATAAAATATCACAGCATGGAATCAAAGTGGTGATACATGCATTTTTAGATGGCAGAGACACATTACCAAATTCAGGAAAAAAATGCATTCAAGAATTTATAAAGAGTATAAAGGGAAATGACATAAGAATTGCTACTGTTTCTGGGCGTTACTATGCTATGGATCGTGATAACAGGTGGGAGAGAACAACTGAAGCTTATGAGGCTATTGCATTTGCAAAGGCACCTCGTCATGATAATGCAGTATCGTTGATTGATGAAAATTATCAAAATAACATAACTGATGAGTTTGTCAGGCCCGCAGTAATAGGTGACTATCAAGGTATAAAACCAGAAGATGGAGTGCTGTTGGCTAACTTTCGTGCTGATCGAATGATACAATTAGCAAGTATTTTGCTTGGTAAAACAAACTATACTGAAATAGCAAAATTCTCTTCAATTCTAAGCATGATGAAATATAAAGAAGATCTCAAAATTCCTTATATTTTTCCTCCTATATCTTTTGCTAACACTCTAGGACAGACAATAGAAGACAATAAATTGCAACAATTACGCATTGCCGAAACTGAGAAATACGCTCATGTGACTTTTTTCTTCAATTGTGGAAAAGAAGAACCTTTTCCTGGCGAAGAAAGAATACTCATTCCCTCACCAAAAGTTCAAACTTATGATTTGCAGCCCGAAATGTCAGCCTTCAAGCTCACAGAAAAGCTTGTAGAAAAAATTCACTCCCAAGAATTCGCACTGATAGTTGTAAATTACGCTAATCCTGATATGGTAGGGCATACAGGTAATATAAAAGCAGCCGAGAAAGCTGTGCTAGCTGTAGATGATTGTCTTGCGAAAGTGCTGAGTGCTGTTAAAAAGTCAAGCAACACCGCATTAATTGTTACTGCAGACCATGGTAATGTGGAATGTATGTTCGATGAAGAAAATAATACACCTCATACAGCACACACTCTAAATAAAGTGCCATTTATTGTGTCTTGCGATAATCTAAAACTAAGAGACGGAAGGTTATCTGATATTGCCCCTACCATTTTACAGCTACTTGGAATTAAGAAACCTGATGAAATGACAGGTAGTTCGTTGATTGTATAGTACACCTTATGCTACTATAACTCTACTGTTAAGGGTTGGTTCGTATTAGGAAACAAAACACTGTGCATAGCAGATAGCATATCTATTTGCTGCTCTAAATGATTATGTTCAGCTTCTACATTAGAGTATCGAATATTGTTTTCTCCTGCATATACAGATAAAGAACCATCATCTTCAACTGCTTTATTATTTTGCAATACTATATTGAAAATTTCTTTCTGTTTTAAAGCATCAAACCAATTTTCAACTGTCGTATAGAAAAACTCACCCGTTCCGCTTTTTGGACATACTTCTGGATAAATCTTTAGTACATCATGAGAAAGTGGTGGAGAAAAATAGCTTTTGAATGAATAACTAGGAGAGTTATAGTTATTATGTAGAGCAATAACATGATCCTGATTAGGAAGCAAAAAGTCTAAAATTTTTTCCGCAAAGTTTCTAATGATTCTCAAAGCATCTTCTGAAAAATTGCCAAACTCTCTTAAGCTAGCTTCTGCACCTACATCATCAAACATGCGATTGGGATCGAATTCATACCGCTCACCATTTAAGTAAAATTCTACATTGCGTGGGGTACCATCACCATGGGTAATGTACAGCATTCTTCCACCAAACTGCTGGATTATACGCTCGCCAGCTTCTTTTGAAGTTACTTCATTTTGATGCACATTGATAAAATTGATTCCACTTGTATCGCTACTTTTAATAAAAAGCTTAACTGTGGTATCACCTAACGTTAGATCATATTCTTTAGTGTCGATGTTTGACATTTTGCTGCTATCAATAATAAAAGCAAATAAATAGCCCAATTTTTACTTTATGCTAGCTATACGCTTTTACTTTTAAATTCTTTGCTGTCAATATTAATGATTCATTAAAGAAGCCGTCAATATCACCAATATTACCTATACTTTTTGTACTGATAGATTGGTCAATTCTTTTAACTAGATTAGATAAAACTTTATTAGGGCCAATTTCAACAAATTTGTTAATGCCACGGCTTGCCATATACAAAACCACTTCTCTCCATTTCACTCTGCTTATGACTTGTTTAGCAAGTAAAGCTTTTATAACTTTGGGATCATTCTCCTCTTTAGCTGTAACATTTGATATCAAAGGAACTATAGGACGGGTTATTTTAATACCCTCCAAAAATTCCAAAACTTTTTCATCAGCAGGTTTCATAAGAGATGAGTGAAAAGGTCCACTAACCTGTAACTTAACTAATCTCTTGATGTTCAAGTTCTTGAGCAAATCGGGTAATATTTCAAGACCCTCTCTAGTACCACTTATAACTATTTGCCCACCACCGTTATCATTTGCAATTTCACAAACTCTATCAATCTGGACTGATTTTAAAACATCTTCCACTTCGTTTAGCTCCGCTCCAAGCAATGCAACCATTCCCCCTTCACATTTCAAAGAAGCTTCATGCATTGCTTCGCTGCGAACTTTCAGCAGCTTGATTGCAGACTCAAGAGTCAATGCCCCTGCAGCACATAGCGCTGTATATTCACCGACTGAATGCCCACAAACATATTTAACATTATGACCAGAAAAAAGAGATTCACCAAACACATGCTCGATAACACGTAGCGTCGCGATTGACACTGCCATTATAGCTGGCTGAGCGTTTTCTGTAATGGTTAATTCTTCAATAGGACCGTTGAAGATTAAATGAGACAGCTTTCTACCCAATATGCTATCCACTTCATTAAATACTTGTCTTGCAACGGAAAACTCACTATATAAGCTCTTTCCCATTCCTACAAACTGAGAGCCCTGACCAGGGAAAGCAAAAATCATGATAGTTATTATTTATTCCTTATTAAATATACTACTTTGTTTATTTTTTGTCAATATTTTAGAATAATGATTGACTTAGTGAATTAAGTTCACTAGAATATTAACTGACTAAAAGTTTATAAGCAACAATGGCAGAAATTGATTATCATAAGGTTACTATAGTCATGACAGATGGTCAAGAGTTTGAAACTCGTTCCACTTATGGAAAGGAAGGTGATAAGATAAAACTTGATAGGGATCCTCTCACTCACCCTGCATGGACTGGAAGTTTGACAAGCGGGTCAGCAAGTAAAACTAGCAAATTAGCTAAGTTTAACGATAAATATGGAAGCATTTTCTAATTTTCCTCCTCTTTAAGTTTTAGAGAGTTTACTGAAGCATGCATAAATACAAAAATATAGGCTATGTTGCTTCTCAATCACCAAAATCGCAGGAAGTATCTAAACTATTAAAGAAACTTAATTTTATCAATATAACAGAAGAAAATAAGTCCGAAATTGATCTACTGATAGTTGTTGGCGGTGATGGCTTTATGCTACGCACCTTGCATAATTACATTATAGAAAACAAAAACACACACGTATACGGAGTAAACACTGGCAATGTTGGGTTTTTGATGAATAAATGCTTTAAAGATCTAATTGATCATATAGAACATGCAGTCCCGACTCAGTTAACTTTGCTAAAAATGGAAGCCACAGATACAAGTGGCAAGAGGTATCATTACATAGCAGTAAACGAAGTATACGTTTTTAGAAAAGCAAACCAAATAGTAGAAATGAATATTACTATTAATGATAAGCTAAAAGTAGAAAAATTCAGAGGAGATGGAATAATATTGTCCACCCCTACAGGCAGCACTGCATATAACTTCTCTGCTGGTGGGCCGATCTTACCACTTAATTCAAATTTATTTGCACTGACCTCTATCAATAGCTATTACCCAAGGCATTGGAATGGAGCACTGATTTCAAACGACACAATTGTGCAGATTGACATCAACGACACAAAAAACCGTCCAGCACTTGTAGTATCAGATTACAAGGAGTTTCATGATATATCGCAGATAAAAATGCAAAAAGATCACGAAAATACAATCACTCTGCTTTTTGACAAAGATGACTCACTCAATGAAAGGATCTTTGATAGACAATTCTTATATTAAGCTTTTCTAGAGTTATTCGTAAATTGGTATTTACTACATCTTAATAACTATAGCGTAATTAACGCAACATAGTAATTAATTTTGGAGTGAATATGCATGGATCAGTAAACACAGATAAGGGTAAAGTCACATTAACTTCCCATACACCAATAGATGAAGATGGTGGAATAACACCAGACAGAAATTCGCTTGATCTTAGTAGTCAAGTACTACCATTTTCTCCATCACAAACAAAAGATGAGCAAACTCATGTTTATTTGCCTCAAGACACGGAAAGCACAAGCTCAGGTTTAGGAGAATCATCTGGTAATGAACCAGAAGAACCTATTTATGCAACTATAAACCCAGATACAAAATTTTCGAAAAAGAGTTTAGACAGTGAAATAGATAATCAAAGCTCAGGAATGAGAAAATCAGTTTCACAAGAAACAGTATTTGATAACTCTTGGGATAGGAATGAAAGTGAGAAAAATCTTTTTGAAAAGTTCAGTCAGCATAGTGATACACCTTCAACCCTTCCACCATCATATAAAACAGATGGCTCTGAAACTACAGATAGCAAATTTAAACTGCAAAAAAACAGATTCTGGCCAAAAGCGCAATATGCCATTCAGCAGAAAGGCTTTATAATTTTTACTACCACTGCTATTATACTCAGCACGTCCGCAGCTTTAGTATATTTACAAGATAAAGCAAAATTTATTGCATTTATTACAAATAGCCCAAAATATATCACTATACCAGTTATCGCACTTGCTGCGTTGCTTGCAATTAGTCCAATACTTTTTGCAATAAGGCAATTTAGAGATACTGCAGAGCATAAAACTCAAGAAAAAAATGCGGATGGAATTTTAGATGAGGTGTTAAAGCATCAGCCAGAAGGTAAAGCTATAAAATCTGTAAGACTGGAATATAGCAATGGCACTCATTCAAATTTTGTACTTAATGCTTGGGAAGCTAAAAACAACTTCATTAACATTGACGAAAAAGTAGTTAGTAGAACTAATAAAATAGAATCAGTAATTAACAATAGGCCACTATTTACTGCATTACTGAACGGTGTAGTTGCTGCAAATATAGCACTTCCTTTATTGCTGTATGCGGAAGGCGGTGTTAATAATATACAAAAATTTTACCAAAACCCTTTGATTAATAACATAGGGTTATCATTACTTATAGGTTCTGGTATACTTGCATTATCAATTATATGTCTTGGCGTGCATTATTATAGAAAAACAAATTGCACTAACCTTATATATTCTCAGGAAAAGATTAACACTGAAAGCGTTAACAAGAAATTCATTGAAGAAATAAAACAAGAAAGAACAAATGTTCTTGGAGAAAACCACAGTAAAGACGCTAAACGCAGCAGCTTAACGCTTGAGCAAGTTGTGGTTCAATCTCATAATTGTAAGGATGTTGTTTATAGTGTCGGTTAATAAAATGCATGATATAGCTAGTGCAACCCTACGTCATACCGCCGCAGAATAATTAACCTTCATACCGCGATTCATTCGCGGTATCTCGGCAATAGATCCCGCTAACACGTAGCGGGATGACGGTTGTCGTTTAGCTACAAACATTAAGAAATTTACCAAATAAAAAAAAGGCAAAAGAAGCCCTGGTCATTATCTATTTTCAGTATTTGGCGTTTTTTAAGTCTTAAACACTGCAATTTAGCTGCTTTTAAGTGCAACTAACCTTAGCTAAAATGTTTAAGAAATTTACTAGGCAGAAAAAAAGGCAAAAGAAATCCCGTGTTAGCTAGTTGTCACTCTCTAATCCTGCAAATTGGCGTACTATACTGTCTTAAACGACTTATAAGCGCGTTTCAGCTTATGTAGGTAAAAACCCAGAAATGTTGTGAAGACATAAGGTGCACATAGTGCAAAAAATTAAAAATAAGACGCTAACTACGTTGTTTTCTTGCTGTTTAATCTGCACAGATGAAGATAACTGAATACCTTCATTATCATGATAAGGGAGCTGGCGGAGTTTGTCAAGTAAGTTTTTCTTTCCCGTGAATTCCCTTTGAAGTTGAATATTGAAAATTGACTGGAGAGTTGTGGATTACTTTGTATATGTCGTAACAAGCCATAGCACTCTCGGCAAAACCACTTAATATTAACTTTAGTTTGCCTGAATAAATAGCTATATCTCCGATTGCATATATTCTATCTCTACTGGTTTTTAAGGTAGTCGGATCAACAACTATGCGGCTATGTTCTAACTGTATACCCCAATTGTTTATTGGACCAAGATTCATTGACAATCCAAAAAATGGCAGCAAAAAATCAGCGGATATTTCTTTTTCTTCCTTAGAGGCAATGTTTTTTACTATCACTGCGCTCAACTGCCCATTACCTCCTGCTAGTTCGTGTAATTGATATGGCACTACCAGTTCTATCTTTCCATCATTTTCAAGTGATTCTAATTTATTTCTAGTTTCAGGAGTGCAGCGAAATTCCTTTCTTCTATGTATCACATAAATTTTCTTTGCAACTTTAGAAAGTTCTACAGTCCAATCAGCTGCAGAATCACCTCCCCCTGCAATGACTATAGTTTTGTCCTGAAAATCAGAAATTTTATTTACACTGTAAAATACAGATTTATTTTCATATTCTAATATACCACTTAAGGGTGGACGGTTAGGTTCAAACATTCCGTTACCTGCAGCAATGATAACGGCTTTGCATTTTACCTCTGTACCCATGCTCGTTATGATAGTAAAGTTTCCCCCTTCGTTATTTGAAATCTTTTCCACTTTTTGACTTAAATGGTAAACAGGCTCAAATGGTGAAGCTTGCTCCATTAATTGCTCAATTAATTTTTGGGCAGTAATTACAGGATAACCAGGTATATCATATATTGGCTTTTCTGGGTAAAGAGCTGTGCATTGTCCCCCTGCTTGATTCAAAACATCTATTATATGACATTCCATGTCAAGCATTCCCGCTTGAAAAGCAGTGAATATTCCAACAGGCCCTGCACCTATTATTACTATATCGGTTTTCATATTCAGATGGTAATCTATTTATAGATATTAGCTTTCTTCGCTAATAAGGTCAATTTACAAAGGGATGTATTTTTAAAAGATGTGGCTAGATTAGATAAGATTTCCAGCGTTATGAACCACATAGTCCAAATAAGCTCTAAAAATCAGCTAACATAGCGGGATGCTGTGCGGACGGAATGGGATTTGAACCCATGGTACGCTCATCACGTACGTCAGTTTTCAAGACTGGTGCCTTAAACCGCTCGGCCATCCGTCCATTTCTTTTTTATCACAACATTTAATTTTAAGCAATCTATAAAAGCTTTACTTGCCCACGCAAAAGTTGCTAAACACGCTATCTAATATTTCCTCAACATTAATAACCCCAATCACTGCACCAAGTTCAAATGCAGCAAGCCTCAAATCTTCAGATATCAACTCAATTGGATTATCGATATTAAAACGTTGTAAATGTTCCAGTGCTTTCTGCATGTGATTCCTATGTCTTTGCCGAGTAATCACAGGAGTGTCTCTATCATGCCCAAATTTTTCCTCTGCCTTCTTTTTTATGAGAGAGATCAACTTGTTTGTACCTATTCCCTTTAAAATAGAAATAGGTAGAAAATCTACACCGCCAATCAGTATATTTCTGTCATTAATTGCATCGTCAGCTTTGCTCAATACATAAATAGTATCGCTATTTACAACGTTGCAATTGATATTATAACGTTGTTCAAAAGGAAATAGTTCTATTCTTAAATCAGCTTCACAAGACCTCTTTTTTGCTCGACTTATGCCTTCTGATTCTATTGGATCTGAACTTTCACGAATTCCAGCAGTATCAGAGAGAATGATAGGGTATCCGCCAATGTCAATATGAGCTTCAAGCACGTCTCTTGTTGTGCCTGCATATTCAGAAACAATAGCAATATCACGCTTGGCTAAGAAATTAAACAGAGTTGATTTACCGACATTTGGTTCACCAGTTATTACAATATGTAAACCCTCACGCAACCTTTCGCCCCGTCTATTATCATTTAAATGCTCTTGTATCAACTGCACGAGAGCTTGCACTTCATTATTAATTTTTTTCAATTCACTTTTTTCTGCCCAAATGTCCTCTGGAAAGTCTATATATGCTTCGATTTTGGATTGTATCGTTATTAATCTTTGCCTCCAATTGCTGTATAGTCTCTCCAATTCTCCCGATATCTGCTTAATCGCTTGTTTAGCTTGCATTTTCGTCTCAGCATCAATTAAGTCTGCAATCCCTTCTACTTGCGTCAAGTCGAATTTACCATTTAGAAAAGCCTTAAGTGAAAATTCTCCAGGCCTGGCCATAACGAAAATTTTTGATAATTCCTCCAAGATGATTTTTATGACTGCCTTGCTTCCATGCACTTGTAACTCTATAACGTCCTCGCCAGTGAAACTATTTGGAGCAGGGAAATAAATGATGATTCCATTATCTATCAATTGATTGGAATCATCATATAGATCAACTAAAGTAGCAAATCTTGGTTTAATTTCTTTCTTAATATGAAAATGATTTAAAGCTTTAAGCGCGTAGTTGCCTGAAATTCTGATTACTGCAACTCCTGACTTACCCAATACGGTCGATAAAGCGAAAATAGTTTCATTTGTGTTTGTCATTTATATAAACTACTTAGCAATTTAAGAAACCAAAATACCTAATTTGAAAATATCCAAAATTTTTATCTATCTTGTCAATTTATAGTAATACAACACTATCATATTGATGAGCATATTATATGAAAAAACTGTAAAGGTCACTCAGGTGAAAATATTTATTTTGAAAACTGATAATATGATTTATAATTATCAACATAGGTTTTAAATATTTTATGCTCAAGAAATTAGCTTGGTATTGGTCTTTTGTAGAGTTAATTAAAGGGTTTGTTATTACATTAAAATATATGTTTAAGCCAAAGGTTACTTTGAGGTATCCTATGGAGAAGGGCCCTTTAAGTCCAAGGTTTCGTGGTGAGCATGCGTTGCGTAGGTATCCAAACGGTGAAGAGCGATGCATAGCTTGTAAATTATGCGAAGTTATCTGCCCTGCTCAAGCAATAGTTATTGAAGCAGAGGAAAGAGAAGACGGTAGTCGTCGCACCACGCGCTATGATATCGATATGACAAAATGCATATACTGCGGACTTTGCCAAGAGGCATGTCCAGTTGATGCAATTGTGGAGGGTCCTAACTTCGAATTTGCTACTGAAACAAGAGAGGAGCTAATGTACAATAAAGAAAAGTTATTGCGTAATGGTGAAGTTTGGGAAGACGCAATTGCACTCAGGTTAAAAAAGAATAGACCGTATTATTAACTAGGTATGTCAACAATTAAAATTTCTTACAGCAAGTATGTAATAGATCTTTTGTACAACTGTTATTTAAGTGAAAGATCAGTAGCTCACCTTTTGGTGTCATTCCAGCGCGTGACGCTGGAATCTAGAAAAAAAAGAAACATGGATCCCAGTGTCACGCACTGGGATGACAAAAGGTCTGATGAATGATAAAAGTTACCTTTTCAACCGAACAAAAAGTAAAAGAATACAGTGGTAGAGTCACTGGCTTTGATATATTACAACCGGATGCTTTGAAAGAAGCAGTTGCATTGAAAGTAAACGGTGAGTTGTATGATCTCTCACGTGAAATTGAATCTGATGCAGAGATAGAGGTGATACAACTGAGTGACGAAGCAGGTTTAGATGTAATAAGGCATGATGCTGCTCATATAATGGCCCAGGCAGTGAAAGAACTCTTTCCTAATATTCAGGTTACTATCGGGCCAACAATTCAAGATGGTTTCTACTATGATTTTGCTACAGGTCGTGCCTTTACCACGGACGATCTTGCTGCAATAGAAAAAAAAATGAAGGAAATTATAAAAAGTAACCACAGATTTGTTCGAGAAGTTTGGACTCGTAAGCAGGCAATAGATTTCTTTAGTGGTATAGACGAAAAATATAAGGTTGAAATTATTTCCTCCATACCAGAAAGTGAAAACCTAACTGTTTACAGGCAAGGCGATTTTGTTGACTTGTGCCGCGGTCCACATTCTCCTTCAACTGGCAGAGTTAAAGCGTTTAAGCTTATGAAAGTTGCAGGAGCATACTGGCGTGGTGATTCTAAGGGCCCAATGTTGCAGCGAATATATGGCACCGCATGGAGAAATAAGGATGAATTAAATACTTATCTTGAACGTCTGGAGGAAGCAGAGAAACGCGACCACCGCAAAATTGCCAAGGATATGGACTTGTTCCATATTCAAGAGGAAGCTGTGGGACAAATTTTTTGGCATGAACAAGGATATATTTTATATAACGTTCTTGAGTCTTACATCAGAAAGAAATTAATAAATAATGGTTATTTTGAGGTAAAAACCCCCATTTTAGTAAGCAAGGAGCTATGGGAGAAATCAGGTCATTGGGATAAGTTTCGTGAAAATATGTTTATCATTGATGAATCTGAAAGTAAAAAGCTAGCAATAAAACCCATGAATTGCCCTTGTCATGTGCAGATTTTTAACTCTCACACCAGGAGCTATCGTGATCTACCAATGCGTATGGCAGAATTTGGTACGTGCCATAGGAATGAAAGCTCAGGTTCATTGCACGGACTGATGCGAGTGCGTGGTTTTACGCAAGACGATGCACACATTTTTTGTATGGAGGAACAAGTTAATTCTGAGACTGTAAAGTTTTGCGACCTTTTAAAAGAAGTATATTCAGAGCTTGGGTTCAATGAAATTTCTGTGAAATTTTCAGACCGTCCAGATATTAGGGCAGGGAATGATGAAATGTGGGATAGAGCTGAAAAAGCGCTGCTTGGAGCCGTTAAAGAAGCGGGTTTGAATTATGAATTGAGCCCTGGCGAAGGTGCATTTTATGGTCCAAAGTTAGAGTTTGTTTTGAAAGATGCAATAGGAAGAAATTGGCAATGCGGAACGTTGCAAGTTGATTTTATTTTACCGGAGCGGCTTGAAGCTTTTTATATAGGAGCAGATGGGCACAAGCATCACCCTGTCATGTTACATAGGGCAATTCTTGGGACTTTTGAGCGTTTTATTGGAATTTTAATAGAAAATTATGCAGGAAAATTTCCAGTTTGGCTTGCTCCAACGCAACTTGCTATTCTGACCATTACAAATGAAGCTGACGGTTACGCCACAGAAATCAGCAACGTTTTAAAAGAACAAGGTGTGAGAGTCAAGACTGATTTGACCAATGAAAAAATTAGTTATAAGATACGTTTGCATAGTTCAAACAGGGTTCCTATATTATGGATTATAGGCAAAAATGAAGTTACAAGTAAGGCTGTGTCGGTGAGAAATTTAGGATCGGAAAAACAGGAGTCTTTTTCTTATGAAAAAGCTGCTAAATTGCTATTAGAAAGTATTAATTTAAGTTAAGGGAGTTAAAGTTTGCAAATAAAAAAGAACAATAAAAATAGAATTAATGAACTCATCACAGCTAAGGAGGTACGCTTAGTTGATCATAATGGTGAAATGGTCGGAATTGTGCCAATAGAACAAGCTTTGGCATCTGCTCAGAATGTCGGTTTAGACTTGGTGGAAATTGCACCTGATTCAACTCCTCCAGTATGTAAAGTTCTGGATTACAGCAGACAAAAATATGATGCAAAAAAGAAGGCAAGTGAAGCAAAAAAGAAACAAAAAGCATTAACTATAAAAGAAGTTAAACTGGGTCCCAATATTGGTGATCACGACTACGAAACAAAATTGCGTCAAACAATGGATTTTCTTGTGCATGGACATAAAATTAAAGTTACAATGAGATTTAGAGGGAGAGAGCTTATAAACACTGAAGTTGGACTGGAAAAATTAGAACGGCTAATTAGAGACACTGAAGATATCGCAAAGGTAGAATTAGCACCTAAAAGAGAAGGAAATCAATATTTTTTAACTCTGGTTGCTAAGTAGCAAAACGGCTTAAGAAGTATAAGTAGAGTTTAAATTATTACCCTCTCTTCGATTACATGGCGAAAATGTCTGATTAATCCTTGAATCGGCCAAGCCGCAGCATCGCCAAGCGCGCAAATTGTATGTCCTTCTATTTGAGTTGTAAGGTCAAGCAGCTTATTTATTTCATCAGGCTTAATATCTCCTGTCACCATCCTCTTCATAATTCTCCACATCCATCCAGTACCTTCACGGCATGGTGTGCATTGCCCACAGGACTCGTGCATGTAAAAGTGTGATAACCTCTCTATTGCAGCTATTATATCAGTTGATTTATCCATCACTATTACAGCAGCAGTACCAAGCCCTGATTGTGCGGTTCTTAATGAATCAAAATCCATTTCAATAGTATCGCATATAGATTTTGGAATTAATGGCACTGAAGACCCACCAGGTATTACAGCAAGTAAATTATCCCAACCCCCTCGCACTCCACCTGCGTATTTTTCAATCAATTCACGTAGTGGAATTCTGAGCTCTTCTTCAACATTACACGGGTTGTTTACATGTCCTGAAATACAAAAAATCTTAGTACCAGTATTATTTGGTTTACCAAGAGATGCAAACCATTCTCCTCCGCGATTTAGAATATCTGGAACCATGGCTATAGTTTCAACGTTGTTTATTGTGGTTGGACAGCCAAAAAGTCCAACACCTGCGGGAAATGGAGGTTTCATGCGAGGAAAGCCCTTTTTTCCTTCAATTGATTCGAGTTGAGCTGTTTCTTCCCCACATATGTAAGCTCCTGCACCCCTATGGATAAACACATCAAGATCATAACCTGATTTGCAGGCATTTTTTCCAATTAAGTTTTCTTTATAGGCTTCCTCAAGTGCCTTTTTTAGAACTAAATATTCATTATAAAACTCACCCCTGATATAAATATAAGCAACTGATGCGTTAATCGCTCTGCCGGCTAAGAGAATTCCCTCAAGTAACTTATGTGGCTCATATCGTAATATATCTCTATCTTTACACGTACCAGGCTCTGACTCATCTGCATTGACTACTAAATATGTTGGTTGTTCTTTTGAAGGATTTTTAGGTATAAAGCTCCATTTAAGGCCGGTAGAAAATCCTGCACCCCCTCGACCTCTTAAGCCAGATTTCTTTACTTCATCAATGATTTTTTCTGATCCTAAATCTAGCAATTCTTTTGTTTTTTGCCAACTACCACGTTTTTTTGCACCCTCAAGTAGTGGAGTTCCTTTACCATTTAGGTTGGTGAATATTTTGTCTTGTTCTTTTAGCATGTTTTTCAAAATTTGTGAGTGAAGGAGTAACACTAAAAAAAAACTCCTCTCACGCTTGCTTGTCAATTTGACAAAATTAGCGATATAGAATGCATTTTATCAATCTTTACTCACGTAAGGATACACACCCAGTTGAGAACTTACAAGAAAAATTAAAGCAAATTTGTAGAATAAAATAGAATTGAGTCAATAAAAGATTTTTTGTCGTTACTAATTTCAACCAAGTTTTCTAATTTTTATAGCTTCCTTCAATCTTACTTTGCTTAACTTAAAATTCTGCCTATCTTCGAATTTGCCATCTACATATGCAACAAAGCCGAAGATACTTTAAACAATAAAACATAGCTTATTGAAGATACCGAAGCTATGGAGTGAGCAACTGCAACTACTACAACTAAATCAATAAATCTTAATAGGGGAAAAACATTATGAAAAAGTCAAAACTGACATTAGTATGTGACATATATGAGTTAACAAATAAAGATAGAAAGAATATACAAAAACTAGCAAGAAAAATAGAAGAAGGAGAAGGTGTTGCCGAAAAGTTCAAAAATGGAATATTCAAAAAGTCCAGCTATAACGCAAGCACGATTCTTTTAGCAAAAATAACTTACGAGTATCATGGTAGAGAGGAGACGTTGTCACTACTACATTATGCTATAAGTCATAAAAATAATCAAGCTGTAAAAGATCTTTTAGAAGAAGCCAAAAAACAAAAACTATTAAAGGAAGTTCTGAATGAAGAGATGACCACAAAACATTCAGATGGTCGGGAAGAAACTCATACAATACTTACAGATGCTATATCACGTAGAGACAATGACATTATGAGAGCAGTGTTAAAAACCTCTGAGGAAAATGGTATCTTGAAAGAGATTGTCAAAAAAAGAATAACGATAAAACATTCAAATGGCAAGGAAATGACTTACACCCCATTCACCTATGCTGAAGTGTAAAAGACAAGATTTAATGTGACAGACAAGAATTAACTGACAGAAGAATTGAGGTAGTCAAAACTAATATCAGGCTCTTGTTTAATGCTACTAATGTTTTTCTGAAAAGCAATATATTTACTATCAAAAAACGTTTGCAGGGAGTGTTAAATAAACTGTGTCAAACCGAAAAAAAAGTAATAAATTGATATAAAAAAATGGAGGTTTGACAATGAGTCAGAAAGTAGTAAACAGAACTACCGGTTTGGTAGATTATAAAGAATTAGAAACAAATATCCTGTCGTCTATACGAGAAGGAAGACCGTTGACAGGAAGAGATGGAGCATTAACACCGTTTATAAAAAAGTTGCTGGAGGTAAGCCTGGAAGGTGAAATAGAAAACCACTTGTCGGCTGAAAGCGAAGAGAATAATCGAAGAAATGGGAGGAATGCAAAGACTTTACGTACAAGCGCAGGGTCATTTGAGCTTTTGACGCCAAGAGATAGGGAAGGAAGTTTCGAACCACAAATAGTCAAAAAAAGGCAAACAAACTTACATCCAGAGCTTGAAACGAAGATTTTGAGCACATTTGCCAGTGGTATGGGCTATAGAGATATAGTGTCACATGTTGAGGAAATTTATGATCACAAAATATCGGCGGCAGAGATATCAAGTATTACTGACAAATTGCTACCAGTAATCAACGAATGGCGTAGTCGCCCGCTGCAGTCTGTATATCCGATAGTTTTCATGGATGGCATGTTTTTTAAAGTCAAAGAGGACGGGCATTGCGTAAGTAAATGCATGTATAACATATTAGGCATAGATCAAAATGGCAAAAAAGAAGTATTAGGTTTTTATTTGGCTGAAAGTGAAGGAGCTAACTTCTGGTTGGGAGTGCTAAATGACCTCAAAGAAAGAGGAGTAGAAGATATCCTTATTGCCTGCGTTGATGGGCTGAAAAGCTTTCCTGCAGCTATAAACAGTGTCTTTCCTAATGCGGAAGTGCAGATGTGTATAGTGCATCAGATACGCAACTCACTGAAGTATGTGGCCAGTAAAGATGCGAAGAGTTTTTTGAGCGATTTAAAGAAGGTATATCAAGCTTCAAGCAAGGAAATTACCGAGAATTATCTGTTGGAATTGGATGAAAAATGGGGCACAAAGTACCCTATGGTTATAAAATCTTGGCAGAATAATTGGGAAAACTTGTCTGGTTATTTTAAGTATTCTGGTCCAGTTAGGAGGATAATCTACACCACCAATCCCATAGAGGGGCTACATAGGCAAATTAGGAAATTCACTAAGACCAAAGGCTCATTTACCAGCATAAATGCCTTGTATAAGCAGGTATATTGTGCTATAAAGAAGGCAGAGGAAAAGTGGACGATGCCTGTACATGATTGGGCATTAACTATCTCTCAACTTGATGTTTTCTTTCCTGGCAGATTGAAAATTGAGTTGAACTAAAAATGCGGTTTGACACAGTTTATTTAACACTCCCTCTGTAGATCTTCCAAAGAATTGTAGATTTTCTTTCTAAAGATAATATTGTAACACTCATCTTGCATGGTTCTATGAAATCTTTCACATATGCCATTGGTTTGTGGAGAGTTGGCTTTGGTTCTAGAATGATCGATATTTTCGATTCCCAAATATAACTGATAAGCGTGATTTTCTGGCTTGCCACAATACTCTGTACCCCTATCAGTTAGAATGCGTAATAATGGAATTTTCTGCTCATCAAAAAATGGAATAACTCTATCGTTGAGGAGGTCTGCAGCTGTAATAGCTGTTCTGTCCGTGTAAAGTTTAACCATTGCAACTCTCGAATAAGTATCAACAAAAGTCTGCTGATAAATTAGCCCTATACCTTTGATATTGCCCACATAATAGGTATCTTGAGAACCCAAATAACCTGGATGTTGTGTCTCAATTTCACCATGAGCTTCCCTTTGTTCTTTAACTTTTTCTAAAGCTGTAAGTTGTTCTTCAGTTAAAATGATTCCTTCTTAAGCTACTTTTGTCTCTAGCGCTTTAAGTCTCTTTTTGAGAGTTTCAAGGTCATTTCTTAGCCATACAGACCTTACTCCTCCCTGAGAAATTATTATACCTCTTTTTCTCAGTTCATTTGCAGCTCTTTCTTGCCCATATGCTGGAAATTCTGTTGCTATACCAATCACTGCTCTTTCTATATCGTCGGAAACTCTGTTCGCTAATAGCGGTTTTTTCTTACTTATTTCATGTAATGCTTCCTCTCCTCCATTTTCATATAACTCCTTAAACCGATAAAATGTATCTCTTGAGTATCCCATCACTTTGCATGCTTGAGATACATTTCCTAGTTGTTTTGCTAGCTCTAATAACCCTAGCTTTGGTTTTAGTATTTTTGTTTGTATTGTACTCATTTCTAACACTCCTTTCTTTTATTATTTTATAACTTACTTATTTTAAGTGTCAGATCAAGTCCTATTTAATACACATTCAAATGGCAAGAAAATGACTTACTAAAGGATCTAACAGTGAACAAGCAGCTAAAAAGATCATGTCAGACAATTTCTTCCTGAAGTTGTTTGATTTCGTCAAGGGAAAGTCCGGTGATTTCAGCTATAACATCTATAGAGACAACGGCCTTAAGTGAATTTTTTGCCACTGCTATTTTAGCTTTCATTTCATCTTTTTCTTCGCCGATTAGGATGCCTTTTTCATGTCCGATTTGGATGGCTTCTCTATTTATGAGCTGTATTAGCTGTGGTATTACGTAGCAGATTATCCAATCTGGTGCTCCTCTGCCATTTTCCCACTTAGCAAATCTCATCTTTTCCTTGAGATAATATCTCCTATAAGCTTCCACAGCACTGCTGCATCTATACTGATCCGGCAGTGCTTGTATAAAAGCTTGCATATCAGTTGATCGAAAAATGAGTAAATCCTTATTACTATCACACCAATTTATTACTTCCTCTGATTTATGCTTTCTTTTGTATCGCCAAGTGTACTCTTTACATAATTCTCTTCCGTACTCTATCAACCAACAAAAATTCCCTTTCGATTGCCTAGCCCACAAAGAACAAGGATGATTGTTGTGAGTCAGTTTATATGGGACTTCTATATTCTGATTTATGATACTGACAAAAGGATTTGGCACTTTCAATGCTGTTGAAAAAACATTACTCAATAATTGAGCAGTTTCTAATGGCATTTTTACTATATGCTTATCACATAACATTTGAGCCGCAATTGCTGGATTTTCATCTAGTATAAAGATGTTCATCTAGACACCCAAAGATAGAATTAGCTTAAGTCTTTGACTTCATTAACTGTAAGACCAGTAGTTTGAGCTATAATATCAATAGAAACACCTGCTTTAAGTAGATTCTTTGCGACTTCAATTTCCCTTTCTTTTCTGCCTTTTTTATGACCGATTAGGATGCCTTTTTCTTCCCCAACCTTAACACCTTCATCAAATTTTTGAGCGAAAGCAGCTATTTCATCCATTAGACGTTTTTTTCTTTGCTCATATGCTAGTAATTCTTCTTCTGACCAATTAAACTTATTCATCTCTTCATAAGCTCGTTTTATTATTGCATCACTACCAACTATTTTATCTAGATCCTCTTCCCTTGTTTCTGCTGCATATCGAAAAAAATAACACCACTTTTCAACTATATTTTCTAGTTGGTCTTCTTTCGTCTTTGTAAATTTTGGTAGTTCAATGAATACGAAATAGAAATCCTTTAAGTCATGTTCATTGGTATTCTCATCCCGAATAGTATGATTTGATCTGTACTCAGTCTTGTTTGGAAAAATAATACAATCAGCAACAGCAATAAAGATAATTTCTTTGAGGTTATGATATTCATCTCCCTGGTCAGCTTGACTTGAGTAGGCTTTAGCAGCATAATACTGAGCACGCTTTTCGAAGCCTTTGGTTTTAGTGAACTGCATCTCTATTATGTACCTGGAGCCTTGAGAGTCCTTACAAAGAACATCGACAATACTCTGCTTTTTAGCGGCAATCTCAGGATCTAAAATAGTAGCTAGAAATTCAACGTCCTGAATTGCAGCCAAGCCGGTAAAGCCTAAAATATCGTTCAAGAAATGAATGAGGATATCTTTATTCTTCTCAGTGCCAAATATTCTTTTGAAGGCATAATCATTGCGCGCATCAAGAAATTTAGAAAGAGCCATGAGAAAAAAACCTAAAAAGCATTAACAATTATACACAATTCTGAAGAAATGTTCAAGTTTTTTATTTTTTTAAGTTTTGAATGCGTTGATGAAAAAAATGTCTCCCATAGATGGCTTTAGAATGCTACTACGCACCTTAGAGGTCCTATGCAACAGTAAACCCATTTTATGCTTTGTATAAGCTTTAGAAATACTGCCTAGTCTCTTGGTCTTTATATGAGAGTCAAAAGGGAGTGTTAAATAAACTGTGTCAAACCGAAAAAAAAGTAATAAATTGATATAAAAAAATGGAGGTTTGACAATGAGTCAGAAAGTAGTAAACAGAACTACCGGTTTGGTAGATTATAAAGAATTAGAAACAAATATCCTGTCGTCTATACGAGAAGGAAGACCGTTGACAGGAAGAGATGGAGCATTAACACCGTTTATAAAAAAGTTGCTGGAGGTAAGCCTGGAAGGTGAAATAGAAAACCACTTGTCGGCTGAAAGCGAAGAGAATAATCGAAGAAATGGGAGGAATGCAAAGACTTTACGTACAAGCGCAGGGTCATTTGAGCTTTTGACGCCAAGAGATAGGGAAGGAAGTTTCGAACCACAAATAGTCAAAAAAAGGCAAACAAACTTACATCCAGAGCTTGAAACGAAGATTTTGAGCACATTTGCCAGTGGTATGGGCTATAGAGATATAGTGTCACATGTTGAGGAAATTTATGATCACAAAATATCGGCGGCAGAGATATCAAGTATTACTGACAAATTGCTACCAGTAATCAACGAATGGCGTAGTCGCCCGCTGCAGTCTGTATATCCGATAGTTTTCATGGATGGCATGTTTTTTAAAGTCAAAGAGGACGGGCATTGCGTAAGTAAATGCATGTATAACATATTAGGCATAGATCAAAATGGCAAAAAAGAAGTATTAGGTTTTTATTTGGCTGAAAGTGAAGGAGCTAACTTCTGGTTGGGAGTGCTAAATGACCTCAAAGAAAGAGGAGTAGAAGATATCCTTATTGCCTGCGTTGATGGGCTGAAAAGCTTTCCTGCAGCTATAAACAGTGTCTTTCCTAATGCGGAAGTGCAGATGTGTATAGTGCATCAGATACGCAACTCACTGAAGTATGTGGCCAGTAAAGATGCGAAGAGTTTTTTGAGCGATTTAAAGAAGGTATATCAAGCTTCAAGCAAGGAAATTACCGAGAATTATCTGTTGGAATTGGATGAAAAATGGGGCACAAAGTACCCTATGGTTATAAAATCTTGGCAGAATAATTGGGAAAACTTGTCTGGTTATTTTAAGTATTCTGGTCCAGTTAGGAGGATAATCTACACCACCAATCCCATAGAGGGGCTACATAGGCAAATTAGGAAATTCACTAAGACCAAAGGCTCATTTACCAGCATAAATGCCTTGTATAAGCAGGTATATTGTGCTATAAAGAAGGCAGAGGAAAAGTGGACGATGCCTGTACATGATTGGGCATTAACTATCTCTCAACTTGATGTTTTCTTTCCTGGCAGATTGAAAATTGAGTTGAACTAAAAATGCGGTTTGACACAGTTTATTTAACACTCCCAGTCAAAATCCAAATAACTTGTATCTTGAACTGAAAAGACTAACTGGTTTCCTTTTATTCTTTCCTTAGTTTCTTTATAATGGGAAGAATAAATTTCCTTATCTTCAAGCTTTTCATTGCTTATATGCACCCTTAGCTTCTTTCCACCCACTACAGCTTTGATTAATTGAACCAGATGCCTTACCCTCTATGCAATAACTTGTTTTTATAAGTCTTTTATTAAGCCTTATATCTCCCAAATTAATGTGTTTTAACTCTCTTTCCAGCCATTTATCCCCTAAGCCATCTGTATATTGCACGCTTGTACTTGTTTCTATCATTTTGATCCTAAATTATTTAGCTTACTCACTTTTTACATTTGTGGGTAAAAGTGAGGATTTAAATCCGGAGAGTATCTTTGTCTTTGCACATATTGCCAAATTTTTCAATTATCTTTTCTCTTGCTTATCTTCTCCATAGTCATTTTTTTCTCGTCTACTACTTTCAAAATACGTTCCCTCAGATCCTCACTTTGGCATCATTCTACCTTATCTAAAGCCATTTTATACCTTTTTATCCCTTCTGGGGTAACCTTTTTTCAGTTAGCTATATAACCCTAATTATGAATTAACAGACAGTAGAATCGAAAGATTATTACAAGGAAAAGTCTACACAGATCGACCTTTTTGTGAATCTGCGTTTCTGCTTTCTTCAACTTGTTTTGCAAAAGATATTTCCTGTTTGCTGATATGCTGAAGTGGCTTAGCAATTTCGCGCACAACGGCAGTAACTGCTGTTAAAAACGTTTTTAACAATGCACCTAAAGCTCCACCAACTGCTTCCCTGCCATATATATGGGCCTGCTTTTCATTATCGTCAGCAGTTTCTCCTGCCCTCTTTCTTGGATCCATTCTATGAGCAATCACTGAAAACAACACTCCCCTGATTGAAGACTTCACTCGTTTCTTTGCTTCATCATCATGTGCTGTTTCATGTCCATGACTTAAGTGTTTAGCGTTCATTAGCTCCTTTTGTTGCTGGGCAAACATGCTACTTAATACTTCTTCTATCACTTGCTTCCTTCTTTTCTCTCTAACCCTTTTCATAGATTCTGATTTATCGCGAGTATGCTTTGTGGTTTCAAATTCTGCATCAATATCTTCAGACGCAGCCTGACTATATAAAGTCTCTATGAGCCTGTCTATGCTTCGCTTTATTTGCATAGTCCTTTCGTAACTATCCGAATTATCAATTCCTTCGTCGATCTGATTTAGAATATCCTCAAAAACTTTTAAATAGTCTTGAATATACTGTATTATGTATTGCTTATCTTCCTCTTTGTGTTGTTCTTCTTGATTTTGCTGATTTTCATTTTCTAAACTTTTCTCTCTTTTATCATCGTTATTTTCTTCAATATTACCATCGTCTTCCTCAAAAAGGTTTTCGTCGCTCATGATTTTTTTTAATTTAGTTAAAATTCTCACCAGTTACCATTGTATATGAAAAAATTAAATTAACATTAATGAAAAGCGTTTACAACTTCAGCACTAGTTAAAACTACAGTGAAGCTGTCAAAAGCAGCAGGATCATAATATCTCTCATACAATTCAACTGTATTAAATAGTACTTGATCTGACACTTAAAATAAGTAAGTTATAAAATAATAAAAGAAAGGAGTGTTAGAAATGAGTACAATACAAACAAAAATACTAAAACCAAAGCTAGGGTTATTAGAGCTAGCAAAACAACTAGGAAATGTATCTCAAGCATGCAAAGTGATGGGATACTCAAGAGATACATTTTATCGGTTTAAGGAGTTATATGAAAATGGAGGAGAGGAAGCATTACATGAAATAAGTAAGAAAAAACCGCTATTAGCGAACAGAGTTTCCGACGATATAGAAAGAGCAGTGATTGGTATAGCAACAGAATTTCCAGCATATGGGCAAGAAAGAGCTGCAAATGAACTGAGAAAAAGAGGTATAATAATTTCTCAGGGAGGAGTAAGGTCTGTATGGCTAAGAAATGACCTTGAAACTCTCAAAAAGAGACTTAAAGCGCTAGAGACAAAAGTAGCTTAAGAAGGAATCATTTTAACTGAAGAACAACTTACAGCTTTAGAAAAAGTTAAAGAACAAAGGGAAGCTCATGGTGAAATTGAGACACAACATCCAGGTTATTTGGGTTCTCAAGATACCTATTATGTGGGCAATATCAAAGGTATAGGGCTAATTTATCAGCAGACTTTTGTTGATACTTATTCGAGAGTTGCAATGGTTAAACTTTACACGGACAGAACAGCTATTACAGCTGCAGACCTCCTCAACGATAGAGTTATTCCATTTTTTGATGAGCAGAAAATTCCATTATTACGCATTCTAACTGATAGGGGTACAGAGTATTGTGGCAAGCCAGAAAATCACGCTTATCAGTTATATTTGGGAATCGAAAATATCGATCATTCTAGAACCAAAGCCAACTCTCCACAAACCAATGGCATATGTGAAAGATTTCATAGAACCATGCAAGATGAGTGTTACAATATTATCTTTAGAAAGAAAATCTACAATTCTTTGGAAGATCTACAGATTGATGTTGATTATTGGTTGCGTTCTTATAATGAGACAAGGCCTCACTCGGGTAAGTATTGCTATGGCAAAACACCTATGCAAACGTTTTTTGATAGTAAATATATTGCTTTTCAGAAAAACATTAGTAGCATTAAACAAGAGCCTGATATTAGTTTTGACTACCTCAATTCTTCTGTCAGTTAATTCTTGTCTGTCACATTAAATCTTGTCTTTTACAGCTAAGTAATTATTTTAACCGGGAGTGTTAAGTAAACCATACGCATCAAGTTAAGGCCCAATATAGCACCATTTAAACTTGTTTGTTACATTTATTTTTTGGGAAATTTTGATCTAAAATAAGATAATTCTTTCAGAAGAGTCTATAAATTACTAGCTTTATACAATCTTCAGGGAGGAGCTGGATAATTATAAGCTCAGCATTATTGTTTGGCGCTATAGGAGACACACTGGCTACAATGGGAATTATACCTGAAATTGCTGCTATTGGAGTAATTGCAACTGGTGTGTTGTCAGGAATCGCTGGTACTATAGTAGGTGGTGTAGCGGGATATCTTGTTAATGTGGCAATAAATCAATGCTGTGGAGCATGCAGCTCAGTAGTTCAAGAATAAGACCAATCCGGTAAAGAAGCATTTGTGGGAGTGGAAACCATTTTTTGATTTTTCTTTACTAAGTCTACTAAATATAGTTTAGAGTTGCTTGGTGATTCTGTTCTTGTGAAAATGATTTCTCTACCATTTGGTAGCCATGCCGGAGATTCAATTTTATGCCCTTCTGAAAGTAGACGTTCTTCTTTGCCATCTGGCTTCATAACTCCTATGTAAAATTTTCCTGACTGAATCTTTGTGAAAGCTATCAGATCTCCTTTTGGCGACCAAACAGGCGTAGCATATCTTCCACTTCCAAAACTAATTCTTTTAGGTTTTTTACTTTTGTTAGTAAAATCGATAACATACAGCTGCTGACTTCCACTCATATCGGAACTAAAAACCATATACTTTTGATCTGGAGAAAAAGAGGGAGAAGTGCTTATAGCTGAACCTTTAGTAATTTTTTTTGTCCGTTTACTACTTAAATCCAAAGATAATATATTCGTTTCACCACCCAATGAGTGGGAAATTAAAAGAGATTTACCATCAGGAGAAAATCTTGGTGCAGAAATAACTCCTTCAAATGCGCTGATTATTGATTCAGTGTGGTCTTTTAAATTTTTTAATACTATATAACTTTTACCATTTGCGTATGAGATATAAACAATACCCTTTCCATTTGGTGAGAATCTCGGTGTTGACACAAATCTATCGCCATTTGTTAAGTATTTTATATTACTTCCATCTTGATTCATCACAGCAATTTTACGTACGGATTTATAATTGCTATCTTTTTCTTCAGCAATATACGTGATTTTTGTGTTGAAGTGCCCTTTCTCACCAATCAATCTATCATGTATCACATCCGAAACGAGGTGACCAATTTTTCTCCAGTCTTTTGCTGGAAAAACAACTGACTGAGTAAGTAATTCTCTTTTTGTAAAAGTGTCAAATAAACGAAATGATAGCTCTAATGCACTACCAGATACTTCGCTTAAACTTACTGTGACTACAGTATCGCTTTTCCAAGATTTAAATTCAGCTTCCGCGCCACGTTTTACATTAAATAAGTCACAATTAGATAAATTTGTTCCTATTACCTTTGCAATATTTTCGCTTAATTCGCTTTCCAGCGCTGTTTTACATGTACATTTAGATACAACAAGACTAATGTTACCAACACTGCTTTTTTTTATATCAACATATAAAGCAGCTTTTGTAAAATAAGGAATAAATAACGAAACAAGCAATATTAATTGAACGAATAACTTCATTCTTTCATTTCATACCTGTTCTATCTGTACTTCAATTATAGGTCTTTTTAGTAAATATTCCTTTAAGATACTCAATATTGAACTTTCAATCTTATTTTTAATTTTTTTTGTTGGCTGCAAACTAAACAACGACTCAACTTTCTTGACAATTTTCTGTATAATAGCTGCATCTTCTAGCACTTCAAAAACACCAGGTACAAATACTTTCGGTTTAGTAAGCAATTTATTTTTCTTGTTTACAACTGCTGTTACCACAATAACTCCGGCATCTCTCATTCTTTTACGCATTTTTATAACACCGCTCTCCGGATGACGTAGCAGCATACCATCAATACCAAAGTAGTCAACACTGATTGAATCAACTTTTTCTCCGTTCTCCAAATTAACAATATCACCTGGTGCAATCATTATTGCTTTTGCCACACCGCACTCTTTAGCAAATTTTACATGTGCATGCGTGTGAATATATTCGCCGTGAACTGGAATAGACATCTTCGGTTTTATTAAAGAATACATTTCCTTTAACTCTTCTCTTGTTGGATGCCCAGAAGCATGAACATGCTCTGTTTTTTCAGTAACAACTTCTACCCCCATCTCAATAAAGGCATTGAGCATGTTGTGCGCACGAGTTTCATTTCCAGGAATGATTTTTGACGAAAAGATCATGGTATCACCTTGCTGCATTTTAAATGCTTGATGACTCTTATTAGCAAGCCTTGAAGTTGCTGCCAGTGGCTCACCTTGACAACCTGTGCAAAGTAGCACCAGTTTTTCCCTTGGAAAATTTACTGCTTCCTTTACTTCAAGAAACTGAGGAGAATCAGTTAAATAACCACTATCTTGCGCAACTTTCACTATTCTCCATAAAGATCTACCAAGTAAAACTACTTTTCTATTTAGTGCTTTTGCAGCTTGGCTTATCGTTTCAATTCGTGCCACATTTGAAGCAAATAGCGAAACAGCAACTAATTTTTTAGACCGCTTTATTATGTTATAAATGTTATTATAAATTTCACCTTCTGACTCAGGGTGATGCTTGCTTAATATATTGGTTGAATCGCAAATTGCTGCAAGCAGGTCACCTTTATCGCCAATTTCTTTTAGACGCTCTATATTAGAAATTAATCCAACAACAGGTTTTGGATCAAATTTCCAGTCTCCGGTATGGAGTGCACTACCCATTTCAGTGCTAATTAATATTGAATTTGCCTCAGGAATTGAATGAGTTATATTTATAAACTCGACGGTAAAAGGACCCAAATTTGTGCTGCCATTTATGTCCACCTCTTTCACAGGTACTGTACCTTCTAATCGAAACTCCTTTAGTTTCTCCTTAAGAAAATTAACCGTAAACTTTGTTGTATATATGGGGCACTGCAACTCTTCCCACAAGTGGGGCACTGCACCGCAGTGGTCCTCATGTGCATGTGTAATTATTATTCCAAGCAAATCTTTTTTTCTTTGAGCAATAAAATCTACATCAGCAATGAGCAGCTCAACACCTGGCATAGTTTCATCTGCAAAACCAACACCAAGGTCGATCATAATCCACTTACCTTGATAATGATATAGGCTAACATTCATCCCGATTCTTCCTACTCCCCCAAGCGGAAGAAATAAAAACTCATTTTTGTTTATATTCATTAAATTTAAATTATTAAAACCTGAGAATAGCAAAACTTCGACCTTAAATAAAGAAATTTATTGCTTTTACATAATTTTAAGGAACTAAGAAGTTTCTGTTGGCTAATAATGTTGATATCAACACTATTGTTAAGTTTTCCATTAATAAGGTCAAAGAATTGCAGGATTAAATGAAAACCCGTAAACAGTTACTCCTTCATGTCATTTAGCAGATTTCTTATTTTTTTTTTACTTTACTAAAAAACCCTTCAGATTGCTGTTGTACACTTGCATTTTCCTCTTCTTCAAGTGCTTTTAATAGTTCAATTTGCTTTTTAGTTAAATTTTTTGGATTTAAAGTCTCAACTATTACCTGTACATATAAATCACCACGAACATGTGAGTTCATATATGGCATACCCTTTTCCCTACAACGTAGTTTGGTACCAGTTTGAGTGCCTTCAGGGACCTTTACTTTTATTTTAGCTCCATCAATTGATTGGACATCGATTTCGCCACCAAGCACTGCTAGTGTCATTCTTATAGGCACTTTACAGTGTAAATCTGCTTTATTTCTAGCAAAGATTTTATGGGAAATTATTTTCACGTATACGTATAAATCTCCACTTTCTCCACCTCTTGTTCCAGTTTCTCCTTTACCACTTATCCTTACCTTAGCTCCTTCTTCTATGCCTTTTGGAATTGAAACGGATATATTTACTTCATCTCTTCTACGTCCACTTCCACCACATTTCTTACATTTATTTTGTATTATTTCTCCTTCCCCATAGCATGTAGTACATGTTCTTTCGATGGTAAAAAAGCCTTGTTGAGTTCTAATCCTACCGCTTCCCTGGCATGTGGGGCACTGAACTGGTTTAATTGCTCCTTCGCTACCTGTGCCTTGGCATGTGTCACATTTTACATTTGTCACATAATGTATAGGCGCTTGTATTCCTTTAAATGCATCTTCTAAGGTAATTTCAAGATCATAACGTAGGTCTGCTCCAGACACTCCTGTTGTGCTCCTCTTTGCTCTTGATCTACTTGCACCACCACCGAATCCTCCACCAAAGAAGTCATTGAATATGTCGCTAAAATCTCCTGCAGAGCTAAAGCCTTGAAACCCACCAGAAGCACCTTCGTGGCCATAACGGTCATAGCTTGCCCTTTTCTCAGAGTCAGATAGAACTTCATATGCAGCTGTTACTTCTTTAAATTTTTCCTCTGCTTCTTGATTGCCAGGATTTCTATCAGGATGATATTTTAACGCTAATTTTTTATACGCTTTTTTTATCTCATCAATACTGGCATTTCTTCCTACTTCCAGTAGATCATAGTAGTCTTTTTTGCTCATATATAATAGTTTAGTGTTTAACTTTTAAAAATAGGTATTGCATATATTAATTTCAAGTGTGACTTCTGTTTCCTATAAAATGTGGTGCACCCTGAGCGACTTGAACGCCCGACCTTTTGATCCGTAGTCAAATGCTCTAATCCAACTGAGCTAAGGGTGCTTTTATAAAGTTAACTTTAGCAGGTTTTGTAGCTTGATTCAATTAATTTGGCTAAAAATAAAACTGTTAATTTTTATCATACGTGAAACCTGCAAAAAATTGCATTTGTTTTCTTAAGAATCATTTTATGGTCAAGCTCACAACTATACGAACATTTGTAGTCAAGGCACTGGGATCTGAAATTGCAATGTTCGTATAGTTATGGGTTTAGAACCCCTCACAATTCTCAAACTGCTGTTCCGCATTAGAATTATTAAATTCACTATAAGGAGGAGCGCTTGGAAGAGAGTAAGGAGGCATAATTCCTAACTGCTGCTTCAGCCTCCTCAATATTGTCTGATTCTTTCTCATGCTTCATATGAAAAGCTAAACCACCAGCAAAGCATACGAGAGAATTAACGCCAAGGATAGCTAAACCCCACACTGGTAAGACTGGGTAAACAGCACAAGCTACCTACTTTCAAAACACGTCCCCTCAGATTCTCACTTTGGTATCATTCTACCTTATCTAAAGCCATTTTATACCTTTTTATCCCTTCTGGGGTAACCTTTTTTCAGTTAGCTATAGTAGATCTTTCAGAACAACTAAACGTGATTTGTTCTACTTCCATCTAATACAATGTAACAAAGGGGTATAACTCAGAGCTAGAAGTTATGATTGTAATAAAGATATAAAAAAAACGGATAAGTCAAGCAAAGTTACAAATGTAATTTTGCTTGACTATCCATTTATTACCGCCTAAAATAGCTAACAAAGCCATCCCGTGTGACATTTTATCTATATCTAATCAAGCATATTAATAAGTAAGTAAATTTTAATATAATCTTATTATACTTATAAATATGCTGTATAGAATAAAAGTATGGATGATTTCATAACTGCAAGAAGGAAAGATGATGCTGTGGTATCTGTTTGTCAGGATAATAAGAAAAAAAACGTATTAATTTTAGGGCTCAATCAAGCCGCAAGGAATTTGTTAAAATACGAGGAAGGGAATTTACTTAATAAGCCGTTAATCAATATTTTAAGTGCAAGAGCAGCTGACGACATGAAGAATTATTTAGAGTATACCGAAAATGGATACGATTTACTTGATGTATTACCTAAAGTGATAGGTTTTTCCTTAACTGATGCTAAGGGAGAAGATATAAAGACAAAAGTAAAAGTTTTCCGCACTGCACAATTTGCTAGTAATAAAATAAATTATGAGCTATTGATACGTGATATCAGCTTGTCTCATAAATTAGGAATCTTTAGAGATGAATATCTAATGGGTAAAAAATATAAAAACCATGACTTATTCGATATACCAAACAATGAGTCTACTATTCTAGAGTTATACGTTATATTAAATTTTGCCTTTCAACATCAAATTAATGCAGCTATAGGAGTGATTGGCTTAAATAGTAGCTGTAGTGAGACAAATGATGCACTGAAAGTTATCATAGAACATTTTTATAAAAATTGCCGTAGTGATGATTTTCTAGGGTATATTGATGAGAATAAAGTGCTTTTTGTTTTGATTAACTGCGATGTAAAAAGTACGTCTAAAATAATTAATCGTATACATTCTGCCATTAATAAGCAGTTATTAAAGCGAAAATTACCAAGTGTATCAATAATTTATGGGAATATAGCTCAAAAACGGGCAGCAAAATCTACCAGCGGCTCCTTCTGAAAAGTTGTTTTTTATTTATATTGAGTTTAAACTTAAATTTTTATAAAAATTTAAGTTTATTTATGAAGTTAAGGTACTACCTGGTAGCACTGCTTTCATCATTATTTTTGCAGAGTAGTGCTAGCTCTAGAACAATTTTGGATAAGGAAATATTTTATGTAGAACTAGACGGAAAAATAGATTTGAGATTCGGCTATGCCTTCAACAGAGGTTCTTTCAATGCTAAGGCTAAGGATAAAACTTCAAGTTATTCATACTTGCGCTTTCTTTATTTACAGCAAGTTTATCCAAATACTCAAATGGGGTTTAATGTTAAGGCAGGAGTTTCTGGTATTGCAAACCTAAAAGCGTTAGACATAGAAAAGTTAGACATGGAGGAATGGTATTTCATCATTAAAAATCAGGTGCTTGGATCAATTGAATATGGTAAAAGAAGTTTAGTTAGTCAGAGCATGTTAATTAACACTTCAAAAATTTATACAGCTGCTGGAGGAGTAAATGATCATTGGACAAACTATGCAAATTTGCGTGGTAACGAAAACAGAGATAATGGCCCTGGATATGATAAAGACAAGGTATTTTGGGTAAAACCCAACATTTACAGTAATTATAATGGACTCGAACTAGGGTTAAAACAATCATCAATTAACTACATCTCCCCTAAAATCTATAACTTTCAACTCGGGTTCAGTTATGTCCCAGGAAAAAATAACTTACAGTACAGCAATTTAATTGCTGCTGGCCTTTCCTATAAAAATGGCCTATCAGACGATATAAATTTTACTACTGCCTTAACTGGTGAATTTGCAAGAGAAAATTTAACTGATTGCTCAGATGGAACTTCTAAAAATTATGAATGTCGTAATCAATTACTGCACTGGAATTTTGGTTTGAAGCTAAAATTGTTCGATCTTGATTGCATTTTTTCGTATGGTAATGGCGGTAAATCTGGTGAGAAGCGTAATCCTGAAATAAATAATACGTATTATATGAATGCAGGTATTGCTTACCATTCTGATTCTCGTAAATTGAGCTTAACATATTTCAATAGTGGTAGGGATATTGCAGCAAACGAGTTAACATCATATGCTTTAAGCCTTGAATATCCATTTTTTATGGGCACTTCATACTATTTCGATATTGTAAAATTTAGTACCAAAGAGCCTGAAGTAGAAAATAGCAACTCTGGTTATGTGCTTTTGACTGGACTGAAATTAAGTTTTTAATGAGGTTACATTGCCTCCTGTCATCCAAGTAGCGGATAACATAGAAACGAAAAACTTACTTGACACATTTTGCCAGCCCCCTTATCATGACGTGTATAACAATGTTACAAAAAATAATATCATAGGGTTCTCTCCACTTTTTCTGGGTAAGGTCAGAATTTCCTCTTAAGCCTTTAGCTCCTCAAATACTTCACTTGCTCTATTTAAAACAGAATCAGGAAAACCAGCAAGTTTTGCTACATGTATTCCATATGACTCATCTGCAATGCCTTCAATTACTTCATGTAGAAAGATAACCTCTCCGTTCCACTCTCTTATTTTTACACAAAAACATTTCACGTTCTTCAAGTATTTGCTTACTTTAGTTAATTCATGATAATGAGTTGCAAAAATGGCGCGGCACTTATTTACATTGTGAATATGTTCAATCACTGCCTGTGCAATAGATAATCCATCATACACTCCTGTGCCCCTACCAATTTCATCAAGTATCACCAAGGAACGATCTGTTGCCTGATTTACTATCGTTGCTGTTTCGATCATCTCTACCATGAAGGTAGAATAACCAGCTGTTATATTATCTGTTGCACCAACCCTGCTAAATATCTTATCAATCACTCCAATATGCGCACTCTCTGCTGGCACAAATGACCCCATGTGAGCTAAAACTGCAATGAGAGCGTTTTGCCTCAAGAAAGTGCTTTTTCCAGCCATATTAGGACCAGTAATTAGATGTATACCAGCTAAATTGATGCTATTTGCAATGAATTTATCGTTAACTTCAACCACTGGATGTCTTCCACTACAGATATTGAACTCTTTACTGTCATCGATAATGGGTTTTACGTAATTATTTTGCACTGCAAGCTCCGCAAACGTGGCTCTAATATCAAGTTTTGCCAAAGCATTTGCAGCAAGAGCAATTTTTTCAGATTCTTTAGCGACTTCACTACACAGTTCACTAAAAATTTTCACTTCTAAGCCGATTGCAGCATCACGTGCCGTAAGAATTTTATTTTCTAGTTCTTTCAATTCATTAGTAGTGTAGCGCATGCTATTTGCTAAGCTTTGTCTATGAATAAATATGTCCGAAGTTATTTTGTGATTTGCTGACACTTCAACGTAATAACCAAGTATATTGTTGTGTAATATTTTGAGTGCGGCAATGCCAGTTAGGTCGCGATAAGACTCACGGAGTTTGGTTATCAGTTTATTACTATTATTTAGTATGTAGGATAACTCAGATAGTTCCTGGTTATATTTTGGATTGATAAACCCTCCTTCTTTTAAGGAACTAAGGTTGTTATTAAGCACAGCACTATCTAAAAGCTCAAACAGGTCTTTATGATTACCAAGACTTTTATGTATTGTGCTTAGTTCACTCTCGTCACTACTTATCACCTGAGTAGTAAACACTGGTTCCTTTTGTCTGGTCAAGCACTGGAATGACATCTGAGAGTTAATTGCTGGTTTTTCACTTAAACAATAATTATGCAAGGTAGACAGAAACTCAGATAACTCTAAAGTTTTTCCTAGGCCTATTTTTAATAGGTTCATATCCTTTGGTGAACCACGTCCTAGTATTAAGCGCGATAAAGACCTCTCAATATCCGGAATGTTAGATAATATCTCTCGTATTTTTCTGCGTGGCTCATGATTATTTACAAAAAATTGAGCGGTGCTGAGCCTCAAATTGATTGCCTTGGAGCAAGCAAGTGGTGAAGCGAGCATTTGTTTGAGCAGGCGTCCACCAGAGGCTGTAACTGTGTGATCAATAACTGAAATTAGTGAACCTTTCTTTTCACCAAATTGAGTTGAGAATAACTCAAGATTTCTCCTTGCTGAAGCATCAATAAGCATGAAATTTTGTTGCTTATAGGTTTTTGGGAATTCAAGCCTTGGAATGGAGTCCCTTTGTGTTACTCTGACATATTCAAGCAGCGCACCGCACGCCATGATTTCTACTTTGCTGAAATTTCCTATACTCCCAAGTTCCCTGATTTTATAAAACTCGCATAACGTTCTGTGAGATTTACTATACTCAAAAAAACTCTGTGCGTGTTGTGTAATTGATATTTTATAATTTTTTAAAATCGATCTAATTTTTTCGTCCTCAGTGAATTTTTCAGAAATTAATAATTCTCTTGGTGATATACGCAATAAATCACTATCTAGAGCTTTCAAATTCGTTAAAGTGTGAAAAAATTTTCCCGTTGATAATTCAAGCCAACTAATAGCATATTCGTCATTTTGTTCAACTATGGATGCGAGATAATTATTGCTTTTATCCTCCAGTAGCGAATCTTCTATAATTGTACCTGGAGTTACAACTCGTACTACATCACGTTTTACTATGGATTTATAGCCCCTCTTTTTTGCTTCATCAGCAGTTTCTAATTGGTCACAGATTGCTACTTTGAATCCTAAATCTATTAGCTTGTGTAGGTAAGATTCGCTACTGTGTGCTGGCACTCCACACATTGGTATTTCTTGCCCATTTGAATTGCCCCTCTTGGTTAGCACTATATTCAGTAATTTCGCAGCTTTAATAGCATCATCGAAAAACAACTCATAAAAATCTCCTAGCCTATAAAATAGCAGATGATCCTTGTATTGAGCTTTCAGGTTCAAATATTGTTCCATCACAGGGGTGTTTTTTTCTCTTACGAAGCTCATAATATTTTTTAATATACTGTATTGATAATAAATTCAACGTTATTATAGATTATATTGCACATACATAAAATTTAAATAGGTGTATAGAGAGGAAAATTTAAAACAATTAAATTTCCTGGATCCAAGTAGTCAGGACACTTGGATGACACCCTCCTTGTATGTATTATAGCAAAAGTGACTTACGACAATTTGAAAAACAAAAATTTGTCATTCCGCTACTCGTTAGCGGAATCTATACCGCGAATGAATCCATAGCTGTACGAACATTCATTTTTGAAGGTAAATTGTACAGCAAATGGTGTCATTCAAGTAGCTGACACTGGAATCCAGCTTCTATGCAACCTCATCAAAAACATTCATTTAGTGTAAGATCAGCTACTTTCCATGCTAGTTTGCTTGTTCACAAGCAAACTTTTCTGGATCCCAGTGTCAAGCACTGGGATGACATCATAGGAGCGCTGGGATGACACCCTCCTGCTAGAGAATGTTCGTACAGTTGTAGAATGAATCGTGGTATGACGTGTTACTTGGGTCAGCTATATGTAGGTTGTGGCCCTTCTTTATCATTTGCGGCAGTTGCACCATCAACAGATATTTCAGAGCTAACAGTGCTAATAGTTTTTTCTATCGCTTTAGCCTGTTCATAGTCTTGACTCAAAAAATATACGGCCAGTCCAACAGCTATACTAGCAATAAGAACAAGTGCTATCATTACACCTGGTATAATACCACCAGAAAGACTTACTGCAACACACACACCAGCAACACTAAGAAAACCACCAATTATCATGCCAGGCACCAAACTGCCTATCATAGCGCTTTCTTTTTTCGTGTTAGCTTGTTTTTTCATACTTTTAATAAGCTGTATTAAATAGGACTTGATCTGACACTTAAAATAAGTAAGTTATAAAATAATAAAAGAAAGGAGTGTTAGAAATGAGTACAATACAAACAAAAATACTAAAACCAAAGCTAGGGTTATTAGAGCTAGCAAAACAACTAGGAAATGTATCTCAAGCATGCAAAGTGATGGGATACTCAAGAGATACATTTTATCGGTTTAAGGAGTTATATGAAAATGGAGGAGAGGAAGCATTACATGAAATAAGTAAGAAAAAACCGCTATTAGCGAACAGAGTTTCCGACGATATAGAAAGAGCAGTGATTGGTATAGCAACAGAATTTCCAGCATATGGGCAAGAAAGAGCTGCAAATGAACTGAGAAAAAGAGGTATAATAATTTCTCAGGGAGGAGTAAGGTCTGTATGGCTAAGAAATGACCTTGAAACTCTCAAAAAGAGACTTAAAGCGCTAGAGACAAAAGTAGCTTAAGAAGGAATCATTTTAACTGAAGAACAACTTACAGCTTTAGAAAAAGTTAAAGAACAAAGGGAAGCTCATGGTGAAATTGAGACACAACATCCAGGTTATTTGGGTTCTCAAGATACCTATTATGTGGGCAATATCAAAGGTATAGGGCTAATTTATCAGCAGACTTTTGTTGATACTTATTCGAGAGTTGCAATGGTTAAACTTTACACGGACAGAACAGCTATTACAGCTGCAGACCTCCTCAACGATAGAGTTATTCCATTTTTTGATGAGCAGAAAATTCCATTATTACGCATTCTAACTGATAGGGGTACAGAGTATTGTGGCAAGCCAGAAAATCACGCTTATCAGTTATATTTGGGAATCGAAAATATCGATCATTCTAGAACCAAAGCCAACTCTCCACAAACCAATGGCATATGTGAAAGATTTCATAGAACCATGCAAGATGAGTGTTACAATATTATCTTTAGAAAGAAAATCTACAATTCTTTGGAAGATCTACAGATTGATGTTGATTATTGGTTGCGTTCTTATAATGAGACAAGGCCTCACTCGGGTAAGTATTGCTATGGCAAAACACCTATGCAAACGTTTTTTGATAGTAAATATATTGCTTTTCAGAAAAACATTAGTAGCATTAAACAAGAGCCTGATATTAGTTTTGACTACCTCAATTCTTCTGTCAGTTAATTCTTGTCTGTCACATTAAATCTTGTCTTTTACACTTTAGGTAACTATAAGAAAGCAAAAGAGTTGCTTGAACGGGCTTTACCTATTTTTGAGAAACATTACGGTCTTGATCACGTTCAAGTTGCTAAACAACTGACAAACCTAGGTAATGCTTATGGGAATTCAGGTGATTCTCAGAAACAAAAGGAGTTGCTTGAATGAGCTTTACCTATCCTTAAGAAACATTATGGTCCTGATCATTTTGAAGTTGCTAAATCACTGGCAAACCTAGGCGTCTCTTATGGAAATTCAGGTAATCTCCAGAAAGCAAAAGAGTTGCTTGAGCGGGCTTTAGGAATCAAAGAGGAACACTATGGTCCTGATCATTTTGAAGTTGCCAGCACACTAGAAGACCTTGGTATCATTTATGGTGCTCTAGGTGATCTTCAAAAAGCAAAAGAGTTGCTTGAACGAGCTTTAGCAATTGACGAGAAACATTATGGACTTGATCATTTTCAAGTTGCCATTGCACTGACGAACCTCGGTATTGCTTATTATGCTTTAGGTGATTATAAGAAAGCAAAAGAGTTGCTTGAACGAGCTTTTTTAGCAATTCGAGAGAAACATTATGACTCCGATCATTTTGAAGTTACTATAAAAATGATAAACCTAGGCAACGCTTACGGTGCTTTAGGTGACCATGAGAAAAAAAGGGAGTTGCTTGAACGAGCTTTATCTATTTTTGAGAAATATTATGGCTCTAATCATTTTCAAGTTGCTAAACTACTGGTAGAATTAGGTATTGCTTATGGTGCTTTAGATGACCACGAGAAACAAAGGGAGTTGCTTGAACGGGCTTTAGCAATTGACAAGAAACATTATGGCCCTGATCATTCTAAAGTTGCTAAACTACTGGCAGAACTAGATGATATTTAGGCTTTTAGCAATACTAGATTAACAATAACTCATTTGAGCTATACTTCCAAAACTAATCTATTTGGATCTTCTATATAATTTTTTATTTTAACAAGGAAAGTTACTGCTCCTTTGCCATCCACTATTCTGTGGTCGTAAGAGAGGGCAATGTACATCATAGGTCTGATCTCTATCGAATTGCCCACAGCAACTGGCCTGTTTTGTATTGAATGCATTCCAAGTATTCCAGATTGTGGAGGATTTATTATCGGAGTGGAAAGGAGTGAACCATATACTCCGCCGTTTGAGATAGTAAATGTTGCGCCTTCCATTTCTGATACTTGCAGCTTACCCTCGCGTGCTTTTTTACCAAGTGCAACTAAGGTCAACTCAATTTCGGCGAATGACATCTGGTCAGCATTTCGAATAACTGGCACAACAAGGCCTTTGTCAGTACCAACAGCAACACCTATGTCATAGTAATGTTTATATATGATTTCATCGCCTGAGATCTCAGCGTTAATTTCAGGGATCTCTTTCAGTGCTTGCACCGCTGCCTTTATAAAAAACGACATAAAACCAAGTTTTATTCCATATTTTTTTTCAAAAGTGTCCTTATATTTTGCTCTTAGATCCATGACATTTTTCATATCAATTTCATTGAACGTGGTCAGTATTGCGGCAGTATTTTGCGACGCCTTCAAACGAGCGGCAATTACTTGCCTTATTTTGCTCATTTTTACTCGTTCCTCTCTTTGCTCTCCACTTACTATACTTTTTGGCAATTCATATTGTTTTATTGCAGGCTGTTCAGCTTTGTTCATGTGGCCTATCACATCTGCCTTTGTTACTCTGCCTCCCATGCCAGTTCCTTTGACACTTTCTGCATTAATTGCATTTTCTTCCATAATTTTCCGAGCTGATGGAGCATCTTTTTTAGCAGAACTTTCGCTTTTATCTTCTTTTCTCGCTTCCTCTTTTACTTCTCCCACGGAAAGCTTCGCTAACAATTGATCAGGACTTATTACATCATCTTCTTTTACAAGAAACTCAGTTATCTGTCCTGAAGCTTCTGCAGTTAACTCGAGTGCTGTTTTGTCAGTTTCAATTTCAAAGATCAAGTCATCTACTTTTACTGCTTCGCCAATATTTTTCTTTATTTTTACTATACCTTCCGTAACTGACTCACCACCAAGAGTTTTTGGCGCTCTGATTTCTATAATTTTGCTCATAAAACAACTTCCGTATAAAACTTTCTATAGATTTATACATGAAAAGGGACATGTAATAAACTAATAAATTCATTGAGGCTCTTATCATTTAGAAGTGACAAACGGATAACATACTCCCAAATGTCATTCCAGTGCGTGATGCTAGGCCATCTTGACAAATTTCGCCAGCCCCGTCTCTCGGCTATGGTATTGCTAATCAAACAATGACTATGCAAAAGACCTAATAACATGTATAATCCATAAATAATTTTTGAGGTAGATTGTGAAACTAGGTGTTAATATCGATCACGTTGCAACCCTCCGCAACGCACGCGGAACTTCCTACCCAGATCCATTGAAAGCAGCAGAAATAGCCATTGAAGCTGGAGCAGACTTTATTACTGTACACTTACGAGAAGATAGAAGGCATATTAGAGATAAAGACGTATTTAACCTAAAAAAAAGCATTAGCACTGAGCTAAATCTTGAAATTGCAGCCACGGAAGAAATGCTTGAAATAGCAAAAAAGGTAAAGCCCTATTCGATTAGTATAGTACCAGAAAAAAGAGAAGAATTAACAACCGAAGGTGGCCTGGATATCATTAATATGCACAGCAAACTTTCTAGTATAATAGAGGAAATGCATAGCTCTAGCATAAAAGTCTCACTGTTTATCGATCCAAATATTAATCAACTAAAATATCTTGAGAAGCTAGAGATAAAACCTGACATAATAGAAATTCACACAGGGGATTACTGTGATAATCCATCAGAGAAAAAGTTACAGTTAATTACTAATGCTGCAGAGTACGTCAATAAATTAGGAATAGAATGCCACGCAGGACATGGCATAACTTATAAACACGCTAAGAAGATGACAAGAATACCTCACATCTCAGCTCTTAACATAGGCCACTATTTAATTAGCGAAGCTGTATTTTACGGTTTACACATCGTAGTAAAAACAATGAAAATGACAATGTCTAACTAACTGCTGCTTTTTCCTTCTCATTTAAAATACTTAAAAGAGTTTGGCTTGCTTTAAATTTTACCCTTGTCTTTTCAGGAACAGTCATGATCTCACCATTTTGAGGGTTACGACATTGTTTCTCCTGACTTATAGCAGTAGAAAATGTTCCTATTCCATGCAAACGTATTTCACCTTTCCCATGCAGCTCATCCTTTATTATTTTAATAAACGCATCATGAATCTTGCTCAAATCAGATTTTGTTATATCTATATTCTGACCAGAACAATCTTCTTTTAATTGTTTTATTATATCTTCTTTACTCATAAATTACCTTAATATTGAAAAATCACACAAATAGCATATTATGTTGACACCGATAGTCAACTAAATTCATCACAAAAATAGAGGATATTATACACTTTTGCAAATATTTGTATAATACTTACAAAAAAACACCACTATAAAATAACTATCTCTTAGAAAATTGACACTTTTTCCGAGCTTTATGTTGACCATATTTCTTACGCTCAACAACACGTGAATCTCTAGTTAAGAACTCACCATTACGTAATATAGAATGCAAATCTTGGCTTACACTACTTAAAGCTCTGCTTATTCCATGAGCTAGAGCACCTGCTTGACCAGATAGCCCTCCACCTTTTACAGTTGCAAATACATCATATTTGTCTAACGTAGAAGTTGCTACAAATGGCATTTTCACTATTTGACACACTGACTCTCTTTTAAAGTAAGAAATTAGATCATCTTTTTTGTTAACGCTAAATTTTCCACTTCCAGGCTTTATCCATACTCTTGCTACAGATTCTTTTCTTCGGCCTGTAGCATATAAACGACCAAGCGAATCAACTGCTGATTTAATTGTCTTTTCTGACCAATCATTATTATTTATTGTAGAACTCTTCATTTTTACTCCATTACTTTTTATTTTTACGATTCAAAGAGGCAAAATCTATCTTTTCAGGTTGCTGCCCTTGATGCTTATGCTCTGAACCAGAATAAACATACAAATTTTCAAAGCGTCTACGCGCCATAGGGCCATCATCAAGCATCCTTTTCACTGCCATTTTTATTACACGCTCAGGAAATTTGCCATTTAAAATATTATCTGGAGTAGTTTTCTTCAAACCACCAGAATAACCTGTATGCTTATAGTAAATTTTATCTTTAAGCTTCTTCCCGGTAAAATGCACCTTTTCTGCGTTGATAATAATTACATTATCGCCACAATCCATATGAGGTGTATACTCAGGTTTATGCTTTCCACGCAATAGTGTCGCTACAAATGCTGCAAGCCTTCCTACCACTAATCCTTCTGCATCTATGACAAACCATTTTTTGTCGATTTGTTTCTCTTTTAAGAAAAAAGTTTTCATTGTAATTTAACTAAACAATAGTAAGCTACTATATACTTAATTTCTCAATAGTGTCAACAACATTAGTTATTGATTATTAAAGTAATTTATGTTAGTAATTGAGCTGCACAACCAATATGCACAGAAAGTAGAATGTTTCGATTGATTATTACATTTGCGATCATTTTTGGTACTATAAGTTGCTATGCAACCGATATGGGAGAAGTTATAAGCAAAGCGATCAAAAATAGCTCAAAAATAAAGTCTCAATTTTACCAATATAAAAGCGCAGAAAAACAGCTTAAGTCTTCTGGGTTAGCTGGATTTTTACCTGACATTAGTTTGCAGTACAGTTTTGATAGTAATTTTAATCTTTATAATCAATCTAATTTACCTGGAAAACGTCTGATATTAAGCCAAAGGATAATAGATGGCGGTGGCACCTTTGCCACATTCAGTCGATCAAGTCATCTTCTCAAAGCAGAAAAAATGCGATTTCAGCAATTAAAACAAGAGGTTGCACTTAATGCTGTGAAAGCATATGTTGGTGTTTTACAAAAGACAGAAATATTAAAGCTCAGAGAACATAAAGAACGCGTTTCTTTGGAACATTTGTCAGCTATGAAAAAACGCTTTTCCCTTGGAGAAGTTACTAACGCTGAAGTTTTGCTAGCAAAAGCAAAATTTTCGTCTTCTATATCCGAAAGAGTTGATGCTGAAGGTAAATTAAAGTTGGCAAATATTGCTTATTATCATTTGATTGGCGAAGATGCTGATGACCTTTCTGAGGCTAATGATAAATTACCTTCTGTTCCAGAGCTAAATGAATGTTTACAATTAGCAAGAACCAATAATTTATCCCTAAAAGCAGCAATTTATCAAAAAAGAGCAGCCGGAATGGAAGTGATTGCTGAAAGCTCCAAGTGGCTTCCTTCTTTAAATCTCAGCGCAAGCAAAAATTTTGTGAAGGATGGTGTAAAATTAGACAAGCTATTAGAAAATGTTCATATAGTTTTTACTCTTGATGTTCCAATCTTTAAAAAAGGAGCGAATGCTTTTGGTGTCAGTAGAGCTAAAATGGATGCAAAAAAATCTACCTACGATTATTATGAAACGGCAAAAAATATAGAACAAGCAGTTGTAAATGCTTGGAATAATGTGCTAACAGCAAAAGCCATTATTAAAGCAAGTCAAGAAGCGGAAAAAGCAGCAGCTTTAGCATTGGAAGGAGTTGAGCAAGAGGTAAACTTAAGTTTAAAGAGTACATCTGACCTTTTGGACACTGAAGATGCATTATTTAAAGCACGTTCAGACTTAGTTGAAGCAAAAAGCAATTATGTGATTAGTGTTTATAATTTGCTTTTTATAATAAATAGTATAAATCTCTAAATTTAATGGTATTAGCACTATGCATGATGAACAAGGCAATCAATCTGTAAAAGATATTCTAGAAGATATAAAAAAAGCTATATCGGGTAAAAACGCAAGTAACGATAAAGCAGAAATAAAGGATGAAAATGATGATGTGCTATACCTTGAGGAAGAGTATCCAGAAGACATGGAAGAAGATGGCAAAAAAGAAAATGGTAAAGAAGAGAACATTGATAATGATGACCAAAGTAAGGAAATGGCTTGCAACAATAACCAATTTAATGGCCATAGCTACAATTCAGAAGAAAAAAAAGATATTTATTTGTACGATAATATCCAAATGAGTAATAACAAAGCGAGTAATAGCGGCTTACAAGCGCAAAATAACGATCATCTAATTTTAAAAGAGAATATGGAAGAGATCAAAGCGCTGCTTGGAAAAATGCAAAACGAATTGCAGCATAAACAACAAAAAAGAGCGAATCTTACTGTTGAAGAATTAGTTACATCTCTTTTAAAACCTCAGCTCTCAGAATGGCTGAATAAATATCTACATGCACTGGTAAAAGAAGTAGTTGAAAAAGAGCTCAAAGATATAATCAATAATAAGTAGGGTATTAGCAATAAAAACTAGAGTAAAGACGGCTAGAGGCAGAAAACTATCTTCAACAAGGTGGCTACATCGTCATTTGAATGATCAGTATGTGCGAAAAACTAGCAAGGATGGTTATAGGTCACGCTCAGCATATAAGTTGGTAGAAATGGATAATAAATTTAAATTATTCCAAGAAGGGCAAAAAATTATTGATCTTGGTGCTTCTCCTGGTGGATGGTCACAAGTCACGTCTCAGAAAGGTGCAAATGTAGTTGCTCTTGACATGAAACCAATGAACGCAATTAATGGAGTAGAGTTTATACAATGTGATATTATCAACGGGCTTGAAATTTTAAGAGAAAAATTCAAGGATCAAAAATTTGATGTAATTTTATCTGACATGGCGCCCGAATCTTGTGGTTTAAAATCGTTGGATCATATCAGAATTATGCTTTTATGTGAGGCAGCGCTCAATTTTGCAAAGCGTTTCTTGAGCCATGGTGGCACGTTTGTAGTAAAAATTTTCCAAGGAGAATCTGATAAAGATTTTTGTAACGAGCTAAAAAAAATGTTTAAAACAGTAAAATATTTTAAACCAAAGTCAAGTAGATCTGAATCTACAGAAATGTATTTGGTAAGTTTAGGCTTTATTGGCAGCAGACCTCCTATATAATATTAACCCAGGTAGCCCGCAGAAACGAAAAAACTTCCTTGACAAACTCCGCCAGCCCCCTTATCATGAAACTGAAGCTATTTATTTATCTTCGCAATCTCTGCAGTGGATTAATGATAAAAAAACTTAATGTATTTGGCATGCTTAATTTTTTGCACTATGTGCACCTCATGTCTTTATAAAATGTTATACCTTTATCATTCACTTTTGAAAATACTATAGTTTGCTTATGAGCAACCTGGATCCCAGCGTCAGCTACTCGATGATAAAAGGAAGAAATATCGGAGTGACAAGATAGTGTGCTAGACTTTATATCTTTTGCATTCAAACTCACACAAATCATGAATTATACACGTTTCACACGAAGGCTTTTGCGCTTTGCAAACATATCTACCATGCAAAACTAGCCAGTGATGAGCATAAAGCAGGTATTCTTTTGGAACTACATTTAAAAGAGATTGCTCTGTTTTAAACACATCTTTTTCTCTCACAAGTCCAAGTCTATTGCTTACTCTAAAAACATGAGTATCAACTGCCAATGTTGGAATACCAAGTCCTGAATTTAAGAACACATTAGCGCTCTTTCTCCCAACCCCTGGTAAAGATACCAAATCATCGAAATCAGTAGGCACTTCGCTATTGTACCGCTCAATCAATATTTTGCTGAGCCCGATTATGTTTTTTGCTTTGGAATTATATAAACCAATACTGCTTATACGTTTTCTCAGCTCACTCTGCCCAAGGCTCAGCATTTTTTCTGGAGTATCAGCAATTTTAAATAGTTCTTTCGTAATTTTATTGACACTCACATCGGTCGTCCGTGCTGATAAAACTATTGCAACCAATAACGTAAAATGATTGGTATAATTTAGCTCTATTTTTGGCACAGGATTTGATTGTTGAAACTTTTTAAATATTAGTTCTATTTTTTTTGAATCCATTTCATTTATCACACCTCTTTTAAAGAATTAAGAAAAGAACCCCTCTTTCCCATCATACAAATACAACTTATCCATTCTCACCACGTCAAAGCTATTTTCTTCGAGTTTGATTAGCAAGTTATTTACATCACTATTTGTAATAGCTTGCTTTTCATTATTTGCAATAAACCTACAGGTTATTTGGTCACTTAAAGATTTTGAACTTCCTGGCCAAATTGCCAGTCCTTTTGAGTATATTGCTACCATTTGCAGATTACTTGATTCAAATAATCCTACTATTTGATCAAAATTGCTGGATTTGTCCCAAGCAAGCGTTATATCACTACCCACTAGCTTTTTAACTTTGTAATCTTGTTCGTAATTGTCTTGTACTTTATTTATTTTACTATCTGAACCACTGCTAATTATAAGCTCAGCAGGTTTCTTTTCTAGATTATCTATAACAGCTTCTGCAAATTCTTTTGTACCAACTTTCTGTTTACTTCTTTTCTCCTTATACAAATCGGCAGTGTGTATTCCATCCTCCAAAGTCTTGAGCCATGCATCGTAAACCAGCTTTGCAGTACCCACTTGACCTATGTAAATTAGCATATGCACTGCAGCATTTAAAAGACCAGAAGGATTAGCTATGTTTTTTCCTGCAATATCAGGAGCAGAACCATGAACCGCTTCAAACATCGCATATTCATTACCTATATTGCTACTTCCAGCGAGTCCCACAGATCCAGAGGTTTGTGCGACTATATCTGATAATATGTCGCCATATAGATTTTCAGTTACTATAACATCGAAATTCTCCGGTTCTGTGGCAACACGTGCCATTCCAATATCAACTATATAATGTTCTGCCTTTATGTCCTGGTATTCCTTTGCAATGCGATCAAACGCTGCATGGAAAGTTCCATCAGTCATTTTCATTATGTTGTCTTTAGTCAGGCAAGTTATTTTCTTTCTATTATGTTTTTGCGCATATTCAAAAGCGTATCTGCATATTTTCTCTGAACCAGATCTAGTAATAATTTTAGTGCATTGGTAAGAATCACCAGTGAGCCTATGCTCTATTCCGGTGTAAACGTCCTCTTCATTTTCACGTATTACTACGATATCAAACTTATCAAATTTATTTTCTATAACAGGATGATACGAAATACACGGTCTGATATTTGCATATAACCCTAGGTTCTTTCTGAGCGCTACATTTAAGCTTTTGTGGCCTTTACCTTGAGGAGTTGTTGTTGGAGATTTTAATAATATTTTTGTCCTTTCAATTGATTCCCAACCACTTGGAGAAATGCCGTGAGACCATTCCTTACTATAAACACGCTCACCTATTTCAATAATATCCATTGAGATCTTCGCTTTCGCTTCGAGCAATATCGACAGCACCGCTTCCATAATCTCTGGTCCGATACCGTCGCCATACGCAACTGTGATTGGTGTTGACATAACTTTCCTAGTTATAAATGATTTAATGTTAATTCAAATAATAGAGTGGCACAAGTAGCTAGTATTGCACAAATTAGTATATTTACGATTATTTAATAACATATTTTTATACTAGTTATGTCACAGTAGAACATGGGCAAAGTATGGATACTAAAGTAAGTTATGCAGGGATTCTGAGGCGAGCTTTAGCATATGTAGTTGATACTGTTTTATGGATAACAATAGCATTTGTTATAACCTTTTTTCTATATTTTCTACATCATTCATCTACATCATTATATGATGTAGATGATAATTACAAAACAGTTACCCGCATGATAATTTCTACGGCAGTACTACCAGTATATGTAATGTTTAATATACTAATGACAACAAGATTTGGTGGCACTCCAGGAAAATTACTGTGTGGCATATATATAAAAGATGCAAATACATTTACAAACGTAACCCTAATGCAAGCAACAATAAGATACATTTTTAGGGAAGGCATTTGGGTTATTTATAATTTTCTGTCTTATCTTCTGCCTGGCTATGTTTCTGGATGCCTTTTTATTATACTAACTTTAGTTTTAATGTTTGCAATATTTGATCAACGCAAGCAGACTTTTTATGATAAAATTGCAAAAACAGTAGTAATAGACTATAAACCTAGTTGATATTTTTCTTTAGTTGTTACCACCAAGGGTGTTATTCCAGCGCGTGACGTTAGTTAGAATCCAAAAACCATGAGAGCTACAAAAACTTCCTTGACAAACTCCGCCAGCTCCCTTATCATGATACTGAAGGTATTCAGTTATCTTCATCTGTGCAGATTAAACAGCAAGAAAACAACGTAGTTGGCGTCTTATTTTTAATTTTTTGCACTATGTGCACCTTATGTCTTCACAACATTTCTGGGTTTTTACCTATATAAGCTGAAACGCGCTTATAAGTCGTTTAAGACAGTATAGTACGCCAATTTGCAGGATTAGAGAGTGACAACTAGCTAACACGGGATTTCTTTTGCCTTTTTTTCTGCCTAGTAAATTTCTTAAACATTTTAGCTAAGGTTAGTTGCACTTAAAAGCAGCTAAATCGCAGTGTTTAAGACTTAAAAAAACGCCAAATACTGAAAATAAACAATGACCAGGGCTTCTTTTGCCTTTTTTTATTTGGTAAATTTCTTAAATATTTATGGCTAAAGTAATTTAAGAGACCGAAAATGGTCAGCACATGATGCTGGTTCACTCTATGACGGTGTCATCCCAGTGCTTCGACTACTTGGATCCAGTTTTCTTTACAAATTCACCAAAAGTGCTTCATTCTATAACGCAAAACCCATATTCACCAAACCCAATGCATTACTTGCAATTAAGTTTCCTGGATCCAAGTAGTCAGGGCACTGGGATGACAAGAAGAGGGCACTGGGCCGTCATAAAGGAATCAGTGTCAGCTACTTGGATGACACCATTATAGAGTGAACCAGTGTCAGCTACTTGAGTGACACCCTTTCTAGCAGAAACTGCTCCTCAAATCACAACGTTCGTACAGCTGCGTTTTAGATTAGGCACTAATGCATTACTTCCAATACCTTCTTACCAATCACTGCAGGGGTTTCAGCAATTGCAATCCCGGCGCTCCGCATAACTTCTAGTTTTGCACCAGCACTTCCACCACTGGAAGAGATGATTGCTCCAGCGTGTCCCATACGTCTTCCTGGAGGTGCTGTTTGACCTGCTACAAAACCAACGATTGGCTTTTTAGTTTTTTCTGTTTTCACAAAATGTGATACATCTTCTTCTTCGTTTCCACCTATTTCACCAATAACTACAATACCATGAGTATCGTCATCTTTTAAAAAGAGCTCCATACAGTCGACAAATGTCATACCATGAACTGGATCCCCCCCAATTCCGATACACGTGGATTGACCAAGACCAACAGCGGTTGTTTGTGCTACTGCCTCGTAAGTTAAAGTTCCGGAGCGAGACATAATTCCTATGTGTCCACGCTTATGGATATGGCCAGGCATAATTCCTATTTTGCACTCTTCAGGCGTAATAATTCCCGGGCAGTTGGGACCAACCAATCGACTTTTTGAATCAACAAGCGCGCGCTTAACTTTCACCATATCAAGTATAGGAATGCCTTCTGTAATACAAACTATCAATTCTATTTTTGCATCTATTGCTTCAAGTATTGCAGCAGCAGCAAATTTAGCAGGTACATATATTACCGTAGCATTCGCATCAGTTTTTTCTCTAGCTTCTGCTACAGTATTAAAAACCGGTAAATTAAGGTGAGTGCTATCACCCTTTCCAGGAGTTACACCGCCAACCATTTTCGTCCCGTAGTCAATAGCTTGCTCTGAATGAAACGTACCTTGTGCACCAGTAAAACCCTGGCATATTAATCTTGTATCTTTATTTACTAAAACGGACATGCTTTATTTTACCTCTTTTACTATCTTTTGCGCAGCTTCATCTAGCTCATCTGCAGCAATAATATTTAATCCCGACTCTTCTAAAATTTTTTTTCCTTCTTCAAAATTAGTACCTGATAATCTAACCACTAGAGGAACTTTAATGCTCATTTCTTTTACAGCCGCAACAATTCCACTTGCGATAATATCGCAACGCATTATACCACCAAATATGTTAACCAAAATTCCTCTTACGTTGCTATCAGACAATATGATTTTAAATGCTTCAGTTACAGTTTCTTTACTCGCTCCACCACCAACATCCAAAAAGTTAGCAGGCTCTGCTCCGTAGTATTTTATTATATCCATTGTTGCCATAGCAAGACCTGCACCATTTACCATGCAACCAATACTGCCATCCATTTTGATGTAACTGAGCCCATACTTTGAAGCCTCTATCTCTTCTTTCACTTCTTCATCATAATCACGAAGTTCCATAATTTCTGGGTGACGATATAAAGCATTGTCATCGAAATTAATTTTCGCATCGAGCGCAATAAAATCTCCAGAACTTGTTTCAACCAGTGGATTAATTTCAATTTGGCTCGCATCAGTTGCAATAAACGCATCATATATATTTTTTGCAACATTTGTTATTTTTTCTATTTGTTCTGAACTCAAATTAAAACTGCTGCTTAACTTGCTGCTATCAAAACTTGTAGCAAGATCAATATCAAATTTCACAATTTTTGCGGGAGAATTTTTCGCCACTTCTTCGATGTCCATTCCACCTTCTGAGGAAAATATGAATATTGGCCTACTGAGCTTCGGGTCAATTACCAGGCTTAAGTAATACTCTTTCTTAATGCTTGAGCCTTCTTCAATATATACTCTTCTTACTTGCTGCCCGCTTGGCCCTGTTTGATGAGTAACTAAAGTCATACCAATCATGTCTTTTACAAACTGTTGAGCTTCTTCAGCTGACTTTGCTAGCTTTACGCCACCGGCTTTACCCCTACCACCTGCATGAATTTGAGCTTTAACCACAAACACGTCAGATTTTAATTGACTTACTTGAGTCTTTACTCCTTCTGCAGATATAGTGACAAAACCTTTTGGCACCGGGACATTAAATTTATGCAAAATCTCTTTTGCTTGATATTCGTGAATATTCATAAAACAACCAATGATAAACTATTAAAAAATTACCAACCGTAACGCTGCCTTCTGCATTCTTGCTGGTGCCTCTTTTTTCTCGCTTCAGCTTTCTTTTTAGCTGTTTTTTCTGATTTTTTTTCATGATATTGTTTTTTCATTTTCAACCCTCTTCCTTCCTTTTGAATTGTTTTTTTCAATATTGGAAGAGCTCTGTCTACATCACCATAATGGACTGATACTTCAATCAAACTCTATACCTCCTTCGGTAATCATTTTAAAATTTATTTATAAATTAGAAAATTAACATTGTCAATTATTTTATAAACTTGAGCGTTAAACTGCAATATGAACGAAATGCCTTTAAAAGCTCTAACTATTAAAAGCGTTAAAACTTCTGCTAGTATCGGGGCGGAGAGATTTGAACTCCCGACCCTTTGGTCCCAAACCAAATGCGCTACCAGGCTGCGCTACGCCCCGACTTCTTTACTCAGAGTATCAATAACTCAGGCAAAATGCAAGATTCATTTGTTTATTTTAGAAAAAATATAATATAAGATTTAATATTATTTTAGAATATGTTTTTTATTAGCTCCTCTTTAGTAGCAAACTGCTTCGCAGGCGGCCTATAGAGTTTGTACAGTTAGCGCGTGCAACACTGAATCAGATTTCTCTATGGCCCAAACCTTAGCCATATTTAAAAATCTAGCTACACCAATTGGTGAAAGTTAGTGCAGCAACCACAGCAGTATCGACCCTTAAAATTCTTTTTCCTAGACTCAATTTTTGACAAAACTTACCGGCAAGATCAAGTTCATAAGATGAAAAACCACCTTCAGGGCCAACAATAATAGCAACATTTTTCTTACCTTTCAGCACTTTATCAGCTTTACCTGTTTCATCACATAAAACAAAATTTTTACTCTGGGAATCAGGTAACTCACAAAAGTTAATAGGAGGCAAAATCTCTGGTATACTCATCCTACCGGATTGTTCCGCAGCTTCGATTGCCTGTAATTTTGCTCTACTTAGGTTAATGTTTTTTACTACTGTACGTTCCGTTGAAATAAATTGAATGCAGGTTACTCCCATTTCAGTTGCCTGTCTTACTATGTTGCCTAAAGCACCACTTTTTACCATGGCACAATATAAGTATAAATTTTCCTCATATTGCTGTTGTTTAGTGCATTCTTTGAGTGTAACTTTTGTTAATTTACGCGATATATTAACTACTTCTCCTAACCATTCTCCATCCTTTCCATTAAAAAGAGAGAGATTATCATACTTCTTAAGCCGCATTACATTGCAAATATAGTGACTTTGTTGTGGATTAAGTGCTAAACTCATGCCTTGTGATAAAGCTTCTTCAAAATAAAGCCTAATTTTTCCCATTCAAAACTTTAATTATATTCTACTTGAGTGACTCTTACGGGATTTGAACCCGTGTTACCACCGTGAAAGGGTGGTGTCCTAACCACTAGACGAAAGAGTCAATGCGAATTAACTCAAGTTATATTGATTATGCACATAAAGTCAATCCAATTGTTTTACGACACAAGCAGTTTTTATGAAATCCCAACTTATGATAAGAGTGATTTACACCCACTTAACAAGTGGTGGCATTGACATCATAATTGCATCTGGATTGCCGTCAGTCATTAAACCAAACCTTGTGCCACGATCGTATAACAGATTGAATTCTACATATCTGCCACGTTTTATTAATTGATTTTCTCGTTGTTCTTTTGTCCAAGATTTTTGTATATGTTTACGTATGATGTGCAAATAAATTTCCAAAAAGGCTTCACCTACTGCTTTTGTGAACTCAAAATCATTTCTCCAATTGCCAGAACTCAGATTATCATAGAAAATACCACCAATGCCACGCGGCTCTTTTCTATGTGGTAAGAAAAAATAGTTGTCACATTGCTCTTTAAATTTTGGATAATATCCGGTGTCAAATCTATCACATGTTATTTTGATTGATTCATGAATATACTTGCAATCTTCTTCATTTTTATATATTGGCGTAAAATCCATCCCTCCACCAAACCATTGTTTTGAAGTATATATCAGCCTTGTGTTCATATGTGCTGCAGGGATAAGGGGCGATTGCATATGAGACACTAAAGATATACCGCTTGCCCAAAACTCTCCGTTACTTTCACTTGCACCAGAAACTTCATTAATGGCTGAATCTGCAAATTTTCCGTGTACTTTTGAAACGTTTACTCCAACTTTTTCAAAAACATTGCCAAAAATAATTGTAGATTCACCACCTCCACCACCTGGGCGATCCCACTTTCTTTTTTCGATCTTTGGCTCTGCGGATGATTGTTTTTCAATTAATAAGAAAGATTCTATGATCTTATCTCTTAGTGCACAGAACCACTTAAATGCTTGTGTTCTTTGTTTTTCCATAATATCCTCTCGCTAGCTTATTAACATTGTTATATCTGATATTTAAGGAACTTAATTAGATTTGGATGATAATTATCTATCAAAGACGTTAATAAATCTATAATAATTAAATCAATATAATAAAACATTTTCGTATGTACAACGATGCCAAGTAACAATAATGAGTAAAAGATACATAGATAACAAAAAAGAGAACAGGGTTGACTTCATACTAAGAAATTATGGAATGTCAATTGTTGTGATGGCAGTTATTATGCTCTTACCTCCAGTAGCAATATCGATACTCTACTTTTTTGATATATATAGTCAGCATATTAATATAGAGATTAATTTATTAGTTAGCATTCTAACAACTCTCTTTATGATATATAATGTAAAACGCTACAGACACCTACTTAATACTATAGAATTTCAAAATGCAATATTTGCAAATGCACTAAATCATAATACAGAATTTTGCCTTATTTTACATAGAGATGAGGGTATTATTTATGCTGATGCAAGGTTCTACGAAAGGTTTAAAGATCATATAGATGATGACATTACGTTAGGCAAGATTTTTGAAATAGGAGATGTTTCAGAAGAAGACAAAAAAGTACTCTATCATGCACTAAAAAATAACTCTTCTGTACAAGTATGCATTTCCTTAAACAAGAAGAATAGAGTATCTAACTTTCTTTTGCTCTTTGAGCCGATACCAGATAATTCCCAAATTGCTATAAATAGTAATAAGATTTTAAATTTATCATTAGTGCCAATAGCAAGGCCAGATGGGTATTTTGTGTTAAAAGCAACACAGATAAACAAGGAGCAGATATATGAAGAGTTAATAGAAAAACACAGTATAGGAACTTACATTGCAAATGCCAAAGGGGTGATTTTATCTGTAAATAAAAGATTTTTAGATATATTTGAACTGAAAAAACTGGAAAAAGGTAGCTCGATCAGTGATTTTATATCTCAATCTAAATATAACAATACAACAACCGATAATGAAATTTTGTTTTTTACTATAAGTGGTATTCCATTCAAGGCTTATATGAGCACTGCTATATTTTGTGATAAATACAACCATAGCTATATATATGGCTTTATAACACCAACCGAATCAAATATTGTTGATTATCAATTACACCCTTGTTTTGCAAATTCATCAATTGCTATTGCACAATGTGACATAAACGGCAACTTTGTAAAGAAAAATACGGCACTAATAAAGCTTGCAGGGTCAGATAATAATTCAATCTTTACATTGATATTAGATAGTTATCATGTGAAAATACGTGAATATTTTTCGAGTAATAGAATAAATAATGCGTCCTTTGATGTACAGCTCAACGGCGATAATAACATAAAAATATATTTCAATAAGTTTCTTCATAATAAAATGATCTTCATACTTTGTTATTTTATTGACAATACTGAACACAAAAACCTAGAGATAAAGCTTGAACATTATCAAAAGATGCAAGCTATAGGGCAGTTAGCAGGTGGTATTGCGCATGATTTCAACAATATATTGACTGGGATAATAGGATTTTGCGATTTGCTTTTACTCCAACATTCAGCTGGTGATCCATCTTTTGGAGATATAATACAGATACAGCAAAATGCAAAGCGTGGATCAAATTTAGTAAGGCAATTGCTTGCTTTTTCAAGAAGACAGACCTTACAGCCAAAAATTATTGATGTAAATAGTACTATAGCTAATCTTTATGAAATGATAAAAAGATTAATAGGTGAAAATATAAAATTTAATATTTATTATGGTAGAGACTTGGGTGCTGTTAGGGCTGATCAAGGGCAATTAGAGCAAGTTATACTTAACTTAGCAGTCAATGCTAGTGCTGCTATGGAAAAGGGCGGAGCATTAACTATACGAACCTTTAATCAAAAGATTAACTCACTGAATTCTACACCTCAGGACATGTTTTCTCCAGACAAGGAAACGATCGAACATGGAAATTATGTTGTGATTGAAGTAATTGATACTGGATGTGGAATGACAAGTGATACAATTGAAAAGGCATTTGACCCATTTTTTTCTACCAAAGATATTACCTCTGGTACAGGTCTTGGCCTCTCTACTGTATATGGCATTATTAAACAAACTGAAGGATACATCTATGTTGCTAGCAAAGTAAATCATGGAACTAAATTTAGCATATTTTTGCCCATGGTTTACATATCAGATGAAAATCTGAGAGAGGAAGATAGTGAAGAAATAGAAAGACCGGTAGTAAGTGAAATTAAAGGTAATGGTATAATTTTATTGATTGAAGATGAAAATTCAGTAAGGGAATTCATCTCTAAAGCACTAAAAAGAAAAGGATTTGATGTAATAGAAGCGAGCATAGGCAGCGAGGCGCTAGAAATAATCAGTAAAAAAAATCAACACATAGATCTAATAATCACTGATGTAATCATGCCAGAGGTGAGTGGTCCAGAAATAGTTAAAGAAGCATTGATCCATAGGCCAAATATCAACGTTATTTTTATTTCTGGGTATGCAGAAGATGCTTTTTTAAAGAGTGATGACATCAATATAGAAGATTTTCACTTTTTGCCAAAACCATTCACTCTGAATGAATTAGGAAACAAGGTTCAAAGTGTGTTACACAAAGCAAAAAAGACAGTCTAATTTTAGTGTGATTAGCAACAAAAAAATTTTCTAATGCAAAAGTTTCTTGCATATATACAATAGAATTATTTTATACATAAGATAAAAGGCGTGAGCAAGATTATTGCAATAGTAAATCAAAAGGGTGGAGTTGGCAAAACCACAACTAGTATAAATTTATCGACAGCCTTTGCTGCTGTGGGAAAAAGCACTTTATTGGTAGATCTTGATCCTCAAGGAAATGCTAGCACCGGACTCGGGATTTCTTATCGTAGTAGGGAAGAAAAAAATATATACAAAATACTACTGAGCAGCGAAAATAAATTGATAGAATCGGCAATTTTCAATATAAAGGAAATTCCAAATTTATCACTAATTTCGTCAGTAGTTGATCTGTCAGCTGCAGAAATTGAATTATCGCAACTTGAGCGAGGAAAATTTGTGCTAAAAAGCGCATTAGAGAAGATACGCGATAATTATGAGTATATAATCATCGATTGCCCTCCATCACTTGGGCTTCTAACCATAAATGCTTTGACTGCTGCTAATTCTATTATTGTTCCTCTTCAGTGTGAGTTTTTTGCTCTGGAAGGATTAAGCCATTTAGTTAAAACTGTAGAACTGATAAAAAGGAATAACCTAAACCCTTTTTTGGCAATAGAAGGGATCGTGTTAACAATGTATGACAGGCGCAACAAACTTAGTGAACAGATTAAAAATGATATTTGCCAGTATTTAAATGATAAAGTATACAAAACCATTATTCCATTATATGAGACTATTATTCCACGTAACGTACGGTTATCAGAAGCGCCTTCTCATGGAAAACCAGCTATTGTGTATGATCTTAAGTGTTCTGGTGCACAAGCATATATAAGTTTGGCAAGGGAAATTTTAAAAAAGCATGCGAGCAGTTGTAAGGAGAAGAAGCTAGTGAGTGAGGGCGTGGTATGAAGGATGATAGACGCCTCGGCAGAGGTCTTGCCGGCCTCATAGGCGATAATCATGATAATAAAGAAGATCGACAAGAGTATTTGCCTATTTCATTACTGCACCCAAGCAAATTTCAGCCAAGAAAATATTTTGACGAAGAGTCATTAAAAGAACTTGCAAATTCGATAGAGAAAAATGGCATTATACAGCCTATCGTGGTACGTAAAGACTCAAATAAAGATGGCTATGAAATAATAGCTGGGGAACGTCGTTGGCGAGCAAGCAAGATTGCAAATCTTGATAGTGCACCGGTTATCATAAAAGATCTGAGCGACAAGGAATGTTTAGAAGTATCCATCATTGAAAACATACAAAGGCAAGATATTAATCCAATAGAAGAAGGTGAAGCTTACAGAAAACTGATAGATGAGTTCTTCTATACACATGAAGAATTAGCTTCAGCTATAGGCAAAAGCCGCAGCCACATAACCAATATGACTCGGATGTTATCACTCCCTGATGGGGTAAAAACAATGATCAACGAGAAAAAGTTGTCTATGGGTCATGCAAGAGCGTTGATTAATGTTGAAAATGCAGAAAATATTGCAGAAAAAATAGTTTCTCAAGGCCTGAGCGTTAGACAAACTGAAAAATTGATAAAAGACTTACAACAAAATAATGATCAAAAAGAGCATAAGTGTACTAAAAATCAAGATATGGCAGCACTAGAAGGTGCTATATCTTCTCAACTTGGTTTAAAGATCAAAATTAATGACAGTAATTCTAAGGGTAAAGTTATGATACGGTATAATAATCCAAATGAATTGAATTTAATATTAAAAATTTTAAATAGGAAACTTGAGTGCTAGTAGAGCAAAAAGATAATATAAAATACAACTGTTGGTGTCACCCAAGTAGCATGGAGAGACAAAAATCACTTGACAAACTCCACCAGCCCCCTTATCATGAAACTGAAGGTATTCAGTTATCTTCATCTGTGCAGATTAAACAGCAAGAAAACAACGTAGTTGGCGTCTTATTTTTAATTTTTTGCACTATGTGCACCTTATGTCTTCACAACATTTCTGGGTTTTTACCTATATAAGCTGAAACGCGCTTATAAGTCGTTTAAGACAGTATAGTACGCCAATTTGCAGGATTAGAGAGTGACAACTAGCTAACACGGGGTTTCTTTTGCCTTTTTTTCTGCTTAGTAAATTTCTTAAACATTTATGACTAAAGGTTAGTTGCATTAAAAAGCAGCTGAGTCGCGGTTATTAAACGTTTAAAACATAAAAAAACGCCAATACTGAAAATAGACAATGACCAGGGCTTCTTTTGCCTTTTTTTTCGTTTGGTAAATTTCTTAAATATTTATGGCTAACATGAACAAACATTTGAGAGTAACTTCCGCTAGTAGGGTGTCACGCACTGGGATGACAGGAGAAGGAGGCTACTTGCATGACACCATTCTTTTTCCTGGATCCAAGTAGTCAGCTACTTGCATGACACCATGTAGTTGTTGAGACTGCTTGTCATTCCAGTGCTTGACACTGGAATTCAGACTTTAACTGATATGATTACAGAAAGAGAATTTATTAGGTAGTTATAGACACTGAAAGTGGTAAAACTTACCACTTTCAAGTAAAGAAAACCTCAACAAAGGTTTATGATATAATGTGATAGTGGTGCTTCTTAAAGAAGCACCACGTACATAAGATTTTTTTGAGGCTTGTAATACCTATTTACATTTATTTGTAACGGCTGTCACATAGAAAGCTCCTGCGAGCATGCTTGCACTGTACTTGGTGCTATTGCCGTTACAATCTTAGGAGCACCAAAAAATACAGCAGTAAACACACCTAATGCAAAAAGTGCAGGCCATGGCATTCTGCCAAATATTGCAAGTAAAGCTGCACCTATTATCACTATTGTGATCATCGGCCCACCTAAGCTTTGAGTATACCCTATTATTTTGCATATTACTGTTGACGTTTCATCATTAGCAGCATTTGCGTCAAACGCAAAGGAGAGAATTAACGCCACAAGTAGAAGAAAATTTTTCATTATGCCTCCTATAGTTTCTATTTCACTAGATTATCCTTCACTTTGATTAAGTTTAAGTCAATGATACAGGAAGTATCATTGACTTAAACTTTTTAAGACTGTTTACACTTATACTTCCCTGATCCTGCAGATTCCTCTTGCAATGTTTGCCCAGCAGGACACGTCTCGCACTTACTTGCTGTACCTGGTGCTATTTTTGAGACGACAGCAGGAGCACCAAAAAACACAGCAGTAAATGCACCGAGTGCAAAAAGCGCTGGCCACGGCATTCTACCGAATATTGCAAGCAAAGCTGCACCTATTATCACTATTGTAATCATCGGCCCACCTATGCCGTGAGTATAACCAATTATTTTGCATATTACTGCTGATGTTGCATCTAGATCAGCACGTGCATCAAACGCAAAGGAGAGAATTAAAGCTACAAGTAGAAGAAAATTTTTCATTATGCCTCCGATAATTTCTATTTAATGCTGGATTATCCTTCACTTTGATTAAATTTAAGTAAACGGTAAGGATTTTTTTGCTTAAAAGTATCCTTTATTTCATTTAGAATACTTTTCTTGGTTTATTTATATTATAGTGCTACAGAAATTTTACAGCATCGTTTATTGCCTTTATCGTGCTTTGATTGACACAATTCATAATGATGGAGTGGAGCATGCAGGGTATTTATCATTTTTAATTCTGTTATCAATATTTCCTTTTCTCATCGTTTTAATGGCTGTGGTGTCAACATTCGCAAATTTCTTAGACCAGTATAACATTGGCTGGGTATTTATCATTGATAATATGCCACAGGATATTTTGGCATCTTTGATGCCGCGTATCAGAGAGATACTATCAGGCCCGCCACAAAGCTTACTAACTTTAGCAATTGTAGGTGCTATTTGGACTGCTTCATCAACGATTGAAGGGCTTAGAACAATATTGAACAAAGCTTATAAAGTTCCGGTTTCGCCACCTTATATATTAAGAAGGTTGTTAAGTATACTACAATTTTTAGTGATCACGCTTATTATAACTCTAATTATAGTGTTCTCTACATTAGTGCCAATGCTAATTGATTTTTCCTATCAGGGGATTAGTTATACTAAATATCTCCTCATTGAATTTGTACTTTTCACAGTAGTCTCTTGGCTATATTTTATGTTGCCAAACATAAAACAAAATTTATCAGACGTCTTTCCTGGATCTTGTGTGGCTGTTATTCTTTGGACAATTTCTGCTTCAGCTTTCAAGCAATACTTAAAAGCTTCCTTTGATCAACTGAATTTGATATATGGAAGTTTAGGTGGTATGGTAGTGTCATTACTATTTTTTTATATGCTAAGTTTGATTTTTATATATGGAGCAAAATTTAATTTTCAGCTAAAATATTTCAATGAATCTCGCTAAGGAGAAAGAAATGAGTAAGTTAGAAGGTAAAGTAGCTTTAATCACCGGAGCTTCAGGTGAAATAGGCTCTGCTGTTGCAAAAAGGTTTGTAAGAGAAGGTGCATGTGTGATTCTGATTTCAAGATCTCTTGATAATCTCAAGCCACTATATAATGAAATTGAAGAGCTTGAAGAATTTAAAGAAGGCTCTGTGAAACTAATTCAGCTTGATCTTTTAGACTTTGAGAATGTAAAGATACTGACAAACATGATAGAAAGCCTGAAATTATCAGAATCTGGAGCACTTGATATATTAGTTGCATGTACTGGAATTTTAGGCAAATTGAACCCTATTCACGACTGTGAGATTGAAGAGCTACAGAACGTAATGAATACAAATTTTACTGCCAATTGGTACTTACTAAAAAACTTAGATCCAATGCTAAAGAAGTCTAATGCTGGAAGAGTGATATTCATGACCTCAGAGGTGACACTTTCTCCTTCCTCTTATCCATATTGGATGCCGTATGCTGCAAGTAAAGTTGCACTAGAAATAATGGTGCAGATATATGCATCTGAGACAAAACATACAAAATTATGTGTAAATGCTGTATACACGAAAGGACCTGTGGGTAGTGAGCAGGCATTTCCTGGATCTGAATTGGTGTCACCTGATAAACTAACAGACAAATTTGTGGAGTTAGCTTCTAACGATTGCAGCGTATCAGGAAAAATCTTACCGCTTAGCAAATCTCCCGAATAAATTACACTAGAAAGGATGTCATCCCAGTGCCGGCTTTGTTGCATAGCTACTTACGTTAACATTCTATATAAAAAAGGGAGTGTTAAATAAACTGTGTCAAACCGAAAAAAAAGTAATAAATTGATATAAAAAAATGGAGGTTTGACAATGAGTCAGAAAGTAGTAAACAGAACTACCGGTTTGGTAGATTATAAAGAATTAGAAACAAATATCCTGTCGTCTATACGAGAAGGAAGACCGTTGACAGGAAGAGATGGAGCATTAACACCGTTTATAAAAAAGTTGCTGGAGGTAAGCCTGGAAGGTGAAATAGAAAACCACTTGTCGGCTGAAAGCGAAGAGAATAATCGAAGAAATGGGAGGAATGCAAAGACTTTACGTACAAGCGCAGGGTCATTTGAGCTTTTGACGCCAAGAGATAGGGAAGGAAGTTTCGAACCACAAATAGTCAAAAAAAGGCAAACAAACTTACATCCAGAGCTTGAAACGAAGATTTTGAGCACATTTGCCAGTGGTATGGGCTATAGAGATATAGTGTCACATGTTGAGGAAATTTATGATCACAAAATATCGGCGGCAGAGATATCAAGTATTACTGACAAATTGCTACCAGTAATCAACGAATGGCGTAGTCGCCCGCTGCAGTCTGTATATCCGATAGTTTTCATGGATGGCATGTTTTTTAAAGTCAAAGAGGACGGGCATTGCGTAAGTAAATGCATGTATAACATATTAGGCATAGATCAAAATGGCAAAAAAGAAGTATTAGGTTTTTATTTGGCTGAAAGTGAAGGAGCTAACTTCTGGTTGGGAGTGCTAAATGACCTCAAAGAAAGAGGAGTAGAAGATATCCTTATTGCCTGCGTTGATGGGCTGAAAAGCTTTCCTGCAGCTATAAACAGTGTCTTTCCTAATGCGGAAGTGCAGATGTGTATAGTGCATCAGATACGCAACTCACTGAAGTATGTGGCCAGTAAAGATGCGAAGAGTTTTTTGAGCGATTTAAAGAAGGTATATCAAGCTTCAAGCAAGGAAATTACCGAGAATTATCTGTTGGAATTGGATGAAAAATGGGGCACAAAGTACCCTATGGTTATAAAATCTTGGCAGAATAATTGGGAAAACTTGTCTGGTTATTTTAAGTATTCTGGTCCAGTTAGGAGGATAATCTACACCACCAATCCCATAGAGGGGCTACATAGGCAAATTAGGAAATTCACTAAGACCAAAGGCTCATTTACCAGCATAAATGCCTTGTATAAGCAGGTATATTGTGCTATAAAGAAGGCAGAGGAAAAGTGGACGATGCCTGTACATGATTGGGCATTAACTATCTCTCAACTTGATGTTTTCTTTCCTGGCAGATTGAAAATTGAGTTGAACTAAAAATGCGGTTTGACACAGTTTATTTAACACTCCCTAAAAAATTCACACAGCCATTTCGAACTTAGGCATGCCAATTGCAGTAAATTTATTCATTAAGTAACACTTAATTAGCAACTCTTTTTCACGATTTATTTCAGATTTATTTTTGAAACTAAACCCAAATATCCTCTTAAACCTAAAGAAGAAAGTTTCAACATGTGACCTTAAACCATATTTCATCTTCTTTTTCCACTTTTTATGCCATTCTCATAATTTTTACAAGATTGTATACCCTTAACATTATTGTTTCTTTCCGATAAACAATCTACTTTTTCATAGACTCTTGCATTCTTTATAGGTCGTATTATAGGTTTGATATTCAGCTTTTTACATATCTTGTACACACTAGTTGCATCATAAAATGCATCCGCACGAAGAGACAAAATATTGCACTTGTTACCCATTCCCTCAAGCATACTACATACTATCACGTGAGGTAGCATTTGTATATCTCATCGCCATTACTTCTTTGTTCATCATATTTAAGGTAATATGTAACTTTCTCACTTGAGCGAGATAATTTCCTCTTTTTTTGAGAAGTTCGTTATATTCTCTTTGGTTACTGACTCTCATTTTTTGTGGCATAAGTTATACTTGTTTGAAAAATGCCTATTTTACAATAAAATGCGTTAGTGACCATACATTTAAAGGCTTTTCTCCTTTATAACTACTCTGAACTACAATAGCTATGCAACAAAGCCGGAGGTAGTGCAAGAAATCTGTTATTTTAATTGTGTGAAATTTAGTTTTGTGTTTCGTAATATTATACAATCAAATTGATAAAAGCTGTATTATCTCCTTGCAGCATTAAGTGTATATTTTTTGTTATTTTTTCCACTAAGGGAGTAACGTTATCAAAATTTGAAAATTTTGATAATACATAATCTGCTAAGCTTTTTTCATCTTCAGGTCTACCCACTCCAAATCTCAAGCGCCAATAATCATTACCAATAAAACTATCTATGGATTTAAGTCCATTATGTCCGGCAGAGCTACCACCTTTCTTTATTTTTATTCTTCCAATTTCCAAATCAGCGTCATCGTGTATGACAACGATATTATCTAGCGATAATTTGTAAAAGTTTCGTATTTTTGCAACAGGGATGCCTGAATTATTCATAAATGAATAAGGCTTTATTAACATGATTTTATTATCATTAATTATGCCAGAGGTTATTAGATAATCGGCTTTTTTAGAAAACGACTGGAAATTCCAATATTTGTAAATTTTATCAACTACGATGAAGCCGATATTATGATGAGTTAACTCATATTGACCACCAGGGTTACCAAGTCCAACTATCAGATGCACTATTACTCTGTTTCTGCTTGAGGTTCTTCAACGTCACTATCGGCAGCAGAAATTGTAACAATAGTAAAATTTTCTTCTTCATGAGCTACAAACTTAACACCTTCTGGTAATTTTACATCGTTGATATGTATAGATTGGCCAATCATTTTACCAGATAAATCAACTTCTATAACCTGAGGTATTTTATCAGGAGAGCATTTAACAGTAATAGAACGACACAAAACATTAAGCACTCCACCTAACTTGATCCCTGGAGCTTTACTTTCATTCACAAATGATAGAGGTATGTCTATTTTAATTTCGCTGCCTTTATCAACAAATTGAAAATCAACATGTTGCACAGTATCCTTTACTACATGCAATTGGATATCGCGAACAAGAGCATATTCCTTTTTGCCCGAAATATTCAGCTCTATCAAATGTGCAGAAAGAGAGCCTGATTTATATTGCTTCGTGAATTCCTTTGCAGACAATGTTAAATTTACATTATCATGACCCTTTCCATATATGATTCCAGGGATGTTTCCTTTCTTCCTTAGAGAATGCATCGCTTTTGTTTTTGTTATATCACGTAACTCTGCATTAATTGTTACTATTTCTTGTTGCGTCATCGATTACTCCTATTCAGCTAATCCTTTTAATATAATTTAATAATAATATAACATAAAAATATTTATTTCAAACTTCATTCTTTCATACTAATTGTTTGTGAAAGGATTTATTTAGATATATATTTAAGCTTATTTAACAAGAATTATGGGCATTGATGATAAAGTAGTTTTTAAGATTTATAGACCAACAAAAACTGCAACACAATCTGGTTTAGGTAATACAAATCTCTGGCACCTAAAAATTGAATCTGGTTCTTACTACATTGAACCTTTAATGGGGTGGGTTGGCTCAAAAGATCCAAAAAAACAGATTGTATTAAAGTTTAATTCTCTTGAAAAAGCAGTATTCTACGCAAAAAAACGCAACGTTAAATACGTAATTGAAATGCCAAAAAATGTTAAGAGGCTGCCAAAATCTTACGCAAGCAATTTCATACCAAAGTAAGGTTTATTGTGGTGTGCTTATCTGTAAAAGATAAAGCTTAGTATAACCAATTTAACTCTGGGTTTTAAGTTGTGCTAACACACTGCGGCCATTTAAAGAGTCAAGATTTTTAACCTGGCTAGCCAGTATTAAAGAGTTATTTTTTAGGTATTTCTTTACAAGGCTTGCAAGTCTTTTTGGATTATTCAAATAGCTCCACTCTGCTTGTAAAACTTTTATATCACTTTGTACTAAACTAATTTCACTTTTTATTTTTATTAGCTCTCTATTTAATGACTGAACATGTAGTTTTATCTTAAATAGTTCTACAATGCTAAGAAAAAACATAACTATTGAGATGATGCAGAAAGTTCTCATGACAACTTCTGTATAGCTCTTAGTTTTGCTGAGCGTGAACGTGGATTTGCATTTACTTCTTCTATACTTGCTTTGATCACTTTTTTATTTAGAAGAGAGAATATCTTACAATCAGCAGATTTTGGTTCACATAAATCTTTAAAAAAAGTTTTGACTATGCGATCTTCTAAGGAATGAAAGGTGACAACAATTAATTTGCCATTCTCATTTAAAATTTCAGATGCAGCTTTAATGCCCCTCTCAAGTTCTCCCAGCTCATCGTTTACCCATATTCTGATTGCCTGAAATGTTCTGGTTGCAGGATCAATTTTGCTTTTTCCACGGAACACCACAGAACGTACAATGTTCGCAAGCTCAAATGTAGTTTTGATAGTTTTTTTCTTTCGTACATTTACTATTGCTCTTGCAATTTTGCGAGAATGATGCTCTCCTCCGTAGTTATATATAGTATTTGCAATTTCTTCTTCGCGTAAAGCGTTAACAAACGTTGAAGCGTTTATGTAAGAAGAGTTATCCATGCTCATATCAAGTGGACCATCATGCAGAAATGAGAACCCTCTATCTCCGTTATCAAGCTGCATAGATGAAACTCCGATGTCAAAAACCACCCCATCCACTCCGTTTGATTTCATTCCAGCGCGTGACCAGTTATTTTTTCCAGTATCAAGTACTGGGATGACAGGAGATGGCTCAACGCTGCTTAGTATACTTTTAATATTACTAAACTTCTCAATGAATAGTTTTATTCTATCGGGATACTTAACGCTTAAATCATCATAAAACTTAGTTACCGTTTCATCTCTATCAACTGCATATACTTTGCAATCAGCTGACTCCAATATTGCTTTACTATATCCTCCAGCTCCAAATGTGGCGTCTACATATATACCACCATCCTGCGGTGAAAGTTGCGATAGCATCTCTTTTAATAAAACTGGAGTATGTGTCATAGCAAGAGACTTTGTGCACTTAAATTAAAATAACTTTCTCGCCAAAAAATATATGGAAACATATAGGTATAGTATAAGGATATTTAAATATAATCAACGATATAAAAATATTAAAATTTAATAAGATAGTATTATTAATATAACATTTACATAATTCACGTTTGAAAAAGTAAGTAATATTACTTAATATCAAACAAATTATAGAGGATTTTGTGCAGCAGATAACAAAAGTAATACTATCAAGCTTAATTTGTGGCACTTTATTATGGTATGACCACATGCTTTTTGGCCACTTAATAAACATAATTGGTAATGTATTTTTTCCGTCGGATGATCAACTAACCAGCGTATTGAAGGCTTTTGGAGTGTTTGCAGTGGGTTTCTTAATGAGACCAATCGGCGCTGCTATATTTGGTCACATTGGTGATAAGCATGGCAGAAGAGTTGCCTTATTGCTCTCGATTATATTAATGACTTTATCAACTGTATTAATTGCTTTTGTTCCAGGGTATCAAAGTATTGGAATACTAGCGTCAATACTGGTAGTTTGTTTAAGGTTATTACAGGGTATATCCCTTGGAGGAGAAGCAGGAAATGCACCATTTTTAATAGAACACGCTCCTAAAAACAAAAAAGGATTTTTTGGCAGCATTGAAGTATTAAGTGCAATTCTTGGTTCAATATTAAGCCTGATAGCGGTACTCATATGCAGGAAAGTATCTGATTTTGAATCTTGGGGATGGAGGTTACCTTTCATTTTCAGTTTAGCAATGGGACTAATCAGCATATATACGAGGTATATACTTGATGAAAGCCCAGAGTATAAAAGACAGAAAAATCTATCTAAACTGCCATTAAAAGAGTTATTGAATAGCTATAAAAAACCTTTTCTGATATCAGTTGGGGTTGATATAGTTGAAAACTCATCTCTTTACATATATCTGGTATTTTTCAATGTGCTTACATCAACAATAAATACTCATTTTAACCATATGGTAGAAATACTGAGTCAAATTGCGCTCGGAGGATTGACAATATTGTTTGCAATATTTTCTGATAAGGTAGGAAGAGAAAAAGTTATGAAGTTTGCATTTATAACTTTTGTGATAGTGAGTTATCCAGTTTTTTCAATGATACCAAGTGGTGATAATTTGCTAACCATAATCGCACACATTCTTTTTATAATTCCAATAGCTGCATCGCTTGGTCCTGTCAGTGCATTTATGTGTGAATTATTTCCAACAAAGGTTCGGTACAGCGGATTTGGCTTGTCAAGAAATATAGCTGCTGGATTTTTTGGTGGCCTTGCACCATTTATATGCACAACAATTATCAAAGTTACAGGACAAGAGACTTCAGCTAGTTTTTACATGATTTTCTGTGCATTAATTGGGCTAGTTGCTATATCACAAGTTAAGGGTTAGCTTTCTTCAAGATCCAAGTATAGTTGCAGAGTTTAAAAAAATCTAATTATATGGTGGGAAATGCCAATTCTTAGGCGATAATGTAAATATTTCAGCACCATCTTTTGTTACTCCAAGTGTATGCTCAAATTGAGCAGAAAGTGAAAGATCACGTGTTGTTACTGTCCAGTCATCGAGTTTACTGAGCAGAGTCTCATGTTTTCCAGCATTAATCATTGGCTCTATTGTAAAAAACATACCTTCCTTCAAGACAAGATTTTCATCTTGATCGTAGAAATGCACTACATTTGGTGGAGCATGAAAGACTTTTCCTATACCATGTCCGCAATAGCTACGTACAATAGAATATCCAAAACTTCTAATATATTTTTCTATAGCAAGCCCTATTTCATTTAACTTATTGCCGGGTTTAACTTGTTTAATTGCTTCCATCAATGCACCATAAGTAGCATCGCATAAACGTTTTGCTTTTATTGATGGCTTGCCAACCCAAAACATGCGACTTGTATCACCATGCCAGCCATTTAAAATCACCGTAACGTCAATATTCAAAATATCTCCATCTTTAAGCGGTTTATCGTCAGGAATGCCATGGCATACAACGGCGTTTTTTGAGGTGCAAATTGACTTTGGATACCCCCTATAGTTTAGTGGTGCTGGAATTGCACCTGCCTTGATTATAAAGTCATGACATAGATCATTTAACTCATTAGTTGTCACTCCTACCTTTACATATGGTGCAATGAAATCAAGAGTTTCAGCAGCAAGCCTGCCAGCCTTGCGCATAAACTCAAAGTCTTCTTGTGAGTGTATAGTTATGTTCATATTTTCCCTTTCTTATTATAATTCACGTCTTGCGTAGTAGACTCCACTGCTTGACATATAATTGTACGAACATTGAAGCTTTGAATGCAAAAGTACAAAAAATGGTGTCATCCGAGTGCCTTTTTTCCCTGTCATCCCAGTGCTTGACACTGGGATCCAGCCTATTTTATCTTTCATCATGGATATTGTATGCTCCTAGAATCTGTTGTTCATTGAATGATTTGAAAATATTTTGATACCTAGATCCCAGTGTCACGCACTGGGATGACAAGAGGAGGGCTACTTGGATTGGAGGCAAGAACTGCACGGCAACCAACAACGTTTGTACAATTGTATGCTTGACATAGGTTTTATTGTGAAATTTCATCATACAAACCCTTCCATTTTTCTATTACTCGTTCAATCAGTTTCATTTTCTCTTCCATCTCTTTAAAAATTTTTCTCTAGCAAAAATAAGTCCCATGGATCCTAGTGTCAAGTCATTTGTATGAAAGGTGGTCAAGGTAGATACGATTCTCAAAACCACCTCTCTCTTGTTTTTTAGAGATACGCTTTTCTTCAATTTGTTCTATAGATAGTCCACTTTCTTTGCCTAATGCATGTATGACCTCAAATAAATCAGCTAACTCTTCAAGGGTTTCATCTGAAGTTTTAGAGGCAATAACCTCCTTTGCTTCTTCTAAAAGTTTATCTTTGAGACATTCAATGTATTCATCTTTTTCCATCACCCTCTCATAAACAATAATTCCATGGGAACGTATAATTTCAGTTGTATGATCACGAACAAGTTTATTAATTTTGAAACAATGTTTTTTATTCATAATGTTTCCTTTGATAGATATAAGAATTTCATTCAGTAAAATTAAACTGTAACTTTTGATTTAACCCAATGGTACAACTTACTTATTTTACCATCTTGACCGAGCATTCCAGAGTTATTTTTATAAAAAGTGTCAACTATTAGCTTTATAGAACCTATAGCAGCAGAAAATACAGGATTTTTATCATATTCGCCATCAAGACCGCTACAAGACTCAGGGCACCCAATTCGAACTTGCTTATTGAATATATAGCCTGCAATTTCCTTCATGCTTGTGAGTTGACTAGTTCCACCTGTGATCACTACTTTATTAATTGGATCTTTCTGCTCTTGAAATTGCTCTCTTACCATTTCAAGTATTTCTTCAACTCTTGGTCTTATGATGTTAATAAGCTCAGATTTTAATACTTGAGTAGGTTCATCATTTTCACTATTTTGCACTGTAATATATTCGTTCTCATCTATTGAAGTTACGATAGTGCTACCATACAGTATTTTTATATACTCTGCACGTTCTATGCTTGTGCATAGCCCGTAAGCAATATCTCGAGTGATATGAACGCCACCAATTGGAACGCTGCTTGCATACACAAGTTTCCCTCTTTTGAAAATTCCAATTGCAGTGCACCCACCGCCTATATCAACAATAGCAGTCCCGAGCTCTTTTTCATCTCCACTTAGACAGGCAAGACCTGCAGAATATGCAGAAGCAATACAACCTGCCATATTTAATCCACCATTATTGGTAATACAGTTTTCAATATTGGTAAGCGCTGGACGCGAAGCAGTGACAACATTAACATCAGCAGATAGTCTTTTTCCGTACAATCCACCAACTTCTTTTATGTCAGTCATGTCATCTAAGTGATATTTCAGTGGTATATTGTGAATGATAACATTTTCTTCAATATATTTCTCAAACGTCTGAAAAACTACACGTTTTATATCCCGGTCAGAAATTTCATGATTAGCTGCAATAATTTCATTATGTACATTAAAAGATGAGATGCCACATCCAGCAATGTTCACATATATCTGGTCTATAGTTTCCTCTGACACTTGCTCAGCTAAACCTATAGTTGATGAGATGGAGTAATTTGCATGTTTTACATTAGTTATCGACCCACCTTTTACACCTTCTGCGATCTTATAACCTGTTCCTATTATTTTACAGCTGAAATTGCTATTTATCTTAACGATTAGACAAATAATCTTTGTTGTACCTATGTCTAAAACAGCAAAAACGTTTCTCTTTGGTTTTGCTATTACTGCAGAGTACATTAGTTAACCTTATTACGCAATTTCATTTAAATTGTAGCTTTCTTTAATAATTTATATTTCTATTATAGATATAGCAACATTTTAATATACACTAAATTCTGGACAAAAGGAAAAGCAAAACATAGAATTATAATTTTTATGTCCATTTTATGTCCATATTACCAATTGTAATTGCCCCTGATGAAAGACTAATCACACGTGCCAGTGAAGTAACAGATATAAACGATAAAGTTAAAGAATTAGTAAACGACATGTTCGAAACTGTGTACGATGCAGAAGGTCTTGGCCTTGCTGCAGTGCAAGTTGGAGTGCTGAGGAGAGTTTTTGTTATGGACATTCAGCTCTCTCGAGCTGAAGACGAGCCAGTAGGGTATGAATCGACTGGCAAATTTTACATGATTAACCCTGAAATTACGGAATTATCCGATGAACAAGTAATTCTCAAAGAAGGGTGCCTTTCAATTCCAGAGCAAAGCTATGAAATTAAGCGTCCAAAATATTTGACTGTGAAATATAAGGATTTAAATAATGAGGAACAGACGCTAAAAGCTTGCGGCTGGCTCGCAAGGTGTATTCAGCATGAGCTAGATCACTTAAATGGCATATTATATATTAGACATTTATCTAAATTGAAGTATGATATGGCCATGAAAAAAGCACAAAAGGTTAAAAAGCATTATGAGCAATGAAGACCTAGAATTATTAAAATTTTACCATGAAGTGGGCGTTGATTGCACACTAACAGAGGGTAAAGAGGAAAAAAAGTTGGAGAGCAAAGAGGGTGTGCAACCCTCTGTTATCCAAACTGGGACCCAGAAGAAAGATGCAGATACGTGCTGGGGTGACACTAAAGATGGAAAAGACATGTTTCCAAGTGATTGGATAATTGAAGCAAGGAAACTTGCAAGTAAATGTAGTAGTGTGGATGAACTAAGAAGTGCAGTTGAATCATTTGAAGGTTGTGAGATAAAAAAAACTGCAACTAATACTGTTTTTTCCGATGGTAATCCAAACGCAAAAATTATGCTCGTTGGTGAAGCTCCAGGAGCAAATGAAGACCTTCAAGGCATACCATTTTGTGGTGCAAGTGGAATGTTGCTCGATAAAATGTTAAATGCAATCAATCTTGATCGCACTAAGGTATACATAAGCAATACCTTATTTTGGCGCCCACCTGGCAATAGAAAGCCAACCGACCTAGAGCTTGATATGTGCAGACCATTTGTTGAGAAGCATGTTGCACTGGTTTCACCGCAAATTCTAATTTTGGTCGGGGGAATTGCGTGTTATAGCCTTCTTGACAGCACAAAAACTATATCGAATTTGCGTGGTAGATTTCATACGTACACTAACCAATATTTATCTCACTCAATCACTACAGCTGCTATATTTCACCCAGCTTACCTACTGCGTCAGCCAATGCAAAAACGTTTAGCCTGGGAGGATTTAAAGAAGATTAGGGAGTATCTTAATAATACCAATAACTGTACGAATACTTAACACCACTGGTGTCGAGAAGTAGCCCGCAGAAACGAAAAAACTTACTTGACAAACTCCGCCAGCCCCCTTATCATGAAACTGAAGGTATTCAGTTATCTTCATCTGTGCAGATTAAACAGCAAGAAAACAACGTAGTTGGCGTCTTATTTTTAATTTTTTGCACTATGTGCACCTTATGTCTTCACAATATTTCTAGGTTTTTACCTACACAAGCTGAAACGCGCTTATAAGTCGTTTAAGACAGTATAGTACGCCAATTTGCAGGATTAGAGAGTGACAACTAGCTAACACGGGATTTCTTTTGCCTTTTTTTCTGCTTAGTAAATTTCTTAAACATTTAAGCTAAGGTTAGTTGCATTTAAAAGCAGCTAAATTGCAGCGTTTAAGACTTAAAAAACGCCAATACTGAAAATAGACAATGACTAGGGCTTCTTTTGCCTTTTTTTTCGCTTGGTAAATTTCTTAATATTCATGGCTTAGGTTAGTTACAAATTAAGAGCAATATTCATGGAAATGGTGTCATTCCAGTGCCCAGACACTGGGATGACAGGAGAAGGTACTGGAATGATACCATTATAGAGCAAACCAGTATCAGCTACTTGGATGACAGACAAGAAAATGTTTATGACTAATTTTCAGATCAAACATGGAATTTCGACAAACTTAACTTTTTTGTGAGACTGTTCAGCAATAATAAATAAATTGAAAGAAAAGGTTATGGTAACAGAAAAGAAAAAGTTTTTTGAAATAATACGCAATGTGAGTGAGAGTAAAGATTTGAATAAGGATAATTTGCTTGAAAGAATAGGGAGTAAGCTAAAAGATGCAGACTTAGGAGTATATAACACTTATAACAATTTGAAGATAGATAAGATGTTCAGTGTATCAGAGTCAGGCAAAATTGTAAATTATATGTTGATACATATTGCTGTGGAATGTAACAGTGTACCAATAGTAAAACTCCTACTAGCAAAGGAAGTAAAAGTTAATGAACCAATATATGAACTTGATGGAGCTAAGTCTAAGCTAACTGCTTTGCACATTGCTGCTTTGCATGGTCATCAAGAGATAGTTCAGCTTTTATTGAACAATAACGCAAATCCTTTACTAAAAGATAGTCAAGGCCGAACTCCAAAGGATATTGTCGGCGATGTAGAAGGTAAAAAGGCTATAATAAAAATGTTAGAGGAAGGAGAACAACGTGATGCTGAGGCAATAGCTACGAGAAGACAAACTTATAGACAAGGCACTTTACTGCAGCCTAATAATAAAACTCCAGGAAATTTAGCTGTGAACGGAAATAACGTAACTGCTGCAGTGCAAGCATGGGGTGCAAAACATCAGGAAGAGAATAGTAGAATTACACCAAACAACAGAAAAATCTATGTACAAGATGAGAATAAACAGACTTTTTCAAACTCAATCACTAATGAAAACAATACAAACACATTAGATGATACATTAGAAATAGAACAGGCTACAAGAGAAAAAGATGCTGAAGCGCAAAAATTGCAAGAGGCAGAACCACCACTTGCCAATAAGAAGCGCATAGAACAAACCGGTCATAATCAACATTCGGAACAATACGGTGCTACATATAATGGTGAACAGATCTTTTTAAATAAAAGTAGTAGTGACGGCAGTGGAATATGTTTTGATGCAGATGAATCTGAAGCTTTAGGCCAATCTATATTAGAAAATGGAGAAGACATTGATGCACAAGATGAAAATGGATTGACTCCTTTACACCATGCTGTTGCAAACAATAATGAAGAATCAGTGAAACTTTTGGTAGAATGTGGAGCAAAAGTTGATGTACAGGATAAAAATGGACATACCCCTTTACATTATGCTACTACACGTGGTTATGTAGAAATTATAGAATATCTAGTAGAAAGTGAAGCAAATGTTAATGTTTTGATAAAGCATGGAGCAGATCGCTCATTGATAAAGGATGAAGACCTAATAGATAGACTAAACAAGCTATCTGAGGTTGTATCTAGTGCCTCTTCCCATTCCAAAACACACAATGCAACGGAAGCTCAAGGAGAAGTAGAAAAGGTTAAAAAACGCAAAGTTAAGTCAAAAGAATTACGTGCTCAACTAAAGGAAGAGAATCAATCACTAAAACAAAAAATGCAAGATCTAGGAAATGAAAACGCAACGCTTAAAGATAAATTAGACAAAACAGAAAGTCAGTATTCTAAAGCAGAAGCGTTGTTAGAAAAAACGCAAAAGAAACTAGAAGAATCAAAAAGTTGCATAGCTGGACATGAGGCTAAGTTGAAAGAATTCAATAAAGAGAATGAATCACTAAGACAAGAAATAAAAAATCTGAAAAATGAAAACACACCACTTAAGGGTGAGTTAGGCAAAACAAAAACTAAAACAAATGAAGTGTCACTAGAAAAAGTAGGAAAAAGACAATTTTCCCCAAAAGTTGCCTACGCGAGCCTTGCAGCTATGTTAGTAGTAGGTGCTGCTCTTAGTATTGCTTCCGGATTGTCTGCTCTATTAATAGTTGCAGCTTCTGTGGTATCTGCACTGATAGCCGGTGGCATTACATACACAATATCAAAACCCATCGCTCCTGACACTGAATTGAAAGAAGTGGATATTCAAGATTCAGCACAACGGTGTTTGTAAAACTTAGCACCCACAGTTGTACGAACATTGTCCCAGGAGGTAATGTTCGTACAGTTATGTGTCAGCTACTTGTATGACACCCTGGCAATCGTCATCCCGCTACTTGTTAGCGGGATCTAGAGATACCGTGACGGTATGACGGTTAATTGTTCCGCGCGGGATGACAGGAAAAGGAGGCTACTCAGATGACGGGAAGGGGGTACTTGGATGACACCTATAGCCCTAGCGCGTAAAAGTATTTGCAAGTAGTGTGAATTTTTTACTTCGGTAGTTTTTCATTATCATTATAATCATAATAGTAGTTGAGTTTAATTGATATGAAAACTTTTACGAAAAATTTTAAAAATAACGAAAAAAAGCTAGAGGAGTTTAATAAGGAAATTGAAGATATAACAACTATAGCTCAAGATAAATTTGCACATGAACTTGAAAATATCGCATATGACAGTGTGCAAAAATTTCGCAGTCTGCTTGCTAAAGAGTTAAATTCCATCTTCAACGATATTCATTCTCAAAATGTCAATCTACTAAAATCTAGCCTAGTTGAATATGCTATAAGTTCAAATTTTATCAATAAAAAAGGAGAAACAGCTTTAATACGTTCTCTTCTCAATATATTCATGAGATAAAGAATTTATCGCATAATCGTGGTGTCATTCAATTTCTCGTCATTCCAGTGCCTTAGATCCAACTGAAAAGCATAATTTTTTCCAGTTTACATAACATCACTTACTATAAACAAACTTGGCGTTAGAATAACAAAAATATATTTATAAGGAGGGCTATATGTCAAATTCACCAAGAATACATGTGCAACGTAAATCCAAACCTAAATCTCTTCCGGTTACTCTAGAAGAGATTAAATCTTTTTTACGTATTGAGAACGACCAAGATGATAAGTTGATTTCAGATCTAATTTTTATGGCAACTGATTATGCTGAGTGGCACATGGAAAAGTCACTGATGAAACAAACATGGCAAGTTTCATATGAAGATTATGTACCTCGTAGGATCTATTTAAGCTATGGCCCTGTGAGTAAGATAGTATTGGCTACTGCAACGATATCTAAAGATCAAGAAAAGAGAACACTTAAGTTGTAAAAGACAAGATTTAATGTGACAGACAAGAATTAACTGACAGAAGAATTGAGGTAGTCAAAACTAATATCAGGCTCTTGTTTAATGCTACTAATGTTTTTCTGAAAAGCAATATATTTACTATCAAAAAACGTTTGCATAGGTGTTTTGCCATAGCAATACTTACCCGAGTGAGGCCTTGTCTCATTATAAGAACGCAACCAATAATCAACATCAATCTGTAGATCTTCCAAAGAATTGTAGATTTTCTTTCTAAAGATAATATTGTAACACTCATCTTGCATGGTTCTATGAAATCTTTCACATATGCCATTGGTTTGTGGAGAGTTGGCTTTGGTTCTAGAATGATCGATATTTTCGATTCCCAAATATAACTGATAAGCGTGATTTTCTGGCTTGCCACAATACTCTGTACCCCTATCAGTTAGAATGCGTAATAATGGAATTTTCTGCTCATCAAAAAATGGAATAACTCTATCGTTGAGGAGGTCTGCAGCTGTAATAGCTGTTCTGTCCGTGTAAAGTTTAACCATTGCAACTCTCGAATAAGTATCAACAAAAGTCTGCTGATAAATTAGCCCTATACCTTTGATATTGCCCACATAATAGGTATCTTGAGAACCCAAATAACCTGGATGTTGTGTCTCAATTTCACCATGAGCTTCCCTTTGTTCTTTAACTTTTTCTAAAGCTGTAAGTTGTTCTTCAGTTAAAATGATTCCTTCTTAAGCTACTTTTGTCTCTAGCGCTTTAAGTCTCTTTTTGAGAGTTTCAAGGTCATTTCTTAGCCATACAGACCTTACTCCTCCCTGAGAAATTATTATACCTCTTTTTCTCAGTTCATTTGCAGCTCTTTCTTGCCCATATGCTGGAAATTCTGTTGCTATACCAATCACTGCTCTTTCTATATCGTCGGAAACTCTGTTCGCTAATAGCGGTTTTTTCTTACTTATTTCATGTAATGCTTCCTCTCCTCCATTTTCATATAACTCCTTAAACCGATAAAATGTATCTCTTGAGTATCCCATCACTTTGCATGCTTGAGATACATTTCCTAGTTGTTTTGCTAGCTCTAATAACCCTAGCTTTGGTTTTAGTATTTTTGTTTGTATTGTACTCATTTCTAACACTCCTTTCTTTTATTATTTTATAACTTACTTATTTTAAGTGTCAGATCAAGTCCTATTTAATACAGTTAAAGACTAAATGCGGTAGAAAAAAGATCAATGCATTTAAGAAGAAAAGCAGAGTACTAGAAAAAGCGTATTAAATAGGATTTACCTACAACTTGATAAGCGTAAAACTCGTCATTCCGCTACTCATTAGCGGAATCTATGTTGAGATATCGCGGTGCTATCACGTAGATCCAGAGTGGGGATTCAAATTGGCTACAGCGAACTGCTGGATTTCAATTTTTTTAATAATTGTGTGCTATTCATTATATATGAGTTCCCACTTTTAAAGAGAATAGGAGATGATTTCCAAAAACTTAGAGGCAAGTTTGAATAGAGCGCTACTCATTGCTTCTAATTTTAATCTAAAATATGCGAAAGTAGAACATTTATTGCTGGTGTTAACTAAAGACGTGGATGTAAATTACGTTTTATCAAGATGTAATATCAGAGCCGATGAAATCATCAATATGGATAACATTCTATCAAGATGCAATATTAAGGCTAATGATTATAATAATAATATAAAAGGGTTTTTACAAAGCAGTTCTGAATTGATTATCAGTGGAGTTAAACCTAGCTCAATGTTTCAATGCATAATACACAGAGCAATAATACGGTCTCATAGCTTGGGGAAAAAAGAAATAAATGGAGCAAGTGTTCTAGTAGAAATTTTGTCTGGGCAAGATTTATACGTTGAAGATCTATTGCAGAAACAAAGTGCGAAAGATTCCAATTTGATTTACCATATATCTAATATGAAATACTCTAACGATATAGATGAATACACCACCAATCATAAAGTAAAACTTGATAAAAATAATGACGCTCCTACTACAGTAAATAAAGGTGAGCTACTAAAAGATGAGGAAATTCTACAAAGTTATTGTAAAAATTTAAATGACTATGCAAGAAGCAAAAAAATAGATTATGTTATTGGTCGTGATTATGAATTAAATCGCACTATAGAAATATTATTGAGGCGTAGAAAAAACAACCCTTTATATGTTGGAGACCCAGGTGTTGGCAAAACAACAATAGTTGAGGGTTTGGTATTGAAGATCATTGAAGGCAGTGTTCCCAATGCGCTCAGGTCCAGTATAATTTATGCTTTGGATTTAGGATCACTCCTTGCAGGGACACGCTACAGAGGTGATTTTGAAGAGAGAATAAAATCTATAATAAAAGCAATTGAGGCAAAACCAGGTGCTATTCTTTTTATTGACGAAATACACACTATCATTGGAGCAGGTTCTACAAGTGGTAGCTTTCTTGATGCTGGTAATCTGCTCAAGCCCGCACTTGCGAGAGGCACATTGCGCTGCATAGGTGCAACTACATATAGAGAATACAGCACTAGTTTTGAAAAAGATAAAGCACTAGCGAGAAGGTTTCAAAAAATTAATGTTAAAGAATCTTCTGTTAATGAAACGATAAAGATACTAGATGGCATAAAGCACTACTATGAAGGGTATCATGGAGTATATTATACAAAGAATGCCATTAGGTCTGCGGCTGAACTTTCGCATAAGTATATTACTGGGCGAATATTACCTGATAAAGCGGTTGATGTTATTGATGAGGCAGGGGCATATTGTAAATTGCTAAGAAACAGGGGTAAAATTGTAAATAGTAGAGATATTAAGAATACCATTACTAGAATTACAAATGTGCCTTGCGGATCTGAATCTGATGATTTGCAGAAAGTAAAGTCTTTAAAAGCTAATCTAGAAAAGGTGATTTTTGGCCAAGAGCAGGCAATAGAATCTCTTGTTAATTCTATTAAAATTGCTAAATCTGGGTTGAGAAATTACAATAAGCCTTTAGCAAATTATCTTTTTGCAGGGCCAACCGGTGTTGGTAAAACCGAGCTAGCAAAACAATTAGCAGAAAGCATGGGCATGAATCTTATGCGCTTTGATATGTCCGAATATATTGAATCTCATACGATATCAAGGATGATTGGTTCTCCTCCTGGATATGTAGGTTATGATCAGGGTGGATTACTCACAGAGTCTGTATCTAACAATCAATATAGTGTTGTGCTGCTTGATGAAATTGAAAAGGCCCATAGCGATATCTATAATATATTGCTACAAATTATGGATTATGGTTGTGTTACAGACACTTACGGACGTAAAGTTAACTTTTCCAATATAATTTTAATTATGACAACTAATGCAGGAGCAGTTGAACGCAGCAAAAGTTTTGTTGGCTTTGGGCATAGAAATTTTAACATTGGTGATAGCGAAAAAGCAATAGAACAGGTTTTTAGCCCTGAATTTCGTAATCGTCTTGATGCGATTATTTCTTTTTCTGACTTAAGTACGGATGTGATTTTGCATATTGTGGATAAATTTGTCCTAGAACTGAAAAAGCAACTGACGCAAAAAGGCATAAACTGCTTGGTAGAGGATGAAGTGAAATCTTATCTTGTACAAATGGGTTATAGTAAGGAAATGGGAGCACGTCCGATAGAGAGACTTATTGAAAAAGAGATAAAAAGTTACTTAGCGGAAGAAATACTGAATCGTAAATTAATAAAAGGAAAGAAATTAAGAATCTATATGAATAAGGTAGAAAATAAAATTGCTTTTGATATAGTTTAAAATCCTTGTATTGAACTTCATCTTTGTTACAATTTATAACTTAAATTTAATTTGAATTATAGTGATAAGTGATAAAGTAAAACAAGTCCTAAGCTACTACGAAAGTGAAAACCCCGGGGTAAAAGCAAACCTCACTCGTATTCTCATGCATGGAAAACTTGGTGGTACCGGCAAATTAGTGATTCTGCCCGTAGATCAAGGATTTGAGCACGGGCCAATAAAAAGCTTTGAAGTTAACCCTGATGCTTATGACCCACATTATCATTTTCAGCTTGCAGTTGATTCGGGAGTAAGTGCATATGCTGCTCCACTTGGTATGATTGAAGCTGGTGCCTCAACTTATGCTGGAATGCTTCCACTTATTTTGAAACTTAATAGTTCCAACTCCTTACATTCGAAGAATCTGACTTCCGATCAAGCAATAACCTCTTCTGTGAAAGATGCGCTGCGTTTGGGCTGCTTGGCTGTTGGATTTACTATATATCCTGGTTCTGCCAAGTGTTTTGATATGATGGAAGAAGCCCATGGAATCATAGCTGAAGCCAAATCTTATGGGCTTGCAGTAGTGCTATGGTCTTATCCACGTGGTGAAGGAATTTCCAAAGAAGGTGAAACAGCAGTTGATGTTATTGCCTATGCTGCGCACATAGCAGCTTTACTTGGCGCTAATATAATCAAAGTAAAACTTCCAACTAAATATTTGGAAAGGGAGAAAATAGAAACAGAAAATATTGAATCATTATCTAAAAGAATTGAATATGTTAAAAGATCTTGTTTTGCAGGGAAAAGAATAGTAGTTTTTTCTGGTGGCGAATCGAAGGAAGTAGATGACATATGCAATGAAGCGAAAGAAATTAAGCAGGGTGGTGGTAATGGTTCAATCATTGGACGTAACGCTTTTCAACGCAAAAGGGAGGAAGCTTTATCTATGCTAAAAGATATAATGAATATCTACACATAAAAAACGGCTGGGTGGCAGAATGGCTTATGCGGAGGACTGCAAATCCTTTTATACCGGTTCAATTCCGGTCCCGGCCTCTTTCATTTTCTATATCTTGTAAAAGTTAACAGTAGCTTTAAGTGTGTAACCTATAGAGAAAGCTTATCCATTATTCATAAGTAAAATCAATTTCTTTTCAATTTATGGTTATACTCTTATAGTGTTGCATGGTAAAAAATAAACTAAAAATAAGCAAAGTGTTTTACAAAATGATATTACGTAATTTATTGTTTTTACTGTCGCCTGAAGTTGCTCACTCTTTGGCAATCATGGCATTAAAGAAAATACCTTATAAGAATCCTATAGAGCTGCCAGAATCTTTGAGTGTGAATTTTTTTGGTAATAAGCTCAGAAGCCCCGTGGGCCTGGCTGCAGGTTTTGACAAAAATGCAGAAATTATAAGACCTATGCTTTCATTTGGTTTTGGGTTTATTGAAACTGGTACTGTAACTCGTAATCCACAATATGGAAACAAAAAACCAAGAATTTTTCGGTTAATTAAAGATCAAGGGGTAATTAACAGATTGGGATTTAACAATAAAGGAATAGACTATTTTCTTAAACAAATAGATGAAACCAAGCTTGATGACTGCATTTTTGGCATAAATATAGGAAAAAATAGTGCATCGAAAGACCAAATTAGTGATTATGTTGATTTAATAAAGATGGTATATGGAAAAAGCAATTATATAGTGCTGAACATCTCGTCTCCAAACACGCCTAATTTACGCAATCTGCACAATAAGCAAGAATTATCGAAATTGTTGAAATCCATAACTCTAACCCGGAAATCAATTGATAATTCCGCAATAATATTAAAAATCTCACCAGATATAGATCAGCAAACGAAAGAAAATATCGCTGAGCTTGCGTTGGAATATAAGATTGACGGATTAACAGTAAGCAACACTACGGTAAGTAGAGATAATCTGCATTCCCACCACAACGAAAGTGGCGGATTGAGTGGCAAACCACTGTTCAAACTTTCAACCGAGTTATTGGGCGATATGTACAAATTTACTAAGGGCAAAATATTATTGATAGGGTGCGGAGGAATCTCAAGTGGTGCTGATGCATATAAAAAAATAAAGGCAGGAGCCTCTTTGGTGCAGTTGTACACTGCTCTCATATACCACGGACCTCAAGTTGTAAACAAAATTAATCTAGAACTTGCAGAACTAATAAGGAGAGATGGATTTAGTAACATTAGTGAGGTGGTGGGTTGTATACATTAATTTTGGAAGTTGGTGGTATTATTTTAATAAAATAAAACTAATTCTCTGGTATAAAGGTGGTAGAAAGTGCTTTTCTTTTAAATAATGGGTATGAAGAGTTTGAATGATGCAATATCTAAGATCATTGATTATAAATTTACAAATTATGCAATATTAGAAGAGGCACTAACTCACCCAAGCGTAAATAAAAGGAATAGCAAAAACCAGATTGTAAGCTACGAAAGACTAGAGTTTTTGGGCGATAGTGTTTTGAATATGGTTGTATCTGCCATACTGTTTAAACTATTTCCTGAAGAAAAAGAAGGAGCATTGGCAAAAAGAAAGACGGATTTAGTTTGTGGCAACACCATTGCTAATGTTGCTAAAGAAATAAAATTAGGCAGCTTTATCATCATGAATAATAGTGAACGCTGCAATGGAGGGAGATGTAATCTAAAAAATTTAGAAAACTCACTTGAAGCACTAATAGGTGCAATTTATATTGATGGCGGACTTGAAAATGTTGAAAAATTTATTACCCAATATTGGGAAAAGCTAGCTAAAGGCATGCTTGACCCCCCTCAAGATCCTAAAACCTCACTGCAAGAGTGGACTCAGAAAAACAAATTGCCTTTACCAGAGTATGAGCTTGTAAAACAAACTGGACCAGCGCACAATCCTGAATTTACTATATCAGTTTGCATAGAAGATTATGGTAAAGTTTCTGCATGCGCTTCTAGTAAAAAGATTGCTGAACAAAAAGCTGCTGAGTTGATGCTAGAAAAAATTGGAAAAGACGCTTCAGTTTAGGCAAAATAGGCATTAATAGACTTCTTTCAAAATTCATATAAGGAGCTCAAAATTGTGGATAGCAGCAATCAAATTAAATCTTAAACCAAAACGTTTTCGTCGGTTTCTATGTCTATCAGAAATGATTTTAAACCTTTTCAATTACGTTTTCAACTATTGCCCTTTGGATCATAAGTGTTCTGTTCTCTTTTTTTTGTTCTTTGCTTAACGGATTCTTTTTCGTTTTCCTGTGCGGTAATACAACATTTTTATGTATCTTCTGCATTTCCCTGTAGCCGGCATCAGCTAAGATTTTAGTTTATGGCAATACTGCTACCTTTGATTTTCTAAACATCCGAAAATCATGTTTTCTACCATTCGCTCAAATGTTGCTTTTTTTACCCCTGTTAAACGTCAAAACTTTTCTCCTTCTAACTTTTCTATTTCCTTATATTTCATGCTTTCAAATACTTGATCTTACACTCCCTCTAACAATTTTGAAAGAAGTCTAGTGAATGGTCACGTTAAAACATGTTTTTAAATTTTTGCCAAAATCCTGGTTTATTATCATTAACCTTTGTAAATGTTATATTTAAACTGTATTTCGTATCATTTGGCACGTCGTATTTTATGCTAAATGTTGAAACTTTATCGTTATTGTAAATATGTACATCATCATATGATAGCTTTGTTGTGTAACACTTTACATGCTTTTGCTTATCATACACTAAATCACCTGACTCCCTTTCTAGTTCCACAAATTTCGTTTTTTTCTGACATTCCTTCATTTTTATTAAATCCTTATCTAGTGATATTGAAACTGGCAACGTATTTCCAGCATATTCTTTAGCTAAAAGTTCACTTTGAGGATACATTTTTATTTCCCTGCCAAAATGTGAGTCTATGAAATTATTACTCCAAAATTTATCGCCAGAATGCACGTACTCATCAGTAGCATACGGTACACCACCATAACTGCATTGAACTTTGTAACCTCCAACACCGTTGTTTTGAAAAAAATCATGAATGGCAGTGTAGCTACCGGCAGCATCATTTATATAATCCATTATTTTATTCCTTAAACTTTTAGTTCATTATATCATAATCATTATGCCAATCAATCAAAAAAGCTCTCCCTTGCTGTTTTTAAAACCGATTTTGAGCAAGCGCTCTCAATTAGTTGGGAGCGTATTTATAAGATTGTGACATTCGTGCCTCCCAGTTTTTCACATACTGCTGAATCAATTCAGGATAATCTGTAATAATTAATAAATTTTCAGCATTTCCTTTTTTAGCTGTCTTACTAAGGTTAAATGACCCTGTGATGACTTTTTGATTGTCAACAATCATTATCTTATTATGAGCAATCTTTGGCTTATCATCGATCCAAATTGGTACTCCACCTGAAAATAATTCATTTATAACACTATATTTTGAGTAGAGTTGCGATTTATCTAAGATGACTTTAATATCAACACCGCGTTCTTTAGCATTAATCAAAGATTTTGCAACTGTTCCAAGAGTAAATGTATATTCTTGAACTAAGATAGATTTTTTAGACTGATCTATTACGCTGATTATCGGTACAGCACAATCTTCTCCAGGTGAAAAGCAAACCGTAGCTTTTGGGCAGGGCGAAAATATAAAACCCGCATAGTAATACAGAGAAAAACACATTAACAAGAATAAAAAGTGAAAAAGCCTCACAACAACCCACCCCCGGATATACGGCGATAGGCTACATCATAATTTAATCACCTGTCAATCCATATTCTTCCCACTTCTCCGTGATTTTTCTTACTATTTCTTCGCTCATTTCAATTTTCTCTCCCCATTCTCGTTTGGTTTCAGGCGGGATTTTATTTGTTGCATCAAATCCCATTTTACCTCCCAGGCCACTTTCAGGGGAAGCAAAATCTAAATAATCAATAGGTGCGTTCTCTATTGTGATTGTGTCACGTACAGGGTCCATTCTCGTTGATATTGCCCACATCACTTCCTTCCAATCACGTATATTTATATCATCATCAACAACTATAATAAATTTCGTGTATAAAAACTGCTTGAGAAAAGAAAGTATGCCCATAACAATTCTTTTTGCATGTCCGGGGTAAGATTTTTTTATCGACACTACTGCTATTCTATATGAACAACCCTCTGGCGGCAGATAAAAATCCACTATCTCTGGAAATTGATTGATAAGAATGGGCACAAAGATTTCGTTGAGCGCTTCACCAAGAATTGATGGTTCATCAGGTGGCTTGCCAGTGAAAGTGCTGAGATAAATTGGATTTTTGCGCATAGTAATTGCAGTAATATTAAATTCTGGAAATTGCTCAACAGAATTATAGTAGCCGGTGTGATCTCCGTATGGCCCTTCATCTTGATATCTATCCAAACTTACATAGCCTTCCAGAACAATCTCTGCATGAGCGGGCACTTGAAGCGGAATAGTCTTACAATTTACAAGCTCAAGCGGTTTTTTGCGCAGCAACCCAGCAAATTGGTATTCTGACAATGTTTCTGGCACTGGAGTTACCGCAGCAATAATTGTTGCAGGATCACTACCGATCACAGCAGCAGCAGGAAATTTCATATTTTGTTCCTTCTCTTTCCATCGTTTGTGGTGACCTGCACCACCACGATGTGCAAGCCAGCGCATTAGAGTAGTTTTTTTATCCACAACTTGCATACGATATATTCCAAGATTGAAATTATCTTGTTTGTCTCTCGTGGGTCCTTTTGTTACCACAATCGGCCAGGTGATAAGTGGTGCAGGTTCATTTGGCCAGCATGTTTGAATGGGCAGTAGACTTAGGTCCACTTCATCTCCGGTTAGCACTACCTCTTGACATGGAGCTTTGTTCACGACTTTACTTCGCATCGATAACACGACTTTCAACAAAGGAAACATTTTTATAGCATCCTTAAAGTTTTTTGGCGGCTCAGGTGATCGCAAAAATGCGAGAAGTTTACCCAAATCTCTCAGTTCATCAGGGTTTATGTTCAGTCCCAACGCAATTCTTTCAATAGTACCGAATAAATTCACCAAAACTGGAATCGAATTTTTACCGTTTTCCGTGACAACATTTTCAAAGATGATAGCTGGTCCTTTATTTGACAAAACCCTGCGATGAATTTCTGTCATTTCAAGAACTGTTGAAACTTCCTCCTTAATCCTAATCAGATCCTTTTTTCCCTCTAAGGCTTTGATGAAGTCGCGTAAGTCGTTGTACATATTCCAGTTTTTAAAACTTTAAGTCTACATTTAGTTTTCAAGCACTTTATTGAAATTTGACCTATGCACTGCTTTCCTGTCTAGCGAGCTTTCAGTTAATTTGAGATCAAATCCTCATATTGCTTGCTAAGCTTGTATTTTCTTCCTCTGTTGGAAAAGTCTACAATCTCAATAAACCCCATTTCTACCCACTTTTTACAAAGTTGCGCACTAGTACGAGGCTTAAAATTAAATAGTTCGCCAACCTGACTAGCTGTAATAGCGGAAAACTCCTGGAAGAGCTCAAGAGCTTTGCGTTGTTTAGGATCAAGCTTGCGTATAAGATCAGTCTGATTAGTGTGGTATTCTTCTTCATTTATACGTTGTAAAACGTTCTCAAATGAATTTGCCATACCTTCTACGAAATACTCCACCCACTTAGTGATATCTGCTTCAGCTCGTCCCATGTAATAGTTGTGCGATGGACCTACACTTATTGCTTCATAATAAGCCCCTAGATTTTTAGCATAATATTCTTCCAATGAGTAAAGCCCTTTTAGGTCATATCCACCAAGGTGTAAAATTAATGTAGTTAGCAATCTTGCAGTACGACCATTACCGTCATAGTACGGATGAATTGTTACAAATTGATAATGAGCAATACCTGCAATAATTGGGTAAGGCACTTGTTCACTGTCACGAATCCAATCAATCATACTGCTCATGAGCTTTGGTACATCCTTTGCTTCAGGTGGCATATAAATTATTGCACGTGTACGGCTATCACGAATAACGTTTTGACCATCACGATAAGAGGTTGGCTTCACTTTAGATTTTCCACTCGCCATTACTAGGGCATGTAGTGTTTGAACAGCTTTCTCAGTAATGGGTATTCTCCTTGCTGCCCATTGTTCAACTTGGGTTAAAGCTGCATAATATCCTTTAACCTCATTTTCATCTCTCCTATATTTTGGAAAGTGGCTTTTACCACTTAAAACCTCTTCAATCTGTTTAGGCTCAAGTCGATTTCCTTCAATCATAGTAGAATAGTGTGTGGTATAAAGCCGTGCAGTTTCACGAAGGGACGAGAGCATTGATACAGTGAGCGGCAAATGTAACACTTTTTCTTTTGCTGCTTCAATTCTCATAAGGCAATTAGCGATTTTGGAGGTAATCGTATAATTTGGCATCGGCATAATATCTGCATTACATTACTTCTATATTATGCTGATAAAATGCAGATAATACAACATTTACACAACGCCGACCATAAACAGCAATAAATTCGGCTGATTGAGAAAGAAGTTTGTCTTGTAGAATAGCTATTTCTTTTTCTCTACCAATTATCGGTTCACTCATATGTTTATTCCGCGAAAAATTATACACAGCGGAATAAAACAAACAACTTAAATCTATGCTCCGCGCGCCTCTGCTACCAAGTCTTCTGATGAACTTTGTGGTAATGTGCTTGAGTTTTATTGTGTAAAGTTTGCATTTGAGGCAAAACTGGTTATAAAATACACTTGATATAAATGTTTTCATATATTAATACTAGATGCTTCTTTTAATATACAGATAAATGTGTACTAAAGTTTTATGTTGTAGGTTTTTAAATAAATTGTATGTCTAGAATATCGTTTTTATTGATCCTTATACTGGCAGTAGCAAGTTTACCAGTAATAAACAATTGGCTTTCAAATCGCAGCCAAACGCTAAGCGATGATTATATAGGTGAGAAATTAGATAATTATATAAGTAGAAATTTTGATAAGATCATAAAAACTCTCAAAGAGGAGTCAATTAAAAGTAGTTACGCTGCTCGAGATAATGTGACCAAAAGTAAAATTTCACAATACAAGGATCAAATATTTGACCTTACTTATCCTTACTCCGGAAATGAAAATAGTAGCGTTGTAGCTGCAGGCTTCTTTGACTATTCTTGTGGATATTGCAAAGCTATGAAGAATGATATAAAGCAGTTAATTAACGACGGTAAAATTAAGTATATCTTTAGGGATGCTCCAATACTTGGTAATGACTCTTTAAGGGCAGCAAAAAGCGCTTTAGCTGTTTACTTTATTGATAAAGAAAAATATTTCGACTTTCACTATTCTGCTTTAAGTCACAAAGGAGGATTTTCAGACAAAAGCATATTGGATATAGTGAAAAGCATAGGGATTAATGAAGACGACTTTAATAATTCCATGAAAAATAACGCGGACAAAATTGAGCAAATGATAAATAGCAGTAAGCTCCTAGTAAGAGATTTGGGAGTAGGTGGTACACCTTTTTTGATAATTGGAGATAGTCTGTTTGTAGGAGCAACTGATTTGAATGTGCTACGCAAAAAGGTGGATGAATTAAAAGGCTAATTGCCATAAAATTTTATTTTTTTGCTTGACAGTACAAGTGGACCTAAGTATAGTAACCATAGGTATGGTTTATTACACTCAATAATTAGCAGCTTTTACTTCAAGCACAGAGGTGTCATGCAAGTAGCTGGCACATGATTGTATGAACATTTGTTTTTGTTAAGTAGTCCACACACAACATGGTGTCATGCCAGTGCTTGACACTGGCATCCAGGAAATTTTACTTACAAGTAAGCAAACTGATTTGATGAGCATAGAAAGTAGCTGATCTTATGCTAAATAAATGTTCTTAATGAGGTTGCATGGAAACCTGGATCCCAGTGTCAGGGCACTGGGATGACACCTTCCTGGTGACTCAAATCACAATGTTCGTACAATTATGTGTCTGGGCACTGGAGGGCTCTCTTAAATTACAACGTTCGTACACTTTCTTTATCCAAACTACTTCAACTTCATTTTTCAGGAGGACATATGTCATTCACAGAAATTAGATTTCCAGAAAATATATCTTATGGTTCCACTGGAGGACCGGAATTTTCCACTGACGTTGTAACAACTCATAATGGTTGTGAACAGCGCAACATCAATTGGTCTCATGCACGTACTAGATACAACATAGCTTACGGGGTCAGATCAAACGAGCAGCTAACAGAACTCATAACATTTTTTCATGCACGAAAAGGTAAAGCAATAGGGTTTCGTTTTAAGGATTGGTCAGATTTTATAGCCATTAATCAAAAGATTGGTATAGGAGATAACAAAAAAACGACTTTTCAGCTAATCAAAACTTATGTAAGTGGGGAAGATAAGCATATACGCATGATCAAAAAGCCAGTACATGGGACAGTAAAGATTTATTTAAATGGTAAAGAAGAGAGTGAATATTCAGTAAATTATTCAACGGGAGAAATAGCATTTACAAAACTGCCAATGAAAGATGTAATAATCACTGCGAGCTTCGAATTTGATGTACCCGTGCGCTTTGATACAGATTACTTAAACGCTTCTATTGATGACTATGGAAGCAATAGCTGGAATAACATTCCACTAGTAGAGGTGAAGTTTAATTAAGCTGCTTTAAAATTTCCTCCTGTTGCTGAGTGTGAACACGAGCATAACCACATGCAGGAGATGCAGCAGCAGGTCTTGCGATACACTTAGGTCTTTTTGCTTGAATATTGAGGTCAGATAACACCTCGTCTATCAATGGGTTGACAAAAAACCATCCTCCCATATTTTTTGGTTCTTCTTGACACCATATAATTTCAGCGTTCTTATACTTTTCAAGTTCATTACTTAGTTTATCGGCAGGAAATGGATAGAATTGTTCTAAACGTATTACTGCTATATCGTTTATTTTTTGTACTTCAAGCATTTCAATTATATCGTAATAAACTTTACCACTGCATATTACAACTTTACGTATTTCATTATTTGAAACTAAACCTGTTCTACATTCTGGAATTACCGTGAGGAATTTTCCTTCAAAGTCAGATAGGTTAGAAACTGCTCTTTTATGACGCAATAGTGATTTAGGTGTAAACACTACTAAAGGCTTACGAAAGTCTCTATGCATTTGTCTGCGTAAGACATGGAAGTAATTCGCCGGAGTGGAACAATTAACTACCTGCATATTATCCTCTGCGCAGAGTTGCAAAAATCTCTCTATACGTGCGGAGCTATGCTCAGGTCCTTGCCCTTCATAACCGTGGGGCAACAATAGAACTAGACCGCTTGATCGCAACCACTTTGTTTCTGCAGATGCGATAAACTGGTCGATCATAATTTGTGCACCGTTTGCGAAATCACCAAATTGTCCTTCCCAGAGCACCAGTGAATACGGGGAATCAAGGCTATATCCATATTCAAATCCCATTACAGCATACTCTGATAAAGCGCTATCTATGACCTCAAAGTGAGCTTGCTTTTCATTTATATTGTTTAGCGGAATAAACGCTTCTTCTGTTGCCTGATCAATAAGCCTTGAATGACGGTGCGAGAAAGTCCCACGACCAGAATCTTGTCCTGATAAACGCACTCCTATTCCTTCTGTAAGCAGTGACGCAAATGCAAGACTTTCGGCAGTTGCCCAGTCTATATTGCTACCAGAATTTATGCTGTCTATTCTTCCATCGAGTATTTTTCTAACCTTATTGTTAATGTTAAAGCTACTTGGAATATTGCTATTTATATGCACACCCAATTTTTTCAACTCATCTGGCGGAACACCAGAATCCGTGTAGTATTCGCTCAAATCGTTCAGCTTTGCTCTTCTTAATTTTGACCACACTCCACCGAACCAGTCAGCTTTTTTTGGAGTGTAAGTCACTGATTCAGCAAGACTTTTATCTAATTTTGCCCTGAACTCACTGCGCAATTTATTTACTTCATCGCCATCTAATACTTTCTCTGCAGTCAATTTTTCTTCATACAGCGTTCCTGGAGTTTTATGCTTTGATATCGCCTTATACATAAGTGGCTGAGTGAAATTCGGTTCATCGCCTTCATTATGGCCGTATTTGCGGTAGCATATTATATCAATCACTACGTCCTTTTTAAATTTCTGTCTATATTTCATTGCCAGACTTGCAGCAAAACTCACAGCTTCCGGGTTATCTCCATTCACATGGAAAACCGGAGCTTCTATTGATTTTGCTATGTCAGTGCAATAAAAAGAGGATCGTGCGCAGCTTGGGCTCGCAGTAAAACCAACTTGGTTATTAATGACAATATGCACGGTACCATCTACCTTATAGCCTTCAATATTGCTTAAGGTTAGAGTTTCAGCAACCACTCCTTGGCCGATAAAAGCCGCATCACCATGAATTGATATGCCAAGCACAGATCTTATATTCTGTTTTGCTCTTATTCTTCCAGCCAAAACCGGATTAACCGCTTCAAGGTGAGATGGATTAGGGCATAAACTTAAATGTATTTTTTTACCACCTGAAAGTGCTCGATCAGAAGAATAACCAAGGTGATATTTAACATCGCCAGACACCTCAAGACCACTTGGGTGTGCGAGATTGCCTTGAAATTCAGATAGCATTGCTGCATATTCTTTGCCCATAACTTTGGTTAGAACATTGAGTCGTCCACGATGAGCCATGCCAAGGACTATTTCTTCAATACTAAAAGCTGCAGAATCACTAATGATTTTCTCAATTGCAACGATAGCTGATTCCCCACCTTCGATAGAAAAACGTTTATATCCAGGAAATTTCATATGGAGAAATTGCTCGAACATCTCAGATTCGATCAAGTGCCTCAGGATTTCCTTTTTATCTTGTGAACTCAGCGTATAGGTTTGATTTTCGATCTTTTCCTGCAGCCATATTCTCTCCTCATAAGAGGAGATATGCATAAATTCAAAACCGATATTCTTGCAGTAAATATCTCTGTAGATTTCAGCGTCATGCGTTGGAGAGAGATTCGAATATTTCTGATAATCTACTTCCTTATTCACATTGGGTGATAACGGATTAAGATCAGCAAAAAAATGACCGTAAGATCTGAAAAAATTTGCCAAACTAGAAACTGAATCATCCACCTTAGTTGCATTGCAGGGCTCCGCTTTATTAACTTCTAAATTGCTTGAGAAAATTCTATACCAATCTTCCCCGATTGATTTATCGCCCTGCAGATAACGGCTATACATTTCTTCCACAAATTCTGCATTATCACCATAAAGGCAGCTTAAATTCGACATAATCACTATATAAGATATCAAACACTTATAAGTATAACTTAAGTTTTTTAAAAAAGAACTCCTATAGTTTCTAATTATTAAGTTGCACTTACAGCTGTAGGAACATTGTGCTACTAGTAGGGTGTCATGCCAGTGCTTGACACTGGAATGACACCTTCCTGCCCAGTTCATGTTGCTATAAATATTAAGAAATTTACCAAACGGAAAAAAAGGCAAAAGAAGCCCTAGTCATTGTCTATTTTCAGTATTGGCGTTTTTTTATGTTTTAAACGTTTAATAACCGCGAATCAGCTGCTTTTTAATGCAACTAACCTTTAGTCATAAATGTTTAAGAAATTTACTAAGCAGAAAAAAAGGCAAAAGAAATCCCGTGTTAGCTAGTTGTCACTCTCTAATCCTGCAAATTGGCGTACTATACTGTCTTAAACGACTTATAAGCGCGTTTCAGCTTATATAGGTAAAAACCCAGAAATGTTGTGAAGACATAAGGTGCACATAGTGCCAAAAATTAAAAATAAGACGCCAACTACGTTGTTTTCTTGCTGTTTAATCTGCACAGATGAAGATAACTGAATACCTTCAGTTTCATGATAAGGGGGCTGGCGGAGTTTGTCAAGCAAGTTTTTTTGTTTAATCCGTTTCTATGAGCTACTTGGATGACGAGACTTACATATTTATGGTAACCTCATTATCTGCGCTCAAAAAGTTTTTCAATATCACTCAATTTCATTTCTATATAAGTTGGTCTTCCGTGGTTGCATTGTCCGGAATATGGTGTTTTTTCCATTTGTCTCAGCAGCTCATTCATCTCCTCTAACCTCATTTTTCTACCCGCTCTAATTGATCCATGACAAGCGATAGTAGCCAATATCTTGTTCACTTTGTCTTCTACTGGCAATGTATCTTCTATTTCCGTTAATCTACCCACTATATTAATTAGCATCTCTTTCACATCTATTGCTCCCAAAATTGCAGGGATTTCTTTTACTATCACTTTATTCTCTGATTTGATTTCAATATCAAAACCCATTTCAAATAACTTATCTTTATAGATTTCAATCATCTCCATTCCAGCTTGATTTTTGATTTCAACCGTTTCAGGAAGAAGTAGTTTTTGTCTTTTTATACTTGATTTTTGTTTTAGGCATTCATATACTAATCTCTCGTGGGCTGCATGCTGATCAACTATAATCAATTTGTCTCTTATCTCAGCAATAATGTAAGTATTATAGACCTGACAGCGTGCAAACCCGAGCGGGTGGCTCTCTATCAAATCAACTTGCTCTAACACCTTTTTTTCTAGAACCATAATTTCCGCTTGTGATGGGGATTTCTGTATGCCGGTATAATCAAACGATTTTGACTGTTCTGATAAGCCTTTTGCTTTTTCATTTGGAGAAGCAAATTCTTTTATTAGTTGATTTTCAAAAGGACTTGGCCTTCTTTCATAAAATTCATTTTGAACATCAGATTTATCAAAAGAATCTGATAATGAACCTTTCAAAAAACCCTCTATTGTATTAGTAGTTTTCTGGTCACTAGCTGAAATGACATCAAAGGTGCCTATCCTTCTTGACAACGCTTTGATTAATCCTCTTCTCACTATCTCATATATGAGCTTCTTATTCTGAAACCTTACTTCTGACTTATTTGGATGCACATTTACATCTACTTGATCATAAGGTATCTCTAAATGTAACGCTGCAAAAGGATACCTATCGCTTGGAATAAAATCATGATATGCATACCTAACCGCACCAATAAGTAAATTATCTTTAATTGGCCTTCCATTAACAAATGTATAGATCTGAGTTGACTTACCACGATTGATGGTTGGCTTACAGATGTGTCCCGTAAGTTTGATGCCGTCTTCTTCTTCATTGACCTCCAAAGAATTGCCCTGAAATTCTTCTTCTACTTCACACAATCTATGAAATAACGAAGTCTGCTTAGCATATTTTAAGAGCTTTTTATTACCTGAAGTGAGAGTAAACCCTATATGATAGTTAATCATTGCTAGGTTGTTTACAATATCAACAATGCTTTGAGTTTCTGCTCTTTCGGTTTTTAGAAATTTTAGTCTATTTGGGGTAGCGAAAAACAAATCTCGTACTTCAATATGTGTCCCTTGTGATAAAGAGTAGGGAATAAGCTCCCTCATCTTTTCTCCACCCTCATAACTTATAGACCATGCTTCACTTGCTCCGCTTGCTTTAGACGATAATTTTATCCTACTTACTGCTGCAATTGAAGGCAGAGCTTCTCCTCTAAAGCCAAGATGCTTGATTTCTATCAACTCACTATCGCTCAATTTTGAAGTAGCATGGCGCATAAACGCAAGTTCTAAATCGTTTTTTTCTACTCCGTTACCATCATCTGTCACAATAATAAGGTTACGCCCACCACTTTCTATTTTGATCTCTATTTCTAAACTTCCAGCATCTATTGCATTTTCCACTAATTCCTTTACTACACTTGCTGGCCTTTCTATCACCTCCCCCGCTGCTATACGGTTTATGGTTTTTGTGTCTAAAAGAATTATTGCCATAGATTTATTATGAAACTGGTTTTTCTTTTACTTCTTTGGTCTGTCTCTCTCTCCACTTTTTTAACCTACCTGCAATTTCACTGTTGGAAATTGACAATATAGATACGGCGGTAATGGCAGCATTATATGCTCCATTTTCTCCTATAGACATGGTTGCAACTGGAACACCCTTTGGCATTTGAACTATAGAGAGTAGACTGTCCAGCCCATTTAATTGTTTACTATGCACAGGAACGCCGATAACTGGTAAACAAGTTAATGACGCAACCATACCAGGTAAATGAGCTGCACCTCCTGCACCAGCTATAATAACCTTAAAACCTTCTTCTTGTACAGATTTAGCAAAATTGAAGAGCCTTTCTGGTGTTCTATGTGCAGATATTATGAATATGTCATGTGAAACTTCTAATGCTTTTAGCATATCGACGGTATGGACCATAGTGGTGTAATCTGACTCACTTCCCATAATAACAGCAACATCTTTTTTTATTTTTGTCATATTCAACACAATTTTACTTACTAACTAAATAGTGTTCCAGCTAAAAAGCAACAAATATTTAAGTTATATTATAAATATAATATATAGAATTCTCGTTAAAATAGAAATTTTAAAAATTTAAATAAATATCTATGTTAAGATATAGAGATATAAACTTCTTATGTAAGATAAATTTATAAAATAATTATTTTTGTATTTCAAGCTTTGTAATTTTAGCTTGTTCTTTCTGTAAATGATTTTTTCAGATAGGCTGATGGTAAAATGGTAATTTAAAATTACTAGAAATTTGATTGAAATATTAATATACAATCAACTTAAAGTTTTAAATTTGATATCATATAATTATTGACAAGTTATATGATATTAATATCTTGGTATATTAAATATTATGTTATAATCTTTAATAAAGTTAATTGATATGTGAGTGTAAGAATTATGGAAATAATATCGTTAAATAACTTAGACAGTGCAGGAATAAAAACAAAGTTGCTTTATATAATAAATAAAATTATAGAAAAAAATGCTTGGACTCAGGCTTTTGCAGCTGAGAAACTTGGTATTGATCAGCCAAAGGTATCACAAATTAAAAATGGTAAAATAGATGGTTTTTCTTTAGAGCGATTGTTAGGATTTCTAAAAAAACTTGATCATGAAATAACAATCACGATGACAGAAAGCCAAGAAATAAAATCTGAGGCAGAAAAAGTAAAACATGAAGTTGAATCGCAATAGATACAAAGTTGACAACTTGTTTTTTGTGATATAGTATAAAACTTATTAAGGTAGTATCTTATGGCTGAGTCTATTGTAGAAAAGTGTACAGAACAGGTAAGTAACCGTTTCAAATTGGTTCTATTGGCAAGTCAAAGAACACATGATTTAAATACAGGAGCAAGTAATCCAGTTCAAACAGTTCAGTTTAAAGACCATAAAAACACCATAGTTTCCTTATATGAAATAGCAGAAAAACAGGTGGATACTCATGAGCTATTTAACCTTTTGGTAGGTAGATGCAAGGAGTACATGAAAGGAAATATGAATAATGTTTACAGCAGTAATACAAGTAAGCTAGCGAATTTATTAAATTTTTCTGATAACACAGATCTTGATGTAAGTCAAGAAAGCCAAGATTATGAAGTGGATGGTGAAATAAATGATGAAATAAATGATCAAGATGGCGATGAAGAAGTATCCGTTTAGAAATCTACAGAAGTTACATAGTCTTTAAATGCTTCACATTGCTATCTATACACTGTTGTTCTGTATGAGTGTAATGTTGTGCCGCATAGTGTCTAAGTCAAGTGATGTGTACAATAAGGTTTTAGCGTTCAATAATTTCTCAACGCAAGTAGTTGTACTCATAACAGCAATATCAATCATTCTGAATAATTTTTTTTTAATTGATATAGCATTGTTGTATGCTAGCGTTAGCTTTATATCAACTATAGCACTAATGAGATTAATGTTGTTTTAATAATTTATGATAGGATCCGTTCTTATATTTTTAGGCATTTGTTCAGTAATCATTTCAAGTGTGGGAGTAATTAGATTTCCTGATTTCTATACTAGGTTACATGCAGCAGGTATTACAGATTCTAGCGGTGCAACGCTATTGTTAATTGGTTTTGCTTTGCAGAATGGATTTTCAATCAATACTGTTAAAATAATATTGTTAATTCTTATAATATGGGTAGCTAGCTCAACTAATGGCTATATTTTAGCGCGCACTTATTATAAAGTTAAGAAAAAAACTGTTAAAGAAGGTTAAGGTGTTAGAAATATTAAATGTAGTGCTACTTTTGTTGTTACTAACAGTTACGGTTTTTATAGTCTTCTCGCGACATTTAGTCGTAAGTGCTGTTCTAATGTGTGTATTTAGTTCACTTATTGCGCTTATATACTTAATTATGAATGCACCTGATGTTGCAATTACTGAAGCTTCTGTTGGTGCGGGGCTCAGTACGATTTTTACGTTTGCAGCACTCTCCTTGATAAAGAATCATAAAGTAAATCTATCTCATAACCCTATAACGCTTTTTTTTATGTTATTTCTGGCTGTATGTTTGTCATATTTTATGATTCAATTGCCAGATTTTGGCAGCCACAATGCTCCGATCCACTTGCATGTTGCTCCTTATTATGTGGAAAATACCGAAAAAGCTACCGGTATTCCTAATATAGTGACAGCTGTTTTGGCAAGCTTTCGTGGTTATGACACGTTTGGAGAAACTATAGTAGTTTTTACTGCTGCGCTTTGTATAACGTTGATATTAAAAGAAGAAAAAGAAAATGATTAAAGATCCGATATTAAATGCAGTAACATTTTTGATGATACCTTTTATCATTTTATTTGGTTTATACATACAATTTCACGGTGATTACACTCCGGGTGGAGGTTTTCAAGCAGGAATAATTATTGCCTCCGGGATAATATTATATTCAATGCTATTTGGTGTATCTACAACTCTAAAAGCAATACCTTATTCTGTGATTAGATTGACTAACGTGTTAGGTATTTTAATTTATGGAGGAACGGGCGTTGCAACAACTTTACTTGACCAAAATTTTTTATCTTATGATATCTTGTCAGCCAATAATAGAACCGGTCAAAAATTGGGTATTTTTTTGGTGGAATTAGGTGTAGCATTTACTGTCTGCTCCTCTATGTTAATTATATATATGAATTTTGCTCGTAGAAAAAAACAATGACTTTATATAATTATATGATTATTATTGTATTAATGGTGCTAGGTTTATATATTATTATAAACGATAAAAATTTAATCAAGAAAATGATAGGGGTAAGCGTCTTCCAAGCATCTGTTTTGTTATTTTACATATCTCTAGGATATATAAAAAATTCTTTGCCTCCTATATTGGTTTCAAATTTTTATTCATATAGCAATCCTATACCTCATGTTTTAATGCTTACTGCTATAGTGGTTGGAATTGCAACATTTTCAGTTGGATTGTCCATAGCAGTAAAAATGGAAGAAAAGTATGGAACAATTGATCAAGACAAGTGTTCATAAATTAACAGTATCTTAAACTATATGAAGTAACAAATAGCCACAAGTTAAAAATAAAATTATAGGCTTGCTCATTGTGAGTTTATTTGTTAATAAGAAATAAAACTTTAAACTATAAAGGTAATGATGTCAACTATTAATGATGCGGAAGATAAAAAAAGAATTATCAGAGATCTTGTAACTAAAAGTATAAAAAAGGGTGGCTTTATCACCTTTGATGATATAAATGATAAATTATCAGATGAAAATTTTTCATCTGACTTTATAGATGATACTATATCTTTATTGCAAGACTCTGGAATTAGCGTACTTGAAAATAGCGAAGATGAAGAAGATGCTACTTCCAACAGTGATCATAGTAAACTTGATGATGATGACACATTGCCAAATGTTACTGCAACTTTAGTACAAAATGATGATCCAGTGAGGATTTATTTACAAGACATGAGCTCTGTAAAGCTTTTGTCAAGGGCAGATGAAATCGAGATAGCAAAAAAAATTGAATCTGAAAAGCATAACATGTTACGTGCAATAATTGAAACACCAGTAACATCAAAGATGATAAAAGTATGGCGTGATGATTTAAGTAGTGGAACTCTCTTACTGAGAGAAATTATAGATTTGGATGCAATTTATAACTCTGATTTTAATGTGATACCCAAAGAAGAGAGTGAAGAAAGTGCTGAAGATGTTGAGAATTCTGAGGATGTTTCTGGAGATGCTGAAGATGATGAGTACTGTAGTAATGATGAGAAAGACAGTAAAAAAATTGATGATGAGAAAGACAGTGATAATGAAGATATAAATTCAGCGAATTTAAATGTTTCTATTCTTGAAATGGAAAGTGACTTATTGCCAAAGGTCATAGTTGCATTGGATGAGATAATTACTTTAACAAATGAAGCATTGGTATTAAGAAAAAATTCTAAAGATTCCTCTGATGAACTAGAGAATTTATATAGTCAAATATGGTCTATAGCATTACAAATTAAGTTAAGTGATGCTGCTATTGCCAAAATTACACGAGAACTTTATAACGTAAATAGATCTATCACACTTGAAGAAGCCAATCTTATTTCCAAGGCTAGAACATACGATATCGATAGAGAAAGTTTCTATAAAGTTTATGATGACGTGCTTTTAAAGCACGAATTGAAAAAGATAAGTCTTTTAAAGATCAATGAAAATCAGTCCTCTTTTACAGGTGAATTAAAAAACAAATTTTTAAGGTTTATAGACGATAACTCTGAACATATAGCTAGTACCTTAAGCGGTATTAAGCAGCATATACAGGAAGATAACGTGCAAGAATTTAAGGAGCTAATCAGGAGAATACAAAAACACGAACGAGAAGTTTCTGGAGCAAAGCAAGAGATGATTAAGGCTAACTTAAGGCTAGTAGTTTCCATCGCTAAAAAGTATTCAAAAAGAGGCCTTGATCTGCTTGATTTGATACAAGAAGGCAATATTGGTCTTATGAAGGCCGTGGATAAGTTTGATTACAAACGTGGATATAAATTTTCAACTTATGGCACTTGGTGGGTAAGACAATCAATCACTAGGGCAATACCTGAGCAGTCTAAAGTAGTTAGAATACCAGTTCATATGGTGGAAATTATCAGTAAAATCAACAGAGCATTAAGAAAAATGACTCATGAGATGGGAAGAGAGCCGACGTTAGAGGAATTAAGTGTAGAACTGACAATGCCACTGGAAAGAATACGCAAAGTTATGAAAATAGCAAGGGACCCAGTAAGTCTTGAAGCTCCAACAGGAAAGGATGATAGTAGTACCTTCGGTGATTGTATAGAAGATAAGCGAGTCTCCAGACCAGAGGATGCTGCAATACTTGCTGACTTGCGTAGCATTACAACCAATGTTCTTGCAACTTTAACACCAAAGGAAGAAAGAATTCTAAGAATGCGTTTTGGCCTTGGTAAAGATGGGAAGGAGCATACCTTAGAAGAAGTAGGAAAAATTTTTAATGTAACACGTGAGAGAATTAGGCAAATAGAGGCAAAAGCACTGCGCAAGTTGAAACATCCAAGCCGCGCTAGAAAACTTAGAGGGTTCTTTTAAGTATACGTGTCAAGTTAAGAAGAAGCTGATTTTGCCCGGAAAAAGTGGAGAAAAAGTCAGAGCGTTTTTAAAATAAAACGTTTTTTCAAAAAGGTATGATATGAAGGAAATGCACAATAAAGTTTAAAATGGGGGTTGTAAAAAAGTTGCACCGCTATTTTTTTTTATGAATCTAGTGAAACAACATGCTAATCTACGGTAAATATTATGACAAACAAAAATGACAATTCTAATTCAAAGTATAGAAATTTTTATGTTCTGGGTGATAGTTTATCCGATAATGGCGCAATCATTGGAATTTTAAATAACTTATCCTTTGCAAAAAGCGTAAAGTTTGATGACCCTTTTTATCAAGGAGGATCTTTTAGCAATGGCCCTACTGCTGTTGAATATGTAGCAAAATATTTAGATTTAGACGAATTTAAACCTGGGTGGAGTTATTCATTTTTTGGTAGATGCCACGAACAGCAAGGTCAAAACTATGCAGTTTCATGTGCAACAGCGTCTGAAATTTTTGACCCTATTTTTTCTTATTTCTTCAATAAATTTCGTTTAGCTAACCAGCTAGATGCGGTAATTAAACATCATCCAGATATAGGTAAAGAAGATTTATTTTGCATCATAATCGGCGGAAATGATGTTATGGTTGCCACTGCTTATGACGATACTAAAGCGAAAGAAGTGTTGGAACAAGCAGTGAGTGAAATATGTAATGCACTTAAGGTTCTAAATGAACATGGTGTTAAGCATGTAGTTGTTGCAAACGCACCTGAAGTTGGCTCAATACCAGCTTTTAATAGAGATGAAGAAGCAAGGGAACTAGCTACGAAGCTCACAGAGAGTTTCAATGCAAAATTGGCTAAAGGCTTAGATTATATGAAGAAAAGTACAAATCTTGAAATAAAAGCATTTGATCTTAACTCTAAAATGAAAAGTATGCTTAGCGAATACAAGAGCAAAGGTTTAAATTGTCAAGATGCCTGCACATCGAACATTGCAGACCAAATTGGGAGATTTAAAGAAAATATAAAAATACTCTTAAAGTTGATATTTAAAGGGGAACTTGACGTTCACTATAACCCTGGGTGTAGCGAAGAAACACTAAAGGATTATTTCTTTTTTGATTTGTATTAAATAGGACTTGATCTGACACTTAAAATAAGTAAGTTATAAAATAATAAAAGAAAGGAGTGTTAGAAATGAGTACAATACAAACAAAAATACTAAAACCAAAGCTAGGGTTATTAGAGCTAGCAAAACAACTAGGAAATGTATCTCAAGCATGCAAAGTGATGGGATACTCAAGAGATACATTTTATCGGTTTAAGGAGTTATATGAAAATGGAGGAGAGGAAGCATTACATGAAATAAGTAAGAAAAAACCGCTATTAGCGAACAGAGTTTCCGACGATATAGAAAGAGCAGTGATTGGTATAGCAACAGAATTTCCAGCATATGGGCAAGAAAGAGCTGCAAATGAACTGAGAAAAAGAGGTATAATAATTTCTCAGGGAGGAGTAAGGTCTGTATGGCTAAGAAATGACCTTGAAACTCTCAAAAAGAGACTTAAAGCGCTAGAGACAAAAGTAGCTTAAGAAGGAATCATTTTAACTGAAGAACAACTTACAGCTTTAGAAAAAGTTAAAGAACAAAGGGAAGCTCATGGTGAAATTGAGACACAACATCCAGGTTATTTGGGTTCTCAAGATACCTATTATGTGGGCAATATCAAAGGTATAGGGCTAATTTATCAGCAGACTTTTGTTGATACTTATTCGAGAGTTGCAATGGTTAAACTTTACACGGACAGAACAGCTATTACAGCTGCAGACCTCCTCAACGATAGAGTTATTCCATTTTTTGATGAGCAGAAAATTCCATTATTACGCATTCTAACTGATAGGGGTACAGAGTATTGTGGCAAGCCAGAAAATCACGCTTATCAGTTATATTTGGGAATCGAAAATATCGATCATTCTAGAACCAAAGCCAACTCTCCACAAACCAATGGCATATGTGAAAGATTTCATAGAACCATGCAAGATGAGTGTTACAATATTATCTTTAGAAAGAAAATCTACAATTCTTTGGAAGATCTACAGATTGATGTTGATTATTGGTTGCGTTCTTATAATGAGACAAGGCCTCACTCGGGTAAGTATTGCTATGGCAAAACACCTATGCAAACGTTTTTTGATAGTAAATATATTGCTTTTCAGAAAAACATTAGTAGCATTAAACAAGAGCCTGATATTAGTTTTGACTACCTCAATTCTTCTGTCAGTTAATTCTTGTCTGTCACATTAAATCTTGTCTTTTACAAAATTTGAAATTAAAAAATCAACAGATTGAAAGTTCAACAACTGAACATGGACAACAAAATGCGAAAGAAAAGTCAAGAAATGGGAATGTTCAAAAAGGACAAACAAAGGTTCAAAAGCCAGATGCAGAGAGTTGTATGGGCACAGTTTCAAAAACCACTAACAGGATAAAAGGCATACCTAATTCCTTGATAAATTCCTCCGTATCTGTTCAGCAGAGTGGCAAAATAAGGTAGACGAGAAAAGACAACTATAGGAATAAATGGGTGTCATTTCAGTGCGTGACACTGGTTTCCATCCAAAAGGGTGTCATCCCAGTGCCCAGACACTGGGATCCAGAAAATTTGATTGTGTACTATACAACATTTTCGATCAAAAGCTGGATTCCAGTGTCAAGCACTGGAATGACATCACAGGGGCACTGGAATTTTTGTTTCAATATTTGTACATTAGCCATGCATCTGAACAGATACATTCCTCCTATATTGCACAAGCATACATCAAACCGCCAGAAAATAGTTAAAGTAGGCTCTTAGCATAAAGCACCAGCTCCTCTTTTGTTAAAGTGTAGGAGCTGTCTTCCCAATGTTGTCTTAGCAATTCCAAATTTCTACCTAAACTTTTTCCTGGTTGGTGACCTATACTTATTAAATCATCACCAGATAAAGGAAATTTTGGAATATTGAATGTATTAGCAAACGAAATGTATTTATCAATATTTTCTCCAGACTCAACACCACAAATTTTTACTAAATCACGATATAATTCTCTACCAAATAAAGATATGTATTTTTTTTGCTCTTTTTCTGAGAGTTCTGTTTTGATATCGTTGGATAATAAAAATAACAGCTTTTTCTTTTGCTTGTTTGAAAGACGTAGAAACTTACTTACATATTCTCCAAGACTTAGCCTGTCATTTTTGGTGGTCCTAAGGAGTAACGCTAATTTTACTAGTGCATCAGTGCCGAAAAGAATTGACGAAGACAGAATTTCGCATTTTACTTCTTTTGGGATAATCTTTTGCAAAACATCAGATTCTTGCATGCTCTTAAGTGTTGGAAAAGGATCATTGCACTCCAGCAATTTAAGTATTTCATCTCTTATTCTCTCTCCAGATAGGTTGTAAATCTTGTGCGAATGCTTTTTGCATACGCTTAGTATTTCATCACTCAAATCTCCGACACATATTTTTGCATGAAAACGAAATGCTCTTAAAATACGTAGATAGTCTTCTTTAATTCTATCTTCAGCGTTGCCTATAAAGTTTAACCTTTGCGCTTTTAAGTTCTCGATACCACCAAAGTAATCATATATATGGCCATGCTTATCTGCATATAGAGCGTTAAATGTAAAGTCACGCCTTGAAGCATCCTCTTGCCAATTATTAGTAAATTCTACTTTCGCATGCCTGCCATCACATTTCACATCATGCCTTAGTGTTGTAATTTCAAAAGACCTCTGATTTAAGATCGCAGTTATAGTCCCATGTTTTAAGCCAGTTGGAATAGTTTTTATATTACGGAGTTTTAGCGCTTTCATCACCTGATCAGGAAGCAAATTGGTAGCGAGATCAATATCATGGACATCGCGCTGCAAAATTGAGTCTCTCACACACCCGCCGACAAGCCTTGCCTCACCACCAGATTTCTCTATGGCATCGATGATTAAACTAGTTTCATGGTCAACTTGCATTTAGGTTAGTACGTACTGCAAGTTCATATTATATGAAATGCTTGCAAAAGCCCTATATAAAAATATACAGGGCTATGAAAATTTATTTTACAAGTATTTGTTGTGGATGAAATGGTTGTTCTGCCATCGATTCCGTACCACATCTTGAACTTAGTAAACTTGAAGGGTTTTGCTCTTCAGAGCGCTCTATGCGCTGCTTTATATCACTAACGCACTGTTCTATAACATCACAAATTTTTCCATCAGCATTTTCTGTCAATAACTCATCAAATCTCTTCTCAACCTCTGCTCTCTTAGGGTTGTCTTTTGAAACGTTACAATATTCTAAGATCTCATCTAACTGCAGTTTTTTTGCTAATAGGAAATCTTCTTGTTCTTGCTGCTGTCTTATTAATTCTTGAGTTACAATTTCAGCTCTAGAGTAATGATTCCCTCCAAGATATATTGTTTCTCGCTCTTTACTACCCCATAACTCGTCATTTAATTTATAACTCTCACGATTAAATACCTGATTTAACTGATCATCATCATTATTTATCATTTGTGGATCTGGCTCAAACTTTTGTTGCTTCTCTCTACCGCTAACTTCACAATGGACATTAATTTCAATATTAGCTAAAGAAGCTAATATCTGAACTTCTTCAATGAAAGGAAAATAACTTTTACTTTCTATTGCTTCTAGATAGGCTTGGTAGAGTTCAGAGTTATTAAGGAATGAATGTGTAATAAATTCACTGTTATATTGAGCACCGTACTCATCTTCACCATGGCCATTAAGAGCCTCAGCATATTCTTTTAAATTAAGCATAGCTTGATTATGCAATACATTAAGTTTGCTAATAGCTTTACTTACTAACCTCTTCACATTATCTTCAGCATTTTCAATTTTCCTGTTTGTTTGCTCAACCAACTTCTCTATTTTATCAGACTTACCAGTTAAATCCCCTGGCTTGTTTAGAAACATATTAAAAACCTTTTCTAGCTGAGCTCTTAAAGGAGCTGGCATACTTACATCATCTAAAGATGTAAATTGACTTAAAAATTTGTGCCATTCCATTCTCATATCTTGCGCTCTTTCAGCTTTATATCGACCAGAGCTATTATCACCAAACACAGCATGAAAAAAACAATTGCCATCGCCCGCAGTATTATACTTAACTACTTGGCTATTAGTTGGTAATTTCTGTTCCCTAGATTGAAGCATAGTTTTTACCTTAATTTAAGCTATATATTACTATACCAACAATTTAAGCTATATATTACTATACCAACAAAACTGTCAATAAGTAACTAATTAAGTATAGCAGAAATTCTTAAATTGTGCAATAATTATGGCTTTAAATAGCAAATATGAGCTTTAACTGTGGTATAATTGGGTTACCAAACATAGGAAAATCAACTTTATTTAATGCACTTACAGAGTCAAGTGCAGCCGAAGCTGCAAATTATCCTTTCTGCACAATTGAGCCAAATATAGGCAAGATTTCGATAAAAGATCAGCGTTTGAAACAAATCGCAGCAATTGCCGGTTCAGAGAAGACAATCTATAACCAATTAGAAGTTGTAGATATTGCAGGCCTCGTAAAAGGCGCGAGCAAAGGTGAAGGGCTCGGAAACAAATTTTTGAGTCATATCAGAGAAGTTGATGCCATCGTGCATCTGCTCAGGTGCTTTACGGATGACGATATCAGCCATGTACACAGTAAAATAGATCCAATATCAGATGCTGAAGTGGTGGAAATGGAATTAATCCTAGCTGATATTGATAGCATAGAAAAAAGGCTTCCTCAATTGGAAAAGAAAGCAAAACAAGGTGATAAAGAGCTAAAGAGACAACTTGAATTAATGCAAGAGGTATTAGCTACTTTAAAACTCGGTAAACCTGCAAGAAGTTTGGAAAACATGGACGAAGCCGAAATGAAGTCGCTTCAATTGCTGACAACAAAGCCCGTTATGTACGTTTGCAATGTTGAAGATACAAATGTTATAACTGGCAATGAATTATCTCAAAAGGTAGAGAGAATGGCGGAGGAAAATAAAAGCAAATTTTATTGCATTTCAGCAAAACTTGAAGCAGATATTGCAAATCTTGATAGTGAAGAGGAAAAACAGAGTTTCTTGTCAGAATTTGGCTTACAAGAATCAGGCCTTGATGGAGTAGCGCGTATTATGTATGAAGTGCTGAGTATGATAACTTTCTTTACTGTGGGCCCCAAAGAAGCACGAGCATGGCCAGTAAAAATAGGATCAACAGCTGATAAGGCAGCAGGTGTAATCCACACTGATTTTGAGAAAGGCTTCATAAAAGCAGAAACTATAAGCTTTGCAGACTACATAAAGTATGGAAGTGAATCAGCTTGCAAAGACGCAGGAAAAATTCGCTTTGAAGGCAGAGATTATATCGTGCAAGATGGTGATATAATGCACTTTAGGTTTAATGTGTAGTAATTTATCCTTTGGTTTTTTATAAATAAAATCCTAAGGCATTTTTTACTGTAGATTAATCATTTGATTATAGTATCATCTTAATTAAGCTTATGCTTGGAATATTTATGAAGAGTATTTTATACTTTGTATTATTAGTTGTTGTATTTGGATCACTGAGCCTATTTGCTGTAGAGCAATTTGAAGAAAAGAAAATTGAATCAGTTCATAAAAACGAAAATGTAGGTGTAAGGAAGCAAGATTTACTGAGCAGCACAAATCAAAAAGATGAGTTGAAAAGCAACGTCGATGCTAAACAAACACAAGAGGCTGAGAGCAAAAGAGTAACCGATAAAGAGAAGCTGCAACACAACGAGAATAAAGCTTCTGTGGTTGAAAAAACTATAAGTGAAGGTGAAAGGATTGATAAAGATTTGCCAAATGACCAGCTAGAAGAAAGTACAGGCGAATTTGCTCGAAATTTACCAAATGTGGCCAATAAAGAAGTGAATAAAGATTTGAAACCAGAGCCTTTGCCTTTAAGTGCTGATTTAAATGAGAATACAACTGACCCGCAAAAAAATCTACAAGCTGATCAGAAGATTGATATAAAAGATAATGAACTTTCAAAAAGTGATGCGAGTCAATTATTAGAGGGAAAAAAAGAAAAAGTAGAGAATCAGTTTGAAGAAAAAAAAGTGAAAGAAACAAACAATAATTCTAAGGACCGCAATAGAGTAAAACCTATTACTAAAAAAGACGAAGAAAGCAAGCAAGAGAAAAAGAAAAATTTACAAAAATGGACAAAGCTAAACAGAGAACCAATAAAAGAATGGGGTCATAAAGATATACAAAGCAAGTCAATATATAAACGACAATATGATAGCCTTAATGAGCATCTTCCTACAACTGTATTTATTGATGATTACAGTAAGCAATTTTTTTACTGTATTAAGAAAAATAACTTACCTTGCTTAAGAGGAATAATAAGTAAGCTAGAAAAAATTGGATTAACAACTCAAGAGATACTAAGGTTTAGAAATAAATTGGGTGATACTCCTCTCATTTATTCAGTTAAACAAGGTGAGGTAGACATAGTGCGCTTTCTCTTATTACAAGGCGCTGATCTTAGAGTAGTTAATAATAATTTTCAATCCCCAATTGATATAGCAATCGAAAAAAAGCAGATCAATATAATAAATGCGATTGCCGAAATGATGCCACACCTTTTGGAGGATAGAAAAATAGACAATAAAGAAAGCTCAGCAATGTACGATTGGGCTGTGAAAAAGAAAGAAAACAATGAGTCGCAGTGCGATAAGCAAGATGATTAGATTTTTGATATTAATTTTAGTTGGTCATTTATGTTATGGAAACGAAACAAATGATGAAAAAAATCAGATTAGTGATTTTTTAAACGCTCTACATGATGCAAAATACGTATCTTACAGTAAAAAAGACTTTGCTGAATTTTTGGTGCAGTGCCACAAAGAGGGCGTGCCAGAAGATTTTAAGAAAGGTTTTGGTTCTAACTTAAATGGAGCTAATTTTAGCCAATTGTACCTAAGTAAATCTGTTTTTGATGGAGTAAGTCTGATTGGTGCTGATTTTTCTAACACCGATTTATCCGACGTGTCTTTTATCGATGTTGATTTACGTGGTGCTAACTTCTCCAATGCTAATTTACATGGCATTAAAATAAAAGGTGCAAATTTGAGTTTTACAAAATTTGTTTCTGCAAATTTAACAGATATCGTATTTGATCAGTCTAATGTTAGTTATGCTGATTTTATCAGTTCCGATCTCAAAAAAGTAAGTATGCACAACGTAATTGGTTTGCATACTAATTTCTCGAATGTGAAAATGAATCTCTCCAACTTATCAAACTCGAATGTTAGCTACGTAAATTTTAATGATAGTGAAATAAACGATACTGTTATGCAGAAAAATAACCTTGATAATGCAAGTTTCTTTGTAGTGGATGCATATAAATTAAAGATACAATTTTCTTCATTAAAAAATGCTAACATATATGGTGCAGAGTTAAAAGAATCAGACTTTACAGGTAGCAATCTTTCCGATGCCTGCCTTAATTCTTCTATCATAATTAACAGCAACTTCGACGAAGCTAATTTAAGCAATACACAAATTTCCTATGTGAATGACGATAATTCAAGTTTTGTTCAATCTATACTAAATGGTTCCAAGATAAAACATGTATATGTTTCTGGAGCAAGTCTTCAGGATGCTGATTTATCCAATATTGATTTTAGTTTTAGTGAACTGCATCAAGTTAATGCCTCTAATGCTGACATCCGTCACGGAAAGTTTCATAATACTAAAGTTGCAAACTCCGACATGAATGGCTCATTTTTTGACCATTCACTATTTACCTCCGCAAAGATAGAAGATTCAGACCTTTCTACAACTTCGATGTATAAGATAAAAATTCGAGACTCTCAAGTTTATAACAGCATACTTTCTCGCCATAACATTGATTCCAGTGAAATAGAAAACTCAACATTCTTTAATTCATTAGCTGATAATTCGAGCTGGTCCAATTTAAAAGTAACTAATTCAAATTTTATTGAAAGCGATTTCAGATCTTCTTTGTTTCACGATAATGCTTTTAGGAAAACTAGCTTTTTTCTTAGCAATTTAAGTAATTCAACAATTAGTGATATGTCTTTTCACTCTTCAAGCATATATAAAAGTTCAGTTGCTAATGTTCATTTAACAGGTTGTAAATTTGATAATTCAATTTTGATTGACAATAAAGGGCAGAAGAAACTTACAGGTTTAGAAAATGCTATAACTTCAGTTAAAGATTTACAAGAAAAAATATCACAGGGTGAAAAATTTAATGTAAATTATTCTTACTTTGAATTTAAGAATATGGATTTAGAAAATGCTGATTTTTCTAATTCAACATTGAGTAGAGCAAAGTTTGTAAACGTTAATTTGAATAAGGCAAATCTTGAAAAAACCGATTTGCGCTATACTGTCTTTGATAACTCTTCTCTCATTGGCACCAACTTATCAAATTCTAATTTAGAAGGTTCTAGCTTTTTAAACTCTGATCAAAAAAGCACCATGTTAAAAAATGCAAAGAAAAATGACCGTAAAAAGTGAGGGCGTATTATTGGTTCTATCCTCCCCTTCTGGAGCTGGAAAAACTACTATATCAGCAAAATTACTTGAGCGATCAACTAATTTAGTTAGGTCTGTTTCTACGACTACGCGCAAGCCTCGCCCCGGCGAAATAAATGGAAAAGACTATTTTTTCGTTACCGAAGAAAAATTTCACGAGTTATGCGAAGCTGGTCAGATGCTTGAATACGCCAAAGTTTTTGAGAATTTTTATGGTATACCAAGAGATTTTATAGAGCAAAACCTGAGCAGTGGAATAAGCGTTTTACTAAGCATAGACTGGCAAGGAGCATTTCACTTATTCAAGCTCATGAGAAAAAAAGTTGTGAGTGTTTTTATACTTCCCCCTTCAATGGAAGAGCTTAGGTTGCGTTTGCAAAAGCGTAATAGTGATGATGCAAGCGAAATAGAGCGCAGATTAGCCGAAGCTCAAAAAGAGATAAGCAAACGTGATAAATATGATTATGTAATAATCAATGATGATATTGATAAAAGTGTAGAAGAGATAAGCTCCATACTAAATAAAGAAAGACTTAAAAAACTAAAAGAAAAACCAAGTCTGGAAGATTTATAAAAGCATCGATCTGCAGCTATAGTTTCTTATCCTATAGCTATACCACCGCATGCCGCGATTCATTCGCGGTATCTCAGCATAGATTCCGCTAACACGTAGCGGACCGTCATACCGCCGCGGCGCTAACGAATAGCGGAATGACGGTTTTTCAAATTGTCGTAAGTCAGTTTAGCTGTAAAAGACAAGATTTAATGTGACAGACAAGAATTAACTGACAGAAGAATTGAGGTAGTCAAAACTAATATCAGGCTCTTGTTTAATGCTACTAATGTTTTTCTGAAAAGCAATATATTTACTATCAAAAAACGTTTGCATAGGTGTTTTGCCATAGCAATACTTACCCGAGTGAGGCCTTGTCTCATTATAAGAACGCAACCAATAATCAACATCAATCTGTAGATCTTCCAAAGAATTGTAGATTTTCTTTCTAAAGATAATATTGTAACACTCATCTTGCATGGTTCTATGAAATCTTTCACATATGCCATTGGTTTGTGGAGAGTTGGCTTTGGTTCTAGAATGATCGATATTTTCGATTCCCAAATATAACTGATAAGCGTGATTTTCTGGCTTGCCACAATACTCTGTACCCCTATCAGTTAGAATGCGTAATAATGGAATTTTCTGCTCATCAAAAAATGGAATAACTCTATCGTTGAGGAGGTCTGCAGCTGTAATAGCTGTTCTGTCCGTGTAAAGTTTAACCATTGCAACTCTCGAATAAGTATCAACAAAAGTCTGCTGATAAATTAGCCCTATACCTTTGATATTGCCCACATAATAGGTATCTTGAGAACCCAAATAACCTGGATGTTGTGTCTCAATTTCACCATGAGCTTCCCTTTGTTCTTTAACTTTTTCTAAAGCTGTAAGTTGTTCTTCAGTTAAAATGATTCCTTCTTAAGCTACTTTTGTCTCTAGCGCTTTAAGTCTCTTTTTGAGAGTTTCAAGGTCATTTCTTAGCCATACAGACCTTACTCCTCCCTGAGAAATTATTATACCTCTTTTTCTCAGTTCATTTGCAGCTCTTTCTTGCCCATATGCTGGAAATTCTGTTGCTATACCAATCACTGCTCTTTCTATATCGTCGGAAACTCTGTTCGCTAATAGCGGTTTTTTCTTACTTATTTCATGTAATGCTTCCTCTCCTCCATTTTCATATAACTCCTTAAACCGATAAAATGTATCTCTTGAGTATCCCATCACTTTGCATGCTTGAGATACATTTCCTAGTTGTTTTGCTAGCTCTAATAACCCTAGCTTTGGTTTTAGTATTTTTGTTTGTATTGTACTCATTTCTAACACTCCTTTCTTTTATTATTTTATAACTTACTTATTTTAAGTGTCAGATCAAGTCCTATTTAATACACCTCAATTTACATTAAAATACTTTTATTAGTATCTTTTTCTTGTGACTCAGCAATACGTTTAGCCCAATCCAGTGGCCTTTTATTTCTGTTACCTAATGCAATTCTATTGCGATCATAACTATCAGTGTGTTCCGTTAAAGTATCTTTTCTTTCTTCTTCTATTACTCCAATTTTCAGTTGTGCTTCATCTTTCTCTAGTAATTTATATAGATTACTATTTTTATCTACAATTGAATTAGTGTCATTGTTTTCTTGTTCTGCCACTGTTTTTATGTCTGTTGAACTGTCTTTTAACAATCCGGCTGCTAATAAATGTTCTTTGGTTTGTTCGCTCATTTCTTTCTGATCCAACGGTTTTAGTGGGAACTTCTGAGTTTCTTTATCCAACTTACTGGTAAATTCCGTAAGTAGAGTGTCATCTTTTTGTTCAACATTCATTAGGCTCGCTTTTAACTGTCCAGGATTTACTTGAGATTGTTCATGATTGGCATGAGTTGGAGATGAATAGCCCGAATCATTTGTTTTTACATCTGTTGAACTGTCTTTTAGCAATCCATCTTCTCTCAAGCGTTTTTTAGTTTCTTCACTAATCTGACTCTGATCAGCTGGTTTTAACCCGAGATTTTCTTGACCTAATGTATTTTTAAGTTCTGCAAATAGAGTTAGATTACTTTGTCTAATATGTTCTTCTAATTTCCTTCCTACCTGTTTTAAATCTGTTTGAGATTTACTATTATTATTAGTTGGAGATATATAGCCTGAATCACTTATACTATTTGGTGTTGAAGCAGAGACACTAACAGTTGGACTTTCCACTGTTTTTACATCTGCTAAATCGTCTTTTTGCAATTCAGACTGAATTTTTTCTGGTGTATTAAAACTAGTCTCTTTAACATCTTCGTTAATTTCGTATTTCTTTGGCCGTTTTTCCTTCCAACTTTCTAATGCTTCACGTACGTTTTGGTAATTTAACCTTTCTTCTTCAGGCTCTTGTCCACTCCTGCAAGAGCTTTTCTGTGATCGAGCGTCACTACCTTGTTCAACATCTATCAAACTCTCCTTATTTCTCTCAGTGCTAACTGGAGATAGAGGTTTGCCGTCATCGTTCTCTCCTTTTTCTATAATATTACCTTGACCATATTTTTTGGATAGTTTTCCCTCTAGTGCATCCAGATTTTGATTATTTTCTTTACCTTCAATTTTATCCTTTAGCCACTTGTATATCGGTTTCTCTTCTTTTATTTTTTCTAAAACGTTCTCTGAGAATAGATCTTTAGGAATATTTTCTTCAGTAACTTGTCGTGCTGGCTCTTTTAGTTCTTTATCTGGTTTTTCCAATACATCTTTTAACTGGCTCATCACTTGATCAGCTGGATTGGCAAATTGAGGTCTGCCATTATTGTTCTCTCTTGTCTCTACAACATCACTTTGGTCACTTTTTGGGGATAATTTTTTCTCTAGAGCATCGAGATTTTGATTATTTTCTTTACCTTCAATTTTATCTTTTAACCAATTCCGTATAGGGTCATATTGGCTACCTTTCTCTATTTTTTCTAAAACGTCCTCTAAGAATCTTTTTTGTGCTACATCAGCTGTGTTAGAGCTTAATTCACTTTTTCCGTCAGCTTCAGGTTCACTAGACGATTCACCTTTTTTGTAATTTAACTTCCCTCCTTTAGGCTCCTGTTCACTCTTTTCTTCTTGTTGCTGGGTTTCAGGTTGTTGCTGATTATTAGGTGTTTGCTCACTTCTATCTGGTTTTTGGCTTTCAGGTACAGCATGTCCAAATGTAGGATTGTCATACCGTTCATCTTCTTGCCTATTATCTTGATTGTGGCTTACAGACTTGGTGAAAGTAGAACTGTCCGAAGGATCAGAAGTTGCACCTTTTTGCTGATTATTAGGTGTTGGATTATTCTGTTTATCTCTTTGCCCACCATCTTGGCTCACAGGCTTGGCAGAGGCATTCCTCCCTTGCTCATTGACAACATTTTCTTTAGGTGGAAGTGAACTAGTTCTAAGTGGTGGCAGCGGAGGGGTCTGAGACCCAATTTCTCGATTCATATGAGTAGCTTGGTGTTTTTGAACAGGTTTTTTGACCTCTTGCTCAATATCTCTACTGTTACTTTTTATTGCGATTTCAGATGATTTGTTAAGGACTTGATTGTCTTTTCCGTCATGTTGCACCTCATTCACTTTTCCTTTTTCCCTGAATTGTATTTGATGCAAGAATAAACCACATATTTTTACATCGTTATTCGCTTTTGATGGATCTGTTTGTAACTGCTCTTTAGTAATATTACCTTCAATAAATTCTACACCGTCAGCTTTAATATTAATTTTGATCTTGTATTCTTCTCCTTTCTCACCATACCACTTCAGAGTCATCTCATATGAACCATCGGTTACGACATAATGTCTTATTTTTTTCCCTTCTTCCTCGGCAACAAAACCGTGCATTCCGCCCTTTCCATCACTATGCAATGTTGAAAACCCCGAGATTCCATTCTTCTCACAAAAATCACTATTTAAAAATTCACTGATTTTAAACTCTTTTTTGTCATCTCCCAGCGTAATACTTGCGTGATTACCGTATATTGACACTGCTGTAACACCATCGTCAATGTAATCTTTCAACCTTTTTTTAACTTCACTTTCAAGCTTTTGTTCGGTTTTCTTTATCTTGTCCCACTCTGGAGGAATAACTTCATAAGCTTTATTTTTGTTTTCATCTTTGTCCCAATTCCAGTCGGCGTGTTCTGTTAAAAACTTTACTGTGTTAAAACCAGCCACGGCATTGTAAATTGATTTATCCTCTTCTTTTACCTCACCAAGCAGAGATAGAAGATTTTCATCTTTTTTTATCTCTTTGAATAAAAACGAAAAATTTTCAATAAACTCATGATAGCTGTGTTTTTGTTGTGTATCGTTAGTGTTCATATACCCCTCACTAATAACCCTCTGCCTTTAGTTCTAGCTAATACTAGCTAATATAATTATCACGGGCATTGGTTGAATTTTTATTAAAGGAGGTTGTATTGCTAACGTGATGACACAAGCTATTTTATGGTAATATCAAACAATTTAAGTTGTCATTCCAGTGCTTGACACTGGAATCCAGCCTTTCACAAACTTCATCAAAAATGTTGTGTTTTAACATAATACTTTTATGCTCACTAACTTAGTGCCAATCAAGATTCCTGGATCCCAGTGTCTGAGCACTGGGATGACACCCTTCTTGGGCTCTTATATCACAACAAGCTGCATAGCCTAAATTGCTTTAGCGCTGCTTTTGCAACTTCAAATATCTGCTGCTCATAGTAAACACTTCTGGATCTTGAGAGGTTAGCTTGAGTATAGCCAGTATGTTGATAAACAACAAAGCAGCGATCGAAATATCAGCAATGTTCCATAGCAATTGAACTTTACCTATCGCACCAAGCGGAATGATCATGGTAAAAATTACAATCCAGATTTTAGTGTATTTATTATCCATAGACACATAGCGTATTGTCTGTTTTGAGCAAAAAAACCAAGTAAAAATAGTAGTAAAGGCAAAACAAAACATTATGGCCATAATTAAATAGTCAATATAGGGCCAATTCATAGCTTTTCTAAAAGCAAATATGCACATGTTAGTGCTCTCTAAATCAGTGATCCAAGAATCTGTGACAAGCAGTACCATTGTTGTAATAAACACTATGAATGCAACTATAAAAGGCGATATTATTGTGATTAGGCTCTGTTCAATGATAAATTTATTATTGTTTTTCTTAGGAACAATTGAAGAGTGCACAATCCCTTCGAGGCCAAGCCCTATATCTGTTGCAAAAATACCTCGCAAAGTTCCGACTTGAATAATAGTCAACATTTCTAAAATCAAACCTAGAGATAAACCAGAGTTAAAGCTACTAGTTGTAAAAAAACTGCTTGTTATTAATTTTAGAGAAGGAAGGATATTTTCACTAAACTTAAATAATATGATACCGCAAAGTATGAGGTAACTTACCGTCATTATTGGTATCATAGCCGATATAAAAATTTTAATTTTTTTTAAGCTGAGAACTGCAACAACAAAAAATATTATGGCCATTACAATGCCACCAATGACTACAGGCACATCTATCATGTTAAGTGGTATTGATAGAGAATTTACCTGAACAAGGTTACCAACTGTTATTGAAACCATCATCATAACAACCAGAAACACAATTGTAGCTTTTCTAGAATTAAATGCATCAGCCATGTAGGCTACAGGGCCACCTATAAACCGTCCGTTCTTTTCCTTTTTGGTTTTTATACTTAGATAACAAGTGACATATTTTATCACAGAAGTGATAACAATAATTATTGCCATCCATAAAATAGAGCCCGGTCCTCCAGTTTTTAGAGCAACAGCAGTTCCTGAAATGTTTCCTACTCCTAAATTTCCCCCTAAGATTGTAAACAGGGCGGCTATAGAAGAAAATTTATTTTCCCCTCTTTTAACTCCAATGAGTGAAAGGGCGTACGGCAATCTAAATATCTGTAGCCATTTTAGTTTAACCGATAGGTAAACACCAGCAACTAGCATGAGTAATATTGTTGGCAGTAATAAAACAAACTTTACTGTACCCATCTGTAAAAGTGAGATTTTTATTTAAGTATACAACAAAAATTGAAAATACCTAACCTATTTTCTATTAGAGTTCGTATGACTTCGTTCCTGTCATCCTAGCGCTCCTTTCTTGTCATCCCAGTGCGTGACACGGGGATCTAAATTTTTTATGCGAAACCATTATGTTTATATACTTGTAGGCCCAAGTTCCTCACATAGTGAACAAAAAAGTAAATGAGATTCCAGTGTCATGCACTGGAATGACACCTACCCCATGAGAACTCTATTTTTCATACCACTCATTTATAAGTTTATTGATATCAGAATCTATAAAATCCTTTAGTGGTTGCCTGGTTTTTATCTCAACATTTTTAGGGATGCACCTATCTTTACATATCGCATAATTTATATGGAAGTTAAGGTCAATATACCCTTGATTTGAAAACACATTCATCTTAAAGGGAAATAATACCATATCCTTATATACGTTACTGATAAATATCTCTCTTCCTACTTTATCTCTATGTTCCTTTGGAGTAGGCCAGTAAATATCTATGTTTAATGTGTTACCCTTACAATCAAAAGAAGTGGGAAGACCGAAATCTCCAGGATCTTTATAATATATGTGCCAGCCTGGTTCTACTGTAACCTTTATTGCACCTTTAAGAGTGAGGTTTGCTTCATTTATCTCACCAATAAGTAAATCAAATTTTGCAACTTCTTCGTCAGCATGAAGTTGAGTGCAAGAAAAAAATAAAAACAATATTAAATATATATGTATTTTCATTAAGGCAAATTTCTCCTTTTATAGAGAAAGCAATTTAGATTTTAAGTGTTATATTTAATAGCATTATATAGATTATTTATTAATATAGCATTATGTTAGTATAAATACACCAGGGGTGATAGTTTTCTTATGCTGCCTTTTTGTTATTAGACAACCACAATATAAAGGGGTGAAACGGATGCAAACAGTAGTGCCTTTCTGCACCAAACATATTACCTTTAACGAATAGTAAAATGTGAGATTTTTTGGAACTACCGTGGAGCAATTGCTCCACGGCTTCACTCTACTCAGAATCCACCCATGCCACCCATTTCTCCTGCGCCCATAGGAGATGAAGCATTTTCTTTGCTTGGTACATCAACTATCATAGATTCAGTAGTAATCAGCACACTCGCAACAGATATCGCTGTTTCAAAAGCAATACGCACCACTTTTACTGGATCAATCACACCAGCTGTAAATGCATTAGCGTAATTCATAGCCTCAACGTTGTATATAAGCTCTTTATCATTCTGCTTAATCAAATAGTCAATGATAACAGCAGATTCAAGACCAGCATTTTTAACTAACCTTCTAATTGGAGCACTGAGAACTTTCTTGATAATGTTTATGCCTATTTGCTCTTCATCACTTCCGCCTTTTAATTTATCAAGAACAGATGAAGCGTAAAGAAGTGCAACTCCACCACCTGGAACGATGCCTTCTTCAATTGCAGCTCTTGTTGCATGCAGCGCATCTTCAACTCTATCTCTACGTTCTTTAACTTCCACTTCAGTTGCTCCACCAACTTTTAGCACAGCAACACCACCTGATAATTTTGCTAAACGTTCTCTTAGCTTTTCTTTATCATAATCAGAAGTTGAAGTTTCAATTTGAGATTTGATCTGCTCGATTCTAGCTTTCACACTGTCAGAATCGCTATTTTCGCTGACAACTGTGGTATTATCTTTAGTAATTTTAACATTTTTAGCAGTACCAAGATCATCAAGTGTCAGATCTTCCATCTTGATTCCAAGTTCATCTTTTATAACGTACTTAGCACCAGTCAAAGTTGCTATATCTTCGAGCATTTCCTTTCTTCTGTCACCAAAACCTGGAGCTTTTACTGCAGCAACTTTTAAACCACCACGCAGTTTATTGATAACTAAAGTGCTTAATGCTTCACCTTCGATATCCTCTGCAATAATAACCAAAGGTTTACCAGATTTAACAACAGCTTCAAGAATAGGAAGTAAAGGTTGAATAATATTTAATTTTTTCTCTGTAATTAATAGATAAGGATTATCAAGCTCCACGATCATTTTTTCATTATTTGTAATAAAATACGGAGAGAGATAACCGCGATCAAATTGCATGCCAGTAGTCAGCTCAACTTCTAACTCTTTTGAACCTTTACTTTCTTCAACAGTGATTACACCCTCTTTTCCAACTTTTTTCACGGAATCAGCGATACTGTTACCTATATCCTTATCACCATTTGCAGAGATTATCGCAACTTGCGCTACTTCATCCATTTTCTCTAGAGAAATTGTACGAGACATTGATGCAAATTCCTTTAATATTACATCTTTTGCCTTCTGTATTCCGTTTTTAATACCAACACGATCGTTTCCAGCAGCAATTGATTTTGAAGCTTCCATTATCATGTTGCTAGTTAGTATTGAGCACGTTGTTGTACCATCACCAACTTTGTCGTTACACTGAGAACAACTTTGGGCAAAGATGCTTGCTATCGCAGCGTTTAATGGTTTTTCAGGCTTGATACCCTTCATCACCTTATAACCATCTTTTGTAATTTCTGGTGCTCCATAGGGCTTATTAATCCCTACTGTTTTTCCTCTAGGTCCCGCAGTTATTGCTACCGTTGAATCCACTATTGCTGCGACTTCACGCAAGGCTTCTTGTAACTGCTCACCTGATACTACTACATTAGTCATTTTTATCACCTCTTGTTAATAAAAAATTTAGAAAACTATAATAAAACCATTTACAATGCGCCATGTTGCGCTTTGTTTCAGTTTAGTAAAATAAAGACTGCTATTTAATGACAGCAAGTATATCGGACTCTTTCATCACGATAAGCTTTTCATCATTATGTTCTATTTCTGTACCAGCCCATTGACGATAGAATACTTTATCACCAGCCTTTACAGTTAAAGCTACGCGTTCGCCATTTGAGTTGCGTGAACCTTCACCAGCTGCTACAATTTCACCTTTAGTAGGTTTCTTTTCAGCACTTGATGGAAGCACAATTGCACCTTGCTTTTCCTCGCTAACAGGCTTGATCAACACGCTATCATCCAATACATTTAAACTTATACTTGACATTTGCTTTTCCTCTCAACAAATTAACCTATAACTTTATATATATACTCGTAAGTTAGATTTCAAGGGCTGGAGCTTGTAAAATATGCACACCAAAAGCAGTTTCTAAAAGAGCCTAATGTTATATAATAAAATTTAGGTTTATTTATAGAGATTTCATGAGTTATATACCATTCTTAAGTCGTGGTGTGATAGTGCTATATGGGCCTGACACTAGAGATTTTCTGCAGGGCATTATAACCAATGATATTAATAAGCTGGATAGCCAAAAAGCTATTTACTCTTTATTGCTTAGCCCTCAGGGAAAATACCTATATGATTTTTTTCTTATTGAATACGGTAGATATATTTTCTTAGAGTGCGAAAATGTGCACTTACAGCAAATAATCGAGAAACTAGATTTACTTAAAACTTATTTGAGAGTGAAAATTAAAGACATTAGTGCACTATATAAGGTTGGAGTTTTGTTTGATACTAAGTTGGCGGAGTGTAGTAGTAAGTCACAAGTTATTTTTCAAGATCCAAGGCACAAGCTGCTAGGAATGAGGATCATACATAAAGATGAAATAAAAGAACCGGTTGGAGATTTTATTCAGTATGAAAAAGTTAGAATTAAAAACCTTGTCCCAGATGGAGCAAAAGATATGGTACAAAATTCATCGTTCCCATTGCAATATTTAATCGATAAGGCAAACGGTATAAGCTTTAATAAGGGGTGTTACGTAGGTCAGGAAGTCGTAAATCGAATGAGCAGACAAGAAATATTCAGAAGAAAACTTTATCTTGTTGAGGGGGATAACGTACTTCCAGATATTGGCACTAAAGTGACAAATGAAAATAATGAGGAAATAGGGGAACTGCGCTCTAGTGTAGACAACATTGGACTTGCATTGCTTAATACTCAAAAAAGTCATGCAAATCTATATGTCGATGGGGTTAAGTGCGTTAAGACGTTGTATAATTAAAGTCTTAAGGTAGCGCATATAGAAACGAAAAACTTATTTTATGGCCTAGCGTCACGCACTAGAATGACATCATTTACGATGTAACATTTATTACTTTTGCAGATACAATTTACATGCTATAATTGAATCTTCATAGTTGGTAAATTGGAGTGCAAAGAAGTAAAATTAAAGTAGAAATAAAAAGATTATCACACGGAGAAGACTTGTCTCTTCCATGTTATGCAACTACGCAGAGTGCTGGTATGGATCTTTATGCTGCACTAGATAGCCCTGTTATTTTAAATCCACTTGAAAGATTACTTGTTCCAACTGGAATTGTGATTGCAATACCAAACGGTTTTGAGGGGCAAATCCGCCCACGTTCTGGTCTTGCTGCAAAATATGGGATTACTGTCTTAAACTCTCCTGGCACTATAGACTCTGATTATCGAGGTGAGGTTAAAATCTGCCTAATTAATCTAAGTAATCAGTCGTATGAGATAAAAAGAGGAGATAGAATTGCACAAATCCTTATTTCTCCTGTATCTCAGGTAATTTGGGATGACAGAGAAGAATTCTGCACAGAAGAAACCGGCCGCAATGCAGGGGGCTTTGGCTCAAGTGGCAGGTAATTTGCGAAAAAGCTTGACTATGGTGTCATCCCAGTGCTTGACACTGGGATCCAGGAATTTTACTAAGTTGGTAAGCATAAAAGCAGCCATTTTATGTTAAAATACAACGTTTTGATGATTATGAAAAGGCTGGATTCCAGTGTCAAGCACTGGAATGACACCACCTGCCACGCAAATTGCAATGTTCATACAGCTATGTGTCAGCTACTCGGATGACACCCTGTGTTTGCTGGCTATAATTGCTAAGGATTTTTATTTAATTTAACTGCATCTTTTGCCTTATCCAATAACCCATTGATAAAACCAATTTCGCTTGGTTTATCAAGTAAATCAGATGCAATGTTAGTATACTCATTGATAACAACTGGAACTGGTGTATCGCAATTAATCAACTCACATATTGCAACACGCAAGATAGATAAGCTTATAAGATTTAACCGTGAGAGGGACCAGCTTGGATGTAAATAAAACTCTATTATTTTATCATATTCTTCACTGCTTTTTATAACCTTATATAACAAGTTTTCTAAGAACTGATGTTCAAATTCTTCACATTCAAATATATCTTTCAACTTACTTATGTAGTTCTTAAGCTCACAATTTTCCAGTTTAAAAGTGCTTTTGTTGTAACCTACGAAAATATTTGAATAAGCAATTTGTACAGCAAGAAATCTTGCCGTACTTCTTTTTATGCGCCACTTTTTATCTACTGGTTTTTCCTCCATTATTTTAATTTATTGTGTAAATCTATCATATGCAAAACAGTTGAGGCTGCATGGCCTCCAACGTTCTTTTTATTTTTGTCAGCTCTAACTAGTGCTTTATCTTTGCTGTCAGCGGTAATTACGCCCATACCAAGGGGCATTACATAATGCATAATAACTTCATTTAAGCCTTCGATTACTCCTTTACAAACATATTGATAGTGATCGGTTTCACCGCGAATCACGCACCCAAGAGCTAAATAACCGTCATAATTAGCATTCTTGCTTTTTACTGCAAAGAGAATTATAGCTGGTATCTCAAATGCACCAGGAACTTCAATTATGTCATAGCTTGCATGACTTTCTTTTAATCTATCGACTGCACCTTCAAGCAAAAGGTTCGCTATTTCAGTGTGGTAAATTGAATTAACTATTAGTATTTTCGACATTCATCCCCACTTTTCTTGTTAAAAGCAACTTTATTAATGATTGTTGAATTAGAGTTATAATATTACTAAATATCCAATATATTACCAGGCCGGCAGGAAAAGAAGAAAAAATAAAGACAGAAATGTAAGGTAAAAACTTCATAACATTTACTTGAATATCATCTTTACTGGTTTGATCTTTCTCACTTAGCTTCTGCTGAATTATCATGGTGGCACCGAAAATTATAGGTAAAATGCCTATAGAAATAGGAAAGTTATAATTAAACAACCCAAATAATGTAAAGATGTTCGTTGGGTCAGGAGCTGAAAGATCCTTAATCCATAAAAAAAAAGGAGCATGCCTCATCTCTATAGTAACAAATAATACTTTATATAGAGCAAAAAATACCGGTATTTGTATTAGCATGGGAAAAATGCTCGACATTGGGTTTACATTGTTTCTCTTGAACAACGCAATTGTCTCTTTGTGCTGCTTTAAGCTGTCATTTTTATACAACTCTTTTATACGAGTTAATTCAGGCTGCAGGCTTTTCACCTTGAACATCGAAATATATGATCTATTAGATAAGGGAAGCATCAAAAGTTTGATTACTAAAGTCAGCAATAATATTGCTAAGCCAAAATTTTTTAAAACGAAGTTAAAATATTCAAGCAGTAAAAACACTGGCTTGGTTATAAAATAAAGAACACCAAAATCTACAGCTTTATCAAACAAAGGTATATTGAGAGTATCCTTATAAGAATCCAGTAAATTCAACTTTTTTGCTCCAGCAAAAAAATAATTCACATTAGAAACACTTGCGCCAGGAAGTATGCTCTTGTAAGGTTTGACAAAATCTACTTGGAATTTATCAGTATTATTAACGTTCGTATGTTTAATGCTTACATTTATTTTATCGGATTTCTCAGGTATGATGGCTGTAAGCCAGTATTTATCAGCAAAACCAAACCAATTTTTTTCACTCGTGCTTGCTTTTATTAAATGTTTTTTGGAAATATCCTTATATGTCCACTCCTCTAGTTTATTATCAAATGCACCCAGTACTCCTTCATGGGATATCCAATAAGATTCGTTGATATTGTCACGTTTACGGTTAATTCTACCATAAGGAACCAAAACTACATTATCTTTTGTATTGTTTTCAATAATTTGCTCAACTTTAAACATGTAGTTATCGTCAAGGCTAATTTTCATTCTAAATAAAATGCCATTTTCATTATCCCAAAATAAATTGACCTCTTTTTGATTGAGTTTATCTGCTTGCCAGACTGTTTTAGAATCTGGAACTTTAATCTTTTCATTCGGATCGAGCCACCCAAATTCTGCGAAATATACATCTTTTGATTCTGCAGGTGACAGTAACACCACTTGTGGAGAAGAAGAACTCGGTTCTAAGTGGTAGTTAGTTAAGATTAAGTCATCAAACCTTGCACCTTTCAAAGAAATTGATCCTTTAATCATGTTATTGGTTAAACTAACCCTCTGTTCTCGAGTGGAATTAATAATTTCAGAACGATTTTGGTGTATTATAGGAGCAAGGTCGTTAAAAGATTCGATATGTTCAATATTTTCAATCAATGGCTGGTTTTGGTTTGCACTAAAAAAATTATCATAAATAATGCGCCAAGATACCATGATCAACATGGAAAGGATAGCTGCTAAAATTAAACTTTTTGCTTCTGACATGAAATTAAATCAAACATATCTTCTTAAAGTGTATATTAAATATTGTACTAAAACAATAAAATTTACTTATTTTTAATAATAACTTTTAACGCTAATCTTTAAAATTTATTTTAATAGCTTCAAATTTTAACAATATGAACGCGGTGAAAAATCTAGTTATTTGGTTACTAATAATAGCCGCCACTTCAATGCTTATTGATTCACAAAGGGACAAACTAAGCGACAGATTTCTCAGTACTTTTTTACCATATAAAGGGAGAATTCAGAATGGTGGTCAGAATAGTGGAAGTATCGAATTTACGAAATCATACGATGGACACTTTTATATTCAGGCTCAGGTCAATGATCGCAATATAACGTTTTTGCTTGATACCGGAGCAACCGATATTGTTCTATCACAAAAAGACGCATTACATGTTGGTATTAACTTACAAAACGTTCAGGATTCTAAAATATATGAAACTGCGAAAGGTCAAATAAAAGCTGGTGTTGTTCACATCCCTCAGGTTAAAATAGGAAATTTTTTAGTTAATGGTGTACAGGCGAGCGTTAACACTCATTCTATGTCTCATTCACTACTTGGAATGAGCTTTTTAAGGTATTTTCATTTCACTATAAGAGATAATAAGTTGATATTATACCGCGACTAAACACTTCTACAATCTACTTATCAAAGCTCTGTAGGTTAATATAGGAGCAGAAATAAATATTGCAGAACAAGTGCCAATCAAAATACCAAAAAAAATGATCAAGCTGAAGTCTCTCACTGCATCTGTGCAGATTAATGCCAAAGGAAGAGCAGCAAGAAGGGTTGTACCCGAGGTTAATATAGTGCGAAATAATGTAGCGTTGATACTTGCATCTACCATCTCACTCATCCGCCCACTTTTACCACTCTTGCAATACTCTCGAATCCGATCGTATATAATCACTGAGTTATTGATTGAATAACCAATGACAGTGAGGAGAGCTGCAACTGATGAAATATTAAACTCAATGCCAGTTAGGCTAATAAAACCAACAGTTAAAACCACGTCATGAATCAGTGCTGTTATTCCACTGAATCCACATTGCCAATTAAATCTAAACCAAACGTAAAAAAATATTCCAACAATCGCGATCAACATGGATAACATTCCTTCAAATATTTGTGTTGAGCTTATTTGTGGGCCAACATAGTCTATTTTACGATAGCTTATTGAGCTCCCCAGCTTTTCTTCTAGTATGCTTTTTATCTTTTTGATTTTATCTTCATCTCCTTCATCTTTAAAACGCATGACTAAATTATCACCCGCTTTTGAACTCTGCACTGTAAAACCATTTTCTTTTAATGCATCGAGAATAGAGTGATTCTCATCTGAAGATTTTATCTCTATCAAAATTCCGCCTGCAAAGTCTATGCCTAAGTTCACTCCACGTAACACAACAATGAGCATTGAAAAGATGATAAAAATAATGCTAACGAGTGCAGTCAAATCCCTATATTTACTAAACTTGATATTGAGGTTATCTGGAATGAGTCTAAGTGCCATGCTATTTACTTAAACTTGAATTTTATATACTTTTTAAAAAATTCACTAGTTTATTCTGTGATTGGAGTCATGCAATTTCATCAGTTGATAAACCAGTTATTTGGGAGATAACATCGATAGAAACGCCCAATATAAGTAGATTATTAGCAACTTGGATCCTCTCTGCTTTGTTAACCTTTTCTTTGGTAACCTGCATGCCTTCGCAAAAAGATTCGGCTAACACATTGAATCTATCCCGTGCTGCTTGGCCCTTAATCTTTTGATATTCTCTTATTAAACTTGATAGTTCTTTTTCTGTCTTACTATCCTCACCTTCACAACAACCTTCTTCTATCTCAGGTAGTAGAACTTCTACCTTCACTGACAATGCCTTAGCTATTGCATATAATTTCTCAGTTAGAGTACGATTCACCCCTTGTTCATACCTTTGTATTTGCTGTTGTGATATCCCGATTTTATTTGCTAAATCCTCTTGAGTATATCTTCGTATTAACCGTACCTCTTTTATCCTTTGTCCAACTTTGTAATCCGCAGAATCAGTACGAATTTCTTCTTCTGTGTTATCATATTCGTCAGCAGATAAGCCAGTTGCTCGGTAGATAATATCAACAGCAAATTCTGCTCTAAGCAGATTCTTTGCCATTTCTATTCTCGCTGCTTTTACATTTCTTTCCTCGATAGCCTGGATAGATTGGGTTAATGTATAAATTGTCTTGCGTAATTCTTGATTTTTAGTTTTTTTGTACCTTCTTATCAGGTCTAATATCTCTTCAACCTCATCTTTAAAACGGTTGCCTTCTCTTAGTACTGTTGGTCTAGGAAGTAGAGCTTTAACACTCACTGATAATGCTTTTGCTATGGCATAGAATTTTTCGATTGGAATAGGAATGCATCCCCATTCATAGTTGTCTATTTCCTGGTATGTTGTACCGATTTTATTTGCTAAATCCTTCTGAGTATATCCTTGCATTAACCTACAGCTTTCTATTTCTTGCCCTATTTTGTAGTTTATAGAGCGAATATACTTTGTGTTATCATAGCTATAATTACCCATATTATTTTTTTATATAAACAAACATGTACTTTACCATAAGGTTTTATGATAGTATATTATTTTTTATAACTTTTTTTTCATATATTCATAAGATAGCTATCTATAGTAATAACTATATGAAATTTTTGTTGCGAGCTTTTATAAGATGCCTCTCTTTCTTAATGAGATTTAATATAATCCTTCCTAAATACCGTATAACCCACAGCTAAACAACCCTTGCTCGTCCACTAGAAGGAAAAGCGGCAAGGAGCGAACCAAAAGCGATGAGAAAGGATCCAAGCCAGATTATAGACATTCCAGGTTTATAGTGCACTTTAGCTGCAATTTTGCTCTTACTCTTATCAATCTCTCCAATTACAACATAAATATCAGAAAGCAAATTGTGGTAGATACTGCTTTCAACATTTTTCTGACCTTCCGCAAGGTAAAATCTATATTCAGGAGTTACTTCACCCAATATCTTGTTATTCAGCAAATTCCTGATATCCATTGTACCTCTCACTGCATGGAAATTTTTTTCTTTTATTAGCTCAATATTTTGCAAAGTAACTTTAAATTTATTGACTGTTATGCTATCCCCTATTTTTAAGTAATTTTCTTTTTTCTCCTGCCAACCAACTGAATATGCTATACCAAGCACTAGAATTGCCACTCCAGCATGAGCTGCCATCATTGCATAGTAGGATTTAGAAACTCTTCTTGCTAATAAAATTGATTCGCTCTTAAATAAACGAATTCTTTTACTGTATGCTTCTAAAACAAAGATTAATAATGCTATGGAGATGGTAATTGATAGCACAATTATTAGCTCCATGTGAAAGATAAACGGCAAAATAGCTGCAGCACTACAAAATGAAAATCTGTATTCACGGAATATTGGCAATAGACTATTTCCCTGCCAACTACAGTATTGCCCTATCATGGTGAGCACTAGAATAGCCAGTGCAATAGGATTAAATAAAGAATTGTAATATGGTGCTCCAACTGAAATTAATTCACCGGTTAAATACTCAAGCACTGTAGGGTATAAAGTGCCAACGAACACGATGAAAAAGGCAGTGATAAATAATAAATTGTTCATCAGAATCATCGTAAGGCGTGAAAAGAATCTTCTACCCTCTGTCACTTGAGTAGCAGATTTCTTTCTGGATTCCAATGTCGAGCACTGGAAAGATGTGCGATTTTTTCTCGTAAACACTACAAATATTACTAAGCTACTGACTGTAATTACACCAAGTAGAGCTAATATATATAGTCCATGCCTTGAGTCATCTGCAAACGTGTGCACTGAGGTGAGTATTCCTGAGCGGACTAGAAATGTTCCAGTTACACTCAATATAAAAGTTGTAAGCGTAAGTAAAATAGCGAAATTCCTTAAAGTATTGAAATTTCGTACAACGAGCAACAAATGTGTCAGCGCCACTGCAATTAGCCACGGCATCAAAGAAACGTTTTCCACTGGATCCCAAAACCAAAATCCACCCCACCCAAGTTCGCGATATGCCCACCAGCTACCCAAGCTGATGCCCAAAGTGAGCAGCGACCAAGAAATAAGTACCCAAGGCCTGACAATTTTAGCCCAAACATTTCCTTCAGTATTTGCAATTAATCCAGCTATAGAGAGCGAAAAAGGAACGCTAAATCCAAGGTACCCCAAATATAATATCGGTGGATGAATAGCAAGGCCTATATCTTGCAATATCGGATTAAAACCCAATCCATCTTTTTCAACGCTTGGCATTTTAGTGAAGGGGTTGGATTCAATTAAAGTGAACAGTAAAAAACAAAAGCAAATCAAGCCTTGGGTGATCAAGGATACTTTCTTCAATTTACTGTCGTTATCAGTAAAAATACCCATTAGAAATAGGTAAAAGGTAAGCACTAAGGTCCAAAGCAACATAGACCCTTCTTTATTTCCCCAAACTCCACAAATCTTATAGATCAAAGGTTTTGTTGTGTGTGAGTGGTAATATACGTTTTCGAGTGAGAAATCATTTGTAATGTGGCAGTAGATCAAAATAGCCATTGATGTTGATACACAAAAAAATATGGCAGTGGTAATAAACCGACAAGAACTAAGCGGTAAAAACAAATATGTCAAAGACAATAAGCAGGCTATGAGTAGCAATATATTCCCAAGTTCAGGCATAAAAAATTATAGTTTTTATATAAACAATATTACTGATGACAAGTTAGAAGTTAAAGTGTTAATTGACGCTTGCTATTGATGCTAACCCGTAGTTAGCTGTCTGGCATTAATTAAAAATTAAATATTAAATCTTTATACTTTTATAGATAGCGTTAATATTGAGGTAACATTGTGGGTACAACTAAGATTAGTAAATTTCCATTCAATATAAAAGATAAAGTGGCAAAACAACATGCCGAACCAATAGTTGAAAAAAATCTCTATACTATTTTAGGATTCAAAAGTAGAGAAGATTTTGAAAATAAGACAAGTAAGCTTGTTAATAAAAAAGTTTGGCAATCATTTGTTGACTGCTTTGCAAAAGAAATAGATTATGCAGCAACTGAAAAAGTTGTAAAAAACATCGTTTGTAACATTGCAAAGAGTGATCAAGGTAATGCTTTTACCAAAACTGAACATCTGATATTAAATGAAAAGCAAGATAATAAAAAGAGAGAAAAAGCGATTAGAAAAACTGTTGGTATTTTGAGAAAAATCAATCCAGAAAAAGCCTTTAATGAACTTTCAGTAATAAAAAAACAAGCTGAAGATTTTTTACAAACCGATTTTTTTAAAGCTCAGAGTAAACCACTTCAAGGATTTGCTCCATCTGGTGGACAGCTCTTTGCGGAAGTTCTGAAATATATGGGAACACTAGAAAAATTAGCTGAAGTTAAAAAGGAAGAGCTAGTTAAAGATTTCTTGTTAAATCATGTTAGTTCATTGAATAAAAAGTATCCTAAATCACAAGGCAAAAGGGAAGATGCTATAACAATACTATCAAGTGATGAGTTGAAGAATTTTTACAATAAAGGTGTAGAAGAAGGAATATTACAACCAATGGTATCTTACAAAGAATGCAGAAACCTTTATGACAAAATGAACCAAATGAAAAATGAATCCAAAAGTATAATTAAAAGAGAAGAACGGGAAGAAAATTTGAAGAAAATAGATAAGTCGATAGTCAGTGCAATTAATGACATAAAAAAACATAGAGAAGCAATCCTTAACTGTAAAGACTTTCAAAGTTCTTACATAAAAGAGAAAAAAGAACATCCATTTAGAGGCAACGCATGTCAAAAAATGATTGATATATATCAAGAGAGAATTGCTGGATATCAGGAGAAAATTCGTCAAAACTTAAACCAAATAAAAGCGATATTAAAAAGTGCGCCGCAAGAAATGGATGATGTGGAAGAATTCGAGGAAATAATTGATGATATACATGAAGCAAAGCAGTGTGATGAAATTTTTGATTCAGCTTTGATTTGTTTATTTAACATACAGAATAAGTTAGATGTTCAGCTAGAAAATCCTCCAACAGAGCTAAGAGTTTCACACATTAACGTTAAAACTGAAGTAACTCGGTTATAAGAGCCAAATTTTTGGGACAATTTTAACTCAAGACAGCTCTCGCAACTTTAGTCTGTGTTTTAATTTGGTTGTGTTTTATTAAAAAAACTTTAGATTTATTGCATAATCGATACTCAAATATAATGACTCAAACTTGGAATTTGTTGCAAACAGGGCAAAAGGAAGGCTATAAAATTGCGTATACTAATGCTCGTATTATCGACCCGGAAACTAAACTTGATATAAAAGGTTCATTATTGACTGAAGGGGATAAAATTATTGACTTTGGTGAATCATTATTTTCAACAAGTGGGGTCGATGAAACAATAGACTGTAAAGGGTTTGTTCTAATGCCAGGCCTTATTGACATTCACGTACATTTTCGTGAACCAGGCCAAGAACATAAAGAAACTATATATACAGGCAGCAAATCTGCAGCTGCGGGAGGCGTTACAACTGTAGTTTGTCAGCCGAACACTGTTCCAGCAATTGATAGCGTTGTTTTGGCTAAATATTTGAAATATAGAGCACTTGAAACTTCACATGTAAACGTTGAATTTTACGCTAAAATCACCACTTCGGAAGAAAAGTTGACTGAAATGGCACTTTTAAAGGAAGCAGGTGCGGTTGGGTTCACTGATGATGGCATGCCAGTTATGAACCCAATGATTATGAGACAGGCGCTGCTTTATTCAAGTATGCTGGGTGTTCCTATTGCTCAACATGCAGAAGATTTAAATTTATCAGCAGGTGGTGCAATCAACGAAGGTAGAATTTCTGAAGAATTGGGAGTAAAGGGAATCTTGAGTGCGTCAGAATCGGTTATGGTAAATCGTGATATACTGCTCATGAAAGATATGGAAAATGTGCACTACCATATTTTACATGTCTCTTTAAAAGATTCACTTGATGCTATTAAACGTGCAAAAGATTTGGGATTAAATGTTACGTGCGAAGTAACCCCTCATCACTTCACTTTGACTGAAAATATAGTAAAACAACATGGAGCAATTGCAAAAATGAATCCTCCGCTTCGCACTGAAGAAGATCGTTTAGCTATGATTGAAGGTTTAAAGACAGGTGTGATTGATTGTATTGCAACCGATCACGCCCCGCATGATCGTAATTCTAAAGATCTTCCACTTGAAAATGCTGCATTTGGTATTGTTGGCCTTGAAACAATGCTGCCCCTTTCACTTGAACTTTACCACAGTGGGCAAATGGGTCTACTTGATGTGCTTGCAAAATTGACATATAAGCCTGCAGATATAATACACGTATCACGTGGTCGTATACAAAAAAACCTTGCTGCAGACTTAATTTTAGTTGACCTCAATCATGAATGGGAAATTAAAACTGACAACTTTGCTAGTAAATCAAAGAATTCCCCTTTTGATGGGCGCAAAGTAAAAGGGCACGTGGTACGTACTGTTGTGTCTGGCAAAACTATATACTCACAGAAAAGTTAGTTATCATACCTTATCTATTCCAATTTATTATCACCAGAATGGGCTAAGTGCACCTAAATTTAAATTAAGAAACTTGAAGTACATAAACTATTTTACAAAGGTTATTACGCTTCCTTTGAGGAAAAGCATTCTTTTACTTTTTCAACTATCGGTTCTATGATGTGGTGATTTATTTTCTTAACCATAGGTTCTACAAGCACATTTCCAACAATAAGGCCTGTAATTGGGGCAATAATTCCTATTGTCGCACCCATCAAAACTGCTGATCCTGTATTTAACATTACACCAGGAAAAATAGCACCTATAGCTGCACCAAGACCAATCCCGATCGCAGTGCTAGTAACGCCCATACAAAATATAGGGAAAATGCATTCTCGATTCACTTTATCTTCCTTATAATCATAATATGTAAGGTATGCGATAGATAATATTGTAGAAACAGCAGCAATAATTCCACCTATAATAGGAGGTGATAAAACTGCGAAACTTGGACCAAGACCTACAAGCACTCCTATTGGAATATTCATTCCCATTAATATTCCAACAAGAATTAACTCTTCTTTAGTTTTTTTATCCATACCCCTCCTTAACATTTAATTAATAATAAAATGTTATTCATTTTTTCCTAATTTATAAAGTTATTTTGTCTATCAATCTGATTCCAAAACAGCAAAATTGTTGTATAATGTTACTTTGAAGTTTTATTTTCAATGCACAAGTTTGCAATACTCTTTTCTATATTGCTTGCAATAGTTGCTTACTATTTAAACAATGAGGTGATATTTGAAGTAGCAAAGCTATTTAGTGATATATTCATCAGTTTATTGAAATTAATCAGTTTACCTTTGGTTTTTCTATCAATAGTTTCCACAATTTCAGGGCTCAAGGACTCAATTGAAATTAAAATCTTACTTAGGAAAACACTATTTTATACCCTACTTACAACTATTATAGCTGCGTTTGTTGCATTATCGTTTTATCTGCTAATAGACCCAGCGAGAAAAAATTTCATAAGTAACACGATAGAAAGCGTGAGTGACAGTAATTACAATTACTTTTCATACTTAAAATCACTTATTCCTTCGAATTTTGTGCAAGTTTTTCTTGAGAATAACATTATTGGTAGTATATTAATCGCTTTTTTGATGGGCGGGGCTATTATTTCACTTTCAAAAGAAAAGCAGGACATATTACATCAAGTATTTTCTGCACTTTTTGATGCGCTACTTAAAATTGCTCAAGGGTTACTAAAATTTATTCCAATTGCTGTGTGGTCTTTTATTACATGTTTTTTGCATGAATTGCAAGGTGGTAGCGAGTTCTACAGTCTTTTGTGGTATTTTATTTGCATAATGTCTGCAAATTTCGTGCAAGCGTTTCTGATTTTACCGCTACTTATGTGGTATAAAGGCATATCACCAATTCAAACGCTAAGGGGGGTTATGCCAGCGTTGACGCTCGCATTTTTCTCTAAGTCATCCAGTGCAACGCTGCCCACAACCATAGATTGTGTGCAAAATAAGCTAAAGGTGCCAAAGAAATTGTCGTCTTTTATTTTACCAATATGCACAACAATTAATATGAATGCATGTGCTGCATTTATACTGGTCACTGTAATGTTTGTTGCAGAAATGAACGGATACGCATTTTCCTTGAGCGAAATGTTGATATGGATTTTTTTAGCTACAGGGGCTGCAATTGGCAATTCTGGAGTGCCGATGGGGTGCTATTTTATGGCAACTAGTTATCTCGTATCGATGAATGTTCCTCTGCATATTATGGGACTGATTTTGCCTATTTACACGATCATCGATATGTTTGAAACTGCAATAAATGTGTGGTCTGATATTTGTATCACTCAGATAATTAATAAAGAATGTAATAGTGAAACTTAAAACATGATATTAGACGAAAATAACCTAATAATAAAAGAATTTAAAGAAGCAGAGGCAATTTTGCATGGGCATTTTGTTTTATCATCCGGACTGCATAGTGACACATACATACAGTGTGCGAAGATTTTTGAAAATCCAAGCAGAGACATGAAAGTTTGTGCATTATTAGCAGATAAAATAAAAAAAGAATTAAATAGCTCCATAGATTTAATATTATCTCCTGCAATTGGTGGAATAATCGTGGGTTATGAGATTGGCAGGCAGCTTGGAATAAGGGCAATGTTTTGCGAGCGCGTTAATGGCAAGTTTGAATTACGCCGTGGATTTGAAATTAAAAAAGGTGAAAAAATATTACTTATTGAGGATGTGATAACCACAGGTAAATCTTCACTTGAAGCAGTGAAATGTGCAGAAGGGGAGGGAGGTAAAGTCATTGCTGAAGCTTCTCTAATAAAGAGGAATAGTGAAACGAAACTGCCTTTTCCTGTCATATCTTTGATTGAACTGAACATCAAAAACTACAGCGAGGAAGAACTTCCAAGTGAATTAAAACAACTACCCATAACAAAACCTGGGAGTAGGGAGTATTTAACAAAGTAATCCTATAATATCTTGGAAACACAGCACAGCTTTAGTTATTTACTCCAAGTATATTATATGTATACTTATTACTGAATTAATTTTGAAATAATAGAAAATGAACGAATTTAAATCGATCCGTAATATTGCAATAATCGCACACGTTGACCATGGCAAAACTACTTTGCTTGATAACATGTTAAAACAAAGTGGCACGTTCCGGGAGAATCAGGAAGTTCAAGAACGAGTGATGGATAGTGGTGATCAAGAGCGTGAGCGTGGAATTACAATACTTGCAAAATGCACATCAATAATGTGGGGTAATGAAAAAATCAATATTATTGACACACCAGGGCATGCGGACTTTGGTGGAGAAGTAGAGAGAGTATTGTGCATGGCAGATGGCGTGCTGCTATTGGTTGACGCTGCAGAAGGTCCAATGCCACAAACTAAGTTTGTGTTGTCAAAAGCACTAAAAGCAAATTTGAAGCCAATTGTGATAATCAATAAGGTCGATAGACCAGACAGCAGAATTGATGAAGTATTAAATGAAATATATGAGTTATTTTTTAACCTTGATGCAACCAACGAGCAGCTAGATTTTCCAGTGTTGTATGCTTCAGGTAGAAATGGTTGGTGTGCTAAGGAGCTTTCTGATGAAAGAAAAGATTTAAGCCCATTATTTTCAACGGTTATAGATTATATAAAACCTTCTGTTTATGATCAAAATGCCCCTTTTGCTATGTTGGTCACTCTACTTGAATCTGATAAATTTCTTGGCAGAATATTGACAGGAAAGGTTTATCAGGGTGTTGCACAAGTTAATTCAGATCTTAAAGTACTTGATCTGGACGGTAAAGTAGTCGAGCGAGGAAGGTTAACTAAGTTGCTCTCATTTTCTGGCTTAAAACGCATTCCAGTAGAACAAGCTGTGGCGGGAGACATAATTACAATTGCAGGGCTTGAAAAAGCTTCAGTTTCAGACACTATAGCAGCACCAGAGGTTACAACTGCAGTGAGCTCAACTCCGGTTGATCCGCCAACAATGGCGATTACTCTGAGTGTGAATGATTCACCTTTTGCTGGGCAAGAAGGTACAAAACTTACCTCAACTGTTATAAAGGACCGTTTATATGCAGAGGCAGAAACGAATGTTGCAATTACTGTGACTCCTGCCACAAGTGGTGACGCATTTGAAGTCGGTGGACGTGGTGAGTTGCAACTTGGAGTGTTAATTGAAAATATGAGAAGAGAGGGATTTGAGCTCTCGGTATCACGTCCTCGCGTGCTATTTAAGGAAGAAGATGGCAAAAAACTTGAACCTATAGAGGAAGTAGTAATTGATGTAGATGATGAATATAGTGGAATCATCATGGAAAAACTCAGCTTTCGAAAAGGTGAAGTGACTGACATGAGACCTTCTGGTAATGGCAGAACAAGATTAACGTTTTTAGTGCCATCAAGAGGATTAATTGGTTATCAAGGAGAGTTTTTAACTGATTCTCGGGGCACAGGCATAATTAACCGTTTATTTCATAGTTATGCTCCACATAAAGGTCCAATTTCTGGAAGGCGTAATGGAGTTTTAATTTCAACAGATAAGGGTGAGGCTGTGGCGTATGCAATTTTCAATTTGCAAGATAGGGGAATTATGTTTATTAAGCCACAGGATAAGGTATATTGTGGCATGGTTGTCGGCCAGCATAGCCGTGACAATGATTTGGAGATAAACGTGCTAAAAGGTAAGCAATTAACAAACGTAAGAGCTTCAGGTAGTGATGAAGCCATAAAACTCACTCCTCCAAAGATAATGACACTGGAGGATATGATAGCGTATATAGATGATGATGAATTGGTGGAAGTAACTCCAAAGTCTATACGTTTACGCAAGAAATTCCTTGATCCAAATGAACGTAAGCGTGCAGGAAGAGCGAAGAATAAGGAGTAATTAGAAAGAAGCGCTTGCAACTACAAGCACTATTTTTACAAAAAATTAATAATTTATGTTAGTTAAATGCATGGGCCAACTTTTTGTGGTTTGATACACTCAGGAATCATGTCACTTAACACAGTGCCTGTAGCTTTTAACACACTTTTCTCATCAGCATCTTGTTGTTTATACTCTGAGTGAATTTCTTTTACAAAAACACTGATAGCTACAATAGCTGCCACAGCTGCTGTTATAGCTAACCAAGGTGTGATAAGTGCTGCTGCAATAGTGTTAGCTATGCAGAAAACAATAGCACCAAAAATTACTTTTCCTTTGTGCTCACTCAATTTATCCAAGGAGGTTGGTGTTTTTTGATCATCGTGATCGTTAGATGATATCGGTGATGTACTTGGTATATGAGAAGTAGGCATAACTATGTCATATTCATATTTATCATTTTCCATTTTTCGCTTAATTGTTATTTTACAACCCGTATATGGAGGGCACTTATGGCCAAACGGTGTTAAAACATTTAAGTGCTGATACTCAAACGGTGTTAAAACACTTACTTGACCAATATCTTCACGCTCTACAGTTATATTTGCAGTAGTAAGAACTTCTTTTAGTATATTAGCCTCTTTAGCTTTTGTTAAAATATAATCAATCGTTTTATCCGCTAGAGAACATGCATAGCTAAACGGTATTACCATGTAGGGTGGTTTATTTGTAAAACTTGTATAATCTACACTCTTTACAGCTATATATGTAGTCTTAAGAACTTCTTTTAGTATATTAGCCTCTTTAGCTTTTGTTAAAATAGCATCAATCTCTTGACTTCTATTTGAAAAAGTTAGAGCATAGCCAAGTGGTGTTAAAGTGTATGGTGTTTTATCGTCGTGTAAAGACTTTACAGTTATATTTGCAGTAGTAAGAACTTCTTCTAGTATGCCAGCATCTTGAGCCTTTGTTAAAATAGCATTAACCTCTTTACTTCTGTTTTGCAACCTCAGAGCCAAGCCAAGCGGTGTTAAAGTGTATGTTGTATGATCTTCAAAATGTGTTATCTTTGCAGTAGTGAGAACTTGTAATATATCCTCTCTTGAGGCGCTTTTTAAAATGCTGCTGATATCTTTTCCATCTTGTATTGTATGCGCTAAAATACCATATATCCTCTGTTGTTCTTGTGTTAAATTGTTATTATTACGCAGGTCTCTCTCTCCATATTGAAGCAGCTTAATTATAACATATTAACATTAATATGTCAACATGCACTGGAATGACATAAAAGAGAACGCTATAATAATAATTGTATGTATGTTTAGAAAACGCCTCATGATTAACAAAAAAATTGTAAGAGAGAGCTTAAAGAAAGTCATAGAGCAAAAAAGCGGTAAAGATGTGATCGCTCTTGGCATAATATCCTCAATCATTATTAAAGGCGGGGACATTGGTTTTGCGCTTGAAGTTGCCGGTAACACGCAAGCAAACGAAGAATTAAGAAGAAATTGTGAGCAAGCTGTTAAAGCTATACCGGGGGTGACAAAAGTGATCGTGGTTGCTACTTGTCAAAAACAAACTGGGCAACAAAAAGCTAAATTACACATCGAAGGAGTGAAAAATATAATTATTGTTGCCTCTGGTAAAGGAGGTGTGGGCAAATCCACAGTTGCGCTAAATCTTGCTCTCTCATTAGCAAAATTAAAACACAAAGTTGCACTAGTTGACGCAGATATATATGGTCCTTCAATTCCTAAAATGCTTGGTGCTGAAAAATTAAAGCCAGAGATACAAGGTGGTAAAGCAATGCCTATAGAAAAGTATGGACTGCATACTATTTCAATCGGCTATTTTATCGATAAAGATCGTGCAGCAATATGGCGCGGACCTATGATCACAAAAGCACTTTATAACTTGCTAATGGGAACAAAATGGCCTGATATAGAATATTTAATAATTGACACACCACCTGGAACTGGCGATGTACATCTAAGTTTGATGGAAAATTTTAACTTAACCGGAGCAATAATAGTTTCAACTCCACAGGAGCTTGCCTTGATTGATGCACGCAAAATTTACGATATGTTTACAAAGCTCAGTGTACCGATTATTGGTATTGTAGAAAATATGAGTTATTTCACTCAAAATAACTCAAAAATATACATATTTGGAAAAGACGGTGCAAAAAAAATGTCTGAAGAGTTAGGAATCAAACTCTTAGGCAGAATTCCTCTTGATCCACAAATATGCCATGCTTCTGATTGTGGAAATCCTTTAATGTTAAGTGAAGATTTAGCAGAGATTTATAAAGACGTTGCTAAAGATGTTAGGTCTTTTATATAGAGTCTGTAAAGTTTGTTTAAACTATTTTCAAAATAGATAAAATATAATTTTAGGTAAAAAAATGAATTAAGTGGTAGAAGCTAACTTGCATCTGAACAGACATGCAGCTACTTTTATACTCGCAAATTTAATTGGAAGCCAATGTCTGGGCACTGACCATTTGTTCTTGTATCTTTTTTGTTTATCTTAGTGGCAATTTGAGTAGTAAACGATGTCATGCTAGTGCCATCTTTTTTGTCATTCCAGCGCTTGACGCTGGAATCCAGATTTATTTAAAGTTAAGTCTTCTGGATCTCAGTGTCTATGCACTGGGATGACACTAAAGGGGCTACTGGGATGAAACCGTCATGAAGGAACCAGTGTCAACTACTTGAATGATAGAAGAAGAAGCACTGGTTTCACGTGCATCTGAACAGATACGCTACCTTAGCTGTAGCTGTAAAAAACAGTCTATCACTTAAGAAAATTTTATTTGAAAAACGGCATAACCTTATTTCTCTATAAAATACTATCTTCAACTTGAATATGTTGAAAAATATTTTGCATATTATCCAAAAAGTTATCCTTTATATAAGCTAACTCAGATTGTTTTTGGAATAGATTATCATTCATTGTTCTATAGAAGCAATCAAGATCATTGCACTTTAATTGAGAGCGTATGTTTTCATTTTCATATAAACCTCGTATAACGTGTAAAAGACAAGATTTAATGTGACAGACAAGAATTAACTGACAGAAGAATTGAGGTAGTCAAAACTAATATCAGGCTCTTGTTTAATGCTACCAATGTTTTTCTGAAAAGCAATATATTTACTATCAAAAAACGTTTGCATAGGTGTTTTGCCATAGCAATACTTACCCGAGTGAGGCCTTGTCTCATTATAAGAACGCAACCAATAATCAACATCAATCTGTAGATCTTCCAAAGAATTGTAGATTTTCTTTCTAAAGATAATATTGTAACACTCATCTTGCATGGTTCTATGAAATCTTTCACATATGCCATTGGTTTGTGGAGAGTTGGCTTTGGTTCTAGAATGATCGATATTTTCGATTCCCAAATATAACTGATAAGCGTGATTTTCTGGCTTGCCACAATACTCTGTACCCCTATCAGTTAGAATGCGTAATAATGGAATTTTCTGCTCATCAAAAAATGGAATAACTCTATCGTTGAGGAGGTCTGCAGCTGTAATAGCTGTTCTGTCCGTGTAAAGTTTAACCATTGCAACTCTCGAATAAGTATCAACAAAAGTCTGCTGATAAATTAGCCCTATACCTTTGATATTGCCCACATAATAGGTATCTTGAGAACCCAAATAACCTGGATGTTGTGTCTCAATTTCACCATGAGCTTCCCTTTGTTCTTTAACTTTTTCTAAAGCTGTAAGTTGTTCTTCAGTTAAAATGATTCCTTCTTAAGCTACTTTTGTCTCTAGCGCTTTAAGTCTCTTTTTGAGAGTTTCAAGGTCATTTCTTAGCCATACAGACCTTACTCCTCCCTGAGAAATTATTATACCTCTTTTTCTCAGTTCATTTGCAGCTCTTTCTTGCCCATATGCTGGAAATTCTGTTGCTATACCAATCACTGCTCTTTCTATATCGTCGGAAACTCTGTTCGCTAATAGCGGTTTTTTCTTACTTATTTCATGTAATGCTTCCTCTCCTCCATTTTCATATAACTCCTTAAACCGATAAAATGTATCTCTTGAGTATCCCATCACTTAATTTTTCAAAAAAGTTCTGCAAGTCGAGTAAAGTTAATTCAGATGTTTCCATAAAAACCCCCAGTTTTATTATCACGTATCAATAATACATCTAGTATACTTAAAATATCTTTAAGAAAGGCGACTCTGACCCTCAGGTAGCTAATGTTAACTACCGATATCGTACGTGAACCAAAATCAATAATGGCAATTGCTGACAACTTACCCCTCCATATTATTTAAAAGTATATTAAATAGGACTTGATCTGACACTTAAAATAAGTAAGTTATAAAATAATAAAAGAAAGGAGTGTTAGAAATGAGTACAATACAAACAAAAATACTAAAACCAAAGCTAGGGTTATTAGAGCTAGCAAAACAACTAGGAAATGTATCTCAAGCATGCAAAGTGATGGGATACTCAAGAGATACATTTTATCGGTTTAAGGAGTTATATGAAAATGGAGGAGAGGAAGCATTACATGAAATAAGTAAGAAAAAACCGCTATTAGCGAACAGAGTTTCCGACGATATAGAAAGAGCAGTGATTGGTATAGCAACAGAATTTCCAGCATATGGGCAAGAAAGAGCTGCAAATGAACTGAGAAAAAGAGGTATAATAATTTCTCAGGGAGGAGTAAGGTCTGTATGGCTAAGAAATGACCTTGAAACTCTCAAAAAGAGACTTAAAGCGCTAGAGACAAAAGTAGCTTAAGAAGGAATCATTTTAACTGAAGAACAACTTACAGCTTTAGAAAAAGTTAAAGAACAAAGGGAAGCTCATGGTGAAATTGAGACACAACATCCAGGTTATTTGGGTTCTCAAGATACCTATTATGTGGGCAATATCAAAGGTATAGGGCTAATTTATCAGCAGACTTTTGTTGATACTTATTCGAGAGTTGCAATGGTTAAACTTTACACGGACAGAACAGCTATTACAGCTGCAGACCTCCTCAACGATAGAGTTATTCCATTTTTTGATGAGCAGAAAATTCCATTATTACGCATTCTAACTGATAGGGGTACAGAGTATTGTGGCAAGCCAGAAAATCACGCTTATCAGTTATATTTGGGAATCGAAAATATCGATCATTCTAGAACCAAAGCCAACTCTCCACAAACCAATGGCATATGTGAAAGATTTCATAGAACCATGCAAGATGAGTGTTACAATATTATCTTTAGAAAGAAAATCTACAATTCTTTGGAAGATCTACAGATTGATGTTGATTATTGGTTGCGTTCTTATAATGAGACAAGGCCTCACTCGGGTAAGTATTGCTATGGCAAAACACCTATGCAAACGTTTTTTGATAGTAAATATATTGCTTTTCAGAAAAACATTAGTAGCATTAAACAAGAGCCTGATATTAGTTTTGACTACCTCAATTCTTCTGTCAGTTAATTCTTGTCTGTCACATTAAATCTTGTCTTTTACATTAAAGCAATATCTGATAATAAAGAAAATCATGGGGCAAGTAAACTATAGCTAAAGTGACTTAGGTTTACCTACAATTTGAAAAACAACAAATTCGTTATTCCGCTACTTGTTAGCGTCGCAGCGGTATGACGTAGGGAAACCTTCTTGGGTTAGCTATATCTGTTTTGCCACTCTGCTGAACGGATACTTTGAAAGTAGATCTATTATAGAATTGATATGAGCCTTGTTTTACCCTAATCGTTTATAACCTTTGGCACTACGAAATACCCATGCTCAGGTTTTGTATTGGACAATATCTCTTCTTTAATGTTTTGAGAATTTATAACATCATCGCGTATATGAATGTCCTTGTCTATACTGCCATAACGCATAGGAGAAACACCTTCAGTATTAACTTGCAATAAAGTATCATGTATCCAATCCAGCATTGTCAGTTCTTTGGAGTAGTGATCAATCTCGTCATTTGATAACTTAATCCTTACAAGCTGTGCAATTTTAAGCATTTCTTCCTTGGTAATTGTTATTTTTCTCTTATTTGCAAATTCTATTAGTGAAGTAATAACGTCTTCTGTTGACTTAGCTGGCATCTTTACCTCCTTGGATGAAGTGAGTTAAAATATCTACGACCGAAACAACTTCTATTTTACCAGTTTTTTCAAGTTTGTGAAGTATAGTATCCGTAATCACTAATTTATCTAAAGAAGAGGAAGAAATTTTTTCAACTGCACTTCCTGAAAGCACGCCATGTGTGATGCATGAAATTACGGACTTTGCTCCGCAATTTTTTAAAGCAAGGGCTGCATTACACAATGTTCCACCAGAGTCAACTATATCATCAACAATGACACAATTTTTATTCGCAACTTCTCCTATTATGTTCATTACTTGAGATGTGCCTGCTTTCTCCCTATATTTATCTACTACAATAATCTTATCGCTTAACCCTATCTTGTACTTTTCCTCTAAAGTCTTTGCAAAAGCACGTGCTCTGCCAATTGCTCCAACATCAGGTGCAACAATTGCCAAATTCTCCGTGTGTATAGAGTCAACAAATGCTTCAAAGCAGCTTAAATTAGTTATCGGTACATCAAAAAACCCTTCAATTTGGCTTGAATGCAAATCAATAACTACGACACTACTTGCACCTGCAGTTTGAATAAGATTTGCAACTAATTTGGCACTTAAAGCAGATTGCATATCATTGTTCTTGATAATTCTATCTTGTCTGCTATATCCATAATAAGGAATAATTACTACTATCCTTTTGGCTCCTAATCTATTTACTGCATCAATTATAAGCAGAAGCTCCATAAGGTTATCATTCACAGGGGGAGAAAGAGATTGTACTATGTATACTTCTTGATTATATAGATCATTTGCTACTTCTACATTTACCTCGCCATCGGTAAACTTTGATATCCAAGCAGAGGATGGTTGAACATCTAGCCGGTTAACTACTGATTCCCCTAATTCTTTACTAGCATTACCTATTATTATCTTCATAATGTACCAATTGAGCTTGTAAGATTATACAGAAATTATGAAATAATTGAAATGTAAGTTTCTTTATCTAGCATTCTTGTCGGCAAATTAGGTACCTCTTGTACAATGACCTGTCATTTTCACGCATTGTTTTAATATACAGACCCAAATTGAAACAACTATACAAAATCCTGCTTATGTTTCAAGATAAATGACTTTAATGAAATATAATTTACCTTACCACTTCGTTTTGATTCTCCAGTTCAACATAGGATAAATTACTCATACATTCTCCTAGTATTTCCTCCTTTTTATCATTATCTAGTCCACTGCTAAACCCCTGACACTTTTTCTCAAGAGCTAAGCGTGTAGCTATCTTACTGTTTCAGACGATAATTCCGGCAACTCATCACGAATCTTTCCCTGCTCTTCCTCAGAGAAATTGCCAAGGTTTTCCCTGGCCATTTCAGAAAATTTTTGAGTAATCGTTTCTTTTATCATTCCACCAACTTCCTGTTTATTTAGTGTAATAACTACCGATGAATGCAAGCCAGATAAAGACTCAACCATTTTATTGTATGTTCCACCTGAAGTAAGTAAAATAGCGAGGTTTAAATGGCATTAAGATCAAAATTATTGGATGAAAAAGTGGTTCACTAATAATGAGAATTGGTATTAGCTATAGAAAACTTGTATAGATTTTTTCTACTTCTGTGATATCATAAGCCTGTAATGATAAAATAAGCAAATATGGATAAGTCAGCGTATGAGATCATAGAACATGAGTATGATGTGGTAGTAGTGGGTGCAGGTGGAGCAGGGCTCAGAGCAACGCTTGGGATGGCTGCAACTAATTTTTCAGTTGCCTGCATTTCTAAAATTTTTCCTACACGAAGTCATACAGTTGCAGCACAAGGCGGAATTAGTGCAGCTTTAGGTAATATTGGTGAAGACGATTGGCGCTGGCATGCATATGACACAATAAAAGGTTCAGACTGGCTTGGTGATCAAGATGCAATAGAATATATGTGTAAAAACGCTGCTAAAGCTGTTATTGAACTTGAAAATTTTGGCGTACCTTTTTCTCGTACAGAAGATGGCAAAATATACCAGCGCTCTTTTGGTGGAATGACAACTCACTTTGGTAAAGGAAAATCAGCTCAACGCACTTGTGCAGCGGCAGACAAGACTGGGCACGCAATCCTTCACACTCTATATCAGCAGTGTCTTAAATTCAACGCTGAATTTTTTGTTGAATACTTTGTGATTGATTTAATTATGGATAGCGAAACCGGAGCATGCTGCGGAGTTCTTGCTTGGTCGCTATGCGATGGTACATTACATAAATTTCGCGCACATTCGGTGGTGCTAGCAACAGGTGGATATGGACGTGTTTATTTCTCTGCAACAAGTGCGCATACCTGCACAGGTGATGGTAATGGCATGGTGGTGAGAGCTGGGTTACCACTTGAAGATATGGAATTTGTACAATTTCATCCAACAGGAATATATGGCTCAGGGTGCTTGATGACAGAAGGGTGCCGTGGAGAAGGGGGGTACCTCATTAATTCTCAGGGCGAAAAGTTTATGGAACGTTACGCACCAAAAGCAAAAGATTTAGCTTCCCGTGATGTGGTAAGTCGTGCAATAACAATTGAAATTAGAGAGGGAAGGGGAGTTGGACCGAAAAAAGATCACATGTATTTAACTATAGCGCATCTTGATCCGGAAGTAATAAAACTCAGATTGCCGGGCATCAGCGAAACCGCAAGAACTTTTGCTGGAATTGATGTCACTAAAGATCCAATACCGGTCATTCCAACTGTTCACTATAACATGGGCGGCATTCCAACCAATTATCATGGAGAAGTGATCACGCTGAAGCAAGGTAAGGAAGAAGTGGTAGATGGACTATTTGCAATTGGAGAAGCTGCATGTGTCTCTGTGCACGGTGCAAATCGACTTGGTTCTAACTCGCTTCTTGATCTTGTGGTTTTTGGTAGAGCTGCAGCGCTCAGAGCAAAAGAGAAACTAAAATCCGGTACACCGCATAAAAAATTGAGCTCAGGTTGCACAGATTGGATAGTAGATAGATTTAATAAAATGCGATTTGCTTCTGGTGGGCTAAAAGTAGCAAAAATACGCAGCGAAATGCAGAACACTATGCAAAAGTACGCATCAGTGTTCCGTGTTGCTGAAGTTTTAGAAGAAGGTAAAAAAGCTATAAAAAAGGTAGCAAAAATGATGCCTGATATTTCACTTGAGGATCGCAGTATGATATGGAACAGTGATTTAGTTGAAGCACTGGAGCTTGCTAACATGATCCCACAAGCAGTTATTACCATGGAATGCGCAGCCAATCGAGAGGAGAGTAGAGGTGCTCATGCTCGTGAAGATTTTCCTGAGCGTGATGATAAAAACTGGATGAAACACACCATAGCGTGGCTTGAAGAAAAGAAAGGTCAAATTAACGTAAAAATTGATTATAAAAAAGTGGCTGAAAAAACTCTGAGCGGTGAGATTGATTTCATAGCGCCAGAGAAGAGGATTTATTAGTCAGCCCATCTAGCTTATTCATGAATTGACGTAGTATTGATACATCGCTCATTTTAGTAGCTGGGTTTTCTGTATATTCTGATTGACTTGATGATTTTTGCACCTCTTGCTCTTCTAAATCGTTGGACTTATTTTCTATATCCTTAACAGAGTTATTGCATTGTGTATCATTTTTTGGTGCGTTATCTTGAAGTGTAAGTTGCTTTTCTTCAGTAAACTTTCCTTTAATTTTTCCAAATCCTTCATAAATATTTTCTAAATTCAAGTAAATAAGATAACAAACTCCAATAACTGCTATAATAGATGAGGCAGTTGCAATTGTAATACTTCCTTGAGAAGCGCTGAATATTACCGCACAGGCTAAAGCAGTAAATACAAGCGTTGTCACTACTTTACAAACAACATTATTGACATACTTCACAATATCGTGTGCTTTTAACTTCTTGCCAAAATTGCACTTCAGTTCAGTTCTCATATCATCTGGAATAAGCGCTCTACCCATTGATTTCTCTATTCCTTTTATAATTTTATAATACTCTTTGCTCCATAATCTTTCGGGTAGTATTAACTGCTTTGGGTCAACACCATTTTGCACTAATTTTACACAGAACTTGATCGTGTTATCACGGCTCTTAGGATTGACCAAATTATGTTTATCTTTTGTCGTCTTAGTAATTAGCGCTACTTGTAGTGGTGTGCGTTCTTTTTCGTTAGTGGCGTTTGCAGCTTTACTAAATTTCTCTTTTTCCACCGAATTTAAAATCAACTCTAAACATGTAACTTTTTGTTCTCCTTTGAATGAAGCAATATAGTGCAGAGCATTTTTTTCATCTTTATCTTGCACAGTAATATCTGCACCATTTTGTAGAAATAACTCTAAGGCTTTATATCTATTTGTTTTTTCAAATTTTCTATCTGTACATGATCGATCCTCATTCTTTTCTTTTATATGCTGAAGCAACTGATGAAGAGGTGTTTGTTCTTCCTTGTTAGTAGTATTTACAGCATTACTAAATCCATCTTTATCTGAAATCAACTTCAAACATGCAACTTTTTGTTCTCCTTTGAATGAAGCAATATAGTGCAGAGCATTTTCTTCATCTTTATCTTGCACAGTAATATCTGCACCATTTTGTAGAAATAACTCTAAGGCTTTATACCTGCCAGTATCCTTAAATTCTTTTTTTATTTTATGTTTCAATGAAGGTTCTTTACTCTTTTCTTGTATGCGCTGAAGTACCAGATGGAGCGGTGTTTGCCCTTCTTTTTTATCATTTACAGCTTTTATAAATTGTTCTTTTTGGCTTGCTTCTAGCAATATATTGAGAAGTTTAAGTTTTTGTTTTGTTTCAGGTTTAACAATCAAGTGTAAAGCATTATTACCATCTGTGTCTTTAAGGCTAATATCTGCCCCTTTTTGCAATAACTCTTCAAAGCGTTCTTTATCATTATCTTTAATTGCTAAATGTAATTGATAATTATCATTACTATCTGGAGTATTTATGGTACGTGGTATAATTTCTTTAATTTTTGCTTCTGTATTGATTTTTATTTCTGGCTTTAATTTAGATTTCTTTCCTTGCTCTGCTAATTTTTCTAAGAAATTACGGTAGTATGTCTTTTGCTCTTCTTTTAAGTTTTGTAATTCTTTTGTAGATAATCCTAAATTATCAGAGCTGGCTCCATGCTCTAACAATTTTGTAAGAAACTTAAGTGTGTTATCGTTACTTTGAATTGTATGAGACTCATGTTTTTCTTTTGTTATCTTGTTAATTAGTGCCACCTGAAGAGCGTCCTGATTTTCACTATTAATGAGTTGTGCTAAATCTTCCTCGGTGACCGTTTTTATTAGGATACCCAGAAACTTGCACTTCTGTTTCTTTTCCAACGACGCAATGAGGTGTAAAATATTATTTCCTTTTTCATCTTTTATGCTGCTAATATCCGTGCAATCTTTGAGATATTTTTTAAATTTCCTGTTATTTCCATTTTCGATTGCTTTTAATAATTGAACATTATTATGCGTTACTTTATGATCGTTTTCAACATCGCTACCGTAGCCACTCTCTGTTCCACTGTCCCTACGATCATTTTGGTTGTGGGTAAAACAATATCTGCTATTATAAGTAATTTCTGAAATTACTTGTCCTATTTCCTCTTTTTTTATAGGGTCTAGTTCTTTCGATATTTTTCTATTCAATACCGGAAGAAAGCATTGGACATAATACCTATAATATTTTTCTTGTTCTCTAAGTGATTCTTCTAATTTAGTTAATACTTCAGAGCTAGCACCTTCCTCAAATAACCTTTTGCACTTCTTGAGGGTTCCATCTTGACCTCTTGGTTTTTCACGCTTGTGTTTTTCTTTTTTTACCTTTCTCTCTATAGTGCCATACAATTGCTCGTCTTTTCTATCCTGCTCTCGCTTTTTATTTTTATCTATGCATTCGTCTAATTTATCTGCATTAGTAGCTAGTGCGCTTAGATCTATACCCATACTAAAACCCCAATATTAAAAGCTATTTAAGTTGTCAGCACTAAACTAACAATCAAGAAGTTTGACTTTTAAATTGAGCTAAACGTTGTATATGTGATCAAAATATAGGTGGAAAGGCAGAAAACTAGTTTCTATTAGAAAATCTGTTATCATAGTCAAATCCTCACTTGAACAGTTGTCTACTATTTTAACCATTTAATCTTAAAAAATAATAAATATAGCTAAAGTGAGTAACTGTAAAACGTGCTACTGGCTAAAATATAGCTAAACTGTATTAAATAGGACTTGATCTGACACTTAAAATAAGTAAGTTATAAAATAATAAAAGAAAGGAGTGTTAGAAATGAGTACAATACAAACAAAAATACTAAAACCAAAGCTAGGGTTATTAGAGCTAGCAAAACAACTAGGAAATGTATCTCAAGCATGCAAAGTGATGGGATACTCAAGAGATACATTTTATCGGTTTAAGGAGTTATATGAAAATGGAGGAGAGGAAGCATTACATGAAATAAGTAAGAAAAAACCGCTATTAGCGAACAGAGTTTCCGACGATATAGAAAGAGCAGTGATTGGTATAGCAACAGAATTTCCAGCATATGGGCAAGAAAGAGCTGCAAATGAACTGAGAAAAAGAGGTATAATAATTTCTCAGGGAGGAGTAAGGTCTGTATGGCTAAGAAATGACCTTGAAACTCTCAAAAAGAGACTTAAAGCGCTAGAGACAAAAGTAGCTTAAGAAGGAATCATTTTAACTGAAGAACAACTTACAGCTTTAGAAAAAGTTAAAGAACAAAGGGAAGCTCATGGTGAAATTGAGACACAACATCCAGGTTATTTGGGTTCTCAAGATACCTATTATGTGGGCAATATCAAAGGTATAGGGCTAATTTATCAGCAGACTTTTGTTGATACTTATTCGAGAGTTGCAATGGTTAAACTTTACACGGACAGAACAGCTATTACAGCTGCAGACCTCCTCAACGATAGAGTTATTCCATTTTTTGATGAGCAGAAAATTCCATTATTACGCATTCTAACTGATAGGGGTACAGAGTATTGTGGCAAGCCAGAAAATCACGCTTATCAGTTATATTTGGGAATCGAAAATATCGATCATTCTAGAACCAAAGCCAACTCTCCACAAACCAATGGCATATGTGAAAGATTTCATAGAACCATGCAAGATGAGTGTTACAATATTATCTTTAGAAAGAAAATCTACAATTCTTTGGAAGATCTACAGATCGATGTTGATTATTGGTTGCGTTCTTATAATGAGACAAGGCCTCACTCGGGTAAGTATTGCTATGGCAAAACACCTATGCAAACGTTTTTTGATAGTAAATATATTGCTTTTCAGAAAAACATTAGTAGCATTAAACAAGAGCCTGATATTAGTTTTGACTACCTCAATTCTTCTGTCAGTTAATTCTTGTCTGTCACATTAAATCTTGTCTTTTACAAGCAGTTTTATTTTTAGTAAATCTGTCATTGTTTAAAAATATGCAAGAAGCTTTATAGAAATTTAACATAATTTTATCATAAAAATGTCATTCTTAAGTCCTATGTAAAAACAAATTTTGGCACTAAGTGAATCTTTTTTAATTAACTATGAGCTGGATAAATTGGAAAATAAATTTTGTTTACTTTTATAATACCTTAAGATCTAATATCACTTTATCAGTCAAAAGTATCACAATAGGCTAGTATGTTCCTTACTCTTTTCCTAAAAGTATTACCTATTTATATTACAATATTTATTGGTTGTTTAGCAGGAAAATGTCTTAAAATTGACAGAAACACTATATCTCAAATACTCTTTTATATAGCTAATCCAATAGTGATTTTATATGGAATCTCTCATACAGAAGTTAATTTAAAAGTAATTTCTCTGCCGATTTTGATATGGTTTATAGGTAGCACTATGTCCTTATCAGTGTATTATCTTTCTTCTTTTTTATTTAAGGATAACACGAGAAACATATTAGCGTTTAGCTCGGGCAGCACAAGTATGGGTTATTTTGGCCTGCCGATTGCCATGGCTTTGTTTGATGAAGATTCAGTATCTGTATATGTTGTTTGTTATATAGGAATGGCGTTGTTTGAAAATAGCTTAGGATTTTACATAGCTGCAAATGGTATTTATACCGCAAAAGAATGCATATTAAAGTTGTTCAAACTTCCTTCGCTTTATGCGATGGTTCTGGGCTTCTTTTTAAGTATATATGATATACAAATACCTACTTTTTTAACAGATGTTATGATGAATATTAGAAGTACATTTGTCACATTAGGGATGATGCTACTTGGAGTGAGCATTGCAAATATTACAAGCTTTAAAGTAGATTGGAAGCTTGCTTTGATCACTATTACAGCAAAGTACGTATTCTGGCCACTGTTTGTTTTAGGAATTGTCCTTCTAGACAAACATGTTATAGGTGTATACGACGAGAGTATATATAAAGCACTGATGTTGCTGGCTATTATTCCAGTTTCTGGGTCCAGTATAATACTTGCTAATATTTTGAATTATCAACCAGATAAAGCTACTCTGTTGCTTCTAATTAGTACTGCAGTGGGACTATTTTATGTTCCACTAATAATATCATTATTTTTTACTAAACTTATTCTTTTTTGATCAAGCGGTAGATAAAACTTAAATTTACACTAGCTTCTTGCATAATCACATAAAAAACCTACTCTTTTTTGTCATTCCAGCGCGTGACGCTGGAATCTAGTTTCACTTTATGATGGTGTCATGAAAGTAACTGGCACTAGAATCCAGAAAAAAGAATGGTGTCATGAAAGTAGCTGACACTGGTTCACTCTATAATGGTGTCATTCCAGTGTCAAGCACTGGAATGACACCATAGGGGCACTGGGATGACAAGAAAGGGGCTTGAATGACAGGAGGTAACGCAAGAAGTCTACTGCTATTCCACGTCAAGAACAACCATAAGTTCATTAGGGTTCACATAACCTAAAGCATTTTTTGCTTGCTCATCAAGCAGATCTAAATCTAAGCTTTTTTCATATAAGCCAAATACTTTATTGTCCAACTTTTCCTTTTCAGAAGAGACATCCTTTAGCAAAAGCTTATTGTACTCAATCTCTTTTTTTAAGTCGATTAACGTCAGTAAGCCACGTTTACCTGTAATTGTGCTAATGCTAAAATATAATGTAAGAGAAGAAATGAATAAGGCTGCGCTTAAACACAGTAACTTTTGCTTCTTTTTAGATATAAGCACCATACTTTCACATACAAGAAATACATAACATGAAAAAGTGAACAAAAAGCTAAGAACCTTGACGCGCTTTACACCTTGGCTTTACCTTATTTATAATGTAAATCTTACCACCCCTTTTCACAACTTTACAATTTTTATCTCTGTTACGATGAGATTTTAGCGACCCTTTGACTTTCATATCTATAGTAAGAATTAAATTACCTTACATTATGATCACTTACAGAGAGTTAGTCAATTGATAAATTTTTCACATTTTATTAAAATACTGTATAATTGTTGCTGATACTTCTTCGATTGACTTTTGCGTAACATCAATAATTGGCCAGTTATTCTGCTTAAATAGTTCCTCTGCTTCTTTAATTTCCTTTTCTACTTTCTCATGGTTAGCATATATATTATTATCTTCGTTGTTAATTGAAGTAAGTCTATTTTTGCGTATTTCTATTAGCCTACTTACGTCTATTGTTACCCCTATCGTTAGTTTATTTTTTAATTTTGCCAAGTCGACATAAAAGGGTACTCCACTAACAAAAGGAATATTTGCAACCTTATAGCCTCGATAAGCTAAATACGTACTGGTGGGAGATTTTGATGTACGTGAAACTCCAACCAAAATTATATCTGCTTTATTAATATCTTGAATACTTTGTCCATCATCATGATTAATAGTGTAGTTTATTGCCTCAATGCGCTGGAAATATTCGTTATTTATCTCAGTATGCAAGTCAAGCTTTTCGTCTTTTTCAATTTCAAGATAGGACGAAATTTCTCTAATAATATGTGATAATATTGCTCTATAGGGAATTTTCAACTTTATACAGTTATCTTTTAGATATTTTCTTAGCTCATCATCAGTAATAGTGCATATAACAAAGTTATGCTCATCACTTTTCTTATTAATTTCCTCCAAAATTTTGTCAACCTGCTCTTCTCCTTTCACAAAAGACCAAACATATTCGATTGTTTCTACAGAACGAAAGTGTTTCAGAGCTGATTTTGCAACTGATATAACAGTTTCACCACTTGAATCTGATACTAAGTGTAAATTAAGCTTTTTAAGGGTCATGTTTTATATAGTGTTATACTAAAAATAATAGCAAGCAATCGGCTACTAAAATTGTGCTAATTTGTTAATCTATGTCAATGCAGAAAAACTATCCTGTTGATAAAACTCAAACTAATTGGTAAATTCTTAACACAATTATTCTCAAAATGAATGTTTTTATTAAAGCCTACAAATTTCACTTCTTTTTCTAAAAAAGCACTACCTTGGATTGGGATTATTTGTTTCGCATGTTTTTTAATTGGAATGTTTTTAGCGTTATTCTTCTCCCCAGAAGATTATAAACAAGGAGAAATTGTACGAATTATGTACATTCATGTGCCTTCTGCATGGCTTGCTCTTGGAATATATGGATTAATTGCATCACTTAGTTTCATTTCATTGGTGTGGAACAATAGCATTGCTAGTGTCTTGGCACATGCTGCTGCTCCTGCAGGGACAGTCTTTTCTGCAATATGCTTAATCACAGGTAGCATCTGGGGAAAAGGAACCTGGGGCACTTGGTGGGTATGGGATGCAAGGCTTACTTCAATGCTAATTTTATTTTTCCTATATGTTGGCTACCTTTCATTGTGGAGCGCTTTTGATAATGAAGCGAGGGCAGAAAAATCAGCAGCAGTATTTGCCATTTTTAGTGCTATAAATATTCCTATAGTAAAATTTTCCGTAAATTTATGGTCTACTCTCCACCAGCCAGCAAGTATTCTAAGAAAAGGTGGAGTAGCAATAGAAAGTTCTTTGCTGTTGCCACTGGTTGCAATGTTTATGTTTTGTGCCACATTTTTTTTAGTAGTATGGATACTATACTCACTTCACTTAATTAATTTGTACAAAATAAAGAGAGAAATCAGTATGCGGTATTAGGTAGCTTTGTAAGTATACAGGTAAATATGCTAGGAAAATTAGGCAAAATATCTTTGGTCACTTTAAATACTTGCCTGCTGAAACTGAAGAACGTGCTATGTTATGTGATCTAACTAATTTTAAAAGCAGCAATGACCAATTAACTAGAATAAATCAGGTATTGAATCGAGATCAACTTGAACATTTTACCAACGTTCTTGAAACATATGATGCAACGGCACGTAGTTTTTACGATGAGGTGCATTGTAAAATAGCAACCGTTGCAACCATGAACTCTAAAATATTCAAGGAGCCTACCAGTATCTTTAAAGTAAATGTTCATGTGATTCCACAGATAATTTGTAAAAGACAAGATTTAATGTGACAGACAAGAATTAACTGACAGAAGAATTGAGGTAGTCAAAACTAATATCAGGCTCTTGTTTAATGCTACTAATGTTTTTCTGAAAAGCAATATATTTACTATCAAAAAACGTTTGCATAGGTGTTTTGCCATAGCAATACTTACCCGAGTGAGGCCTTGTCTCATTATAAGAACGCAACCAATAATCAACATCAATCTGTAGATCTTCCAAAGAATTGTAGATTTTCTTTCTAAAGATAATATTGTAACACTCATCTTGCATGGTTCTATGAAATCTTTCACATATGCCATTGGTTTGTGGAGAGTTGGCTTTGGTTCTAGAATGATCGATATTTTCGATTCCCAAATATAACTGATAAGCGTGATTTTCTGGCTTGCCACAATACTCTGTACCCCTATCAGTTAGAATGCGTAATAATGGAATTTTCTGCTCATCAAAAAATGGAATAACTCTATCGTTGAGGAGGTCTGCAGCTGTAATAGCTGTTCTGTCCGTGTAAAGTTTAACCATTGCAACTCTCGAATAAGTATCAACAAAAGTCTGCTGATAAATTAGCCCTATACCTTTGATATTGCCCACATAATAGGTATCTTGAGAACCCAAATAACCTGGATGTTGTGTCTCAATTTCACCATGAGCTTCCCTTTGTTCTTTAACTTTTTCTAAAGCTGTAAGTTGTTCTTCAGTTAAAATGATTCCTTCTTAAGCTACTTTTGTCTCTAGCGCTTTAAGTCTCTTTTTGAGAGTTTCAAGGTCATTTCTTAGCCATACAGACCTTACTCCTCCCTGAGAAATTATTATACCTCTTTTTCTCAGTTCATTTGCAGCTCTTTCTTGCCCATATGCTGGAAATTCTGTTGCTATACCAATCACTGCTCTTTCTATATCGTCGGAAACTCTGTTCGCTAATAGCGGTTTTTTCTTACTTATTTCATGTAATGCTTCCTCTCCTCCATTTTCATATAACTCCTTAAACCGATAAAATGTATCTCTTGAGTATCCCATCACTTTGCATGCTTGAGATACATTTCCTAGTTGTTTTGCTAGCTCTAATAACCCTAGCTTTGGTTTTAGTATTTTTGTTTGTATTGTACTCATTTCTAACACTCCTTTCTTTTATTATTTTATAACTTACTTATTTTAAGTGTCAGATCAAGTCCTATTTAATACATATTACCTCCATAGAACACAGAAAAGATTCTTATCAAAGCTAATCCTATTTATAGCACCATAATCATAATAAAAAAATTAGTTATGTAAAAGCCACGAAGACTTTTATTTAATTAACTTTTAGGGAGAAACATGACAACAGTAAAACTTGATAATCCAATAACAGTTGATGGTATTTCTGTTTCAGAATTACCTATGCGTGAGCCTACAGTGGGAGATCTGCTGGCTATTGAATGTGTAGAAGGTGAAGCGAGAAAAGAAGTAGCTTTAGCTGCTAACCTGACATCTATGCCAAGGGAGGCAATAGAGAAATTACTTATCAAAGATTATGTAAAAATACAAAAGGTACTCAAAGATTTTTTGTCGCCTTTAGAACAGAGGACTTAAGATTCAATGTTTTAAAGCTTAGTTCAATAACAGGAAGTGGAATTGAGCAGATTATTAATATGGGTATAAAAGAATTTCTAAAATGGTTAGAAGTAAGTGAAGGAGTAATAAATAAATGTCAATGCTTTCAATAAAGATAGGTGCTGCATTGGATGGTAGCTTTAATAGCGCAATGATAGGTAGTACAGCTAAGCTTTCTAAGCTGGGTGATAGTATAAGGCAGCTTGATTCGTCAATGAAATCAGTCTCCAAATTTAAGCAATTAAATCATGATGCCCTTGAAGCCATGAAGAATTGGAAGGAAGCGGAGAAGAAAGCGAAAGAATCAGCTACAGCAATTGCTAAAGAGAAGAAAGAAAAAAAAGAACCAAGCAAAGCACTGAAAAATGAATTTGAAAAATTGAAAGCATCGGCATCAAAGGCAAAAGAGGCTTATATTAAAAAGAGAGATGCACTTCACACATTAAATGAAGAAGTAAGGAAAAGTGGAAAGGATATTAAATCCTTAGTGAGAGATCAAACTAAACTTGGTTCATCTATTGAAGCACTAAAAGGGAAATACAGTAAACTAGGATCTGTAATACAAAAACAGCAAAATGCTTTAGCAAGAAAAGCACATTATAAATCACAAGTAATGGAGACTATAGGGCTAGGGCTTTCACTTGCAGCTCCAATTAAAGTTGCGATTGACTTTGAATCTGCCATGGCTGATGTTAAAAAAGTAGTGAGATTTGCTGAGGATGATGCAGCTCATAACCAAGGAGCCATGGAATTTGGTCAGACATTAAAGGAATTATCCCGTACGATACCACTATCGGCTGCTGAGTTAGCACAAATAGCTGCAAGTGGTGGACAACTTGGTATTAAAAAAGAGAAACTGCTTTCATTCACAGAAACAGTAGCTAAAATGTCTACAGCATTCGATATGTCTGCAGAAGAAGCAGGTGATTCCATAGCTAAACTTGCCAACGTTTATGGAATTGAAGTAGCAGGCATGGAAAGGGTAGATAATATTATCAATCACCTTTCAGATAATAGTGCTGCTAAAGCAAAGGATATGGTCCAAGCGCTTGCTATAGTTGGTGGTACTGCAAAACAGTTTGGCCTTGATATCAAAAAAACAAGTAGTTTAGTAAATGCCTTTATTAGTTTAGGCAAACAACCGGCAAAAGCTGCTACTGCAATAAATGCTCTACTTAGTAAACTCCAGACCGCTGAAGGACAGGGGAAAAAGTTTAAAGCAGCATTGGAAGACATGGGAATAACTGCAGAAGAGATGACACAAAGGGTTAGCAGAAATGGCCAAGATGCACTACTTTACTTTTTTGAAGCTCTGGAGAAGGTAGATAAACAGGAACGTTCGCAAATCCTTCTCGATCTGTTTGGTCAAGAATATCAAGATGATATTGCATTACTAGTTGGAAGCTTAAAGAATTATAAAGATGCCATAAATAATTTAGCTGATGAGGAAGAATTTAAACAGTCTATGCAAGAAGAGTTTAACAATCGTGCAGCAACTACAGCAAATAATTTACGACTACTGAGGAATGCAATAGCAGAAGTAGGAATGAACCTGGGCTCAGTAATGCTACCTCCTCTAAAGTGGATAAGTAGTCTTTTAAGAGAGATAACTAACCCCATAGCTCGGTTTGCAGAAAAGTTTCCAGTTATCACTACAGGAATAATGAGTATAATTTCAGCTCTTATTATTGGTAAGATTGCAGTAGTAGGTTTTGGTTATGCATTTGCATTAGTTGGAGGTGGAATACTAACTTTTAAGGCTATTTTGCATGGAACACTTTTGCCAGTATTAACTTCATTATCAGCACGGTTAATTCCAGCAGTAATTATGGGACTGAAGGCTTTAACGCTAACTAATCCTATAGGAGCTGTTGTTGCTGGACTATCAGTTGGTGCAGCGCTTGTAATCGCTAATTGGCAAAAGGTAAAGGACTTTTTTTCTAGCATCTGGAAATCAATTGTAAAACCTATAGGAGAATTTTTCAATTGGATTGGTATAGGAAAATTGTTTAATGATAGTCCGCTAAAAGCATTTGAAACACCATTAGAAACAAAAATTGGCAAGGTAGTTGCTGAAAGTAATGTTTTGAGTAACGAAAACCCTTTATTAAGTAATAAGGAAATTTCTGAAAGCGGAAAGAGTATTATTGGAAATACTAAAATTGGTAGCGTTGTTGAGGAAAAAAGTTCTGTAGCAGATGACTTAGAGAAAGTTTTAAAAGACTGTGAAAAATGCAAGTGTAAACAAAAAGAATCAAAAATTTTCAATCAAACTTTCACATTTAATATAAGTATAAAAGCAGAACCTAACCAAGATGTTCGTAGTCTTGCTGATACAGTAATAAAAAGAATAAGAGAAAAATCACGTGATGTTATGTTCGATACGGTAGATCCCATTTACTGATGCTATCCCTTGGTCCATATAAAATTTCCCCAACGAGTTTAAAGTACAGCAAGGAGAAGCGTTGGAGTGTGGTAGAATGTATTGGCAAACCATTGCTACAGAATATTGGTCAAGGGGCAGAAAATATAGATATAGAAGGGGTTATTTATCTCAATAATTTAATAGTAGCTGTTTGATATAAATTCTATTTCTATGACAAACGGGTTTTTATTGCCCATATGAAGTTGCAAAATTGCACAATAAAAAATTTTTAAAAAACATAGTTGATATCTATACATGCTAATCCAATTACTTCCACTACTGCTGCTACTGTGACATGGATTTTCAAGGCATAAAACTCAATACTACATATTAACAATGCTATACCAGTAATACCAGCCAGGATTGCTTGTTTTTGATGCGTTGTCTTTGTTGGCTGATTTTCTCCTTTGCCTGCAGCATCATATGGTTCAACAGGAGAAGGGTCATTAAAGGTCCTGGGCAACAATTTCTACGGCTTCAACATTATCAGCTATAGGAGTATTTTGATCTTCTATTGTTGTTATATTACTATTGTCACATGATTCAGATGTAGTGGTGTTGATAGCGATTTCTGTTGTAACGACAGGGTAAAGGGTTTGCTGTTCCGTAGCCGTTTCGACGATAAGAATATTTTCTTCGGATTCTTTTAAAAAGTCCTTACTGCTGGAAGCGCTTGGTTCTTTTATAGCAGTTTCTTTTGGAGCAGTGGTGCCTCTCCAATTTTTGAATTTTTTAGCAATAGCTTTTCCTATTTTTTTTGGTGTTATCATAGTTTCTCCTGGTATTAAAATTTGTTAATTAAGTTGTAGTAGTTAAAATAGCGCAGTTGTCTATTCCATAAATTTTGTATTTTTTTCAATCAACTGTGTGTCGCTGTCTAAAACATCCTCTGCATTAGGCTATTCAAGCGGCATTTCTCTTTCTTCCTCTTTTTAGGCTTAGAAACTTTCTAGGGATTATCCTATTGAATTCTATGGTATTATTTTTTGTATCATTGTAATAGTTATCATGATAAGGGGGCTGGCGGAGTTTGTAAAGCAATTTTTTAGCCCTGTCTCCTTGCTATAATGTTCATATCGATAGAAAAGCAAAAGAATAGAATGAAATATCAAGTGATATCCTCTATAATTAAATTTTTTGAATGAAGAGATGACGATTCGTGTAGGAATTAATGGTCTGGGTAGAATAGGCAGAGGCGTATTGCGTGCTATTTTCGAAATAGAAAAATATAGCAAACAAATAGAAGTCGTGGCTGTAAATGGATCGCTCAGTGCTGAGCAGCATGCACACTTGATTAAATATGATTCTGTTCATGGCAAATTCAGTGGTGATATTGACTTTAATGAGTCTCAAAATTGGCTATCTATAAATGGCAGAAAATTTTCTTTATATAGAAAGCGGAGCCCTGAAAGTATTCCTTGGAATGTTGATGTAATACTTGAATGTACTGGTGCATTTAACAAGCGTAAAGAAGCAATAAGGCACAATGCAGAGAAAGTGATTGTTTCTGCTCCAGTTCCAGATGCTGATGTAACTATAGTTTATGGTGTGAATAATGATATGCTCAAAAAAGAGCATAAAGTAATATCAGCAGGTTCTTGCACTACAAATTGCCTTGCTCCGATTGTGAAAGTCCTACACTCTAATCTAGGTATAAAAAGTGGCTTTATGACTACTATACACGCCTATACGAATGATCAAAATGTTCTTGATGGTAATCATAAAGATTTGCGTAGAGCAAGAGCTTGCGGATTATCTATGGTGCCAACTACAACCGGGGCAGCAAAAACAATTGGTTCTATAATTCCTGAATTAAAGGGAAAGCTAGATGGCACTGCCGTCAGAGTTCCAGTTAGCAATGTTTCTATGGTTGATTTTAAATTTACGACTGATAAGAAAGCGACCGTTAAAGAAATAAATGAAATGTTTAAGGATGCAGCAAGCAATGTGCTTTCTGTATGCACGGAACCTTTAGTTTCAATAGACTTTGTGCATAACCCTTATAGCGCAATTGTGGATTCAACTGGTACATATGTTACAGGCGACATCTGTAGAGTTGCAGCGTGGTATGACAATGAGTGGGCTTTTTCGCTGAGAATGTTAGACATAGCGTTATTGAGCCATAGTAAAGTATGAATGGAAACCCAAACAAATATGCTTCATTTTGTGAGCACTTTGCGGAACTCAGAAAAAGAGTTATCTTTTGCTTTCTATTTTTTTGCGTTGCTTTTGGTTTTTGTTACTACTTTAAGGAAAATATATACCGTTTTTTACTTGCACCTTTAATAGAAGCAACAAAAGATAGCGAAGGTTTTTCTTTAATTTACACAGACTTAACAGAGGCATTTTTTGTGTATCTTAGAGTTGCAATGATAAGTGCACTTTTGCTCTCTTTTCCTGTGTTTGCATGGCAATTCTATATGTTCTTAGCACCTGGGTTATATAAAAGTGAAAGGGCAGTGTTGTTGCCATACTTAATTGCAACACCGGTTTTATTTGTAACGGGAGCTACTGTAGTCTATTACTATATATTTCCTTTAGCCTGGAAGTTTTTTATCAACTTCGAACACAGTGGTAAATCCTTCGATATACCGATAGAGTTTATGCCATCAGTTAGCGAATATTTAGACCTCGTTCTCCAATTTATGTTTGCATTTGGTGCCGCATTTCAAATTCCAGTTATACTCACATTGATGGTGAGAGTAGGGTTACTCACTACACAAAGTTTGTCAAATAAACGCAGAATCGCGATAGTGGTAATTTTTATTATCGCTGCAATCTTAACTCCACCTGATGTATTAAGCCAAGTAGGGCTTGCAATACCAATGCTGATTCTATATGAATTGTCCATTTTGATATGTAGGTATATTGAAAAAAAGAAGACAAAGGTTTGAATAAATATGTATTTGTAACGTTCTTTTTCGAGCACGAGCACCTTTTTCTTGTTTGAGTGTTTGTGACTCGTAGTATCTTGTTCGTTTCTTGACTTCTTTGCTGAGACATGTAATAATTAAAATAAATATCTGCGAGGTAGTTATGATCTTAAAAATAGTAGATTTTGGATATGTGTTAAATCACTCAGATGGGAGTGATTTACTTGAACAACTGAAAAAGTGGTTACAAGAAAAAGATGAAGTTACATATCAAAAGTGGAAGGAGAAAGAATTTGACATAAATCACCAGTTTGGCTTCGACCTGTTAGATCGGTATAACACAAATGAATTAACATTGTTGCACATAGCAGTCCAGTGTAGTGACGAAAAGGTAGTACAAGCTCTATTAGACAAAGGGGCTAATGTTAATGTGCAAGATGGATATGGAAGAACTCCTTTACATCATGTTAATACACCTGGCAGAACAAAGGTAAAGGAAGCTCTATTAAAAGCAGGCGCTGATCCTGATATAAAGGGTTTTCGCAACAAAACTTCAAGAGACTTAGCTAAGGATGAAAATGTAATAAAAGATGAAGAAAACAACCAAATAGCCACTAAAGCAATAAAAACTGGTATTGCTTTTGGTGTTATAGCTGGATTAGCAATCGGTGTTGGATGTGGTGTTGCCAGTGTTCAATTATCAGTATTAGCTATAGTTGGCATAGCTGTAGCTGCTGCGCTGGCAGTTGGACTTGTTGCTGGTGGTATTACATATGCAGTATTAAAACCTAGTAATAAACTAGATGAACCAGACTCAAACAAAGTAGCGAGTGCTGCTCAGACAGTATAAAGCATTACGGTCAAGGCCATATATTTGGGTTATTCACGGCATTGTGAAAGGTTGGGAAATAGTTTTATTAGCATTGAAAATTACATAATATACATTATGGAAAATAAAATCACATAATATAAGAAGCAACGCTAAAAATAAAATCACATAATATAGCAAACTATAGCTAACCCAAGAAAGGTTTTCCTACGTCATCCCGCCGCGAACCGTTGTACCGCCACGAATCGTCATACCGCGATTCATTCGCGGTATAGATTCCGCTAACTAGTAGCGGAACGACGGTTTTTCAAATTGTCGTAAGTCAGTTTAGCTATATAAAACATAGTATAAAAAGAGCTATTTCAGCAAAATTTTAAACAAATAAAATTCATTAGCTTCACAATTGGCGCTTTATGAGAAAAGTACACTTGATATACAGATTTAAAATACAAGTTAACGAATTATTATGATTTTTACCAAGATAATAATATAGTAAGGTTTGGTAGTGAGGTATCAAAATGGAAAAATACACCAACGCATGGTTTCATAAGAAGACTGACCCAAATCATCACGATTGTGCAAACGATGGTACTTGCGGGCAATCTATAACAAAGGTTGACACGATTAATGGCAAATTTGTTTTTTCCGATAATAACGAAAAACTGATTGCTGAAGTACCCATACTGCCAAAGTATTCTAGTGATAAATATGGGCATCAATTGTATAAGGAAGCTGAGTCAAAGCAGTTCAATTATTTTTCCACAAATATACATGATGTTTTGTCTAACAGCTTTACCGTTAAATACGGGTATATAAATTGTACTATAAAATACGACAACTTATCTGAGCAGGAACAAAACCAAATAGAAACAGACATTAAAACTGCCTATGAAGCATTTAAAGAAAAGTTTTGCTTGAAAAATAGTAATGCAAGTTACAATATAACGGTTCACATTTTTAATAATAGAAGCGATTATACAAAGTATAATGATCTTCTCGGCATAGATGAAGATGGTGGTCTAGGATATACTATACGAGGAGTAACAGATTATCAGAAGGTTCTGACATATAAGCAAAGTGCCATGGATTTTGTTCTAGGTCATGAGCTAGGCCACATATTTCAATTGCGTTTTTCACCATCGGCAACAGTCAAAACTTTGGATTTTCTAGATACTGAACTCATAGCGAATGTTATTGGACGAGAAGTGGAGGAAAAAAATTATAAAGCTATTTGCAAGCAGATGGGTGTAGATGAATATGAAGACCGTGGATAGATGTTTCAATTTAAATATAAAGGTACACTTTATATGTAAAAGACAAGATTTAATGTGACAGACAAGAATTAACTGACAGAAGAATTGAGGTAGTCAAAACTAATATCAGGCTCTTGTTTAATGCTACTAATGTTTTTCTGAAAAGCAATATATTTACTATCAAAAAACGTTTGCATAGGTGTTTTGCCATAGCAATACTTACCCGAGTGAGGCCTTGTCTCATTATAAGAACGCAACCAATAATCAACATCAATCTGTAGATCTTCCAAAGAATTGTAGATTTTCTTTCTAAAGATAATATTGTAACACTCATCTTGCATGGTTCTATGAAATCTTTCACATATGCCATTGGTTTGTGGAGAGTTGGCTTTGGTTCTAGAATGATCGATATTTTCGATTCCCAAATATAACTGATAAGCGTGATTTTCTGGCTTGCCACAATACTCTGTACCCCTATCAGTTAGAATGCGTAATAATGGAATTTTCTGCTCATCAAAAAATGGAATAACTCTATCGTTGAGGAGGTCTGCAGCTGTAATAGCTGTTCTGTCCGTGTAAAGTTTAACCATTGCAACTCTCGAATAAGTATCAACAAAAGTCTGCTGATAAATTAGCCCTATACCTTTGATATTGCCCACATAATAGGTATCTTGAGAACCCAAATAACCTGGATGTTGTGTCTCAATTTCACCATGAGCTTCCCTTTGTTCTTTAACTTTTTCTAAAGCTGTAAGTTGTTCTTCAGTTAAAATGATTCCTTCTTAAGCTACTTTTGTCTCTAGCGCTTTAAGTCTCTTTTTGAGAGTTTCAAGGTCATTTCTTAGCCATACAGACCTTACTCCTCCCTGAGAAATTATTATACCTCTTTTTCTCAGTTCATTTGCAGCTCTTTCTTGCCCATATGCTGGAAATTCTGTTGCTATACCAATCACTGCTCTTTCTATATCGTCGGAAACTCTGTTCGCTAATAGCGGTTTTTTCTTACTTATTTCATGTAATGCTTCCTCTCCTCCATTTTCATATAACTCCTTAAACCGATAAAATGTATCTCTTGAGTATCCCATCACTTTGCATGCTTGAGATACATTTCCTAGTTGTTTTGCTAGCTCTAATAACCCTAGCTTTGGTTTTAGTATTTTTGTTTGTATTGTACTCATTTCTAACACTCCTTTCTTTTATTATTTTATAACTTACTTATTTTAAGTGTCAGATCAAGTCCTATTTAATACAACTTACTTATTTTAAGTGTCAGATCAAGTCCTATTTAATACAGCTAAGAAATGACCTTGAAACTCTCAAAAAGAGACTTAAAGCGCTAGAGACAAAAGTAGCTTAAGAAGGAATCATTTTAACTGAAGAACAACTTACAGCTTTAGAAAAAGTTAAAGAACAAAGGGAAGCTCATGGTGAAATTGAGACACAACATCCAGGTTATTTGGGTTCTCAAGATACCTATTATGTGGGCAATATCAAAGGTATAGGGCTAATTTATCAGCAGACTTTTGTTGATACTTATTCGAGAGTTGCAATGGTTAAACTTTACACGGACAGAACAGCTATTACAGCTGCAGACCTCCTCAACGATAGAGTTATTCCATTTTTTGATGAGCAGAAAATTCCATTATTACGCATTCTAACTGATAGGGGTACAGAGTATTGTGGCAAGCCAGAAAATCACGCTTATCAGTTATATTTGGGAATCGAAAATATCGATCATTCTAGAACCAAAGCCAACTCTCCACAAACCAATGGCATATGTGAAAGATTTCATAGAACCATGCAAGATGAGTGTTACAATATTATCTTTAGAAAGAAAATCTACAATTCTTTGGAAGATCTACAGATTGATGTTGATTATTGGTTGCGTTCTTATAATGAGACAAGGCCTCACTCGGGTAAGTATTGCTATGGCAAAACACCTATGCAAACGTTTTTTGATAGTAAATATATTGCTTTTCAGAAAAACATTAGTAGCATTAAACAAGAGCCTGATATTAGTTTTGACTACCTCAATTCTTCTGTCAGTTAATTCTTGTCTGTCACATTAAATCTTGTCTTTTACAAATTATTTTAGTGACAGCGAAAGTATGGCTTTCCCTCACTATAATTACGGCAACGACTTAATATAAACTATAATTTTTCTGGATCCTTTGATCCAAAAAGGTCGCCTTACACCAAACAAAGAGTAGAGAAAATCATAAGATAAACCTTCAACTAGCCCCACTTATTCGCTATACTGCTCTAGGTTTTCATAGTTTTTCTAGTTGATGAACATTTTCAAACAGGTTTCCTCTCTAATTTCCAGCAAATTAAATGAGTTGAAGCAAAGGGGTGTCATAAATACAAGTGCGGCAAATTTTATTGTAGAGCCTCCAAGCAATAGAGCACATGGTGATATCTATACAAATGTTGCTATGGTGCTTGCAAAGCATGAAAAGAAGAATTCAGTCGAGATTGCAGGGATGTTAGCAAGAGAATTTAAACCTTTTGATGAAGTTGCAAAAGTGGAAATAGCAGGCCCTGGTTTCATCAACATGCACTTAAAAATAGAAGTATGGCATGGAATTTTAAAACAAATAAATGAGCTGAAAACAGAGTTTGGCACCCTAGATATAGGGAACAATCAGGCCATCAATGTTGAGTTTGTATCTGCAAATCCAACTGGTCCACTGCATATTGGTCATGCAAGAGGGGCAGTATTTGGTGACGTTCTGGCAAATTTATTGAAAAAAGTTGGTTATAAAGTTACTAAGGAATACTATATTAATGATGCTGGAGCGCAGATAGATACACTAATAAAGTCAGTATATTTGCGGTATAAGGAAGCTCTGGGAGAAAAAATCAGCATCGAAAAAGGTTTATACCCAGGTGGATATTTAAAACCGATAGGGAATGGGCTGGCCAAAAAATATGGCAAGGAGCTTCTAGAAAAGCAAGATAATCAGGTGATTAGGGAATATACTTTAAGTTCTATCTTAGAACTCATAAAGGAAGACATGAACTTACTTGGGGTAAGTCATGATGTTTTTACTTCAGAGTATGAGCTACAAAAAAGTGGCAAAATTGAAGAGAGTATAAAGATATTGTCTGACAAGGGTTTGGTGTATGAAGGGTACCTGGAGAAACCAAAAGGCAAAGAAAGTGAAAATTGGACTCCCAGAAAAGAGATGTTATTTCACTCTACAAAATTTGGTGATGACGTTGACCGCGCATTGAAGAAAGAGGACGGCAGTTGGACTTATTTTGCCTCAGATATCGCTTATCATTTTGATAAGATATCACGTGGTTTTAATAATATGATAGTAGCAGTCGGTAGTGATCATAGTGGTTATATCAAAAGGCTCAAAGCAGTCGTCTCTGCGCTGAGTAATAATCAAGCAAAAATAGAGGTAAAACTGCATAATATTGTGAATTTTTTCGAGAATGGTAAACCTGTTAAAATGTCCAAAAGATCAGGAAACTTCCTTACAGCAAGAGATGTAGTGAAAGAAGTTGGCAAGGACATAACTCGTTTTATAATGTTAACACGCAAGAATGATATGGTCTTGGACTTTGATTTTGCTAAAGTTAAAGAACAGTCAAAAGACAACCCTATTTTTTACGTGCAATATGCGCATGCTCGTGCTCACTCATTAATGCGTAATGCTCCAAAAGAGCTCCCAACAGCAGACCCTTCACTTTTAAAGACCGATGGGGAGGTCTTCCTCATAAAAACCTTAGCAAAGTGGCCAGATGTAGTAGAAACTGCAGCAAGGCTTTATGAGCCACACAGAATTACTTTCTACTTACTTGAAGTTGCAGAAGCGTTTCACGTTTTATGGGGGTATGGCAAGAGTGATTTAAACATGCGGTTCATACTGGAAGACAACTTAAACCTCACCGCTGCAAGAATGTTCCTTGTACAAGCCTTAGCGCACCTCATCGCTTCTGGACTTTCTATCTTCAATATAGAGCCTTTGGAAGAAATGAGTTGACTTTTTTGCCATAATATGTGATAATTAAAATATTATTAAATTTGTAGGTAGAGCTATGGCAATTAAACATGAAGAGTGGAAAAAAATATTAAATGCCGTTAATGACGACAAGGATTTAAATAAAGATAATGTAGTTGAAAAAATAAAAGGGAAATTAAAGGCAGAAGGTAAAGGTGAATATGAAAACATACTCCCCTACATGATGCTGCTGACAAAGGTTATATAGAGATAGTAAATGCTCTAATAGATAGAGAAGCAGATGTTAATGCAGAAAGTGGTTATTTAAAAAGTACTCCTCTACTTAATGCTGCTAGAAATGGTCATATAGATACAGTAAAAGTTCTAATAGCAAAAAGAGCAAAGGTTGATGCAAAAGATATAGATGGATACACTCCTTTACATTTGGCTGCTAGAAATGGTCATACAGAGATAGTTAAAGTTCTATTACAAAGCAATGCAGAAGTCGATGCAGTAGATAAAAATAAAAAAACTCCTTTGCATTGGGCTGCTGAAAAAGGTTGTAAAGAAATAGTAAGTGCTCTAATAGAAAAAGAGGCAAATGTTAATGCAAAAGATCAAGATGGATCGACTCCTTTACGTTGGGCTACTAGAAATGATCTGTATTAAATAGGACTTGATCTGACACTTAAAATAAGTAAGTTATAAAATAATAAAAGAAAGGAGTGTTAGAAATGAGTACAATACAAACAAAAATACTAAAACCAAAGCTAGGGTTATTAGAGCTAGCAAAACAACTAGGAAATGTATCTCAAGCATGCAAAGTGATGGGATACTCAAGAGATACATTTTATCGGTTTAAGGAGTTATATGAAAATGGAGGAGAGGAAGCATTACATGAAATAAGTAAGAAAAAACCGCTATTAGCGAACAGAGTTTCCGACGATATAGAAAGAGCAGTGATTGGTATAGCAACAGAATTTCCAGCATATGGGCAAGAAAGAGCTGCAAATGAACTGAGAAAAAGAGGTATAATAATTTCTCAGGGAGGAGTAAGGTCTGTATGGCTAAGAAATGACCTTGAAACTCTCAAAAAGAGACTTAAAGCGCTAGAGACAAAAGTAGCTTAAGAAGGAATCATTTTAACTGAAGAACAACTTACAGCTTTAGAAAAAGTTAAAGAACAAAGGGAAGCTCATGGTGAAATTGAGACACAACATCCAGGTTATTTGGGTTCTCAAGATACCTATTATGTGGGCAATATCAAAGGTATAGGGCTAATTTATCAGCAGACTTTTGTTGATACTTATTCGAGAGTTGCAATGCTTTGTTTATCAGAAGCAATTTCAGGGTCCATAATGGTGCTTAAGAATTCTACTTCTTGTATAGTATTGACTTCAGTACATCCTAAAATATCGTTCAAAAAGTGGATAAGAATATTCTTATTTTTTTCAGTGCCAAAGATTTTCTTAAATGTTAAATCTAACTTTGGATCGAGAAATTTAGAAAGAGCCATAGTAAAAATACTGAGAAAAGATTAATAATTATACACTATTATTAACAACTATTCAACCATATTTTTAAGTATAGCTATACCGCCGCGGCCGCTAACACGTAGCGGGATGACGGTTGTCAGGCTAGCTGTCATCCAAGTAGCCGTGTAAAAGACAAGATTTAATGTGACAGACAAGAATTAACTGACAGAAGAATTGAGGTAGTCAAAACTAATATCAGGCTCTTGTTTAATGCTACTAATGTTTTTCTGAAAAGCAATATATTTACTATCAAAAAACGTTTGCATAGGTGTTTTGCCATAGCAATACTTACCCGAGTGAGGCCTTGTCTCATTATAAGAACGCAACCAATAATCAACATCAATCTGTAGATCTTCCAAAGAATTGTAGATTTTCTTTCTAAAGATAATATTGTAACACTCATCTTGCATGGTTCTATGAAATCTTTCACATATGCCATTGGTTTGTGGAGAGTTGGCTTTGGTTCTAGAATGATCGATATTTTCGATTCCCAAATATAACTGATAAGCGTGATTTTCTGGCTTGCCACAATACTCTGTACCCCTATCAGTTAGAATGCGTAATAATGGAATTTTCTGCTCATCAAAAAATGGAATAACTCTATCGTTGAGGAGGTCTGCAGCTGTAATAGCTGTTCTGTCCGTGTAAAGTTTAACCATTGTTGATGTTCTTTGCAGGGATTCTAGTGGGAACAGGTATATAATTGAGATGCAGCTCACTCGTGATAAAGGCTTTGAAAAACGTGCACAACTTTATGCTGCTAAGGCTTACTCAAGACAAGCTGATAAATCTGGTAAATACGTTGATTTAAAGAAGATTTTCTTTATCGCGATTTCAAATTGCACCTTATTTTCTGATAAGCTTGACTATATATCTAGCCATACCATAAGAGATGAGAAAACCAATGAGCATGACTTAAAAGATTTTCAATTTATCTTCATAGAGCTGCCAAAATTTCCTAAGAGTAGAGAAGAACAACTAGAAAGTGTAGTAGACCGTTGGCTATTTTTTTTCAAATATGCAGATGAAACAACGGACGAAGATCTCAGAAAAATTGCAGAAAAATCACCAATAATAAAGCTAGCATATGATGAATTAGATAAGTTTCACTGGAATGAAAAAGATCTAGTAGCTTATGAAGAAAGAATAATGGATCTGCGCAAAGAAGAAGCCATTCTTGAATACAGACTTGATCTTGCTAAAGAGGAAGGTAGAAAAGAAAGGGAAATTGAAGTTGCAAAAAATCTACTTAAAGCAGGGGTTTCTATTGATATCATAGCTCAAACTACTGGTCTTTCCATGAAAGAATTGCAGAATTAAGTGTGAATGGTTACGAAAAATATAAGTTTTTGCGATAAACGACATAGTGATGTATTTGTTGTTCAGCATGTCAGTGGAATATTTTCTGAAAAATTTCCACATAACTCTTTCAGATTTCATAATATCTCTTGCCACTCATCTGAACAGATACCCATTTTGGAGGGATACCAATAATAGTTGTGAGCGGGTGACCACTAGTCCACAAGCATAACACGCTCACGAAACTTTAATGCGATAGCTTGATTTCTACTGAAAGACAGCATTATGCCAAGTGCGATGCTCGAAGATAAAAGAGAAGAACCACCATAGCTAAGTAGTGGCAGGGTTATGCCGGTGGTGGGAAAAACACTCAATGTTACCCCTGTGTTTATTATGAATTGTGTGATGAATTGAATTGAGATACCGAGAATCACCAATAGATTGAATAATTCATTTTCCCTATATGCAACGTAAAGCAAGCGGGCAGAAATGATGCCAAATAACATCAATGTGGCTAAGCACGTAATCAAACCAAATTCTTCTGCTAAAACAGAAAACACAAAATCTGTATGACAATCAGGAAGAGAGGTTTTTACGCTACCTTCACCAGGTCCAACTCCAGTTAATTGACCTCTTTTGAATGCTTCTAATGATTTTGTGACTTGAAAGTTATCGCGCTGCGTAAAAAAGACAAAATTGTAAATCCTTTGCTTTATATGTGGGAGGCATAAGTAAGCTATTGTAGTTCCAGTTGTGGCCATTCCTATTATGCATAGAAAGTATAAAAGTGGTATACATGCAATAAACATTTGACCAATAAAAGAATATGTTAAAAGCATGGACATACTGAAATCAGGTTGCAAAAGTAACAACACAAAAACTAACAGAAATATTATGATTGATATGTGCATTTTAAACTTCATTCCGCTGGCTAAGATACTAGCTATAACAACAGAAAAAAATGGCCTTACGAACTCAGATGGTTGAACTGAAATTTTGACAATATGTAACCATCGTTTCGCACCTTTTACCTCTATACCAAGTATTATCACGACTGCCACTAGAATAGTAAATAAAATGAAACCTGCGAATGAGAGGTTAAGTATAGTTCTTGTGTTGAGAAAAGAAAATGTCACCAGGGTAATTAGTGACAGGACTATATAAATTGTATGGCGCCGTATAAAATAATCTTGTGGTAAAGAAAGACGCTGCGCAATTACAGGGCTTGCTGAATAAACAAGAATGAAGCTTATAGTGAGCAAAAAAAACACTGGAAGGATGAGATAATAATCCAGCGTTCTATACCAGAATTTAATATTCATTTTGTTCCAATGTGTAATGCCACTATTCCATAGCTCATATTATGAAACTCAACATTCTTAAAGCCTACCTCTTCAATTTCCATTTTAAAATCAGCCTTAGTTGGAAACTCTCTAATGCTCTTCACTAAATATTCATAAGAACTCCTGTCTTTAGCAACTATGCTGCCAATTTTAGGAATTACTTTAAATGAATATAAGTCATAAAGTTTGGTAAACATCTCATTTTGATAGTGCATAGGGGCAAATTCTAAGCAGATAAATTTCCCATGTGGTTTTAATACCCTGTGCGCCTCACTTAAAGCCTTCTTGCGGTCAGAAACGTTTCGAATGCCAAAAGCTATTGTGCAATAATCAAATTCAGAGTCTTCAAATGGTAAACTTTCTGCATTCGCACATACCCAATCAAAATTAATTTGGTTTGAATTTATAGCTTTATCACGTCCTCTGCTTAGCATATTTTGATTTATGTCACATACTGTAACCTTAGCACTTGGCTCTTTTCTTACTATTCTTATTGCTATATCTCCAGTTCCTCCAGCAACATCTAAAATCTTAGAGTTTTTTGTAAAATGCACACTATTTACCATCTTATCTTTCCATAATCTGTGCATTCCGAGGCTCATTATATCATTCATGGTGTCGTAGCGACTTGCCACGGAATCGAATACCTCTTTAACTAATTGTGATTTCTTCTCGATTTTTATAGTAGACATTACGTAAAGTCGCTCAACTCCTTTATAATTAGTAAAAATTAATTTGAATTAACACAAATGTCAACGACAGGCCTTGAGCCTATTGAAATCTTCTTCAGCGTGGTATGATGACCGAGTTAGTGGGCTTGATGCAACCACTAAGAAACCTTTGGAGTAAGCAACGTATTTATAATGCTCAAATTCCTCTGGGGTAACATACCTATCAAGTTTTGCATGTTTTGGAGTTGGTTGTAGATATTGACCAATTGTAATAAAATCAACCTCAGCACTGCGCAAATCGTCCATAACCTGAAGTATTTCCTCTTTTGTTTCTCCAAGACCAACCATAAGCCCTGACTTTGTGAAAACTTTAGGATTAATCTGCTTTACCATCTTCAACAAATATAGTGAATGAAAATAGCGAGCTCGTGGTCTTATTTTTGCATACAATCTCGGCACTGTTTCAATATTGTGGTTATAGACATCAGGTGATGCAACAGCAATTGCTTCAAATGCTCCTTTCTTATTTAAAAAATCAGGAGTTAAAATCTCTATTGTTGTTTCTGAAGTTATCTTTCTAATTTCTTCTATGCACTGTATAAACTGATTTGCGCCACCATCTGGTAAATCATCACGATCAACAGAAGTAATGACAACATGTTTTAAGTTTAACTTTTTTGTCGCTTTTGCTAAATTTTCTGGCTCATGAGGGTCTAGTTTATCAGGAATGCCAGTTGCAACGTTGCAAAATGCACAAGCACGAGTACAAACAGAACCAAGAATCATCACAGTAGCATGACGTTTATTCCAACATTCACCAATATTTGGACATGCAGCTTCTTCACATACCGTATGTAAGTTATGCAGTTTAACGGTGTTTAAGGTTTCATTGAATACTTTACCAGTTGGAGCTTTTGCTCTGAGCCATGGAGGCTTACTATGCATCTGAAACGGCTAACTCTACCTCTTGCTTTACTAAAACTTTTTTCAACCTTCTTTTTATCTTCTGCGCTTTCTCACTTAGTTTAATCGTTCTTGTGTTAAGCAAAAAAGCATCTAAATCACCTTTGTAATCTATAGTTCTCAAAGTTCTTGTTGCTACACGAAATCTAAACTTTTTATTCAATATATCACTTGTCAACGTAACCTTATGTAAATTTAAAAGAAAGGTACGCTTTGTTTTACGATTCGAATGTGATACCTTATTACCAAAAGATTTTTTTCTATTTGTTAATTCACAAACTCTACTCACTTCAATATACCAAATTATTCTATGTACTTAGATTACCTTATATAGTCAAATAGTCAATACTCTCTTGCTTAATTTTTATACCATATACTGCTTTGTAGCCAAAAAATATCGTAATTTTTTCTATTATAAGAGAAATCATATGCTGAATTTCTAATGCTTTACTGCCATTTGTTACTACTAGATGCAATACACCCGAATTTATATTCTGTGCATATGAGATCTTTTTCGGTTTTGTACACTCTGCTATTTCTTTCCCTACTATATTTCGCCAGTTTAAAATCAGACGTATTTCATTTTTGCTAATCTTATTTTTCATGCATTTTAATGCGTAATTTTCAATTATAGATTTTAACTTCTTTGGCCCGCTGTGTTTAAGCATTTTTCTGCTATGAACCAGACTCTTCCATGGTTACAACATAGTGTGATGGATATTGTTTATAAGCTCCAGTAACTGTGTCAATAACAAAACCAGGCAACCACAGTAGGTTTAATAAAACAACCTTATTAAAACTTTCACCTACCATCACATTTAATTGTTTATAACCTGCTTTTTTACAGTCAACAAACAATGATCCCGAACCTCGCTGAATAACCACTACCCCAGGATTAGATGTGATAGAATGGCTCATTCCAGATGGGTCATGTACGATGCATCTAACTTTTTCTATCAAGTCACCATTATCATCTACTACTTTCATTTGAATTGCTTGTGTAGAACCGGAAAACATTGTTGCAAAGCAACCGGTTAGTAACACAGTTATAGACAACATTAAACAAATATTTAGTAATCTAGAATGTATGCAATATTGATATAATCTAAACACAATAACCTCAAAAATCAATTTTTATCATTCTATAACTTTGACATAGAGTACAATTGTTTGTCAATCCCAGTGTTACAACTGGGATTGTAGCTGCTTTAACGACAACTCTACCCTCTAGCCTCATACCGTAAAAGCAGTATTTTTTATGCAAAGCTTATTTCAACGTAGCACTTGTTAAGTAAGTCGTTCCATTCAAAAATTTTTGTTTTAATTAACCTTCTAGTTGTTTTTAATTATAATTGGTTAAATTATTATTAACTTGCCAGATAAAAATAGCATAATCAATATGCAAATTGCAATAGAAACTATATTTGTGTATGGTTGATTGCTGATCTTTCCTCAATCCAAGCTGCTTGAATAGCTTCGAGTATTTTTTCGTTACAGCGTTTTTCGTCATCATCAAATTCCTCTAAACTCAAAACCTTTTTTTTAAGCTCAGTGAATCTGATATTCATTATATTCTCATCTGGAAATTTTTCCTCTAGAGCTTCTACAATATCTTCTATATCAAGCCATTTCATACTTTTTTGTATTTATCTGCTAAGTTAAATTGGTGCCCATGGGGAGACTTGAACTCCCAAGGTCGCAAAACCCACGGATTTTAAGTCCGCTGCGTCTACCGATTCCGCCACACGGGCTTTTTTTTTATCTATCTAGAGTAAAACTCTACTACTAAATTGACTTCCATGTCTGCTGAATAAGGAACCTCAGAATATTGAGGTGACCTCAAATACTTCACTGAATGCTCTTTACTATCTGTCTCTAAATAATCCGGGGCCTTGCGCTCTTGTTTTTGTTCAGCTTCTACTACTACAGGGATTTTTGCTGCCCTTTCTCTTATTTTTATTATATCACCTGGTTTCACTCGATAACTCGATATGTTGACCACCTTATCATTAACTGTAACGTGCTTATGAGATATGAGCTGCTTCGCTGCATAAATTGTTGGCACAAGACTAGAGTGGTATAAAACAGAACTGAGCCTTGATTCTAAAATACCGATAAAATTATCAGCCGTATAACCCCTTCTGTTATAAGCATCTAAAAATGTACGTCTGAGCTGCTTACTTGAAATCGCATAGTAAAACTTAAATTTCTTATGCGCAGCAAACTGCTTACCAAAGTCGGATAACTTCTTGAATCCAAGAATACCATGTTGACCTGGAGGGTATTTCCTTTTGTTTACTGGGTCTTTAGCTCTACCCCATAAATTTACACCAAGTCTACGGCTAATCCTATACTTTCTAGTGATAACAGTTGTCATATAAAAACTCTCAAGATTTAACTTTAGATTATTAAGGATTTTAGCACTCAGTGTCAACTTGTTTTTGCTGGTATAATCTTTTATACTTTATTTTTAAGTTTTTCTATGAATCATCTATCTTTGGAATCTATGGCAAACGCCATCCGTTTTTTATCAATTGATGCAGTACAAAAAGCAAACTCTGGACACCCAGGTATGCCACTTGGCATGGCAGATGTTGCAACTGTTTTGTTTGCTAAATACCTGAATCATAATCCTGATGATTCTAAATGGTTCAATAGAGATCGCTTTGTTTTATCAAACGGTCATGGGTCAATGTTACTATACTCAATATTATATTTGACAGGTTATATTAGCATAGATGAGCTAAAAAACTTCAGGCAAATGGGATCCAAGACCCCAGGTCATCCAGAGTTTGGCTTGATTCCCGGGGTAGAGGCAACAACAGGCCCGCTCGGTCAGGGGTTTGCCGCTGCTGTTGGCATGGCACTTGCTGAATCAATCCTTAAAAAGCAATTCAGAATCAATCACTACACTTACGTAATGCTAGGGGATGGCTGTCTTATGGAAGGAATAAGCCATGAAGCAGCATCACTTGCTGGGCATCTTAAATTGAATAAATTAATAGCCCTTTTTGATGATAATGATATCTCTATAGATGGCGCTACTTGCCTTTCCTGCTCTGATGATGTAGAGAAACGCTTCTTAGCGTATGGATGGAATGTTGACAAAATTGATGGCCATGATTTTGATGCCATATCCCTTGCAATAGAGCAAGCAAAAAAATCTGATAAACCTACAATGATCTGCTGCAAAACTATTATCGGAAAATTTTCAAGCCGTGCTGGCACATCCTCTGCTCACAGTGGTGCTTTTTCGGAGGAAGACATCAAACAGATGAGAGAGAAATTAAACTGGAATTATGAACCATTTCATGTACCAGAAGATGTGAAAAACGCCTGGAAGAAAACTGTTGAGAGAGCAAAACAAAATTACAATTCATTGTCATTCCAGTGCTTGACCAGTGAAAATGAGGAATTGCAAAGAAGACTCGGTAAGCGTTTGCCGGATAATATCGATAGTGTTTTGGGTGGTCTAAAGAAACAAATATGTGAGCTAATGCCAAACGAAGCTACACGTTCTTCTTTCGGCATGGTAATGGAACTTTTAACACAACATATGCCGGGATTAATCGGCGGTTCTGCTGATCTTACTGGGTCAAATTGCACTAAATATAAGCACATGCAGGTAATAGATAGTAATAATTATAGTGGTTCTTATGTCCACTATGGAGTGAGAGAGCACGCTATGGCAGCTTGTATGAATGGTATGGCTCTTCACGGCGCGATTCTTCCTTATGGTGGCACTTTTTTGGTATTTTCTGACTACTGTCGTCCTGCTATACGCCTTTCAGCTTTGATGAAACAGCAGGTCATATATGTCATGACTCATGACTCAATTGGAGTGGGAGAAGATGGTCCAACTCACCAACCAATAGAGCATTTAGCTTCTTTGCGCGCTATACCAAATCTATATGTTTTTAGGCCAGCAGATGCAGTTGAAACTCTAGAGTGTGTTAGCATTGCACTCGAAAAAAAAGAATCCCCAGCACTGTTTGCACTCTCAAGGCAGAATGTTAATTATGTGCGCAAACTTGACATCGATCAATCTGCTAATCTATCGAAGTTTGGTGCATATGTTTTGTGTGAATGTTCAAAAGAATTAAAAGTGACAATATTTGCTACGGGGTCCGAGGTTGAAATTGCAGTTGAAGCAAGGGAGAAATTGCAGGAAAAAGACATAGGTACAAGGGTTGTTTCTATGCCATGCTGGAGGCTTTTTGACGAGCAAAGTGATGAATATAAAGCGACAATATTAAATAATGACAGCATTAAAGTTGCAATTGAAGCCGGAAGTGAAATGGGTTGGCATAAATATATAGGTTCAAACGGTATATTTATTGGCATGAAAAGCTTCGGAGAATCAGCACCTTATAAAACACTTTATGAGCATTTTAATATCAACGTCGATCATGTAGTAAAATGTGTGTGTGAATTTTATCATTCCACTGCACATATTCAATAGAAACTACTTGACACATTTTGCCAGCCCCCTTATCATAACAGTGAAGGTATTCAGTTATCTTCATCTGTGCAGATTAAACAGCAAAAAAACAACGTAGTTGGCGTCTTATTTTTAATTTTTTGCACTATGTGCACCTTATGTCTTCACAACATTTCTGGGTTTTTACCTATATAAGCTGAAACGCGCTTATAAGTCGTTTAAGACAGTATAGAACGCCAATTTGCAGGATTAGAGAGTGAACACTAATTACCACGGGATTTCTTTGCCTTTTTTTCTGCTTAGTAAATTTCTTAAACATTCAAGCTAAGGTTAGTTGCACTTAAAAGCAGCTAAATTGCAGCGTTTAAGGCTTAAAAAACGCCAATACTGAAAATAGACAATGACCAGGGCTTCTTTTGCCTTTTTTTTCATTTGGTAAGTTTTTTAATATTTATAGTTAAACGACAACCGTCATCCCGCTGCTTGTTAGCGGCTGAGATACCGCCGCGGTATGACGGTTAAGTAGGGTGTCATCCCAGTACTGGGATGACACCCTCATAAGGTGAAATGAGATCCCAGTGTCACGCACTGGGATGACATTATAAGGGCACTGGGATGACAGAAGGAGGTACTGGGATGACAGGAAAAGGAGGCTACTTAGAGAGGATGTCATTCCAGTGCGTGACGCTGGAATCTAGTAAACCTTTAGCTGTATTAAATAGGACTTGATCTGACACTTAAAATAAGTAAGTTATAAAATAATAAAAGAAAGGAGTGTTAGAAATGAGTACAATACAAACAAAAATACTAAAACCAAAGCTAGGGTTATTAGAGCTAGCAAAACAACTAGGAAATGTATCTCAAGCATGCAAAGTGATGGGATACTCAAGAGATACATTTTATCGGTTTAAGGAGTTATATGAAAATGGAGGAGAGGAAGCATTACATGAAATAAGTAAGAAAAAACCGCTATTAGCGAACAGAGTTTCCGACGATATAGAAAGAGCAGTGATTGGTATAGCAACAGAATTTCCAGCATATGGGCAAGAAAGAGCTGCAAATGAACTGAGAAAAAGAGGTATAATAATTTCTCAGGGAGGAGTAAGGTCTGTATGGCTAAGAAATGACCTTGAAACTCTCAAAAAGAGACTTAAAGCGCTAGAGACAAAAGTAGCTTAAGAAGGAATCATTTTAACTGAAGAACAACTTACAGCTTTAGAAAAAGTTAAAGAACAAAGGGAAGCTCATGGTGAAATTGAGACACAACATCCAGGTTATTTGGGTTCTCAAGATACCTATTATGTGGGCAATATCAAAGGTATAGGGCTAATTTATCAGCAGACTTTTGTTGATACTTATTCGAGAGTTGCAATGGTTAAACTTTACACGGACAGAACAGCTATTACAGCTGCAGACCTCCTCAACGATAGAGTTATTCCATTTTTTGATGAGCAGAAAATTCCATTATTACGCATTCTAACTGATAGGGGTACAGAGTATTGTGGCAAGCCAGAAAATCACGCTTATCAGTTATATTTGGGAATCGAAAATATCGATCATTCTAGAACCAAAGCCAACTCTCCACAAACCAATGGCATATGTGAAAGATTTCATAGAACCATGCAAGATGAGTGTTACAATATTATCTTTAGAAAGAAAATCTACAATTCTTTGGAAGATCTACAGATTGATGTTGATTATTGGTTGCGTTCTTATAATGAGACAAGGCCTCACTCGGGTAAGTATTGCTATGGCAAAACACCTATGCAAACGTTTTTTGATAGTAAATATATTGCTTTTCAGAAAAACATTAGTAGCATTAAACAAGAGCCTGATATTAGTTTTGACTACCTCAATTCTTCTGTCAGTTAATTCTTGTCTGTCACATTAAATCTTGTCTTTTACATTTGAACTCGTCAGTATCAAGCTTTTCAATATCAAAAACACCGATCCACACACTAGAGATGTTATTATCAGTGTGTTCTGAAAAGATTTTTCTAACCTGATAAATATTGTTAGCTAAATTCGTTCTTTCACCCCCATTTAGAGAGCAATGAGAGTTTATAAAAATGGAACCTAGATTATCTTGGTAATCATGGTTTAATATTTGGCTACCAGAAAAATATTCATTTTCATCATAGTGTTTTCCTTCTTCTGTAATACTTATATTACTCATCCCACACCTCCATGCAAAATTACATTATCACGGCAAAATCGTTAATAATTCATGAGCTCTGGGTTACGCAGATAATGGTTATTCTTCGTGTTTTTCATTATATTTGAGCAGGCTGTACATAAGAATCGCAATTGTAGAGCATATTATTGTTAATAGTAAATTTGGTAAAATACCATAGCGAAAAAATTTTCCTACTATATATATTCCGATAGCCCCAAACATCATATTGCAGAATGAGAGGACTGCACTACCAAGCCCTATACCTTTGATTGTTTCTAAAGCAGAAGTTACGTTATTGCTTATTATTAATGCAAGTCCGATATTGGCTGGAATCCAGGCAACTTGAAGAATTAATATATTTAACTTGTCCGCGAAATAAAAATATACCAATAAACTATCGGATATTATCGGTAACACCAAACCTATTATTAGCATTTTGCTAACCCCTACTTTTGGTACATACCTTCTATTAATTAAAGTTCCAATTATGTAAAATATGACTATGATCGATATGAGGTAGCCAAAATACTGTACTTCAATGCCCATTGATTCAAATATGAAAGGGTAGTTAGCAACATATGCCCAAAGCCACATGAAAGTTAATCCATGAATGGCTGAAAACCCAAGGAAACGATAATTTATAAATATTGATATATATTGCTTGAAGATATTAGTAGTTATACTGGTTTCATTTTTATTTACAGTGAGTGTTTCTTGTAACTTAAAGTAAATAAGAATAAGCATAGCAATTGCTGCAAGTGATATAATAAAAAACAAAAATTTCCAATGATAACCATGTGAAATTATATAACTGCCCACCACTGGAGCTATTCCAGGTGAGAGTGCCACAACCATATTTAACTTTGAAATTACTCTCGAGTATTCACTACCCGAGTACATATCCCTTATTGCTGCATACCCAACAACACCTGCAACACCAGCCCCTGCTCCTTGTATGAAGCGAATTAGTATCAAGAGCATAATACTGTCGGCTATATAACACATGACACTTGCCAAAGTAAAAATTGTCATACCAATCAGCATCATTGGACGCCTACCATAATGGTCCGATAATGGACCATAAATTAATCCAGATACTGCAACTCCAACTAGATTCAAGCTAATTGTAAGCTGCACTACACTGCCTTCTACTTTAAAATAATTGGCAATGCTTGGTAGTGCAACTGAGTATAGGTCAGTTGCCATATCGACAATTGCTACAGACAATATCATAATAAGAGAGATGATATTTTGCGAAAGAGCTGTTTTCACTTAATGATTTACTGGACTAAATATATTTAATTATAATATATTTTTTTCATTAGTATATTACTGAAATTAAAAGTAGCTATTCGAGAAAAGGAGTTTATTCAGTATTGGGCTTCAAAACCATATATGTCGCTCCACCAATTGCTAACGCAGATGTTGTAATTGCAGCAACTGCTCCCACTATAGGCAGAAATCCAACTGTAAATACTGTTGCAAAGAGCGTTGCCGCTACAGTTGCACCAAGTGCTGCTGTTGATCCACCACTAACAATACCCCACTTGGTCGCATCATATCCTTGTTGTTTTATTTCTGCAACCCTAAAAATCTGTACCAAATTTTCGTCTGTAGCTAACTCTCTTGGAGTCTTACCATCAATATCCTTCGATAAAGGATTTTTCCCTTTTTCCAGTAAAGATTCTACTATTTCTGTACAGTCGTAAATAGCAGCTAGGTGTAAGGAAGTACTACCTTTTAGTAACTTGTGCGTCTTGCTTTCTACTACACATCTCACTAAACGCTCTACGACTTCTTTCATTTTTGGCTCTTCTTCCATTAGGCACTTAACTATTTTTGTGTGATTGTTATAGAAAGCAGTACTTAAAGGAGTATCTCCATCCTTATTCATTGAACTCAGATCTGATCCTTTTTCCATCAGAAGTTTTACTATGTCTGTATGACCATTGGAAGCAGCTAAGTGCAGGGAAGTATTTCCTTCTTTATTTACTACACTAAGGTCTGATCCTTTTTCCATCAGAAGTTTTACTATGTCTGTATGACCATTGGAAGCAGCTAAGTGCAGGAGAGTATTTTCATTTTGATCTTTTATATCAATATCTGCTCCTTCTTCTAACAGTAATTTTGTAACATTTATATCTCCAAAATTTGCAGCGAAATGTAGTAATGTAAATTCTTTTGAGCTATCTTTAAAAACATAATTTATATCGAACCTGCATTTTTTCCACTGATCATATTCATGCATCATGTGTTTTATACTATGACGTTCCTGCTCTGATTTTTTGAGCTCATCCTCATATTTCTTGAATTCTATATCAAATTTTGCTTCATTATATTTTAGACTATCACTATATTGCCTATATTCCCAATCGTAATCGGGTGTATTATATTCCAGTTTACCGTTATTAACATTATTACACAGTTCCTGTAATAACTCATTATCGGACTTGTGTTTTAGCAAATTTATCTTTCTGTTATAATCTTTATTCAATGACTGTATCTCTCTATTGTGATCGTAATTCAGCAGCTGCATTTTGTGGCAAATAGATTGACGGCATTCATTGATTTCATTTGATCTTCTTGTGTTATATTCTTGTAATTCATCTGCTATCGTTATAGCTACATCTTTATAGCTACATCTTTTGTAAAAGACAAGATTTAATGTGACAGACAAGAATTAACTGACAGAAGAATTGAGGTAGTCAAAACTAATATCAGGCTCTTGTTTAATGCTACTAATGTTTTTCTGAAAAGCAATATATTTACTATCAAAAAACGTTTGCATAGGTGTTTTGCCATAGCAATACTTACCCGAGTGAGGCCTTGTCTCATTATAAGAACGCAACCAATAATCAACATCAATCTGTAGATCTTCCAAAGAATTGTAGATTTTCTTTCTAAAGATAATATTGTAACACTCATCTTGCATGGTTCTATGAAATCTTTCACATATGCCATTGGTTTGTGGAGAGTTGGCTTTGGTTCTAGAATGATCGATATTTTCGATTCCCAAATATAACTGATAAGCGTGATTTTCTGGCTTGCCACAATACTCTGTACCCCTATCAGTTAGAATGCGTAATAATGGAATTTTCTGCTCATCAAAAAATGGAATAACTCTATCGTTGAGGAGGTCTGCAGCTGTAATAGCTGTTCTGTCCGTGTAAAGTTTAACCATTGCAACTCTCGAATAAGTATCAACAAAAGTCTGCTGATAAATTAGCCCTATACCTTTGATATTGCCCACATAATAGGTATCTTGAGAACCCAAATAACCTGGATGTTGTGTCTCAATTTCACCATGAGCTTCCCTTTGTTCTTTAACTTTTTCTAAAGCTGTAAGTTGTTCTTCAGTTAAAATGATTCCTTCTTAAGCTACTTTTGTCTCTAGCGCTTTAAGTCTCTTTTTGAGAGTTTCAAGGTCATTTCTTAGCCATACAGACCTTACTCCTCCCTGAGAAATTATTATACCTCTTTTTCTCAGTTCATTTGCAGCTCTTTCTTGCCCATATGCTGGAAATTCTGTTGCTATACCAATCACTGCTCTTTCTATATCGTCGGAAACTCTGTTCGCTAATAGCGGTTTTTTCTTACTTATTTCATGTAATGCTTCCTCTCCTCCATTTTCATATAACTCCTTAAACCGATAAAATGTATCTCTTGAGTATCCCATCACTTTGCATGCTTGAGATACATTTCCTAGTTGTTTTGCTAGCTCTAATAACCCTAGCTTTGGTTTTAGTATTTTTGTTTGTATTGTACTCATTTCTAACACTCCTTTCTTTTATTATTTTATAACTTACTTATTTTAAGTGTCAGATCAAGTCCTATTTAATACATATGATACGTATCAAAATAGTTATGACATGGATTAATAGCATAAGGTCCCTGTGCAGGCGTATAAGGCGTATACACTGGTAAAGTTGGTACTGGCAAGTTAGAAGCTGTACATGGATTAATAGCATAAGGCCCCTGTGCAGGCGTATAAGGCGTACACACTGGTAAAGTTGGTACTGGCAAGTTAGAAGCTGTACATGGTAGTTTTGGTAAATTATTGTAATGAGAAAACATAATAATCCTTAAAAAAATACTATGAGATTATTATAAATCAAAATGATTAAAAATTTAATAACTTTAATTATAAATCTAGCATACCAACTAACGGTATGATTTAAATTTTCTTTCAATTCCACTGTATCTTCGCCAGTTTTGCATATAGCCCGTCTTTACTCATTAGAGAGTCATGAGTTCCTACTTCTTCTACTTTTCCATGATTAATTACTATAATCTTGTCAGTTTTGAGCGCGGTTGATAGTCTGTGTGTAATTACGATCGTTGTTCTGTTTTGCATTAACTTGCTCAATGCTTTTTGCACGAAGTTCTCACTTTTATAATCAAGGGCAGAAGTTGCTTCATCCAGTATTAAGACCTGAGGGTTTTTGAGTATGGCTCTTGCTATTATAATACGTTGTTTTTGCCCTTCAGAAAGTTTTAATCCTCTTTTTCCTACAAATGTATCAAATTTATCAGGCAGCTTATAAATAAATTCCATCGCATAAGCGCTGATAGCTGCTTGCTTCACCTCTTCATATTCAGCATCTGGTTTACCATATAGTATATTTTCCATTATTGAGCAAGAGAATATTATGTTATCTTGTGGCACTAAGCCAAACAACGATCTGAGGTCATTTAACGCAATTGACTTAATATTGTGCCCATCGATAGTAATGCTGCCTCTGCTTGGATCATGAAAACGGAGCAGAAGTTTTAAAATGGTGCTTTTACCACTGCCAGATGGTCCAACAATTGACACTGCTTGACCTGCCTCTATAGAAAATGATACGTTATTTAACGCTGGCTTATCAGACTGAGATTCATAAAAAAATGTCACGCCATTAAACGAAATTCCTTTTTGAACACTACAAATTTTTATAGGATCATTGGCATCTGCTATAGAGCTTTTTATATTTTTAAATTCAAATAAACGCTCTACTATTCCAAGACCTCGTTGTAAATCACTGATATTATCGCTCAAATTATTTATAGCTCCTGCCGCAAGCGCTGAATAAAACACAAATGAGGAGAGTTCTCCAATAGTTATATTATTGCTTAAGACTTCTTTAATACCGAAGAAGAGCAAAACAACTAGTGAACCTATCACACACGTGATAACTAGAGTTACTAAAATAGCACGCAGGAGTACTAATTTTACGTATGATTTTGATACTGAGTTTAAATGTTCCTTAAAACGGATTTTTTCGTTTTCTTCGAGTACAAACGATTTGATGGTTACGATAGACCGAAAATTTTCCTCACTAAGTGATGCAAGCTCACTTAATTTATCTTGAGCAAAGCGTGCATAATTGCGCACTTTTTTTCCAAGTGAGGTCATGATAATGAGTAGTATAGGTATTATTGCAGCTGCATACGCAGTTAGTTGTATATTTGTATATAATAACATGGCAACACTGCCAATTAATATTACAAAATTTCGCAATATGGTGAGTAGGCTGCTATTTATTATTGATTGCAGCGCAGAGGTATCAGTAATGAGTGCTGAGATAACATCTTGTACGCCTGTGTTCTCAAAGAAACTTGGTTGCAAGTCAGTGATACTGCTATATAAGTCATATCTGATTCTTGCGATAACTTTCTCGCTGCCAATGCCAATGAAATATAACCGAGTAAATGCAGTGAGAGAAATGGCTAAAACTATAAGTATTGCAACTAATAGTTTGGTAGTAAAATCGTGCTCTGTGCCAGAATCAATTATATTGCTTAAGCCTCTGCCAAAGAGGAGGATCGTTAAGGCTGAAAATAAAACTGCAATAAAAGCTATGATGAAATAAAATAGATTAGGCTTTATATAGCAAAATAACTCTCTAATATTAGATCGCATCGTATTTTGAAGTTTCTAAAGTTAAGTATATAGATTTTAGTTTCAGGGGAAAGGGGAAAGGTGTAGCACAATAGCTAACGTCATACCGTGTACAAACGTTGCAATTTTTAAGCAAAGTGATGTTGTTCAAGTAGCTGACACTTGGGGTCTATGTTTTTTCTGGTCACACGCTGGAATGACAAAGTGAGCGTGCGTAGGTGTCATCCCAGTACTCCTTTCTCGTCATCCCAGTGCCTATTTCTTTGTCATCCCAGTGCCCAGACTACTTGGATCCAGGAAAAAGAATGATGTCATGCAAGTAGCCTCCTTCTCCTGTCATCCCAGTGCGTGACACTGGGATCCAGAAGACTTAATTTCAACCAAATAATAAAGGCTAGATCCCAGTGTCACGCACTGGGATGACACCCTACTAGCGGAAGTTACTCTCAAATGTTTGTTCATGTTGCTATAAATATTAAGAAATTTACCAAACGAAAAAAAAGGCAAAAGAAGCCCTGGTCATTGTCTATTTTCAGTATTTGGCGTTTTTTAAGTCTTAAACACTGCAATTTAGCTGCTTTTAAGTGCAACTAACCTTAGCTAAAATGTTTAAGAAATTTACTAGGCAGAAAAAAAGGCAAAAGAAACCCCGTGGTAATTAGTGTTCACTCTCTAATCCTGCAAATTGGCGTACTATACTGTCTTAAACGACTTATAAGCGCGTTTCAGCTTATATAGGTAAAAACCCAGAAATGTTGTGAAGACATAAGGTGCACATAGTGCAAAAAATTAAAAATAAGACGCCAACTACGTTGTTTTCTTGCTGTTTAATCTGCATAGATGAAGATAACTGAATACCTTCAGTTTCATGATAAGGGGGCTGGCGGAGTTTGTCAAGGAAGTTTTTTCGTTTCTATTCCCAAGAAAAGTTCGTCATATGGTTATGCAAGAAGTCTATTCGTGTAGTTGTCTAGTTATAAATCACTCACAATTGATATGCTTGAATTATTCTCAGTAAATAAATCAAGCATAATGTTAGGTATTCTACCATCAACTATGTGAACAACTCCAGCACATTCCTCTACCATTTTAGTATATGCCATAAGCCTTCCAATAAATTTTTCTCCTTGAATTTTGCCACAATCAATCGATGCATTTAAATTTTTAACAGATATCTTCCTGCCACCAATTTTATCTATTTCTTCACCTGTATCGCTAAAGGTTATCATTTTAGATGCAGAAACTGCAATTGCAATTGCGCTTGCAGCACTATCAGCATCAATATGATATGTTTCCCCATTTTTTCCATGACCAATTGGTGCAATAACTGGTATAAAATCTGATTCTTCAATAAAAAATAATATATCAGGATTGATTTCAGTGGGCCTACCGATGAATCCCATGTCTAGTATTTTTTCGATGTTATTTGATCTGTCTTCCTTAAGCGTAGTGCTTATCTTTTCAGCTTTTATTAAGTTGCCGTCTTTTCCACATAATCCAATAGCTGAACCACCAGCAGAATTTATATGCTGAACAATTTTTTTATTAATTGAACCACATAGCGCCATTTCAATGATTTTCATAGTGTCTTTGTCTGTAAGTCTGATACCATTCACAAACTTACTGTCCATACCCAGCATTTTTAACACCGAGTTAATTTCATATTCTCCGTCATGAACTATCACCGGATTTATACCAAGCTGTTTCAATAAGACAACATTATGCACAAAAGTATTAAATAGTATTTCATCTGAGATCGTTATGCCGCCACATTTGATAACAAAAGTTTCGCCCACAAAGCTAGGTATATTAGATAACACTTCAATTAATATTTCTGCTTTTTGTTTAAATAATACCTCATCCCTTAAAAATTCACTGCTCTTCATTCCTTTATCTTGTAAACTTGAAAAACTCATCTCTTACCTTGATTATTTTATGCTTAACACGGATGCTTATTTGATGAATTGACACATTCTCATTATTAATCCATTTTTGAGTATCTTCTAGAATGGCATCTAGGCTTTTTTGACTCACTTTATCTATTTTTGTTAGCACAACGTTAAAGTTAATATTATTATATATTAACCAATAAATGAAGTCTTTGTCTATTTCTTTTAATCCTACCTTGCTATCTATCAACACAAACACTCTTCTTAGATTTTTTCTTTGAATTAGATAATACTCAATTAAGTTTAAATATTGTATAATTTCCTCCTTACCTGCATGAGAATAACCATACCCTGGTAGGTCAACAAGTCTGAACTTATCATTGTACATAGAATAAAAATTTATTTGTCTAGTGCATCCAGGTTTAGAGGAAACTCTAGCAGCTTTTTTGCTGTTTATCAGTAAGTTGATCAGACTGGATTTTCCTACATTTGATCTACCAGCAAATGCAATCTCTGGAGCCGACTCATCTGGTAATGATTTTTTGTCTGAAGCCCCAAATATGAAATTGCAGCTTGCTGTTATTTGTCTTGTCATTATATTCTAAGTAGAAATATCCAAGGTAGAGGTATATTATAGTGTTATTGCTTGATATAAGAAGTTTTTTATTTCAGTATATATTACTTAGCTAGATCTGTGCTATATGAATATGGAGAATAATTTACAAGACTTAAAGAAAAAATTTAATGATATAGAGAGGAATTTGGAAAATCCTACCAATTTAAGTCAAAAAGAATTCATTAACCTTTCAAAGGAATACTCTGAGTTCAGGCCAATAATCAAGATAATTGATGAATATAACACGCTGAAAGAGGAAATTTCAGACTTAGAGGAAATAATGAAAGATGAAAACAGCGAAGGTGATATAAAAGAGTTAGCAAAAGAAGAATTTTTCGAAAAGCACAAGGTATTATTACCAAAAGTAAAAGCAAAACTAAAGTTAGCATTATTGCCTAAAGATGAAGATGACTCAAGAAATGCAATATTGGAAATCAGAGCAGGTACAGGAGGAGAAGAAGCAGCATTATTTGCAGCAATGTTATTTCGTATGTATCAAAAATATGCAGAAAGAAGAAATTGGAAGTTCGAGCCAATAAGCATTTCTAATACAGGTATAGGTGGCTATAAGGAAGCTTCTGCACTCATTAATGGAACAGAAGTTTTTGCAAGGTTGAAATTTGAATCAGGAGCACACAGAGTACAGAGAGTGCCAGAAACTGAATCCTCAGGAAGGTTACATACCTCTGCCGCTACTGTTGCGATATTACCTGAAGTAGAAGAGGTTGACTTTAAAATAGAAGAAAAAGATTTACGAATAGATGTTTATAGATCAAGTGGTCCAGGTGGGCAGTCGGTGAATACAACCGATAGTGCAGTAAGGGTCACCCACTTGCCAACAGGAATAGTTGTGATACAGCAAGACGAAAAATCGCAGCACAAAAATAAAGCTAAAGCACTTAAAGTCTTGAGAGCAAGGCTATACGAAATTGAAAGGCAAAAAAAAGAAATGGAAAGGTCAACAATGAGGAAAAGTCAAATTGGCTCTGGAGATCGCTCCGAGCGTATAAGGACATATAACTTTCCACAATCAAGAATAACAGACCACAGAATTAATCTAACTTCACATCGGCTAGAGCAGATTATAAAAGAAGGTGAACTAGATGAATTTATTGAGGCATTAATTTCACGTAATGAAGCAGAAAGATTGGCCGGGGAAAGTTAATCGCTCACATCTGTAAAAAGATCATTAATTATACCGGATCTTTTAAAAACAATAAACAGGCAGTAAAAACAAGTTTTAGTACTATCGCGGATAGAACAAGAACAGCTACACTAATTGCTTGACCATTGTAAACGTAGCTTGTTAAGCCGATAAAAATAGCCATGATAAAAGCTCTAATGAACGAGAATGCAGAAGAAGCTGTGCCTTTAATTTCAGGGAAAACATTTATTGATGCATTAAAAATCACTGGCTGGCACATTGCACAACCGATAGAAAAAATAATCATAGATAGTGTTACCAAGTAGTAAGAGTGGGGCATAATTACACTGAATATTACAAGCAACAGAGATCCAATAGCAGTCACGCCTGTACCAGAAATTACACACCATATCGCTCCAAGCTTCTGCAAGATTTTGCCAGCAAATAGACTGATGAGTGAGAAGCACCCAACTATTGCACCTTGATGTAGTGCATAAATAGTGCTAGATAAACCAAAAGTCTTCATATACAGAAAAGGTCCACAAGTGATGAATGACATATAAGCGGCAGAAAAGAGGCTTGACATTAAAGACAACGTAACAAACCTCGGACTAGATAGTAGTTTTCTGTAATCTTTCGTCATTTTTTTTAAACTAAAAATATCGCGGTCCTTTTTTGTTTCTGGTAACAGAAAAAGCAGCAAAACCCAAGAGATCAAACAAATTACCGCAACACTTGCATAATTGCCACGCCATCCTACAATTTCATTGATGAAACTGCCTAACACTGACGCAATTGCCATGACAACTGTAAGAACAGAATTCATGATTCCAATAAATTTCACTGTTTCGTTACCTTTATAGCTGTCTGCAACGATTGCAAATACAACTACAGACGTGCTAACACCAATGCCCTGAACAAAGCGAGAGATTAAAAGCCAAAAAATCGACGGTGCAAAAACACAACCAACAGCGCCGATTAATAACAAAGTGTTACCTATGATCATAATCCTTCTTCTGCCATAGCATTCAGACAATGGGCCAAAAAACAACCCTCCTATGCAAAAGCCTAGGAAATTATAAGGCTGTATTAAATAGGACTTGATCTGACACTTAAAATAAGTAAGTTATAAAATAATAAAAGAAAGGAGTGTTAGAAATGAGTACAATACAAACAAAAATACTAAAACCAAAGCTAGGGTTATTAGAGCTAGCAAAACAACTAGGAAATGTATCTCAAGCATGCAAAGTGATGGGATACTCAAGAGATACATTTTATCGGTTTAAGGAGTTATATGAAAATGGAGGAGAGGAAGCATTACATGAAATAAGTAAGAAAAAACCGCTATTAGCGAACAGAGTTTCCGACGATATAGAAAGAGCAGTGATTGGTATAGCAACAGAATTTCCAGCATATGGGCAAGAAAGAGCTGCAAATGAACTGAGAAAAAGAGGTATAATAATTTCTCAGGGAGGAGTAAGGTCTGTATGGCTAAGAAATGACCTTGAAACTCTCAAAAAGAGACTTAAAGCGCTAGAGACAAAAGTAGCTTAAGAAGGAATCATTTTAACTGAAGAACAACTTACAGCTTTAGAAAAAGTTAAAGAACAAAGGGAAGCTCATGGTGAAATTGAGACACAACATCCAGGTTATTTGGGTTCTCAAGATACCTATTATGTGGGCAATATCAAAGGTATAGGGCTAATTTATCAGCAGACTTTTGTTGATACTTATTCGAGAGTTGCAATGGTTAAACTTTACACGGACAGAACAGCTATTACAGCTGCAGACCTCCTCAACGATAGAGTTATTCCATTTTTTGATGAGCAGAAAATTCCATTATTACGCATTCTAACTGATAGGGGTACAGAGTATTGTGGCAAGCCAGAAAATCACGCTTATCAGTTATATTTGGGAATCGAAAATATCGATCATTCTAGAACCAAAGCCAACTCTCCACAAACCAATGGCATATGTGAAAGATTTCATAGAACCATGCAAGATGAGTGTTACAATATTATCTTTAGAAAGAAAATCTACAATTCTTTGGAAGATCTACAGATCGATGTTGATTATTGGTTGCGTTCTTATAATGAGACAAGGCCTCACTCGGGTAAGTATTGCTATGGCAAAACACCTATGCAAACGTTTTTTGATAGTAAATATATTGCTTTTCAGAAAAACATTAGTAGCATTAAACAAGAGCCTGATATTAGTTTTGACTACCTCAATTCTTCTGTCAGTTAATTCTTGTCTGTCACATTAAATCTTGTCTTTTACATAATTTTCCGCCACAAACAATACTTTCTTTGTTTGCTAGTGCAATAGAAGTCTAATCTACTTTCAATTCCCCAGTATGTAAACTGCGCGGTAAGGACTCTAATTCCTTTGTAGTACTTAAACTTTTATTTTTTGCATGTATACCAAGCTTATTGAATTCTCGAGCAGCAGGAAACACCCTTGCTTCAAGAGAACCAGCAGTTTTATTATAATGATCGACAACGCTTTTTAAGCTCCTGCGCAAATTATCAAAGTTTTCGCCCATTGTGCAAATGCGCTCATATAAAATATGACCTAGTTCACTGATTTTCTTTGCATTTTCAGCTATCATTTCTTGCTTCCATCCATACGCTATTGCTCTCAGTAGCGCAATTAAAGTGATCGGTGTTGCAATGATCACTTTTTTTTCCACTCCAATCTCTATCAAAGCAGGCTCATATTCCAGTGCTGCGCTAAAAACCCCCTCCCCTGTTAAGAAAAGCACCACAAGTTCTGGCGTATTTTCAAATTGATTCCAATACTCTTTTTTACCCAAGTCATTTATGTGTTTTTTTATTGCCAGAGAATGATTCTTTAATTTCTCCTTTTGTATTTGCAAATCATTTTGTGATATAGCATCCATGTAAGAATCAAGTGGCACTTTAGCATCTATTATTATTTGCTTTCCAGATGGCATTTTGATTATTAAATCAGGACGCAATAAATTATCCTCGTTTTTATCAACCACTGACGGCTGAGTAAAAAAATCGCAATATTCAATCATTCCTGCTATTTCTACCACTCTTTTGAGTTGCATTTCACCCCACTTTCCTCTGATGTGGGGCTTTCTCAAGGCATTAGCAAGACTAGAAGTTTGGTTCATCAGCGCTCCAATTTGCTCCTTTAAACCTTCATAGGCCCCTACCCTCTCCTTTTCTAGCTCACGTATTTCGTTATCGAATTTTTCTAATTTTTCTTTTATCGGAGTTACAACTTCGTTAATCGTTGCTTGTCTTTTTTTAAAATCGCTTTCCGTTTCTTTTAATTTACTATCGATTACTTCCTTCGCTAAGTTCAGAAAATTATTGTTATTTGTCTGCAAAGCATCAAGAGAGAGCGCTTTAAAAGTGTTTGTTAATCTCTCCTCTGCTTTTGTTAGTAATTCTATTTCCTTTTTCTTTTCCTCACGTTCTTTTTGCAGAGTTACTTCAAGTTCTGCTCTTTTGACCCTTAAATCAACTATTTCTTCATTCTTCGTAAGCAAACTTTGTTTTGTCTCTTGAAGTTCTTGCTCTAATTTACATAAATTACCCTCAAGGTTTGCTTTCTTTTCGCTCAGTTTTTTTACGATAATGTAGAAAAATAGTAATAGAGAGACAACCAGAGCTATAGAATTGAAAAGCATCAGAATAAAAAAACTGCGTTTACAATTCTATATGATTTTTGTGTGTATAAGAAAGAAAAAAAGAGCACCTAAAGAGGTGCTCCTTTTGAGGGGTTTCTACAATGATTATGCATTAACTGATAGATCATCACCAACAGTGTGTTGTTCTGCTTCTAAATTAGTAGTAGTTGAGCTTGGTTGTGTAACTGCATCATCTTCTGCATCAAAAAACTCCTCTTCTCTATCAGCTTGCTCTTCTAAAGCAGCAGGTGAGTTTGCTCCCATTTTTATAAGTTGCTTTGCCATTTCTAGTCTTTCTCTTAACAAAAAATCAGATATCTCTGGAGAAAACACTAACTTTGCTCCCTCTGGAATAACAATATCATTAATAGCAGTACCATTAACTTGAGGTTCACTTGGTACTTGACTTCTCGGTTGACTAGTCTCACCTGCTTGATTTGCCTTATTACCAGACCAACAGCTTTTAATGCTGTTCCAACCTGATGAAATTTTTCTTGCAATCCATGAAATTCCTGTGTGATCAGCAATCCACTTAAAAAACTTTTTTATGTTTTTCCACATATTTTACTCCTTAAATTAATAATAAATTAACTTAATTATTTCATAAATGACATAATATGTCAACTATTTTTTACTTTAAAGAGGAAATGTATCAAAAAGAAGTAAAATGGTTCTATAGTTAAACTGACTTAGATTTACCGACAATTTGAAAAACCGTCATTCCGCTACTAGTTAGCGGAATCTATGCCGAGATACCACGAATGAATCGCGGTATGACGTGTTGCTTTGGTCAGCTCTAAAGATGATACTGTGGAAGTTTTTAGTACTTGCTCGCAACTTTCAACAATTTAATAGCACTGGTGTTTACAACCTCTCCGCCGACACGCTTAGTGACAAAAAACCTCACATAAGGTTTATTCGTATAAGGGTCTCGTAATATTCTCATTCCTCTGTTATCTACAATCTTATAAGCTTGTTTGAAATCTGCCATCGCAATTACCGGTAGCTGATTGTTTGGCACCGGTGGCATATCGGCAGATTGATATACTGGTATTCCCATTAAGGTATCTGGAGCTTCAAGCGACAAACTTGGTTGCCAGAGATATTGGCCCTCTTGAGATTTTAGCAGCCTAATGTTCTTCAACGTACTCCTGTTCATCAAAAATGACGCATTTTTGGAATAATATTCGTCCAGAGAGTAATACAACATCATTATTGAATCACTATCTAATTTTTCAGTTTTAACTTGCTCTATTTTATTATAACTGTTTCCATTTTCATAAGTTAAAATTCCTTTGGGTTGAAAAGTACCCTCACCCTTAATGAAGGCTTCGCTTTCTTCCTTACTAAAAGTCTCGGCAATCTTTTCTACCAGCCAACTCTCAACATCGACAAACGCATCATCGAGTAACTTTTGTGATATCTGTGGTTGAGCATATAACTCGTAAGTCGTGATAGAAATCTTTTGGATTTTAGGCGTGTCCGTATCTTTTGCAAAATCATACTTAGATTTATTGCCACCGTCCTCATCATCTACTGTTTCACTGCTCCAACCTGCACCGGCACGATCAAAATCTTCTATAATGTAATCCAATGTTTCAGTAGAGATTCTTTGACTGGAGCATATTTGTCGCATTGGGGACGAATCAGTTACGCGCTTGTTTATGCGTTTTACAATATGCGGAGTAACTAGATACCCTCCGATATCATTATCATCTCCACTGAGGGTTTTGTGTGATAAACCGCTTTCCATTCCCTTGCGGATATAATTAGAAAAATATTTATCACTTGTGCTAAAATCTGTATTTACTTCTGGACGTTGAGCTGCAGTTTCAATCAAGTCTAAACGCTCTTTGCAACTATCAATGGCATTATTTACCTTGCATAGCTGCTCAATCGTTGCAGAATCAGCACGCCCTTTGCTCTCAATTTCTTTTAATTTGCGATCATTTATTAATTTAAATTGTTCCCATGATGAAGCGAGTTCATTAATACGGTAAGCGATATCGGTAAGTGACATAATAGCCTCCTTTGAAAATGAAATGAAAATAAGGTAATAGGAATGGCATCCATAGATGTTTCCCACAGTATTGCAATTTGAGAGCAACCTCTACCAGTAGGGTGTCATTCCAGCGCGTGACGCTGGAATCTAGGAATTTTGCTTATAACTGAGCTGATAAGCTAAGGTGGTTGTCTTACACTAAAACAAACGTTTTTAATTAAGTTGCATAGAAGCTGGATCCCAGTGTCTGGGCACTGCCCACTGGTGGGAATTGCTCCAAAACTACAATGTTCGTACAGTTATGTACTTGACACTGAAATGGCATCATTTTTTATCTGTTGAAAATGTAAACCGGAAAATAGCGTGGCACTTTGTACCACGCTTAGTACTGTAAGCTTAATTCAGTAATTAAATTAAGCGAGGTAAAATAAAAGATAATAACACTATATAACGTTCGTTTTTTTGTGTCAAGCACTTTTTTTTATCTGCTTCAATTAGTAAGGGATTTCAATATTAATTCTGCACTACTTGCAGTTTTTGTAATGGGTCTGCCAATGACGATATAATCAGCTCCTAAATTTATTGCTTCTCTTGGTGTTGCTGTTCTTTTTTGGTCGTCATGACCTGGATCTATACGAATTCCTGGAGTAATAATTTTCAAGTCTTCACCGCATTCTCGGCGCACTTCTTGAGCTTCCAATGCAGAACAGACTATTCCATGGAGTCCAATCTTTTTTGCAAGCTTTGCAAGCAAAATTACCTGTGATTTTACCTCTCTTGCTACTCCAAGCTCGTCTAAATCCTCACTGCTCATACTAGTTAGCATTGTTACTCCAATCAGCTTTATTTTTGTGCCTTGCACCACACTTAGCGCTTCTTCAAGCATTTTTGTTCCACCGCTAATGTGCAGAGTTAACATTTCAATGCTCAGAACTTTTATTACTTCAACTGTTTTAGCTACAGTGTTTGGAATGTCATGCAATTTCAGATCTAAAAAAATTGGTACATTGCATTTTGCAACTTCTTGCACTCCAGAGAGACCATGAGCAGCAAAAAATTCTAATCCCAGCTTTACCATGCCAACTTTACCACGCAGAGTATTAGCTAGAGAAATAGCCTCATTTAAGTCTTGTGTATCCAGTGCGCATATTATTGGGTTCATTATATACCTCCTTGCATGATTTATTTTATAATAAGACTAATTGTTGTATTTTCAAGTTCTACATTCCGAAATTGACTGCGTTTACAACGTTCTGTCCACAGTAAATCTGGCGGTTTGGCCGGGGTGGATGGGCGACTAACATATCCAAGATCCTCCAGTAAAAAATCAAACGCTTCCTCTGATGGTGATTCACATTTAGAATCTTTCACAAGTTCTTGCAAATGTTGTACAGCTGTTTCTTTTAATTCTTTTAACAAAGATTTTGTTACTTGAACCTCATCAGACACTTTTTTTAATACTGTTTCTATATTATCATCTCTACTTCTTTTTATTGATTCTTCTACCTCGCATGTTATATGTTGTATCACTCGTTGTATAAGACTCGCTACTTTCTTCAAATCTTCTTCAAGTTGCTCTATTTGACTGTCTTGCTCTAAAAGTGAATCTTGTAACTCCTTTACCTTATTGTCATAATCTTTTCCTATTCCGTCTAACTCACAACATTGACTATTAATGCAATCATTTGCATCACGTAACTCTTCAGATTTCTCTTTTAATTCTTGAGATAAGTTTTTATTTTTCTGATTAATTTCTTTAAATCTACATTGTAACTTATCTAATTCTACATAAAGTTCTTCTTGTTTTTTATACAATTCTTCTTTTTTATTATATAATATATGTTTTTCTTTACATAATTTTTCTATTTCCTTACATAATTCCTCTTTTTCTTTAGATAATTTTTCTATTTCTTTATGAACTTCTTTGTTTTGTAATTCTTCATATTTATTATTGTCTACTTTCCTTTTCAATTCCGTTATACGTTCTTCTTTTTTAGCTATATCATTTTCTTTTTCTTGTAACTGTTCACATAAACGCGAGATTTTACAAAGTAATTCTTCTTCTTGCTCACCAAGCTCATCTTTTTCCTTCATTATTTTTTCTAATTTGCCTGTTATTTCAAATACAAGGTTTATTTTAGCTTCTAATTTTTGCTCTAAAGATTCTTTTTCTTCAAGAAGAGATTCTCTCTCAACTTCTGACTCATTTACTTTCTGATCCAATTTTTTTGCTCTCTTGTCTAAATTTTGCTTTTCTCGAGTTAATTCACGTGATTGATTCTTTAATTTTTCCACTTCTTTGTTTGCAGCTTCTTCAGCTTCCTTTCCTAGAGTTATTTTATTTTCTAACTCTTGCTCTTTCTGAGCGAATTTATTTCTCTCAACTTCCAGTTTCTTATTATTACTAATTATTTTATACGAAAGTGCAAGCACCAAAACAGATAATGTAGCTAAAGCAAGAATTAGAGGAAGAGGCACATTAGAAGTTACAATAAGCGCTAAAGATGTAAGTAACGTAAGAGTAGCTAAGGAACTAGCTACAAAATAAAATGTGTTAGCTTTGTTAAACTGTATTAAATAGGACTTGATCTGACACTTAAAATAAGTAAGTTATAAAATAATAAAAGAAAGGAGTGTTAGAAATGAGTACAATACAAACAAAAATACTAAAACCAAAGCTAGGGTTATTAGAGCTAGCAAAACAACTAGGAAATGTATCTCAAGCATGCAAAGTGATGGGATACTCAAGAGATACATTTTATCGGTTTAAGGAGTTATATGAAAATGGAGGAGAGGAAGCATTACATGAAATAAGTAAGAAAAAACCGCTATTAGCGAACAGAGTTTCCGACGATATAGAAAGAACAGTGATTGGTATAGCAACAGAATTTCCAGCATATGGGCAAGAAAGAGCTGCAAATGAACTGAGAAAAAGAGGTATAATAATTTCTCAGGGAGGAGTAAGGTCTGTATGGCTAAGAAATGACCTTGAAACTCTCAAAAAGAGACTTAAAGCGCTAGAGACAAAAGTAGCTTAAGAAGGAATCATTTTAACTGAAGAACAACTTACAGCTTTAGAAAAAGTTAAAGAACAAAGGGAAGCTCATGGTGAAATTGAGACACAACATCCAGGTTATTTGGGTTCTCAAGATACCTATTATGTGGGCAATATCAAAGGTATAGGGCTAATTTATCAGCAGACTTTTGTTGATACTTATTCGAGAGTTGCAATGGTTAAACTTTACACGGACAGAACAGCTATTACAGCTGCAGACCTCCTCAACGATAGAGTTATTCCATTTTTTGATGAGCAGAAAATTCCATTATTACGCATTCTAACTGATAGGGGTACAGAGTATTGTGGCAAGCCAGAAAATCACGCTTATCAGTTATATTTGGGAATCGAAAATATCGATCATTCTAGAACCAAAGCCAACTCTCCACAAACCAATGGCATATGTGAAAGATTTCATAGAACCATGCAAGATGAGTGTTACAATATTATCTTTAGAAAGAAAATCTACAATTCTTTGGAAGATCTACAGATTGATGTTGATTATTGGTTGCGTTCTTATAATGAGACAAGGCCTCACTCGGGTAAGTATTGCTATGGCAAAACACCTATGCAAACGTTTTTTGATAGTAAATATATTGCTTTTCAGAAAAACATTAGTAGCATTAAACAAGAGCCTGATATTAGTTTTGACTACCTCAATTCTTCTGTCAGTTAATTCTTGTCTGTCAGATTAAATCTTGTCTTTTACAGTTAAACAAACTGCTCATTACTCCCCTCCCCTCATGAACAAAACTTCAGCAGTCTTGTATATATTTATTAAAATTCTCTTATCTGTGATAGTGCTGCACCTACAACAAACTTCCCATCTTCAGTTTGCTAGCTAAAAATGGCTAAGGTTTTATGTATCCAGTGTACAACTGCACTCAAAATGTGCGGTAGCTATTGGTCGGGGTAGAGTATCGACTGGTATATCCAAGATCTGCTAGCTGAGTGCAAGGAGCAGTTAGAAGATCTTGTAACTGTTCCAACATTGTAGGACAATAGTTGAATTTTTGTTGATTATCTATATTTAACTTTCCATATATAGGTTGCATAAATTCATCAACTCCTTCTTGTATACGGTCTGTATCTTGCATGTATTGTTGTTCTGCTGAATTAAAAAATCCTTCCTCTACTCTTTCTTTCACTATACTGAGTACAGTAAATACTACTTTCGTTACATATTCTCTCTTTTTTGCTTCAAATTTATTTACATCTTCCTTGTGATCATTCTTAGCTCTTATTGATTCATTAACAAGTTCTTCCTTGTCTGCTTTTGAAGATGATAATTCCTCTTTCAGTTCTTCGTTCTCTTTTAATAAAACAAAATTTTTATCTCTTTGGTTATCGTAGTTTATATTTAGGTCATTTAATACACTTTCTAACTCTTTATTTTTATCTTTTTCTTGATTTAATTTTTTAGCTAAATTCCTTTTTTCAGCTAAAATACTTTCATCCCTAACAAAACTACTTGTGCAATTTTTTGACTCTCCTTCTTCTTCTAATTTCTTTACCTTTCCTCTTAACATAGCTAATTGAGTCTTCAGAGAAGAAGCTTCCCTACTTTTACATTCTAATTCCGAGTTTAATTTATCTTTATATTCCGATCTTAAGCGTAACTCATCTTCATATTCTGATTTTAAGCGTAACTTATTCTCTTCACTTTCTGATTTGCATTGAAACAATTCCTCCATTAAAGAATCCACTCTTTCATTCAATTTTGTATTTTCATCACATAACTCTTCAGTGTAATGAAGAGAATTGTTCTTTTCACATTCTAACTGACTTACTTTCTTATTTAATTCTTTTAATCTCTCGTCTAAACCCTGCTTTTCTCGAGTTAATCTATTTAGTTGATTGTTTAATTTCTCCGTGTGCTTAGATGTAGCGTCTACAACTACAGTCATCCTATTGTTCAACTCTCTTACCTTACCCTCTAATTCTCGGATTTGATTATCTTTATTATTTAACTCTTTTATAGCATCATCTAATTGTTGTTTTATGTTAGTTAACTCTTGCTCTGCTAGATTTAATTCTTGGTGTGCATCAGTTAGCTGTTTCTTTAACTGATCTATTTCCTTATTTAACCCTTCAATTTCGCTTTCTAAACTTTGCTTTTCTTGAGTTAATTCATTTAATTGCTCCTCTTGTTTATTTGCAGCTTCTCTAGCTTCTTCTCCTAGGGCTATTTTATTTTCTAATTCTTGTACCTTACTCTTTAATTGTTGTTTTACATTAGCTAGCTCCTGCTTTTTTTGAGCAAACTTATTTCTCTCAACCTCTATTTTCTTATTATTACTAATCATCTTGCATGAAAGCGCGAGTATCAAAATAGATAGTATAGATAAACTCAAGGCAACAGGAAGAGCTACATTAAAGGCTGCAATTGGAGATAAGAATGCAACATAAGGAGCAACAGCAAGTGTCCCAGATGCAAGCAATACCAAAGTAGCAAAAGCACCAGCTATAAGATATGGTGCATTGATTTTACTATACAAATCCCTCATCCTCACAACTAATAATGATTATAATAGCATGGATATCAAAGAAAGTAAAGCTATAAAAATCAGTATAAGTCTATATTCACTATGTATTTCCCGTCTTCAGTTTCAAGCTCAGACTGCATCCACTCTATCGTTTCCGCATTGCACACTGCCTGCAAATCATCCTGTGCGGATTGATTCAACTTATCCTCTCGTAGATCTGCTTTTATCACTAATTTCTTTATCAAATGCTTAACTGATACATTATTATCTGCCTTTATCTTTCTGATAATGTTTAATATCTGCACGCAATTGTCTCCCATTTCCTCTGAATATTTATCGTGGATAAGTTCTTCTTTGCTCGGCCAATTACTTTGATTGTGTACAGAATTATAACTATATAACAGGTGGTATATCTCTTCCGTAATGTAAGGCAAAAAGGGTGCAAATAACCGCAAAATAATATTTAGTACATATGTTAAACCCTGTTTAGCACTCAAGTTTGCTTCGCTGTCTACTTTATCTCCATATGCGCGCTTTTTTGCTAGTTCCAAGTAATTATCACAAAAATCCTTCCAAAAAAATTCCTCTATTACGCCCAAAGCTTCGCAGTATTCAAACTGTAATAGGTTATTCGTTGCTCTTTCTATAACTTTGTATAACTTAGACAATATCCACTTATCTATTGTCTCGTGAGCAGAATTTATGCTCATTACCTGATGCTTTTCCATGAACATGGAAACAAACTTGCTAGCGTTCCAAAGTTTTGTAACTAGGCGCTTGCCAATTTTAAATATATTTTCAGAGTAGACTGTATCAACTCCAAGCCTTGAGTTCGCTGCCCAATAGCGTACTACATCAGCTCCATAAGTTTCAAGTATTACATGAGGAGTGATGATGTTACCTTTTGATTTACTCATCTTTTTCCTATCATCGGCTAAACACCAACCGCTGATCATAATGTTTTTCCAAGGTAAAGAATTTGCATGATAATGTGCCTTTAAAATAGTATAAAAAGCCCAAGTTCTTATTATCTCATGGCTCTGGCTGCGCAGATCTGCAGGAAATATTGTATTATAGCGATGATTTGGTAAGCTAAACTCACTGTTTACTGCCAGTGCACTTAGTTGAGGAGTAATTGAACTTGTGGCCCAGGTATCCATTACATCTTGATCTGGGATAACCTCTTCTTTGCTATACCCTTTTGGCAAATCTTTGAGTGGATCTATAGGTAGGTCCTTTATCTCAGCTAGAATAATTTTACCTTCTTCTCCCTTACGTTTGGAATACCACGTTGGAAATGGCACACCAAAATAGCGCTGTCTTGAGATGCACCAGTCCCAATTTAGCCCTTCTATCCACACTTCCATGCGTTTACGCATATTGCTTGGATGCCAATTGCATTCTTTTACTTTATCTAATACTTGAGCTTTTTGCTCTAAGGTCTTGATAAACCATTGATAAGTAGGTAATATCTCAAGTGGTGCACCAGACCTTTCTGCGCATTTGACAGAGTGAGAAATGCTAGTGCTTTCTATTAAAAGCCCTTTTTCAGTTAGGATTTCGATCATCCTCTTTCTTGCTGCTGTCACTTTCAATCCATTGATTTCATTGTAGATTCCAGCGTCACGCGCTGGAATGACGCCGGGGTGTGGTGGAATGACGTCTTCTTTTGTCATCTGAGTAGCCCTTTCTCCTGTCATCCGAGTAGCTGACACTGGGATCCATTCTTCTATTTCCTGGATTCCAGTGCCACCTATGGTGTCATCCCAGTGCCCAGACACTGGGATCCATGCTCTTTCCTTCTGACCATGTGGTGGATGCAGGTTCATCCTCCCATCCTGATCGATGATAATTTTCATCGGCAGATTATGCTTTTGCTGCCAATATATGTCGAGCTCATCACCGAATGTACAACACATAACAAGCCCAGTGCCCTTATCTATTTTTACCTTATCATCAGCTATTATTGGAACTTTTTCCTTTGTTATTGGCACTATGGCTGTTTTTCCGATCAGGTGAGTGTAGCGTGCATCCTCTGGATGGCAAAAAACTGCAACACATGCGGGAAGTAACTCAGGTCGCGTGGTTGCAATATGAATCTGCTCATTTTCTTGAGTAGAGAAAACTATCGTGTTTAAGGATGACTCAAAAACTTTATCTTCTATTTCTGCTTGCGCAATTGCGGTTTTATCAACTGGATCCCAAAGAATAGGTTGCATTTTTCTATATGCATACCCTTTATTATATAGATCGATAAACGACATTTGAGAAAGTGTCACAGTTTCCTTGCTGATCGTGTGATATTCCAAACTCCAGTCATAACTAATGCCGACCGATTTAAATAGTTCCTTAAATTCTTGCTTTGACTTTTCAATAACCTCATGGCACATCTCTATAAATTTTTCTCTGCCAACTTCTTTTGCACGGGTTTTATAGGTTTGTTCAACCAATCTTTCGGTAGGAAGACCGTTATCATCAAACCCAATTGGATAAAACACATCTTTCCCCAGCATGCGCTGAAACCTTGCAATAAAGTCTGTGTGGCAATAGCTAAATATATGGCCGATATGGAGTTTTCCCGATATTGTCGGTGGAGGTGTGTCTATAGTGAAAGTGTTATCCTTTTCACCATTCCACCTGTAAACTTTACTGCCTTCCCATAATATGTTGCATTTGTCTTCAATTTCTTTAAAGCCGTATTTTTCTTTTAACATAAATATTTCTCAATTTTAAACTTCGAGCTAGCAACGTCATACCGCGATTCATTCGCGGTATCTCTTAGCATAGATCCCGCTAACAAGCAGCGGGATGACGATTGTCGGTAAACCTAAATTACTTTAGCTATAGCACAATTAAGCAAATACGGCAACTTTACGCCAAAATTTTTTGTTTACGAACATAAATTTCTATGTTATGGTAAAAGTATCACTTGAACTTAGGTTCTAAAGGTACTATGTAATGTTAATTATATATGTTGAGGTTTAATATGCTTACAGAGATTAATGGTACAATAAAGGTTATCGGTGATAAAATAGTGCTTGTTATAAAAAAAGATGATTATGAAGAATTTAAAAAGTATAAAAACGTAGGTAAGAGAGGTGCTATAATTTATGACAACTTTTATGTGGGCTGTACGCTAAATGATCAACAACTATATATTACTGTTTCTTATCCTCGAGAAGAACTAGGAGATAATACAATCATGAATGTAAAATTCGTTCGGAAAAAGGGTGGCAAATATTCTAGTCGCCTAGAAGAAATGAAAAATCTGTTAGGCCTTAACGATGGGAAAAAGGAGATTATGGTAAAAGCCTTATCTTGCCATCCCAGAGTACAATTGTTAAATGTTAAAACAACAGAATTGGAAGCTGCAGAAGAGCAGTTAAAGGGGAAAAATGAAGAATTAGAAGATGCAAAAAAAGAAGCTGAGGAGAAACAGCAAGAATTACAAACTAAATTGGACGCAGATAACACGGAAAAAACAGTCTTACAAAAGCAACTAGAAGATTTAAAAGATGAACAGAAGAAAGTTAGCGAAGCAATTGATGGTTTATTTACTGAAGAGTTAAACGGAGAAATAAAAGGTCTAATTGGATCCACAGATCAAGATTTAAAAGACAAAGTTAAGGGCTTATATGATGGAAAATTAAAGAGCACAATAGAAGATATAATAGGCAGTAATTTATCAGAAATGAAAGATGAAGATAAGGGGAAATTGCATGAAGGGTTACAAATCAAAATAGAATCTATAATAGGGACTGATCAAAGTAAAAATGTAGATGAAATTGTGGAGTCGATTAAGGAAGAGTTAAAGAACAGTATAATAAATGCAAGTAAGTTCAGTAAGGAAGTTGCGGACTTAAAGGTAGAATTAGAAGCTAAAGAGAAGCAAATAAAAACATTAGAAGCTGAAAAGAATAAAGCTGAGGAGGCATTGGAAACTAAAACAAAAGAATTAGAAACTCAATTAAAAGCAGCTGAGGAGAATAAAAATAAAGCACTAGAAACTGCAAAGAAAGAAGCTGAGGAGAAGCAGCAAGAATTACAAACTAAATTGAACACAGCTGATGAAGAATTAAAAGCTAAAGAGAATGAGATAAAAAGTTTAAAAGCTAAAATAAACCAACCAAATGCTGAAGTTGAAGGCCTAAAGAAAGACTTACAAGCTCAAAAGGATAAAGTTCAGCAATTAGAGGAGAAAAATAAAGAATTAGAAGCTGCAAGTCAGGGAGCTCAAAACAAAACAACTGAGCAACCAAAACAAGGCAATGGAGCACGGTACACCGCTACCGTTGGTATGGGTCTGGCTGCTGGACTGATAGCATTTACTGCACTTGAACGTACAGTGAGATTAGATATGTTAGTAATGATTGGTATAGCAGTAGCATCTGCACTCGTAGCTGGTGGTATTACATATGCAGCATTACCTAGTACTCAAGTAGATGGAGCGAAAGCACAAGAAGTAAATGAGAATGGGAAAAACAAGTAACAAAGAGAAGTAACAAAGAGAAGTAACAAAGGCACTGGGATGACACCTTCATAAAGGAACCAGTGTCACACTACTAGGATGACACCCTGACAATCGTCATACCGCTACTTGTTAGCGCCGCAGCGGTATGACGGTTAATTATTCTGCGCGGGATGACGCCTCACTATGTCATTTGAGTAGCGGACACTAGGATGGTACTTCCCACTCATCTCGAACAGCTTTTTCTTCTTCTGCTTCTTCCATTTTAGAGCCTGGTTCTTCATGTGTATCAGTCACAGGTTCTTTTTCTGCTTGCATTATTTTACCTGATATGTACTCCTTAGCTTGCTTAGCGAGCTCGATTACAATAGCTACTCCAATTGCAGTTACGATCGTAAGCGCTAGTGCGTGTATTCCTACCATGGATAAGGACTCTAGTGCTGCTGATAAAGATGTTAAGGAATCTACTTTACATATTGGAAAAACACCACTTGCAGCAATACAAGCTCCAGCTACGATGTTTCCAATAAACAGTAAAGGAATGAAGAACAAGAGCTGATAGTCTTCAGGCTGTTGAGTTAATGTTTTCCATGCTATTGAAAGAAAAATGTAAGCTGCTATCAATGGTATTATGGAAATAGAGCCAACAATACCACCTACTATACCTACTATCAGAGGTGACGGAGTAGTAAGGCTTAATATAATAAGTGGGAGAGATATAATTGATAGTATTATAGAAATTACACCTACTGTTTTCAAGATGGATAGAAGTCCTTTTGAATCTAAGAGTTCTTTAATTCCTTTAAATAACATAAAGAGAATACCTATAAATATTATAGCACAGAGTATTGCTATTACTATTTTTATTATAGCTGCTGATATAAGTGCTGCTAAATAAGCTATATCCATTATAACCTTACCACTAAACTTAATAACACTGCAATTATCACACACCATAATAAAAAAGTCAACTCTATAGCTAACCCAAGAAAGGTTTCCCCACGTCATACCGCAATCCATTCGCGGTATAGATTCCGCTAACTAGTAGCGGAATGACGGTTTTTCAAATTGTCGGTAAATCTAAATCAGTTTAGCTATATATGTTTAGGTTGTAAAATCCCAAAAAGCAGCCAGAATATAATAAGCAAACATTTACGAATTGAATTTAGTGCAAACAAGGGTGTTGATATCAACCATACTCTGCAGAATCGCAATATGGTATGATTATATGCTCTTCACTGACTTGGTTAACATAATCAGCAGAGAGTTTTGTTTTGCAAAAGATGTCTACAGTAACATACTGCAATTATTTGGAATTGTAGGGCTAGGCGCAATTGTAAGGCCACTTGGTGCATTCATATTTGGTCACATTGGTGACAGGTATGGAAGAAGGATAGCATTAATAATTACTATCTTGCTAATATCGATACCATCAAGTCTCATTGCATTTATTCCAAGTCACAATCAAGTAGGTATAATTTCTACTGTGTTACTTCTTTCAATCCATGTTATACAAGGGATTGCACTTGGTGGTGAACAAGGAAGTTCTGTTTATCTTATAGAGCATTTATCCAGTAGGAAAGAAAACTTAGGGATGTATTTTGGAATAATGGGCTTTGGTCGTTCCATTGGTGTCTTGCTTTCTGCGGTGATAGTAATTATCTGCAAAAAAACTACTGATTTTTGTATCTGGGGTTGGAGATTGCCATTTATTTTCTCAGCTATTTTAGGATTAATTAGCGCGTATAGCATATACACATTGGGAGAAACTCCAGCATATGAAAAAAATCGAAAACAAAGAAATTTACCTGATTTGCCAATAATAGAGCTTATAAAGCGCCACAAGAGAGCTCTTATACTTGCTATTTTAATATCTGTACCTGTTAATGTTGCTGTCGGATTTACCATATTTCTTCGAACACTCGCAAAGGAAATAGCATCAGTGGATGTTTATGTAACAACATATATCAACGAAATTGTATTGATTATAACCAGTATATTAATGCCGATATCTTCAATAGCGTTTGGAATGTTGGCTGATAAAGTTGGAAAAGAGCGCACTGCAATCTTATTTATAGCAATTACAATGGCACTATGTTGTCCTGCGTTATCTATTGCATATTACTACAAAAATTACCTTATAATTATGCTTAGTGTAATGGCTCTTTCTATAATAGAAAGAGGTATAGTTCCCATAGGAATAGTTGCATCTGAACTCTTTCCTACCAATGTTAGATTTAGTGGTGTGAGCTTATCACGCAATATCTCTTATGCGTTACATGGAGGATTTACTCCTATGGTTTGTATTTGGTTGACTGTAACATTTCCTCAAACAAACCTTGCTGCTGGGCTTTATATAGTCTTCTGCTTGTTGGTCAGTGTGGTAGCAATATTGCAAATAAAACCGCAAGATAAGAAATTTGATTGGTCTTAGTTTTCTCCTATGTGATTTGATAGTGATCTCCACCGGGAAAGGGTTTCATCTAAGTAGCTGACACCCTGACAACCGTCATCCCGCTGCTTGTTAGCGGGATCTAGAGATACCGTGACGGTATGACGTAGGACTGCTGTCATTCCAGTCTGGAATCCAGAGAAAAGGATGATGTCATCCCAGTGTCCCTGTAATGTCATTCCAGTGCTTGACACTGGAATCCAGCCTTTATTATGCAGCCACTTGGTTAAAATTAAGTCTTCTGGATCCCAGTGTCTGGGCACTGGGATGACAAAGGAGGGCAGTGTCAGCTACTCGGATGACACCCTGCTGGTGGACAATGTTTGTATAGTTGTGCGTTACGCGCTGGAATGACGAATTACTTAACCGCCATACCGTCACGGTATCTCCTAGCATAGATCCCGCTAACACGTAGCGGGATGACGATTTTGTATCGGAAAACAAGTAGCATGACGATTTATCAAATGTTCCTTAGTTTCTCAAAAAAATCCTTTAACAAAAAAGAGCATTCTGTTTCTAATATTCCACCATAAACTTCGGGTATATGACTGCAAAATTGAAATATCTTAGCACCATTTTCAATTCCTCCACCTTTTGGATTATAAGCCCCAAAGTACAATCGTTTAATCCTGGCAAAGGAAATAGCTTGAGCACACATCGGACATGGTTCTAATGTTACGTACATATCAGCATCACAAAGCGTGGAAGTTGAAAATGCTTGTCTGATCGCTAACATCTCTGCATGTGCAGTTGGATCATTGGATATATTGTGTGCAGAAGAAACGATATTGCTTCCACTAACTATTACAGCACCTATTGGCACCTCATCATTTTTTTGAGCGAGTTTGGCTTGCTCTATGGCAAGCTCCATATATTGATACTTAAACACTAGGCACTTATTTCTTATCAATTGCTGCTTTAACGAACGACACGAAAAGAGGATGAGGAGAAAACGGCTTTGATTGAAACTCTGGATGAAACTGTACACCAATAAACCATGGATGATTCTCCAACTCCACTGCCTCTATACATGTTCCATCTTCTGATATGCCACTGCATAGCAGCCCATTTTTTTCCAAATCATCTTTATAATCTGAATTGATTATGTATCTATGCCTGTGTCTCTCTGAAATAGTAGTGTTACTATATGCATCCATCATTTTAGAGCTTGCATTTATATTACATTTGTATGCCCCAAGTCTCATGGTTCCACCAAGATCGTCATCTTGATCGCCAGCTAACTTAACGATTGGATGTTTACAGTTATGAAATTCTTCAGAGTGTGCATCTTCAAGCTTAACAACATTACGAGCAAACTCAATAATTGCAAGCTGCATACCAAGGCAAATTCCGAAAAATGGGATATTATTTGTACGGGCATAATTTATTGCTAATATTTTACCCTCTACTCCGTCATCACCAAACCCCCCTGGGACAAGAACTGCATGAGAATTCTGTAACTTCTCCCCTATAAGCTTTTCATTTATAGGTTTTTCTTCCTTCTCTCTTGAGTTAACCCAATTTATCTTTACTTTGACTTTATTACTAATTGCACCATGATTTAATGCTTCAACTAGTGATTTATACGCATCAGGGAATTCGGTGTATTTTCCCACTATAGACACAGTAACTTCCTGTGTTGGGTGCCTTATGAAATGCACTATTTGATCCCATTCAATCAAGCTTGGTTTTGGCTCACTTAAATGAAAGTGCTCCAAAATTTGCGTATCAAGCCCACATTGGCTATACAACACCGGTAACTCATATATATGACTCACATCAGGAGCAGGTATCACATTGGACAAAGAAACATTGCAAAGCTTAGCTATTTTCTCTCTCTGATTATCGAAAATTTCTTTCTCACTGCGGCATAATATAATATCTGGTTGTAACCCCGCGGAATTTAACTCTCGAACTGAATGTTGCGTTGGTTTTGTCTTTAATTCTTGCGCTGCGGTAAGATATGGTATTAAAGTTAAGTGAATAAGGATAACTCTTTGTTTTCCTAATGTGTAGTTAACTTGGCGTATAGCCTCCAAAAATGGTTGGCTTTCAATGTCACCTACAGTTCCGCCTATTTCACATATTACAAAATCTAAACCTTCCGTACCATTAAAAATGAACGATTTGATTAAATCTGTCACATGAGGAATGACTTGCACAGTTTTGCCCAGATAATCACCACGCCTCTCTTTCTTCAACAACTCATGATAGATTTTACCAGTTGTTATATTGTCATCTTTTGTTGCTTTAATTCCAGTAAAACGCTCATAATGCCCAAGATCCAAATCAGTTTCAGCACCATCCTCGGTAACAAATACCTCTCCGTGCTGAGTTGGGTTCATTGTCCCAGGATCAATGTTGAGATACGGGTCAAGTTTTCTGATACGGATCTTAAAACCATAAGCTTGAAGAAGCGCACCAACGCTTGAAGCAACTAAGCCTTTACCAAGCGATGACACAACTCCACCTGTGACAAAGATAAATTTAGCTTCCTTCATTAATTTTCAAATGGAACAGAAGTAGGTTCACTTTCTTGCTTTTTTTCTAATATAATTTTCTCTGCAATCGATTTTTTATGTACGTCTTTTGAATATAATCCTGACAATAGCAATGTGTTTATAATAAACAATCCAGCAACAATAGCCGTTATTCTGCTGAGCGGGTTTTCAGAAGATTTCACCGGAATCATCGAATTGACTCCCTGTTGTACATTACTAAAACCACTTAACGAACTACTCCCAGGCGGCTGCAAGAGCACTAAAATTACTAACACAACAACCAATATTATTTGAAATATACTTAATACCGCTACTGACATTATAGATAGGGCTGAAAATAAAAACCTTAGCAGTACAAAGCACGTAAGTCAAGAACATCTGTCACCCAAGTAGCTTGAAATCTAAGTATGTATTTACTGCCTACCTTATTTTGATTAACATATGCATAAGACTTTGGGCTTAATATGTATCACATTTTAAAATACAAAGATTATGAACCAAAAATAGACGAAAGTGCTTTCATCGCAGGTGGTTCGCATATCATAGGCAAGGTTGAAATAGGAAGAGATGCAAGCATCTGGTTTAATTGTGTGGTCAGAGGGGACGTTGGATCAATAAAAATAGGTAATGGAACAAATATTCAAGATGGAACAGTAATTCATGTGGATAGAAACCCAGGTGGTGACACAATTATTGGCAGCATGGTAACAGTGGGACATTTTTGTATGTTGCATGCATGCACGGTGCATGATAAAGCGTTTATTGGTATGGGCTCTACCGTGATGGACCATGCAGTTGTGGAGTCTGAAGCTATGGTAGCTGCTGGCTCACTAGTGACACATGGAAAAGTAATAAAAAGTGGGGAAATATGGGCTGGTAGGCCAGCAAAATTCTTCAAAAAAATGTCAAATGAAGAAATTAAACATATTACACAATCAGCACAAAATTATATTATGCTAATGAAAGAATATAAAAATTAAAGTTCGCGTGAGGCTAATTTATACTACCAACCCTATTGAGGGACTGCATAGACAGATTAGAAAATTCACTAAAACTAAGGGCTCATTTACTAGCTTGTACAAACAGGTATATTGTGCTATAAAAAAGGCAGAGCAAAATTGGACTATCCTAATTGGGTTTTAACTATATCTCAACTTGATATTTTCTTTCCTGGTAGATTGAAAATTGAGTTGAGTTAAAAATGCGGTTTGACACACTTTTTTGAACATTTCCTTATTGCCTGTTTTTACAATTTTGAATTGATTCCTTAGGTTATGCAAGAGGTCTATTGAGCAAATCCAATAATATCCTTGATTTCTTTTATATTATGGGTTGCAATTTCTGCTGCTTTCTTTGTACCTTTTTTTAATATTTCATGTAAATGGAATTGGTCTTTTAAAAGATCATTCATCCCCTCACGTATGGGTAACATAACACTGATAATTAAATCAGCTAACTCTTTTTTGAAGTGTTTCATGTCATGTTTGTTCACTTCTTCACACACTTTTTCCACATTTAAATTACTAAGCACTGAATAAATGTTTATCAAATTGCTTATTTCTGGTCGGCACTCTAAAGTAGCAAAATCAAAGCCTAGAATTGAATCTGTTTTTGCTTTTTCTATTTTTTTAACAATTAAGTCATCTGTATCATCAAGGTTAATGCATGAATATTCTGAAGGGTCAGATTTACTCATCTTGCTTGTACCATCTCTTAAGCTCATTATTCTTGATGTGCAATCCAAAGTTAAAATTTCAGGTACGATGAAATGATCCAGTTTATAATGATTGTTAAAAGCTGATGCAATATCACGTGCAAGCTCCAAATGCTGTTTTTGATCATCACCAACAGGAACGTATTTAGTTTGATACAACAATATATCTGCAGCCATAAGTACTGGATAACTATATAATCCAAGAGAGGCTTTTTGTTTATCGCCGCCGGCTTTGTCTTTAAACTGAGTCATGCGACTGAGCCAACCAATTGGTGTATAGCACCCAAGCAGCCAGCCCAGTTCTGCATGACCACTAACCGTAGACTGACTAAAAATAATGGACTTTTCTGGATCTATTCCACATGCGATATAAGCTGCTGCTGTTTTGAAAATATTACTTTTTAATTCACTTGCGGGAAGCTTATTTGCTGTGATTGCATGTAGATCGACAATACAAAAAAGAGATTTATATTTATCCTGTAAGCCTATCCACTGCTTGATTGCACCAAGATAATTACCTAAATGTAGTACGCCACTTGGTTGAATACCTGAAAAAACAATTCCTGTCATTACACATTTACCTCATGCTAATCGCTTCCATAATCGGCAGATTTCTTAGAAAGAATAACCATTGCAGGACGGAGCAACCTATTTTTGATAGTATAACCAGTCTGTAGTACTTCTATAATAGTGCCAGGCTCTTTTTCATTGTCTTCTCTTTCCACAACAGCTTGGTGTAAATTACTATCAAAAAGCTCACCAAGTGGATCTACTTCCTCTATTCCATGTTTTTTTAGATCATTTATAATTTTTTGATAAGCTACTTTAATCCCCTCATGAACAGGATCACCATCTTTCAAGTTTTCCATTACTTTTTTTAAATTGTCGCACGAGTCGATCATATCACGTGCAAATTTTGTGACTGCATAGTCACTTGCATCGCTAGTTTGCTTTTGCATTATACGTTTGACGTTTTCATTATCTGCAACAGCACGGCGTAAATGATCTTCAAGCTGAGCTGCACGTTCTTTTAATGTATTGAGATCTTCATTTAAATCATCAGTTTGCTTATGGTTATCACTTTGTTGGTCGTCACCTTTCTGCCTACTTACCATATCAGCAAACTTCTTCTTTTTCTCTTTACTGCTATCTGACATATTATTACCCTTAAGAATCTAATAAATATATAGCAATTAATTCGAAAATATCAAGCGCCAGCTACATTCGTCTTTCTATGCTCGCATTTAAAAAGTCAATTAAAGTAGTTTTATAAAAAGAATCAGAAAAAGTACTAATATCATTTTGTGCCATATTAATGTAGTGTCTAGCTTTTTCCATAGAAAGCTGAATGGCATTATGGTGATTAATATAGTGTAATGCTTGGTCAAAATTGTGTCTAGCTGAAGAAAAGCATTTTTCCCAGAATTTTTGCTCTGCTGGACTGCCCTTTTCGTATGCTATAATAGCAGGTAAGGTGACTTTACCTTCGAAAAAGTCTTTTCCGACTTGTTTTCCAGAAGTGCCTTGATTAGCAGTATAATCGAGCATATCATCAACTATTTGAAATGCCATACCAAAATTAAAACCAAAATTCTTTAGCCTCTCTGTTTCGTCATTTGTTGCACCAGATACCGTAGATGCAGCTTCACAGCATGCAGAAAATAAAGATGCTGTCTTTTCTCCAATGATATCAAAATAATTTTCCCTGACTGTGTGGGGGTCAAAACGTGTTGTCATCTGCTTTATTTCACCCTTCACAAGTAAATGCGATGCTTTAGATAAAATAGAGAGAATATTTAAATTTCCACACTCTATAAGCCATCTAAATGCTAGAGTCAACAATAGATCACCAACTAAAATGCTTGATTTATTTCCCCAAATCTTATTCGCTGTTTTAACTCCATGGCGTGCCTCACTTTCATCGAGCACATCATCATGAAGTAAAGTAGCATTGTGTATAAACTCTACCGATGCAGCAACGTTGATCCTATCCTCCCCAGAATAGTTTAGCATTTTACATATAATAAAAACTAGTTTAGGCCTTATTTTTTTTCCACCTGAACTAACAAGATGAGATATAATATCAGTAGCAAGCTTAGCACCTTCATCATTGACATTTTTGAAGATAAAGTCCTTCATAGCTGATAAATCAGAAGATACGACATCGTCTAATTTACCATTATTTGTTAAATCAGTATTTAGCATTTTAAAGAGACTTATGCTTCTTGTCCCTGTGCTTTCTCGTTCTCTACTTTCTTCTTTTCTGTTTTCTTTGGTTCTGTTTCTAAAGTTACTATGCCTTTTTTAATGAACCATAGTACTCTTTCAGTTGCTTGCGCGCCTACGCTTAGCCAATGTTTTAATCTATCAGCCTTCACCACAACACGATTTTTATTGTCTTTTGGTAACATTGGATCATATTGTCCTATTTTCTCAATAAAACGCCCATCTCTTGGTGCTCGTGAATCAGCTACAACTATCCTATAAAAAGGGCGTTTCTTTGCGCCAAACCTTGCCAACCTTATTTTAACTGCCATGTTAACCTTTATTCATATATTAGTCACAATTTTATACAATGAGCCGTTTTAAGTCAAATGAATTATACAACTTTTGCACCTTATAATATAATTACCAATAATGTAGGGCAGCACCGGGCACTGGAATCTAGTTTGCATCATGCAGCCACTTAGTAAGTTTCTGGGTCCAAGTTCGGAGCACTGGATGCGTTTGAGGTAAAACAGGTTCTTATAGGATTTAATTCTTATCTGGCTATATATCATCAAGTATAGCGTGATTAACTTCGACTTTATACTTTGATTCCAGATAGCTAATTAATTGCTCTTTTAGCGATATCATCACACGTTTTCCGGTGTCAAGCGTGTTTAATTTACCATTTGATGAATACATTTCTTTTAGAACACCTATTATAATTTCATTATTGTATTGAATAGGGTCTGTCACTGAACCAGTTGTTTTCATATTGAAAATCTCTTCTACAAAAGAAAGGGGGTAGTTTTGTTCATTGCGATGCATCTGCTGACCTTTAACTAATTCCACACCTTGAATTTCTTCCAAATCTGTTTTTTCTCTTAGTTGAACTGCAACCTCTTGCCCAATTTTAAACATTCTTTCTTTTATAAACTCACTACACCAAAGCTCTACCGCTAATGCCCTGCCTTCTTCAAAACTTTGCAATTTGGGTGGAACGATATCAATGATTTTTACACTAACAACAGCGTCCCCAACGCCCTTGAAATAACCTTTCTGATCCTTTTCTCGCGAAAAAATGAAAGAAATCAAATCACTAGAATCTCCTACGTTATTACCGCTTTGATCTTTTCCACTCGCATCTACTGGACCAATAGTTTGTATAGGTAAATTATATTCACTCAATATTTCTTCAATTTCTGAACCATTGTATATCTTATAGTTCACTTGGTTTATGAAATCATTGACTCTTTCAAAAGACTTTTGGTTAGTTAGAACTGACTTTATGTCTTTTTTTAAATCAACTAAGTCTTCATCAGAGATTTGATGCGCACTTTCCACTTTTATTATATGCCAACCAAAACTGCTTGCTAAAACTTCACTTACTTCACCTACTTTGAGATCAAATACCTTTTCCCTCACGTCTTCTGGTAAAAAATCCTTAGTTATATTATTTACTCTAGTTTCCTCAAGTTTTGCTTTGCCAAACTCTCCTACTATCTGTTCAAAGCTTGTTTTACCCTCCTCAAATGCTCTTCTTGCTGTCTCAGCTTCTTCTTTGGTAGAAAATATTACATTGAATACATCTCTTTGATCTTTTAGTTCCTGTTGTTCTATTATACCATCAACTTCTTCATCTGAGATCTTGATTTGATCTTCGAAATACTTTTGGCCTAGGGAAATATATTGCGCAGTTCGATACTCAGGATAATAAAAATGGGATTTATTTCTTTCATACAAATCAAGTAATGCTTGATCATCTGGTTCAGGAATGTTTGTAACTGCATCTTCAGTTATTTTAACAATATCAACCACTCTAGTTTGGTAGCGACTTTTGTATATCTGCTCATCAACTCTCTCGCCAAAAGTTACCGGATAATTATCTTTAAATAACGAAGTCATGAACATCATTGCAGGCAGAACTTTCTCTAGCTTTGCTATATACTCTTTCTCTGTCATATGCAGGTCATTTAGCGTTTCATGGAATTTATTTTTGTCAAATTCGCCTTTATTATTTTGAAAGTATTTGGTATTTTTAATATGGTTTTTTATAGACTCTTCTCCAACTGTCAACCCCAGCTCACTAATTAGGTTAAACAATAGTTTTTGCTCTATAAGTGCGTTAAGCAAATCATATTTCAGCTTTTTTACTTGTTCTCTACTCGCATCAGATCCAGAAATTTGCTTTTCATAATTTTGATATAGTGATTTATACTCATCTGACGTTATAACTTCTTTTCCAACCCTAGCTACCTCTTCTTTTTCATCATCACCTGATAAAAGGTTGCCAATTCCCATGAAGACTAATAAGCAAGCTAAAAGGACAACGGTTACTTTAGTGAAAAAATTTTTAACATTCATTTTAAACTCAGTTAATTAATGGTTAATTATAGAATAGTGATAATTTAATTCTTGTAAACCTGTTGCTTTATTAGCCAATATATATAATATTACAATATATTAACTTAAAATTTAACTCTTTTCTTAAATAGAAACATATGTTTGACTGAGTTATACTATACCTTAAGAAGGGAAAATATTTTTTTGAATCGTTTGAAATATGCTTAAACGTAAGCACATTTAATTAACTTAAGAGGTGGGAAGTGACAAACAAAAAGTCATTGAATGACAAAATTAATGCTTTTTTAGTTTTAATAGTTTATATTTTAGCTCTGTATAACAGTAAGGGATACTTTAAATGGGAGATGCTTTTTTGATGTCAATGGAATCTTCTAAGGGCAATAACGATAGAAATAAACAGTTTCTAATGCAAATAGCTGCTTGGTTAGTAGACAACACTGGTTTAACTTTTAATCAAATAGCACAATGCTGTAGGTTGGCCCTTGAAGAAGTACAAGACATAGCTGATGAGGAAATAGAAGTTGAAAAATATAACCCTATTATTTCTGGGGTAATTACTGAAAAAGAAATCGATGATTGCAAAAAAAATTCAAACCGTGTCCCAAATTTGATTATAAAAAATATAAAAAAAAGGAGTAAAGCGATTGGTAGCATTCTTGGCTTTGCCTCTACGGCAAGGCGTAGAGATAAACCTGATGCGATTTATTATTTAGTAAAAAAATTTCCTATCTTGGATAATAACGTTATAGCTAAATTAATTAGTACAACAAATTACACAGTCGAGCAGGTAAGAGATGGATCTCATCATAACATGCAAAATATAAAACCCCAAGATCCTGTACTGCTCGGCTTATGTAGCCAGGAAAATTTAGAAGCAGAGGTGGAAAAAGCGAAAGTAGAAAAAGAAAAGCAAGAAAGGTTAAAAAATATAAAGAATAGCTATTGAGGATCTTCAAATTTTCGTACTTTATTAACATTAAATTAACTTGACTTGCTAATGTTTATTAGTATAATGTAAGTAAAGTATGTGGTTTGATGGAAATTAAGCTTAATACACACTAAAAACTAGCTCAGCCTAATTTATTATCTTATAGTCACATTTTAGGTTAGTAAGCATCAATTAAAATTTTTGGAGGATTATGACAACAATCAATGAAGATGTTTTGGCAAAAGGAAAGGTTACAGCTCAACCTGAAAAAAATGAGCAAATTCACAATAACGATACAGTAAAACAGATGGTCAATGAAGGTACTGAGAAAAACAGAAAAACATTAGATCTGAGCGAATTAAAAGAGAAAACAGCAGAAGAATTGTTGGAGCTAGCTGAAGAAAGAAAAATTTCAACTAACGGTAAAAACAATGGTAGGATGCTAAAGCAGGAAATAATATTCAGTTTAATGAAGAAAATGAGTGAAGAAGGAGGCGTAACCACAGGAAGTGGAATAGTGGAAATATTGCCTGATGGTTTCGGCTTCTTACGTTCAGCAAGTGCAAATTATGCTCCAAGTACCGATGATGTTTATATTTCTAACGGGCAAATAAAGAAGTTTAATTTACGTACAGGAGATATGGCATGTGGAGAAATAAGGCCACCTGGTGATAAAGAAAGATATTTTACTTTAACTAAGGTTCAAAGTATAAACTCTACTGAAGTCAGTGAATTAAGAAAGTACGTCCATTTTGATAATTTGCTTCCTCTTTATCCTGAGGAAAGCATAGTACTTGAGTGTAATAGTGGTGATGATAAAAAAGGCTTAAGCATGCGTGCTATAGATATAGTAGCTCCTCTTGGAAAAGGGCAAAGAGCGTTAGTAGTTGCTCCACCTCGCACAGGAAAAACTGTATTGCTTCAGCAAATGGCTAACTCTATAGCTATAAATCACCCTGAAATAGAATTAATAGTGTTACTTATAGATGAAAGGCCTGAAGAAGTAACAGATATGATACGTTCTGTAAAAGGTGAGGTAGTAAGTTCTACGTTTGATGAGCCTGCTTACCGTCACGTACAGCTTGCTGAAATAGTAATAGAGAAAGCTAAAAGAATGGTTGAGCATAAAAAAGATGTGGTAATTCTACTTGACAATATTACTAGACTTGCACGTGCTTATAATGCTGTTATTCCTTCGTCTGGAAAAGTTCTAACTGGTGGTGTAGATTCAAACGCACTGCAGAGACCAAAACGCTTTTTTGGAGCAGCTCGTAATATTGAGAATGGGGGTTCTTTAACTATAATCGCCACAGCTCTTATAGAGACTGGCTCAAAAATGGATGAAGTTATTTTTGAAGAGTTTAAAGGTACAGGAAATGCTGAGATCATACTTGATAGAAAACTTTCTGATAAACGTATATTTCCAGCTATTGATATTACAAAATCCGGAACAAGGAAGGAAGAGCTATTAGTTGATAAGGCTATACTAAATAAAATATGGGTATTGCGTAGAATACTCAATCCTATGGGACCTGTTGAAGCAATGGAATTTTTACGTGACAAACTACTTTTAACAAAGAGCAATGCTGACTTTTTTAACTCCATGAATCACTAAAAGTAAGCCAGTTATGATGGATATGCTGAGCAAAAAGTAAAAGATTTTATCGCTTTTATAGTTAAAATAATTGTATCCGTTCAGGCAATGGCGAACTTAGGGAGCGTTAAATAAACTATACGCGTCAAGTTAAGAAGCAAAGGTAAGAAAATTCAATGAACTTAAGGTGGATACTCTAGTCTTTCTATATCTGTCTTTCACAGAAAACTGTGACCAGTTTGTGGTAAGTTTTTTCAGGAAAATTCTCAAATTATTAATTTTGCTGCTTAACGCTAAAAACAAGTAACCGTTCACGGATTGTGAGAATGAATAAAGAACTAAGCAGTCGTAACTTTTGGAAGGGATTTTGGCCATTGAGACGTGATGTCAAAAATATCGACAACATTCTTCCACGAACCTTTCCCCACATTCCAACCAGGTGAAAAAGCTGTTTTTACGATAGCCGTCTAATTTGCCGTTCTGCAAGGTTGTTGATTGACTTCAGGCTTTCGTAAAAACTTCCACACCATATCCTCGGCCTTAACATCTTAATGGCCATTCTCAAACCATTTACAAGCCTCGTCATTTCATGAAAAAACCCTTCTTTCGCATTAGTTGTGTAGCATCTTTTAATATTAACAAGGCCTATAATAGTACAGCACTGCCTTACGTATTGCCAATCCAAATTCTACTTGCTGTAAAATAACACAATCTGCTACATCGCTGCTAATCTCAATCCCTCTATTTATTGGCCCTGGGTGCATAACAATCGCATCTGGTTTTGCGTATGATAGCTTTTGTGAATCAAGTCCATACAAATGAAAATATTCTTTCTCTGAAGGAACAAAACAACTATTATTCATGCGCTCTTTCTGCAGTCTTAAAAGCATGATTACATCAGCATCCTTTATACCTTCAATTAATGAATAATGGACTGAATCTACTTCAGGAAAATGCTTACAAATCAAAGTTGGTGGTGCGACCAAGCTTATCTCTGCTCCAAACATTTTTAGCAACCTTATATTTGACCTTGCAACTCTACTGTGCAGAATATCTCCACATATCACAACTTTAAGATTCTTTATTTGCTTTTTATAATTGCTGATTACAAGATAATCTGCAAGAGCTTGAGTTGGATGTTCACTGCTTCCATTGCCTGCGTTGATTAACGAGCAGCTAACATTCTTAGCCAACATATTAACAATACCGCTATTTTTGTGCCTGATTATTATGTAATCAGGATTCATTGCATTTAATGTTTTTATCATATCTTTTAGATCTTCTCCCTTGTTAATAGAAGAAGATCTTATTGGCAAAGTTACAACATTTGCTCCAAGGCTTTTTGCTGCTATTTCAAAAGACGCAAGTGTACGCGTTGAATCTTCAAAGAATAAATTTATTACTGTCTTATTTTCCAAGATATGACTATTTGCAGCTTCTTTTTTAAGGTACTGGTTAGCCAACTTAGTTATATTTTCTACATCATCGACTGTAAGGTCTGAGATGCTTAACAAATTCCTTCTCTTGTGCATAGTTTCCTTTTCAACTACTTGAACCTATTCTACTTTCTTATTATTGTTTTTCAATAGACCTCTTGTGCAGCAATTGTTTTGGTGAAAGAACGGAAAAAGATAATAAAGTCAAAATTAAGTTAGAAGGAAGAAAAAGTTCAGCGAGTCAAGAGTAAGGTACATTAGCATAAATCTTTCATCCCAGTGTTTAGTGGCACTGGGGATTACTTCCACTTACACTCATCTGCTATCATAACAGCCTCAAAAAGATGCTTTTCAAGTTCACTTAGAGGCAAATCACTTTGTAAATAATTCCCCCAAGACTTTAGTATATCGGAAATTTCAACGCCTTCAATTATAGGGTATTCTTGGTTTTTTTTAGCGTATAGCTCTTGAGCCTGTTTGCTTACTAAAAATTCCAGCAAAGCTATAGCATTTTCTCTGTTTTTTGTGTTTTTTGTTACTGCTGCGCCGCTAACGTTCACCATTACGCCATGATCGTTACGATTAGGAAAAAAAGCCCCTAGTTTGTCTGCAACATTCTTTTTATTTTTATATTCTGATGAAAGAATTCTTGCAAAATAATAACTATTTACTATTGCAACATCTCCTTCACCAGCAGCTACAGCATAAATTTGGTCAGTATCACCACCACTTGGTTTTCTTGCCATATTACTCACAATTCCACTTACCCATTTTTTCGTCTTTTCAAAACCATTATTTGCAATCATAAAAGCAATCAATGACCGGTTATATGGACTTGTAGAAGAACGCACTAATATTTTTCCTTTCCATTTTTCATTTGCTAAATCTTCATAAGTACTTAAGTTTTTAGGATTTACTGACTCTTTATTATAAACCAATATTCTGGTTCTTTTTGTAAGGCCAAACCAATAATCTTCACTATCTCTAAATTTTGCAGGTATAACGCTTTTTAAAATCTCTGAATCTACTTGAGATAAAAGCCCTCTTTTTTTTGCCAAAATCAGGTTCACTGCATCTGCAGTTAAAAATAAGTCAGCTTCACCGCCATTTTCCATACGTGAAAGTAGCTGAGAATAATCATCAATGATGTAACGTACTTTAATGCCTGTATTTTTTGTAAATTCATCAAATAAAGTACGTACTAATTCTTCTTTACGTGATGAATAGACATTTACTACTTGTGAATCGTCAGTTCCATTGTTTCTATATAAATAGGTGATAACTATTAATACAACCGCTATTAAGGATGTGAATATAAAGGCTTTTTTCATATTGGATAAAAAATAACTTCTTTCAGTTAAAGATACTCAAATAGCGCAATCTTAGCAAGTGTAAAATTCGTTAGATGTAGCTAATATAATTTGGATTTACCGAAGTCAATGTATGAAATAATCGAAATTGTCATTCCAGCGCGTGACGCTAGGCCATAAAACCTACTTGACAAACTCCGCCAGCCCCCTTATCATGAAACTGAAGGTATTCAGTTATCTTCATCTGTGCAGATTAAACAGCAAGAAAACAACGTAGTTGGCGTCTTATTTTTAATTTTTTGCACTATGTGCACCTTATGTCTTCACAACATTTCTGGGTTTTTACCTATATAAGCTGAAACGCGCTTATAAGTCGTTTAAGACAGTATAGTACGCCAATTTGCAGGATTAGAGAGTGACAACTAGCTAACACGTGATTTCTTTTGCCTTTTTTTCTGCTTAGTAAATTTCTTAAACATTTATGACTAAAGGTTAGTTGCAATAAAAAGCAACTGAGTGGCGGTTATTAAACGTTTAAAACATAAAAAACGCCAATGTTTTAAAATAGATATTAGTCGGGGCTTCTTTTGCCTTTTTTTTCGTTTAGCAAATTTCTTAAATATTTAGGGCTAAACGACAACCGTCATCCCTGTAAAGGTCAAGTATCCCGCTACTTGTTAGCGGGATCTGGAGATACCACGGCGGTATGACGTAGGGAAATCTTACTTATTATAGCTATAGTTCTACATGAATTACAAAAGTAATATTTACTAGATCTTAATATTTTAGATCTATATTTTAATAAATAATGAGCTGTAATTAGTATGAATGATCCATTTAAAAGTGAGAACTATAAAAAAAATCTCGACTCCTTGATAGAAGCTATAAAGCTGAAAAATATTGGTGAACAATATAATAAAACAGTGAGAGATTTATCCCAGACATTAGAGAGTTTTACAGATAAGGCAGAAGATGTAGCTAAGTTTGTTATATATAGTGACTTGAATAATTATATAGAACCAGTGAACAAAAAGCCATCAGGTTTTTTTGGAATATTCAAGGAAACATTTAATAAAATCTTGGGAAAAGATGCTTCAATTCAGGATAACGATATAAGAAATTTTGCTAATGATAAATTGCCCAGTCTTGCTGAAAAAATAACATTCGAATACCTAAATGTTTTAAAGAAAATTTCAGATTTAGAGCAAAGTAAAAAAAATCAGGAGGAACATAGATTGTATGGAGTGAACTTAGAGGATAGAACAGCGTCAAAGCAAGAAGAAAATCCTTTATATGAGCTACAAGCAGGAGATTCAGGCTATGGAAGTTCATTAAATGAAGAGCATGAATATGAAGACATATCAAATTATCAAGAGAAGAAGAGTAAAATTTTAATAGAAAATTCGCAGAGTTCAAAATCGCCCAAAGAAGAGCCAATTTATGCAACAGTTTCTAAAGAACATATAGAAGCAAGAAGAGAACGTAAGCAGAAACAACAACCTCAATCCCTCGTACTACCAAAACCACCAAGAGCACCGCAAGTGCCAAAAAAAATGTTTACTACTGGTCAAGAAGTTAGACAAGAATCGAAAGTGGTAGTCAAAGATAAACCTGCAGTACCGCCAAAGCCTAAAAATCTAAGCCGTGCTGATCAAAAAGTAAGCACAGAGCCAAAAGTAGTAGAAGTAATTCTTAAAAAATCAGCTGAAAGTAAACCTACAGTACCACTAAAATCTGAAAATCAAGACAATAGGAAATCAGCACAAAAAGCTGCTGGTAAGGCGATACCAAAAGTAGCAGCAGCTACTATGAAAGGAGGAGCTAATCGCGAGATAGACAGTAAAGTAAAGGCATTAAAAGAAAAATTTGAGCAAAATCAAGCAAAAGGAAATGCTAATGTACGGCTTGCTGAAAGCAAAACTACCCCAGCAGCACAAGCGGATATCGGTGTAAAGAAAAAACAATCTCATTCATTTCTAACAGAGAATAAAAGATCTGCAACGAAACACATACCAGCAAAATCTGATCCAAAATCTCATGTCAGCAAAAATCCTCCTTCCACACAAGTAAGTGTTAAGGAAATGGTTGCACAAATTGAGAAAGGAAAAGGAGGAAGATAGTAACATTTGGGAAAAAACATATGTGTCAAGTCAAGAGATTGTGAGCAAACTTAGGTGTATTAAATAGGACTTGATCTGACACTTAAAATAAGTAAGTTATAAAATAATAAAAGAAAGGAGTGTTAGAAATGAGTGCAATACAAACAAAAATACTAAAACCAAAGCTAGGGTTATTAGAGCTAGCAAAACAACTAGGAAATGTATCTCAAGCATGCAAAGTGATGGGATACTCAAGAGATACATTTTATCGGTTTAAGGAGTTATATGAAAATGGAGGAGAGGAAGCATTACATGAAATAAGTAAGAAAAAACCGCTATTAGCGAACAGTGTAAAAGACAAGATTTAATGTGACAGACAAGAATTAACTGACAGAAGAATTGAGGTAGTCAAAACTAATATCAGGCTCTTGTTTAATGCTACTAATGTTTTTCTGAAAAGCAATATATTTACTATCAAAAAACGTTTGCATAGGTGTTTTGCCATAGCAATACTTACCCGAGGGGAGTGTTAAATAAACTGTGTCAAACCGCATTTTTAGTTCAACTCAATTTTCAATCTGCCAGGAAAGAAAACATCAAGTTGAGAGATAGTTAATGCCCAATCATGTACAGGCATCGTCCACTTTTCCTCTGCCTTCTTTATAGCACAATATACCTGCTTATACAAGGCATTTATGCTGGTAAATGAGCCTTTGGTCTTAGTGAATTTCCTAATTTGCCTATGTAGCCCCTCTATGGGATTGGTGGTGTAGATTATCCTCCTAACTGGACCAGAATACTTAAAATAACCAGACAAGTTTTCCCAATTATTCTGCCAAGATTTTATAACCATAGGGTACTTTGTGCCCCATTTTTCATCCAATTCCAACAGATAATTCTCGGTAATTTCCTTGCTTGAAGCTTGATATACCTTCTTTAAATCGCTCAAAAAACTCTTCGCATCTTTACTGGCCACATACTTCAGTGAGTTGCGTATCTGATGCACTATACACATCTGCACTTCCGCATTAGGAAAGACACTGTTTATAGCTGCAGGAAAGCTTTTCAGCCCATCAACGCAGGCAATAAGGATATCTTCTACTCCTCTTTCTTTGAGGTCATTTAGCACTCCCAACCAGAAGTTAGCTCCTTCACTTTCAGCCAAATAAAAACCTAATACTTCTTTTTTGCCATTTTGATCTATGCCTAATATGTTATACATGCATTTACTTACGCAATGCCCGTCCTCTTTGACTTTAAAAAACATGCCATCCATGAAAACTATCGGATATACAGACTGCAGCGGGCGACTACGCCATTCGTTGATTACTGGTAGCAATTTGTCAGTAATACTTGATATCTCTGCCGCCGATATTTTGTGATCATAAATTTCCTCAACATGTGACACTATATCTCTATAGCCCATACCACTGGCAAATGTGCTCAAAATCTTCGTTTCAAGCTCTGGATGTAAGTTTGTTTGCCTTTTTTTGACTATTTGTGGTTCGAAACTTCCTTCCCTATCTCTTGGCGTCAAAAGCTCAAATGACCCTGCGCTTGTACGTAAAGTCTTTGCATTCCTCCCATTTCTTCGATTATTCTCTTCGCTTTCAGCCGACAAGTGGTTTTCTATTTCACCTTCCAGGCTTACCTCCAGCAACTTTTTTATAAACGGTGTTAATGCTCCATCTCTTCCTGTCAACGGTCTTCCTTCTCGTATAGACGACAGGATATTTGTTTCTAATTCTTTATAATCTACCAAACCGGTAGTTCTGTTTACTACTTTCTGACTCATTGTCAAACCTCCATTTTTTTATATCAATTTATTACTTTTTTTTCGGTTTGACACAGTTTATTTAACACTCCCTACCCGAGTGAGGCCTTGTCTCATTATAAGAACGCAACCAATAATCAACATCAATCTGTAGATCTTCCAAAGAATTGTAGATTTTCTTTCTAAAGATAATATTGTAACACTCATCTTGCATGGTTCTATGAAATCTTTCACATATGCCATTGGTTTGTGGAGAGTTGGCTTTGGTTCTAGAATGATCGATATTTTCGATTCCCAAATATAACTGATAAGCGTGATTTTCTGGCTTGCCACAATACTCTGTACCCCTATCAGTTAGAATGCGTAATAATGGAATTTTCTGCTCATCAAAAAATGGAATAACTCTATCGTTGAGGAGGTCTGCAGCTGTAATAGCTGTTCTGTCCGTGTAAAGTTTAACCATTGCAACTCTCGAATAAGTATCAACAAAAGTCTGCTGATAAATTAGCCCTATACCTTTGATATTGCCCACATAATAGGTATCTTGAGAACCCAAATAACCTGGATGTTGTGTCTCAATTTCACCATGAGCTTCCCTTTGTTCTTTAACTTTTTCTAAAGCTGTAAGTTGTTCTTCAGTTAAAATGATTCCTTCTTAAGCTACTTTTGTCTCTAGCGCTTTAAGTCTCTTTTTGAGAGTTTCAAGGTCATTTCTTAGCCATACAGACCTTACTCCTCCCTGAGAAATTATTATACCTCTTTTTCTCAGTTCATTTGCAGCTCTTTCTTGCCCATATGCTGGAAATTCTGTTGCTATACCAATCACTGCTCTTTCTATATCGTCGGAAACTCTGTTCGCTAATAGCGGTTTTTTCTTACTTATTTCATGTAATGCTTCCTCTCCTCCATTTTCATATAACTCCTTAAACCGATAAAATGTATCTCTTGAGTATCCCATCACTTTGCATGCTTGAGATACATTTCCTAGTTGTTTTGCTAGCTCTAATAACCCTAGCTTTGGTTTTAGTATTTTTGTTTGTATTGTACTCATTTCTAACACTCCTTTCTTTTATTATTTTATAACTTACTTATTTTAAGTGTCAGATCAAGTCCTATTTAATACACTTTATAAATATCACAAGAACCTTTCAGAAGAAGAAAAATTTAAAGCTATACAAAATGTCAAGAATATTCATGAACTAGTAGATGAATATGAAGACCATGGATGGATGTTTCAATTTAAATATAAAGGTACACTTTATAAATATCACAAGGACCTTTCAGAAGATGAAAAATTTCAAACTATACAAAATGCCAGGAAGCTTTGCGAACTAGTAGATGAATATGAAGACCATGGATCGATGTTTAGTTTTAAATACAAAGGTACAACTGGTAGTATATACCGCAAGGACCTTTCAGAAGATGAAAAATTTCAAACTATACAAAATGCCAGGAAGCTTTGCGAACTAGTAGATGAATATGAAGACCATGGATCGATGTTTAGTTTTAAATACAAAGGTACAACTGGTAGTATATACCGCAAGGACCTTTCAGAAGATGAAAAATTTCAAATTATACAACGTGTCAAGAATTCTGGACTAGATGAATATGAAGACCGTGGATGGATGTTTCAATTTAAATATAAAGGTACACTTTATAAATATCACAAGAACCTTTCAGAAGAAGAAAAATTTAAAGCTATACAAAATGTCAAGAATATTCATGAACTAGTAGATGAATATGAAGACCATGGGTCGATGTTTAGTTTTAAATACAAAGGAACCAATTATGATATACAACACAAGGGTTATCTTTCAGCAGAAGAAGAAAAACTTCAATTTATCAAAGACATTAAGAACTCTCATGAATCGCTCATTAGTGAACGTTATAGATTAAATGAAGGGCAATTAAGTCAGAATGCAACTGTAGTAATTTCTATTGATGAAAATAAGGAGATAAGTCAAATGTATTTTCATAATCCCGACAAGAATATATCTAAATGGTTAGATAAGACACTTATAAGCAGAAGTAAGCCTGAACAAGATGTGGATGAAGTAGACCATACAGAAGGAAAAGAACCTGAACCAGAATCAGGAAAAGAACCCAAAGAGGATGTAAGCAGAAGTAAGCCTGAACAAGATGTGGATGAAGTAGATCATACAGAAGGAAAAGAACCAGAAGAGGATACTCAGCAACCCAGTAATTTCTTATCCAATATTTTTTCAGCAATTAAATCCGTTATTGATTCTATCTCATCATTCTTTTCATGGTTATTTGGGTCTAAAGAGGAAGAACAATCTGATAACAACCTTTCTTTGCTTAACTTATCAGAAGAACAATCCGATGACAATCTTTCTTTGCTTAAACCTGATGTTAATCACGATGCTGACGAAAACTACGTAGGCAATTACTCACTATGTAATCATGATTATCACCAACATGATGACCTAATATAGTAAAATAACGAACTTTTATCCCCTACCCTTCTAGTTGTATTTATAACTTTGCAGATATGGGAAGCGATAAAGGGCACTTAAACAACTAGATAAAAAACTAGGTGGATCATTCTGAAATTCTTGCATTTTTTGTCTATAATTTTGTAAAGAAATAACTTTTACTTTATCATAATCAAGTTTCCAGAAAGAGAGTGGTATTACTTAAATAATTAGATAAAAAACCAGGTGGATCATTCGGAAATTCTTGCATTTTTGTCCATAATTTTGTTAAACAACTTCCCTTTTGGTCATGTCAAACCAAATTTCTTTTTCACACCACCTTTTAAGCCACTGATGACAGCTTTGTTAGTTTTTGTCATAATACGATCAAATACTCCCAATAACCTCTTTAATAGGTTTGGAGTTAGCGAAGAGATAAGATCAACAGATACGTTATTGTTTTTGTCATCACCACTTGCTTTATAGTCTATTGAAACGATTCCCCTACTTTTCCCGCCAGTAAGAAGTTTCCCAATTATAGGAATTTTTAACAAAGATTTATTAATTGAATATGCTGGTATTACCTGTCCTTCAACTTGGAATTTATAATTTCTAATGTCGAGCTTACCGCTAGTGCTAATGCCTAATTCCGCCCCTTCAAGCCAAGATTCTTCAATTTCGACAGAGCCATCTTTGTATGAGAAAGGTACATTACATTTATAAAAGTATACACCTTCATCCTTTATAGCATTTACAATACCAGGAAGCGAAGACATCGATAATAAAGTAGTGAGTAGTGGAGCATCTTTGATATAAAAATTACTAATAGATAACATGCCATAATGTTCTTCATTTTCTCTTTGAGGAGATAGATAAAGAGAAAGTTTACCATTTTTGACTGATTTACTAATGCCTAAGGAACGCGAAAGTATACCTGCATTATCCGCATATATTTCGAGCCCTATTCCACTGTATTCCGCTAGTATGTTGCTGCTATCTTCTAGAAACTGTCCTGTAAATTGACTTCCATTGCAATTACCTTTAGTACAGGTTACATTCAGCTTAGCATTTTTGATAACGACGCCTTCTTTCATAATTACATTGTCAACATTCATACTAATTTCTATATCTTTGTTTAATCCATTATTGTTTTTGCCAAGCAAGCCTAAAATATCACTCAAATTGATTTTCTCACCATAAATAGTTATGGCATTTTTTTCCTTACCTGATTCAATTTCTATACTAAAATCATTATCAGGCAATTTAAAACTACTAGAATTTAAATATAAATTTCCATTTCCTACTCTTCCGCTGAATTTTATATCTAGGTCATTTCCTATAACATCTAATTTGTCTATTAACAATTCATCGGCACCTTTTAATTTTACAGAGAACAAAACTTTATTGTGATCTTCAAAACGATTTTTCCACCCAAAATAACTTGAACGTGATTCAAGCTCTGATAAATCCATATTACCATTAACATGTCCCGTCTTATCTTGATTTATCACCGATTCTATATTTGTATTGACATAGCCACCTATATTTTCATCAAAATCAAGTATTTGAGCGGGTAAATCTCCGGTCAAATTCCAGGCAAAACTTTCATTCCTATTGCTACTTTTCAGGTCAAATAATAGCTGTGTGTTATTCACCATACCACTACCATTTAAATCTATAAAGTCACTGCCAAAACTAAGCTTAATGTCATATTTACCAAGACTTGCATTATAGACGGCCAAATTGTCAATTTCAGAATGAAAATTTGCTGAGAAGTCTACTTTTTTGTCATCAGCATTTAGATTAAAAATGCGAAAATTAAATACAGATTTTGCCATTCCACTTACTTTATCCCTTTCAACCTTCACCACATCATCCAGCTTAAATCTTATAGGCTCATATAAACCATACGCATCACTTACAGCTTGGCCATTAATGGTTAGAACTGAATTTTCCTTATTGAGAGATTTCATTTCAATATCACCACCATTAATAGTGAAATTCTGAAACTTAGCGCTATTTACAGTAATCTCAAGATCGTTATTCTTGATGATCAAATCACCCTTTAGTCCCTTTACTTGCTCAAAATCTTCATCAAATTTTACGCTACCATTTTCTATATCAGCAACAATTACAATGTCTGACAGATCGTCATCAACCAAATTGTTAATTTTGCCATTGAAACTTACAATGGTATTTAAAACATCCCCATTAATATTATCACAATACCAGCTTCTAAATTTACTATTCACTACACCATCTGGTACATAAGTACATAAATCCTTTGCAGCAAACTTGCTAATATTAATTCTAAGCAAAGCATGACTTGTACTAAAGTTCATCTTGCCTATTAAAGAGAGATACGTGTCATTTAACTTAAAATGGAAGTTTTTTACACTAATAATTCCATCACTATATGTTAAATTTATATTTACATTAGTTAAGGCCAAATTTTTGTTCAAATAATTTTCTGTATTCAATACGTATATATTTCCATCTACAATTTCATCCTTTTTATTAATTTTCACTGAGAAGCTTCCTTTGAATCCTATATTTTTGTCCAAATTGTAGCTTTTAACTAATGTAGAAAACTCGCTCAATAGTCCCAATTTTAGATTATAAAATGTCCCGTATACATTTAGCAAATTGTTGCGATTTTTTATCGTAATTGATAAATCATCCAAAAATCCCTTTCCATCTTTTGTATTCACATGAATATCTAAAACATTAAAATCTTCCCCCTTCCCTATATATAATTTATCAATAAAAGATTCATCTTCTGTGCTTTTATGAATAGTGATATTAGTAAATTCAATTTTTGAATCCGCATTTAAGCCAAAAAAAAATTCCCTTATTGTTTTTAATGGATTTTTTGCACTACTTTCTTCTCTCTTGATATATAATACATGCACATTATCAGCTAAAACCTGAGAGAGATTTGTGCTAGCTTTAAATAAGGAACTTAGCTTAAAATGTATAAAAAGCTCAGGAACTTTTATAGTAAAATTAGGGTTTGCTATTGCCAAATCTGTAATGACTAAATACGGATCCTTGCCATCTTTTTGCCAAATAACTGAGGTACTCTCCATATTGACATCTGAGTCGTTAAATATTTTCAATATTTTATTCTTTACGTAAAAATTGATATAACTGACATCGATTTCTAAAGGACTCTCACTCTTTAAAAAGATAAATAAGCAGAATACGAACAATAGAACTATGGAAAGTGATATAGTGATTTTTTTAAGCATCGATTATTGCTTTTCTTGCTAAACTATCAGCCTCCTCATTATATTGATCGCCACTGTGTGCTTTAACCCACTTCCAATCAATTTCGTGTTGTGAAGCAACGCTGTCTAACTCTTTCCACAATTCCATATTTTTTACTGATTTTTTATTACTTGTTTTCCAACCATTCATTTTCCACTTATTTATCCACTCTGTTATGCCATGTTTAACATAGAGACTATCCGTATATAAATTAATATTACAAGAAAATTTTAACGCTTTCAGTCCATTGATTACTGCTGTTAACTCCATTTTATTATTTGTAGTATTTTCTTCTCTACCATAAATGTCTTTTCTATAATCTTGAAATAATATGATAGCTGCCCATCCTCCCGCTCCAGGATTACCAGAACACGCCCCATCCGTGTATATTGTCACTTCTTTCTTACTCATCTTTGTTTATATCGGTTAACAAAGTATATAGTTGCTTTTATGAAAGCACAATTTCTAAAGGTAGTTTAAGCTGCACCTTTAAATTTTATTATAGAAACAAAGAAAAGCGCAACAACTAGTGTTATTAGAAGGAAAAGTAAAAAATAGTTTTTATGTTCTTTCATAACTAAAATAAATCAATAGAACAAAAAATAATACTAGCAAACAGAAAAAATAGATAAGAAATTGAATAAGAAAACATTTTTTTCTGTGAGTTATGATTCTTATACCTCAGAATAGATATAGCATACCAAATGAAAATGCAACCTCCAAAGGTTGCCATACTTAGGTAAAATAGAGTCTTCTTCAAGAATAGAGCTGGAAGCAAGCTAGTTAGCACCAGCAAAACACTATAAATTAATATATATCTTCTTGTTTTCTTCGGGCCATAAACAATATTGAACATTGGAATTGATGCTTTTGCATAATCCTCAGATCTGTTTAAAGACAGTGCCCAAAAATGTGGAGGAGTCCACATAAAAATTACTAAAAATAAAATGAAACTTTCCCAACTGACAGAATTAGTCACAGCTGCCCAGCCAATCATTGGAGGAAAAGCACCTGCTGCACCACCGATAACGATATTCTGTGGAGTACGCCTTTTTAGCCAAATTGTATATACGAAAACGTAAAATAATATGCTAAATGCAAGCAAAGCAGCAGAAATATAGTTTACTGCTATTGCCATGATAAATACTGACAATATTCCAAGAGTTATACCAAATTCAAGCGCACTTTCTGCAAGAATTCTTCCTGAGGGTATAGGGCGGTTTTTTGTCCTTTCCATGAGCAGATCTATGTCTTTGTCATACCACATATTTATAGCACCTGCAGATCCTGAGCCAAGAGCAACACATATAAGAGATATTAGTGCTAGAAAAGGGTGCATACTACCTGGTGCAGTAACCATACCAGCAACTGCAGTAAATACCACAAGATACATTATCCTTGGCTTCAGCAAACGCCAAAAATCCAGTATTGTTGATTCAACATTTAGCAAAACACTTGTGTACATTCTATTTTACCACTGGTGGCTTTTCGAAAGTATGAAAAGGCGGTGGTGAAGATACTGTCCATTCCAAGGTGTCACCTTCCCAAGGATTATCTCCAGCTTTTTTGCCCCATTTAAAGAGATGTATAACTATAAACACAAAAAACATAACTGAAACAAAGGACATATATGAGCCAATTGAGGATATATAATTCCAAGGGATAAACGCATCAGGATAATCAGGTATACGCCTTGGCATACCAGCTAATCCTAAGAAATGTTGAGGTAAAAAAGTGATATTGGTGCTAATAAAAGTGAGCCAGAAGTGTATTTGACCTAAGCGCTCATTATATTGTTTACCCGACATTTTACCGATCCAATAATAAAAGCCAGCAAAAGCTCCAAATAATGCAGCAAGTGACATGACATAATGGAAGTGAGCAACAACATAGTAGGTATCATGCAGAAGCTTATCTATTCCACCATGAGAAAGAATTATTCCCGTTATGCCACCGCCAACAAACATGAAAATAAAACCTAGTGCAAATAGCATAGGGGTCTTAAACTCAATTGCTCCACCCCACATAGTTGCAATCCAGCTAAAGACTTTTACACCAGTTATAACACCGATAAAAATTGTGGTAGTGCTAAAAAATGCAGCAGCGTCAGCACTAAGCCCAACAGTGAACATATGATGAGCCCAAACCATAAAGCCAAATACTGCTATACCTATCATTGCATAAACCATCCCTATGTAACCAAATACAGGTCTGTGAGAAAAAGTTGATACAACCTGACTTATGATGCCAAATGCAGGAAAAATAATTACGTAAACTTCTGGATGACCAAAAAACCAAAATAGATGTTGAAATAACACAGGATCTCCGCCACCGGCAGGATCAAAAAAGGAAGTACCAACATTGCGATCAGTAAGAAGCATAGTTATAGCACCGGCAAGCACTGGTAAGGCAACAATCAACATAAATGCTGTTAGCAAGACAGACCAAACAAACAGTGGCATCTTAGTTAATGACATTCCTTTTGTGCGCATGTTAAATATAGTAACTATAAAGTTGATCGCCCCAACAATTGACGACATACCAGCAACATGAAGTGCAAGTATAGCAATGTCAACTCCCGCACTTGGATGGAACATAACCTGTGATAAAGGTGGATATAAAGTCCAACCTGTACCTGGACCTTCACCAATAAACACTGAGAGAATGAGCAAAATAAAAGATGACACTAATAACCAAAAACTTAAATTATTCATACGAGGAAATGCCATATCTGGTGCACCAATCATGAGAGGTACAAACCAGTTACCAAATCCTCCCATGAGGGCTGGCATTATCATAAAAAACACCATTATCAATGCATGCCCTGTAACCATTACGTTATATAATTGATAATTATTGTTAAGTATATTAATGTGCATTAGCTGAGTGCGAATAATCACCGATAATAATCCACCGATAATTCCAGCTAATATGGAAAAAATAATGTACAGTGTCCCTATGTCTTTATGATTAGTGGAAAACAACCAACGCCTTATGCCCTTTGGTACATCACTCATATCTATACTCCAAATTTAACTCACTAATTTTTTATTTTCAATCCACTTATTAAAATCTTCTTTGCTTACTGCTTCAACAACAATTGGCATAAATCCATGACCTTGACCACATAATTCGTAGCACTGCCCGTAATAAACACCGGGCTTTTTAATATTAAACCACGCCTCATTCAGTCTACCTGGTATCGCATCAATTTTTACACCGAAAGCCGGTACCCCCCAACTGTGTATCACATCTCCTGCTGTAACTTGTAAACGAACGTTAGTATTAATGGGTAAAACAATGTTGTTATCAACAGAGAATAACTTTAAATCTCCTTCAATAAAGTCTTCTTTTCCCTTAATATAACTATCAAATGACACACCTTGATATTCCGGATATTGGTAGCTCCAATACCATTGATGGCCAATAATTTTCAGTGTTATATCAGCTTTTGGTATTTCTTCCTGTAGCTTTAGTAATTTAGCGTTTTCAAAGGCTAATATTCCAACAATAATCGTCGGTATAACAAACCAAACAATTTCTAAAAGGATATTATGATTAGTTTTACTTATATTTGTTACTTTGCTTTTACGAAAGCGGAATATTATATAAGCAAGTAATACCCACACAAAAAGCATTATTGCAATCATTACAACCATCACAAACGAATGTGACCTAACTACAGCCTCCATTACTTCAGTTGCAGGAGCAGGAAATCCAAATTGCCAGGAAGTAGGAGCAGAGGCAACAGATATATTTGAGTAAAATATTATCAATAGTGCAAATAACTTCACCATATCTTTTGTTTGTTTGCTATAAAACTAAATGATATACTGTATAATAGTATATATAAACTTACTATGCAAATAGAGATTAGTAATGGTTAATAATTTTTTAGCATTCAACAAGTATAATAGTACAATACTAATTTGAGTAAAAAAGCATTTACATAAATCTATTGTAAGTAAAAATATTATAATATTTTAAATTAAGTATTTACTTTAAGTAAATTCTATAATAAGTTTAATAGTGTCTGTTACTGCTAATAACCCTCTAGCCTCACACCTAAAAGCAGTAACAGACACTATTAAACTTTATGACAAGTTTATAATCTGTAAGATCAAAATCTTAAAAGTTTCTTTATTTTATTATACATTGCAGTTTGTTAATTAACTTTTAATGCCTATGGTAGCATTTACAGCTTGGACCAAAGGTTTACGCATTATAGAAAATAATTATAAAAAAACACACTATATTTGTATACCATACAAACTTTTTTCATTCTGCATAGCTGAGTTACTAGATTCTGTAAACGAAATCTTTAGAGAAGCCAAATAGAGCTACCTTTCTATAAAAGACCTATCGACTGTTGCAATTATAGGCGTAAACAAGAATGATAAAAGAGTACGGGATTGAGTAACTATGTACACTTCTGCTGGCATACCAGGGTATAGGTATACATTTTTAAATTGAGCAAGCTCTGACTTTGGTATCACTACACGCACTGAATAATAACGCCCTAGTCTTGGATCATCAAGAGCATCAGGAGAAATATGGCTTACTATACCACTAATTAAACTTAAACGACGTGCACTGTAAGCACTCAGCCGGACTTTAACCTTTAGCCCTTCTAGCCCATCAATAGAGACTATGTTGCTATCTTTCTTTTGTGCTGACAGTACCTCTTCTATGTTTCTGGTCTGAATTTTAGCATCTATTATTAGGTCATCATCCGATGGCACTACGCTCATGATTGGAACTCCAGATTGTATAACACCACCTTCAGTATGGTATTTTATATCTGTGACTATCCCATCTTGAGGGGATTTAATTATTGTACGTGCTAATGAATCTTCAGCAACCATCAGCCTCTCTTTCAAGTCTGCAATAGACGTACTAACTTCCTTAAGTTCAGCGTTTGCTCTTTCTTGAGAATCATTTCTCACGTTTATAATTTCTAATTCGTTCTCTCCAATTTTTTGCTGCACTTGAGATATTGCAGAACGGTAATGTCCAACTCTGCCTTCAATTTCAGCAAACTGTTTTTCTAAAGCTAAAATGTGTGGTTTGCTTATATGGCCACTATCAAGTAATTGTCTTTTTGTTTCCAACTCCTCAGTTATCAGGTCATATTGCTTATGAGCTGCATTTAGTTGAAAGTTTAGCCCAGCTAATTCATCATTTAACTGCTTTATACGTTGTTGCAGTATGTCTGTTTTTCCCAATATGCTCTTTCTCTGAGAGTTGAACAACTTTACTTGATTCTTTATCGCTTTATTTACAAGTTCATCGTGAGATAATTTTTTAACCTCATCAGGAAACTCGAGCGTGTCTAAATCTCCTCTGATTGCAATAAGCCTTGCTTCTGTTGCTAAAAATGATAAGAGCTTCTCTTTGATAATACTTAAATTCGCCTTCTCGTTAACATCACTCAACAAAACTAGAGGCTCATCTTTTTTCACTGCTTGGCTCTCTTCGACTAAAATTTTGCTTATTATTCCTCCGCCCAAGTGTTGAACTATTTTCCTATTTGAAGATACAATAACTTCTCCACTTGCATGCACCGCACCGTCAATTGGAGCTATAGCCGACCAAATACCGCCTATCCCAAAAAAGATGAGTATTACTACCAGACCAAAAAATAGTGGTCCCCATGTTACTCTCAGAACTTCATTTACGTTATTACTTTCGCGTTTTAAAATAAAATTTATCACTTCATCAATCAATGCAAACGTCTTATCCAAAAATTTTGGGTACTTCTTCTTTTTATTTCTTGCTCCTTGCATATTTATATTATCACTATGGCCAATCAGGCCTGTCAAAGAAAATCCAGCGCTAAGCTTTTTTAACTTACTTATCATAATACTACTGTGAATTTGTGTTAACTCAAGATAACACACAAAAACAAAGAATCTATAATTTAGGCATTCCATTTAGACTGCAGAGCACCAGAATAAACTATTTAGTAACAATTCCTGCATCAACTATGTTTTTAAAATTTTTTGACGTTTAACTTTATTATAACTTTTCCTTTATTTTGTGAATATCTGAGTTACTTATATTATGTAAGAAATCTATTGCCAACCAGTCGACATTCTGTTAGGAATTAAGATAATATAAAGTTATTATGTTTAGATTGGAAAGCAGAAAGTTCCTGATCACTGGCGCATCAGGCGGAATAGGGCAAGCAATTGTAAAAATTATGCACAAAGCCGGAGCAACTTTATGTGTTTCTGGCACAAAAAAAGAAGTGCTTGAAGAAGTTGCTAAACAATATGAAAAAAATATGCACATACTCCCTTGTGACTTATCAAATGCTGAGGAAGTAAATCAACTAGTAAATAGAGCAAGTGAGTTGATGGAAGGCTTTGACGGGCTTATATGCAATGCGGGCATTACGCGAGACAGTTTATTATTGAGAATGACAGATGAAGCATGGCAAAAAGTAATTGATATTAACTTGAGCTCTACATTTAAGCTGAGTAGAGAAGCATGTAAGAGACTAATTAAGAATAATTGGGGAAGAATTATAAATATTTCCTCAATAATAGGGCTGACAGGAAACGCCGGGCAAGCAAATTATGCAGCGTCTAAAGCTGGAATAATAGCTATGAGCAAATCTATAGCAAAAGAAGTTGCAAGTCGTAATATAACAGTAAATTGTATTGCTCCTGGGTTTATAGATACTAAAATGACTGAAGTTTTAAATGAAGGACAAAAGGGAAAAATATTAGATAATATTCCAATGAAAAGAATGGGAACAGGGGAAGAAATAGCAGCAGGGGTCTTATTTTTAGCAAGTGATGAAGCAAAATATATAACAGGGCATGTGCTTAACATTAATGGTGGGTTATTTATGTAGCAACACTTATGTGGACAAATTATAATTTTTACTTTAAAATAAAAATATGTGTAGGTTTAGGTTTGCATTTGCGTTAATTTATTATTTAAAGGCAAGAAAATGAGCTCTATAATAAAAAGGTTTTTTATTGTTTTTTGTATAGTATTACTTTTCTCTTTTTCAGGTTATGCAGATACCTCTGGTGCTAGCAATGCTGATATGGATGACACAACTAAAGTAATATGCAATATTATTGGTTATGTTTGGGGAATAGGCGGCCCACTTATGACGGTAGTAATAATTGGCGCAGCTCTGCTTGCAATATTTGGCAGGATGCCGTGGCCAGCCCTCTTTGCTCTAGGCATGTTCTGTGGTGTATTTTTTGGCGCTAAAACTATCATAACGAAAATTATGCCCAACGTAAGTGATGAAGCAAAAGCTATGTTGGAAAAGTGTGGAAAATAACCCATAAAAGTGCAGAAATGCTTTTTTGTTATCCATTAAATCGCTTCATATCTTCAACTTGCAACAAATAAGGACTATTCTTTGGTAGAGTTTTAACAGCTAGTTCAGCATATTTTGTAAATTGCTTTAAATCACCTTCAATACAAGCCTTTTTTGTCAAGGCAAAATAATGCATTGCCGTATCAGCTTCACATTTATATGCAATGCTTAAATATTTCCAGACAAAAGCGTTATTTGGTTCTACATTCAAAATCTGCTCCAGGTAAAAAATCGCCTTTTTTGCATCACCGTGTAATAATAAAGTATGAGATAATGCAAGTTTCACTAAATAACTGTTTTTCTCAGATAAATACCTAAGCGATTCCTCATACATTTTTATTGCTTCACTTAAATTTCCGGCCTTGTATAGCATTTCTGCTTTTAATTCATATAGGTATGGGTCATTGCGTGACTCTTGAATCAATGAATTAACTTTAGCAATAGCCTCTTCTATCTTTCCTTGCCTATAGCAAACTATAGCATTTACATACTCAGAATTATTTTCATATTTATTAGATAACACATGAATAGGAGCAAAGAAAGAGTCTAGCTTTGCAACCACACGCTCAAACTTTAGTAACTTATCCGCAAAAATTGGTTTTACGTTGTTTTTGACCTTATAATTTTGTACAGCAAATATGCGTTTCTCACTAAGTGGGTGAGTGCGGAAATATTCCTCAGTGTTCTCATGCTCAATACTTTTAAAATAATCAAAAATCTCTTTCATACCTGAATTATCATAGCCAGATTCATCAAGGTACCTTAAAGCATAGCTATCTGCTACACTTTCTTGCTCTTGAGAATAGTTAAAAAATAGCCTTGAACTGAGTGCTACACCACTAAGCAAAATTGCACCAGCAACCTGAGGGTTAATGATAATACTAGAAACTAATCCTACCATATAACTAATCATTGCTATCGATTGAAAATAACCCATAGCACTACTCATTTGCAATATATGACCAGCAGATATGTGAGCAATCTCATGTGCTAATATACCAAGCAGGACATAAGGTTTAGCCGAGTATTGTAAAAGTCCTAAATGAATGAAGATACTGTTGTTGTTAATTACAAAAGCATTAATCGAATTATCATTAATTATAAAAACTTTCATTCGGTCACTATCAATGTTTGCAGCGAAAAATAAAGGTTGCGCTAGCTCTTTCACTATTGCTTCCACTTCACTATCTCTAATAATGTTAATAGAGTAAGCATTATTATAATATGCAAAAAAGAACAATAAGGTCAAAAACTTAGCAATTCTAAACATGGAAATTCTGTGCTTGTATAATTTATAGGAATTCTATATTTTAACACTTAAATTATATAAATTTATAAACGCTAGTTTAATTTTTTAACGTAACTGATAAGTTTGTCGATGGTAGTTAACTTAATTTTATGTTGTTCAGCAAATTTAAGTAACTGAGGTAAGCGCATCATAGAGCCATCATCATTCACCAATTCACACCCTACAGCTGCATGATTAAAGCCAACTAACTTTGCTATTTCAACACTTGCTTCAGTATGACCATTACGTGCTAAAACCCCACCATCATTTGCAATAATAGGAAAAACATGCCCAGGAGTAATAATATCATCTTTAGTACTCTTTTCATCAATGGCGATAAGTATCGTATGTGTCCTATCATGAGCAGAAACACCTGTTGTAATGCCATAACGCGCATCAATTGATATAGTAAATGCAGTATGAGGAGTAAGCTTTTCATCCACATTACTTCTCTTCATAAACTCAAGATTTAATTTATTCATATGAAGCTTTGTCATAGCCAAAAATACAATGCCAGTACCATACCTAACCATAAAAGCCATATGTTCTGGTTTTACTTTTTCAGCTAAGACAACCAAATCACCTTCATTCTCTCTATTTTCATCATCAACTAAAATGAATAATTTACCGGAACGAGCATCCTCTAATACATCTTCCACAGAAGAAATACCGGGTAGACTCATTGAAGCATAAGTGGCCTGTACCATAATAATTTACTTAAATTCAATCTTAACTATTTTATACAATTTCTCTCCATTTGGCACTGTCACTTCCACATACTCACCGACTTTTTTGCCGATTAAGGCACTCCCGAGTGGTGAACTAGTAGATATTAACTGCTTTGAAACATCAGCTTCATATTCGCCTACAATCTTATAAACATATTCCACTTCACCGTTATTATCACTTAACATGCTTAATGTCACAGTTGCACCAAACATTACTGAATCACCAGACAAATTTTTTACTTCTATTACTTCCGCATGTGAGAGCTTACTTTCTATCTCCATTATACGGCCTTCAATAAAACCTAACCTTTCCCGTGCTGCATGATACTCTGCATTTTCAGACAAATCACCTTGATCACGAGCATCAGAAATAGCCTGTATCACAGAAGGTTTTTCTTCCTTTAATTTTTCAAGTTCGGCTTGCATATTCTCAAAACCTTCCCTCGTCATAGGAAATTTATTAATAATGGATGAAGCCATAATCACCACCTAAACGCAATTAAATTGAGTAACAAAATTACTCACAATATTAAAAATATCACCTTTTATATCATCACTCATGTCATTTGACAACTTTTTTAAAACCCCAGGGTGCACAGTATGAAAATAATTAATAAGATCATGTTCAAATTTATTAATGTAACTTATTTGTATTTTACTTAACTGATTATATAGGTTAGAAAAAATATACATCAGCACTACCTGCTCTTCTATTGACATAGGTAAATGTTGTTTTTGCTTTAATAACTCGACAAGATATTTACCCTTATTCAAGGATAATTGAACACTAGCATCAAGATCAGAACCAAATTTTGCAAAATCCTCTAATTCTCTATACTGAGCTAAACTTAGCTTTATAGAACCAGCAACTTTTTTCACAGACTTCAATTGTGCAGCAGAACCAACCCGTGAAACTGATAAACCTATATTTACTGCAGGTCGAAATCCTTTATAAAATAATTCAGACTCAAGAAAGATCTGCCCATCGGTAATTGAAATAACATTTGTTGGCACATATGCAGATACATCACCAGCTTGAGTTTCGACAATTGGCAAAGCAGTTAAAGACCCCTGCCCTTTTTCATCAGACATTTTAGCAGCTCTCTCAAGCAAGCGAGAATGTACATAGAATATATCTCCAGGGTAAGCTTCACGACCAGGAGGACGTCTGAGCAATAAAGACATCTGCCTATATGCCACAGCATGCTTAGATAAATCATCATATACAATCAAACAATGCATTCCATTGTCACGGAAAAACTCCCCAATAGTGCAACCAGCATAAGGTGCTAAAAATTGCATAGGCGCGCAGTCAGATGCACTAGCCACAACTACAGTTGTATACTCTAATGCTCCGCTTTCTTTCAGCTTATTTACCACTTTTGCTACTGTTGAAATTTTTTGTCCAATAGCAACATAAACACAGTAAATTTTTTGATTTTCGTTTACCTCATCGTTAATCTTCTTCTGATTGATAATAGTATCAAGCGCAATAGTAGTTTTACCAATTTGTCTATCGCCAATAATTAATTCACGCTGCCCTCTACCTATTGGAATTAGCAAATCTATAATTTTAATTCCTGTTTGCAGTGGCTCATGCACAGACTTACGATCAATAATGCCTGGCGCTTTAGATTCTATATCCATTCTGTTTTTGGCTCTAATTTCCCCACCGTCGTCTATAGGATGGCCCAACGCATTTACAACTCTCCCTAATAATTCATGCCCTATAGGCACCTGCACAACATCACCACTACATTTTACAACGTCCCCTTCTTTCACATCACGGTCATTACCAAGCACAACTATTCCAGCCGTATCATGATCTAAATCAAGAACTATTCCTTCTACACCGCTTGCAAAAAATATCTTTTCACCGAATTTTGCTTTTTCCAGCCCATAAACCAATGCGATACCATCTGTTACTGAAATTACTTCACCTATATTTTCCCGCTTTATAGGATTATCAAACGTCTCAACTTTTTCCCTTATTACACTTGCTATCTCAGAGACATTCATACTGTTCTTCATACAAAATTCCTTACTTTTAATATTTCCATTTTACTTAAGTCAACTAACCTATCTAAGTAACTTTTTAGCGAAGCATCGATCAAATTAAAACCATACCTAACTATGAAGCCACCTAGTATAGAAGGGTCAACCACATTGCTTACTTTTATTATTTGACCAAGAAAGCTCAAAGATTCAGTAATTATTTTTATATCAGATTCCTTTAAAGCTTCTGCTGACTTTATAGTAATTTCGAATTCATTTTCATTTTCTTTTGCAAGACTTAAGAATTTTTCTAATATAAGGATCAATAAACTAGAGCGTTTGTTTGTAAATATAACCATAATAAATTTTACTAAATTTTCACTCAAGTGCTCATTTATAGAAAGCATCACTTCTTTTTTGTGTGCAAAAGAAATCATAGGATGAGATAGGTACACAAAAATATCACGTTGATCCTTAAAAAAAGCCAATAAAAATTCTACTTCTTTCCTTATAATACCTAACCTGCTTCCTGAGACATGAAACAGCACTCTAGCGTAAGATGAAACTAAATTATTGTATTGGGTCTTTTTCATATTAAATCCAGTAAATCTAAATTAATTCAGCTACAAATCTTCCATTCTTCAATCCAAGCATTTTTTATATAAACAGGTCCTCTCTTTAAGGAAAGAAAACATAAATCATATCTGACTGAATAATCTAAAAAACTAAGGTTTGTACTTAAGAAATACTTAGAAGAATTTATAATAGACTGACATTGAAGATGAGATATCGGTATTTCTTTTCCAAGTAAACTTGTTTTAACTTCTATAAAAATCAGCTCCTTTTTTTTAGATACAATTAAGTCAATTTCACCGAACTTACAACGGTAACGGCGTTTTATAACATTATACCATTTCAGCTTTAAACATACCAAAACTAACAATTCACCAAAGTAACCTACAAAGTAGCGTAACCTACTTACCATAAGAAGAACAATTAACTTTGTGTAACTACTTTGCCTCCTTCTCTATTTTTACTATAAACCTTACCTCTTGCTGCAATATCCCTATTAACCAGTTCTATCACTGCCATTGAAGCGCAATCACCCTTTCGAGTGCTAAATTTTATTATTCTAGAATACCCACCTTTACGATCTTGATAACGGCTGGCTAAGACGTTTAATAACTTATCAACTGCTAACTTACTATTATGAAGGCGTGAAAGCAAAAGTCTTCTACCATGTAAAGTATTCTTATTCTTAGCAATTGTAATAAACTTTTCGACATATGGACGGAGTTCCTTAGCTTTTGGTAAAGTAGTTACAATCTGCTCATGGTTAATTAATGAGATAGATAGATTCTTTAACGTCGATAATCTATGTTCAGTGCAACGAGATAGTTTACGTTTTTTTATTCCATGTTTCATATATCACCTAATCTTCATCAGTATGTTGTTTAGCCAACTCATCTATATCCTTAGGCGGCCAGTTTAGCACATTCATACCCAAAGACAAGCCAAAATTAGCCAAAACTGCCTTAATCTCATTCAAAGACTTCCTGCCAAAATTAGCAGTTCTTAACATTTCACCTTCTGTCTTTTGCACAAGATCACCTATATAAGTGATGTTTTCGTTTTTCAGACAGTTATGAGACCTGACAGATAATTCCATTTCATCTACCTTACGCAATAAGACAGGGTCATAACCCAAATCTTTAGCACCACTAGACGAAGAAACCTGCGATTTTTTATAACTTACATCAGAACTAATAAAGGGCTGAAGTTGCTCCTGTAATATTCTTGCAGCAAAGTCAACAGCTTGACTTGGAGAGATTGTACCATCAGTTTCAATTGACAATATCAGCTTATCCTTATCAGTCACTTGGCCAACACGACTATTCTCTACCCTGTACGAAACCCTGTTGACAGGGCTATACAAAGCATTAACTGGAATAAAACCAATTAAATCCTGTTCACTCATAAGCTTCAAAAGTTCATTTTCTTTATACTTAGTTACAGGAAGATAACCTTTTCCGCTAGCCACATATATGGTCATGTTAAGCTCTACATTTTGCCCCAGCGTACATATTAACAAATCTTTATTAACAATAGAGCATTGATCATCAGTTTCTATCATCCCAGCTAATACCTGGCAAGGCCCTTTAGCGTTTAAATTTAAGCATTTATTAGAAGCACCATTTAATTTACACCTCAACATGCCCATATTTAATACTATATCAGTTACGTCTTCTCTTACCCCTTGAATTGAAGTAAACTCATGAGTTACACCTTCAATTTTTATTCCATAAACAGCACTACCTTTAAGAGAAGATAACATTACACGTCTTAATGCATTACCTAATGTTAAAGCAAAACCACTTTCCAACGGTTCTAGGACTATATCACTTTTTTCACTTGAATCATCTGATATTACCTTAACTGAACTAGGTTTAATCAATTTATCTAAATTGCTACAGAGAGAAACATCATTATTATAATACATAAAACAACCTTTTCAAATATCCTATACTCTTCTTTTTTTTCTTAACCTGCACCCATTATGAGGAATTGCGGTTTTATCTGCAATTGAAGTCACAGTCAACCCACAGCTCTGAAGTGCTTTAACCGCAGCTTCGGTACCAAAGCCAGGACCACGAATTATTACAGAGACAACCTTCATACCAAATCTCTCCTTTGCATTCTTCGCAGCAGCCTCCGTAGCCTTACCTGCAGCATAAGGTGTGGATTTTCTCGAACCTGAAAAACCACATGCACCCACAGAAGTTTGACATAGCGTATTACCATGAACATCAGTTACATTTACAAAAGTATTATTAAAAGTTGCACGAATATGAACAACACCAGTAATAAACTCCTTTGTACTCTTACCAACCGTTTTGACTTTTTTCATTAAAACTCACAATAATAATAAATTTTATTTTTTTCCAGCAATAGGCAACCGAGATCTACCTTTACGAGTCTTAGCATTAGTATGAGTCCTTTGCCCTCTCACAGGTAAACCTTTTCTATGTCTCACTCCTCTATAGCATCCCATTTCCACTAAAGATTTTATGTTCATAGCCACTTCTTTTCTGAGCTCACCTTCTATAACATAATTTTGTCTAATGAAACTGCTGATCTTTTCTATATCTTCATCTCGTAATTCTGAAACACGTTTGCGCTTATCAACTTCACAAGCGTGACAAATTACATTCGCAGTAGCAATACCTATACCATATATATAAGTTAATGCAAAAGGAACACATTTCCTCACTGGAATATTTATGCCTGCAATACGTGCCACTGGTACCTCGATACTTTATTAATAACAACTCTTAATTTATACCATAAAACAACTCAGAGTCAAACCAAATTACAAGAAATTTTACTTTCAATCTCTTGCGTTACCTCATCAACACTCAAATTAGCGTCAATTGTTAACAATTTGCCTTTATAATACTCGCGTAAACCTTTCATTTGAAGGTGATATTCACTTATTCTCTTATTAATTGCAGACATATCAGCATCATCAATTCTTTTCTCTAACCTCGTACTTTTACATTTAGCACAAGTAGTACTCTTAAAAGAAGATACACTATATATGCTTTTACAGTCCAAACACGCGAGACGATTTTTTAATCTATCGATTGCAATATTATCGTCAAGCTGCAGTTCAATTACAATATCAACATCCCTATTATATTTTTCTTGCAAAACTTGAGTCAAAAAATGAGCCTGGTTTAAATTTCTCGGAAAACCATCTAATAAGCAATTATCATCCATTAATGCAAGCTGGTCATGCAATAATCCACATATAATTTCATCTTGAATTAAATTACCAGATTCCACGGTACCCTTTATTTTTTTACCTAACTCACTGCCATCAGATATAATATTCCTTAATGAATCCCCCACTGAAATTAATTTTAAATTATATTTTGCTATTAACAAGCTTGACTGAGTACCTTTACCAGAACCTGGAGGACCAAAAATCGTAATGATCATCTTACTTTCCTCGGTTTAGACTCATATTTCTTTATCCAGCTATCGTACCTATTCGAAAAAATATAAGATTGTATTTGCATAATAGTATCAGTAATAACGTTCACTATAATCAGTAAACTCGTCCCACCAAAAATAAATGGTATATCATAATAATATCTCATAACTTCAGGTACAGTACATATGACTACCAAATACGCAGAGCCAATGAATGTCAACTTAAAAACTATATCTTGAAGGTAATCAGAAGTATGTTTCCCAGGCCTTCTACCAGGTATAAAACCACCATTTTTTTTAAGAAAATCTGCGTTTTCCTCTGGATTAAATATAAAATTGGTATAGAAAAAATTAAAAAATACTATCAGCACCAAATAGGCTACAATATATACTACTTTATTTGCCATAAAGTAATTTAAAATAAAATCAGAAAAAGCGTGCCCCTTATAGAAATTTGCAATTGAAATAGGTGTCAATAAAATTGCATTAGCAAAAATGGTTGGTACTACACCAGATAAATTAATCTTCAATGGAATATAAGTAAAATCGTCATTATGTAATCTTTTAAATTGCTTTTTAGGATGTTGAACAATAACTTTTCTATAAGAAGACTCTACAAAAATGACTAAGGCTAGCAGCAAAAAAAACAATACCAAAACAAAAAGGATAATAAATAACGATACGCTACCGTTTTTATTTAACGTTAACAGAGATGACAAAGCGCTGTGTAACTCTGATATTATGCCCGTGAAAATGATTAATGAGATACCATTGCCTATACCGCTAGCACTGATTCGTTCACCAAGCCATATTAAAAGCATAGTTCCACCTAAAAGGCTGAAAACACCTATTGTACGAAACATAACACCAGGTTCGATTACAACCAATACCCCTTCCCTATTCATCCCTTCCAATCCAACCAAAATTGGAATTGATTGAAATACACAAATTACTATGGTCAGGTAGCGTATATAAGAATTCATCTTTCTACGGCCTGACTCTCCATCATTCTTAACTTCCTTCATTCCTTTAATCGCAGAAGAAAGCAACTGAATAATGATAGAAGCCACTATATATGGCATAACGTTCAATGCTAGAATTGTCATTCTAGCCAATGCACCACCAGAAAATAAATTAAATACTCCAAAAACGCCTGAGCCATCTTTGGGAAATATATCATTAATTATATCAAGATTAATTCCAGGAATAGGTACATAAGTACCTAAACGATAACAAATTAAAGCCATTAGCGTAAAAAATATACGTTTTAATAAATCGCCTTTATATAACAACGTAGGATCCAAGCTATTAAATGCGGATTTATTGCCCATGATTTACGATAGTATTTCCACACTACCACCAACTGAAGCTACAGATTTTTTTGCAGCTTCTGACGCAAAATCAACATGAAACACAAATTTTTCGCTCAACTTACCTTTATTAAGAAGTTTAATTTTATCCTTAATAGACTTTATAAAACCTAATTTATGCAGCCTCTCCTTATCTATAACAGAGTCTTTCACTATTTTTTTAGCTTCCATTAAGCGCTGTATATCGCCAACATTAATTATAGAGTATATGTTCCTACATATAGGCTTAAAACCTCTTTTAGGCAAACGAGTATATATAGACTGTTGTCCACCCTCAAAACCATTTATGGAAACTCCACTTCTAGCCTTCTGCCCTTTATGCCCTCTACCAGATGTTTTACCTTTACCACAACCGATACCTCTACCCAACAACTTAGGCTTCTTTTTCTTAGATAATTTAGTAAATATAGAGTTTAATTTTACAGCATTATTCATACTTTACCTATTTCCAACTATCTCACTAATTTTTTTGCCCCTTTTACTTGCCACCTGACGAGGAGATAACATACCATCAAAAGCCTTAAATACTGCACATATAACGTTATGAGGATTATTTGATCTAGTAGATTTAGCTACCACATCCTTTATACCTAATACCTCAAAAACTGACCTAACCGCTCCACCAGCAATAATACCTGTTCCGGCTTTTGCGGTTCTTAAAACTATTTCACCAGAACAAAATTTAGCTTTGATATCATGATGCAAAGTTCTACCTTCACGCAAATATACCCTAATCATCGACTTCTTTGCAGCATTTACAGCCTTGACTCTTGCTTCAGCAACTTCTGCGTGCTTACCTATTCCACATCCTACCCTACCCTTCTCATCGCCAACAACAACCAAAATTGAAAATGAAAATCTTCTACCACCTTTGGTAACCGTTGTCACTCTTCGTACCGAAACTAAAAGCTCTGATAAATCATTATTATTTTGTAAATTCTTTATAGCCATATTCAAAACCTTCTAAAATTCAAATCCAGAACTTCTTAAAGCCTCAGCAAATTGAGAAACTAATCCTGTATATTTATACGCTCCACGATCAAACGTAAGCTGCTGCTCTAATCTCATGCCAGACAGACGCTCAACCATTAAAGAAGAAACCTGTTTTATAGTTTCAGCGTTGACTTTCCCTTTACATACATCCTTAATTTTAGCATCCAAAGTAGAAGCCGAAGTGAGAGTTACTCCTTTTACATCATTAATTAACTGGACATAAAAATGCCTATTAGATTTAAATATGGATATACGTAAACGTTCAGCGCTCTTGTCAAGCTTCGCTCTATTACGTAACTTCCTTTTTTCAGAATTACTTAAAAAATTATACGATCTTTTCATTTTAATTACTTCTTTTTACTTACAACCTTACGCAGCATAAATTTGCCTTTTATTACAACACCCTTACCTTTATAAGGATCGTACTTCCTAATCCTGCATATATCGGATGCCACCATATAGACTTTTTGCTTATCCATACCACTAACTACTAAGTGAGTTGGCTTTATGCACTTAATCTCAACATCTTTAGGCACTTTATATTTAACATTATGGCTATAACCAAGATACAAAGTCAAATACTTACCATCACACTCTGCCTTATATCCCACACCGTTAATCTCAAGATTAACAGAAAAACCATCAACCATGCCGTTAATGATATTATTAATATTACTCCTATAAGTGCCCCACATAGGCTTTATTTCATCATAATCATCTTTATCTTTATCCACAGAAAGGAGTAGCTGATTATCAACAATCCGGCACACAACATCACTGATTAAGCTAACTTCTTTTTCAGCCTTAGCGCTCTTTATTAACATCCTACCATTATTATATTCAACTGAAACACCAGCAGGAATATTGATAGGAGCAGCACCTATACGAGACATGAATTTCTCCTATTATTTAAAACACACGACACAAAACTTCTCCACCAACCTTTAACTTATGTGCATTATAATCAGTCATCACTCCTTTGGGTGTCGATATAATAAAAATACCAAGACCATTATATGCTTTAGAAATGTCCTTATACTTAGAATAACAACGACAACCAGGCTTTGACACCCTAACTATATCACTAATTACAGGTAACTTCTCATAATACTTCAATTTTACAATGAAAGAAGGTATATTATCTACAACTTGCTTTTCATAATCAAGGATATACCCTTCATCTTTTAAAATCTTCAGTATAGAAGAATTCACTTTAGAAAACAACACTCTTGTTGTTCTATGCATTGCCAATTGAGCATTACGTATCCTTGTTAAAAAATCACCAATACTATCAGATAACGCCACAATATACTCCTTATATTATATTTACCAACTAGACTTTGTAACTCCTGGAACTTGCCCAAAAGAACATAAATCACGCAAAACAATTCTACATAAACCAAATTTTCTATATACTCCTCTTGGTCTCCCAGTTAAAGCACACCTATTTCTAATTTTGGTTTTAGAAGAATTTCTAGGCAATTTTTTAATTAATTTATTTTGAGCTGTAAACCTTTCTACAATAGACAAATTCTTATTATTTATTATAGATTTCAATTTCTCTCTTTTTTCTTTATATTGATCGCACAGCTTTATTCTGCGAAGATTTCTTTCTATCATAGATTTTTTTGCCATATATTTCTCCTCTCAATTAATCAAAAAAAGGAAATTTAAGAGCCAGTAATAATTCCTTTGCTTCCTTATCACTAACTGCACTTGTTATAATATTAATATCCATACCTCTAATTTTACTTATTTTATCATAGTCTATTTCTAAAAACGAGATATGTTCCTTTATACCAAAGGAAAAATTACCATTACCGTCAAATTGCTTCACACTAAATCCTCTAAAATCTTTTTCCCTTGGCAAAGCAATATATATCAATCTTTCTAAAAACTCATACATTTTATCTCTACGCAAAGTTACTTTGCAACCTACTGTAGCACCTTTTCTGATCTTGAAGCCAGAAATAGATTTTTTTGCAAAAGTTGATAAAGGCTTCTGCCCAGCAATCAAATATAGGCTATCAAGTGGTTCATTTATTGCTTTACTATCTATAGCAGCATCTCCAACGCCCATATTGATACACAGCTTGACAAGTTTAGGCACTTGCATTATATTGCCGTAATTAAACTTATCCTTTAAGGACTTTACTATGCTATCTTTATACAATTCTTTAAACATATCAACCTAATCTATCACTTCTCCAGAAACTTTTGCAAAACGCACTTTTCTACCATCTATAACCTTAAACCCCACTCTAGTTGGAGTTTTATATTTAGGGTCCAATGTTGCAACGTTGGATATATCAATAGCTAACTCTTTATTTAATATACCACCACTACTACCAGCTTTTGGTTTAGTGTGTCTCTTATGTACATTTACCCCAGAAACAATTACTTTCTTTTTAGCATCACATACAACAACTTTAATCACTTTACCAATTTTTCCTTTATCTCTACCAGTTAAAACTATAACATCGTCACCACTTTTTATTTTAGCACTCATTATAAAACCTCAACAGCTAATGACATTATCTTCATAAAAGAACCAGATGATAACTTTTTTACCGGACCAAATACCCGAGTGCCAAGTGGTTCACCTTGATCGTTAATCAAAACTACAGCATTGCTAGAAAAACGAATTACAGAACCATCAGATTTTCTAATAGGGCTTTTCACCCTCACCACAACTGCTCTATATACTTTTCCCTTCTCAACCTTCCCCCTTGGAGTAATAGATTTAGTAGATACAATAACTGTGTCACCTATAGATGCAGACTTTCTACCACCCAATAAACCAATACAAAGCACTGCACGCGCACCAGAATTATCAGCTACTTCCAACAATGTATTTTTTTGAATCATATAAATATCCTATTCAATGTGAGCTATTAACAACAACCCATTTTTTAGTAGTAGAAATAGGCTTGTGTTCTTGTATTAAAACCTTTTCCCCTTCTTTACAACTATTATTCTCATCATGTGCTGTATACTTCTTGTATTTTTTTATAACCTTTTTATACAGCTCATCCTTATACACTTGTAATACCGAAACCTTTACAGTCTTATCACACTTAGCCTTAGTTACAGTACCACAAAAAACCTTTTTAGGCATTCTTTTCCTCTCTTCTTCTTTTATTTAATGTAGTTAGAATACGAGCTATGCTCTTTCTTATTAAGCTAAAACGCGAAATATTGTTGCACTGCCCCAACTTCTTTTGAAAAACCAAATTAACAAACTCTTTTCTCAAATTCACAAGAATTTCATGCAATTCTTGTGAAGACCTCGATTTAATGTCAGCTATATCCATTGCAACTCCATTTAATTATGATTAGATACAAATTTACACTTCATAGGAAGCTTAGCGGTTGCCTTTTCAAGCGCCAATCTTGCTAAATGCATGGGAACATCACTGCTAATTTCAAACAACATTCTACCGGGCTTAGCTTTAAACACCCAAAATTCAACACTACCTTTTCCCTTACCCATACGTACATCTGCCGGCTTTTTACTAACAGGGGTATCAGGAAAAATTCTTATCCACACTTTACCAGAGCGTTTTAATGTTCTAGATATTACACGCCTTGCAGTTTCAATATGCTTAGACTGAATCCTACCTGCTTCTACAGCTTTTAAGCCATAATCTCCAAAAGATAATGTGCTACCACCTTTTGTATTACCCTTAATTCGCCCCTTAAATACCTTCTTATATTTACTCTTTTTGGGAACAAACATCTCAATATACCTTAATTACCAATATAAACCCAAACCTTAACTCCTATAATACCATATATAGTTTTTGCTTCACAAAAAGCATAATCTATATTAGCACGTAAAGTGTGTAAAGGCAAACGACCTTCTTTATACCATTCAGTACGAGCTATCTCAGCTCCGCCAAGGCGCCCAGAACAACTTACTTTAATACCTCTAGCACCCATCCTCAAACAACTTTGAATAGCTTTTTTCATCGCTCTTCTAAATGAAACCCTTTTTTCTAACTGTTGCGCAATGCTGTTTGATATTAAAGTTGCATCTATTTCAGACCTTTTAACTCCTACTACATTCACTTCCACATTATTTTTTACTTTTTCAGCTATTTTTTGCTTTATCTTCTCAATATCTGAGCCTTTCTTACCTATTATCACTCCAGGTCTAGAAGAATGTATTATTACAGACACCAAATCGATTGTACGCTCTATAATTACTTTAGAAACACCAGCATGCTTAAAAGATTCATTTATATAACTGCGAATAGATAAATCTTGATGCAACCCTTGTTTATAACCCTTCTCAGCATACCAAACAGACAACCAAGTATTAATTATTTTTAACCTAAATCCTTTAGGATTAACGTTTCCCATACTTTTGCACTTTCCTTATTAATTTTCTATTTTTATGAATCATATAATTTCCCCCAATTTTACAGTTATATTACTATAACGTTTACTAACTCTATTAGCTCTACCCATAGCTTTTGGACATACCCTACGCAAAGTAAGAGACTTACCTATTGAAATTTCTTTTATATATAAATTATCGATATCCAATCCATAATTATATTGAGCATTAGCAATCGCAGAATTTAATACCTTCCTTATAAGACCCGCAGCTTTCTTTTCACAAAATCTTAATTGCACAGTGGCAAAAGAAACTTTTTTATTACGTACTAAACCAGCAACCAAATTCAATTTACGAGGAGTTGATTTTAAAACCCTAGAACCAGCTTTAACTATTACATCTCTGTTTTTCATATCAATTACCTTCTTGTCGCCTTTTTATCACCACTATGCCCAGTAAATTTACGAGTGGGCGAAAATTCACCAAACTTATGACCTATCATATTCTGATCATTAACATTAACAGGAATGTAATCCTTACCATTATAAACAGCAAACTTTAAACCTAAACAATTAGGAAGAATTACAGAAGCCCTGGAATGAACTTTTATAGCCATGTTAACAAATCCCTTGTTTAAAGCATTATTCACCGACTTTAATATAGAAGGATGACAAAAAGGAGGCTTCCACGCAGATCTACTCATAAACTAACCTTTCAATTGTTTTATATACTTATCACTAGATTTATTTTTCCTCCGAGTTTTCTTTCCTTTTGTTGCAACACCCCAAGGAGTAACAGGATGACGACCACCAGAGGTTTTTCCTTCCCCACCTCCATGAGGATGGTCAACCGGATTCATTGCAACCCCACGCACAGTAGGTCTAATTCCAAGCCACCTACTTCTTCCAGCTTTACCCAGCTTTCTATTCTTATGGTCAGGGTTAGATACTACACCAATAGTAGCCTTGCAAGAAGATAAAATCAACCTAATTTGACCAGACCTGAGTCGTAATAAAACATATTGGCCATCACGACCAACGATTTGCGCATAACAACCAGCAGCTCTAGCAATCGCAGCACCATTACCTGGCTTCAGCTCAACATTATGAACGAAAGAACCAACAGGTATATACTTGAGTAGCAAACAATTACCTGGCAAAATATCAGCATCATTTCCAGCTGTAACAATATCACCAGGCTTCATACCTTGAGGAGCTAATATATAAGACTTAATATCATCTTCCTTATATGATATTAACGCTAAAAACCCACTTCTATTTGGATCATACTCTATTTTTTCAACTATACCCTGACCACTTCTATTACGCTTAAAATCTATAACTCTATACTTCTTTTTGTGACCACCACCCCTATGACGAGTTGTAATTCTACCATAATTATTTCTTCCACCACTGGACTTTTTACCGGATGTAAGAGACTTTTCTGGCTCATCTTTTGATAAACCAACTTTACTTACTAACACAGTCCCACGAGAAGACGGAGTAACAGGATTAAAAAATTTCATACCCATATTAAACGCTCATTATATCTAATTTTTGACCATCTATCAAAGAAAAATAAACTTTCTTTTTCTGTTTTTCACAACCAATCACACCCCTAAAACGCCTATATTTAGGCTTAATTCTAACAACATTTATAGAAGAAATTTTAACATCAAATAGAGACTCTATTGCCAACTTTATTTGACGCTTATTTACATTTACAAAAACATACAAAGAATATTTATTAAACTTCTCCCTCAAAAAAGAGGCCTTTTCTGTAATTATAGGAGATTTTATTATATTATTATATTTGATCATAACAATCTACCTTCAAGATGCTTTAAAGTATCCTTTGTCAACATCACGCATTCGTGATTCAATATATCAAAGACATTTAACCCAATAGGTTTGATTAAGTCTACATAATGCAAGTTTCTAACAGCACGCAACAAATCATCTCCATAATCACCAACTATCAAAAAGGAAGAAAATTTAAAATTTTTAATACATTTACACATTTCAGACGTTTTCTTCACATCAATATTTAAATTATCCAGAATAATTACTTGATTATTTAAATACTTTAGAGATAAAGCAATTTTTAAACCAAATTTGCGTACCTTCTTATTAAGAGAATAACTATGACTCCTCACAACAGGGCCAAAAATAACCCCACCACCTCTAAATTGAGGAGATCGCAAGCTCCCTTGTCTTGCCCTACCGGTACGTTTTTGACCATAAGGTTTAGCTGTTGTACCAGAGACATCACTGATACCTTTTGTTTTATGAGTACCAGCTCTTCTCTTTGCTAATTGCCATCCCACTATATCATGCAAAATACTCAATTTTTGCTTAGCAGAAAATATCAAAGGATTGAGCTGAGCAGTACCTACATTATTATTAGATAGATTAACTAAATTACATTCCATAACTAACTTACCAAATTACTAGCATCATCATTTACATCTAACAGTAAACCTACCGGAAAAGGAACATCTTTATGTAAAGATTTTTTAACTGCATCTCTTACAAAAACATAGGAATTTTTAAACCCAGGAACATTATTACCCTTCACAGCAATTATACTATTTTCATGATCAATGGATAATATCTTCATATTTTGTGCAGTTATTCTGCTGTTACCTAAATGACCAGCCATTTTCTTTCCTTTGAATACTCTACCAGGATCCTGACATTGACCGGTGGAACCTTGTGATCTGTGAGCAATAGAAACACCATGAGATGCCCTAAGCCCACTGAAGTTATGCCGCTTCATCACACCAGCAAATCCTTTACCTATAGAATAACCTGTAATATCAAGATATTGACCAACCACAAAATGATTGATTCCCACTTTTTTACCACATTCTATTCCCGACAGGTCATTTAATCTACTTTCGTATAACTTACATTTATTATTTATACCCTTTTTCTTTAAATATTCCAACTGAGGTTTTGCTATATTTTTAAAATCTCCTGTGCCTAAAATGACTGAATTATAGCCACATTTATCTTGTCCTTTTATATCAACAATATGAGTTTCGCTGAGATGCAATAAAGTTACAGCCATGCAACTATTGTCAGAGTATATAGCAGTATGACCAATATTCGTCATTAATAAACCAATTCTCCTCAGTGAATTTATTCTCTTCATTTCCTTCTCCTAAACCTTAACTTCCTTGACTTTTAAATCCACTTCTACGCCAGCAGAAAAAGATAAACCTGTAAGCATCTGCATCATAGTAGGAGTAAGATCATGTAAAACAATCAAACGCCTAGAAGTTCTCATTTCAAACTGTTCACGAGATTTTTTATCAACGTGAGGAGATCTATTAACAATAAATTTAGAATCTTTCCTTGGCAACGCAATCGGACCAGATAATTTTGCACTGGACCGCTTTAATTCATCAACAAATTTTCGAACACACTCCTCCAATAAAGAACAATCGAAAGCCTTAATGTTAATATATATATCTTGCTTCATCTTAGTTACTACACTCACTCCAAAATTTCAGAAACAACACCAGAACCAACAGTTCTACCGCCTTCTCTTATCGCAAAACGCAATCCCTTATCCATTGCTATCGGTACTTGCAATTCTACTTCTACACTCACATTATCTCCTGGCATTACCATCTCCTTCCCATCTAGCAATTTTATGCTCCCAGTTACATCCGTTGTCCTTAAATAAAACTGTGGCTGGTAATTCGCAAAAAATGGTGTATGCCTTCCTCCTTCCTCTTTCTTTAATATATAAACCTCCGCCCTAAACTTTCTATGCGGCGTTATCGTCCCCGGTTTTGCTAATACTTGCCCTCTCTCTACTTCTTCTCTTTTTGTCCCTCTTAGCAATATTCCTACATTGAGTCCTGCACTTCCCTTATCTAGCAACTTCTTAAACATCTCAACACCTGTACATATCGTCTTTTGTGTTGCTTTCAGACCTATTATCTCTATCTCATCACCCGTCTTTATCTCTCCCTTCTCTATCCTTCCTGTTACCACTGTTCCTCGCCCCGATATCGAAAATACATCCTCGATTGGCAATAAAAATGGTAAATCCACAGGTCTTGGTGGAACCGCCACATACTCATCTAACTTTTCCATCAATTTATCTATTGATTTCTTTCCATATTCGCTACTGTCATCCTCCAGCGCTTTCAATGCAGACCCCACTACCACAGGCACTTCATCCCCTGGAAATCCGTATTTATTCAGCAATTCCCTCACTTCCATTTCTACCAAATCTATCATATCAGCATCAGCAACATCAGCTTTATTTATATACACCACGATATATCCAACACCTACCTGCTTCGCTAGCAATATATGCTCTCTCGTTTGTGGCATTGGCCCATCAACCCCCGACACTACCAATATCGCCGCATCCATCTGCGCTGCACCTACTATCATATTCTTTACATAATCAGCATGTCCAGGACAATCAACGTGTGCATAATGCCTTTTTTCCGTCTGATACTCAACATGCGCTGTTGCTATCGTTATCCCCCTTTTCCTTTCTTCTGGCGCCTTATCTATCTGATCGTACGCTACAAAATTTCCATAATGCTTTGTTATCGCCGCTGTTAACGTTGTCTTCCCATGATCCACATGTCCTATTGTTCCCACATTTACATGCGGCTTTCCAAATGCTTCCACTACTGCTGTCATAATTTAAACTTTTCTACCTAAAATACAAATACATCAATAAATAATATGTTGATTTTATAAAAATACAACAAAAAAAAGAGCGGATAGTGGGAATCGAACCCACGTCACTAGCTTGGAAGGCTAGAGCTCTACCATTGAGCTATACCCGCACAATGGAGGAGGTAGGATTCGAACCTACGTACGCAATGCGGACAGATTTACAGTCTGTTACCTTTAACCACTCGGTCACTCCTCCACAAAAATTTGTTAAGAGAACGCTATTTTAGTACCTTAACTCAAGCTTTTATTGTATTTAATACTAAACGCCTAAAATTAAAAAATCAAGCAATAAAACCTACCTTGATTAAAATCATGCAGATTTCATTTTATACAACATAATATTGCCAATAAAACGTCTAAATAAATAATGCGAATCATGCGTACCTGGCGCTTCTTCTGGATGATATTGCACAGAAAAGACTGAGTAATCCTTCATCATTATTCCCTCTACACTATTATCAAATAGAGAAATGTGAGTAATTTCAACATTACTTGGAAGAGAAGCTGAATCAACAACAAAACCATGATTTTGGCTAGTGATCTCAACTTTTCCACTAATTACATCATAAACTGGATGGTTACTCCCTCGGTGACCAATATCCATCTTGATGGTCTTTGCTCCCAAAGTAATCGCAAGTAATTGATGACCCATGCATATGCCAAAAATTGGTATTTTAGATTTTATAATAATGTCTATCTCTGAAACTACACTTTCTCCTATTTCTTGCGGATCACCAGGACCATTTGAAAACACTATACCATCTGGATTCATACTCAACACTTTTTGAGCAAAACCTGTGCTTGGTCTGATTAATTCAACTGTACAACCAAGTTCTATTAAGCGTGAAACTATACTGATTTTTACGCCAAAATCAACGATTACAACCCTATATTTTGCATTAAGGTCACTTTTAAAATTACTATGCAAGCTGACTTTATTGGTTATTTCTATCCCATTTACAGATTTGTATTCCTTCAATTTGTCCAACGCATGCGCCTTACTCGATGAGCATATCATTCCATTTTGAGATCCATGTTCTCTCAAATGTCTCGTTAAAGCTCTAGTATCAACTCCTGATATCCCAATCACGTTATTTTTCTCTAACCAATCATTTAAACTGATATATGAAGAAGGGTGGGACATAGAAGAAAGTTCACGCATAACCACACCACTTGCAAAAATTTTCTCTCCTTCATTATCTTTATGGTTTATTCCAATGTTACCAATATGAGGAAAAGTGAACGTTATAATTTGATCAGCAAAAGAAGGATCAGTTATAGTATGCTGATAACCGGTCATACCAGTGGTAAAACAGACCTCACCTATGCACTTGCCTTTTTTACCTACTGATTTTCCCCAAAAGCATTTACCATCTTGTAAAATTAAAACTGCGTCCTGCACTTCATTATCTATTCAACTGATTCAAAACAGTATACAAGAATTTCAAATAATACGTAATTCTTTCTAAAATTCCAAATTTAACCACGAGGCGGCGAAGAACAACATGAAAAAAACTTTTAACGTGCCCTTTCATAAAATATGTTGACTATCTCCGTATTTTATATTAGGTATACCCCGGCAGTTATGAAATGGAGGTTTATTATGTCAAATGAAATCCAACCTAAAAATAAGTTACTAATTGTAGGAGCTGGCTTACTATTCTTTGCGATGGTGTTCCCATCATTTTTTCTCTTAGCAAAAATAGCCATAGGATTAGCTATGATCGCAATTGCAACAATCGCGGTAAAAATTTTCTCAAAAACAATATCAAACGCTCTTGAAAAAGAAAAAGTAGATCAGAATCAGGCAGCACAACAAACAACACAAAGTAAAATTATAAACCTAGCTATTGGATTAACATTTATATTTGCAGGAGGATTATCAATGCTCATTATAGCAAAAACTGGCTTAATTGCAGCATGTGCAGCTATAACTGCTTTAGCTCTACACGAATATGTTAAAAATGAAGAAATAGGAGAAGAGATAAATGATAAATTCGATAAGGTAGCTGACGATACAATCAATTTTATTGTTAGCAGTGTTGAAAAACTTATTCCAACAAAGCCGCCAGGCATACCAGCCTAAACTGTCTCCGTTCAGCAGAGTGGTTTAAGAAACAATAGATAGAAGGTTTTGAAAAGGGTTCAGCCTTCTTTTTATGTCCGTCTTGAGGAACTTCTTGTACAATTAGTTTCTCTTGAGAAAATGAATCTAACATTTTAACACTCCCTTTAACTCTTACATAATATATTGAAAAATAATTAACCTAACTTATAACTTGCACTTTTATCAGCTTGTTAGGTAGAATTATTAAAGAACTAGTTGAACAGACGTTATGACTAAACTCAACTCCATCCACAAGTTCTCCGCTTGTTACTCCAGTTGCAATAAACACTGATTCACCTCTTGCCATATCTTTTATGGTGTAGATTTTTTCTGGGTCATCAATATTTAAATTTTTTACTCTTTCTCTTAACTGATCTGTGTCAAATATTAATCTTCCCTCCATCTGTCCACCGATTGAACTCAGCGCTGCAGCCGCAAGCACCCCTTCTGGTGCCCCTCCTATTCCGATATACATATCGTGATTGCCATTTACTAGTGAAACTACGGCCGCAACATCACCATCATCTATTAGTTTAACTTTTACTCCTAACTCCCTGATTTTCACTATTAATTCATCATGCCTTTCACGATTAAGTATAGTTACTGTAAGATCATTTACTTTACATCCTTTTGCCTTGGCTAAATTGTCTAGATTCTTTTCAATGCTATTTTTTAGTGAGACTACACCCTCTGGAAGATTTTTTCCTACTGCTATCTTTTCCATATAAACATCAGGTGCGTGTAAAAAATCACCTTTTTTCGTTGCAGCAAGAACGGACATTGCCCCTTGTTTATGGTGAGCGCAGATTGTAGTGCCTTCAAGTGGGTCAACAGCAATGTCGATTTCAGGACCATTTCCAGTGCCAACCTTCTCGCCAATATATAGCATCGGCGCTTCATCTCTCTCACCTTCACCAATTACGATAGTACCATTTATTTCCATTGAATTTAACACTGTTCGCATTGCATCAACTGCAACTTGATCAGCCCTTTTTTCATCACCAAAGCCTGCCAATTTATACGCAGCAAGTGCTGCAGCTTCGGTCACTTTAACTAATTTATAGGCTAAATCTTCCATCATTTGCTTTAAGAACTATATTCAATATATATCATGCTGCTTGAAACTGCAATATGTCTTGACTGGTTGTGGGAAAGTTGCTATAACAAACTAACATATAGTAGTAGGTTTAGTTATCGTATATAGTAATGATGATATTAGAGAGTTGTATCGAAAGATAGCTACAATTGTAAAATATGATGATAAGGGAATTGCTAGTCCTAAAGATTTGCAAAAGGAACCACAGTGGAAAGAAGTTGATTTCCAAGATAAATGTGAAGGAGACAATTCATTAGGAGACTTACTTCTAAAACATGCAACCGAAAATAACAACCCACGCGTTAAGGATTTTCTCCTCCAAAATGGGTGTAAACCCCTTCAACAAGAGCAAATAACCGCAGCAATAAACAAGGAAGAAGAGGGGCAAAACACACCTGATATAGGAGAAAATAAAGCAGACAGCAATGAAGTAGATTCTAGTAACTTCATAAACCCTGATATGACTGCTGAAGTACTTTATGAGCAACTAATACAAGGGAAAGAAACAAATCTGGCAATTTTTGACTCGTTTGTAAATGCTGTAAGAGAGTCCAATATTACCGGCGATCGTGGCATATTTCTAGATGTTGTAAAATTGTTTACAGATTTAGATGCTGTAATCCATCTTACAGATACTGCTTCCAGAACTATATTGGGCATAGCTGCAATAACAAAACAAGCTGACGTTGTTAAGGTACTTTTGGGTAGTGATAAGTTTGATGAAACGGAAAAATTTAACGCTTTGCGTTCTGCTATTGTTCAAGGTAATGTCCAAGAAGTTGGAGCATTTTTAGGTTATGTAAATGATGAAAGCAGACAAGCAGCTTTAGAGTTGGCTATGAATAATACACAAGAAGAAATTACTCAGGTGCTTTTAAACTTTATTGTACCAGAAACACCTAATGTAGAAAAAAACAGAGCAAAACCTTGCAGCAGTAATGGGAACATTGGTAGTAGACCTGTAAATACACCAAATGGCCAGCTAAATCATAATAACGAAAATAAAACACCTGTATCAACAAGGACTGACCAAACTGCCACACCAAATAATGATAATAAAGCTAACGGCTTTGTAGATGCTCAAATTTCTATGCCAAATGAAAAAGAAACTAAATATAAAGAAAGCAAGGAAAATTTTTACACCTCATTAACGAAAGATGCTGTTGGAGTTGTTATTACAGGATTATTCATTGCTGCTGCTGTAATGGTTCCATTTGTGGCTGGTGCAGCAATTTGCAGTATTGTAGCTGCTTTGGTTGCAGTATGTACCGGATTGCATATAAAAAATTCTACATTACCAAGCTATAGAGAAATGGAAAAAAATAAAGTTGAACACGTAAGTTCAAAAACTGCACAAACATTGTGATTTGAGAAAAATCTCCACTAGGAAGGGTGTCATCCGAGTAGCTAAAACTGGGATCTATACTAGCACAGCCCTACGTCATACCGCGATTCATTCACGGTATCTTGCATAGATCCCGCTAACACGTAGCGGGATGACGAGGCTTATCGTCATGCTGCCGCGAACCGTCATACCGCCGCGGTATCTCTAGATCCCGCTAACACGTAGCGGGATGACGGTAGCTATAAATATTAAGCAAACGAAAAAAAAGGCAAAAGAAGCCCTAGTCATTGTCTATTTTCAGTATTGGCGTTTTTTAAGTCTTAAACACTGCAATTTAGCTGCTTTTTAATGCAACTCACCTTAGTTCAAATGTTTAAGAAATTTACTAAGCAGAAAAAAAGGCAAAAGAAATCCCGTGTTAGCTAGTTGTCACTCTCTAATCCTGCAAATTGGCGTACTATACTGTCTTAAACGACTTATAAGCGCGTTTCAGCTTATATAGGTAAAAACCCAGAAATGTTGTGAAGACATAAGGTGCACATAGTGCAAAAAATTAAAAATAAGACGCCAACTACGTTGTTTTCTTGCTGTTTAATCTGCACAGATGAAGATAACTGAATACCTTCAGTTTTATGATAAGGGGGCTGGCGGAGTTTGTCAAGTAGGTTTTTTCGTCTCTATTCCCAATAAAAGTTCGTTATTGGTTATGCAGGAAGTCTAATACTGTCGTAAAAGGAAGTTTTCTTGTGCGTGTGAAACTTTTTTTCCAACACAATGGATCTTCTGAAAAGTTTTCGAGTATATTGTATTTTTAATTTGTAAAATAAGATTTTTCCCTTTTTGCATGTTTCACCTAAAAAGGACACATTTTAAACTTTTTTACAGAAACAACAGCGTTTTTTCTTCACTCTTTAGATAATTTAATGCGAAAAAATTTAGAGAGAAATTTTACACACAATCGCAGACATTTTTCCTTAAGTTGACGCCATTGAGTGAACGGTTACCTTAATTAGAAGTCTAGCTTTAACTTTAAATGGACTACTCAACCGTGACAGACTTAGCTAAATTTCTTGGACAATCGGCATCTAACCCTTTTTTTGCTGCAGTAAAGTAAGCAAGGAATTGCATAGCAACACTGTAGATGATTGGAGAGATAAAATTATCAGTGTCTGGAAGTTGCACCACATCTGCGCAAACTCCCCTGAGGAACGGCGCTCCTTGCTTATCACTGAAGGCAATTACTTTGCCTTTTCTTGCAATAATCTCTTGTATATTAGATAGCGTTTTAAAGAATAAATCATCATAAGGGATAATTGCTATAACAAGCACAGCAGAGTCTATTAAAGCAATAGAACCATGCTTCATTTCCCCTGCTGCAATGCCAATGGTATTAATGTATGAAAGCTCTTTTATCTTCAATGCGCCTTCCATTGCAACTCCGTATGAACTTCCTCTGCCGATTAAAATAACGTTATTGTGTTCTAATATACTGCCTGATATATGTTGTATTTTCATCACATTCAAAACGTGCTCAACATACTCGGGAATAGAATTGATAGCACTGCTTAGCTGTTTTATTCTCTCTCCACCCAGTATACCTTTTATTTTTCCAAGCTCCACGGCAAAGCATGCTAAAGTTGCAAGTTGCGCAGAAAAGGTTTTTGTTGAAGCAACACCAATTTCTGGCCCAGCAAGAGTATGTAACACAATATCTGAGATCTTTTCAATGCTGCTGTTAAATGTGTTAGTTATACTAATGATTGTTTGCTTCTGTGATTTCGCATAACGCAGCGCTTCTACGGTATCTGCAGTTTCGCCAGATTGAGAGATGAATAACCCAATGCTGCCTTCTTCTAGCTTGACGTTGCTATACCTAAATTCTGATGAGATTTCTAGATATACTCGAACTTGAGCGACACTTTCCAGCCAATATTTTGCTATTAGCCCGGCAAAATAAGATGACCCGCATCCAACTATAGTAATGTAACTCCGCTCAGAAAACAATTTTTTGTTGACCTCTTTATATTGCTTGTAAAATTGATTTATTGTTTTGTTTAATGCACGCGGTTGCTCAAAAATCTCTTTTAACATGAAGCTAGGATACCCATTTTTGCTAATTAGAAAATCACTTGGACTACTATTTTCTATACTACGTTTAACTTGTGTACCATTGTTGTATATACTAACTCCACTAGATTTTATCACTGCAATGTCACCATCTTCCAAATACGATATTCTTTCCACAAATGCACTTAAAGCATTAGAGTCAGATGCAGCAAACACTGTGTTACAGTTATAGCCTATTGCTAAAGGCAAATTTCTCTTCGCAACAAATAAGGCATCTGGATATTCTGCAAATAATAAGACCAAGGCAAATGAGCCATGTAAGTTGTTTAAACACTTAAATAGAGAATCAACTGGCGACAATCCTTCATCAAGATATAAGGTTAGCATATTTGGTATGACCTCTGTGTCAGTGTCAGTATTAAACGGCATTCCCCTCTCTTCTAGACTCTTTTTTAGCAGATTGTAATTCTCAATTATGCCGTTATGAGCAACAACAACATTATTTGTATGAATGGGATGAGCATTTTTAAGGCTTGGGACTCCATGTGTAGCCCAGCGGGTATGTGCTATACCAACTGTACTGTGAGACATCTTGCTTTCATCAACAACTTCATACAATCTTTTAACTTTACCTTCTGATTTTTTGACTTCTATCTCGCCTTCGTTATTTATGATTGCTATACCTGAAGAGTCATATCCTCTATATTCCAACTTTTGTAATCCAGTTAGTAAAGTTGGTATTACTGAATCACCGCTACTTACTACACCAAATATTCCGCACACAAATGGATCACCAAATGAACTTTCTTTTAAAGTTATGCAGCATTTTTGCCTTTATCATCTTTTCCCTTTTTACTTTCCTCTGGTGGTTGATTTTTATTCTTTTTATCACTCTTTTCGATTTTGCCTTTTTCAATTGGTTTAGCTGCCGCTTTTTGAGTTTCTTTGTTTAAAACTTCAGATATAGCGGACTTTAGGACTTTCACCTCAACTTTTGGTGCTATTTCTATTATAAATTGTGCATTTACTTCATCGACTTTGTTAACTTCACCTATTATCCCACCAGAAGTAATGACTGTATCACCACGTTTTATTTGATCTATAATTTTTCTATGTTCTTTTAGTTTTTTGTGGTTTGGGCGAATAATGAGAAAATAAAATACCACAAATATTAAAATCAATGGAATAAAACTAGCAAAAGATGCGCCGATACTTGATGCATTGCTAGTTGCATCTGCTGCAAAAACTTCAGAAATGAGCATATTTAATCCTAATTGTTAATAATAAAAACAAACCTGTTTAAGTATTAATTACAATACCATGCCATGTCAAGTCTGGTGAAAACATTTCTAAATACCGGCAATAATATTGCGGATTTTAGATTATGCTAAAATCCGTATGGCGGGAGTGATGAGACTTGAACTCACGACCTCATGCGTGACAGGCATGCGCTCTAACCAACTGAGCTACACCCCCCCTATTTCTTTTTAGCGTTTGCAATTTTAAAATTAATAAATATGCTGCCCTTTGTCAATATTTTTTGTTTGCGCTTTACTGTCTTTTCTATTACTATATAAATAATTTAATTTCACACATGGCTTGTACAAGTAGTCCCATTAGGGCCGTGCCATGGAGGATAAACTATTTGGAGGAGTAAATTATGGCAAGTTTGCCTGAAGTCACTGTGCGTGATTTAGCCGAATCTGGTGTGCATTTTGGTCACAAAACTAGTCGCTGGAACGCAAAAATGGCTCCATACATATATGGAGTACATCAAGAAAATCGTATACATATAATTGATTTGCGAAAAACGTTACCATTGCTACAGATAGCCATGAAGGCTTTATATGACGTTGCATCTCAAGGTGGTCGCATTCTATTTGTTGGTACAAAGTTTCAAGCTTTTGATATTATTGCAAGTGAAGCGATTCGTTGTGGTCAATATTATGTGAATCATCGATGGCTTGGTGGTATGCTTACTAATTGGGGCACTGTTTCTTCTTCGATAAAAACCTTGATGCAATATGAGAAAATATTAAATGACGAGGATAGCATTTTAACAAAGAAAGAATTGGGGAACATTGAAAAGAAAAAGCAAAAGCTTGATAAGGCGCTTGGTGGTATTAGAGAAATGGGAGCAATTCCTGATATCTTATTCATCATTGATACTAATAAAGAGCATATTGCGGTTAAGGAGGCTAAAAAGTTAGGAATTCCAATAGTTGCAATACTTGATACTAATTCTGATCCAGATGATATTACTTATCTAATACCTGGAAATGATGACTCAAGAAAATCAATAGAGCTCTATTGTAAATTAGTTACCGACTCTATATTAGCTGGAATAGAGTCTAGTCTAGCAAGATCTGGAGTTAAGATTGATAATATAAAAGGTGATGAGTTTATTCAAGAAAAAGAAGATAGTATTGTGCAAACTAAAAGGAAACGTAGTAAAGTTTACAAAGAAGAAGAAAGGGAGGTAGTAACAAATGAAGATGAATCCAGATAATATAAGGGAATTACGTGATAGGACAGGGCTTGGCTTAAGTGACTGTAAAAAAGCATTAGAAGAATGTGATGGTGACATCAAGAAAGCCGTTGATAAGTTGCGTACAATAGGTCTTGCTAAAGCTGACAAAAAATCTGATAGAGTAGCTTCAGATGGGCTCGTTGCTATGTGTTTGACTGAAAATTATGGTGCATTGGTTGAACTCAATTGCGAAACCGATTTTGTTGCAAGGAATGAGAAATTTATAGAGTTAGTTTCAAATTTAGCATCAATTGCTCATCAAGAACGCTGTATCAGCGTTGATGAGTTAAAAAATGCCAAGTATGAAAGCATTGGCACAGTGCAGGAAGCTATTATGAATGGTACGTCAGTTCTTGGTGAAAAGTTAGAGTTGAGCAAGCTTTGTTACCTAGAGACTAAGGATGGAGTTGTTGCTGGTTATGTACACGGTGACGTACGTGGTTTAGGTAAAACTGGCGCTTTAGTTGCATTGCAATCACCCGGTGATAAGGCAAAGTTACAGGAAATTGGAAAACAAATAGCGATGCACATAGTTGCTATGAAGCCTGAAGCTTTGTCTATAGATGATTTAGATCAAATGAAGTTGAAAAATGAACGTTCTATAATTGAAGAGCAAGTAAGGAGCTTAAATAAACCTGAAGAAGTAGCAAAAAAAATAGTAGATGGACGAATGGCTAAGTACTATGAAGAAGTTGTTTTACTAGAACAAAAGTTCATAAAAGATGATAAAATGAAGGTTTCTGATTTTATAAGATCAAGCGAGTTGAGTGCTGTTAAACTATCTAATTACAAGTTGCTTGTTTTGGGTGATGCAAATTAAATAGCAAAAAATGTCTATTTCAACGAATGAAAAAAGCGAAATAAAATACTCCAGGGTGTTATTTAAAATCTCTGGTGAAGCTTTGATGGGATCACAGTCTTTTGGCTATGATATGGGAGTAATAAGCCAATTATGCAAAGATATAGCTGATATTAACAAGCTTGGAGTTCAGGTATGTATTGTTATTGGTGGTGGAAATATCTTTCGTGGCACATCTGCATCTTTAAGTGGCTGTGAAAGAGCAAGCAGTGATTATATTGGAATGCTTGCAACTATAATTAATGCTTTAATTTTACAAAACTTTTTAGAAAAAAATCTAGTAGCTACTAGGGTATTGTCTGCGATACCCATGGCCACTGTATGTGAACCTTACATAAGAAGGAAAGCTATTCGTCATTTAGAAAAAGGTAGAGTGGTAATTTTTGCAGCAGGCACAGGCAACCCATTTTTTACTACAGATACAGCTGCAGCCTTACGTGCTGTTGAAATGAATTGTGATGTTATTCTAAAGGGTACACAAGTAAATGGTGTATACTCCGCTGATCCGAAAAAAAATGAGGATGCTGTAATGTATGATAGGCTTTCTTACACGGATTTATTGACTCGTGATTTAAAAGTTATGGATGCATCAGCAATTTCACTTGCTCGTGAGAATTCTATTCCAATTATAGTTTTTTCTTTGAAGGGAGAAAAAATAGTCAATATTATTAAGGGTCAAGGTACTTATACTATAGTTTCAGATTGTAAACAGTAGGTAATTTATGTTAAATGAAATAAAAGCTAAAACAAAAGAAAGAATGCTAAAAACTATTCAGTCCTTTCATGATGATATTAAAGGCGTACGCACTGGTAGAGCTAGCGCATCGTTGCTTGATGGTATAGTTGTAAATATCTATGGTGGACATCAAAAGTTAAATCAGGTTGCAGGCGTTTCAGTTATAGATAACAAAACCCTATCAATTAAAGTTTGGGATATTAATGTTGTAGGTGAAGTGAAAAATGCTATATTAAATGCCAACTTGAATTTAAATCCTGTTGTTGAGGGCAATACCATACGTATAGCTCTTCCGGACTTAACACAAGAAACCCGTGAAAAATTAGTAAAATTATTGCATCAGTTTTCTGAAAATGCGCGGATTGCCATCAGAAATATACGCAGAGATGTTATGGAAGAAATAGAGAAAATGAAGGGAAATAAGGAGATCTCAGAAGATGATTTTCATGGTGCTAAGAAGGAAATACAAAATATTACTGATGATAATATAAAAAAGATTGATGGTGAATTGTCCATCAAAGAAAAGGATATATTGCATCACTAAGGTAATATGAAAGAAACCTTCAGTAGTGAAAAAGAAAAAATTACATGCAAGGGTGCCATGGAGGTAGTCGACACACAACTGTATGAACGTTGCAATATTGCACAGTGTTATACAGTAAATGATGTCATTCCAGTGTCTGGGCACACAACTGTACGAACATCCCGTAAAACGATAGGATTGGTGTTAACTATCAACTATTGGTGTCACTCCAGTAACTCTCTTCCTGTCATCCCAGTGCGTGACACTGGGATCCAGCCCTTAATTACTAACAAACAAGTATATAGATTTGATAGCCATAAAAATAGCAGATTCCATGCTAAAAATAATGTCCATTATGAAAAAACTGGATTCCAGTGTCGTAGCACTGGAATGACACCAATTTTGTATTCAAAGTTACAACGTTCGTATAATTGTGTGTCTGGGCACTGGGATGACACCTTTGTGTTTGAGGTGAACTCTAAATGTTGAATCAAGAATCTTTACCGAAACATTTAGCAATTATTATGGATGGTAATGGTAGATGGGCGAACAATCAAGGAAAGGTAAAAATTGATGGTTATAAAAAGGGCAGTGAAGTTGCATACGATATTGCCAAGTATTGTACGGACCTAACCATACCCTACTTAACTTTGTATGCATTCTCTATGGAGAATTGGCTTAGACCCAAAAACGAAACTGACTGTCTATTTGATTTATTTTACTCCGTTTTAACTAATGAAGATAAAGTCAATTTCATTTGCAACTGTAACATCAAGTTGAATTTTATTGGCAATTTAAGTCTGTTATCCAGTAAAATATTGGATCAAATTAAAAAAGCAGAAGAAATGACACATAAGAACGATGGTTTATTACTCACTGTGGCAGTCAGTTACGGAGCAAAGCAAGAAATCACACAAGCTATAAGCAATATTATAAAAGAAAATATTGCTTATGTATCAGAAGAGGAATTTGAAAAATTTCTATATACTAAAGATCTGCCAAAATTGGATTTATTAATTCGCACTGGCGGCGAAAAAAGGTTAAGCAACTTTTTATTATGGCAAGCAGCTTATGCTGAATTATATTTTTGTGATACTTTATGGCCTGATTTTTCTTGTCAAGATTTGAGCAAAGCATTAGAAGATTATACAAAAAGAGAGAAAAAATATGGTAGATAATAATTTTATAATTAGAATATTGTCCTCAATAGTAATATTATTCATATTTTCTTTTGCTACATATTTCAGTGATCTATCGTTTTACCTATTGATTTTTTCAATAGCAGTTTTATCTTCTTTTGAATGGTATAATCTAACCCAAGGAAACAAAATTTTATACGTTTTCGCATTATTATTGATTGCACTACCAAGCGCCTCATTAATATATTTATATAACCTACCACAGGGAAAATACGCATTAGTATGGTTCGTCTTAACCATTTGGGGAATTGACATTACTGCCTACCTATTTGGTAAGAATTTTGGTGGAGCTAAAATTTGCCCAATTCTTAGCCCTGGAAAAACTTGGACAGGACTTCTTGGTGCGATTTTAGCTGGAGTAGTGTGCACAATTTTTGGATCAATATTTTTTGGTCTATTTTCAATTTTTTATTCTCCAATCATTGGCCTTGCAATCGCTATTCTAGCGCAACTTGGCGATTTCACTGAGTCGCTTGTTAAAAGAGCTTACGGTGTTAAAGATAGTGGAAGTATGATACCTGGCCATGGAGGAGTGCTCGATCGTATGGATAGTTTCATTTTTACTGCCCCTCTTATTGCTATTTACATAAGCTAAGTCTGCAGAAGAAATAAAGTGCCATTAGAGTTCATCCCTAGTCAGCTCCCCAACCGCTTCTACAGTACAGTCATGGACAAACGTCTTTTCACAATAAGGGCAGGCTATTTCCTCTTCTTCTCCCATATCTAAATATATTAATGGATGGCCGGAACTCTCATTGTCCTCATTACCATGGCAGCAAACTTTTCTTTTATTAACCCTCACTTTTAACATGCTACTCCTTTAGCTTATAACATTTTATATATTAAATATACCCATTTATAAATAAAAAACAACACACGCTATTCTCCATTTTTTATCCTATTCAGGTTAATCAATTCGTTTTGAACGCCTTTTGATACAAATTTGCTAACATCTTCTCCTAATCTTGCTATTTCCTTTACAAAACTTGATGAGATAAATTGAGTATCTTCAGAAGCGGGAAGAAATATGGTTTCGATTTCAGGAAGAAGTTTATAATTTATCCAACTCATTTGAAACTCATAATCAAAATCCGACACTGCTCTTAATCCCCTAATAATAACAGAAGCATTCTGCTCTTTGGCAAACTTCACTAGCAACCCATTAAAAGATATAACATCTGCATCAATTTCTAGTCCTTTAATTTCATTTTCAGCCATACTTGTGCGTAGCTTTGTGTCAAAGGCAATATGCTTATTAACGTTTTCTGCAACTCCTATTATTAATTTATCGACTAGTTTACACGCTCTTTTAATTATGTCAATATGCCCAAAAGTTATAGGGTCAAATGTGCCAGGGTAGATTCCTATTTTGTTATTAATGTTCATCCTTTATTTTTATATACACTACTTTAAAAACTTTTGATAGACATGATAACATTTTTTATCTAAAAATGAAAGTATACAGTTGGCCTGATAGCTCAGTTGGTAGAGCAAAGGACTGAAAATCCTTGTGTCGCTGGTTCGATTCCTGCTCAGGCCACTTTCTCTTTCGTGGCAAACTTGCCTTTTTGTTATAAAATACTCTATATCGTAATATAAATATTAGGGAGGCAAGTCATGGTATATAAATATTATAATAAAGTATTTAATATCTCATTAATTATAGTTCTATTATTAAGCAATATTACTTATGCTGACGTTAGCGAAAAACCGGCATCTCAACATGTAACCAGAAAAGAAGAACCAGCGTCAACTGCCTTGAAGGCAGAAAATACAGTAAATAATGACATAGTTGTTGGTTTGTTGAAAACGGAAGAAGAAACATACCCATATGAGCTTGGGCTATCTCAAAATATCTACGAGATGTTTAATAACTTTGGGGTTAAGACTGTACTGATTGATTATAATAAGATAATTAGCCTTAAAAAAATTCAGACAGAGTTCGCAAAACAAGATGAAGCATTGGCAAAGAAGCTGACATTAGACCGAATAAAAATTGAAGTTGCACAATTTATTGAAGAGCACAAAATAAATAGAATATTTATTCCAGATAATTTTCATTCAGCACCCACTCCTTGTCGCCAGCTTGTTACTGAAGCAATTGCAAAAATAGTGGATGATAACCCTGCAATTCATTTACTTGGTATATGTGAAGGCATAATGAATGCAAAAGGAATTGAAGTAGTGAGTGTTGTGAGTGATGAAGAGAAGCGAAGATCTCATTTAAAATCTGCGCCTAATCCACAGAAAGCTCTCCAGCAGATAAAGATCATTCCAAACAGCCGTCTAGCAGAGGTGGTGGCTAAATTTTTACTACCCGATGAAAACAGCTGGTTTTCAACGTACTTTCCAGATGCTCATTCAGGAGCAGTAAATAATACGCCAGAAAATAGAAGAAAATTAGAATTACTTGGATACAAAATTGCAGCATTTTCCAATGACGGAATAATAGAAGCAATTGAAGATAAGTACGGTAATGTTTACTTTCAAAGCCACCTGGAAGCCCTTGTTGTAAAATCAGATAAAAACCTCTATTTATCAAATCACAAGGAACGTCAAGTGTCTACACTAGTTGCTATAGCAATTATAAATGATTTTCTTTATCGTGCTTAGTGCTAAAATAGTGGTTTATATAAATCCCATAGCATGTTGAATGAAGCTTTTTTTGAGAAAATTTGAATTTTCAACTGCAATTAAGCCAAGATTTCTTAGCGCTTTAGCGCAGAATATTCTGTTGGAGAACATCCTATTTAATCCATCAGTTGCAAGCGCCATTGTAAAATTATCAAAGTATCTGTCACGTGAAATTTTCTTTAATAGATAACTGCTGCCAACATCAACACCAGATGCTTTTGCAGCAACTGTGTGCTTTATAACGCTTTCTACATCTCTAATTCCAAGGTTAAGCCCTTGGCCTGCAACTGGATGAATTGAATGCGCTGCATCACCAATCAGCAAAGCTCTACTTTTATATAATCTTTTTGCGAAAGCAAAACTTAAAGGATAAAGTTTTCTTTCACCCTCTAATTTTACCTTCCCTAAATAAGAACCAAATCTTTTTTTAAGCTCTATAATAAATTCTTCTTCAGACAGATCCATTAGCATTTTTGAAATTCCAGATTTTTCTGTCCAGACTATTGAAGAGGTATAGCCACCTTTCATCGGCAAAATTGCAAATGGACCGCCAGGGAAAAATCGCTCCACAGCTAAGTTTTGGTGATGTAATTCATGTTCTACATTAAATACTATACTACTTTGCTTATAATCAAACTTCACTGTCGGTATAGAGAATAACTTTGGTAATTTAGAGTTTTTGCCTTCAGCACAGATAAGTAGCGATGATATTAATTCCTGATCATTATCAAGGATAACTTCCACATATCCTGCATCACAAGTAATTCTTTTATAAGAATGTGGAGAGTATACATTCAGTTTATTCAAAAAATTATTATTTATTGCGTTCCATATAATAGCGTTGTTGATAACATAACCCATTGGCTCTTCACCAACCATTTTATGATCATAATGCACAGCAATTGGGCTATCTCCTTCTAATATGCATATATCAAGTATAGGTTCAGCTTCACTCTCTACACACTGCCAAATCCCTAACTTTTCTAATATTTTTTTCGAACCTTGAGAGATAGCAAATGCTCGATTGTCATCGATTATACGTGGCAAACTATTTTTTTCAATCACAGCCACGGATACAGAGTCGTTACTCAAGCCAATAGCGGTAGTAAGGCCAAGCAACCCACCACCTGAAATGATTACATCGTAACTCATTTTATTCACCTAAAATTACATTTTACCCATTTTAAAAATAGTTTAAACAAACTTTGGATTTCTTATTACCACCTTAGAATATCTAGAATTAGTAACAAAGTATTAATTATTTTATGCTAAAATAGATCTAATTTTATTAAAGGAGCCAGTTTATGACTACAAATTGCAAAACAGAATTATCAGATTGCATTCCTAGGTACAGAGAAGAACTTGGGCAAAATAAAGCAGTAATTAAACAAATACTAATTAACGATAAAATCAATATAAGCGATTACTTTTATAAGGGTGATAAAATCTGTAACAAAGAACTGTTTAATATAGGAGGCGAGTGTCAAGATACAAAACATGGTAGTCGACAAGAATATACGTATGATGAGTGGAAGGAAAAAATGGAAAAAACTCATGCTAAAGATTTGCTAAAGATGTTAAAAAACGAAGTAAAACATAAAATATTAAAGAGTTTTGAAGATTATGAAAAGTATCGTGAAGATGTTACTGAAGCTATAAAAAGAGAATTAGACACAAAAGAATTTGATTTACAATCAATAGGTGCAAAGTTAAGGGCAATACTCAAAGAAAAGCAACAACCAGAAACTGATGAAACTCGAGCATATTATGACGTTATATGTATTAAATAGGACTTGATCTGACACTTAAAATAAGTAAGTTATAAAATAATAAAAGAAAGGAGTGTTAGAAATGAGTACAATACAAACAAAAATACTAAAACCAAAGCTAGGGTTATTAGAGCTAGCAAAACAACTAGGAAATGTATCTCAAGCATGCAAAAAGGGCATGTACGTAGTGAAGTAGAAAAATATGTAGATAAAAGGGTAGAAGAAGTCAAAGATGAGGCAGTAACATATATAATAAATAAAGTATTAAACAATATGGTGGGTAATGAGCCACTAAATGAGCTCAAAATAGATAAACCTAAAGAAATTGTGCAAGTTGATGATGATGGCTTAACGCAAAATCAAAAAGTTATTAAAGCTCTTTTTATAGGGAAAACACTTGTATGGGATCGCTCAAATAGTGGCCAGAAATACGAAGTTAGAGTTGAGGGAGTGAAAAAGTTTGTAGACAATAAAACTGGAAAAGTGATTGAGGCTAAGTCTCCATCCATAGCATGTAGAATACTGGCTGGTGGCGGAAGCTATAATGGTTGGAACTGCTTCAAAGTATGCCTTGATCCTAATGAGGGACCAAAAACTCTGAGCTACCAACGTGCAAAGTTTCTGTCAGCTCAAAATAAATTATAACTAACCACACATTAAGGCTTTTAAAGAGGTCTTAGTTTACTTGCTCCATTGTTTTCTTTATTATAGATATTAGTTAGGATAATATGGAGGAGTAAGTTGTCAGCAATTGCCATTATTGATTTTGGTTCACAATTTACACAGCTTATCGCAAGACAAGTCAGGGAAATGGGTGTGTATTGCGAAATATTTCCAAGCAACATCAGTTTTGAAACAATATCAAAATTCAATGGGTTTATTCTCTCTGGAGGACCACAATCTGTAAATGATGATTGTTCTGAAACAAGTAGAGTAGTACATGAAATTATAAAACTTAATAAGGCAACAAACGTTCCTATACTTGGAATATGCTATGGACAGCAACTCATTTGTCATTATTTTGGAGCAAAAGTAAAAGAGAGTTTCAAACAGGAGTTTGGCAGAACTAAAATCAAGATACTAAAAGAATCCCCCATTATAAAGGATACCTGGGATGTTAATTCTGAAGTGGATGTATTAATGAACCATGCGGACAGTGTTGATACTATACCACAGGGATTTACTGTTATCGCATCAGGTGTGATAAATCAAACAATTGCAATGATTGTTAACGAACAGCGGAAGATTTACTGTACTCAATTCCATCCTGAAGTGAGGCCCACAACAAATGGGAGTAAATTGCTCTCTAACTTCTTGGATATTACAAATTGTGAAAGAGACTGGACAATGAAATCGTTTATTGAAAAGCAGAAGGAAAAAATCAAAAATGTAGTAGGAGAGAAAAAAGTAATCGCTGCAGTAAGTGGTGGGGTTGATTCAAGTGTTGCAGCGGCTCTCACACATAAAGCTATAGGAAAACAATTGAACTGTATTTTTATCGATACTGGGTTGTTACGCAAGAACCAGACCATTACTATGTTAAAAGAGATCCCGATAAACTACGTTGATAAATCAAATTTATTTTTGAGTAGGTTGAAGGGGATAACTGATCCAGAAGAAAAGCGAAAAATTATCGGTAACGCTTTCATTGAAGTGTTTGAAGAAGAAGCAAAAAAAATAGGTGATGTGGATTTTTTGATGCAAGGTACCATCTACTCTGATGTAGTTGAGTCAGGGCATGCCTCAGACAACACTAGTACAATTAAGTCTCACCATAATGTTGGTGGATTGCCAGAAAAGATGAACCTGAAGCTAGTAGAGCCTTTACGCTACCTCTTTAAAGATGAGGTAAGGCTACTTGGAAAAGAAATTGGGCTTTTAGACGAGATAATATTTCAACATCCATTTCCTGGACCCGGACTTGCAGTGAGGATTATAAGTGAAGTCGATGAAGAAAAGGTGCGAATATTGCAAGAAGTAGATGAAATATATATTAATACGATGAAAAATTACGATCTATACGATAAGATATGGCAAGCTTTTGCTGTATTATTACCAATAAAAACTGTAGGCGTCATGGGAGATGGTCGTACATACGGATATGTTTGTGCTTTAAGGGCTGTAACATCGTCCGATGGTATGACGGCTGATGCATTTCCATTTGAAGATAAGGATCAGCATTCGCTAGTGTTTTGGGACTTTTTACAGAATGTTGGCAGTATAATTATTAATAACGTTTCCGGAGTAAATAGAGTTGTCTATGACTTAACTTCTAAACCACCAGCAACCATTGAGTGGGAGTAAATCAAAAAGTCTAGTCATACCGCAGCGGTATCTCTAGATACCGCTGCGGTATGACGTAGGATTGCTGTCATCCCGCTTTGTTAGCGGGATCTAGAGATACTGCGGCGGAATGACGAATTTGTTGTTTTTCAAATTGTAGGTAAACCTAAAGCTATAGAAAAAAAGAAGAACCAGTTTCTTAGTTCTTCATTGACATAATCCACTTCATACGCCATGATAAAATTCTGAAGTCTGGAAAGACTGCAAGTATAAAAAGGAGCAAAATGCTAGGGATAATTTATTTAGCAATTCTGGGAATAGCTGTAGTAATAGGGGCTATAGTAAGTATTTTAACAGGTCTTGCACTCAGTACCTTGACTAGTCTTTCACCTCTGATGATAGGTGGAATTGTTGGCGCTATTTCTGTAGTGCCATTAATTGCAACTTTTATAAAAGAGCCCTTATCCGAATTTGCAGCTTGCAATGGTCGTCGTATAAGTGATTTCACATTAAAAGAAATTGCATGTCTAGCTGGCTTATTTATTGGCAGTGTTGCAGTTGGAGTTGGCTTTGGTAGTGTTGTTCCAATAGTCAAAGTAGACTCTTTATCGTCTTTATCAATCACGATGGATTCTTTAATAGCAATAGGGTTTGCAGCACCAGTACTTCCAATTGTAGCTGCAATTGGAATAGCTATTGCATCAGATAAAATCAAGAGACTAATGAAGTCATCAGAGAAAGAACCTTCTCGACTAACAGAAGAAGAGTCACAAAATTTATCGAACGAGTTAAAAGAGGCTAGATACAATAATATACGTGAGCAAGAGACTGTACAACCATAGTTACTAATTCACCACAGTAACTGCGCCATGGCAGTGTTTGTACTTCTTTCCGGAGTTGCAAGGACATTTGTCGTTTCTTGAGACTTTGGGAAGTCTGCTATTTCTAGCAGAATGTAACCTATTGCCTATCTCTTGGTTGTCTGCCAACTTAAAGTGTGCTAAGCGATGAATGGTGAGTTCCTTCCATTTTTCAAGCATTGACTCAAACATCAAGAAAGCTTCGCGTTTAAATTCATTCAGTGGATCTTTCTGCCCCATAGCACGTAAGCTTATGCTCTGTTTTAGGCTCTCTAGAACTGAAAGGTGTTCCCTCCATAAATGATCAAGTGCCATTATCATCATTTGCTTCACGATCGTATTCCACAAATCTGTAGTGTGCTGACTGTTGAAATATTTTTCTTTCTCAGTAAAAAATTCTTGTATCTTATCATTTATATAATTCAAAGCTTCTTGTTTATTCAAAAACTTTGCTAGGGTTTCCCTATTAAATGTTACCCCATACCTTGTATGGAATTCTTTGGCTATATCTTCAATATAATCCTCATAATAGCCACTTTGGATTATACCTTCTACTATGCGCTCATTTACTTCGCTATATACTTCAGGTAAATCATTAATTTCGTTGCCTAAGATATTGTTTCTCTTCTTAAAAATAACTTTACGTTGGTTGTTGATTACGTCATCAAACTTAAGCAAAGACTTCCGCACATCATAATTTCTAGCTTCAACTTTCTTCTGCGCCTTCTCAAGTGCCTTATTGATCCATGGATGATGAATAGCTTCGTTATTCTTTAACCCTACTTTTTGTAAAAAGCTTCTCATTCTATCAGAACCAAATATTCTCATTAGGTCATCTTCAAGCGATAAAAAGAACTTAGAAAGTCCAGGATCCCCCTGACGACCAGAACGGCCGCGTAATTGATCATCTATTCTCCTGCTTTCATGTCTTTCGGTTCCAACCACACATAAACCACCAGCTTTTATAACAATTTCCTTATCTTTTTTTACTCTTTCGACTATTTTTTGGTGTTTTTTTTCTCTTTCATCAGCATTTTTTATCTTCTTTAGCTCTACCTTTGCAATCATTTCAGCGTTTCCACCGAGTTGAATATCAGTTCCACGTCCTGCCATGTTAGTTGCTATAGTGATACTACCTGGCACTCCAGCTTGTGCTATTATGTACGCCTCTTGTTCATGATAACGAGCATTCAATACTGAATGCTTAAGAGAATGGCTTTGCAAAAGCGCAGAAAGCTTCTCAGAGTTTTCGATGCTTACCGTGCCAACAAGGACCGGTTGAAGGCGTTTGTGGCATTCTTCTATAAACTTCAACACAGCATTAAATTTTTCTTTTCCTGTGCCATAAATTTCATCATCAATATCAACTCTTTTTACAGGTACATTGGTTGGAATTTTTACTACATTTAGTCTGTATATATCACGAAACTCTTCTGCCTCTGTTGCTGCTGTTCCAGTCATTCCGGAAAGTTTATTGTACATACGAAAGTAATTCTGAAATGTGACCGATGCTAAAGTTTGGTTTTCATGCTGAATTTCAAGATTCTCCTTCGCTTCAAGTGCCTGATGAAGACCATCGGAATATCTCCTGCCCTCCATCATACGCCCAGTAAATTCATCAATAATCACTACCTTGCCATCCTTTACTATATAATCTTTATCAGCAGTAAACAGCTTATGTGCACGTAATGCTTGGTCTATATAATGAGTCATTATCATGCTGTCAGTATCATAGAGCGAGGAATTTTCAGGAATGAGATTGTATGACCTGAGTAGTTCTTCCACTCGTGAAATACCATCTTCAGTAAGGAACACTGCCCTACCCTTTTCATCCACCTCATAATCAGAGTCAACTAATTTGGTTACTATTTTATTGATATGCTTATATATCTGATTGTTTTCCTCAATCTGGCCAGAAATAATAAGCGGAGTGCGAGCTTCATCAATGAGTATTGAGTCTACTTCATCAACTATTCCGTAGTGAAAGCCTCTCTGAACCATGTCTTCTTGAGAAAATTTCATATTGTCTCGCAGGTAATCAAAGGCAAGCTCGTTATTTGTGGAATACACGATATCTGCACTGTAAGCCTCTTTTCTCTCTTCATCTGTCAAGTTATTCGTGATAAACGCAACAGAAACCCCAAGAGAATTATATAATTTGCTCATCCACTCTGTGTCTCGTTTTGCAAGATAATCGTTAACAGTTACGACGTGCACACCTTTCCCTTCTAAAGAATTAAGGTATGCAGCTAAAGTTGCAACGAGTGTCTTTCCCTCTCCTGTTTTCATTTCTGATATCATGCCGTGATGGAGCACCATCCCACCGATCAGTTGAACATCGAAGTGTCTCATGTTAAGAAACCTTCGAGAGGCTTCACGCACAACTGCAAATGCAGGTAAGAGAAGATCATTTAGTGTTTTGCCATTTTTCAATTCTTGTTTAAATTCCCCAGTTTTACCAGCAAGCTCCTCATCAGATAAGCTCTGCATTTCTATTTCTAATGTATTTATTTGCTGAACAATTTTCCTAAAGGATTTTATTATCTTCTTGTTTGTTGACCCAAATATCTTTCTTATAAAAAAGAATGACAACGTAAAAATGAAAAATATAAGAATGGCTGTCAAAATTAGCGGAGAATCTAGCATAAACTTAAGTAACGTCTTATTTAATACGAGATTATATTACTAAATGCAGCCTACAGCAATTACATATTAGATTTGGGGAATCTTTATACTTAAGATAGAAAACAAAATCAACCCTGTTCGGCACTGTTATCGAAATATTAAAGAATCTGTTGCATTATCTTAGGTACTTGGTGACTTTAATTTTTTATAGAAAGAAGTTATTCGTAGGTTTAGTAGGGTATAAATGTAGAAAATAAGCAGTCTGAAGAACTTGGTAATCCTAAATTTAAGAAGAGAGATGGCACATCAACAGGTGATCATGGTCGTAAATATGAAGTAAAACTATCAATGCTGTACCTGCTTCACGGATTAAGTAGTAAAGTTGACTTTTGGTTGGCATCAAACGTAGAAGGTTTTGGAGCCTTTGATGATATTTCTTTTGAGTATGAAAATCAGGAAAACAAATCGAGAATTGTCTTGGTCCAAGCTAAGCACTGCAATACACATCGCCCTTCGAAGAATATTACTTTTGAAGATTTGTTTATTGATGGAAATGATAGAAAGCAACAGAAAAAGGATTTCGGATTAAACAAATATTTTGTTGAATCTTATCTTAAGATTATGCGAAACTCTAAGTGTAAGAACAGTGATATTACACTTGTCATTCACACCAATGTTAATGTGAACTTCAAAAAAGGTGCAGAAAAGCAAGGCAGCATAGAAACATTAGAGAAGTATCTGGAAGAGTCAAAGTTAACAGATGATAACATTTTAAGTATTTATGAAGGTCACAGAGGAACGTGCTACAAAATAAAAAATCATATTGAACTGAAAAAATACTTCAGTTGCGGCAGTGAAGATGAAATAGAAGATTTTTTACTTAGAATAAGGTTTGTAGTTAATCAACCTAATCATTCAAAATTAGATGATATTATTAAGAAAGAAATAGGAAATGTATACAAAATATCAGGGGAAGAAGATATTGATACAGTTTTTGTCCGTGTATATGACAAGGTAGAGAAATGGTGGGCACAACAGGGTAGCAAAGTTTCTTATCTAACAAGAAAAGACGATTATTTTAGGGAAGTTATAGAACATCTTTATAATCTCAAACCTAAAGAAAATCTAGATGAATTTTGGCAAGTCTCTACTCGAAATTATAACTTTGTCGGCAGAGAAGCGCTGCTAGATAAAATAGAAGAATGCCTGAAAGCTAATGATACAGCAACACTAGTTGCTTGTCATGGACTAGGTGGAATAGGTAAAACACAATTAGCATTAGAATTTATTTGGAGTAAGTTCCAAAAATATAAAGGGATAATTTGGTTTGATGCAAAAGATAGAAATACTTTAATTAACGAATATATTAAATTAGGACGTGAACTAAACATTATTCATGATTATGAAGGAAAAGTTCTTGAAAAAGATCATGCTAAGTCTGTTAAGCGTTGGCTAGAAGACCCCAAACGTGCTGGGTGGCTACTGATATGCGATAATGCTCCTAATTACAAAGATATAGCAGATTTACTTCCTATAAAAGGAGGAAAGATATTATTAACTTCTCGTTATACATTTGGCTGGCCACAACCACAGAACACTATTTCTATTGATGTTTTTGAACCTGGAGAATCAAGGAGCTACATTCGTAAGATATTAAAAGCGAAAGGACAGAAGTTAGACATAACTCAAGTGGATACATTAGCAAAGACATTAGGTCATTTACCTTTAGCTTTAGCCCAAGCAAGTGCTTATATAAAGAAAACAGTTATAAGTATTTCAGACTACTTGAAATTATATAATGATAGAAAACGAGCTTTATTGTCTGATAAAACATTGCTTGAAACATTTCCAGCTTGTGCTAATAGAGAGACTGCAGCAATAGTGTATGTCACATGGAACATTACAGTAGAAGCAATAAAAAAAGAATCTTCTTTGGCGGCTAACTGGCTTACTGCTTGTGCTTACCTAGATGGTAGTCCTATCCCTAAATCTTTACTAGAAATCTTTGCTGATAATCAAGAAAATAATCCTTCCTTAGAAACTTTCCATGAAGCGTTTGGAATATTAATAAGTTATTCTATGTTAACTGTCAAAAAAGATCATAGCATGTTAGTGCACAACTTGGTTCAGGAGGTGACAAGGCTAAAGTCAGAGGAAAGTGGAAAAATTAAAGAAGACATAGAAACCGTTTTTCAACTACTACAAAAGGGTTTTCCTTACGGCAGTGATAAATTAGAAGATTATGCTAAAAAACGACAATTATTGCCTCATTTAGAAGCATTTCTATCACATATAGATAGTTGGCTAAAAGAAAAACCTTTAGAACCTTTGGAAAAGCAAACAATAGAAAAGGATTATCTTGTACGTTTGCTAATATGGATGGATGATGGATACTACGATCTGGGTAATCCTAGAAGACAAAAGGAGTTGCTTGAACGAGCTTTAGCAATGCAAGAGAAACATTATGGCTCTGACCATTTTAAAGTTGTTAAACTACTAACAAACCTCGGTGGCGCTTATGGTGCTTTAGGTGATCATAAGAAACAAAAGGAGTTGCTTGAACGGGCTTTAGCAATTGACAAGAAACATTATGGCTCTGATCATGTTCAAGTTGCTAAATCACTAGCAAACCTAGGTGTCGCTTATGGGGATTCAGGTGATCTTCAGAAACAAAAGGAGCTGCTTGAATGGGCTTTACCTATTTTTGAGAAACATTACGGTCTTGATCACGTTCAAGTTGCTAAACAACTGGCAAACCTCGGTAATACTTATAGTGCTTTAGGTGTATTAAATAGGACTTGATCTGACACTTAAAATAAGTAAGTTATAAAATAATAAAAGAAAGGAGTGTTAGAAATGAGTACAATACAAACAAAAATACTAAAACCAAAGCTAGGGTTATTAGAGCTAGCAAAACAACTAGGAAATGTATCTCAAGCATGCAAAGTGATGGGATACTCAAGAGATACATTTTATCGGTTTAAGGAGTTATATGAAAATGGAGGAGAGGAAGCATTACATGAAATAAGTAAGAAAAAACCGCTATTAGCGAACAGAGTTTCCGACGATATAGAAAGAGCAGTGATTGGTATAGCAACAGAATTTCCAGCATATGGGCAAGAAAGAGCTGCAAATGAACTGAGAAAAAGAGGTATAATAATTTCTCAGGGAGGAGTAAGGTCTGTATGGCTAAGAAATGACCTTGAAACTCTCAAAAAGAGACTTAAAGCGCTAGAGACAAAAGTAGCTTAAGAAGGAATCATTTTAACTGAAGAACAACTTACAGCTTTAGAAAAAGTTAAAGAACAAAGGGAAGCTCATGGTGAAATTGAGACACAACATCCAGGTTATTTGGGTTCTCAAGATACCTATTATGTGGGCAATATCAAAGGTATAGGGCTAATTTATCAGCAGACTTTTGTTGATACTTATTCGAGAGTTGCAATGGTTAAACTTTACACGGACAGAACAGCTATTACAGCTGCAGACCTCCTCAACGATAGAGTTATTCCATTTTTTGATGAGCAGAAAATTCCATTATTACGCATTCTAACTGATAGGGGTACAGAGTATTGTGGCAAGCCAGAAAATCACGCTTATCAGTTATATTTGGGAATCGAAAATATCGATCATTCTAGAACCAAAGCCAACTCTCCACAAACCAATGGCATATGTGAAAGATTTCATAGAACCATGCAAGATGAGTGTTACAATATTATCTTTAGAAAGAAAATCTACAATTCTTTGGAAGATCTACAGATTGATGTTGATTATTGGTTGCGTTCTTATAATGAGACAAGGCCTCACTCGGGTAAGTATTGCTATGGCAAAACACCTATGCAAACGTTTTTTGATAGTAAATATATTGCTTTTCAGAAAAACATTAGTAGCATTAAACAAGAGCCTGATATTAGTTTTGACTACCTCAATTCTTCTGTCAGTTAATTCTTGTCTGTCACATTAAATCTTGTCTTTTACACCTTAAACCGATAAAATGTATCTCTTGAGTATCCCATCACTTTGCATGCTTGAGATACATTTCCTAGTTGTTTTGCTAGCTCTAATAACCCTAGCTTTGGTTTTAGTATTTTTGTTTGTATTGTACTCATTTCTAACACTCCTTTCTTTTATTATTTTATAACTTACTTATTTTAAGTGTCAGATCAAGTCCTATTTAATACATGATCTCAAAGATTTTAGTTTCACTTTCATCGAGCTACCAAAGTTTAATAAGACAAAAGAAGATCAGCTTTCAAATATTGTTGAAAAATGGATTTATTTTTTTAAGTACGCCGATGAAACTAGCGAAGAAGATCTACAGAAAATAATAGGTAGTGATGTTATTATTGGTAGAGCTTATGATGTGTTAAATCAATATAACTGGAGTAAAGAAGAACGTTTTGCTTATGATCAAACTAAGAAACATATTGATGATTATCTTTCTTCTATTCAACAAGGAAAAATCGAAGGAAAAATTATTGTCAAGTGTACTGGCCTGTCCATTAGTGAGATTGCAGAATTAAGTGTGAACGGTTACGGTTTCTCGTCTCCACCATGCTGTATAGAAAAAAGTCTGGATTCCAATTTGCATGACAATGTGGAGTATCTGCTTCTGTCATCCCAGTGGGATCTCTTATTCCATTTTATCAACAGTTTGTTTTGCAGTATCAAACAATTTTAATCCTATAATCCCGAATGTAACTAAAATAAAGCATATTACTTCGAATAAATTAACTGGTTCATTAAATAGGTAAACTCCAAGTATCGAAGCTCCTATAGCACCTACTCCAGTCCAAATTGCATAGCATACTCCGATAGGTATAGAACGTATAGCGAGCGAAAGTAAATACGTACTAAGAGCCATGGAGAATATGCTAATTATTGATGGTACGAGATGAGTAAATCCACAACTATGCTTAAGTGTTATGACCCAGAACACTTCAATTAGTGACGATAAGAGTAAATATATCCAATTCATGCATAAATTTTTAGGCTTAAATAGAGAGCTTTAGCCCTATGGTTCCTATTACAATTAAAATGATACATAAAACTTGAGATAAATTAATATTCTCTGTGAAAGCGGTTGCACCAATTATAGTTATTCCAATTGTGCATATTCCAGAGGAAACTGCATAGCATACTCTAATAGGTAGAAAGCATGCTGCAAGAGATAAAAAATAAATGCTAATGATCATAATTACCAATGTTGCAATCGAAGGCACAACTTTAGTAAAACTGTTACTAAACTTTAGCGTTACAGCCCACAGTATCTCTAGGATACTAGACAGCAACAAATATAACCAGCACATTTTCGTAACATTTCAATCTTGTATTGTAACAGAAATTGTTAGTTAAAACTACACTAAAGTGCAATAGATCTCTCTTTCGAAATTGCTTTGAAAGCCAATATATTAAACTTAAAATAACATTCTAAAAAACTTTTCTATGAAATTCAATTCCTGTACGTCATTTGCTGCATAAAGAGGTGTAGTTTGTTGCTCAATACCTGGTATTTCTACAAAAACTTTGCCCACTTCTTGACCTTTTTTAATGGGTGCAGGTATCATATCTTTATATTCAATACGCACCTTAATTTGGTCATGCAATTTGCGGTTGTAAGTTATGGTAACATCGTTTGCAACTGTAATAGGCACTTTTTTATCTTTTCCATAGAGAACATTTACTTCCTCAACTACACTGTCTTTAGCAAATATTTTCTTAGTATTAAAATGATTTAAGGAGTATTGTATCAGTCTTTTTGCTTCTTCTATTCGCTCTTTCTCAGTGTTTAAACCATTTACGACAGCAAAAATTCTCCTATCATTTCGTTTTGCAGATGCTACAATGCCATAACCACCAGCATTTGTATAACCGGTTTTTAAACCGTCAACCCCAATGTCGTGAAAAAGTAGAAGATTTTTATTCTTTTGTGCAATTTCGTTATATGTCAAATATTGTTCAGAAAATAAATCGTAATATTCAGGAAAATCAGTGAAAATCCTTTTTGCCAGCATTACCAAGTCTTTTGCGCTCATAAAATGATCTCCATCTGGCCACCCGCTTGAGTTGACAAAATGACTGTCATTCAGGTTCAAATTTTGTGCAACCTCATTCATTTCAGCCACAAAATTCTCTTCTGATCCTGCAATACCCTCGGCTAGTGTTATACAGGCATCATTACCTGAGACTATTGTAATTCCTTCGAGTAATTCCCTCACCGTAACGGATTGACCTTCTTTCAAAAACATAGAAGAGCCTTTTCTTTCCCACGCTTTTCTGCTTACTCGAAATTTATCCTCCATATTTATTATTCCAGCTTTTAGATAATCGAAGGCTATATATAAAGTCATTAACTTGCTCATTGAAGATGGGGCCATTTTTTCATCGGAATTATGGTCAAAAATGAACGAGTCTGAAGCTAAATCTAAGACTAATGCTTGCTTTGCTTTGGTTCTAAACTGGTATGAGTATGAAGAAAAAGGAAGTATAAAAACTAATAGCAAAATTACCAATCTGCTTAACATATCTATAATTTTAAATTTACAGTGCACTAATTAATAGTATAATTTTACAGGGGCATTTCAATAGATCTCTTGCATAAAAATTCCTTGACAAACTCCGCCAGCCCCCTTATCATGGTATTGAAGGTATTCAGTTATCTTCATCTGTGCAGATTAAACAGCAAGAAAACAACGTAGTTGGCGTCTTATTTTTAATTCTTTGCACTATGTGCACCTTATGTCTTCACAATATTTCTAGGTTTTTACCTACACAAGCTGAAACGCGCTTATAAGTCGTTTAAGACAGTATAGTATGCCAATTTGCAGGATTAGAGAGTGACAACTAGCTAACACGGGATTTCTTTTGCCTTTTTTTCTGCTTAGTAAATTTCTTAAACATTTGAACTAAGGTGAGTTGCACTTAAAAGCAGCTAAATTGCAGTGTTTAAGACTTAAAAAACGCCAAATACTGAAAATAGACAATGACCAGGGCTTCTTTTGCCTTTTTTTTCGTTTGGTAAATTTCTTAATGTTTGTAGCTAAACAACAACCGTCATCCCGCTACTTGTTAGCGGGATCTAGAGATACCGTGAATAAATCACGGGAGGACGGTTGATATGACGGTTCGCGGCAGCATGACGATAAGCCTCGTCATCCCGCTACTTGTTAGCGGGATCTAGAGATACCGTGAATAAATCACGGTATGACGGTTGGTATGACGGTTCGCGGCAGCATGACGATAAGCCTCGTCATCCCGCTGCTTGTTAGCGGGATCTGCTGAGATACCGCGGCGGTATGACGTAGAGCTCGCGTCAGCTACTTTCATTACACCATTTACTGTCTTTAAAAATGAATGTTCTTACAATTGTGCGTCATGCGCTTTATTAAATATTTTACTTAAAAATCTAACTTCTTATTATATAAGAGATAAGCAATTCACTAATGATGAAAAATTACGAAAAGGGGCATAGAAAGCGTCTAAGAGAGAAAATTATTTTAGATAATGGACAATCATTACTTGATTATGAAGTTTTAGAGCACATTTTATATTCAGCATACAGTAGAATTGATGTAAAGCCGATAGCAAAGAGTTTGATAGAAAATTTTGGCAGTTTGAATAAAGTTTTTAATGCTGACCTGGAAGCACTGCAAAATGTTGATGGTGTCAGCAATGCAGCAATATCTGCCATCTTTTGTGTGAAACAAGCCTTTGTTCGTTCTGCAAGAGAAGAAATAAAAGACCTGCCTATAATCGATAACTGGGAAAAATTGCTTGATTATTTAAGAATAAGCATAGGAAGCCTCAATAAGGAAAATTTTCGCGTCATCTATATGAATAAAAAGTATCGTCTAATAGCGGAAGACCTGCAAAACGTTGGTACAGTAGATCAAACTCCTCTTTATGTCAGAGAGATCATCAAGCGCGCACTTTTGATTGGTTCAACATCCATTGTAATATCTCACAATCATCCAAGCGGAGATACACAACCTTCAAATAGCGATATATCTCTCACTAGGCAACTAGCAGAAGCTTGCCAAAGTATAGGAATAGAATTAATAGACCACATTATTATTACATTCAGTAGCTATTTTAGTTTCAGGGAAAATAGGTTGTTGTGAAAGCCTTTATAGCTACAGTAACTTAGATTTACCGACAATCGTCATTCCGCTACGTGTTAGCGGGATCTATAGCTAAAGTGACTTAGGTTTACCGACGATTTGAAAAACGACAAATTCGTCATTCCGCTACTCGTTAGCGGAATCTATGCTGAGATACCGCGAATGAATCGCGGTATGAAGTAGGGAAAACCCTGCTTGGGTTAGCTATAGAGATACCGTAACGGGATGACGGTTCGCGGCGGCATGATGGTTAAGTAATTCGTCATCCCGCTACGTGTTAGCGGGATCTATCTGCGGCGGGATGACGGTAAGTTTTATTGTGGCACGATGGTGTAGTATAATGTTGGTAAACCTCAGTTACTTTAGCTATAAACGATTAAGATGAAGTTATCATATATCTATATACTTACAAATAAAGCTAATAGCACATTATATATTGGTGTAACTGCAAATTTGATCAAGAGGATTTGGGAACACAAAAACAAAATTGTTTCAGGTTTTACATCAAGATATAATGTAAATAAACTTGTATATTTTGAAGAGTTTGAAGATATAAGTTTAGCTATTGCAAGAGAAAGGCGCCTGAAAGAATGGCCAAGGCAGTGGAAAATTAATTTGATCAATCAAAAGAATCCTAGCTGGGTTGACTTATATTACTTAGCTTTAAGATAGCTATGCTGAGATCCCGCTACGTGTTAGCGGCTGAGATACCGTGAGTAAATCACGGTATGACGTAGGATTGCTGTCATCCCGCTGCTTGTTAGCGGGATCTATCCGCGGCAGCATGATGGTTGAGTAATTCGTCATTCCGCTACGTGTTAGCGGATGAGATACCGTGAATAAATCACGGTATGACGTAGGATTGCTGTCATCCCGCTGCTTGTTAGCGGGATCTATCCGCGGCAGCATGATGGTTGAGTAATTCGTCATTCCGCTACGTGTTAGCGGATGAGATACCGTGAATAAATCACGGTATGACGTAGGATTGCTGTCATCCCGCTGCTTGTTAGCGGGATCTATTCGCGGCGGCATGATGGTTAAGTAATTCGTCATCCCGCTACGTGTTAGCTGATGAGATACCGCGAATGAATCGCGGTATGACGGTTCGCGGTGGTATGACGTAGTAGCTATTTCTTGCAATCAAGTTTCGTTAAAGGTCAGATTGAATGGTTAAATCTTCCACCCAAATAACCACACACTCTACTTGCTTGTTTGGATATATTTCTTGTACTAAGGTTTTATAGGTCAGCATTTGCTTTTTTATTTCATTTAATAAGGAAACAGAAACGTTACGGTGTGATTTGTAGTCAATTATGATCGCTTTATCTTGCGTTATGCATAGCCTATCTAGTCGTACTAATACTGGTTCGCCATCAATTATTCCACTCAGTGTAATTTCTGACTTGCCCTCTAAGTCAAATAGGTAATCATATTTTTCGTTAAAAGCTAATATTTTACTGTAAATTTCATCCTTATCTTCACTGGTGTTTATATTGTCAAGATATTTTCTGACCCAGTTTTTTCTCCTTTCTTTTTCTATCTTGGGCATATACTGCAATATGCTGTGAATGATCAGGCCTCTTGCATAGCTGTCTTTCATTTCAGCACTACTTTTTGTCATTCCAGCACTCTCATCTGTCATTCTAATACCCCTATTTGTCATCCCAGTGCTTGACACTGGGATCCAGTTTTCATTATACAGCCACCCAGTGCACTCATTTAAAGTTAAGTTCCAGTGTCTGGGCACTGGGATGACATCTTTCTTGATGAAAATTACTCTTGTATCGCAATGTTCGTACAGCTGTGTGCTTGACACTGGGATCCATTCTACCCCTTCTTTTTTACTGGATCCCAGTGTCAAGCACTGGGATGACAGGGGAGAACGCTGGGATGACACCAAAGAGTGGGCTAAAGCTGGGGGAAGGGAAATGACTGGAACGTCAAAATAATCACGTTTTTTATAAATGTAAGGGTAGTTTGCGTTCACACATAGCACTTCAACTTTTTCTTTAAATATTGGCTGTAAGTATGCTTGTTTCTTTTCATATGGTTCTCCATACTGAGTGATTAGATCATACCAAGAGCCCTTTTGCACTGGCTCTTTACTTAAGATGTATAACTCATCTTCAGCACGTGTGAGTGCTACGTATAATAAACGCAAATATTCGTTATAATCCTCTAGTTTTTTCTCTCTTTTTACTTGATCACAATAAGCGTTATTGTTTTTTCCACACCAAAATGGTACTTCCGTTCTATCAAAGATAATGCTTTCACTGTTTCTTGGCACTGTGTTTGTATCAACCAAAAATACTATGGGAGCTTGCAGACCTTTTGATTTGTGAATTGTCATTATTCGCACAGCATTGCGTTCTGATTGCATATCATTCTTAATCTCCGGGTTATTCTCCTTGATCCACTGAACAAACGCTTGAAGAGATGGGTTTTCAAATTGCAACACAAGGTTCATAAATTCGTCTAGAACCTCGAAGCACTCAAGACCTAGCCTTGCAGCAAATTTCTTCTTACCTGTACGCAATATATGTGTAAATAGTGCAAGAGGAGACTCTATGCAAGATAAGTTAATGAGATCGTTTAATTCGCTATAGATATCTTCAGAATAATTTTCAAGTCTTTCCCATAATGATTGCTCTTTACGGTCATATGCAATGTTAAATAAATCATCCTCAGTAAAATTGAATAACGGTGATTTTAAAGCATTTGCAAGAGCTAGATCATTTGCCTGGAGGAGTAAAAATTCGGCCAAAGCTATTAAGTCCTGCACAGCTATATAGTCCATAATTCTAAAATAATCTCGACCTACAACTGGTACGTTTGCTTTTTTAAGTTCGCTTATTATGTAATCAACTAACACGTTTCGTTGCCGTACCAGAACCATAATGTCTCTTGGCTCTATATGGCGATCTTTAGCGACTAAAATTCGCCCTTGGTTTAACCAATTGTGAATTCTGTTGGCTATTGTTTGAGCAAGTAATCGGTCTGTTATTATATAATTTTCCCTGCATGTCAGAGGAATTTGTAAAGCTCGCTGTTCTTTCTCTTTACACTTTGGTAACGCTGGCCAAATTTCAATATATCCTTGATCATTTTCTCTATGTGGAACATGTTTTATTTCATTATCAACAAAAGATATTTCTGCGCGGAAGTTGTTAAATATTCTATCTACAAGCATCAAAACTTCTGGAGTTGAGCGGAATGACTTTTCAAGTTGGCATGATATCCAATCTCTACCACCAGTTTTCGTATGAAAGTATTGTTGCATATAGTTGAATAGATGGGGATTTGCTCCTTGAAATCTATAAATAGACTGTTTTACATCACCAACTACAAACAAGGTTCGCTTTTCATCATTACCGGCAAAAAATTCATCACAGAGATTTGTTATAATTTTCCACTGGCTGATGCTATTGTCTTGTGCCTCATCAACAAGGATGTGATCTATTTTTTGATCCAAGTTAAACAATATCCAATCTTTATAGTTTGGATTGCTGAGAAGATTTGTTGCTAAGCCAATTATATCATTGTAGTCAAGCAGTGCGTTTTTTGATTTTTCGCTACTGTATAGATCAACATATACTTTAAATATACCAAGTAAGCTACTGGTTCTCTTGAATATTTGATAAGAGTTCATGTCTCTTATATGGGTAAATACTACATTCTGAATATTTTCTATTATTTGCTCTGCATCTCTGAATTTCTCCAAAATACTTTTTGTTGCAATGGATGATATGCTCTTTTTTTCGTGCGATTCTGATTTGAGAAATACCTTGGCTAGGTCTTCTATGTCCTCTTTATTTGTGCTGTTGCACCAATCATTAAGCATTTTGCTGTAACTCTGATCTCTTTTACTGCCTTCACTTAATATCTCGGCTAATCTTTTTATGTGCTCAGTCGTTTCACTCTGTGCGTCATGAATTCCATCTGGAGCATTGAGTTTTTCTTTGATATATTCCGAATCATTTGCTGACATCGATCTTTTTATACATAAAGTATAAAGCAAATCGCGTAGTTTATTTTCATCAATTTCAGTTGCAATAAGGTTGATATCATCCTGCACAGTTTCGTTATGAAGCACTTTATTGAATATGATGGAATGTAATTCTTTACATTCACTCAGCGTACAATTTGGGGCGATGCCAGCTTCTATGGGAAAGTTGGAAATTAATTTGTAACAGAAAGCGTGTATGGTTTGTATAGTTAGACCAAGATTTTCCAATTCAGAGAAAAGCCCTCTTGCTCTTGTTAAATAATCTTTATTTTCTCTGGTCGAGCACTGGGATGACAAATAGGGGTACATCGGAAAGAAATCTAATTGTTCTAAATCTGCTATCAACACACTCTCTGAGCATATTGCCCACTTACTGAGTATGCTGTGAACACGATTCTCCACCTCGTTTGCTGCAGCATTGGTGAACGTTAAGCAGAGAATATTTCTTTTGTTTTCTAATAAAAGTCTCAATACTCTGTCTATTAAGATTTTTGTTTTGCCTGTACCAGCGGACGCATTTACCCACACAGAGAAATTAGGATCTATGGCATTTGATCTCATCAGAAGTGCGAAAACCTTATAAAAGTTGACTAGAATAGCATTATATATATAATGTAAAAATAGTCTTAGTGAAGATATATAATGAAAAGTTTTTGTGTAAAGGCGCCTGCAAAAATCAATCTTTTTTTGCATGTTGTAAATAAGAAGGAAACAGGATATCACTTGATTGAAGGTTTATTTGTCTTTGCTAATCTTTCTAATTTTTTGGAAATAAAAGTAGGTGAGAAGTATTCTAGATACGATAACTCTACAGTTGAATTTGTAAATTCCGAACTTAGAATTAATAACAGGTACAACACCGTAATTAGAGCAGTTAATCTATTGCTTAGATATGCCCCTGCGCGAACTAAAGTAATTGTAAAGGTTGTGAAAAATATACCAATTGCTGCGGGTTTGGGCAGTGGCTCCTCAGATGCTGGAGCTGTGGTACGTACGCTAGGAAAGCTGTGGAAGATTGATAGGACGATTTTAAATGAAATAGCTTTAAGCGTTGGTGCTGATGTTCCTGCAAGTATAGATAGTAAGCCTGCTTTTGTTAGAGGTATTGGTGAAGAGTTGTGTCCCATAAAAAAATTCTCTCTACCCACAAATATAGTACTGGTGAAGCCGAAAAAAAAGTTTTTGAGCACACTAGAGGTATTTTCCAAACATGAAGGAGAATTTTCTGAGCCAATTACATGGAACGATGATACCGAGAAAGATTTATTAAAGCTTCTTAAAGAGACGAGAAACGATCTTCAAGAGATAGCAGTAAGTCTTGTACCTGAAATTCAGGATGTGATATCAACACTTGAGTCACAAGAAGGCTCTATACTTTCTCGCATGTCAGGCAGTGGTGCATCATGCTTTGGAATATTCGATAGTGAGGAAAATGCAAAAGCTGCTGCAGTTAATATCAGAGAAAAGCAACCAGAATGGTGGGCATGTGACACTCAATTAATAGTTTGACTTTATGCCCTTAATTTCCGAGAATAAAAATCTTATAAACGGCTACAGCGAAGGAAAATTCTTGGTAAACAATCAAGAATATTGCGGCTCAATTATAGTTTTTCCTGAAAAGGTGATTAAATTGAAAGAAAGTGATATAAATAGCAAGGAACATTTTAAATCTTTTTTAACAGAGGAAATAGAAATTTTGATAATAGGTACTGGTAAAACACGCAATATACCAAGTTCTTCAGTGAAGTCCTATCTTATGGAACAAAAAGGTTTAAATTTTGAATTTATGACAACCGGTGCAGCATGCAGAACCCATAACGTTTTAATATCCGAAGATAGATTTGTTGTCAGTTATCTAATAGCCATATAGCATGCTTGAAATGTTTACCCAGGACTTTTTCATCAATAGTCTAGCTGCAGTAGTCGTAATTAGCCTAGTAACAGGCGCTTTAGGATCGTTTATGATATGGCAAAGGTTATCTTATCTTGGTGATAGTTTGTCCCATTCTTCGTTGCTTGGTGTTGCACTTGCTTTAATCTTTAAGATCAGCCCATCGCTTAGCATAATGCTCATTGCAATTACATTTGCTATACTACTTTCTCTTAATTTTAACAGATTATATTCTGCTGATACGATATTGAACATTGTTACCAATGTAGTTTTATCATCGAGTTTAATACTTATATCTTTTCTTCCATCAGGCAATAATAGTATTATTAGCTCACTGTTTGGTGATATATTAACGCTCGATCAAAGTGATATAATATCGATTTTTTTAACCTCTGTAATAGTTACTTTGATATTAATATTTAGATGGCGTTATTGGTTAATGATTTCAATTAATCAAGATTTAGCAGTAATTGAGAAGATTAATGTTAATTTTGTTAGACTAGAATTTTTAATCACTCTTGCTATATTTATAGCAATTGCTGCCCAATTAATAGGAATATTACTCATTGCTGCATTTTTGCTAATACCAGCAGCATCTGCAAGGCTCATTTCGAAAACTCCAATGCAGATGATTATTGTTGCAACAGTTTTTTCTGTGATTTCTGGGATATCAGGTCTGATGTTATCTGCAAGTTTTGATTTGTTAACTGGACCTGCAATTATACTTGTTGCAGCTGTATATTTAATTGTCGCTTATTTTATAAGGTTAGTGTTAAGTAAGTTGGCTTAATTTTAGTCTCGAATGTTAATAATTTTGTAACATACTCATTATAAAACATCACCATCTTAGCACAAAATAGTCTTTGCTATATTACTGTTTTTATGCTAATGATAAGTTGTTAATTTTATGGAGTAAGTAATATGAACGAAGAAGGATTTTTTTCTAAATATGTATGCCAACCTGTGAAAAAATTTTATAATTATATTACAGGAAAAACAGAAGAGTTAAATGATGTGCAGAGTACGGCAGATGATGTGCACAATATTGCGCAAGAAAACTCAGAGTCTTTGGATACTCATGTACAATCAAATGAGAATGATATCATATAGATGGCATGAGGGTCATACCATCCAAAGTTAAAAAATTCCTAGAGAAACCTGATGCTTTAAGTGGTGTGTTAATTCATGGAAGTGATAACAGTAGGGTTGGTTTTTATGTACAAGAAATAATTGCCAATTTGGATGAGTATTCAGTTCAGGTGATGGATTTTGCAATAGTGAATAAGTCACCCGGTTTACTGTTTTCTGAATTGGCAAACATTTCGATGTTTACCAGCAAAAAATTAATTAAGCTGATAAATGTGAGTGGAGGTATATCCAAAGAGTTAAAAAACGTATTGGATTATAACGCAAGTGGTCACTATGTAATGATGGTAGCAAGTGATCTTCCATATAATTCTGCGACTAAAAGTTATATGGAGAGTTCAAAAATTTTTGGTGTGATTGCTTGCTATAAGGACAGCAACAGCAATCTTTATGACATTATATCAAGTTACTTAAAACAAAATGATATAAAATGCACAAATGAGATAATCTACCATTTGCAATCTTACTTTAATCATAGCAAACTGCCTATATGTTCAGAACTTGAGAAGTTAGTTTTGTACTTAGGGGAGAGAAAAGACCTAAAACTTACTGATATAGAATTATGCTTTTCAACTTCCGGCAACGACTATGCTACACTTGATGATCTATGCTCTGCCATAGCAAGTAAAGATATGTCGCGCTTCATTAGAATTTCTGATGCATTGATATCGCAAGAAAATTTTTCACCGATAGCGCTAATTCGCATTATATCAAATTATTTCCTACGCCTTGAAAACGTTTTGCTGTCAGTGCAAGGTGGAATGAGTGAGCAGGCTGCGATTGATCAGCTAAGCCCTCCATTGTTTTTTAAACAATTGCAGAGCTTTAAATCTCATTTGAAAAGTTTGCAACTTTCAGAACTTAAAAAGATTTTGGAAGAATTGATAAGCTTAGAAGTTACCTGTAAAAAAACTGATTTAGATCATAAAATGATTTTTCAGCAGGTAATTTGTCATATTACAAATACAATTACTTGCTATAGCTAACAAAGATAAGGTGTAACCAGACTGCATTCTGTGATTTTTAGCAAAACATGATCTTTCATTTGAGCTTTCTTCAATTTAAAATAAATACAGAAACTAGCTATCTTCAAAAATATGGTTGAATAATTGTTAATAATAGTGTATAGTTATTAATATTTTCAAGCATTTTTGCCATGGCTCTTTCAAAATTTCTCGATCCTCGCAATAATTTGTGTTTTAAAAAAATCTTTGGAACGGAAAAAAATAAGAATATCCTGATCCACTTTTTGAACGATATTTTAGGGTTTACTGAGATAAATGCAATACAAGAAGTTGAGTTTCTTAGCACTATTATGGATCCCGAAGTTGCCTATGATAAACAAAGTATTGTTGATGTTCTCTGCAAGGATTCTCACGGAAATAGATATATAGCAGAAATGCAGCTCGCTAGAGACAAGGGCTTCGAAAAACGCGCTCAATTATATGCCGCTAAAGCCTACTCAAGACAATTAGATAAATCTGGCAACTACATTGATTTAAAGAAAGTCTTCTTTATTGCTATATCAAATTGTAACTTACTTCCTGAAGAAGTTGATTATATTTCTACTCACAATATACGTGATATAAAAACTAACGGTCATTACTTAAAAGATTTTCAATTTATCTTTATAGAATTGCCCAAATTTTCAAAAAGTAAAGTAGAGCAGTTAGAAAGTATAGTAGAAAGGTGGTGTTTCTTTTTTAAATACGCAGAAGAAACAACAGAAGAGGACTTAAAAGAGATAGCAGAAAAAGCGCCAATAATAAAGCTAGCATATGATGAATTAGACAAGTTTCGTTGGAACGAAAAAGATTTAGTAGCTTACGAAGAAAGAATAATGGATCTACGGAAAGAAGAAGCCATTCTTGAATACAGACTTGATCTTGCTGAAGAGAAAGGTAAAAAAATTGGTAAAGAGAAAGGGAAAATTGAAGGGAAAATTGAAGTTGCAAAAGCAATGCTGGCTAATAATGTTGATGTCAACACTATTGTCAAGTTTACAGGCCTTTCTATTAGTGAGATTGAAGAATTAAGTGGAAATCTGGGGAGTGTTAAATAAACTGTGTCAAACCGCATTTTTAGTTCAACTCAATTTTCAATCTGCCAGGAAAGAAAACATCAAGTTGAGAGATAGTTAATGCCCAATCATGTACAGGCATCGTCCACTTTTCCTCTGCCTTCTTTATAGCACAATATACCTGCTTATACAAGGCATTTATGCTGGTAAATGAGCCTTTGGTCTTAGTGAATTTCCTAATTTGCCTATGTAGCCCCTCTATGGGATTGGTGGTGTAGATTATCCTCCTAACTGGACCAGAATACTTAAAATAACCAGACAAGTTTTCCCAATTATTCTGCCAAGATTTTATAACCATAGGGTACTTTGTGCCCCATTTTTCATCCAATTCCAACAGATAATTCTCGGTAATTTCCTTGCTTGAAGCTTGATATACCTTCTTTAAATCGCTCAAAAAACTCTTCGCATCTTTACTGGCCACATACTTCAGTGAGTTGCGTATCTGATGCACTATACACATCTGCACTTCCGCATTAGGAAAGACACTGTTTATAGCTGCAGGAAAGCTTTTCAGCCCATCAACGCAGGCAATAAGGATATCTTCTACTCCTCTTTCTTTGAGGTCATTTAGCACTCCCAACCAGAAGTTAGCTCCTTCACTTTCAGCCAAATAAAAACCTAATACTTCTTTTTTGCCATTTTGATCTATGCCTAATATGTTATACATGCATTTACTTACGCAATGCCCGTCCTCTTTGACTTTAAAAAACATGCCATCCATGAAAACTATCGGATATACAGACTGCAGCGGGCGACTACGCCATTCGTTGATTACTGGTAGCAATTTGTCAGTAATACTTGATATCTCTGCCGCCGATATTTTGTGATCATAAATTTCCTCAACATGTGACACTATATCTCTATAGCCCATACCACTGGCAAATGTGCTCAAAATCTTCGTTTCAAGCTCTGGATGTAAGTTTGTTTGCCTTTTTTTGACTATTTGTGGTTCGAAACTTCCTTCCCTATCTCTTGGCGTCAAAAGCTCAAATGACCCTGCGCTTGTACGTAAAGTCTTTGCATTCCTCCCATTTCTTCGATTATTCTCTTCGCTTTCAGCCGACAAGTGGTTTTCTATTTCACCTTCCAGGCTTACCTCCAGCAACTTTTTTATAAACGGTGTTAATGCTCCATCTCTTCCTGTCAACGGTCTTCCTTCTCGTATAGACGACAGGATATTTGTTTCTAATTCTTTATAATCTACCAAACCGGTAGTTCTGTTTACTACTTTCTGACTCATTGTCAAACCTCCATTTTTTTATATCAATTTATTACTTTTTTTTCGGTTTGACACAGTTTATTTAACACTCCCGAAATCTGTGAACGGTTACGTTTATTTTTTATCCTTATCATCAAGTGTAAATAAGGTTATTGTAGAGATTAAGCCTATTATAACTATTATCAACGAAAATGGGGCAGCTTCTCTATAGCGCTCATCGCTTACAAGTTCATATATTCTAGTTGATATAGTTTCAAAATTAAATGGTCTTATAATGAGTGTTGCTGTGAGCTCCTTGATAGTATCCATAAATACGAGCAAAAATCCCGATAATATACTCTTCTTGATGAGAGGGATATGAACATTCAAACATGTGGAAATAGGCCCATGACCCATGGTATATGCAGTCCACTCAATTTCATTTGGTGTTTTTTTGAGCCCTGATTCTACCGCCTTAAAAGATATAGCAAAAAAACGAAATAAATATGAGTAAACTAATGCGCCAATAGTTCCTACCAAGCTAATTTCTACAATATATTGAGTAATGAAAGAGGATACTCTGCTTAAAAATATTATTATGCTAATTGCGATAATTGCATTTGGAATTGCGTAGCCTAAAGAAATGAGACGTGCTACATTATTGATTACCTTATTTTTACGCGCTGTATATCCAATAATTATTGCAATGCTAATTGAGATTAATGTGGTGATAAATGATAAACTAACGCTATTTGCTATTATATTATAGAATCTTGCTTCATATATGAAAAACCCCTTCTCTATGCTCCAATATATAAGTGGAATCATTGGCAAAATAAAACCTATTAATATTGGTAATGCACACATAATATAAGTGCAAATCAGTGGTATAGCACCACTTACACTCCGTTTGTTGTGATAATCTGAATTGGTATTGATTGCAGAGTAGGATATTCCTTTTTTTTGTAGTTTCTTTTCGATAGCTATTAGTGTTGCAACGAAAATCAATTCTGCAACTGCTAAAACAGTAGTTGAATATTTATCATGCAGTAAAAACCAGGTGCGATATATTCCTGTCGTAAAAGTATCGATAGCAAGAAACTGTGGTGTGCCGAAATCCGTAATTACCTCCATTAGTACCAAGGATAACCCAGCTATAATTGATGGACGTATGGAAGGTATGATGACAGAAAACAGGCTCTGTAATGAGGAGAACCCAAGTGTTGACGCAATAGTGACTGAGTTACCAACATTCTTTAGACTTGAGCGAACTAACATATAAACGTATGGATATAAACTAAATCCCATTACTAATATTCCACCACCTAGGGATTTTATCTCAGGAAACCAATAGTCACCTTTGCTCCACTCTAAAATGTCTCTTAATGAGCTCTGCACCGGACCTGAAAATTCTAGTGTATTTACATAGACGAACGCTACTATATATCCAGGAATCGATATCGGAAAGAACAAAGCAATCTCAAAAATTTTACTTCCGGGAAATGAAAAAAATGTGGTGAGCCATGCTGGAATCACTCCAAATATGAAGGATATCCCCCCCACTCCTATCATCAAAATTAGCGTACTCAGTATATATTCAGGGAAAAGTGTGCTGATTACCCATCCAGAATTTGCTGATTCTGTAAATAGAATCGATATTAACGATAGTATAGGACAGACGAATAATATACTTACTAAAAATAAGAATATATTTTTAAATACTCTCAAAAACATTAATTTGGATCTATATTTGATATTAAAATGTTATATGTAAAAACTGAAGATATCCAGTAATTATAGCTAACCCAAGAAAGGTTTCCCTACGTCATACCGCGATTCATTCGCGGTATCTCAGCATAGATTCCGCTAACGAGTAGCGGAATGACGAATTTGTTGTTTTTCAAATTGTAGGTAAACCCAAGCCACTTTAGCTATAACAGCCGTACTATTGAATATCTTTATAATTTTGTATATCATGTTTTTAGTTGATAAGTGAATAATCATGAGCTTCGTCATTGCAACTTTCTATCACTTTGTAGAACTCTCTAATTATTATGACATGAAAGACGAAATAAAAACTGCATGCGACAACATTGAATTAAAGGGTACTATACTCCTTGCAGAAGAGGGTATTAATGCAACCGTATCTGGTGAAAGAAACGCGATTGATAAAATATTCGATTTTCTACGTTCTGATTATAGGCTAAGGGACCTTACATGGAAAGAGAGTGCAGCAGAATATCAACCATTTAGCAAGATGAAGGTAAAATTAAAAAGAGAGATTGTGAATCTTGGTGTAGGCAATCTTGATATTTCCCTTAAGGGTAAATATGTTGATCCAGAGCATTGGGATGATTTTACTTCTCAACCTGACGTTTTAGTAATAGATACACGAAATGAGTATGAAGTGAAATTAGGCAAGTTTAAAAATGCAATCAATCCACATACTCAGCGCTTTCGCGATTTTCCTGAGTGGGCAAAGTCTTTCTCTGAGAGTAAAGACCTGAAAGTGGCTATGTACTGCACTGGTGGGATTAGATGCGAAAAATCAACAGCGTACATGAAAAATCTTGGATTTAACAATGTGTACCACCTGAAAGGCGGCATTCTTTCTTACCTTGAAAAAACTTATAATAAAAATGGTAATTGGGAAGGTGAGTGTTTTGTTTTTGATGATAGAATTACTGTTGATAACTCACTTACTCCAAGCAACACAATAAAATGTATATTCTGCTCAAATCAAGTTTCAACGGACAAGCTGAAGTCAGTTCCACGTGGCCAGGTGATTTGTTCTGATTGTAAACTTCAGTGTTATAGCTATAATAAGTAAGATCTCTCTACGTCATACCGCCGCAGTATCTCAGCCGCTAACAAGCAGCGGGATGACGAGGTCTTGAAATAGTCTTGTGTTAGCTATAGAAGAAAGCCCCTGTGCTAGTATTTAATACAGATCTTCAATAACTCTTGTGAGGTTGCATATTTTTAACTTCAGTGTTTTCAAGATATGTACTCACAGCATAACCCACCCCAGCTCCGAGTAACGCGCCAACCACAGCAGATGCAATAAACACTGCAATATAGACGCCAACAGGAGTTAAAGCAGCAGCTCCTAAACAATATGCTGCAACTAAACCAATAACTAAACCAACTGCTGCTCCACAAATATAGTATTTGCTACTGCTTTTAAGTTTTTCTTGCGAGTTCGGCACCTCATTCTGCAGTTTTACGTTTGCACCTTTATCGCTAATCTTTAAACCTAATAAAGTAAGATTTGTAAGTTTAGCTAATTCTTTTGCAACTCCATTGCTAATCTTGCAATCAACTAAACCGAGGAAAGTAAGACTTGTAAATTTGGCTAATTCTTTTGCAACTTCAACACTAATCTCGCACTCAAATAAACTGAGTGAAGTAAGATTTTTGAGCTCAGCTAATTCTTTTGCAACTTCAACACTAATCTTGCACTCAGTTAAATCAAGTGAAGTAAGACTCGTAAGTTTGGCTAATTCTTTTACAATTTCAGCACTAATCTTGCACTCAGTTAAATCAAGTGAAGTAAGACTCGTAAGTTTGGCTAATTCTTTTACAATTTCAGCACTAATCTCGCACTCAAATAAACTGAGTGAAGTAAGATTTTTGAGCTCGGCTAATTCTTTTGCAACTTCAACACTAATCTTGCACTCAGTTAAATCAAGTGAAGTAAGACTCGTAAGTTTGGCTAATTCTTTTACAATTTCAGCACTAATCTTGCACTTAGTTAAACGAAGTGAAGTAAGATTTTTGAGCTCAGCTAATTCTTTTGCAACTTCAACACTAATCTCGCACTTAGTTAAATCAAGTGAAGTAAGATTTTTGAGCTCGGCTAATTCTTTTGCAACTTCAACACTAATCTTGCACCTAGTTAAATAAAGCCCTGCAGTATTTGGTCTGTCTCTTAAAAGGTCTCTAACTTACTTACATCTATGTAATCTAAATCACGTAAAACTAAAGTGTTATCCCGTATTTCGAATGTCATTTATTCCACCACATTATTAGAGCATATTTCAACTCTACATAATATTTCAACAAAAGTCTACTTTTTATTCTTAATCAACTCTAAAGCCTTCTTCAAATCTATACTCTCAATATCTGCACTCTTGCCCAAAGCAACGTTCGTTTTACCGCATTTTATATAGAATCCATACCTACCGTTGCAGATGAAAACTTCTTTTCCTTTTTCATTAACTCCGAGAGATTTTAACTCTTTGCGTGGACTGTTTGCAATAATTTGTACAGCTTCGCTCAATTCTGTATTCAGCACCTCTTTGGAGCTTTTCTTAAGAGAAAAGTAGCTACCATCATAGAAAATATAGTACCCGAATCGTCCAAGGCCTATTTTTACTTCTTTCCCGGTTTCTGGGTGTTCTCCAATCACTTTTGGCAAGGAAAGTAACCAAGTAGCGGTGCTTAGATCAATCTCATTAACATTTATATCTTTTGGTATAGAAACCGCTTTTTTCTTTTCTGACTCATTATTAAACTGCAGGTAAAGCCCAAAAGGACCTTTTTTAATTACTACCTCTTGTCCTGTTATATCATCTATACCTAAACTTTTTGGATATTCTGAATTGTCATTACTGCCCGTAATTTCTTTTGTATGGTTGCATTCAGGATAGTTAGAACATCCAAGGAACACCCCGGCTTTTCCAAAGTTTAATTTCAATATACCATCGGAACAATCAGGACATTTCTTACCTATTTCTTCTTTTCCTTCCTCTGAACAAAACCAATCGACTACCAAGTCATTAATACCGCTAAAAATCTCATCATGCGTCATTTGCTTGACAGAGTTTACAAGACTAAAGAATGGCACCCAAAAGTAGCCTAGTTCTTTTTTCCAATCTGCACGTCCATTTGAGATTAAATCAAGCTTTTCTTCCATTTGTGCTGTGAAATCATACTCTACACAACGCTGAAAAAAAGTTTCTAAAAATATAGTAACGATTTTACCGCGGCTGCTTGGAATAAATCTTTTGTTATCCAATGAAACATACTCACGATCTTGTAATACCGAAATAATTGTTGCATAAGTTGACGGGCGACCTATACCGATTTCTTCCATTTTTTTAACAATACTTGCTTCACTATAACGAGGTGGCGGTTGAGTGAAATGCTGTTTTGGCTCAACTGAAATCAGCTTACACGCTTCCCCTTCCTTCATGGCAGGTAGCAGGCCTTCATTTTCGGCTTCCATGTTATCTTGATAGACTTTATAAAAACCATCAAAGAATATACTTGATCCACTTGCTCGCAGAATCACTTTCTGATCAGTAGAACTAATTTCAACTACCACTTGATCAAGAATCGCCGATTCCATTTGACTTGCAATGGTTCTTTTCCAGATTAAATCGTACAATTTAAATTGCTCTGGCGTTAAGTAATCCTTAATACTACCCGGCGTTCTATTGATATCAGTTGGACGAATTGCTTCATGTGCTTCTTGAGCATTTTTGACCTTTTTTACATATTTACGAGGAGACTGTGGTAAATATTTATCACCATATAACGACTTAATTGACCCTCTAATTGAGTTTATAGCCTCATCTGCAATATGAAACCCATCTGTACGCATGTAAGTTATCAACCCTACAGTTTCACCACCAATATCGATACCTTCATATAAATTTTGCGCTATGCGCATAACATTTTTCACGTTAAAATACAGCTTATTCACTGCATCTTGCTGAAGACTTGAAGTAATAAATGGAGGAAGTGGGTTTCTCTTAACTTGCTTGCGTTCTACTGTGCTTACAGCATATTGCCTTGATTCAATCTCCCTGACTAAGTTCTTTGCCTCTTCTTCATTCTTAATATCAAATTTTTCTAGCTTTTTATTGTCATAGTGGCTTAGCATAGCAAAAAAAGCCTCATCTTTGCTATTTTGCATTTCTGCCTTTATGCTCCAATACTCCTGTATTATAAACTTACTGATTTCATCTTCCCGTTCGCATATAAGCTTTAATACAACAGACTGCACTCGCCCTGCAGACTTGCTCCCCGACAATTTCGTCCATAACAGTGGTGACAAACTAAATCCAACTAGATAATCCAAAGCTCTGCGTGTTTGCTGTGCGCGCACTAAGTCCATATTAATTTCACGTGGATTCTTTATTGCTTCTTGAACTGCTCTCTTTGTTATCTCATTAAAGACTACTCTATAAATGTTGTTTTCATTACTGATTGCTTTCTTTTCTTTTAATATCTCTATCACATGCCAAGCCATTGCTTCCCCTTCTCTGTCTGGGTCTGTTGCAAGATATATATCTGATGCTTTACTTGCTGCTTTTACTAACTCTTTTATATACTTTTCTGCTTTTTCAATGGTTTCATACTTTATAGCAAAATCATTATCCGGATCGACAGAACCGTTTTTTGCTGGAAGATCCCTCACATGTCCAAAGGATGCAGCTACTTTGAACTCTTTACTCAAATATTTACCTATCGTCTTTGCTTTCGCAGGTGATTCAACTATTAATAACGCCATATTGTTAATTATTTTAGTACTTAAAGATAATATGTTGAGAAATATACGATGAAAAGTAAAAAAATATTTTAATAGGTCTTGTGAATTTTACAGAGTAGGTTGTTCATGGTTTCCAGAAAACCCTTGGACCTTGCTATTTTCAAGTGAATTTGAAGGTCTATTACAATAGTATATGATTGCAGCAGCAACCAGACAACAAGCTCCAACTGCTATTCCCACTGCTATAGCTAACCCAAGAAAGGTTTACCTGAAGGATAGAATAGGTTATAATGGCATATTAAAGAGATGAAAAATGCCAAGCCCATATAGTGAAGACCTCAGAGAATAAGTTCTCAAAGCAGTTGATGAAAAAACAATGACGATAAAAAGAATTAGTGAAATATTTAAACTGAATATAAAAACAATATATTTATGGAGGAAAAGGAAAAAAGAAACAGGAAACATAAAGCCATCTTCAGGCTATCAAAAAGGTGACTGAGCCTCACCGGTGGCAGAATCTGGGTCACAAGGTCTTCTTCCTACACTCCATGTAAGAGCAGAAAGTGCCTCAAAAGAAGTACCAACCTGCCACCTATCCACTCTGAGAAGTTATTATCTTCTCTTGCTTTCAACCAAGTAATACTTATTCATATCATCTGGGTAAGGTCAGTTTATAAAACTTAATTTGTACGCTTCCTAGTAATTCTGATATAGTTACTTTAGTTAAAGTCTATAAAAGTTTATAAATGGCAACCTTAAGTGTAAGAGAAGCTTTATGCACAGCGATCAGAGAAGAAATGCAAAACGACCCTGACGTGTTGATCATCGGTGAAGAAGTTGCAGAGTATGATGGTGCCTATAAAGTAACAAAAGGATTACTGAAAGAGTTTGGAGAAAATAGAGTGGTTGATACGCCTATTACCGAACATGGATTTGCTGGCCTTGCTGTTGGAGCGGCATTTGCTGGGTTAAAGCCAATCGTTGAGTTTATGACTTTTAATTTTTCTATGCAGGCTATTGACCAAATCGTGAATTCTGCAGCAAAAACAAATTATATGTCAGGTGGACAACTTGGATGCCCCATAGTATTTCGTGGGCCAAATGGTGCTGCAGCAAGAGTTGCTGCACAACACTCTCAATGCTTTGCATCTTGGTATTCGCATATACCGGGATTAAAAGTGATAGCACCTTACTTTGCCTCCGATTGCAGAGGTCTGCTTAAAGCTGCAATTCGTGACCCTAATCCGGTAATATTTCTAGAAAACGAAATAGCTTACGGACATGAACATGAAGTTTCTGACTCTGAGCTGTCAAATAAAGATTATCTACTTGAGATAGGCAAGGCTGCTGTTATACGGGAAGGAAAGGATGTAACTATCACTGCTTTCTCACTGAAATTAATGGATGCTTTAAACGCAGCAGATTTACTTTCAGGTGAAGGTATAGAAGCTGAAGTTATTGATCTTAGAACTTTAAGACCACTTGACACTCAAACTGTTATTCACTCTGTTAAAAAAACTAATAGGCTAGTTAGTGTAGAAGAGGGTTGGCCATTTGCAGGAATAGGAGCAGAACTTTCGGCTGTTGTTATGGAACAAGGATTTGACTACCTTGATGCTCCAGTTATGCGCGTAACTGGCAAGGACATCCCCTTACCTTACGCTGCAAACCTAGAAAAAAAAGCATTACCGCAAGTGGAAGATATAGTTGAAGCTGTGCATCAGGTCTGCTTTAGAAAAAAATAACCCTATTGGTTCTTTTTTGTGTCTCCTGTTCCACATTGGTCCATCAAGGAAGTATTTCCAGTGCTGCCTATACCACCCATTACTTTTGTCACAATAGTTTTAGCACCGAAAAATACAGCACAAAATATACCGAGTGCAAAAAGAGCTGGCCATGGCATTCTACCAAATATCGCAAGCAAAGCCGCACCTATTATCACTACGGTCATAAGCGGTCCGCCTATTCCCCAAACATAGCCAATAATATTACATATTACTTGAGCAGTTGTATCGTCATTAGCGTCAGCAGCACTCCCAACATGAGAGAAAGAAACAAGCAATATTATAAGAAAAGCATTGAAAATTTTCTTGATCGTAGGGTTCATCCCTATACCTTAAATTTAGATATTGTAATTATACCTAAAATACTATAATTTTTGGTAAAGTTAGCAAAAAGATTAAATAAGTTTACGATTAAGCGCTTTAAAATTACTATTTTTTTAAGTTTTTATAGTTGCTGCTGGTTAGAACGTTCAACAAATGTACTTAGTAACTCAGAGTCAACATTTGAACCTCGCTCCTCCTTTTCACTCACTTTTTTACAAACTTGTGCAATGCCGTAACCTACCAATGCACCTACAACAGCAGACGCGATGAACACTGCAATAGCAACACCAAGCGATGCTAAGGTAGCTGCCCCTGCAAAATATGCAATTGCTGCTCCAGCAATTGCACCACCCAGAGTGCTGTACACATATATGTTATTATGTTTAGGTGTATTAAATAGGACTTGATCTGACACTTAAAATAAGTAAGTTATAAAATAATAAAAGAAAGGAGTGTTAGAAATGAGTACAATACAAACAAAAATACTAAAACCAAAGCTAGGGTTATTAGAGCTAGCAAAACAACTAGGAAATGTATCTCAAGCATGCAAAGTGATGGGATACTCAAGAGATACATTTTATCGGTTTAAGGAGTTATATGAAAATGGAGGAGAGGAAGCATTACATGAAATAAGTAAGAAAAAACCGCTATTAGCGAACAGAGTTTCCGACGATATAGAAAGAGCAGTGATTGGTATAGCAACAGAATTTCCAGCATATGGGCAAGAAAGAGCTGCAAATGAACTGAGAAAAAGAGGTATAATAATTTCTCAGGGAGGAGTAAGGTCTGTATGGCTAAGAAATGACCTTGAAACTCTCAAAAAGAGACTTAAAGCGCTAGAGACAAAAGTAGCTTAAGAAGGAATCATTTTAACTGAAGAACAACTTACAGCTTTAGAAAAAGTTAAAGAACAAAGGGAAGCTCATGGTGAAATTGAGACACAACATCCAGGTTATTTGGGTTCTCAAGATACCTATTATGTGGGCAATATCAAAGGTATAGGGCTAATTTATCAGCAGACTTTTGTTGATACTTATTCGAGAGTTGCAATGGTTAAACTTTACACGGACAGAACAGCTATTACAGCTGCAGACCTCCTCAACGATAGAGTTATTCCATTTTTTGATGAGCAGAAAATTCCATTATTACGCATTCTAACTGATAGGGGTACAGAGTATTGTGGCAAGCCAGAAAATCACGCTTATCAGTTATATTTGGGAATCGAAAATATCGATCATTCTAGAACCAAAGCCAACTCTCCACAAACCAATGGCATATGTGAAAGATTTCATAGAACCATGCAAGATGAGTGTTACAATATTATCTTTAGAAAGAAAATCTACAATTCTTTGGAAGATCTACAGATTGATGTTGATTATTGGTTGCGTTCTTATAATGAGACAAGGCCTCACTCGGGTAAGTATTGCTATGGCAAAACACCTATGCAAACGTTTTTTGATAGTAAATATATTGCTTTTCAGAAAAACATTAGTAGCATTAAACAAGAGCCTGATATTAGTTTTGACTACCTCAATTCTTCTGTCAGTTAATTCTTGTCTGTCACATTAAATCTTGTCTTTTATACTTTAACGTACTTAGCCTTTTAAAGACCTTTTTGCTATTACGTTTTTTAAATTGCACACTACAATCAAAATTTGGCTCTCCTTCTTTGTCTGCCAACGCAGGCAGTCTTCTCTTATCTTGAGGTGTAACAAAAGATAGCGCATGCCCTTCAGCTCCAGCACGTGCAGTTCTGCCTATACGATGAATATAGTCAGCTTGCGATTGTGGTGCATCATAATTGATAACATGTTGAATGTGGGGAATATCAAGGCCGCGAGAAGCAACATCTGTTGCAACCATGATTTGATTGCGGCCACGACGAAAAGAATTAATGACCCTTTCGCGCTTGTGCTGCCTTAAATCACCATGAATTGCTAAAGCGCTATAGTCATCTTTGTGCAATCTGCTAGCTAGCTGATCCGCTCCTTGCTTTGTTTTGACAAAGATAATGATTGATCCTTCGCGCTGACATAGTTGTATAACAAGCTTTTTATATTTTTCTGATTCTGATGCATAAACAATCTCTTGCTTAATTTTTGCAGAAGTTGTAGCCTGACAATCAACAGAAACACGCTCTGGTTGATTAAGGTACTTCTCAGTAAGTTTAACTATATCACTAGGAAGAGTTGCAGAAAACATAAGAGTCTGCCGTATTTTTGGCAGATATTTCATGATCCCTTCAATTTGAATTCCAAAGCCCATATCAAACATACGATCCGTTTCATCAAGCACAAGAACGCTAACATTGCAAGTAATCAAAGTTTTACGCTCAATATGGTCTATAATACGACCAGGAGTACCTATTACAATTTGTGGTTTTTTCTGAAGCTGATTTAGCTGCCTAAAAATAGGCTCACCACCAATCAATAAAGCGACCCTTAGTGCAGAATTTTGAAATAAGAGTTTTCTTATCTCATTTGTTACCTGATGCGCAAGCTCCCTGGTTGGCACGATGACTAAAGCTGAACCAGTGTTAGGCTCATTCAGCAACTTAGCAACCAACGGAATAGCAAATGCCAAAGTTTTTCCAGTTCCCGTTTGAGCAGATCCGAGAATATCTTTACCTTGCAGAGCTAAAGGAATCGCTTGTGTTTGAATTGGGGTCGGGACAAAAAGATTATTTTTATCTAAAGCTTGTATAAGCGAAGCTGGAAGATCCATCTCATGAAAATTACTCACAATATGTTAATTAATTCTATTAAAAACCTCATAATAGACTAATCCTCTAATCTTAAATTTATTGCAGATTTTTTATCTTCTCCGTTCCTACCACGCTCCTCTTTAACCTCATAGCTCACTCTTTCTCCTTTTATTCCCTTCTCTTTATTCTCTCCTTTAAGTGCCTCAGGCCTTATTCCTGAACGCTCCAATGTGCTAATATGTACAAAAACGTCACCCCCTTTACCTTCTGGTTTGATAAAACCATAACCTTTTTCGGCATTAAACCATTTTACATTACCAAATTCCATTTAAACAACTCCTAAATTATTAACTAACATTACTAATGTGATGAAAAACTTTGAAATTACGATTGAGAATGCTTTAAGCTTAGCTATTGAAACTAAACCTTTGTACTCCATAGTCTATTCTTAACATTACATGACAATAATACACAATTGTTGTACTTAATGCAAATAAATTTTTTAATCGTTAAGCGAACCTGCAAACGTCATTTCGCTAACTTTAATCGTTGGTGAACTAAATTGCCCACAAAAAGTTAGATCATCTGCAACGACTAAATTGCTAAACATATCCTTCAAATTGCTAGCAATGGTAATCTCATGTATTGGATACGTTATTTTTCCATTTTCTATAAAAAATCCGGAAGCGCCTTGGCTGTAATCGCCATTGATTAAATTAACACCAAAACCAAATAAATCAGTTACATATATTCCCTCTTTCACTTCCTGAATTAATTCTTCAAACGATACATTACCATTCTCAATGTAGAGGTTACTAGCTGCAGGAATAACTGCAGCATTACTTGCACGAGTTGCACTTCCGGTTGTTTCTGAGTCTAATTTTCTAGCCGAGTATAAGTCTAAAATCCAATTTTGTAATATTCCGTTTTTTACAAATATATTTTTCTTGCTAGTTATCCCTTCTCCATCAAATGGTCTCGATGCTATGCCTCTTGGCAACAATGGATCATCGATAATATTAATTCTATCGTTGAAAATCTGAGCGTTTAAACTACCCCTCAAGAAAGAACTGTTGCTTATAATACTTCTCCCATTTATAGCAGAAGCAAAACTTTTTACTAGCCCTTTTGCTGCTCTTTTTTCAAAAATAACTGGAAATTTACCAGTTTTAATTGTACGTGAATTCAATTGATCAACTGCTCTTTTTGCTGCTTCTTTTCCCATTAACTCTGGCAACTTTAAATCACTAAAATTACATGCTATATCATAATCGTAACCAACCTTCATTTCACTTTCTCTTCCAGCAACAACAGAGACCTGATTAGCAAAGGTTGATTTACTAAACGAGCCAATAAAACCAGAAACAGTCGATAATACTGTATTCACTAAAGCGTATGAAGAAGAGGCTCCTTCAGAATTAGTGATACTCTTATGTGCAAGGGCTGAATTTTCTGCAGCTTCAGCAATTTCTTTTAGGTTATCAACGGTTACAACATTATTATCTGAGATACTTAAATCTGCAGAAGAGATATAATTACTACCATTTACAGCAAAATTAATGCTAGGATCTTCTGGCGCATTCTTTGCCATTTCTACCACTTGGCTTACCGTATCACTAAGATTATTCAAATCGTTTGTAGAAATATACGCAGCTTTGTTTTTACCTGCTATAGCTCTGATTCCTACAGTGCAATTTTTAGATTGTGATATTTGCTCAATTTTTGATAGACGCTGAGAAACTGAAGTCTTATTAGTTTCATATATTGTAACTTCCGCATCTTGATTCTGCTTTTTTATTAATTTAGTGATATCTGCTGCAATATTTAATATATTCATTTTCTATTCCTTAGATTTTTATAAAGACTCTGCACCACCTATAACTTCAATTAAATCAGTTGTAATTGCTGCTTGACGAGAACGATTATAAAGCAATGCTAGTTTGTTCAGCATCTCTTTAGTGTTTCTGTTTGCTGATTCCATAGCAACCATCCTAGCACTATTCTCACTTGTTGCACTTTCAAGCAAAGCAGAGTAAAGAGCAATTACAACGTAATCTTGAACCAAAGATTTTAAAATAAATTCAATATTTTGTGGTTCATACTCATAGCCGTAATCTGTTGTTGGACCAGCCAGAGAGTTGTCAATCAAGAATGAGTCTTCACTCCATGGTTTTATTGTTTCCAACATTGGTTTTTGTGTGAAGGTATTATAGAATTTACTATAAAAAACTTTAACTTTATCGTATTTACTTAAATCTATACCATCAACCAAAGCTTCTACGTACTTTAACGTGATCCCCTTACTATTTTCAATTTTTAAGATACTTTTAGAGTCAAATCTATTTTTACCTACATCAAAAGCTTTTTTACCAAGAAATACAATATCTACTTTTTTGCCATTTGCGATTGACTTATTTACACGCTCTTGACTAAATTTGACAATAGAAGAGTTAAAGTTGCCGCACAAGCCACGATCAGACGCAACAACGAATACTAGGTAAGAACCGTCATTACTGATATTTAGAATTTTTGCCAGTAATTTTTGATCAGCTGATAGCATTAATGAAGAAATAATGCTATGCAGCTTAGATATATATAATTTTGAATTTGATAATTTCTTTTGGCTTTGTAATAACTTTGCTGCAGAAACCATTTGCATTATTTTCGTGGTTTTCTGTACAGACCTAATATTCTTAATTCTTAAGGATAATTCCTTTAAGCTCTTCATTTTGTATACAACCCTGATTTATTAAAATATATAATTGTTAGTGTCTAAAAGCAAGTTTTTTTGACATTAGAACCAAGTCTAACTAAAAAACTTGCAGGTTTATTATTTTGAAATAAGGGTTATATTAAGAGATCTATTCCAAAAATTGTTCAATAGAGGTCTTTGATGGTAATTTCCCATATATTATTATCATCACACTTTGTGGAACCTTATAATATATAATAAACGCAATTAAAACTATTGCAATTTGAACATTTATGATCCCATTGCTTTAGTTCTCTGTTACAATTTTTACACTTCCAGCCCGGATCAGGCAAAGCTTCTGAGCCCATCTTGTTTAGCCAATAAATTACCTTGTCGTGTTCTTGCAATGTAACCTTAAGTTGTATTACAATAAAGTAGATTGACATGTAATTAGCCTTTTTCATAGCAGTGTCTAAATATTGACTTGCAAGATCATATTTACCTGAACTCATTGAGGACAAAGCAAGTAAACAGTAACTAAAATAATAATCAGGGCGTAAGTTGTATAGTCTTTCAGCACCTTTACTATTTAAATTGATGTACATTTTAGCTGACTGAGGAGTAGGATTTACTGCATATTCTGCCTCTAGCACTGCAGAAGCTTTTCTAATTTTTCCAAGTTTAATATATAATTCTGCTTTTAAATAATTGATGGACCGAAAGGTTGCATAATAACTTTGTGCTCTGAATAAAGACTTTATAGCTCCTTTAAAATCCCCTTTACTTTCATATTGTTTTGCCAAAGCACAATAAAAAACTGCAAACATTTCTTTATGGTCAAATGGAAGAAAAATATTGAACTTAACTGCTTCCTTTAACCTCAAAATCGCATTAATCCAATCTTCTTTCAATATGCAATGCTCTATTTGAAAGGGAATAGATAGCATTTTATCATTAATTGAACTAGAGCAATATTCTATAAATTTTTGAAAGACTACTTTTTCTTGTTTGAGGTGAACAATCAGCTTATTGGCCAGAAGTAGAGCTAAGGTACGATTTTTATTTGCAATATTTGTTAAACCGTTACTGAAAAAGCTGTAATTTCCCTTCTTACCTGAGTTAAAGAGCTTTATTAAAGACAACCTATCGCTCTTCTCATTTAGACTTTTAACTACCTTTTGGGCATTCTCTATATTGTTTAAGTCTATGCTAAAGAAAGCTTCAAAGAGAAGCAATTCTTCCCTATCCCTTCTTCTATTTCTTATGTTGGCAAATGTTGATAAAATGGAGGAAAAAAAGCGTACAAGTGTAATTAATAAAAATAATAAAACTACACAAGTAAAAATAATGAAATATAGATCAATACTTATAGTGTAATTGCCTAATTCCAATTTTATTACTTCACCACTTACCTTGACCCATATGCCAAATAAAAACGAAAGAGAGAAAATTATAAAATAAATCATGAGATATATTGTAATAAGTGATGATATATTGTTGAAATATTCTTAGAAGCTACAATAAAACCATTCAATTTATTCAGCCATGGCTTGAATTCTGAATGCGTTAAATTGCTTACTGTAACAGTTATATTTTGCCAATCATTATCGTTTATTGACTCCTCAATTTCTGCGAATTTTGCCCTTAATGGATCATTTTTATCTTGTATTCTAATCCAGTTTGAAATGATTTTTTTAGACAATGTACTTTTATTGTAGTTAATAACAGCAATGGTCTTCTCAAAAGATAACTTCAACTCACGTAAAGTATCTACCTCTTTCAAATTTTCTAATTCATTCATTGCATTTTCTATCTCTGGATCGTCAAGCTCTGATATCAAAGGCTTTATTGAATTTATATGGTTATCAAATTTTGCTTCTTGCAATAACGAATCCTTCATTTTAACCACAAGTAATAGCAATTTTGCAAGGTTCTTACATCTTGAGTTATTATCACCTTGCTCACATTGAGTATGCTGACTTCTCTTTAAGTCATATATCCTTTTTTCCGTTCTAGATTGATTAACTTCAAGCAACATTTTCAATTCATCTATGTTTTCCATCAAAACCTTTATATTATCATCGCTTTCCTGCTGATTTATTTTCAAAAATACTATGTTATTTATTGTAATATAACTGGCAAACAATAATATAATTAAAAACCAACCTATGTACTTTTGCTGAGTATCATTCATAACGTAGTATCTCCGCAGGATCTTGTGTAACTGCCTGCAATGCAGGAGCAATTGTCGCTAAAAATGATAAGAATAATGCAAGTGCAGAAATATTTACTACGTCTTGGGGTAATAGTATCACTGGTAAACTTGAAAAAAAGTATATCATAGGATCAAATAGCTTGACGTTAGTAATGCTTTCTAAAAATACTCTAATATTTTCGATATTGAGAGAAAAAACGACACCTATAATACAGCCAAGACAAGTTCCCGCAAAACCGATTAATAGACCACAAGCGCAAAAGATGCGCATAATGCTTCCACTTGTTGCACCAAATGTACGCATAATTGCAATCGCGGATTTCTTTTCTTGCACTATCATCATTAAATTTGAGATAATATTAAATGCTGCTACAACTATAATCAAAGTAAGAATTAAAAACATCACATTTCTTTCAGTTCTTAAAGCACTAAAATAATGGCTTTGCTGTGATTGCCAACTTTCAGCTTCCATTCCTATTTCTTTTTCTATAGAACCTGCCAGCTTATCAGCTCTAGTAACGTCGTCTACAAGTACTTCTATATTTTTTATGCTATCTTTGTAATTAAAAAAGGCTTGTGCTGATTTTAGAGGCATATATATCAAGGTATTATCATACTCAAACATACCCATATCAAATATTGCTACAACTTTATATTTTTTCATTCGCGGCATTTCACCAAGCAATGCATCAAATCCTTCAGATAAAATAAACGTAATTTCGCCGCCATAGTCAATGTTCAAAGCTTCTGCTAAGCGTGCCCCTATTATTATCCCTTCATCAAATTTTTTCACATCACCTATAATTACATTATTTGTAACGGCAGTGCTATTAAGCAAGTTTTGAGTTGACACACCTCGCACTATGCTACCTGCAATTTTACCATTTGCTGCAATAATGACTTGATCATTGGTCATAGGAGTAGCTTTTAATATACCAGGAATTTTCTCGATAGATTTTGAAACTGCGCAATAATCTGAATTTATGTTCCTATCAAAATAAACATTAATATGGCCATCAATGCCAAGTATTGAGTCAAGCAACTTTGCTCTGAATCCGTTCATCACAGACATCACCACTATTAGTGTTGCAACCCCAAGGGCAATGCCGATAATAGAGAACAAAGTCATTATAGAGCAAAATCTGGCATTTTTTGCTCGCAAATAGCAAGCAGCCATAGTAATTTCAAAGGCAATGGACATTACATTGAGATCATATTCTCGAGACTTCTATCATTGTAGACTTTTCTTTACTTGAAAACTAGAGATTTTTGCTTCCTTAAATTTAGCAGGCTTATAGAGTATCTTTAACATTAGAATTTCAAAATCTTCCATATACATCATCCAACCTTACTATATCATTATCAGATAAATGCTCTCCTATTTGAAATTCAACTATCTCAAGTGGAAAGCTTGCGCTTCTATTTTCAATCCTATGGGAAACTTTCCTTGGAATTTCTATCATATGGTCTTTTACTATAGCATATTCCTTGTCGTCTAAACTAACATACCCAACTCCAGATAGTACTATATGGTATTCATCTCTATAGTGATGGAATTGCTTAGAAGTACAGCTTAATGGATTTATAAAAAGATATTTTATGAGAAAATTTTCGCTCACTAAAATTATACTACAAAATCCCCATGGCTTGACTTCTTTTCTCATCACTTTTGCTTTTCTAACTTTATTAACAAATGCAATTAGGCTCTTGTTTGGCTGTTTATAAACTCTACTTAGTAAATTTCTTGTATCACTTTCTGTCATCAAAACTGGCTCTCTTTTTTTGGTTACATGTTGGAATGACAACGTAAACTTCTCACTTAATTCTAAAACTGAACTCCAAGTTCCAACATCCATCCAATCGAAATTAGCTTCTATCATTTTAACGTTTTTTGCTTTTTCTATTACCAAGTAATCAATGGATATGCCTTCAATTTCTGTAAAATCTCGTTGTTTTAAATACAGAAATCTCTCTTGCGGTGTGAAATATTTCACACTTGCAAAACATAAATTATAAAGAGGCAGGGCAGATTTTTTGATCTCATCTATGTAGCGCTTTGCTTTAAACACAAATATTCCAGAATTCCAGTAATGATCGTTACTTAACTCATGCTCAGGTTTTTCTGTGAAATTTTTTACTATATGATGCTTTTTCTTATGATCATAAACCGCATTTATATAACCGTATTCAGAATTGAATTCATGAGGCTTAACTCCAAACGTAACTATAGAGTTAGTTTCAGAGGCTAGTTTAGACGCTTTTTGAGCAGAAGCATAAAAACTATTCAAATCACCTATAAAATGATCTGAAGGCAGAATTAACATTGTCTCGTTTCCATTGCAGAGAAGTGCAGCAATTAATATTGCCGCTGCTGTTCCAATTTTCACTAGTTCGAAAATCACTTTATATTCTTGCAGCGCATGCAACTCCTCCATCACTAATGACTCGTACTGCACGTTTGTGGCAATTATGGGCGGCATATAATCACTTTTTAGCCTCAACAAAGTGTTGTGAAACATAGTGTTCTGACTAAATATTTTCTGAAATTGCTTTGGCTTCGATAAAGGCCAAAGTCTGCTGCCACTACCACCACATAGTATTACAGGGCGCATATAGTTAAGAAAATTAATTAAATAATTAACATCTTATACTAAGAGTAAAATGCATGCAAGTTTTTGTTGTGGAATAGTTAATAAAGAAAGTAAATGTTAATTTAAAGTAGTGGCCGGTTAGCGAGTAGGTAATTGAATTTTTTCGTCTTGCAATGAATTCCGTCTGCTTAGTACTTCATTAACATGAGGAGTATCACTCACTTTTTCAACATCTGCTTTTTTAGACGCAGCTATTTTCTCATTACTTTTGTTTTGCAACTTCTCCTTCTTTAAGCTTTTTCCAATATCTGGTTCTCTAGATTTATCTATACTTTCACTACTTTTATTTGACGGCTTCTCTAAGTCTTCTTCAATACCTGGCCTTCTAGCGTTAAGCTCATCCCATGTGCCCACTATACTAAGTGGCTTATGATCCTTTTGCCCTGGCTTTAGCCTTTCTCCACCTTTAATAACATTAAAGTCACTTTTTGCTTCTTCCCAACATCCTTTCAATTGGTGTTTCCACATAGTGAAGTAAGCATCACCATACTTCTTCTTATCTGCTACAAATAATAAAATTGGAGCCTTAAGTATGGTAGCTCCCATATTCACTAAATTTTTTACTGCCATTGCAGGGGTGAACAAAAGATAGCCAAAAGACTTTGCAATTGGATTTTCTTTGCTTATTAAATATTCCCCGAATTTTATAGGAATCAAAGTTAACAACCTAGTACAAACTTTAGCCAAGCTTGCAACAAGAACGATGGGAACAGATATTAAACTTTTATCTAGTTCTAGATTACCGTTCTGATCTCTAACTTCAGAAAAACTAGTGTTTAATTTCTTATAATCACTAGTGTATAATAATTCTCCATTTCTTCCTTTCTCATCGACAACTTCCTTGATCTTACCACTTTCCTTAACTTTTTTAGTAAGCACAGAGGAATTAGTTAATTCGAACTTACTGTCTTTTTCTTGAACCTCAAAAACTGGAATATGTTTTTTGAGATCTATTTTTGAAAAACCAAATGGTTTATAAAATGCACTATAATTATCAATCTCGTGCCTACCTTTACTAACTAAAAAATCAATAGTAAAGTAAGACTTGCCGTCAATCTTAGTAACTTCAGTTAATTCAAAACTTGGTTGTTCTCCATTTTTGTCTTCCTTGCCATATAAAAGTTTATAGGTTGGATTTTTATCTTTATCTAGTATAGCTTTTCCATGCGTATCCTTGTTTTCCATAATTTTCCCAGATTTTACAATCTGATCATAATTTTTTGGATATTGGCATTTCCTTCCATCATACATCATTACCTTTCTAAGGTCTTTGACATAAACTTGAGATTCAGATGGAGTAAATAGATCCTTTGTTTTCAGTACAAGGCTCGTTCCCCACTCTTTCAATGTTTCCAACATATTGCTAAACCAAAACCATAATGCTATAGCTTAATAATAGAACTAGTACACTAATAATATATTAACACAGAATTGGCAATTTTACAAGAAAATATGCCTGTAGAAGACAAAGATTGTAAAAGCGAGGGTTATATAAGTAATGCTTGATAAGTACTTTATGCATGTAATTGTGAAAATCCTTAGAGATACGCTGTGTATATAATCTTCACACACTACCTGCATTCCAAGAACTGCGTGCCAAAAAATGCAAAACAACAATACAACAAAAAATAAAAGCTCTAGAGGGTGATTAATAAATTTTTCACTAAAAGACAAAGAGCTATCAGTATAAAATGCGCAAGAAAATGAATAGATAAACCAAGGAAATAAAAACAGTAAAATTACTGCAGAAACACGCTGCACCCACCAGTAATGTACTGAATTTCCAGGTTGATTCATATGAACATAAATAAAAAAGCCATAGTAGAAAGAAGTAACGTTACTGTCAGCAGTATAGCACTCCTTGAAACGCCAGTAATTTCTAAATTAAGCCCAACATCCCACAATAAATGACGAATACCATTAAGAAAATGATATACAAAACTTATAAAACATAAGACATAAGCTAATTTAGCAACAGGAGTGAATAATAATGCATTTAAGTACCTTACTATAAGTAACTCAGGAAAGTAAACATGTAATATGAAATACCAAGAAAGTATCATTAATAAAAGGAATAGCAAGATACCAGTCAATCTGTGCATAATAGAGAAAAAACTAGTAACTTGTACTTTATATATTTGTAAATGTGGAGAAAGAGGCCTATCACTCATAAAATTCCGTTATCGGGAAATTAAAATAAAGTAGAAGTAAAGACAGCAGTATAGCACATAACAACACCATCATTAAAAATGGTAAGTTATGCGCAAAGCCCAAGGAGGTAATCCAGCTGCAGATTCCCCTACTGCTACCTTGTTACGACTTCACCCCAGTCACCGATCCCACTTTAAATAACTCCCTCCTTGCGGTTAGGTCGTTAGCTTCGAGTGAAACCAATTCCCATGGCGTGACGGGCAGTGTGTACAAGACCCGAGAACGTATTCACCGTGGCGTGCTGATCCACGATTACTAGCGATTCCAACTTCATGCACTCGAGTTGCAGAGTACAATCCGAACTGAGATGGCTTTTAAGGGATTAGCTTAGCCTCGCGACTTTGCAGCCCATTGTAGCCACCATTGTAGCACGTGTGTAGCCCACTCCATAAGGGCCATGATGACTTGACATCATCCCCACCTTCCTCCAGTTTATCACTGGCAGTTTCCTTAAAGTCCCCAGCATTACCTGATGGTAACTAAGGATGAGGGTTGCGCTCGTTGCGGGACTTAACCCAACATCTCACGACACGAGCTGACGACAGCCATGCAACACCTGTGTGAAATCCGGCCGAACCGACCCTATCCCTTCGAATAGGTATAATTTCCATGTCAAGGAGTGGTAAGGTTTTTCGCGTTGCATCGAATTAAACCACATGCTCCACCGCTTGTGCAGGTCCCCGTCAATTCCTTTGAGTTTTAATCTTGCGACCGTAGTCCCCAGGCGGAATGTTTAACGCGTTAGCTGTAATACAGAAAGTAAACTTCCCATATTTAACATTCATCGTTTACAGCGTGGACTACCAGGGTATCTAATCCTGTTTGCTCCCCACGCCTTCGCGCCTCAGCGTCAGATTTGAACCAGATAGACGCCTTCGCCACTGGTGTTCCTCCTAATATTTACGAATTTCACCTCTACACTAGGAATTCCTCTATCCTCTTTCAATCTCTAGGTTAGCAGTTTTAAAAGCAGTTCCAAGGTTAAGCCTCGGGATTTCACTTTTAACTTACTAACCAGCCTACGCGCCCTTTACGCCCAATAATTCCGAATAACGCTAGCCCTCTCCGTATTACCGCGGCTGCTGGCACGGAGTTAGCCAGGACTTCTTCTGTGAGTACCGTCATTATCTTCCTCACTAAAAGAGCTTTACAACCCAAAGGCCTTCTTCACTCATGCGGCATGGCTGGATCAGGCTTTCGCCCATTGTCCAATATTCCCCACTGCTGCCTCCCGTAGGAGTCTGGACCGTATCTCAGTTCCAGTGTGGCTGATCATCCTCTCAGATCAGCTATAGATCATTGCCTTGGTAGGCTATTACTCCACCAACTAGCTAATCTAATATAGGCTCATCTAATAGCAATAAATTTTTCCCCCGTAGGGCGTATACGGTATTAGTTGCCGTTTCCAACAATTATTCCGTACTACTAGGTAGATTCCTATATATTACTCACCCGTCTGCCACTAAGTTATACCATAGCAAGCTATAATATAACTCCGTTCGACTTGCATGTGTTAGGCCTGCCGCCAGCGTTCATTCTGAGCCAGGATCAAACTCTCAAATTTAGACTTCAACCTATAAAAGGTTGAGGGTACATCGGATAAATCCGACAAAAAATAATTTAGCTTAATACTGCTGTCTTTATTTCTACTTTAGAAATATTTTAATCTCCAACTATTCAAACAACTTTGAGAATATTATTATGTGATATAATCACTATGTCAATATGTTTTTGCAAATCAAAAGCATTAATGTATAAATATATAACTATTTGGAACATTACCATGAAAAAATACATCTTTCTGCTTGCACTCGCACCAATGTTAGTTGGCATCACATTATACTTATTGCGCAACATTGATAACACAAAACAATCTATAACTGCGGGTGACAAGTTTTACGAAGTATTATTCTTTAAAAAAGATAATAAGCCGCTGCTAGAAGAAATAGATTCAAATTGGGGGTATTTAGCAAATTTTGAACACGCATTCAATCATATCTCAGATTCAATGCCAACAAACACAGCATCTATTTATAATGATTTGGCAGATGATAAAGATGCTCCTAATGTTTTGCGTGAGTTAGCACAATACTTAGAGGTAATAAGCTTACTTCACTCCAACGGTGAAAAAATAAATAAAGATAAAATTGATAATTTAGAATCAAGTGCAGTGTATCCTTATTCAAGCCAAGAAGCTATCGCTGTAGTAAAGATACATAATAACGACATTAAAGGTGCAACTGAAATATTGCGTTCCCTATTAAATGACAGAAAATGCCCTATCCTAATCAAAGCTAATGCACAAGAACTACTCAGGATATATGGAAGTTAACTCATTAGACTTTTTGTATAGTTTTTGGCAACAACCGTTAGAAACGAAAAACCACTTGACAAACTCCGCCAGCTCCCTTATCATGAAACTGAAGGTATTCAGTTATCTTCATCTGTGCAGATTAAACAGCAAGAAAACAACGTAGTTGGTGTCTTATTTTTAATTTTTTGCACTATGTGCACCTTATGTCTTCACAACATTTTTAGGTTTTTGCCTATACAAGCTGAAACGCGCTTATAAGTCGTTTAAGACAGTATAGTACGCCAATTTGCAGGATTAGAGAGTGAACACTAATTACCACGGGGTTTCTTTTGCCTTTTTTTCTGCCTAGTAAATTTCTTAAACATTTGCAGCGTAGGTTAGTTGCATTTAAAAGCAGCTAAATTGCAGTGTTTAAGACTTAAAAAACGCCAAATACTGAAAATGGACAATGACCAGGGCTTCTTTTGCCTTTTTTTTATTTGGTAAATTTCTTAATGTTTATACGGAAGGTGTCATTCCAGCGCGTGACGCTGGAATCCAGGAATTTTATTAAGTATAAAAGTTATGTTAAAATGCACCATTTTATAGAAAACTAGATCCCAGTGTCACGCACTGGGATGACATTATAGGGGCACTGAGATGACAAAGAAATAGGCACTGGGATGACAAGAAAGGAGCACTGCCATTATAGAGTAAAATGAGATCCCAGTGTCAGCTACTCGGATGACAGGAGAAGGAGGCTACTTGCATGACACCATTCTTTTTCCTGGATCCCAGTGTCTGGGCACTGGGATGACAAAAAAGGGGCTACTCGGATGACAAAAAAAGGAGCACTGGAATGACAGGAGAAGGGGCTACTTGGATCCTAGAGGGAAGCGTTCGTGCAATTATTGTGCATGAATTTAAATGGCACAACTTATGACAATTATCTTCGTACCAAAACGTTTGTGAGACTCAGTGTTTAGATTTACTTCGCCTATTCAGCTAATTTTTATTACAATTACAACAAAATAATTTTGGCTTTGATGAAAACTGTATATGTATGTCAATCCTGTGGTCATAGCACTGGTAGGTGGGTAGGGAAGTGTATTGCATGTGACAATTGGGATACAGTTGTTGAAGAAATAGCAGTAAAAACGGGCAAAAGAAGTATATCTGCGCCAATTTTAATAAAGACGTTATCGGGTAGTGAAATTATTATCCCGGATCGTTTTTTAACAGGAGTAGAAGAATTAGATAGAGTTTTTGGTGGGGGTATTGTTCAAGGTGCCAGCATTTTAATTGGTGGCGAACCTGGTATTGGAAAATCTACCCTTTTGCTTAGAATTGCAGCTAATGTTGTGCAACTTTCCTCTTTTGAATGTCTTTATGTATCTGGCGAGGAATCTTTAGAGCAGGTGAGTCTCAGAGCAAAGCGTCTTAAGATAAATGAACCTAAAATTAAGCTTTTATCTACAGTGTCTTTAACTGATGTAGTAGCAACAATAAAGGAAAATAAAAGTATTAAATTTTTAGTAATTGACTCTATACAAACAATGTATGATAGCAGAATTACATCAGCACCAGGCACTGTAACTCAGGTTCGTACTTGCGCGCACGAATTAACCATTCTTGCAAAACAATATGGTATTTCTCTCTTAATAGTTGGTCATATAACTAAGGATGGACAAATAGCTGGCCCTAAAACTTTGGAACATATGGTGGATACGGTGTTATATTTTGAAGGTGAAAATAGCAATCAATATCGCATTTTACGCACTATTAAAAATAGATTTGGTCCTGCAAATGAAATTGGTGTTTTTGAGATGTCTGAAGCAGGACTTGTGCCTGTTGATAATCCATCATCATTGTTTCTGATGGCCCATGACAGAGAAGTAGTTGGCAGCGCTGTATTTGCAGGAATTGAAGGTTCAAGACCAATTTTAATGGAAGTTCAAGCGTTAATAGCAGGAACTAATATGGCAACCCCAAGAAGGGCAGTAGTTGGGTGGGATATTAATCGATTGGCTATGATCATCGCGGTGCTAAATGCTCGTTGCAAAATGTTTTTGCATGATAAAGAGGTATACCTAAACATTGCAGGAGGACTCAAAATACAGGAACCATCGGCTGATCTTGCTGTTGCTGCTTCCCTTATTTCAAGTGTAGTAAATTTACCGCTGCCAACTTCTTCAATAATCTGCGGTGAAGTTGCACTTTCAGGAGAAATTAGGAATGTCTCGCATGCTGATCTCAGACTAAAAGAAGCACAAAAGTTAGGATTCAAAAAAGCAATTATGCCTAAAAATGGTAATTACTCTTCTCATGATATTGAGATAATCAAGCTTGGTCACGTAAGGGAATTAAGAGAAATTTTTAATTACAATTAAATAATGCTTCAGCAAACTCTTTACTAGTAAACTCCTTTAAGTCCTCTATACTTTCACCAATTCCTATAGCATGTAACTTTACCTTATAAGCTTCTGCAAGTCCAATTACTACTCCGCCCTTAGCAGTGCCATCTAGCTTTGTTATGATTAACCCTGTCACACTAACCATTTTACTAAATGCCTCTAATTGGCTATAAGCATTTTGGCCGGTAGTTGCGTCAAGAACTAAAATAACGTCATGAGGGGCAGTGTTCTCCAATTTCTTTATCGTTCTATATATTTTTGATAACTCCTCCATAAGGTTCACATTATTTTGCAGCCTTCCTGCTGTGTCAATTAGAACAACATCAACGTTATCTTTCATAGCTTGACTTACAGCTCTATATGCCACACTTGCAGAGTCGCTACCGTACTCTCCAGTAACGATAGAACAACCAGAGCGTTCTGCCCAAATGTTTAATTGTTCACTAGCAGCAGCTCTAAATGTATCGCATGCAACAAGCATAACGGACTTTCCCATCTCCTTATATTTATATGCGAGCTTGCCTATAGTCGTGGTTTTACCGTTACCGTTTACTCCACATACCATTATTATGTGGGGTTTTTTATTCAAAACCAAAGGCTGCACGACAGGGTTTAATATATCTTCTATTTCGTTCATTAGCTGCTGTGTGATGATATTATGCTCAACTTCCTTGTCAAATTTGATGCTTGCGAGCCTATCGATAATCAACTTAGAAGTTTTATGACCAATATCCATGCTAATTAGCAATTCTTCTAGCTCATCTAAAAGCGACTGATCTAATTTTTTTTTGCCAGAAAAAATACTTTTCACCCCGTCGCTAAAGCGAGAAGAAGTTTTTAACAAGCCTTTATAAAGGTTACTAAACAAACTCAAGGGAATACTCCTTTTTAAATTATAAACTTAATGACAACATAGAGACGCTGGTTGTAAAGAAATACACGTATTATGTGTATTTGTAAAGTTAAACACTCGTTTTACTAGAATTTGTAGAGTAAGATACTAGTAAAACGAGTTATTTACTTTAGTTTTTAACCTAAATATGTTATAATATAAGGTAGTGGTTTACAGGTAATTTTATGAGTTATAATGAGAAAATTTTAGATCATTACGAAAATCCAAGGAATGTTGGTTCTCTGGATAAAAATGATCCAAATGTTGGTACTGGTTTAGTTGGTGCACCATCGTGCGGTGACGTAATGAAATTGCAGATAAAGGTCAATGACAAAGGTGTTATTGAAGATGCAAAATTTAAAACTTTTGGTTGTGGTTCTGCCATTGCTTCAAGTTCTTTGTTAACAGAGATGATAAAGGGAAGAACTATTGAGGATGTAACACAGATAAAGAACACTCAAATAGTAGAAGAATTATCTTTACCTCCAGTAAAGATACACTGCTCGGTGCTTGCTGAAGACGCTATAAAAGCTGCTATTCATGATTATCAAAGTAAACAAAATAAAGGTGGCCATTGAGAACTAAAGCATGAGTGAATATCAAGGAGTAAACACTATAAAGAAAGACAAAAAACTTATTACTATAACTGCGAAAGCAGTAGAAAGGATAAGGTATTTATTGGACCAAAAGAAGCATACTAACCTTGAGAAACCGGAAGAAGCAATAGGAATAAGAGTGCTAATTAAACAAAAAGGATGTTCTGGTTTAAAATATAATATTGAATATGCGTATGATACTCGTCCTTTAGAGTCGATGATTGAGGAAAACTGTAGTGATGGCCAAAAAGTTAAAGTGTTGATTGATCCAAAATCTGTCATGTTTATACTTGGCTCTGAAATGGATTATGTAGAAGAAAAATTTTCATCGGGTTTTGTTTTCAAAAATCCCAACGAAAAAGGAAAGTGTGGTTGTGGAGAGAGTTTTCATGTCTAGCAGCTATTTTACATTGTTTGAAATTGAACCAACTTTCAATATCAGCTTTGATGAGTTAGAGAAAAAATATATTGAGCTAAGCAGGACTGATATAAACGAAGGACAATCTAAAAATATAATTAATATTAACAAAGCTTATCAAGTGCTAAAGTCACCACTAGAACGTGCCAAGCATTTGTTGAATCTTTTTGGTGTGGAAAGCCCAAAGGATCATCCAAATTCTGAAATATTAAATGAATCAATGGAAATAAGAGAATACTTGCTGGACTGCGATGATCTACAATTTGCAAGTAGGATGGTTGATGAAAAAATAAAAGATTGCGTTAAAAACCTAATTAACACTTTTGCTGTAAAGAATTTTGATGGAGCTGCTACACAAGTCTTAAGATTGAAATATTTATATAAGTCATTTGAGGAGGTGAAAAAGAATGCAACCAATTCAAATTTCTGAACCAAATTCAAGTGAAGTAGTTTTTGGTATAGATCTTGGTACTACCAATTCTTTAATTGCCATGGTAAATAAAGCTGGCAACGTGGAGATATTTAAAGATGAGCAAGGAAGAGAGCTACTGCCTTCTGTTATTTCGTATGAAAATAATACATTGAAAACTGGCTACGATATCGACTCAGATGCGATTTACTCAATAAAACGTTTAATGGGTAAAAGTGTTGAAGAATTAAATAAAGAAGGCCTCAATTTTGAAATAGATCATGAAAGCGAAAAAGTTATTAGAGTAAAATGCTCAGAGGAAAAGTATCTTACTCCTGTTGAGATTTCTGCTGAGATATTAAAAGCTTTATGCGAGAGGGTAAAAAAATCCACAGGGATAAAAGTGAAAAAAGCAGTAATTACTGTACCAGCTTACTTTGACGATTCAGCACGTAACGCAACTAAATATGCAGCAAAATTAGCTGGCATAGAAGTTCTTCGCCTCGTTAACGAGCCAACCGCTGCAGCGCTTTCTTACTCCATTGAAAAGAACAATAACAGTGGAATATATGCAGTTTATGACCTTGGTGGAGGAACATTTGATATTTCAATATTGAAATTGCACCAAGGAGTGTTTCAAGTCCTTGCGGTTGGTGGTGACACCAAACTTGGCGGTGATGATTTTGATCACCTACTAAGTTCAATTGTACTTGATAAGTATAGAGAAAAAGTAAGTTTAAACAAGGAGTCGACAACACACCTTAATGTCATTCCAACACATAACGCTGGAACCTGCAATATCCGTACCGCGAAAGAATACTTAAGTGAAAATGCATCAGGCACTTTTGGCTTTAACATTAACGGCAAGCCATTTGAATGTGAAATAACTAGAGAGAAGTTCGAACAGGCAATCAGTTCTTTGGTTAACAAGACTATCAATATAGTCACTCGTACTATAAGCGACGTAGATCTTAAAATTGATGATATAAAAGGAGTAATTTTAGTTGGTGGTGCAACTAGAACACCATTGGTTCAAAATTCACTAGTCAAGCTCTTTGGAAATAAAGTACTAAGTGACGCAGATCCAGATAAAGCAGTGGTCATTGGAGCAGCTTTGCAGGCTCATTCTGTTCTCCTTGATGTTCTACCTTTATCACTTGGCATAGAAACTATGGGAGGCATAGTTGAAAAAATTATACCAAGAAATACGCCACTGCCAGTTTCAGAGATAAAAGAGTTTACAACTTATTTTGATGGGCAAACGGCAATGAAAATTCGCGTTTGTCAGGGAGAACGTGAAATGATCGAGGATAACAAATCTCTAGCGCAGTTTGAACTAAAAGGTATACCGCCACTGCCTGCAGGTTCTGCAAGAATTGAAATAGAATTTACAGTTAACGTTGACGGGATCTTGACTGTTACTGCAAGAGAAAAAACTACTGGAATCAAGCAGGTAGTTGAAATAAATTCAAGTTTTGGCTTAAGTGAAGCTGATGTTCAAAATATGGTTAACCAGTCAATAAACAGCTTTGATGAAGATATGAAGGCTCGTTCCCTTGCAGGCGCTAAAATTAATGGAAATAAACTTATACACTTGGTTGAAAACAATAATAGCCTCTCCACTGATAGAAAGCTGAGAAATCTGTTACAAAATGCAAAAAACGCTTTGCAAGGAAATGACTTGAATGAAATTAACAACGCTATCGCCGAGTTAGAAAATTCTTCTTTAGAGTTGTGTGAATTAACAAATAGGTAGAAAAAGCTTACACAACCTTGTGCAATACTCTATTTAATCTCAGAGCAACAGGTAGTCTGAAATTAAATGGTAACCAATCGACCTTCCCCAATTTAAACGATAAACCAACTATGCTCACACGCCCAATGATATTTTCCATTGGTACAAAACCAACTTCAGGAAACCTGCTATCCAAAGAATTATTTCTATTGTCTCCCATAACAAAAAATTGATCGTTAGGTACATAATAAACCGGAGTGTTATATGATAGCTTATTAGAAATGTTATCTACCAAAATCTCATGCTCCTTGCCACTTAAAAGCGTTTCTATATATCTTGGTATGTTACGATTTGACTCATAATCAAAAAAACTTTCAATTTGCCTTCGCTCTACTTTCTGATCATTTAGGTATAATTCTCCCTCTATCATTTGCACTTTGTCACCTGGTGTTCCTATTACTCGCTTAACAAACCTGATGCTGTCATTTCTTGTGGGTTTGAAAACTACTATGTCGCCACGCTTTGGAGGGGTATAAAAAATCCTGCCGCTAAAAATGTTTGGAGAAAATGGAAATGAGTGTTTACTGTAACCGTATGAATATTTACTAGTAAAAATGTAATCCCCTTCAAGTAGGGTGCTTTTCATTGAACCAGAAGGTATATGAAATGGCTCGAATAAAAAACTACGTATTGATAGCGCAATCAACAGTAAAAAAAACAATGAAGATAAAAATCTTCCCGTTCTTATCATCCAGTTTTTGCTTAGTTCTTCCAACTTTTCCAACTTTGTTCTTCTTATAGATTAAGCTTATTATAATACATAAATTAAAAAATGGTAATATGAAATTTTACTTGTGAATGTTATTCCTCTATTCAAAACAATTTTGAAAAGGCGGTTCATTTCTTTCAACGGTGTCATCCAAGTAGCGTGACACATAACTGTACGAACATTGCAATTTGCAGGTGGCAGATGAAAGTAGCTGACACCATCTGGATGCAAATTTCCTTAAACGTTCGTAAACTTAAAACTTTACTTTAGGTCAAACTGCTGTATAGTGGCTTTATAGCTTTAGTTTTACAATGAATATACCTAGTATAGAAAATTGTGATCTTCACAATAAAACCGTCTTACTCAGAGTTGACTTCAATGTTCCTATAAAAGATGGAGAAATTCGTGACGTCACTCGTATTTTGAGAGCATTGCCTACTATTGAGTATTTAGTGAATGCAAGTGCAAAGATTATTATTATATCGCATTTCGGACGCCCAAAGACCAGAGACAATAATCTGTCGCTAAAAAATGTAATTGACACTTTATCGCAGTTACTAAATAAAAAAGTGAAATTCATTGATGATTGCATTGGTGAAAAAGTGCAAAAAGCAGTGAGTGCTATGGATGCAAGAGATATAATATTACTAGAGAATCTAAGATTTTATAAAGAGGAAGAGCAAAGTGACTCAAATTTTGCCAAACAACTAGCATCTCTAGCGGATATATATGTAAATGATGCATTTTCTTGCTCTCACAGAGCTCACGCTTCTATTTCACGCATTACAGAATTTTTACCTTCCTATGCAGGGTTTTGCTTACAAGATGAGCTAAAGTATCTTGAAAAAGCTGTATCGTTTAAAGCTAAACCTATTACTGCGATAGTTGGGGGAGCCAAAATGTCAACTAAGATAAAAATGCTTATAAAGCTAACAGAAAAGGTTGATTACCTAGTTCTCGGAGGTGCAATTGCTAATAATTTTTTGTTATTTAGCAAAGTAAATATAGGAAAATCTTTCTTTCAAAATGGTGTTGACGACCTTCTACATAATATTGTTGAAACAGCAAATAAAAACAATTGCAAAATAGTTGTGCCAGAAGACGTTCTGGTTGCAGTAAACTCTGATTACAGCACTAGTATTTCAAGAAGAACTGAGTCCATTTTGGACGGTGATATAATTTTGGATATCGGACCACAAACTTTGAGTACAATAAGCAGTATAATAGCAAGCAGTAAGACTCTGCTGTGGAATGGACCTATTGGTGTTTTTGAACATTCAGCTTTTGCAAGCGGTACAATAGGGGTAATGAAAGTCGTAAGTGACTTAACGCACAAAGGAAAGTTAACCAGCATAATAGGGGGAGGTGATAGTCTATCTGCAGTAAGCGCTGCAGGCCTTACCGATAAGGATTTTACATGTGTTTCCACTGGCGGAGGAGCGTTTTTAAGTTGGCTGGGTGGTGATGAAATGCCGGGAGTTGCTGCTCTGCAAAAATGCACTCAACATTAGATTAAGACTTTTTTAAATTGTTTCTTATAGGCTAGCTTTTTTGTGAACGTGATTATGTCGAAGACAGTTAAACTAATTTTATGTTTAATAATACCAATAATAGGATTGATTTTTTATATTAAGGATCATTATTTTCACACCGGCTATGTAGAAGAAAATGTTAAGGTCAATTTTGAACCATTTTTCAGTTTACAACCAGGTTATATACCACCGTTTCCAGAATTAACTGACTTCGATAGAGGAGTGTTGAAAGTTTGTGGAGATTGGGGAGCACATCCAGATAAAGAAGATTTCAAAATTTTACTTAGTTGTCCGCAGCATCAAGAAGTAGTGAAAGGAATATATGATAAGCTTGATCATCAAGTGATTACGCCAGATGCGGATTTGGAGTTATTTAAAGATGAACTGGCTAACATTTGGTTTACAAATAGTGGAAGTGAAAAAGAAACTATAGGGTTTGGACATATTTTTTGTGGTGAGCCAAACGATAAATTAGGTGGTATGCATTTTGTAGGTAGATATGTTGAAGCTCAAGAAGATAAATGGGCAGGTGCAATTTGGAATCATAAGTCCCTATGCAATAAATCAGATATTAAGCCACCAGTTTATACATTTGGAATGAAATATTTGGGTAAGGATGGGGAAGTGAAAGTTAAATGCCCAAATGGATACGCATACAACCTTCATGCCGATGATATTTTAATTTCTGCAACTAAGGCGTTTAAGGAATTAGGAAAAGATGGAATGTGCCTATATGAAATGGAAGATGACAATTATCAATCAGTGTTTGTAAGAAAGAATGATGGTATACTCACGTTCTATCCCGGCTTAACACCAAAATGTGATGATAAGAGTACTAATTGTAGTTGCAATAAATCTTAATTTCAAAACCAATAGGGTGAACAAATGATAAAAATGTTATAGCCAATTTATGCTGACCCAAGCAACACCCGCGGTATCTCATCCGCTAACTAATAGCGGAATGACGGTTTTTCAAATTGTCGGTTTATACTTCAAAAATCAGGTAAACCTTTCTTAGGTATATTTTCAAACTCACCAATTAAAGTTTTTATATCTTGCGGTAAATCAGAGACAAATTCCATGTATTTATTACTTTTTGGGTGGTATAAGCCAAGTGTATAAGCATGTAGTGCTTGCCTATTGAAATTACGAATAAAACTAGAGTTTTTAGCATATTTTGTGCTTTTACTACTATTTTTTCCGTAAACTTGATCACCAACTATGGAATGTCCTATGTGGCTCATGTGGACTCGAATTTGGTGTGTTCTACCTGTCTCTAAAGTGCATTTAACCAGGCTTGCTTGTCCTATAACTTTTTGCACTAAATAGTAAGTGATTGCTAATTTGCCTGTGATTTTTGTTACACACATCATTTCTTTATTACCACGTTTGGGAGCAATGTTAGTTTTTATAGTTCCCTGCTGGGAAGATAATGCTCCCCAAACTACTGCTAAATATTCTCGCTTTATTTTACGATTTGATAACAATTCAGACAAAAAACTATGGGCTTCCTCATTTTTTGCAATTACCATCAGCCCGCTGGTATCTTTATCGAGTCTATGAACGATTCCTGGTCTTACGTGGCCGTATGGGATTTTACCAAGGTGAGCGATAACTGCGTTCAAAAGCGTATCATTGTTTGTTCCAGCACCTGGGTGCACTGTTAATCCACTTTGTTTATTAAGCACTATAATGTCTTCATCTTCGTAGATGATATCAAGTTTTATGTCATAATTAGGCTCAATTGATGTAGATTCGTTGTTAGAAATAAGATGCACTATATACTCTTCACCTGGTTTTACTATGTGATTATTATTAATTATCGGTGTGCCAAATAATTTCACCTGCCCATTTTGTATCAATCTTTGCGCTTTGCTGCGTGATATGTTGCATTTTTCAGCTATATAGGTGTCTAACCTTAATTTCTCTTTATCATTATTAACACTTAAGGTTACTTCTAAGTGGTCTATAACAACTACCCCGCGCGAGCTACTGCAAATGCTGCTTGAATATTTTGATCTACAAAATCAACTTTTGTACTAGGAAGATCACCTTGTTTTTTAATATGGCAAGTTGTCTCAGAGCCATCTTTCCAATGGATTGTAACTTTATTATCAAAATCCCGTAATGTTGCCTCAACCTTTTTTTCTTTATTATCTTTTTCTTCCAGCTTAATAGATTCTAGTATGTAATGTAAAAATTCACTTGGCTTGCCATTTATACTTTTCTGCCACTTATTTATTTCTTCTTGCTCAGGAGATTCTTTCTTTAACTTGGCGTTCTCTTCTTGCAAGTCTTTTATTTCTTGTTGTAATTTCAAGTCTTTATTTTCCTTACGTAATACATTTCTTTGTTCCTCCAGTAGATTAGTAATACTATCCACGCTTTCAGAACTAGAAGAGCTATTACCACTATCAGGTTGGTTTTGATTATTTTCCTTTTTTTTTAATGCCCTCTCCAATGCATTTATTTTCTTTTTTAGCTGCCCTATCTCTTCTACTCCTTTTTTCCAATCCACTCGTTGTGCATCAGGTACTTCATCACTACTTGTCTGTTCATCTTGAGGTAACTGGTCGTTTTCTCTTCCTCCAGGTGCATTAGGTAATCTCTCATCTACAAAAGTCGCTCCGGATAATCCCATATGGGCTCCAGGTTTAAGTCTAGATATTCTATCTTCAAGAGTCTCTGCCAATCTACTTAGATTATTTACTAAATCTTTTATACTTATCTTATCCAATCTTTTTTGTACATCCTTGCCAACTCCCTTACATAACTCATCAACACTTTTGTCAATATTTTCCAGACATTGAATTATTGCTTCATTTGCAGTTGCTTCTACTCCGTCTACATTTTGTTGTATTCTTTCTTCTAAATTATCCAGTAAAGTCTTAATATCCTTTTTTATGCCATCAAGCGTTTTCTCAATGTTAATATTTGCAGGCTTTAAAAGACTGTTGTCAAACAGGTAACAAACTTCATTGACCAAATGAGTTAGGCGCTTATCAAGTAATTTTATCAATCGAGATATAGGATCATTCTCCTCTTTACTTTCAAATTTGTTTTCCATTACCGATACAATCGTACCACTTCTGAATGGGAGTAGAATATCCACATTATTGAATTTTTTAACAAGATTACATGCGTTATTTACTTCATTACTTTTTAATTTACTCAATGCTATACATATTCCAGCAATAGCGATAACATTTACTACTGCAATAAAAGTCCATTCTTCCCAACCTCGGGCATAGGTAAAGCCAAATTTTCCCAATGCGGTAACTACAACTAGACCACTCAGCACATATGGCATAGTAAGCAAAATAACTTTATTCCTATTCTCTTGTCTTTCGTTTTCCAATATTTCTCCCTGTTTTTCAGAGATTGGTAAACCTATTGAAAAATCTTGCTTTTTATCGACCAAATCAGGAACAATTTCTATTGTTAATGCATTTTGAGCGATCTCATTTATTCCATCACTGTATCCACCTCTAATCTTTTCATCTATTAGGCTATTACCATCTTTTGATTTCTCATCTTTTATCTCTTGCCTGTTCATATGTTTTATAGCAAGAGAGACCACAAGAATTATCCCAAGAATAACAGAAGCATAAACATAGGCTGGCATTATTCGTGAATTAAGAATGTTTGTGATGAAACTTACGTCACTATCAGTTACCATAACTGCAGCAACATAGGCTAGAGAAAATTGAAGCCAAGCGTTCACAACTGCCATAGATAGGGTATTATTTACAGAATATTTTTTTGCTGCATGCCACAATTGAGTGGGGCACCTAATGACGTTGTCTAGCTGAGTTACCCCATGATCTATCTTAAAACTAAAAAAGTCTTCTGTAGTACTTTCAGCCATAAATTTCCTTACATTTAAATTTAATTAATTATATATTAATAATACTTTAAAATCAAGCTTTTTAACTTATGCCAAGGCCGTTTAGAGCGCACTGTATTAATCTTTACGTAACGATTTGTTAACCAAACAGAATGTGTGCCATAAGTTTCTAGATCAGCATGTTTAATAATTTTAGTGTTGCAAGCTGAATAGTCAAACTCACTTAATTGAATTATTAAATCAACTTTATCACAATTTTCTAGAATATCTTCTTTTTTATAAGCTAGCAGTACTGATTTATTATTTCCTTTATTATATATACAGCCATAATCGTTGCACTTTAGTCTTTTATCTGGATTGCTATATTTTGTATGATTCAAAATTTGGTTCTGCCCATTTTGCTTCGCCCATGTTTTGACAACAAAGTTCCTATTTTTTCTGGTGAGAGAATATAGTAAGTTATCACTCTCCTTTGCAGCAACATTATCAGCATTTATTAGGATGTCGGGGGTTTTATATGCGGTGCCAAAGCAAATACCTAGTACAATAAAGAAAATTCCGAAGAAACGCCAATTTCTTTCCCACAAGCACAGCCACAATAAACCAAGTGTTATTATAATAATTGATGATGCAGGAAAAGTGCGAATGGGAATAACCAAATACTGAAGACTAGCGATAGCGTTTGTTATATACAAAATACTGACAATTGGGCGCTCTATAAATGGCGCTATAATCCATTCAATACCTAAAGGAATCAATAAGACATAAATTATTCCAAGTGGAATAATAATTAATGTAACTATTGGTATAGCAACTAAATTTGTGATAATGCCACTAATTGAAAAATAATTAAAATTGTATATCGTGTACGGAACAGTTGCTAAACTTGCTATTACTGAGCTGATCATTATCGACACAAAATATTTCATTATTTTTATTTTGAACAATTTATTAGCATTAATTTGATAACTGGCAACCAGTGCCAAAACCGCAGAAAATGACATCTGAAAGCCTGGCTTTAAAATTGCTTCTGGTTCTACTGAGAGTATCACTGCAGCAGCAAACGCAATTGCTATTAACCCTCGATATTTTCTCTCTATCATTATTGCAACGAGTACTAAAATCACCATGATGTAGGCACGCTGAGCAGAAATTTGCATACCGGTAATCAACAAATAAAACGTGGTTGGCAAGATAGTAAGGAATGCAGATATTTTCTTGGTGTTATACTTAAGAGTCAAAGTTTCAGATATTGCAAATAAATTACGAAACACTATAAAAAACAGGCCAGCAACGAATGATAAATGCAGGCCGGATATAGCAAGCAGATGTGCTATACCTGAATCTCTTATCGCATCCATAGTTTTTTGGTCTATTCCGTCCTTTTTGCCGATTAGTAATGCAGAAATTATGTCTGCATGTGGTTTTTTAATATTTTGCTGCAGGTTTTCATAAATGTATTGACGGAAAGATTCTATATATTCTTGAAATTTCCTTGCTTCAGCCTTTTTGTGCAGGGCTATTTTGCTTGTTGCAAAACCTGTAGCGCTTATTTTCTGGTAATATGCTATTCTTGCAAAATCGTATGCATACTCCGAAGGCGCAATCTTTAGAGGGAAGAGTTTTGCTGATAATTTTACTTGATCGCCTATTTTAATGCCTTTTTCCACTTTGGTTCTCACTGATATTCTGATGTTATCTAGAGCTCTATCCGGTGTCATTCCAGCGCGTAACTCTGGAATCCATATCTTTTTTTTCTGGATCCCAGTATCAAGTACTGGGATGACAAAAGGGGGTGCTGGGATGACAGGAAAGGATTTTGAGATAGTAGAGGGTTTTGTAACAGAAAGCAGGAATTGTTTGTATGAGCCCCTGTCGTTAATATCCTTCACTGTGGCAACGATATTTTTTACATACCTCTCTTTATCAAGAATTTGAGTATCAACTAAAGCTGTTCTTAATTTACTGGCTGTAAACCCTATGAGCACTGCAATTAAAGCGATACATAATATCGCGTACCTTTTATACAATATTGCAATCAAAATTAGTATAGGTGAAAGCAAAAGAAAAGTAGATATAGTGAAAATGCAGCTTGGTTCAAAACTTAGGGAAAAATAGGTTAAAATCCCTACACACTGACACACAGGAAACCACAGTATCAAGTTATATTTTTCATTACGTAGGTTATGATGTATATAGCTAACTATTATGTCAAAAAAAGTTAATAAATATACTAATATACGACCCATAGCGGATTTTATCCTTGTATATCCTATAATTGCAAGTATAATAGCTAAATAAACAACGACGCGGGATGGAGCAGCTCGGTAGCTCGTCAGGCTCATAACCTGAAGGCCGTAGGTTCAAATCCTACTCCCGCAACCATTTTCCAACTGTGCGAATATTGTGGTTTCAGGCAGCTTATACAAACCAAAACTTACTTGACAAATTCCGCCAACCCCCTTATCATGAAACTGAAGCTATTTATTTATCTTCGCAATCTGTGCAGGTTAATGACAAAAAACTTAGGGTATTTGGCGTCTCATGTTTAATTTTTCGCACTACGTGCATCGCATGTCTTTAAAAATTTCTAGGTTTTTACCTATATAAGCCGAAACGCGCTTATAAAGCGTTTAAGACAGTATAGAACGCCAATTTGCAGGATTAGAGAGTGACAACTAGCTAACACGGGATATCTTTTGCCTTTTTTTCTGCTTAGTAAATTTCTTAAACATTTATGACTAAAGGTTAGTTGCATTAAAAAGCAGCTAAGTCGCGGTTATTAGACGTTTAAAACATAAAAAAACGCCAATGTTTTTAAATAGATATTAGTCGGGGCTTCTTTTGCCTTTTTTTTCGTTTGGTAAATTTCTTAATATTTATGGCTAACATGAACAAATATTTAAGAGTAACTTCCGCTAGTAACGCTAATGTGGAAAGTGTTGAGGATAGGCAACAAAAATGCTTATATAAAAAATTATTGCTAAAAACGGGAAAACCATGAACAAAGAGCATAACTAAACTACTAATGACTGCTGAGTGAACTTAAGATCCAATACAGACTGCTTAGCCTTTAACACTTGCTCTTCACCATGAACAATGCGTTGATAAATAGTTTCTTTTGAGCATTCTTTTTTTAAGAACCTAAAAGCAGATGCAGCAAGATATTCTCTATTTTCTTCAAATGCTAACCAGTAACGGTCTTCTTGCTCACATACAAAACCTGTTGTGTTAGAACCAGCAAAAATATCTAAAACAACATCTCCTGGTTGTGTTAGAAACCGAATAAAAAATTGAGGTAATTTAGCAGGGAATCGAGCTGGATGCTCTTTTACACCTAGTTCCTTACATGCAGCAAGATACTGGCTGTTAGATTCTGAATTGGGAATCTGCAAAAGATTTGATGGAATAGCTCCTCCATTATCTTTACCAAAGCTACTACCAATATTATGTCCTGATGGTCGTTCTTTTGGAGTATAATAAGCCTTTGGGTTCTCGATAAGTTTTTTCATGCGGCCACTGTATTCCACTAGCACCTTTGTGACATCTGCTTTAGGCCACTCAGTTTTGCTGAACCACCATACTGTATTAACAGAATCTTTTGCTCTGATTTTTCTCTTATTTACCCATTCAATTGGACTTGGCAATTTAGAAGGATTATACCAATAGAAATCTTCTGCAAGGAAGAAGCCTATGTCATCACAGAAATGTATAAGCACTCTAAAATTATATAAACTTCTGGATGGCACGCCTTTTTCATAAGCCCCACCTAGATCAAGTACAAAACTGCCTGTATCTTTGAGTTTGCTATGTACTAATTTTGCAAATTGACTAAGCCATGCAACATATTCGGCTTGGGATTCATTTCCATATTCTTTTTTTCTTTGCAAAGCAAACGGTGGACTGGTTATTACGAGATCTAAGCTATTATCTGGTAATTGCGGCAATAGGTTAAGAGAGTCTCCACAATATGCAGCTCCCCTATCTGTAGTATATGTGGGTTTATTATTAAATTTAAATTTTTCCAATATATGTGCCATATGAAAGATACTTATAGTCTGTAGACTTATAATTGTCAACTATTATCTTACAAAGATGACAAAAATAAAAAAACAATCTTTGCGGTTACTTCTTTCCCAGAATATACGAAAGATAAGAAATATAAAAGGGCTTTCCCAAGAAACTCTTGCTGATTTATGTGAATTACACAGAACATATATAGGCTCCGTTGAACGTGGTGAGAGAAATATCTCTATAGATAATGTTGAGCGCATAGCAGATGCCCTTGGTGTTGAACCCACTGCACTTCTAAATCAGGATCAAGACAGAAAATGTCTGAAAGATATATTTCCTCATATACAGAAGTATCAGGAGTTTGCTGTTAAGTACGGTATAAATGATATCTTTCAGGATAACGGCGGGAAAATCCTACAAGTCTTATTACTAACTGGACTCACTATTCTTCCAGCACGCGAGGGAAATGATGCCATTGATGAGTATGGTAATGAATATGAGCTTAAATCAGTAAATATTCTTCTTACAAAAAGCTTTTCTACTCATCATCATATGAATCCTACAATAATTGCAAAATACCGAAAGGTAGATTGGATATTTGCTATTTATGAAGGAATAGAGCTAAAAGAAATATATAAATTAACGCCGCAAGACCTTGAACCATATTATATTACATGGGAAAAGAAATGGCATGATACTGGTGGTAAAGACATCAATAATCCCAAAATTCCTTTAAAATACGTCAGAGATAAAGGTAAGCTTCTTTATCATTGTGATGAAAGAGTATGTGACCGCCACTAACTTCCTCCATCCCAGGTTGATTTTAAATTGTCCGGAATGCTGTATTATTTAAAATCCTAACATTTAACTCTTTTTTTGATAAACTTGTTTATTTGCTGTTTATTAAAATTTTCACTTCAAAATTTAACCTCACCAAAAGTATAAGAAGCCTGTCCAATGAAAAATTTGCAGTCCTTAACCTTCTATAGCTAACCCAAGAAAGGTTTTCCTACGTCATACCGTCGCGGCGCTAACAAGTAGCGGAATGACGGTTTTTCAAATTATCGGTAAACCTAAGTCACTTTAGCTATAAAATTATAAGTTATTTGCTCTTTTTTATCCTTAATCCGGAATTCGGATTAGTAGGGTGTCATCCAATTCTCAATGGTCAATCAAGAAGCAACTGCAATAACGTTAGGGATATAATTGTTCCACTTTCCAATTGCTTTTCCCAATAAGGGTGTACCTAAATCTGGTGTGTCTCCTATATTCACCTTCTTGCCAAAATTCAATTACTTTTGGGATTACACAAAATCCCACCCAAAAGTCAGGACGAGAAACTTGTGTATTGTAAAATTCTTTCTCCTTCAATTTTATAGCTTGCTCAAAATCTTGCCAATTTTTCAGAACGCTCGATTGTTTTGAGCACCATGCGCTAATTTGACTATCGCGCGCTCGAGAAGAGAAGTATTTGTCAGTTCTTTCATCGTTTAGAAGTTTAACATCTCCTTCAATTCGTACTTGCCTAGCAAATTCTATCCAATGAAACACTAACGCAGCTTTGGGGTTCTCAGTCAATTCTTTCCCTTTTTTACTGTTTACGTTAGTGAAAAACACAAAACCTTCTTTACTATATTCCTTTAGTAATACTACTCTTGCAGATGGAATACAGTCTTTGCTACAAGTTGCTAGTGTCATTGCAGTTGATGAAGAATTAAGTACTGCTTTGTACCACTTTGAAAACAAATCAAACGGATCTTTTTCAGGTGAGAATGTCATATTCAAAAATAAAACCTTAATTCTGGCATGCGTTGCAAAAATAAGTGCTACGGCCATTTTGTCGTATAAGTGTTATGATATTGTTGCAGATCTTGCAAGGTTTTTGAACTTTACCATATACGTAAAAGTTATTTTGAAAGTATCCAGCAGATCCAGATGGCTGTGCATAATCTTTCAGTGTTGAACCGCCTGCAGCAATTGCATCACTCAGAGTATTTTTTATTTCAGCAGCAAGTTTTTCGCACTCTCTATAGGTCAAGTCTTTTGCTGACCTGAGTGGTGATAAACGAGCTCTAAACAAACTTTCAGAAGCGTATATGTTGCCTATGCCAACTATTAATTTATTGTCCATTAATGCTGATTTGATATTCACTTTTTTGTTTTTCAGCAACTCCTGTAAATAGTCTCCACTGAATTCATCCGTGAGGGGCTCTATTCCGAAACCGTCAAAAAAATTTATTTCTTGTTCTTTGCTTAAAATAATAACTAATCCAAATCTTCTTGGATCATTAAAGATTATTGAAGTATCATCGGAAAATAAAAATACCACGTGATCGTGCTTATTCCGCACTTGATCATGGTCAGCATATATAAGCTTTCCGCTCATGCCAAGATGTATGATTACAGCCATACTACTATCTGTATTCCAGATTATGTACTTACCTCTACGTTTGATATCATTTATGACTCTGCCCTTTAGCATATCATCAATATTTTTTGTTATTGGGGCACGTAAATTCCAATTATTAACTATAACATTACTAATTTGCTTGTTTTTAATTTTATCAAGCAAGAAGTTAGAGATTATTTCCACTTCCGGTAGTTCTGGCATGATACCTCCTTCAAAACTTAAGTTTCTGATGGTAATTTTGTCATTAAAGCTTCCTCAAATACATTCGAGTATTCTGCGGTGCTTTCTCCTAAAAATTCCTCACCATAAACGAGTTTTGAAAGGGTTCTCTGTCTACTCTGTTGCTGCTTTTTTCTTTTCAAAATATTTTGCTTTAAAGCTTTCGCTAATCTTTTTTTCTCCTCTTCTTTTTCCTTATTCCTTTTTGTATTATTCATTATCATAATATATAAACTTGCCGTTGTAGCTCAGGTGGTAGAGTACGTCATTGGTAATGACGAGGTCCCAAGTTCGAGTCTTGGTAACGGCACACTGATTATACTTATAATATTGCATAACTTGCAAGCAAGGCTTAAAAGAAAGTTACAGAGGTAGGTTATCATGCTTTTTCCATATCCTTTCTACTTTCTTGTTTTTGAGTAGCTCTAATGCTTTGTGAAAGTGATGCCTTGTTTTACTTGGCACTATAATGTCATCAATGTATCCATGTGATGCAGCAAAAAATGGATTAGCAAATTTCTCTTTATATTCTTTGATTAACGTTTGCTTGTCTTTTTCATGCCTAAATATAATTTCAACTGCACTTTCAGGGCCCATTACAGCTATTTCAGCAGTTGGCCAAGCATAATTTATGTCACCTTTTAAATGTTTCGAGTTCATAACGATATATGCACCACCATACGCTTTTCTAGTGATAAGGCTAATTTTCGGCACAGTCGCTTCAGCGTAAGCGTAAAGCAGTTTCGCTCCGTGTTGTATTATATTATTGTATTCTTGATTTGTACCCGGCAGAAATCCTGGAACATCAATAAGTGTGATGATCGGAATGTTAAATGCGTCACAAAACCTTACAAATCTTGCAGCTTTTCTTGAAGAATCAATATCCAAACATCCTGCAAGGTGCATAGGTTGATTTGCAACAATACCAACAGTATTTCCTCCAATCCTACTAAAACCAATTATAATATTACGAGCAAAATCAGGTTTTAGTTCAAAGAATTTCTTCTCATCGCACACCTTTTCAATAAGTTCATACATATCATAAGGAGTATTAGGATTGCTAGGAATCAGAGTATTTAAAGATTCATCAATATCATTAACTGAATCACAGGTTGATTTAGGTTTCGGTGATTCTTGATTATTTGCTGGTAAGAAAGTAAAGAATTCACGCATTTTTAGCAGCATTTCAACATCATTATTGAATGCAAAATCCGCTACTCCTGTTTTGCTTGTATGAATTTTTGCTCCACCAAGGTCTTCGAAACTTACATCTTCGTAGGTAACCTTTTTTACTACATCTGGCCCGGTTATAAACATGTATGAACTATTTTTCACCATGAAAGTAAAATCAGTTAATGCTGGAGAATAAACCGCACCTCCCGCACAGGGGCCCATAATTAGAGAAATTTGTGGTATAACGCCTGATGCATTTACATTCCTCTGAAAAATTTCTCCATAACCAGCAAGAGAATTTACTCCCTCCTGAATTCTGGCTCCACCAGAGTCATTTAGTCCGATAATTGGAACCCTGGCATTGATCGCCATATCCATAATTTTGCATATTTTTTTTGCGTGCGATGCACCTAGCGACCCACCAAAGACAGTAAAATCCTGAGAGTAAACAAAAACTTTCCTGCCATAAATAGTACCATGACCAATTACAACTCCATCACCTAGGAAATTAGCATTTTGCATGCCAAAATCATCTGCGTGATGCTTCACGAATTTATCGTATTCTTCAAACGAATTTTCATCGAGCAGTATGCTAAGTCTTTCTCTAGCAGTTAATTTGCCTTTCTCGTGTTGTTTGTTGATTCTATCAGAACCGCCTCCTTTTTCGGCTTCTAGTGATTTGGTCTGTAGGTTTTCTAGTATTTTAAAGTCTTGCATAAAGTAAGGTAGTTTTCAAATTAATTGTAAACCTTATTAAGCTTACAAACTCTACTCACTATACACATACACTATTGCATGTGGCAATAGTGTATGTGTATAACAATTATTAAAACTTTAACCTTGATGTTGGTGATTATAATGAGAACACTTTAATATACTAACTTCTTCCAGAACACTAAATGGCTCACTTTGTTTTCCGTTTTTCTCTTCGACAAAACTTTTAGCAGCTTCAACAACCTTGCTTATGCGAGGTTCTTTTTCTAGCTCTTTTAGGTACTTTGAGAAGATTTCACAACTTTTATCATCCACATGCACCATTATTTTGCCAAAGCTTGAGGCATTTTCTGGTTTGTCAGCCTTTTCAGAAGATAGAGTCATTACAATCTTTTCACTGTTGCTTATTGGAAAAGTCATTTGGAACCTGCCCTTTATATCATGATATTTTCCATCTTGTATTCGTATTACATCATCTCCTTCCCCAATCTTTAATGCTCCATCTAAATTTTGAAATTCTGGATTACTCAGAAATTTTGTAGGAATCACAATGCTTGCTTCTGGACACTGTATACAATAAAATTTATTATCTCTTTCTACTATAACATCTTTTATCACATTTTCTTCTCCATCTTTTTCAATGCTGTCACATACAATTTGTTTTAGGCTCGATAAATAGTTGATACGTTTTTCTATCAAATCTGGTGGTAAGAATTGCAAAGGTTCCTCACTCACATAAGTGCCTGTTAAAACTAGGTCGGATATTTTTGACGAAAGAAGATCTAATTGGCATTTTTCATAAGTGGACAACCCTTGCATTTTTAGGGTATATAAGTTGCGCACCAAAAAATCTATTAATGATGTATTCTCAGAGAACACATTACATGGCATACCAAACAGGATCTTTTTATCTTCTCTAAGTGCTATGAGTTCTAGCGATTTCTTTATTATTCCCTCTGCGACTGTTTCATTGCTATACAAGTGTGAGGTGTTAGTTTGACATCTTGTATTCAATAATGTACTTAAGGTATTTTTTCGTACACATTCATCAACTTGTTTATATATTGCTATGTCTGGTTGAGGCGCGCCCGTTACTTCTAAATCTTCAAGCTCATCTTCATTTTCTATTATAAACGTTTTATTTAATATGTGATCAGGTGTATCTTTATCATCTTCTATAAAAGCTTTATTTAATATATTGCGATCAGATTCATCCTCAGGCTCATTTGTAAAACACCTATAAAAACTAGGACATCGTTTATCTATAGGCGTTTTATTTGGTACATTGTGATCAGATGTACCTTCACCCTCAGACTCATCTATATTTTCATTGTATTCTGTAGAACAACTGCCTTCACTATCCTCTTCTATTATATGCAATTCAGATAATGAAGTTGTATCAAGCACATCATCTTCAAGATGAGTATGATTAGTAGGAGTAGAAGCACGAGTATCATACTCCTCATCTATCGAACCTGGATTATGCTTTTGTATACCTTGACCTACCATATATCCCCCTACTTGACATAATAAAACAAGAAATTCTAGTTATAGTATGCTCGCGTGATCTATGAAGTCAATAGTTAAATTGAAAAATTTCGGTTATAATTTACTTTATATAGAAGGTGCCCTTAAATTATGCTAAAAATCGCTATAATAGGCCTACCAAATGCTGGTAAATCAACTCTTTTTAACAGACTAGTGGGAAGGAAAGCAGCAGTAGTTAGTAACATTCCAGGAGTGACAAGGGATAGACGTGAGGGAATAGGCAGAATTAGCGATTTAGAGTTTAAAGTTATAGATACCGGAGGATGGAATGACCAAACTAATTTTTCACTACAAGTTATTGAACAGATTGAATTTTCTTTGTTGAGTGCAGATATAATTTTCTTTCTTGTTGATGCAAAAGTGCAAAATGAGCAAAACAAAGAATTTGCAAAGTGGCTAAAGAGAAAAATGAATAAACCTGTAATCCTCATAGCAAATAAATGTGAGAGTCATAAATCCGAAAATGTTGATTATTTGCAGTTTTTTGATTTTCTTGGCCCGGTGTATATCTCTGCCGAGCATAATCTTGGCATGGTTGATCTTTATGATGTATTAGCTGGTGTTATTGAAAATTTGAACGAAAACACTGATCTATTGGGCAGTGAGTCCAGTAAACTCAGAATTGCAATCATCGGTCGCCCAAATGTCGGAAAATCAACTTTTTTAAACAGCCTACTTACAGAAAACAGACTAATAACAAGTTCAGAGCCAGGCACCACACGTGATTCTGTAGATATTGTATATGATCATAATGGGGAGCTAATTACTCTCATTGATACTGCAGGAATCCGCAGAAAGGCGAATGTTATAGATGACTTAGAATCAAGATTTGTTGAAAAAAGCTTAGAATCAATCAAGCGCTCTCATGTGGTAGTTTTAATGCTAGACTCCCTAGTTGGTATTGAGCAGCAGGATTTATCAATTGGTGAAGCTGCAATTAAGGGAGGGAAAGGGATTATTGTTGTTTTAAATAAGTGGGATTTAATAGGTAAGGATGACAGAAGCAAGTTGATAAAATTTGTAAAACAGCAAGAAGTAACCAGGTTATTCTTAGAAGTGCCAACTGTAACAATTTCTGCATTGAAAGGCATGCGCTGCGGCGATGTGATAGATAAGTGTCTTGAAGTGAGTGAATCTTTGAACAAGAAAGTCAGCACTGCAAAACTGAATAAGTGGCTAATTAATGCTTTAGATAGGCACTCTCACCCGCTTGTAAAAGGCAAAGCAGTTAAAATGAAGTATATCGCTCAAATTGGTACTAAACCTCCAGCTTTTTCTTTGATATGTAACATACCTGAAAGTGTTGATGAAAGTTACAAACGCTATTTAATTAATGATCTTAGAAAAAATTTCTTCGTAGATGGTGTGCCAGTCAGATTACTTTTGAAAAAAAATAAAAATCCCTATGCAAAATGAATATTCTGCTTTATACTTTTAGGGTTCTTTATAATAATTTACTTAAAGTCGTGTGTAATAACTCCAGAATTCCTACAATCTTTCTGCTATCAAGTGCTTTTGCTCTAATTTTTGCATATGTACTAGAATATTTTTTCAACATGCTGCCATGCAAGTTATGTACATACGAGCGGGTAGTTTACTATGCTGCAGGGTTACTTGCAGTAGTATGCATGCTTAAAGACAACAAAATTCTAATCTATGCAATGTTTTGCAGCTACCTCATAGGTGCAGTAATATCTTTTTATCATGTAGGTCTTGAACTCCACTTATTTCATGATGTTTTAGGTTGTACAGAGCAAGCAAGTGGTAACGTTAGTATAGAAGAGCTCAGAAATAATCTACTAAATCCTAATTACTCTCCATCTTGCGACAGGCCTCATTACGTTCTAGGTGTTTCCTTAGCAACATGGAATTTAATTTATCTCATAGCAGCTCTGTTCGTATCAGGTAAGGTGTATTGTGGAGAAAGAAAGAAATCTAAATAATTTAAGGTACAGCAACAATCAGTTCTTGCAACAGGCAATTAGAGTAAATCATGCTGGGGAATATGGAGCTATTTGCATTTATTCTGGTCAAAAATTTATTCTTAAAAAATCTTCTATAATCAATGAAATAATTGAAATGGAAGAGCAGGAAAAAAAGCATTTTCACTATTTTAATGAGAAAATCAAAGAGCAAAAAGTTCGTCCTACTGTTTTGTTGCCAGTTTGGCGTGTTTTAGGAGTGTCACTTGGTGTTGCAACTGCCATTATGGGCAAAAAAGCTGCTATGGCTTGCACCGCTGCAGTTGAAGAAGTGATCGGGGAGCACTACAAAGAGCAAGTTTCACATTTAGAAGATGGAGAATTAAAAGAAACTATAAGTAAATTTCGCGACGAGGAGTTAGAGCACAAAGATATTGCAATTCAGCACAATGCTGAAAGCGCATTTGGTTACAATATCTTATCTTCATTCATAAAAACAGGCTGCAAAGCTGCTATTTACTTGTCCAAGTTAATTTAACTAAGCAGCTTTCTTAAAGTGTTTTTAATGTTTCTCTAACAATAGAAACTAGAAAGAAATTCAAGTGTAACAGTTACTTTACGACTATATTTACATATTATCATTATTAATCAATACTTGTAAATTAATTGTATTCGGAGTATAGGTTACAAAAAGGTGGCAAAAGTGCGTTTTGAATTAGAAACGGGAGACCTGTGTCACAGGTTATCATGTGGCTGCTAAAGTAAGTAATGGTTTAGAGGTTGATATGAATCTTGAAGAATTTGAAGACTTAAAAGCACAAGTTCAATATTTAGAAGGTGTGGTGCGGGTTCTGCAGAAAAGAGTAGGAGAAATGACAGGACCTCCTGGGTATCAAGGTATTCCAGGTGAAAAAGGAATGCTTGGTTTTCCAGGTCAAAATGGTGATAAGGGTGAAAAAGGAATGCCTGGTTTTCCAGGTTCAAAAGGTGCCCCAGGTCAAGATGGTGTTCACGGTCGAGATGGTACTGGAGGTTGGGTAGATCTTATAGGTCCTTCTGGGTATCAAGGTATTCCAGGTGAAAAAGGAATGCCTGGTTTTCCAGGTCCAAATGGTCTTCCAGGTTCAAAAGGTGAGCCGGGAAGCGATGCAAAGCCCGAGGATGTGGCAGATATTTTATTAAGTAAAATACAAAGATTCAGAGAAGTCCTGTTTAATACGCCTGTAACTACATTAGAAGGTAAAACACTTGTGGAGTATATTATGCAAGACCTGCCGAAGGATATTGTAGGGGATGAGGACTTTAGAAAAAGTATAAAGGGTGAGAGAGGTGAGCCAGGTTGAGTAGGTCCAAAAGGTGATACAGGTTTTCGAGGTCATCCAGGTTTACAAGGTCCAGCAGGTCAACAAGGCCCTCCAGGTTTTCAAGGTCATCCAGGAGAGAAAGGAAAAATTGGCGATCGAGTCCCCGAAGGTCCTATAGGCAGTCGAGGACAGAAAGGTGAAAGGGGCTCAGAAGGTAAAAGGGGCCAACCAGGTCATACAGGTTCTCCAGGTCCAAAAGGTGATCAAGGAGATAGAGGTGAACTTGGACCAGAAGGTCCAGATGGACCAAAAGGTGATCAAGGAGATAAAGGTGAATTTGGATCACCAGGAATAACTGGAGAAAAAGGTGATACAGGTCCTAAAGGAGCAGATGGAGCTCCTGGCCCTAAAGGTAATCAAGGGAATGCAGGTTCAAAAGGTGATAAAGGTGAACAAGGCCAAAGGGGCTCCAATGGCACGCAAGGTTTGCCAGGCACAGCAGGCCCTAAAGGAGTAGATGGAATTCGTGGTCCAAAGGGTGACAAAGGTGATGTTGGTCCTAATGGAGCAGTAGGGCCTCAAGGTAATACTGGAGCACCTGGAGCTCAAGGTTTCCCAGGACCAAAAGGTGATACAGGTCCTAAAGGTATTCAAGGAATACAAGGTCCTCAAGGCTTGAAGGGTGATAAAGGAGATACTCCAAGTGCTACAGAAATTGCAACTGAATTAGTTACTAGTGAAAAAGCTAAGCTAGGAAAAGCAGTGCTTGATGCAGAGGACAGCAGTGGTAAAAACCTTGTAACCCAAATTGCTGGTGAAGTTGTTAATCTTAGTCCACAGGACTTTGTGAATAAAGTTGATGCAACAAAACTCACTGAAGGAGTAGTACATAAACTTTCTCCAGAGGAAGCGAAAAGAATTGTAGAAGATATTGTGAATGCGATAACAAGTGATGCTACAAAAAAAAATAACCCTGATCCTAGCGCCTTCAAGAAATATGAAAAGTTTGCAGAAAAACTTGCTGAACTACTTGTTGATAGAAGCAATATAAGTAATACAGATACCAATACTCTTGTAGAAAATAAAGTGAGTGATTGGGGACTTGCTAAGTATCTCCTGTTACATAGTAATTTGAATGAGCAAGAAAAAGCTCGTCGTATGGTAGAACAAGAAATAGATAAGGAAAAATTAGCTAGGTATTTAATTGAGTATACTAAATTAGAAGGTGATGTAGATGAAGCAAGGACAATAGTTGAAGGTATTGTTAATAACTTCCTTAACACCAAAATAGATGAATTAGGGAAAGCAGTACTAGAAGCGAAAGATGATCAAGATAAAAAAATCTTAGTGAATGATCCAGCCTTACAAAAAGGAGTAGCAGAAGAGTTGAGAAAAAATCCTGGACAAATAAAAGGAGAAAATGGAACGCAAGGTGTGCCTGAACTAAAAGGTGATCAAGGCAATGCAGGTCCAGTAGGTCCGAAAGGTCCTCAAGGCTTTAATGGTACCCAAGGGGAGAAAGGTAATGTTGGTCCTCAAGGTAAACAAGGTCTAAGTGGAGCGAAGGGAGATAAAGGTAAGCTTGGAATTCAAGGTTTAAGCGGTGAGAAAGGTGATATGGGTGATCAAGGTCTGCCAGGTTTGCAAGGACAGAAAGGTGATGAAGGCAAAATTGGAGTCCCAGGTGCGGACGGACTAAAAGGAGAAGTTGGTCCGAAAGGTTTTAACGGTACTCAGGGTGATAAAGGAGAACAAGGTCCTCAAGGCTTCAATGGCACGCAAGGTCTGCCAGGTTCAGTAGGTCCTAAAGGTCACCAAGGAGATGTGGGTGATCAAGGTCTGCCAGGTTTACAAGGACAGAAAGATGATGAAGGTGAAATTGGAGCTCCAGGAATAGATGGATTGCCAGGAACATCTGGAGCGAAAGGTTTTAACGGTACTCAGGGTGATAAAGGAGAACAAGGTCTTCAAGGCTTTAATGGTACACAAGGTCTTCCAGGTTTGCCAGGCATAGCAGGCCCTAAAGGAGTAGATGGAGTTCGTGGCCTAAAGGGTAACAAAGGTGATGTTGTTCCTAATGGAGCAGTAGGGCCTCAAGGTAATACTGGAGCACCTGGTAAAGACGGAGCTCAAGGTTTCTCAGGACCAAAAGGTGATATGGGTGATCAAGGCCAAAGGGGTTTCAATGGTACACAAGGTATTCAAGGTGAGAAAGGTGATCTTGGTCCTCAAGGCTTGAAGGGTGATCAAGGAGATAAAGGTGATATAGGTCCAGTAGGTTCTCAAGGTCTAGAAGGTCAGAAAGGTGACATGGGTAATAAAGGTGAAATTGGAGCGCCAGGTCCACAGGGTTTAGTAGGTCCAAGGGGTTTCAATGGTACGCAAGGTGTACAAGGAGATAAAGGTGATATAGGAACTTCAGGTTCAAAAGGTGACACAGGTCCTAAAGGAGCAGATGGATTGCTAGGTATACCTGGACCAAAAGGTGAACAAGGAATACGAGGTCCACAAGGCTTTAATGGCACGCAAGGCATTCAAGGTGACCCAGGTCCACAAGGCAGTAAAGGAGATATAGGCATTCAAGGTCCAAAGGGAGAAGATGGGGTATGTGCTGCAGATGCTGATCAGTTTCTGCGCGAGATGAATCAAACAAAAATTGAAATTCAGAATGCTAAAAAGGCAGCAGAAGATGCTAAAAGTGCTTCTGGAAATTTTGCCAAAGAAGCTCAAGACGCCGAAGGTAAGGTTACAAAACTGCACACTGAAGTGGTGGATTTAACAAAAGAAGCTGAAACCTTTAGAGAAGAGGCTAACAATTTTGCTGATAAAGCATTTCAATCAGAACAAAATACTCAAGCACTTTATAGTAAGGCAAAGGATATATTTTGTAAAACAAAACCTACAGATCAAGTTTGTACTGTACGTAGAAAGAAGAGGGAAATTGAAAAATTAAATAATCCACCAGTGACAAGTGGAGCAAGTAGACCAACTTCATTTATATCTCAAGTAATAAATTTCTTTTATCCTTCTGTAAAACAAGATGAATATAAAATAGAGAATAAAATACAAGAGCTTAATCAAGTGGCAAAAGTAATGGATGCAGCAGATATTGCTATAAAATTTGAAAAAGTATTAGAAGAAACAGCTTCAAAATGCGGCATTCCAAAGAAAAGCCTAAATTTTGATCCAGTAAAACTACAGTCAACCATTCCAGATAGGTCATTATTTAATGATGAAAGTCGTAATGAGCTGTTAAAACTCTTATATTTATCTGCAAAAAAATCATGTCCAAATTACAAACAAACTGATAGATTTTTGACTACTTTCAAAGATCGTATGGAAAGAACATTAGAAAACAATGAGCAACAAAGGGGTTTTGTTAATATTGAGAAAACAGCAACAGATAACGAGCAGCCAAGGAGTTTTATGAGTGATGTCACTTCTCCAAGTAGTTTCAAGGCGATTGATCTGAAGGCTGTTAATTGTTTAAGGTAATAGTATGGGAAATACATTTAAAATAGATAATAAAGATCCGCTCTATAAGAAGCTGATTAAACTTCCTACTGCATATTACAAATTAGAGTTTAATAACAACAAGTATACTATCCATTCACAACTTGGTATGGTGGAAATAGGGAATAAGATTCATGATGTAAAATTAAAGTGGGAAAACAATAGAATAGTTTTATATAAAGGAAGCTCAGCTCTGAAACTAAATGGCGAGGACTTTATTATAGAACAAGAAGCTATTATAGGTGAAAGTAGGGATGATATTATAAGAACGCTTAAATCAAACCCGATAGGGATTTCTCTTAAAGACATAAAAGATAGTTCAGATTTTGGTATCAAATTGTTCATTTCTAGATCTAGTCCAATTGGAGTACTAAACTTCATCAATTTTAATGATGAAAATGATCCAGTACTCAAAAAGATCAAAGAGGAAGAAGGTGGACTTTATTTTACAATAGAAGATGACAAGATCTATATATCAGACAAAGATGGAAAGTGTCTTCCAGTGTGTAAAGATGGTAGCTGCTATAAGTATCAATATACAAAAGGTGAATGTGATGTATTAACAATAAGTGATGTATCAACAGTAATAGAAGGCTTAACTAAGACCGAGCAGAAATTCACTTTGCAAAAAGGAAAAGAATTACTGCCTGATATCTATGAAGCAAATATTGTCTTGAATGATAAGCCCATAGCTACTTTACCAAAAATAGGTTACTACATGCTCGATGATCAATTGATTATGCGTAATCATGTTATACAAGAGAAGGTAGTTATCCCAAGAGATTTTCACTATTTAAAAGTTATTAAATTTAATGATGATGATTATAAATTAACGTTTTGTAATTTTTTAGGTAATGAATTCTTTGAATACAAAAAATACGATCCCCAGTATTCGAACGTTTCAGATGAATATAAATTCATAAGTTTAAATTGTGTAAAAAAAGAATACAATCCAAATCTCAGCGAGTTATTTAGTCATCGGCCATCGTTTTTTATTACAGAAGAATCTCCTGAACCAGGCTCTCCAGGTCACCATTCAGTTGCCGTGTTCGAATTCATAAGTGGTAAAAAAGGTAGGAAAATGGCCACATTAATTGATGAATTTGGCTCTTTCAATAAAGAGGGTAAGTTTCAGTATTGTGATTACCATACAAAAGCAGAGTATGGTGTTTATGATTCTTCTGAGATTAATCTAAAAGAAATGTATACATGGACAGATGCAAATAGCGAATTTTGTTTTGCAGAAGATGACAATATAACTCTTCATACTATTCCAGAGTTATTGTAATTATACGCACCAAATTAGGAAAGAATGAAGTGAAAAAGGAATAATATGGTCAGGCTATAGGATGACAGAAGTTGGCTTTATTAGCTATAGGTGGTATGATACTTAGTCAATTTAAATAAGCAGATGATCTTAGCTACAAAAATATTTTTTACCTCATTTGTTTTTGGGTTTATTCTTTTTCCCTATTTTATAAAGCTTCTAAAAAAAATAAGTAAAGATGGGCAACCAATTAGATCATGTGGACCAGAAAGTCATTTAATAACAAAAAAGAATGTACCACCTATGGGCGGAATAATAATACTGATTTCTTCTTTATTACCAATTTTACTCTGGGCTCAGTTAACACCAGAAATCTTGCTGCTGATATTGATAACTCTATTTTTTGCTCTACTTGGATTTATTGATGATTATTTAAAATTGAAGACAAATCACTATCGAGGTTTAAGTGCAAAAACCAAAATACTTATTCAGTTTATTGTAACTCTGGTTAGTATGTCTATACTTAAGCTATACTCTGCTGAAGGTTTTACAAAAATGTCCCTATTTAAAGGAGTAATAATCGACTTTGGCTATCTATATGTTCCATTCGCTGCATTTGTAATTGTCGGCTCTGCTAATGCTGTGAATCTCACAGATGGTTTGGATGGCCTTGCTGCAACTCAAGTCATCACTTCCTTTGCTTTTTTGGGGCTAATTGCATATATAACTCAAGCAGATATGAATATTACTTTATTCTGCATTGCATTTATAGGAGCTATTTTAAGTTTCTTGTGGTTTAACACACATCCAGCAAAAATATTTATGGGTGATGTTGGTAGCTTGTCGGTAGGCGCAGCTTTAGGGTTAACTAGTGTCCTAATTAAAAGAGAAATGCTTTTTGCCGTTATTGGAATAATCTTTGTAATAGAGACTCTATCTGTGATTATTCAGATATCATATTTTAAATATACAAAGTTTAAATATGGAGAAGGAAAAAGAGTTTTTCTTATGGCACCAATACATCATCACTTTGAGAAGAAGGGGTGGTCAGAAAATGTAATCGTTATGAAATTTTGGATAATTTCTATTATCTGTTCAGTTTTTACTATAACTTTCTTATTATAAAAACCTATGAAATACCCAGACTTTACATTAGAAAATAAATTATCAGGAGTGATAGCAGGAGTGGATGAAGTTGGAAGAGGTCCGCTAGCTGGTCCAGTAATATCCGCAGCCGTAGTGTTTATTGATAGAAATACAATTATTGATGGAATCAACGACTCGAAAAAGTTGACTCCTCAATGTAGGCAAGTTCTGTATGAAAAAATAACATCCGTTGCGAAATTTGGTATAGGAATGGCAAGCGTAGAAGAAATAAATTCATACAATATCTTGCAAGCAACAAAACTTTCAATGAAACGTGCGTTGATAGACTTGGACCTAGAATTAGATTATGTACTAGTTGATGGTAATCAACCACCTGAAGTGAAATGGCAAGTAAAATCCATAGTAAATGGTGATAATTTGAGTACATCAATTGCAGCCGCTTCAATCGTTGCAAAAGTTACGAGAGATCGGCTTATGCAAGAATTGCACAATAAGCATCCTGAATATAATTGGTATAAAAATAAAGGATATGGGACAAAAGAGCACCTTAACGCTATTGGCCTTTATGGAATTACAGAACATCATAGAAAAAACTTTGCACCCATATCTCGGGCATTATAGCCTTTAGATAGTAATCACTTACCTTTTCTGAAAGGCATGTTTTCATTAAATAGGCAAACTGTACTTGATCCATTCCTTAAGGTAAACACTGAACTCACCCTTTCGATTATCAGGTAGTTGTCAGCTGTACGGAAGTTTACTAAAGACTCATACCCTGCAGAATCAACCATAAAAACTGCCGGGAAATCAGAGTTTGTTTTATTGAATTGTAAATATGTAAATTTTCCGTCATCAAAAACCTTAATTGGTATTATTGACTGACTGCCTTTAACGTGCGAGATGGAATAATTGAAATTTAAGCCCTTCTTTACAACTTCAATGTCGTTTATATCAGGAATAATGGTATGACTAGCTTGTTCGAAGATATCGCCGTTATTTGTTGTGTAAATCTCATCACTGCTAAATAATGGATAAAGAAACCTTACTTCATATGCTAATTTTGGATCATCTAGTCCAGTTGCTTCTTCAGCATGAAGTTCAAAGTAATAAACTCTTTTATTGGTAATTATAGTTGCGTTAGTATCGGCAATATCCTCTATAGGCTTAATAAATAATCTGTTACCTTGAGGAAGGAGTTGCCAACCAGTTGAATCACCCATTGAAAGGTTTTGTATTACCTCCCCTGGTTCAAACAATATGCTGGATTGATAACCATAAAAACCCGTATACTTATGTATAGCTTGTGGGTTATAATTTATTACCTTTATGTGATTATCTCCAGCTATTGAACGTGGCTCCTGTTTTGCAAGTGCATCACTACCACAAAAAAACAACAGTACGGCAAACAGTAAACCAATCATAATATCAAAATAAATTAATCTTCATTTTATCATTGATAGACATGCACTGCAACTGTTAAGCTGTACTATAAACTCCAATTATAGGTTAGCAAGGGGTAGAAAAGGCAAGAAATAAGGCAAACTCCTTAAATACTTTAGAACTACAGGAGGCTTCACCTGAACGGATATACTTGGAATCCTGCCATTTTCAATTCGTAAACATACCAAGAATTCTGTCCATTATTCCACCCATATTTGCTTCAGCTTGAGTATACTCTATTTTACCACCGTGCAAGATTAGTTTAATATCTGATCCAGGTGATATATTAACAAATTTACTGCCAACAACTCCACTGCTAGTGATCAGAGCTGAGCTATCAACTGGCAACTTTATATCTCGGCTTACGCACATATCGATTCGTGCTATGTAGGTAGCTTTGTCAAGTGACACACCAGTTATGCTTCCAACGTCCACACCAGAGATCTTGACACTATCACTAACTCCTATACCGTTAGCGTTAGCAAAAAGACCATATATTTTATAGCAATCCTTATAGTTTTTCTTTATGTAAGATAGCTTATCAATAGCAAAGAAAATCAGAAAAATAGTGAAAACTAATACAAATAATCCAGCGGTTATTTCAAGTATATTTGACCTTCGCATCTTTAGTTATCAGGACTCCAGCTTTTATAGTAATTTTTGACTTTTTGGTTTGGATAGTATGCATCTTTTGTACCCGTTAAATTAGGAGTATGTTTTACTTTTCTTTTTTTATTATTAACTGGTACTACATTATCAGTATAGTGAAGCCATATATGCCATTCCGGAGGCACTGTTGTAGGCTCAGAAACACTGCTATACATAATCCACCTTTTCCCTTTACTTGATTCATAGTAAGAATTTCCATTTTCATCTCTTCCTACAAATTTATCTTCTCTTCGTAATAGGCGTTTTATTGCGTTACAAATTTTAGATAACATAAGAGTATTAAAACAAAAAGTATTATATATACTAATACTTTAACGATATATTAACAACAATTTAATGCAATTACCAATTTTACAAGTTATTATACCAATAATTGCATCAATGTTTTGCTTTCTTACCAAGAAACACAAGGTATCTTGGTTTATTTCTTTTATTGCAACAACAATCACTCTTATCATTTCATCAATACTACTCATAAAAACATATAGAGGCGAGATTATAACTTATCACCTTGGAAATTGGGCTCCTCCGCATGGAATAGAGTTAAGAATCGACGTGTTAAACTCCTTGATTCTAACTTTGGTGAATTTTATAGCGCTGATTAGCGTGCTTTATAGCTTTTATATTAACGAAAAAGAAATTAGCAAAAACAAAATCACTGGTTTTTACTCTCTATTTCTACTGTGCTTAAGCGGACTGCTCGGGATTCTAGTAACAAACGACATATTCAATCTTTATGTTTTTTTGGAAATTTCATCTCTTTCTTCTTATGTATTAGTTTCAATGGGAAGGGATAAAAAAGCCTTGGTTGCAGCATTTGAATATCTAATTAGTGGCACTATAGGGGCAACGTTTTACTTGTTTGGTGTTGGGCTTTTGTACTCCATGACAGGAACGCTCAATATGTCTGACATGGCTGAAAGAATAGTTCCATTATACGATAACAACATCATAAAACTTGGCACATTGTTCATTTTTGTTGGTCTCTCAATTAAAATGGCACTGTTTCCATTAAGCAGGTGGCTGATTAATGCATATAGTGAGGCGCCAAGTTTCATTAGCATATTCTTTTCAGGCACAGTGACAAAAGTGATGATATATGTTTTCATTAGGATCTTCTATACTGTTTTCCATCAGAATTTCTTCTTATTTAAACCATCACTAAGCAACGTGATAATTATCCTCGCACTTTGCGCTGTTATATTTGGGTCAATATCTGCAATAACTGCAAAAGATATAAGAAGACTGCTTGCTAATTCTAGTGTCAGCCAAATTGGTTATATAATTTTAGCACTGAGTTTTAACTCAAAAACAGGTGTATTTGCAGCAATTCTTCACATAGTAAACCACAGCATAATAAAAACATCTTTATTCATGGCTGCAGGATGTATTTCTTACAAATTTGATACAACAAAAATAGAGAATTTATCGGGACTCAAGAAATCAATGCCTTATACAGCACTTGCGTTTACTCTACTTAGTTTAGCATTAGTCGGTGTGCCGCTAACAAATGGCTTTGTAAGCAAATGGTATATAATGAAAGCAGTTATAGAATCTCGCGCGTGGATTTCCCTGATAGCTTTTGCTGCCGGTTCTTTTCTTGCACTAATATACATGTGGAAGATGGTAGAGAAAATGTATTTTGAAAATAGTGCAGCATCAAGCGCTGGAATGACACCGGACAAAATCAATGATGTGCCATTTCCTATGCTTTTCTGTCTATTGTTTATGGCAGCTTTAACAATAGTAACTGGAATATATAGCACTCCAATTCGGTTAGTAGTTGAGAAGTTGGTTTTTTGATTTTTATCTTTGTTTCATATTTTACTATACTTTAAGGTTATAAGTGTGGATAGGCTGAAGAAGATTCATTGGTTATTAGTCATTAACGTGATAGTGCTGTTTTGCGTTGGCATTGCTGTTCAATACTCTTCTGCTGGAGGAAAGTGGGTACCATTTGCAATTCACCAAATAGTCATATTTTCCTTCTTTTTCCTACTCGCTATAGCTATGTCATTCATAGAGCTAGATTTTTATTTGAAGCACGCCTACTTTTTTTATATAGCAGCAGCGATTTCGCTATTAGCAGTAAATTTTTTTGGCTCGCACATAATGGGTGCGACGAGGTGGATAAGAATTGGGTCAATTAGTTTGCAACCATCAGAATTTGCAAAAGTAGGCTTAATACTTGCGCTTGCTCGTTATTTTAATAAGCAAAGTGTATATAAAATGATGGAATTTCACAGACTATTTAAGGCACTTATAATTATTTTCTTACCTGTGTTCTTGGTGTTAAAGCAACCTAATTTAGGCACAGCTATAATAATGTTATTTATAGGAGCATCAATTATATTCACAGCAGTAATAAAAAGAGCTCATTTAGTAATTTGTGGGACGCTTGGCATTTTTGCAGTACCGGCTATTTGGCCTTTTTTACGTCCTTATCACAAGCAAAGGATATTGTCGTTTTTGGATTCATCAGTGGATCCACTTGGAATAGGTTATAATGCGCAGCAATCTCAGATAGCTATTGGTTCAGGAGGTTTGCTTGGTAAGGGCTTTGTTAACGGAAGTCAAACTCAACTTGGATTTTTGCCGGAGAAACGTACGGATTTTGCTTTTGCAGTGCTGAGTGAGGAGTGGGGCTTTTTAGGTAGCATGGCTTTAATTTTGCTTTATACCTCATTACTTGGCATAATTTTCTCTATCGCTTATAGGTCGAAAAATTATTTTTCTAAGTTAGTATCTATCGGGATTTTTGCTTTTTTTGGCGCTCATTTTTTTATAAACATTGGAATGTCAATAGGCCTCTTGCCTGTGATAGGCGATCCACTGCCATTTCTTTCCTATGGAGGAAGTACAACTGCTGCAAGCTTGATATGCATAGGATTATTGCTGGCAATAAAAGCAGATGAACAACAAAATGCTTGTATTTTACCTATGCTAAAGTAAAATTAAACTTTACTTAATAGTTTTTATGCTAGATGAAATGCGTGAGGAGTGTGGGGTATTTGGCATAAGTTGCAACCAAAGTGCTGCTTTTAACTCTATACTTGCTCTCCACGCTTTGCAGCATAGAGGTCAAGAGTCTTTTGGCGTAGTAACCAGTAACAACGATAAGCTGCACTCTTATCACTTTCAAGGTCAAGTGAGCAGCGTATTTGATGATATAGATGAAATAAAGAAATCCTTACCTGGAGATTGTGCAATAGGTCATGTTCGATACTCAACAAGTGGTAGTAAATTTGGAGTGCAGCCCATGTTTGGCAAAAGTGGCAAATTTGGGGATTTTGCCATAGCACATAATGGTAATTTAATTAATATTTCTCCGATACGCGAACAATTAATTAAACAAGAGTGCGTTTTTCAGTCAGATATTGATACAGAAGTAGTAGTGCATCTGACAGCAAGCGGTGAAAAAGATAGCTTTTTAGAGAGTTTTATATATGCATTAAAGCAAATACAAGGTGCTTATTCTTTTGTGGCAATCAATCAAGAAGTAGTTATTGGAGTACGTGATCCATCTGGGATCAGGCCTCTTGTTTTAGGAAAGTTAAACGGTTCTTACGTTCTTACATCTGAAACTTGTGCTCTTGATATAATAAATGCAGAGTTTGTTAGAGAAATAGAACCAGGCGAATTAGTTACCATCAGTTCGGATAGTAAGCTAGCCTCAATGTTTCCTTTCCCACAGCAAAAATCAAGTTTTTGTATTTTTGAATACGTTTACTTTTCGAGACCAGACAGCATAATGGAGAATAGGTCTATATACGATACAAGAAAAGAAATAGGAAGAATACTTGCGAAGGAAAGTCCACCAAAAAACAATGTAAATATGGTTGTACCAATACCTGATTCTGGAATACCTGCAGCTATTGGATATGCAAAGCATTCAGGATTACCTATGGAACTGGGAATAATTCGTAATCATTACATAGGAAGAACTTTTATACAACCAACCGCTGAAGTACGTAAAGTTAGAATAAAATTAAAATTCAATGCTAATAAGCACACTTTGAAAGGTAAAAACATAATTTTAATAGATGATAGTATAGTGCGTGGTAGTACGTTAACAAATATAATAGTTATGCTAAAGGATGCAGGAGTAAAAGAGATTCACCTCAAAATTTCAAGCCCACCAATTAAGCATTCTTGTTTTTATGGAATAGATACGCCAGAGTGCAAAGATTTAATTGCTGCAAATAAATCTGTAGAGGAAATTAAGGAAGTTATAGGAGTAGATAGCCTAGCCTTCTTGAGTATTGATGGACTATATCAGGCTGTTAAAGGAGAGGTGCGTAACAATGCTACACCACAATATTGTGATGCTTGTTTCACTGGTGATTATCCTATTGGCAAATAATCTACGCAAGGTCTTAAGTTTAGAAAATCTTAAACCGCCAAAATTTCTCTTGGCCTTTACTAATTCCGATTCTCGGAGTGCACACATAATCCGGGTTGAGATGAGATTCATAAACACAAAATTTGTGGCTTATAGTAAGGTCTTGCTTATTATGTTCTTTTGTAATGTTTAATCTTTTGCACAATATTCCTGGTCCGCCTAAGTTTGCTTCAAGCGGTTCAATAAGTTTCAATCCCCGTATTAACACTGCTGCTGGGGACCCTTCTGTTTCTGTTACAATATTTAAACAGTAGTACATCCCATAGATAAAATATACGTATGAAAACCCTGGCATACCAAACATTACTGAGGTTCGATTAGTATAGCCTTTGGCTGCATGACAAGCTGGGTCGCTCATTCCTATATAGGCTTCAACTTCAGTTATTATTCCACTAAAGTTAGAAAATTTTAGCGTTTTTCCCAATAACTCTCCGGCCACAACCAAAGTTGGCCGCTCGTAGAAATTTCTTGGTAGTATTGTGTTGCTCATTTTTTATTTTTGTTCTGAGGTTCTATAGAGAATTCAGTTTAAGAATTTCTGGATCCCAGTGTCAAGCACTGGGATGACAAGAAGGGGAGCTACTTGGATGACAAGAAAATGGTACTGGCATAATAAGAAAGAAACACTGAGATGGTGAAAGAGAGAATATACGCGAGCAGCACCCATAGGGTAGCGCGTGACGCTGGAATCCAGTTTTTTCCTATTACCACAAACCATAGCTTAATTAGTTAGAATAGCATAACTAGCGAGTACGAAATGGAGAAGTTTTAATTTGAACTACAGTTTCAGTGCTATTTAACATATATGTTTTCATACACAAAAATGTCAGTATATGATATTATGCCAATTAATCAATATATAATTGAATTATGGTAGAAAAGCTCTCTAATATTAAAGGCTCAAGTACTCCTTTGCCTGATCAGTTAGAACACGCCCTCTTGGTGTGCGCTTTACAAAACCAATTTTGATTAAGTAAGGTTCTACTGTTTCTTCAATATTGCCAACATCCTCAGATAGCGCAATAGATATGGTGTCAATTCCAACAGGTCCTGAGGTGTTGAATAAAAATCTTAGATAATGCATATCAAGTTTATTGAGTCCCATTTTATCTACACCCAATTTTAGCAATACAGAATCAGCGACTTCATAAGTGATTTTTTTATCATCTTCCATTTCAACAAAATCTCTTATTCTCCTTAGTAATCTCAAGGCAATTCTTGGAGTGCCGCGCGCACGGCAGGCAATTTCCTGTGCGGCATCCTCTTCAATTTCAGCAGAAAGAACTCTTGCGCCTCTTTTTATAATATTAACCAGTTCTTCAAAAGAATAAAACTCAAGATGCAAGGGAATGCCAAAACGATCTCTCAGTGGCGCAGAAAGTAATCCAAGCCGTGTAGTTGCTCCGATTAACGTAAATGGTGGTAGATCTATCCTTAAAGTGCGAGTAGATGGACCTTCACCTACTAATATGTCCAAGCAAAAATCTTCCATAGCAGTATATAAAACTTCTTCAATGCTGCGATTTAATCTATGAATTTCATCGATAAATAAGACGTCTTTTGCATTTAAAGTGGTAAGCACTGCAGCCAAGTCCCCAGCTTTGCTAAGTAAAGGACCAGAAGTTGCGCGAAAGCTGACCCTTAACTCTTTAGAGACAATTTGCGCTAAAGTTGTTTTGCCAAGTCCTGGAGGACCGTGGAGTAATACGTGATCTAATGCTTCAGTCCTCGTTCGCGCGGCGTTTATAAACACTTTTAAATTTTGTATTAAGTCTTTTTGCCCGACAAAATCATCAAGTTGCTCAGGCCTGATGTTGATATTGCGCGCATCTTCAGTATATTCTTTACCGCACGATATTGATTTCATAATGTTGAGAGCTCCTTAAGCGCCATGCGAATAATATCCTTGGTGTCCAGATTTGGTGATTCGTCTTGTATTCTTTTTATAGTATCATAAGCTTTCATTTTTTCATATCCAAGATTGATCAAAGCTGAAACGGCATCCTCTTTGATTGGATGAAAGTTATTGTTATTTATTTCTAATTTACTCACTTTGCCACTTAATTCAGTGATGATTCGATTTATGAGTTTCAAGCCAAGTCCACTCATCTTGAGTGCTACTTTATCTTCATTCATAATTGCCAAAAACAGCTGTTCTGGAGTTAATTTACTCAAAATTGACATTGCAGTTTTATAGCTAACACCGCTTACTTTAACAAGCAACCCCAAGCACTGCTGTTCTTCTTTGCTTATGAAACCATATAGCTGAGCGACATTTTCTCTGTTATTTGCATAGGTTTCGATAAGTAATTTAACTCTACTTCCGATGGAACATGCATTTAAAGTTTTGGCTGAGAGATACACCATATAGCCAACATCATTCACATTCAGGATTATGTGATCACTGCGCACTTCATCAACTATTCCGCTTAGATTTCCTATCATTTTTAGCACTGTATAGGGTTCAGTTTAAATACTCCTGGATCTTAGGTCAAGCAAACGAACATTATAACAGAGAACCAAGTAGCTCATAGAAACGAAAAACTTCCTTGACACATTTTGCCAACATTTGCCGCTTCAAGTCTGTCTGCTATGACTTTTATATACTGATAATCATTATACTCACACCCCGGCACCACCGTTTGAAAGCACAGTTCAATGAATTTTAGAAAGTTCATGATATAATGTTGAAAGATGTCATCCGAGTAGCTTGACTACTTGGATCCAGGAAACTTAATTGCAAGTAATGCATTGGGTTTGGTGAGTATAAAAGTGTTGTGTTATGGCTAACGCTGGCTCTGCGTCATACCGCCGCGGTATCTCAGCAGATTCCGCTAACGAGTAGCGGAATGACGATAACCTCGTCATTCCGCCGCAGACCGTCATACCGCCGCGGTATCTTAGCATAGATCCCGCTAACAAGTAGCGGGATGACGATTGTCAGGCTAGTACCTTTTTTTGTCATCCAAGTAGCCGACACTGGGATCCAGGAAATTCAACCGCAAATGAGCACATTAGGCAGTTGTATAATAAAGGCTGGATTCCAGTGTCAGCTACTTGCATGACAAGGTTATGGGTGTCATCTAAGTAGCTGACATACAACTGTACGAACGTTGCGATTTGATGGTAACTCCCACCAAGAATGATGTCATCCCAGTGCCCAGACACTGGGATCCAGGTTGCTCACAAGCAGACTAGCATAGAAAGTGGTTACAACATTTTCGATGGATTATATGGAAAACTGGATTCCAGACTGGAATGACACCCTACTTAACTGTCATACCGCGATTCATTCGCGGTATCTCTTAGCATAGATCCCGCTAACACGTAGCGGGATGACGGTAACTATAAATATTAAGCAAACGGAAGAAAAGGCAAAAGAAGCCCTAGTCATTGTCTATTTTCAGTATTGGCGTTTTTTAAAGTCTTAAACACTGCAATTTAGCTGCTTTTAAATGCAACTCACCTTAGTTTAAATGTTTAAGAAATTTACTAAGCAGAAAAAAAGGCAAAAGAAATCCCGTGTTAGCTAGTTGTCACTCTCTAATCCTGCAAATCGGCGTTCTATACTGTCTTAAACGCTTTATAAGCGCGTTTCAGCTTATATGGGTAAAAACCCAGAAATGTTGTGAAGACATAAGGTGCGCATAGTGCAAAAAATTAAAAATAAGACGCCAATCACGTAATGCTGTTGTCGTTTAATCTGCACAGATTGAAGATAAATGAATACCTCCAGTACCATGGTAAGGGGGCTGGCGGAGTTTGTCAAGGAAGTTTTATGGCCTAGCGTCACATGCTGGAATGACACCGGATCTCACATTCATTATTTTTCTATTAAACTCACCTTTCCTCTATGTAACAGATTTCGTATTAAATTTTAAATTTAATGCGCCTAGATATACAAGCATTCCTAGCAAAACCATAGGTATAGAAAGCAACTGCCCCATAGTTAAATCAAGCCACAAATAGCCAATTTGATAGTCTGGTTCGCGAAAAAACTCAACAAAAAAACGTGCTATTCCATACCACATAACTGCAATACCAGTTAACGCACCGTGATACAGTCTTATTCTAGTCAAGAAAAACAGTGAATTTGCAACTGCAAAAAGTAGCAGTCCTTCAAAAAGTGCCTCATAAAGCTGGCTTGGATGACGCAGCAAATTATCACCACTTTCTGGAAATACCATACCCCATGGCATAGTTGTAACTCTGCCAAATAACTCTCCGTTTATAAAATTGCCTATGCGACCTAAAAATAAACCTATGGGAACTCCGCAAGAAACTAGGTCCAGTGCATAAAATATAGGAATATTATGTCTTTTACATGATACTATTACTGCAAGAAAAACTCCTATAGCACCACCATGGAATGACATCCCTCCTTCCCAGGTCTTCAATATCTCGATAGGGTTGCTTATATAAAGAACTGGATCATATATCAATATGTAGCCAAGCCTGCCTCCAAGGATAATACCTACAATAGTAGCTGTTAATAACGAATCGTAAAAATTCTTAGTAAATATTTTTTGGCCATCCAGCTTATGTAAATACCAATATGCAAAGACTATTCCCAAAACATATGCTAAAGAATACCAATATATAGAAACAGGACCGATGCTGAAAATTACTGGATCTAAAGACATATTTTGCTACAAATTATTCTTAGATAATCTACTTTTCTCACGATTCCACTCTCTCTGTTTTATGGTTGCTCTCTTGTCGTAAAGTTTTTTTCCTTTTACAATGGCAATTTTAGTTTTTGCAAATCCTTTATCATTAAAATAGATCGAAAGCGGCACAACAGTTATCCCAGCGGTTTTGATTTGACCAATTAATTTATTTATCTCTTTTTTATGCAGAAGTAATTTACGTTCCCTTTTTGGCTTATGATTTTTTTTGTTCGCAGCTTTATATTCTGCGATGTGCATATTGTGCAGCCATATTTCACCGTTTTTTTCGATAACGTAAGCGTCGGAAATATTTACTTTCCTTTCCCTTAGTGACTTTACCTCACTACTTAATAAGACCATACCCGCTTCAAATTCTTCTAAGATGAAATATTCAAACCTTGCTTTCCTATTTTCTGCAATAACTTCCATATCTAAAGATATCTTTAAGCTTCAATATACTACAGAGTTTTTGACTTAATTCATAATATATCTTTCCTTAAAAAATCATTTAAGTTATACTGCAAACCATGAACCTTAGGCAAAAAATCAAGTTTTTTTCTCTATCATTTGTAATTTTATTTTCTCTATGGACTGTATTGTCTGGTTATTTTGAGCCATTTTTTATTTTTTGTGGAGTGTTTTCCTCTATATTCACATTGTTTATCTTTAGACGGTTGATAAACGCTGAAAGCGCTCTTAGCCAGATTTTAAATGGTACGAATAGACTGTCGTTTTATAAGCTCGTAAGTTATATACCGTGGTTAATGTACCAAATTATTCTATCAAGTGTTTATGTAACAAAAAAGGTGCTACAATTCAAATCTAAACTTGAGCCAATTGTTATCCTAAGAAAATGCAAAGGACATAATGATGAAAGCATTGCGTTATTTGCCAATTCGGTTACAATCACTCCTGGAACTTTAACTATCAATGTTGAAAGTAAGCAGAAAACATATTTCTCTACCATGTATCTGATAGATAAAGATCTTGAAAGCGGCATTTCTGAAATAGAAAATAAAATCTTAAAAATACTACGTTCAGTTAAGTAATTGCTTTAAATAAGTTAACAGCATCCTTATATTCCCTTACAAGACTTTCAAGCATCTCTTTTGAAAGGCTATTGTTAACAATAGAACATAAATAATTATATAAATCTTCTAACCTTAGTATGTTATTTCTCTTCTTGCTGTTGAATTTATACGGAAAAATACCTTCCATAACTTCAATAGTAGTAGCCTTGTTTAAAAATACATTTTCACTTGTCACGCTTATTCTTGCTAAAACAGTGTTAATTTCAGGTTCGTCATTTGTATAAAAATCTGATAGCTGAGTTATTCTAATAACGTATAAAGTTACTATTTTTGATAAGCAATTATCAGCATATTCACAATCTTTTATTACCTCCCACTGAGTAACCTGAGATTTACCTATTTTTGCATTGTTCGGTAATTTACTCATTGAAATTTCTCCATTTAATTCAGTGTAATAAATTATACTAATACTTTGTTAAATAAATAATAACGCGATTACAAAAATATATACTTACAGTAGCATATTATACAAAAATAGCACAATATCTAAGCATTAAAGCTAGTTTAAGTTGGGTACATGGGCGTTATTTTTGTGTTGTCCAGTGAGGTCCAAAATTAGAGGTCCACTTATAAAAGAGTTTAGTCTGCCTTCTTTGCTATAAAATAAGTTTTCCTTTTGAGCTGTTTTGTTAGTATTAACTAAATTTTAAATTAACTGTGCTACAATGAAAAAGATAAAACTCGGAATACTAATTTCAGGCAGGGGATCAAATATGCAGGCCTTGATAGAAGCATGTCAAGATCAGAATTTTCCCGCAGAAGTTGCATGTGTTATCACAAATAATAGTGAAGCTGCTGGCCTGAAAACAGCAGAGCAAGCAGGAGTTTCAGCGTTTATTGTTAAGGATAAACCACTTGATGCTGATGAAATTCATGAAATACTTGTTCAACACAAGGTTGATTTAATTTGCCTTGCGGGGTTTATGAGAATTCTCAAAGCTGATTTTCTGAGTAAATGGCATAACAAGGTGATAAATATTCATCCCTCTTTACTTCCGTCTTTTAAAGGCCTAACCGCTCAAGAGCAAGCTCTAAAAGCAGGTGTAAAAATTACAGGCTGTACTGTACATTACATCACTCCTGAAATTGATGCTGGAGCCATAATTGCTCAAGTTGCTGTGCCAGTGTTACCAGATGATGATATTCAAAGCCTCTCAGAACGCATTCTAGCTGAGGAGCATAAGTGTTATGTAGAAGCAGTAAGATCAATAGCAGAAAGTATTAATTATTGACCTTGAGTGTTTTTTCCAACTTCAACAAAAAATAAATTTTCGGGTTCCAGTAAAGAACTTGCCAGTTCGTCTACTTTCTCTGATTTAACGTCATTAATGATATTCGCATAATTATTTATACGGTTAACATCACGATCATTTATTTGCATATCATCAAGCAGCATTGCTGTATTTGTGTTATTGGACAGGAAAAGGACAAAATTATTTACCATACCAATTTTTGCATCCTTGAACAACTGCTCATCAATTCCTTTCTTTTTTATTCTGCTCAATGTATCTTTTACCGCTGATATAGCTTTGCCAGCAGTAGAACTATCAGTACTAAGACTTCCAATTATAAAGTTCCCATGTTTATTGGAAATAATACTTGCATAAACACCATAAGTAATGCCTAAGTTTTGCCTCAGTTCTTTCATTAATATTGAATTCAGCCCCATGCCACCAAGCGCATTAATCAAGACACTAGCGTTATAATAATTAGGATCTTCATAAGCTATACCTTTTTGAGCAAAAAGTATCACACTCTGTGGTATATCCATAAAAATATTCTTACTTTCTGCAGAACCAAAATCATTTTTCACAGGTATTTTTCTAACTTTTGATCTTTTTGACGGCAATTTAGATAAATATTTATCTAACAACGTAATAATTTCTTCTTTTTTTGCACAACCAGCAACACTGATAACTATGTTATCTTTAGCAAAATTACGCTTTATGTATGTTAAAACATCATCCCTAGTAATGCTCATTATAGTGTCAAGAGTACCGTACACACTTTTTGAGTAAGGGTGTTTTTTAAACAATAACGTATTCAATTCTTCTCCAGCAATAAAAAAAGGATTTTTTTCAAGATTATTAAAATCAACTTTGGCTTTCTCGAAAACTCTATTCAACCCTTCAGAGTCAACTTTAGGACGTATTATAGCGTCGCTTAGTAACGAAATTGCATCCTCTAGATTCTCAGACAAAGTATTTAATGAAACCCTAAATGCTTCTAAACCAGCAATAAAATTTAAACTAATCCCTTTATCTTCAAGCTTTTTCGCAAAATCTCTGGCATCATTTTTTCCTGCCCCTTCTTGAATTATAAGAGAAGTCAACCAACCTAGTCCCTGTTTTTCCGAATTTTCATACACATAACCTGCACCTTTGAATGAGATGTTTATCGAAACTTTTGGTAAGTCATAGTTTTCAACAAATAGAAGCTTAAATCCTTTACGGGTAGTGACCTCCTCTATATTTAAGTTACCACTTGCTTGTAAATTAAAGCCTAGACAGAAAAAAAGTAGAAATACAAGTTTACTTATCTTCATTATTACCTCCTTTTGGTAGCAAACGACCGACTAATTTATTAGCAGAAAAAATAGCACGGATTTTATTATTTACATCCTCTAGATTGAGATCATTGATTTTGCTATATGAAATATCTATTTCATCAAGTGGAATACCAAGTGCGAGGCGTGGCACATAAAACATTGCTATATGAGTTAAGTCAGATAGATTATCAAACTGTGCTACTTTGTATCTATATTTCGAGCTTTGCAACTCCTCATCCGTTATTCCTTTAGACATGAAGTTATTAATAGCATTATCTAACTCTCTTTCAACAATATCTAAATCAACGCCACTTTTTGGAATTATTTCAATATCAATGTAGCCATCACTAAAAGCTAGGCTATTATAATAAGCAAACACTGATACTGCCACATCTTTATCTAAAACCAAATCTTTATACAGTTTGCTGGACTTGCCATCACCTAAAATGTCAACCGCTAAATGAGCAGCAGAAGCTTCATTTATATGCTCAAATAAAGGCACACGATAGCGAAAATATAAAACTGGTTCTTTTACTTCAGTGCTTTTTAAAGTTACTGATAAACCTGCATTATGTACTGGATCCTGATTTGGATAATGCCTAATTATAGGCTTAGCTTTAATTTCGCCATATTTTTCTTCTGCTAATTTCACTACTTCATCATATTCCACATCACCAACAATTAGTAATATTGCATTGCCGGGGTGATAATAATTGTCATGAAACCTCGTTATGTCATCCTGATTGTAAGTTTTGATATCACTCTCCCAGCCAATAACAGATCTGCCATAGCCAGTACGGTAAAATGCACTATTCATTTCTTCCCATAACAAGTTGTTAGGATGATTATCAAATCTCATCTTCCTTTCTTCCAGTACGATGTTTTTTTCTCTATCTATTTTGTCTTGAGTAACGTTGAAATTGCCCATTCTATCTGCTTCAACTTCCATTGCGAGTGACAAATCTTTTTTGAGAACCAATTCGTAATAACAGGTGTACTCTTTTGTAGTAAACGCATTAAACTGGGCCCCAATGCTACTCATAGTGGCTTCTATATCTGTGAATTTCCCTGTAGTTTCAAACATTAAATGTTCAAAGTAGTGAGCCAATCCTGCTTTGCCAATTGGATCATCCATTCCCCCAACTTTGTATATTACTGCATGTAAAACGGCTGGAATCCGATGATTAGGAACAACATAGACATCTAGTCCGTTACTGAGTTTAGCATGTTTTATGTCGTGCTCTATGCTTAAAGCCTTCAAAGAAATTGGGTAAGTAAAAAAGAGTGCAGGTAGTATAAGAAAACTAAAAAACTTATGAAGCATTATTTCGACCTAATATAAAAACAATTATTTTATTCCTCATTTTGTTTAGAAATAAACATACCGTATATATACCACTTATATAACAATGTAAACATTCCACAAACTATAGATAAATCCGCTAAATTAAAAGCTGGCCAATACCAATCATCAATATGAAAATATATGAAATCATATACAGCTCCCCAATAAATCCTATCAACTACGTTTCCGATTGCTCCACCAATCATCAGAGAAAACCCAAGGTAAGTTGACTGATCATCAGACTTGTATATCAAGTATGCAAGTATACCAATTATTAGTATTGAAAATGCTGAAAAAAAGAAACCGCCATGCGGTAAAGCGCTACACATTCCAAAACTAATGCCTGAATTCCAAACTTCAACTAGCTTTATAAAGCTAGCGATCTCAATTGATTCTCCCTCATCAATCAATGAGTTTATGTACAATTTGCTCGTTTGGTCAATCAATACTATAATTAATATAACAATTAAGCATAACTTTTTCATAAATTTGCCTTTAACATATAAATTTTAAGTATATCATAATTTATCTGTTTTGTTAACTCCTCAATACTATGGAATTTTTTTTCTGACCTTATGAATTTTAAAAGTTGTATATTAACTTTATGATTATATACGTCTTCATCAAAATCGAATATGTGCATTTCTACTATGGGCTTTTTCAGATCCTTAAATGTAGGTCTCATACCAATATTGACTACTCCATATAACCAGTTTGGGTTATTATAAGAAAACATCACTTTAGCGTAATATGTACCAAATTTTGGTTTTATCATGCAATCTTCTATAGGAATATTTATGGTTGGAAATCCTATTTCTCTACCTCTACATGCACCTTTTGTCACAACACCAGAAACTTGATAAGGTCTGCCGAGCAATTTATTAGCAATTTCTATTTCGCCCCTCTGTACACACTCCCTTATTGAAGAAGAAGAGCAAATTTTGCCGTCAATTATTAATGGCTCTAATTTAGTCAAAGAGTATCCATATGTTTCAGAATATTTCTCTAGAGTTAATATATCACCCAATCGTTTATGACCAAAAGTGCAATTTTCTCCAACAATTATGTGTTTAGTGCTATATCTATCTATCAAAATCTTACTGATAAAGTCATCGCAGCTAACCTCAGAAAAACCTCTACTAAAATTAATAATATACAAGTAATCTATACCATAGCTGCTGATTAGTTTCTTTTTTTGTTCTTGGTCTACCAACCTAAAATTGTTTCTACCAAATAAAACAGTTGATGGGTGAGGCTCAAAAGTTAAAACTGCGGAGAGTAATCCTCTTTCTTGTGCTACCTTCTTTAGAGTGGAAATTGTAAATTCATGTCCTAAATGAATGCCATCGAAATTTCCGAAGGTTAGTGCTATATTATTTTTTATTCCTTGCTCACAATCATAAATAATTTTCATACAATTTGATGTTTTATACATATTTCTTATATATAATAACTATATTTTAGTAAGCTACGGAGATAAATTGTGAAAAATACTAAAGGAAAAGTTATAATATATGTAAAGCAATACTGCCTATTCTGCAAAAAAGCAAAAGAGTTGCTGGATAAAAAAGGTGTGGAATATGAAGAAATCGATGTGCTCAAAAACTCAGATTTGTTTAACGACATAAAATCAAAGTATAACGTTCGAACAGTTCCACAGATCTTTATTACTGATGACAATGGAAATTATATTTACCATATTGCAGGAAGTGACAAATTGATGGATCTTGAAAAAGAAGGAAAGTTGGATGATATGCTAAATAATAATGACAATCACACTGATGTCACAACCTACACAAGTAGCAATGACGAATATGAAGAAGGCGTTGTACTACATGATGATTTTATGTAACTTTTTATCTTGTTTTGTCGTGTAATACGTAAATGAAAACTAGTATGATCACTTTAAACAATTCTTAATGAATTAAAAATACAATTCATTTAGTGAGTTTTTTTAGTGGGAAAAAATGACAAAAAATATTTCAATTATTAGCAGAAACTTAATTAGTATCGAATTAGTTAACAAACAAGATTTAGAGAATTTCATCAAGATTTTCACAGTGCTTGATAAACATATAGCAGCTAAAACACTTTTTACAGAAGAAGTGAGAATAGAGTATAAACAGCACAACGGCAAAGAAGTTATTGAATTGCTAAAAGATACAGACTTTACATATCATGAGGTTGAAAATGTATTGAACCACCTGAGTAAACATGGAATGAAGGTGCCCAGCAGTGTTATAGCACACACCCTTTTTGCTGCATACAATCACGCACTTGAATCTAAGAATGTAGCATTTTCCTTTTCTGAAGGCTCTCCACAATTTAACATCAGAGTGAGTAAGAATACCTTCATAATAACTCCTATGAGTGAAGAGAATTTGGAATTGAATTCACAAAATAGTAGAACGCTTATAGAGTCGTTAAAGAGCGAAAAAAATATTTATGATTGTATAGTGGAAGAAAATACCATTAAAGTTACAGTGCATTCTGAAATACATCAAGCTATAAATTTGATTATAAAATCACTGATAAAGTCTCGCCTTTTAGCAAAAGAGGAAGAAGGAAAATTCAAAGAGAAATTAAGACAACTTGCCTTTAAGGATCAAGCTTTTGTTGAGTATTCCAGTATCAAAACCATCAGTAGGTATCCACATAATCATCCTCTGAGAAAGCATGAAAGTATTACTAAGGACATAGAAAATATTTTATGTGATTTCATAACAAATGAGAATAGCGAGTTTGCTATAGAGCGGTTAAATAAGCTGAGCTCAGCAGTTTCTCCGGATACTCCAAGAATCATCACTAAAACTATAGATAAACTTGTTAAATTTCATTAAGGTATACGAGAGCCAATAGACTTCTTGTATTACCTTCTGTCATCCAAGTAGCCAAGCTACTTGGTTCTTTTTTTGGGTTCCAGCACTATGTACATAGCTGTACAAACATTGTAGCCGTTATTAAAGTAGCCCGCAGAAACGAAAAAACTTCCTTGACAAACTCCGCCAGCCCCCTTATCATGAAACTGAAGGTATTCAGTTATCTTCATCTGTGCAGATTAAACAGCAAGAAAACAACGTAGTTGGCGTCTTATTTTTAATTTTTTGCACTATGTGCACCTTATGTCTTCACAATATTTCTAGGTTTTTACCTACAAAAGCTGAAACGCGCTTATAAGTCGTTTAAGACAGTATAGTACGTCAATTTGCAGGATTAGAGAGTGAACACTAATTACCACGGGGTTTCTTTTGCCTTTTTTTCTGCCTAGTAAATTTCTTAAACATTTTAGCTAAGGTTAGTTGCACTTAAAAGCAGCTAAATTGCAGTGTTTAAGACTTAAAAAACGCCAAATACTGAAAATAGATAATGACCAGGGCTTCTTTTGCCTTTTTTTTGTTTGGTAAATTTCTTAAATGTTTATGGCTAAAGTAATTTAGGCCTACCGACAACCGTCGTCCCGCTGCTTGTTAGCGGGATCTAGAGATACCGCGACGGTATGACGTAGGACTGCTGTCATTCCAGTCTGGAATCTAGTTCTTATTGTACATTTACTTAGTGTAGAGTTAAGTTTTCTGGATCCAAGTAGTCAGGACACTGGGATGACAGCTACCCTGACAACCGTCATCCCACTACGTGTTAGCGCCGCGGCGGTATGACGGTCTGCGGCAGTATGACGGTTCGCGGCGGCATCTCGTCATTCTGCTACTCGTTAGCGCCGCGGCGGTATGATGTCTTCCTTGGATCAGCTATAGATTACCTGATCTCACCACCTTTCCAATCACTTTATACATAATTCTCGGATTTTGAAAACTTACTTTGAGTGAATTGCTCATATTCTTCATCCTCTAGTTCTTCAAAAATTTCTGGATGTTGGTCACCTAGACGAACAATTATTGAAATGAGCTCTTTGTTTGTTTTTTTAAGTAAAAAACCTTTCAAGGAGAGTTTGTTCATCAACATATCCCGGGCACATAGATGATCGATACTTCTTTCTGTCAAGATCAATCAAAGCAAAACCCGTTGCAGCCATATGCTTGCACGGACCATAATACACAAATGCAGGACAGGAACACTTTCCACTAAGGAATGGACCATCGTATTCTAGTTTTACCCGATATACACTTGATCCAACTACCTCTGATTTAGCGTGAGATTTGTTGATAGATACGTTCCGTACTTTTCCTTTGTTGAAATAATCTCTTCCGCTAGAGAGGTAAGATTCTTTAAGAAGATTTTTGATATCTTTATAATATAATCTCATTTTTGCCTCCTTATTTCATATATAAAGCCCTCAATTTTCTAATATATCCTTTCTTCCATAAAAATTTATTAACCCACCACGACTTTTATATGGCCCTGCGGACAATTTTATAGTGCTATAGCTAACTCAAGAAAGGTTTCCCTACGTCATACCGCCGCGGATAGATTCCGCTAACGAGTAGCGGAATGACGAATTTGTTGTTTTTCAAATTGTAGGTAAACCTAAGCCACTTTAACTATATATAATAGAATTTCGCTTTCTACTATCTTTCCAATCGCTTTATACATAATTCTCGAATTTTGAAAATTTGCTCCATGTTGTACGGTATGTTTGGGTAACCAGTTCTCAATAAATTGTTTATGCTTTTCTACTTTGTAGTTTCCAAGATGTTCGGGCTCAATTTTCTCTTCCTCTGTCAGTTCTAGTGAGGCACTATTTTCTGAAAAAGTTATATCAATAATTCGATTTTTATAACGAAGGTAGCAGTGCATTTCCGGAATTTGCAACAAGTTATACTCATTTAGAACTGCAGAGATTTTTGGAGTGTTTACTTTACTCATCATAAAAACTGCTATGTGTAACGTCATAGCAACTTCGCACTCAAAACTTAACTCATATATAAGTGCATGCTTTGTGCTGCATGTACCACATTTCTCACTAATTACCGATAAATAATCTGTACGATTGTTATTACGTCCGTAAGGCAGTTTATGTACATATTTTAATGCTTCACGAAATGTAGTAATACCTAGAGTTAAAAAGAGATTTGATATAGGCTTATGATTAGATAAATATGTCTTACTTAAGTCATCCATATTATAGTTTCTCATCTGTGTGAATTTATTTTCTTACTCCAAAATCTAACTCATTACAACCTTAACATGACGTTTCTTTCCTGCAGATAGCTTTATGAATGGCTGACCTTTAAAGCTCTCGAAATTTATTATATAGTTAACATCATTTATAGTACTATCATTAACTTTGCATCCATTGCCCTGTATTAAACGCTTTGCTGCGCATTTTGAAAATTCCAAACCGGTGTCACGCAGTAGGTTTACTAAGGATATGCCGCTTGCAACTTGTGCTTTTTTTATGATGTAATCAGGAAGTAGTGAGCTATCTTCATTCTCAAAAGCAGAGACTGCAGCAGATAGTGCAAGTTTCGCTTCTTTGTCACCATGACATATTTTTGTCACCTCTGTTGCTAAAACTTTTTTTGCTTCATTTATTTCCTGATCTTTTAAGGATTCTAACTTTTTGATCTCATCAATTGACAAACCAGTAAACAATCTCAAGAAACGTCCAACATCTTGATCATCAACATTGCGAAAATATTGCCAGTAATCGTAAGGCTTTAGCATACTGCCATCGAGCCATATCGCTCCACTTTCAGTTTTGCCCATTTTTTTCCCTTGTGCATTTAATAAAAGAGGCGTAGTAAGACCAAACAACTCGGGTAAATTCAACTTTTTGCCAAGTTCAATTCCGTTTACTATATTTCCCCACTGATCTGATCCTCCAATTTGCAAACGGCAGTCATACTTTTTATTCAATTCAACAAAATCATAAGCCTGTAATAGCATGTAATTAAATTCTAAGAAGCTTAAGGTTTGCTCTCTATCCAGCCTAGTTTTCACATTATCAAAACTTAGCATGCGATTTACTGAAAAATGTATTCCTATATCACGCAAAAAGTCTATATATTTTATACTATCTAGCCAGTCTGCGTTATTTACTATAACTGCACCAGTCTTTCCATCATCAAAAGATACCATTTTCTCCAATGTTTTCTTTATACTAGATATATTTTTGCTAATATCCTTGATAGATAAGAAGCTTCTTGCTTTATCCTTACCGGATGGGTCGCCGATTTTTGTTGTGCCACCTCCAAGTAAGACTATTGGCTTATAACCAAATTTTTGCAGGTGACGGAACATCATAATATGCATTAGGTGACCAATATGAAGACTTGGTGCTGTGCAATCAAACCCAATGTATGCTACTATATGATTATTTTCGGATAATAGCTGATCTAACCCTTCAATATTTGTACATTGGTATAGGTACCCTCTTTCTTGGATAAAATTTAAAAACTCGGACTTGTGTTTCATTTTATAAACCCCACTGTCATTAATGCCGAAGTAACCCTAATAGAGAAGGATGTCATCCCAGTACTGGGATCCAGAAAACTTAATTATAAACAAGTACACTATACAACGTTTTCGATGAAATTGCATGAAAAACTGGATTCCAGTGTCAGCTACTTTCATGACACCACTACCTATGCAGGGGTTGCCTTCAAAATTACAACGTTTGTGCAGTTGTGCACCAGCTATCCAGGCAATCAGTTCCATAACTCTTCTATTTTATAATACTCCCTTACTTCTGACCTGAATATGTGAACCATTATGCCTTGAAAATTCAAAATCACCCAATTGCCTTCATCCATACCTTCTACATCTATTTTATCATGTCGCTCGAGACTTTTTATTACGTGTTCAGCTAACGCTTTCACATGGCGACTTGAATCACCAGATGCAATAATCATATATTTTGCAATAATGGTTCTATTCTGCACATCGAAAGTAACTATATCGTGACCTTTATTTTGATCTATTATACTTACAATCATGCTTTTTATTAATTCTGTATCACTGGATACATTAGTCATCATCTTAAATTATTTAATTTACTTATAATTATACACTCAAAATCTCTAAATATGAACTATTTTCAACCGTTAAAAAGGTATTACCTGCATCTATTTTATCATCATGTTTTTAGCATGTACAATGTATATACTTTTGTATATAATTGAAATAGCTTTTTACTAGTATTCATTATGGTCAAGACTCTCATCTACTTAATCGGCTTTCCAGGTAGTGGTAAGTTTACTATTGCAAAGGAACTGTGTAAAATCATTGATGCAGTAATAGCAAGCAATAATCTATTCAATAATATTATATTTGATATTGTTAAATTGCAGGATGCTGAAGTTCCAGATGAACTATGGGAAAAAATTTTTGCAGTTAGGGAAAATGTATTAGCAATACTAGAAAAACACTACATAAAATCAAAACATTATATATTTACAAATAAATTGATAGAGGGTGATCCCTATGATCAGAGAATATACAACTCTGTGGTAAATTTAAGTAAAAAAATGGATATGGGAATTCTTCCTGTAGTGTTACATTGTAATGACAAAGAACTAGCAAGGCGTATTCACTCAAAGGAGAGATGCCGGAAAAATAAAATTATTGATTCGGATTTTGTTATAAAAAGAATTGAAGGGAAAAGGCTATTTATACCGGAAGGTACACTTGAAATTGATAACTCAAACTTAAGTGCAAAGAAAGTTGCAAAGAAAATTGTTGAAGAGATGAAGGAAGAAAAAAATGGAAAATTAATTAAAACTTCTGTAACAAATCATTTAAAAACAGAGCGTACTCGTGGTTGAGCAGAAAGATAAGTATCGTCCTTGTGTTGGCATAATGCTATTTAATAAACAAGGACATGTCTTCATTGGAAAACGCTTTGATAGCGACTCTTACTGGCAGATGCCACAAGGAGGAGTTGATGATGGTGAGGAACTGGAACAAGCAGCGTTACGTGAGTTGCTAGAGGAAGTTGGTACTAATAAAGTAAAGGTTATAACTAAAAGCAAGGATTGGATATACTACAACTTGCCTGAAGAAGTTATACCAAAGTGCTGGAATGGGAAATATTCTGGTCAAAAGCAAAGGTGGTTCTTAATGAAATTTTATGGAGAGGATAAGGATATTGATATTAATTATACTGATCATCCAGAGTTCAAAGAGTGGCGTTGGCAAAATGTGGATGGTTTGGTAGCCAGTGCTATATCGTTCAAAAAAGAAGTTTATAAAACAGTGATAGAAGAGTTTTCTTCTATAATAAAAGCCTCTATTATTGAGTAAAATTTACAATAAGCTCATGATAGTAGATTCTCATTGCCACTTGATTTATTTTTCTGATAATGAAATACCAAAAGTAATTTCAAGGGCAGAGCAAAATGGTGTAAAAATTTTGCATAACATATGCGTAAGCATTGATGATATCCCTAAATTATTAAAAATTTCTTCATCCTACGATCAAGTCTACTTCTCTGTTGGTATACATCCACTTGATGCTGCTATAGAAAACGGTGAGTGTATACATGCTGATGAATTAGTTGAATTTACTAAGAATCAAAAGGTAATTAGTATCGGTGAAACCGGGTTAGATTTTTATAAATCTGACAACAAAGACAATCAGAAAAAAAGTTTTGCATCACACATAGAAGCAGCAAGAATAACTGGGTTGCCCTTAGTTATTCACACTAGAAATGCTGATGATGAGATGATTGATATATTAAAATCAGAAATGAAAACTGGCACTTTTGGTGGAGTAATGCACTGCTTTGCTTCCTCTAAAGAGCTTGCTTATCAATCTATAGATTTAGGGTTATATATTTCATTTTCTGGAATCATTACTTTTAAAAATGCGAGCTTACTCAGAGGAATTGCACAAAGTGTACCACGCGAACGTGTTTTGGTTGAAACTGATGCACCGTATCTATCACCTGAGCCTTACAGAGGAAAAAAGAACGAACCAGCAATGGTAAAATATGTTGTGGATTGTTTGGCAGAGTTATGGAATGAGTCACCCGACAAAGTAGCAGAAATAACCACAAGCAACTTTTTTAGGCTGTTTACGAAACTTGAGCTACAAGGAAATTCTATAAAACCATTGATTTGCTTATGAACCTAAATAGTTCTTTCACTGCATTCACAGATTTATCGAACATTTCTCGTTCACTATTATCCATCTTAACTTCTAGGACCTTTTCAACTCCATTTTTTCCAATAATTACAGGAACACCAATAAACAAATCTTTTACACCATATTCACCATTAAGGTAAGCAGCACATGGTAATATACGCCTTTTATCTTTTAAATATGACTCTAACATGCATATAGCTGAAGATGCAGGAGCGTAGTATGCAGATCCAGACTTAAGCAGATCAACTATTTCTTTACCGCCATTGCGAGTGCGTTCAACTATTTCATCAACTTTTTTCTGCGTAATGAGACCCATATCGATAACTTGGGTAAGTGGAATGCCAGCGATAGAAGTGCAATTAATGAGTGGTACCATAGTGTCACCATGTCCTCCAAGCACAAAAGCAGATATATCTTCAACTGAAATATTTAATTCACTTGCAAGAAAATAACGGAAACGGGAAGAATCAAGCACTCCTGCCATTCCAACAACCATATTAGCTGGAAGGTTTGAAAATTTATGCACCACTGAAACCATGGCATCCAAAGGGTTGGTAACCACTATTACAAACGCATTTGGAGAATACTTCTTAATATTTTCACCAACCTCCTTCATTACTTTAGCATTGGTTTGCAGGAGGTCATCCCTGCTCATTCCAGGTTTTCTAGCAATGCCTGCTGTTATGATGATTGCATCAGAATTTTCTATATCTTTGTATTGATTAGTTCCAGTTAAACCAGAATTAAATCCATCAATAGGGGATGATTCTGCTATGTCGAGTGCTTTACCTTGCGGTATTCCATCACTAATATCAAGTAAAACAACATTGCCGAGTTCCCTTAGTGCAATCATATGGGCAAGAGTTCCACCGATATTTCCTGCACCGATTAAAGATATTTTTTTTCTTTGTACTGTCATTTTCTACTCCTTTGTATTTACTTTTATGGTTTTACCTTCCCAAGGCGATAGGCTATCAAGCATACGAAAATCTTGCGATAAATCTATAGGATTATATACAACCTTTTTTGCCTCTATATCGTATCTTACTTCCTCATAACCAGTGAGAGGGAAATCTTTTAACATTGGATGACCTTTGAATCCATAGTCTGTTAGAATCCTACGCAAATCAGGGTGATCAGAGAATTCTATTCCATACATATCAAACACTTCACGCTCAAACCACGAAGCTGTGCTAAATACCTTTGCTATGCTTGGAGGCATATCGCCCTCACATAATTGAAGTTTTATGTGTACTCTAATATTATGCACAATGCTGAGTAAATTGTACACTAACTCAAAGCGCTTTTCTCGATCTGGATAGTCAACCCCAAAAATATCAACTAATAGTTCAAACCTACACTTTTCATCATCACGTAGAAAGGATAGGTGCTTTTCAATTTCATCTAAAGTTGAATATATTACAATAATGCCATCATCTTTTTGAATGCACTCACACTTGGTCTTTTTTTGTATATGCCTTGCAGTTTTATCCATGCTTTATATTCTGAGTTCGTTTTATTTTGTTTTGTAGGCATAGCATCCCATATAGCAACGCCTCAGCGGTTGGTGGGCATCCAGGGACATACACGTCAACTGGCACAATTCTATCACAGCCTCGGACTACTGAATAAGAGTAATGGTAATAACCACCACCATTTGCACAACTTCCCATAGAAATAACATACTTCGGGTCTGCCATTTGATCATAAACCTTGCGCAATGCTGCTGCCATTTTATTAGTTAGTGTGCCAGCAACAATCATCACATCTGATTGACGTGGGCTTGCACGAAACATTATGCCATATCTATCAAGATCATAACGGCTGGATGCAGTATGCATCATCTCAACTGCGCAACATGCAAGACCAAATGTCATTGGCCACAATGAACCAGACCTTGCCCAATTCATTACATAATCTATTAAATCACCAAATTTAGTAACAAGAAACCCTTCTTTTTTATAGCGACCCCAGTCATCATTAGATAGAATTTGATTTGTCATAAACTACTCCCACTCTAATGCACCTTTACACCATTCATAGATAAAACCTATAGTGAGTATTGCAAGAAATACCATCATAGACCAAAATCCACCATAGCTTATCTTAGATAAAGAAACAGCCCAAGGAAAAAGAAAAGCAATCTCTAGATCAAATATTATAAATAATATTGAAACTAAGTAAAATTTAATATCAAAATTTTTTCTTGTGCCTGATAAAGGATTGAAGCCACATTCATATGTAGAAAGTTTTTCACTATCTGGTTCACTTACAGCAAGAAACATAGGCAATATACCTAAAGCAAAAGATACTACAATTGATACGCAGATAAAGATTACTATGGTTAGATATTCGCTCATTTAACAAAACATATAACACTATGAGTTTACATGCTTTCCTAACTTTTTACCACCTAAAATATGCACGTGAAAGTGTGGTACAACCTGCTCTCCATTTTCACCGTAGTTAGTGACTAATCTATATCCTGTTTTTTCTAAATTATATTTATGTGCTATTTCTCTGACAATTTTGAAAAAACTTACTATCTCCTCTTCAGAAGCTTTTAGAATAAAATCATCGTATGAAATATATTGATTTTTTGGTATAACTAAAATGTGAACTGGTGCGTCAGGGTACTTATCATGAAAAGCTAGTACATTTTCATTTTCATGTACCTTCTCACAAGGTAAATCACCTCTTAATATTTGAGCAAAGATGTTATTGCTATCATAAACTTCATTGCTCATATTTTAAGAGCGACCTTTCCCTCTTCCTTTATTTCTTTCTACATCAGGCGTAGATAGTGGTTTTATTACTTCACCAGAGGCATCTTCAAAATTCAAAAAAGTACTTCCCAATCCTTCTGCTTGCTTTTTGATATCTCGTTCTGATAATTGCATATTTTTTATAGGAGAAATAGCTTCTTTACTTTTACCAAAAGGAAACTCGTTAGGATTAGTAATGTTAAAAGATTTTACTAATTCATCTGTACTTGTAACAGTTTCTGAAGACTGCCCTGGTGACTTTCCAGTTTGTGCTGGCCTTAGAGTTTCTGATGGTTTGTTCTGGTTATCATATTCTCGATACAATTTTTCTGCAATACCATTCAGCAATTTTAAGTCTGTATGAATTTTAAATTCTCCACCAGTAATTCCTGCCAGCTTCTTAAGGTCTTCGTCAACTTTATTAGCAATTCCTTTAAGAACAAGCTCTTTTATTTCTTTCTCGCTCTTGCCTTTATTATCATGCTTAGTTTTAATAGTGTTAGCTATTTCCTCAACGTTAATTTCAATTACAATTTTGTTTTCTTCTCTAAAAATAGTTACATTCGGTAAACCTACTTTTATTTTACCCAATTGTTCATCGTTCAAATAAGGTATATCTCCCGCCAGAGTCCTTGACGCTAAAAAAGCTACCTTTCCTGTCCCTTTCTTTTGCTCTGTTATTTCTACACCAAGATTCTCACTAGCTTGTGTGGTTTTTATGGGTGGGTCATATTCCCTTTCTTCTTTAGGTACATCTATACCAACAGCTTCCTTTAACGAAACTGTAGCATCATGTTTCATTTCACCCATTGAAGCAAACGGCTTCTTTATAGGGTAAATAAGTGTTTTAGGCACAAGAGTAAGCACACGACGTGTAGCTTCTACACCTGTTTTAACTGCTCCGCCTATCTTAGCCCAAATAGATTCTGCCATACATGCCTCCAAGGTACTTTCTATAACTAAATACATTTTAATTATAGACGAAAAAATTTAAACTTCTATATCCATTATAAGATAGAATTATAGGGATTGCAACCATTATTTATACATTGTCTAAAACATGTGGTATTTGCTACTTTATTCAATTTACTTTAAAGAGTACTCTCTAAATTATGTTTAAATGGAACACAAATAATATCATTGATGCAACTGGCGGAAGAGGCGTAAATGGTTGTAATTGGATACATAGCTCAAATATTTCAACGGACACAAGAAGCATAAAAAAAGGTGATTTATTTATTGCACTCAAGGGAAAGAATTTTGATGGCCATAATTTTTTGCATGAAGCGTTTTTAAAAGGGGCTGCCGCTGCAATAGTAAGTGAGGGTAAATATAAAAATTTCCCTCTCATTATTGTACAAGATACCTTGAAAGCTTTGCACGATATGGCATCATACTATATTAGAAATATTCTTGTTGATGCTAAAGTTATTGCAATTACAGGCAGTGTCGGGAAAACCACTACAAAGGATATGCTGCACACTGTTTTATCGCAATATGGAGTGTCCCATGCAAACGAAGGTAACTTAAATAATAATATAGGATTGCCTTTGACAATTCTAAAAGCTCCAAAAAACTGCCAGTACTTAATCCTTGAAATGGGAATGAATAAAGCTGGTGAAATAAAAGAATTATCAAAGATTAGTAATCCAAATATTGCAGTTATTACCAACATCGAACCTGCACATACTGAAAATTTTTCATCACTATTTGACATTGCACAAGCGAAATTAGAAATTCTCTATGGCATGAAAAGTAATGGTACTTTGGTTTTAAGCAGAGATAATAAGTATTATAATTATCTCTCATCACACGCAGGTAGAAATGTAATAAGTTTTGGTAAAGATAAAAATGCTGAAGTTTGTTTACTAGACTTAACAAGAAACGATGAACCCTCTGCCACCCCAACGCCATCTTCTGTAATCCCAGTGCTTGACTACCCGGATCCAGAAAATTTAATTACGAATGAGTACATCAGACGGTTGTATAATAAAGACTGGATTCCAGTGTCAGCTACTTGCATGACATCAAACCAGGCTGCTAATGGATTAAACTTAAAAATTAGACTTAGTGACAATAAAGTTATAAACTGTAATTTACGTGTACAGGGTGAGCACTTTGCTTACTCGCTACTTGCTGTTGCAGCAGTTATGCAAAGCCTAAGGCTTGATATGTCAAAATTACCACTTGCATTTGAGAATTTTAGTGTAACGAAAGGTAGAGGTAATGTTCATAAAGTCAAATATAATGGAAAATACATACATTTAATTGATGACTCCTATAACGCCAGCCCTACTTCGATGAGGGCTGCAATAAAAACTTTGAGTGCATATTCTAATCAAAAAAAAGTAGCTTTGCTTGGTGATATGTTAGAACTTGGTGATGAAAGCAAAAAATTTCATACAGATCTGGTTAAGGTCATCACAGAAAATAATATAGATAAAGTTTATACAGTTGGTAAATTTATGTTAGAATTAGATAAGCTTTTGCCAGATAATGTAAAAGGCGTGCATTTTAATGATTCTAATCAATTGAAAAGTAATTTAGCTGACATTATTCAGAATAATGACGCAATTCTAGTTAAAGGTTCACGAGGAATGAAAATGGATCTTATTGTACGGGAATTCATAATAGAATATTAAGCAAAATCATTGTATTAATTTACAGTAACAAATTATTAGGAACTTTAATCGTGACAAAACGTGTAATTATTTTTGGTGGAACGGGGTTTATAGGGAAACACATCGTAAGACGCTTGGCAGCAGAAGGATATTCAATAAAGATATTCACTCGTAATCAGGAAAAAGCTGCTTGTTTAAAATTGTGTGGCAATTTGGGACAAATATCAATATTTAAAGGCGATTTTTTTGATGAAAAATCAGTTCTAGAGGATATGGAAGAATGTGATGTAGCCATAAACTTAGTGGGAATATTATATGAAGCAAAAAAGCAAGATTTTTACGCTGTTCACGTTAAAATAGCTGAAAGGATAGCAAAAGCTGCAAAAATGAAAAATGTACCTATGATGATACATTTTTCCGCTATGGGAATAGAAAATAGCAAGTTGTCAAAATATGCCAAAAGTAAATTGGAAGGTGAAAAAGCTGTAACTTCAGCATTTCAAGAAGCAATAATAATTAGGCCAAGCCTTGTATTTGGTAAAGAAGATAACTTCTTTAATAAATTTGCAAGATTAGCAACTATTCTTCCTTTCTTACCACTAATTGGGAATGGAACGACTAAATTTCAGCCAATATGTGTAACAGACTTAGCTGAAGTGGTATATCGTATTATCAGTTTTAATAAGCAAGACAAGAAAATTTATAACATGGGTGGACCAAAGGTTTACTCTTTCAAAAGCTTATTGAAGTTTATTCTGAATGTTACTAACAGAAAGTGTTTGTTGATCAATGTATCTTTTCCAATGGCAAAGTTAATAGCTTTCTTTTTAGAAAATAAAATTATTTCTATGCTGCTAAAACCAATAACCAGAGATACGAACCCTGTGCTTACTCAAGATCAGGTGAAAGTTATGATGAATAGCTCAATCGAAAAGTCAGCTGACCTTGAAATAATGAAGGTTCGACCATTAGCAATTGAAAATGTGGTGCCAGAATACTTGAAGATTTATAGAAAGTATTGATAGAAGAGTGTGCCCGGTAGGATTCGAACCTACGACCCACAGCTTAGAAGGCTGTTGCTCTATCCAGCTGAGCTACGGGCACACAATATATATAAAATGCTTCTTAGTACAAATGAAGTCAAGTATTTCGTGTGAATATGATGTTTGTGGTAATATCTTACAACACCTTGTCATTGCAGTTGTGTGTCACGCGCTACCGAAATTGGATGCGAGAAGTCCATTTATTTTAGAAATATTATATAGAAAGTTGCTTGACAAACTCCGCCAGCCCCCTTATCATGAAACTGAAGGTATTCAGTTATCTTCATCTGTGCAGATTAAACAGCAAGAAAACAACTTAGTTGGCGTCTTATTTTTAATTTTTTGCACTATGTGCACCTTATGTCTTCACAATATTTCTAGGTTTTTACCTACACAAGCTGAAACGCGCTTATAAGTCGTTTAAGACAGTATAGTACGCCAATTTGCAGAATTAGAGAGTGACAACTAGCTAACATGGGATTTCTTTTGCCTTTTTTTCTGCTTAGTAAATTTCTTAAACATTTGAACTAAGGTGAGTTGCACTTAAAAGCAGCTAAATTGCAGTGTTTAAGACTTAAAAAAACGCCAATACAGAAAATAGACAATGACTAGGGCTTCTTTTGCCTTTTTTTTTACTTGGTAAATTTCTTAATATTTATAGCTAAAGCAATTTAAGAGACCGAAAATGGTGTCATTCCAGCGCGTGACGCTGGTTTATTATGCAGCCACTTATTTAAAGTTAAGTTTTCTGGATCAAAGTAGTCAGGGCACTGGAATGACACCCTGACAATCGTCATCCCGCTACTTGTTAGCGGGATCTAGAGATACCGCGGCGGTATGACGGTCTGCGGCAGTATGACATAGGACTGCTGTCATTCCAGTGCTTGACACTGGAATCCAGCTTCTATGCAACCTCATCAAAAACATTCATTTAGTATAAGATCAGCTACTTTCCATGCTAGTTTGCTTATAAACAAGCAAACTTTTCTGGATCCCAGTGACCTTTGTTGTATTGCCAAAGAGATGGGTCGTTGAGCGCTCTTTTGCTTGGTTGGAAAAGTGTAGGCAGTTGTGGAAAAATTGCGAACGTAAACTCAATACCAGCTTGCAAATGATTGTCCTTTCCTTCATTTCTCTCCTATTACAAAGATTTTAAACAGGTTCTTAAGAAAGTTTTAAATTTTTGCAGACCATACCTAAAAATAAACAACTTTAGGTTTAAATTTATGAAATCAGTTGTTATATACATCAGCAAATAAGGATTTAACTGGTGTTATGGACTTAAATAAATTTACTGAAAAAGCAAAAAGTCTAATTCAAAGTGCTCAGATGAAAGCGTTGGGAGCTGGGCATCAGATTTTTATGCCTGAGCATTTACTCAAAGTGATGCTTGAAGATGAATCAGGTTTAGTTCAGGACTTGATAGATGCTTGTGGTGGAAATGTGCAAAGTATTTCCGATGCTGTGGATAGCGCAATAAAAAAGTTGCCAGTAGTTGAAGGTCCAGGAAGTGGTGGCCTTCAGCTTTCAAGAGAAATAGCAAAAGTTTTTGAAGATTCAATTGGTATTGCGAGGAGAAACAAAGATTCATTTGTTGCCGTTGAGCGTTTACTGCAGGGCCTCACTGCACAAAAAGATGATACTGTGGGTAAAATCCTATTGGAAAATGGTGTAACTCCACAAAAATTGAACTCAGTTATTGCAGAAATGAGGAAAGGTAGCAGCGCAGACTCGCCAAATAGTGAGGAAAAATTAAACGCTGCTAAGAGATGTACAAAGGATGTTACAGAGCTTGCTATGCAAGGAAAGCTTGATCCTGTAATTGGTCGTGATGAAGAGATCAGAAGAACTATGCAGGTATCACTGAGGCGGACAAAAAATAACCCAGTGCTGATAGGTGAACCTGGTGTTGGAAAAACTGCAATAGTTGAGGGACTTGCAAATAGAATTGTTGCAAATGACGTGCCACTTGGTTTGCGCGATGCAAAAGTTTTAGCTTTGGATCTTGGCGCATTAATTTCTGGAACGAAATTTAGAGGAGAATTTGAAGAAAGGTTAAAAGCAGTGATTAATGAGATTTCAAAAGCAGAGGGAAAAGTTATCTTGTTTATAGATGAGCTTCATACTTTAGTTGGAGCAGGGGCAACAAGTGGTGCAATGGATGCTTCAAATTTGCTAAAGCCTGCTCTTGCGCGTGGAGAAATTCGCTGTATAGGGGCCACAACTTTGGATGAATATCGTCAGCATATAGAAAAAGATCCTGCACTTGCAAGGCGTTTCCAGCCCGTGTTTATCTCTCAACCAACTGAAACTGATACTATTTCAATACTCAGGGGTTTGAAGGAAAGATATGAGGTGCATCATGGTATAAGAATTACAGATGGTGCAATAATTGCTGCTGCAACGTTGTCCAATAGATATATAACAGATAGGTTTTTACCTGATAAAGCAATTGATTTGATTGATGAAGCAGCAAGTAGGGTGAGAATTGAAATGGATAGCAAGCCTGAAGTTATTGATGAACTTGAGAGAAAGGTTATGCAGCTAAAGATTGAAGCAGAAGCTCTAAAAAAAGAAAGTGATGAAAATTCTAAACAGCGTTTAAAAAAGATAAATGAAGAGATCGAAAATCTAAACAGTAAATTTGCTGACTTAAACAGTAAATGGCAGATGGAAAAGAATAAAATAGCTAGAATACAAGAAACGGCTGAAAAATTAGATAACGCTAGAAAAGAGCTGGAATTAGCTCAGCGAAGTGGAAATTTAGAAAAAGCAGGAGAGCTGATGTATGGTGTGATTCCTCAGCTTGAGAATGAATTGAAAAATCAGGAAAAGGTTACTGATAGCTTCTTAAAGAAAGAAGTGACTGGAGATGACATTGCACACATTGTTTCAAAGTGGACGGGAATTCCAGTTGATAATATGATGCACAGTGAAAAGGAAAAACTCCTTAATATGGAAGATGAAATAGGAAGAAGAGTAATAGGGCAAAAAAATGCAATAGAAGCAATAAGTAATGCAGTTAGGCGCTCTCGCTCTGGTGTGCAAGATACTAATCGACCTTTCGGTTCATTTTTATTCTTAGGTCCAACCGGGGTTGGAAAAACAGAACTGGCAAAAGCCCTTGCTGAATTTCTGTTTGATGATCAATCAGCGCTTCTGCGTTTTGATATGTCAGAATATATGGAAAAACATTCTGTTTCAAAGCTAATTGGCGCTCCTCCAGGGTATGTTGGCTATGAGCAAGGTGGCAGATTAACCGAAGCAGTAAGAAGAAGGCCATATCAGGTTATTCTGTTTGATGAAATAGAGAAGGCAAATCCAGATGTATTTAATCTATTGTTGCAAATCTTGGATGAGGGGAGAATCACTGATAGTCATGGCAAATTAGTTGATTTTCGCAACACCATACTGATCTTAACTTCTAACCTTGGTGCAGAGATAATGCTTAAGGGAGTTACAGAAAATGAGACTCTACCTCCTGTCATCCAAGTAGCTGACACTGGGATCCAGATGCAGATTCCAGCGTCACGCGCTGGAATGACATCGGAAGGAGGAGTTGCTAACTCTGTAAAAAGCGAAGTGATGCAAATAGTTAAATCAGCATTTCGTCCAGAATTTTTAAACAGGCTGGATGAAATTATTATATTCCACAGTTTAACCAGAGATGACATCTATAAAATTATAGATGTTCAATTTTCTTATTTACAAAAAACACTTGCTAAGCGTAAACTGAGTATAAGTTTGTCGCAGGAAGCTAAAGAACTAATAGCACAAACTGGCTATGACCCTGAATATGGAGCAAGGCCCCTAAAAAGGGTTATACAAGAGTGTATTCAAAATAATTTAGCTAAATTAGTTTTATCAGGGGAAGTAGTAAAAAATGATGAGCTAATAGTGTACGCTCTTGATAATGAAATCTTAGTTAAAAAGGTTTAAGTTCACTGTGTATTTTTGTTAAAAAAAATGTGTATAGATCATAATGTTGACACTGAGTCTTTATTTGAGTTAGTTGATCAAGAAAATCAGCAAGATAAAGAGAAAATTAAAGAATTTATTAAGTATTTTTATAGTTTTGTTTATAAAAGCGACCTAAAAGCCAATGATAAGTTTTTGCTATATATTGTAAACGATGCTTACAATTTTGTTGCTCAAAAAGAGAAAGATGAAAGTAAGTTAGTAGTAAGCAATATAGATGATATACCAGGAGTAGAGGGCGATTTTACCACGATTAAGATAACAAACGATGATATGCCATTTTTGGTTGATTCTGTTATTGCAACTATTAAGTCGCATAATTTAACAATATGCTATTACAGCAATAGCATAATTAATATCCAAAGAAAAGATGGCCTAATAGATGAGATTTACCCTTTGGAAGAAAGTAATGGAATCAAAGAGTCAGTTATATATGTAATTATCAAGGGTATAAGTGACAGTTTTGTTGATAAATTAAAAGAATCTCTACAAAAAACGCTGAAAGCAGTTAATTGCGTTGTGAAAGACTGGCACTTAATGCTCAAGAAGCTGGATGAAGCGAAAAGTCTTCTTTCTGTCATCAAGCAGCCAGCGCCGGATGCTGGAGTGGTACCGGGAAAGGATTTCTCAGATTGGCTAAAAAACAATAATTTTGTATTTTTAGGTTATCAAGAATGCACCGCAAATCAGGATGGAAAATTCCTTGCTACTAGCAAGGAAAATCTTGGTTTGATGAGAGCAAGTAAAGAGTATCAAAATGCATCGATCTCATCTGAGGATCTAGGTTCTTTGTATATATTTAGGTCAGATCTAGTTTCAATAGTCCATCGGCGTACATACATGAATTGTATAGGAGTAAAAGAATTTAATGACCAGGGTAATGTGGTAAGGGAACGGCGTTTTTTTGGTTTATTTACTTCTGTAGCGGAAGTCCAAGATATTCGAACTATTCCAATAATAAGAGATAAAGTTAAAATTATAGAAAAAAATGCAGGGTTTGTAACCGGTGGTCACAATAACAAGGCTTTGATTTCTATTTTACAAACATTCTCTTGTGATGAATTATTCCAATCAAATGAAGACGAATTATTTAAAATTTGCATTTCGATCATGTCTCTTGCGATTAGACCAAGGGTCAGGTTGTTTTTAAGAAGAGTAGGGGATTTTATTAGTTGCATAGTGCTGATACCGATGCGTTATGCTAGCGCTAGGCTAATGTTCAAGATACGTGATATATTGAAGGATGAGACAAGTGCAGAGAGTTCAGATATTTATAACAATCACATTATCAATGAATATGATTTGATGAAATTGCATGTAGTGCTAAAGACCAAAAATGCTAGCGTTCTTGATGATGAAGTTTTGCGTATCGAAAACAAATTAAGAAACATTACAGAAAAGTGGGAAGATCGTTTTATAGACAATTTATATAATACTTTTAACACTGTTGAGGATATATTCATCCGTTATTGCAAGGCATTTCCGATAAGCTATCAAGAGAGTTTCGAACCTCATGACGCATATTACGATATGAAAAAATTGGAGATAGTGAGGAAAAAAGGAGTTAGCGAGGTCGATTTAAGACTTACTCGTGACAATCTTAATTATCAATTAAAGGTTTACACTTCGAGCAATGGAGGTCTTGAATTATCGAAGATATTAAGAATTACTAAGAATTTGGGAGCTAAGATTCTATCTCATAATGGCTATTACATAGAAATTAACGGCGGAATATGGATACACCATTTTGTGTTGTCAAGAGTCGATGAATTAATAGACAACATTACTCTAAAAGAGCAATTTGAAATAACACTTGCGAAAGTGTTTAGAAAGGAAATTAAAAATGATTATTTCAATAGTTTGGTCATTATTGCTGGACTGGAGTGGAAAGAAGTGCTTCTGGTTAGAGCGTTAAGTGCTTACCTAAAGCAGACGCCATTTAACTACAATCCAGAATATATCCAAAAGGTAGTCTCAGAGTATCCAAAAATAGTAAAGTATTTGATACAACTATTTCATGCAAGATTTGATCCTAGCATAGACATTGATAGAGCAGAAACCACGGACATTTTCATAGAAAAAATTGAGGAACTTCTAAAAGAGATCAGCAATGTTTCACATGATTACGTTTTGCGCTCGATATTTAACTTGATAATGGCTATTTTAAGGACCAGTTATTATCAAGACGATAAACCATATTTATCTACAAAATTTGACTCAAATAAAATAAATGGTTTGCCTGATCCTCGTCCATATCGTGAATTGTATATTTATTCAAATCTTTTTGAGGGAATACATCTAAGAGGAGGGGAATTGGCCCGTGGTGGCTTAAGGTGGTCGGATAGGACGGAAGATTTTCGCACTGAAGTTTTGGGGCTCATGAAAGCTCAGATGACAAAAAATGCGGTTATTGTACCTGTTGGCGCAAAGGGTGGGTTTGTAATTAAGCAAGTTTATAAAGACAAAGATATTTTAAGAGAGAAAGGTGTTGAATGCTATAAGAGTTTTATCAGGGGAATGCTTGACATTACTGATAATGTAGTTAATGGCAAAATAATTCCACCAGAGAATGTGATTAGGTATGATGAGGATGATCCATACTTGGTAGTTGCAGCAGATAAAGGCACTGCTTCTTTTTCTGACTATGCAAACCAAATAGCCTCTGAATACAATTTTTGGCTTGGCGATGCATTTGCATCTGGTGGATCAGCAGGTTATGATCACAAAAAAATGGGTATTACAGCCAGAGGTGCATGGATTGCAGCGCAGAGACATTTTTGGAAAATGAATAAGGATATTTACCAGGATGCAACTGTTATTGGAATTGGAGATATGGCTGGCGACTTATTTGGAAATGGTATGCTGCTTTCAAAAAATATACATTTAATCGGCGCATTTAACCATATGCATATTTTTATTGATCCAAATCCTAGTGCAGAAAAGAGTTTCACAGAGCGTAAACGTCTCTTTGAGTTACCATTTTCAACTTGGATGGATTATAACAAAGATTTGATTTCTAAGGGTGGAGGAGTATCTGAGCGTAGCAGCAAGCAAATAAACATTTCTCAAGAAATAAAAAAACGCTTTGATATAACAGAAGATATGCTACCTCCAAGTGATTTGATTAGATATCTACTCAAAGCAGAAGTGGACTTCATATGGAATGGAGGCATTGGCACGTTTGTTAAGGCAAAGAGTGAAAATCATAGCATGGTCGGTGACAAAGCAAACGATGAGTTAAGAGTAAATGGTAAAGATATTAGAGCTTCTATGTTTATAGAAGGCGGAAATTTGGGATGCACACAGCTTGGAAGAATAGAATATGCTGAAAGAGGTGGATATATCAATGCAGATTTTGTTGATAATTCAGCCGGAGTGATATGTTCGGACCTTGAAGTTAACATCAAGATTGCATTTGTTTCAGCTATGAAAGCAGGGGGTGTTTCTTTAGAAAAAAGGAATGAAATACTGGCAAGTATGGTGGACGAAGTTGTATCCAAAGTGCTTGAGAACCACAACAGAATTGAAACAAAAGCATTACTTCTTGAGTGTTTGCAAGCTAAAGAGAGATTGGAGCAGCACCACAGGTTACTGCTCAGTTTAGAAAAATCTGGGCTGTTAAACCGAAGCGTAGAATTTCTTCCAGCTGACGAAGAGGTAGCAAGGATGTTAACTGGTGCAGAAGGTTTCAGTTCTCCTCAGCTTTCTATTCTAATGTCTTATGCTAGAACGGCAATAAAAAATGAAATTATACATTCTGATCTGCCTGAAAAAGATCTTATATCTAATGACTATTTGCTAGGTTATTTTCCTAAAAAGATGGTAACAGAGTTTAAGGATTTCATATTAAAACACCAACTTCGTAGAGAAATTATCTCCACTTGTATTACAAATGATGTAGTAAATAGGATGGGCTGTATATTTATTAATAATTTAGTTGAGAATAATGGAATTAAGGTACACGAAGCAGTTAACATATATATCGTTGTTAACCACCTATATGATTTAAATAACCTGTGGCAAAAAATTGATGAATTGGATGGAAAAATTGATATTAACTCATACTTGCAAATAGTGAGAAATGTGCAGAAATTTATTGGCAGAGTATCGTTTTGGTTAGTAAAAAATCTTAGCTTTATAGAATTGGATGATGTTACAAAATTTAAAGATGCAATTGAAACTTTAGGCCATAATGTTTTAGATGAACACCTGCTAAAGGTCTATAATCATGGATACGCTTCTTTAGTGGAACTTAATATAGATAAAGATCTAGCAAAAAAAATTGCTGACCTGTGCGTTCTTACTTATGCACTGGATATTATATCTGTTGCTGAACAGACGTCTTTGCCCATTCTTGATGCTGGCAAAATATACTTTGAGTTAAAGTCGCTGTTAAGATTCGATCTTATTAGAACAATTGCCATCAAGATGAAAAGCCGCTCTTCTTATTGGGATCGCAGCTTAGTTAATGATTTATTGGACGATTTAAGCAATTATCATTATAAGCTAGCTGTTAAAGTTATAAAATCCACTGATAACCGTAAAAATAAGGTTCAAATCTGGGCTTGTAGTGACAAGGATTACATAGAACGTTACAATAGTTTTTTGGATGAGATGGTTGCTTCTAAACTTGATTTAAGCAAATTAATATTTATAATCAAAAGGATCAAGGTACTTGCTTCATAGGAAAAATGTTCAATATAGGTTTTACAGAAATTTTAGTCGTCGCTTTAGTGAGTATAATTGTTCTTGACAGAAATAAGGTACCTATGTTTATCAATCTCATTAAGACTATATATAGGCATTTTATAATTGTAAAGTCAAAAGCTAAAAGGTTGTTGAAGGATAACGGAATTGAAGACTTATATAAAGAGCGTAGTACTGAGAAAGTAAATTACATAATTGGTAAAGATGGCAAGCTTTATCCTACTTACGATACAGATAATACATCTAAAGATAATGACAGCAAAGATCCTAGTAGTAGATGATGTACTATGTAATGTTAAGCTTTTAGAAGCTCGACTAAAAGCAGAGTACTATACGGTTACCGTAGCTTATGATGGTGAAGAAGCCATAGATTTAGTAACAAAACAGCAGCCAGATATTATATTACTTGATATCATGATGCCAAAGATGAATGGCTTTCAAGTTTGTAAGGAGCTAAAGAATGATCCCTTAACAACCCATATTCCAATAATTATGGTGACTGCGCTGCATGACACTCACGATAGAGTGCAAGGCATTAATGCTGGCGCAGATGACTTTCTGACTAAACCAATAGATGAAACTGCTTTATCTGCGAGAATTAAGTCCCTCACACGCTTAAAGATGATTATCGATGAATTGCGTTTAAGAGGAGAAACCAACGCTGAGATTGGCGGAGTAGCAGGAAACAGTATTATGGATTATTCTAATCAGATCTTTGATGCTAACATACTTGTTGTAGATGAAGATGTCTTTCAAGCAGAGCAAATATATAATGTACTAAAGCAACGCTTTAGGTCAATTAAAATACTGAGTGATCCAGTGGAGGCATTAAAGGTTGGTATTAAGAATAATTACGACCTGATCATTTCTGATATGCAGTTTTCAAAAACTGACGGCCTGCGTTTGTGTTCTGAGTTTCGTAGTAAAGTAGAAACACGTTATACACCAATTCTAATTCTTTCTGAAGATTATGATAAAAGCAATTTAGTAAAAGCACTTGATGTAGGTGCTAATGATTATTTAACAGTACCTTTGGATGAGGGTGAGTTAATAGCAAGGGTTAATTCGCAAGTAAAACGCAAAAGATATCAAGATGCCTTGAGAATGAATTTATTTAATAATGCGGAAATGTCTATAAAGGACCCATTAACTAACTGTTATAATAGAAGATATTTTGATGCACACTTAAGAAACATTGTTAAGGACTCTGTGGAAAAGGATAGAAGGTTGTCTCTTATGATACTTGATATAGACTATTTTAAGATGGTGAATGACAGTTTTGGGCATAGTGCTGGAGATGAACTTTTAAAGCAAGTACAGAAAAGAATTTCTGAAAATATCAGAGTGACAGATTTACTAGCTAGGTTTGGTGGTGAGGAGTTTGTTGTTGTAATGCCAGATACCAATGTATCAGATGCGTATACTATTGCGGAGAGAATACGAAAAATTATTGCTAAAGAACCTTTTATACTTGCGGACAAAAATACAACCCATAACATAACTGTGAGCATTGGAATTGCAGAAATGCAAGGATCTGACCTTGACGATATTAAAAAATTTATAGTACGTGCTGACAAATATTTATATAAGGCAAAAAACAGTGGTAGAAATAGAGTGGTTACTGGCTATAGCTAAAGTGGCTTAAGTTTACCGACAACCGTCATTCCGCTACTCGTTAGCGTAATCTATGCTGAGATACCGCGGCGGTATGACGTGTTGCCTGGGTCAGCTATAGATTTCTGAAATGATTTCAAAAAAATGATAACTAAGGTTAAAGCGACAACATGAGGTTTCTCAGCTCTGGAAATTTCATGTTTAACTGCAAAAATAGATACTTATTTAAAAAATATCCTGTGACTTTCAGTCCTAACTGAAACTCTTGGAATGAGTAGCTGTTTTGTAGGTTATTATTGTATACATCATGCAACATTTGTGGAAAGGGTAGGAGTTTATCTGCATAATAATCTCCTGCTTTTTTTGACACTGCTCTACCAGTTTTTGGAGAAATAAATTGTAAGTTTTCCTTAACACCTGTTACAGCACATTTGGATAAGTCTAACTTGAATCCCAATTGCGTAAGAAGCAGAAGCTCTAAGTTAAGATAATGGCTTTGCCAAGACTGATTGTTGTGTTTAACTACATCGATGAAATATCGAAAATTGTCATACAGCACGGCACAGGGTTCACTTTCTGGAAGCACTTTTTCTAAAATAGAGAAGAAAGAGACAATAGTAATGCTTTTTAACCTATCTTGAAAGAAATGATGGAATGGAGATTCGATTAATTCGCACTTTAAAAAACCTAGATTTTCAGGTAACTTAGCACTCCATTCTGCATGTAATAGATTACTTATCTGAAACTTATAATTGCTATTGTTTGTTAGCTTAATTAATCCCCTGCGCTTTCCATGATTTTTTGTAAACAGAGAAAGAATTAAGTTTTTATCGCCGTATTTTTTAGCAGCTATAATGATGCCTTCATCTTTCCATCTCATTTAGAGTATATTGACCGTATGATATTATAGGATAGTACACCTAGAGCTTGTAATCCATAAAAATCACTTACTCTGTTACTATTTGCTTCCAAAGTTTCAAGGCTATGAGAGAGTAAGTTATCGGCTGCCACTCTTCTTCCTGAGCCTGATGCATTTCATACTGAGTTTTTGGTTTGCTAAATAATTGTTTGAATGATTTTAGTAACATTACTTTTCCTCATCTGAAATTTTGGATAATTCAGCTTCTAATTCTTCTATCGTCGGTAAAGCTGTTTTTATGTTCTCTGGTAGATTTTCAGTTATTCGGTATTCTGCAAGACCTATTGGCTTTGTCATGTCTCGCAGTGTATATTCGGCCAGTACATTATTTTTTGATTTACATAAAATTAATCCTATAGATGGCTGGTCTGTTGAGTGTTTTAGCAAATTATCCACTGCAGAAAGATAAAAATTCATTTTTCCAGCGTATTCTGGTTTGAATTTATTATCTTTCAACTCAATCACTATAAAGCAACGTAATTTTAAATGGTAGAATAATAAATCAATATAAAAGTCTTCATCTCCAACATCTAAATGAAATTGTCTGCCAACAAAAGCAAATCCTTCACCGAGTTCTAACAGAAATTTTTCCATATGTCCTACGAGTCCTTTTTCTACTTCTCTTTCATGAGCATCCTTACCTATACTTAAAAAATCAAAAATATACGGATCTTTTAATGTATAATGTGCTAAATCTGATTGAGAGGATGGTAATTTTTCTTTAAAGTTAGTAATAGCTTTCCCTTGACGTTTATGTAGTCCAAGCTCTATCTGAATAACCATAATGTTACGTGACCAGCCATGTTCAATAGCTTTTTTTACATAAAATAATCTTATTTCATGACTTTCTATTTTTTCCAAAAGAGTGATATTGTGATACCAAGTTAATTGTGCAAGAGGCTCCTGCACAAATTCAACATCAAGATATTCTTCGGCAAACTTACGCATATACTTCAGATTTCTCGTGCTAAAGCCTTTCATTTCTGGAAATGTACTTCTCAAATCCTTACTTAATTGATCAATTACCTTAGCTCCCCAGGCATGTTCTTTTTGGCGTTTTAGGATCTCTGTACCAATATGGTGGTAAAGAAAATAAGCTTACTATTTACTGCAAGTGCTGCTTTATAACGACTAGTAGCGATATGTTCTTTCAACTGCTCTAAAAATTCTGTATATTCTTTTGCTATAATTTTTGTCATACGGTTCCTTTTAATCCATTATACAATTCCTTTGTCTGTCGAGAAGACAATCTTTCGCTTGCCTGCAACTTTGAAGGGATTCCTTATTTACTTCAAACTCGTCCATCAACTAAAATATATTGACTTTATGTGCAATACTAGCTTTAAACCAGTAAAACAAACTGCTTAACATATGCGTTTTTTCTATTGTAATTACATTCTTTTTTTATCTTTATGTTGTTTTCTGCTTTTTTCGTTACCTTCAACAAAAGCCCAAACGAATGATACGTCAGTTGTTCCTATACCACAAAGGAAAAAAGAAACAGTTGAGCACACTGTTGTAGCACAACCGAGGCAAATTATCGAAATGCAAGAAGAAGTCATTATTAACGAGGGTAAAGAATTCATTCCAGTTCCAAAAAGAAAAAAAAGTGTAGGGAAGAAACTAAGAAGGGATGTTAGAGAGGCAAAAAATGAAATAGGAAACGAAAAAAGCGTTGAGAATAAAAAGGATGAATTAGTTGTAACAGAAATTATTAACTCTATAAGAGACAAACTTACAAAATGCTGGAGCATTCCTGAAAGCATAGCTTACAAAGAAAATTTTAATATAAAAATTAACTTATTATTATCCAGTCAAGGCGAGATAATTATGGCCGATGTAGCAGACAGTGATTCCTATCGAAATAATCCACTTTTCAGGTCGATAGCAGATAATGCAATGCGTGCAGTATATAAATGTAGCCCATTGACTGGCTTGCCTACTCAGCACCACCACATTTGGCGTGAAGTAACACTAGACTTTATTCTATAGCTAAAGTAATTCTATAATTTAATAAGCCGTCATTCCACTGCTTGTTAGCGGAATCTATGCTGAGATACCGCGGCGGTATGACGTAGGAAGATCTGAGCAAACTTTCAATCAGGAACAGCCAAAGATCTCTCTAAGATGTCAGTTTCTTTTGTATCTGCAACTTTACCGTCCTGATCGAATGAAATTTGCAGAGACTTACTGCTATACTTCCTTTTTCCTAAGAAGTTAGCTTGTTTAATTTTATATGAGACATAGTACCAAACGTTATCATCGAACTTTGATACTAATGTTGGTGATCCTAAAGTGTGAACCACTTTTTCTTTATCGTCACCTACTTTTATCTTGCTCCACAATTCAACACTAATGCCAGGAGCTCCGTGGTTGTGAATAGTGTGTGTGCAGCTCACTGTAAATAATAAAATAAAAGATATTAATACTCGCATTTCTGTTGATAAATTACTTGAAGCTATAATACACTAATAAATTACCTGCCGTCAAATTTCAAAAAAGTTAAATTGACTGATTCTCAATATCATTTAATATAATATTTACTTGAGAAAATAATAGGTGTTTTATGTCATTATTAGAAGCAGATCCAATATACAAACCTTTTAACTATCCTTGGGCTTATGATGCGTGGCTACAACAACAAAGGATACATTGGATACCTGAAGAAGTTCCGCTCGCTGATGATGTTAAGGATTGGAAAACTAAACTTTCAAGTGTAGAAAAAAATCTACTAACCCAGATCTTTAGATTTTTTACTCAGGCAGATATTGAAGTAAATAACTGCTACATGAGGCATTACTCAAATATATTTAAGCCAACAGAAATATGCATGATGCTTGCAAGCTTTTCCAATATGGAAACCATACACATTGCAGCTTATTCTTATCTTTTAGACACAACTGGTATGCCAGAAAGTGAATATCAAGCATTTTTAAAGTATGATGCTATGAGAAAAAAGTATGAATACATGTTAGAATTCGAGGAAAGCAAAAAACACGATAAAAAACATGTAGCTAAAACTCTAGCAGTGTTTGGTGCATTTACTGAAGGATTGCAATTATTTGCATCATTTGCAATTTTGCTCAATTTCCAACGTTTTGGCAAAATGAAAGGTATGGGACAAATAATCGCTTGGTCAGCTCGTGATGAAACTTTGCACACCAATTCAATTATCATGTTATTTAATACATTTATTAAAGAGAATAATGAAATTTGGGACAGCGAGTTTAAAGAGGAATTGTATTCTGCATGTCGCACTATTGTTGAGCTTGAGGATGAGTTTATAAAGCTTGCTTTTGATTTCGGAGATGTTGAAGGACTATCCGCAGAAGAAGTGCGCAATTACATACGCTACGTAGCAAACAGACGGTTAATGCAATTAGGTCTTGAGTCCATATATGATGTTAATGATAATCCTATTCCATGGCTCGATGAAATACTAAATGGCGTTGAACATACGAATTTCTTTGAAAATAGAGTAACAGAGTATAGTCGTGCAGCAACTCAAGGCACATGGGAGGAGGCTTTTACTGAAAACGACACGAATAATAGGTGAGTGCTAATTTCACTCTTCTTTGTCATGCAAGTAGCTGACACTGGAATCAGTTTTTTGATCGAGAATGTTGTATAGTGCATAATCAATTTTCCTGGATCGAAGTAGTCAAGGCACTGGGATCTAATAGATAATATTCGTGCAGTACGCGCGGGAGTAACAAAAGCTGCTTGTCTTTCATAATGTTTCATAGCAATAGGCAGTTTTGCTTTACTTAACAACTAACTTACCATATATATGTCCATAGGACACTGGTATATAAGAACGTGCTACAACTATTAATCTTACTCACGGTCATCACTTCAGTTGCATTCTTTGGTCATTTAGTTCCAATGGAAGCAAAAACCTTCTTGTACTCAACGAGCCTGAGTATAAAAGAGGTTTTGCTATTTATAATGCCTTTTATTATTTTTGCGTTAATCTTTAGCAGTGTTAACAATCTTAAGCAGTCAGCTATAAAGTTTATATTGTTACTTATTATAATGATCTTCTTATCGAATCTGGCTTCAAGTTTAATAGCTTATTCTGTTGGGCATTTTATCATACAAAACACTTATTCAATACAAGATATAACGTATGAAGAAACAATTGTTCCTTTATGGTCGTTTAGGCTTCCGCTACTCTTTTCTAACTTTCATGCTCTTGCTTGTGGATTTGTGTTCAGCATAGTAGTGTCTATACTGCTAACTAAGAAAAGCAAAGAGCTTTCGAACAAAATGTTAGATTTAACTCTCTTTATTTTGAAGACGTTTTTGACGCCGATTATTCCAATATTTGTACTTGGGCTTGCTTTAAAAATGCAGCATGATCAAGTTTTATCTATAATATTTAAGGATTACTCAATAATTTTCATTATTATAGAATCTGCAACCTACCTTTATGTTTTCCTCTTATATGGAGCAGCAAATTCATTCAAGATCACAAGCTGGATAGCTAGTATAAGCAATATGATACCGGCATTTATTACTGCGATGAGCACAATGTCTAGTAATGCAACTATGCCGCTTACTCTTGAAGGAAGCAAAAAAAATGTAAAGCAACCTGATATAGCATCGTCTGTTATACCAATAACTGCTAGCTTCCATTTAGTAGGTGATTGCTTTTTTGTTATAATATTATCAATGGTAATTACTTCTGGTTATTTATTGTCCACAACGGACTATGTAACTTTTCTTCTCTATTTTTTGTTATTTAAGTTTGCTATCGTTGCAGTGCCGGCAGGAGGAATTATGGTAATGCTACCTATTCTTGAGAAATACCTCAAATTTTCTCCAGAAATGCTTTCGTTAATCACAGCCTTGTATATAGTGTTTGATCCAATAATCACTTCAGCAAATGTTATGGGTAATGGTGCCTTTACTATGATGTTTACAAAACTCTATGATAAGCTTAAGTAATGTCTATTTTAGCGATTGATACTGTAGGTACTGGTAGTTCAATAGCAATAGTTGATTATGATGGTAATTGTTTTGTAGAGCGCAATTCCGCCAGCAACAATCATGTAGAATCATTTTTTCAAATTCTGAATACTTTATTTGATAAGCACAATTATAATTACGATAAAATAGATCATTTAGCGGTAGTAGTTGGACCAGGAAGTTTCACTGGAATTAGAGTTGGTATATCAGCAGCACAAGGTATAAATCTTGCTACAAATAAGCCATTATACGGAGTTAATGCGCTGGAAGTTCAAGCTTACACAATATCTTTGCTTTGTACGAATAGCAAAAAAAATATCAGAGCTATAATCAAAAATGCTCAAGGGTTTTATACGCAGTTATTTGATTTCAATTTATTGCCGCTATCTGGTCCAACTGCAGCACGTGACCCTGGATCCAAGTGTCACGCTACAAGCAGTGACTACATTACACATATGGATTGCAATTTAAATGCTAGCCATGCAGGACTATTGGTTCATTATAGACTGAAGAACAAGCAAAAATTAAATGAAGTTGAGGCTCTATATTTAAATGAGCCTCAGTATATGAAATCATTATAGACTATTCTTTCGCGTACATACAATGTGGCTAAGCCTGTGCATCTGGTTTACTATCTCTTGAGCTACTTCTTTTATACTCATATCTGAATTTTCTATCTCTATGGCACTCGGTGGTATAAATAAATTGTTAATCCTAAATTGCTCTATCATGCTATTTACATTAGTCACCTTCCTATTTTTTCTTTGCCTTTTTAATTCAATACGCTTTTGTAATGTCGGTAGATCACACCTAAGTACCACAGGAAGGATTTCTGTGTTCATTTTTTTACTAAGCCTTACTATTGAATCATACATCCTCATGTTCTGGTCATTATTTTCCATCAACTCATCAATAAATATGTAATTTTTTGAGTGAATCGGATAATTTTCTATTACCTGAAGCATAATTTGCATAATGCCATATACTCTATCTTGAACTTCTTTAGGTATTTGATCACGTTCAAAGACACCATTGTATATAGAGCAAACTTGAACATTGTTATAGAACTTACTATTTACAATTAATGCGTCTATCATATTGGACAATTCTATTGCTGTGGAAAGTTTACCACTTCCTGAAAGACCAGAGAGATATGTGAAAAATCCTGCTGGCTGTTTTTTTGTGTTAATACTTACCATATTATTTTCAATCTTGAAACTTACATTTATAATAACATAAAAACAAAGCTTTAAAACATATGAAATATTATATAGAAAATTATTTTTATAGTTAAGATATTATGTAATTTAGAAACACAAATTCTGTATATAAACTCTATAATAACGATAACTATTTTTAAGCAAGCTACAACACAAAAGTGTTTGGTATTCAGAAAGCAAGACAGAGTGGCATAGACTTATTAGTTTACTACAAGCCTTTTTTCGTGTATAAATCTTCAGAAGATTCTAACAGAGGATTGTGTTGTTAACAAAGAGCAGAGTAAAAAGGGATCTAGTCTATGCCTATCAGATTTTGTCTTACCTTAAACTGGATGATCATACATATACTCACCTCTCGGTATGTTCTGAAGATCAAAAGTCGTTTTATATTTACCCATTTGTTATACGCTTTGACGAAGTGAATGAAAATTCATTGATGAGAGTATCACTAGATGGAAATGTGATTGAGGGTACAGAATATCAATATAATAAAACTGGCTATATAATTCATGGTTTTGTTTATCAAGCAAGGAAAGACATTCAAGCAATTTTTCACCTGCATACACCTTCTATTGTAGCAGTTTCTTCTCTACAAGATGGACTACTTCCAATAAGTCAATGGGCACTGCACTTTTACAATAAAATCTCTTACCATAATTATAATTCCCTAGCACGTAGCAATACAGAAGGAAAGAGGTTAATAGCTGATCTGAAAGAAAATTTTGTCATGTTAATGCGCAATCATGGATCTATAACGTGTGGTCGGACTATACAAGAAGCAATGTTTTACACGTATCATTTAGAACGAGCGTGCAAAACTCAATGTTTAACGTTAGCAATGAATAGGGAGTTATCAATTCCAAGTGAAGAAATTTGCTCAAAAGCTGTAAAGGATCTCCTATCTTTTGAAAGCAATCTTGGTGAGAGGGATTGGCACGCATGGGTTAGACTAATTAAAAGTAAGTTGTAAGAGGCTTTCGCATTACTATCTGTCATCCAAGTAGGGAGTCATACGCGTCAAGTTAAGAGGTGACCTTACCCAGAAAAAGTAGAGAGAAAGTTAAGACGTTTTTGGAGTAAAATAAAACGTTTTTTCAAAATATGGCAAATAGAAGCAGCAGGATTCAAATTAGAAGCTGTTAAGCTGGTTAAAGAAACAGAAGTACAAAAATAGCAAAAGATCTAGGTATAGATGGCAGTATGTTAAGTAAATGGGTAAGAAAATATGATGGAAAAATGTCAGAAGCATACGCATTTCCAGGCAAAGGCTCCTTATGACAAAGAAAGATTTGATCTAAAAAAAGAACTAGCAAGAGTAACAAGAGAAAGAGACATTTAAAAAAAAGCCCTGGCCAAACAAAAAGAGTAAAGTATTCTTTTATATAGAAATTGCTATAAAATACAGGAACTATGTAGGGTTTTAGACATATCTGCTGGTGGTATGGGTTGCTAAGGGAAAAAGCAGTAAGGAATTAGCAAGAGATGGGCTTCTAGCAGATATTCAAAAAAAGCATCCAAATGCAGATCCCTAAAATTCACGCTGAATTAAAAGCTTTAGGCAAAAATTAAAACAGTATAAAGTGTTATGCAAGAAAATGGCATTAAAGCCAAACTTAGACGAAGGTTCAAAAATAAAAAACAGCAAATAAGCAACCGAGTTGTGGCTCCGAACACATTGGATCAAAAATTCACCACTGATCAGCCAAATAAAGTTTGGGATTACTTATATAAAAACTAAGGAAGGTTGTTGGCAGCAATAATTGACCTATATTCACGTATGGTAGTTAATGAGTAGCTCAACAAATAAACAATTGGTTATTGACTCTTTATTGATGGCCGTTAATAAGCGCAAACCCGATAAAAATCTGCTGTTACATAGCGATCAAGGGCCACAGTATACCTCTCAAAATTACCAATTTCTATTGAATACAAAAAACATCATTTCCAGCATGAGCCATAAGGGATGTTGTTACGATAACTCTGTTGCAGAAAAGTTCACTCAAAAGGGAGCTGCTTATTGATACTTCTCGCTCAATAAACCAGAACTGCCATATTTGAATACATAGAAATCTTTTATAACAAACAACGTAGGCATTCTACTATTAATTATTGCATTCCTGCACAATTTATTCTCATGACAAAAACGTCTTAACTTTCTCTCTACTTTTTCTGGGTAAGGTCAGTTTTCTAATTTCTCAAAAGGACAACAGTTTTTCTCTAATTTTACTTTTATAATACTGCTTAACATTGCAACCTCACTAATTATTTTATGCACGCAGTTTAACACTATTTTAATTATTTGTCAAAAGAGTGTAATTATTAACTATAATATTTAATTAATAAGGCTTTGTTTTTTTTAATAAGAAGCAATCTAAAATAGACGGCTGCTATAGCTAAAGTGGCTTAGGTTTACCTACAATTTGAAAAACAACAAATTCGTTATTCCGCTACTTGTTAGCGGAATCTATGCTGAGATACCGCGGCGGTATGACGTAGGGAACCCTTTCTTGGGTTAGCTATAGAAACTCTCATCGCTGCCTTTGTGTTAACAGTGGTATTAGACTTCAAGTTACTGCAAAAAATGTTTTAAAACATAGTTGATATCTTGACTTTATCTAGTTAATACTCCAAATTATAAAAAAACAGATAGTTCTATGATGGCAAGTCTATTACAAGGCAAAAAGGGGTTAATAACTGGAATAATAAATAAGAGATCGATAGCATGCGGTATAGCAAAAGCTCTCTCAGAGCACGGGGCAGAACTTGCAATCACCTACCAGAATGAAATAATAAAAGAAAAACTATCACCAATAGCAGATGAATTAAATGTGGAGCTAATATTACACTGTGACGTTTCAAATGAAAAAATCGTAGATAACGCTTTTGAAATAATAGAGAAAAAATGGGGTACTCTTGACTTTTTGGTGCATGCAATAGCATTCTCCGATAAAAATGAGTTAGATGGTAAATATGTCAATACTTCACTGAATAACTTCCTCAATGCAATGCATATATCGTGCTATTCTTTCACTGCTTTAGCGCAAAGAGCTGAAAAAATGATGTCAGGTGGTGGTAGTTTACTTACTTTATCTTATTATGGCGCTGAAAAAGTTATGCCAAATTATAACGTTATGGGTTTATGTAAAGCAGCACTTGAAGCAAGTGTAAAATATATAGCATGTGATCTCGGGCCACAAAATATCAGAGTAAATGCAATTTCCGCTGGTCCAATCAGAACTTTAGCATCTTCTGGAATAAGCAATTTTCACTTCATATCAGAATGGAATAGAAATAATTCTCCGCTTAGACGCAATGTTACAATAGAGGATGTTGGCAAGGCAGCGTTATACTTATTAAGCGACTTAAGTAGTGGCACTACTGGAGAAATTTTGCACGTCGATTCAGGATATAACGTTGTGGGAATGAAGGTGGTTGACTAACAAAGCACTAGTTCCTTCGGGTTCATACACAACTCTATCAGGAGTTTTGTGACTGTGATTGCAGAAAACATCGAACATAAAATTCCTATTGATAAAGTGACAGAAAAGCCTCTAATTGCTCCGCTGCCAATAATGAACATTATTCCTGCAGCAATTAATGTAGTGATATTTGAATCCAGTATTGTCTTTATAGCGTTTTTAAACCCTTCTTCAATAGCACGTTCCACTCTCTTGCCAGATTTGATTTCCTCGCGAATTCGCTCAAATATTAAAACATTTGCATCCACCGCCATACCGACAGTGAGTGCAATACCTGCAATTCCAGGTAAAGTTAGAGTTGCTTCAAGCAGAGTGAGAATTGATAATATAAGAATTACATTAGAAAAAAGCGCAACAGAAGCTAATATACCTAATTTGCCGTAAGTGATAATTATAAATAAAGCCACGGCTATAATAGAGATTGTTGCTGCCATTTCCCCTGCCTTTATTGATTCTTCTCCAAGGCTTGGGCCAATGTTTTTTTCTTCAATTATTTTAAGTGGTGCTGGCAGTGCTCCAGATTTTAAAAGTATTGCAAGTTCGCTTGCTTGTTTTTCAGTGAAATTACCGCTAATTTCTCCCTCTCCATTTAAAATTGGCTCACGTATTGTGGGTACTGTTAAGACTGTGTTATCCAGAACAATTGCAAAAGGTTTTCCCACATTTTCTTTAGTGATTTTCGCGAATCTTTTACTCGCTATGCTGTCAAATTTAAAATGCACTGTTGGTTTACCTAAGTGACCAAATCTAACTGATGCGTTAACCAGCGAATCGCCACCTATTTCAGTTTTGCGGAATATTGGATAAGAATTACCTAAAGAATCCTTGAGCATGACAGTAGTTTCGTGATCTATATCCTGCACCTTGGCTATGTTAGTGTTTGCCAAATGAAAAGCTAGTTTAGCAGTTTTGCCAAGCAGAGATTTTATCTGCTTGGTGTCTTCTACTCCAGGCACCTGCACTAATATTTTATTCTGCCCTTGTTTTTGAACGCTGACTTCCTTTGTGCCAAGTTTGTCCAAACGGCGCTGGACATTGTTTATTGATTCTGCAGCTACTTCACTGATCAAAGAATTTTTATAATGGGGTTTATACGAAATGAGAATTGAAGAATCTTTTTTATTTAGCTCTAAATTTGGATTTATTGCATTAATCAACACAGATGCTTTTTTATGATCATCAATATTATTTAAAGTTACAATTACTTGTTCGCTATTTTGTACGCTGGATTCAATATTTTTTGTTAGCAATGTCTCTTTTATCTCATCAGCTAGCATGCTTAGCTTTTCCTTAAAATAGAAGTCTAAGTCTATGTTTAGAAGCAAAGATGCCCCTCCTTTCAGGTCAAGGCCTAAGTTTATTCTTTTTTTCGAAATAAAAAACTTATTATCAAAGAAATTTGGCAGTGTTATGTATAAAGCAAGTAAACAGATGCATAATACTGAAAAAGATTTGACTATAAGCCTGTTGTACATAAGTTGTAGGTTTAAAATTGTAGTATAAGTTAAAAATGTATTTTTGTAAAATTCTCCATTACCTATGGTGTCACCCAAGTAGCCATAGAAACTTACTTGACAAACTCCGCCAGCCCCCTTATCATGAAAGTGAAGCTATTTATTTATCTTCTCTGTACAGATTAAACGACAAAAAAACTTAACGTATCTGGCGTCTCATGTTTAATTTTTCGCACTATGTGCACCTCATGTCTTTATAAATTTTCTAGGTTTTTACCTATATGAGCTAAAATGCGCTTATAAAGCGTTCAAAACATTAAAAAACGCCAATATTAAAAATGGATAGTGAGTAACTAGCTACCCTAGGGTTTCTTTGCCTTTTTTTCTGTTTAGTAAATTTCTTAACGTTTATAATTTAGATTAGTTGCGGCTTAAAAGCAGCTCAGTCGCGGTTATTAAGCGTTTAGAGTAAAAAAACGCCATATTTGAAAGTATAATGTAAGTAATTAGCCAACCATGGGGCTTCTTTTGCCTTTTTTTTCATTTGGTAAATTTCTTAAATATTTATGGCTAACATAAACAAACATTGCAGTTTGAGAGTAACCTCCACTAGTAGGGTGTCATCCCAGTGCCTATTTCTTTGTCATCCCAGTGCCCAGACACTGGGATCCAGAAAAATTGATTATGTACTATACAACACTTTCGATCAAAAGCTGGATTCCAGTGTCAAGCACTGGAATGACATCATAGGGGCTACTTTCATGACATCATTCTTTTTCCTGGATCCCAGTGTCTGGGCACTGGGATGACATCATTCTTGGTGGGAGTTACCATCAAATCGCAACGTTCGTACAGTTGTATGTCAGCTACTTGGATGACACCCTGTGGTTGTTGAGACTGCTTGTCATTCCAGCGCGTGACGATGGAATCCAGTTTTCTTTACAAATTCACCAAAAGTGTTTCATTCTATAACGCAAAACCCATATTCACCAAACCCAATGCATTACTTGCAATTAAGTTTCCTGGATCCCAGTGTCGGAGCACTGGGATGACAGAAGAAGGAGGGCTACTTCGATGACAGGAGAAGGTGCTGGGATGACACCCCGACAACCGTCATCCCGCTGCTTGTTAGTGGCTAACGCGGCGGTATAACGTAAGACTTCCAGTCTGGAATCCAGTAAGCTTATTTATTACATATAAAAGGTTATTATTTTGTAAAGTCAAAGTTGCTTTTGGTTTTAAGTTAAAGTACAATAAATGCAAAGGCTCATATGATTGGACCCAAGTACTTGAATGACATCAGAGAGAGGGTAACCAAAATTCATGCGATACACGCTACCAAAGTGTTTAAATAATTAATTAGGTTAAGGTTTGGTATTCAAACAGTCGTACATATGCTAGTCAAAATAGGCACCAGAGGAAGCAAGCTTGCAGTTGCCCAGGCTTTGGAAGCAAAACAAAAGTTGCTGGACTCTTTTCCTAACTTATCTATTGAAATTGTTAAGATAAAAACTTCTGGAGATAAGTATGCAAACGCAAATCTTGCTGAAATAGGAGGTAAAGGATTATTCATCAAAGAAATTGAGACTGAATTGCTCGAAAATAACATAGATATGGCAGTTCATTCGCTAAAGGATGTGCCTGCATTTTTCTCGAAAGATTTAGCAATTCCTTGTATTTTAGAAAGGTTAAATCCATGTGATGCATTTATTTCTCATAAACATAATAGCCTTGAATCTTTGCCACAACAGGCTACTATCGCTACTTCTTCAATAAGAAGAAAAGTTCAGTTGCTAAATTTTAGACCGGATTTAAATATAGTACCACTTCGTGGAAACGTGACAACTAGATTGCAAAATCAAAGTTTTGATGGAATAATTCTAGCTGAAGCAGGACTCATAAGATTAGAAAAGAATCACTTAATTACAGAGGTATTGCCACCAAAAGTTATGTTAAGTGCAGTGGGACAGGGAGCGATTTGTATTCAATGTAGAAGGAATGATGTAAAAATTATCGATCTTGTAGAGAAAATTAATAATAATATGTCTTTTATAAGAGTGAAATCAGAGCGCAGTTTTATGAAGACAGTGAATGGTTCGTGTTTTACACCACTTGCAGCTTTGGCTGAATATGTGAACGAAAATATGCTACACCTTTGTTGTATGTTAGCAAGTGGAAAAAATATATACTTCACTGAGCGCACTTCATTTATAGAAGATGCTGAGAAAATGGGTATGGATGCAGGACTAGAGTTGAAATCAAAATGCTTATAAGCTTACCTAAAGTACGTGGAATCTATCGTTATGACGTCTTGATGTCTAAAACGACATGGTTAAATGTCGGTGGGCGAGCTGATGTATTATTTAAACCATGTGATATTGAAGATTTAACATGCTTGATTAAAAATACTGAACTGCCAATTAGTGTTATCGGTGCAACATCCAACATAATAGTGCGAGATAGTGGCATTCGAGGAATAACAGTAAAATTAGGTAAGGAGTTTGCATATATTAAAAGTAAGGGTAATAACTCCATTGTTGCAGGTGGTGCTGCGCTGCTTAGGAACCTTGCTTACTTTGCAGGAGAGCAACAAATTAGTGGGCTCGAGTTTCTAGTTGGAATTCCAGGAACAGTTGGTGGCGGAATAGAAATGAATGCAGGTGCATATGGCAGTGATATCGCAGGTGTTATACAATCTATAAAAGCAGTGAATCTAGAGGATGGAAACCTATATGAGTTCTCCAGCGAAGAAATGGGGTATTTTTACCGTGGAAATAGCCTAAAAGGAAATTGGATTTTTGTTGAAGCTGAGTTTAAAGGAGTAAACTCAGAGTATGAGCTTATATTGCAAAGGTTAAAAGAAATTGTTGAGAAAAAAAATAAAAGCCAGCCAATAAGAGGAAAAACTGCTGGGTGCATATTCAAAAATCCAAAAAACTACCGAGCATGGGAGTTAATTGATAAATCTGGCTGCCTAGGGTTAAATATTGGTGGAGCTAGAATCTCTAAGAAACATTGTAACTTCTTGCTCAATTACGATAATGCAACTGCATCTGACTTGGAAAACCTTGGCAACAGAGTAAAAGATGCAGTGAAGGATAAATTTAATGTTGAACTTGAGTGGGAGATAAGGGTTTTGGGTAGCTATTAGACAGTTTTTATAGCTTCTGTATATTCTAATCTTTCCTAATGACTCAGCATGATCGTAACCTTTCACACTTAATTAAACAGACTAAATTCTGTAATTTTGAGATGTTGAAAAATTTACCTTACGTTGTTATTCCAGCGCATAACGCTGAAATCCAGATTTATAGAAACGAAAAAACTTGCTTGACAAGTTTCGCCGGCCCCCTTATTATGACAATGAAGGTATTCAGTTATCTTCATCTGTGCAGATTAAACAGCAAGAAAATAACGTAGTTGGCGTCTTATTTTTAATTTTTTGCACTATGTGCACCTTATGTCTTCACAATATTTCTAGGTTTTTACCTATATAAGCTGAAACGCGCTTATAAGTCGTTTAAGACAGTATAGTACGCCAATTTGCAGGATTAGGGAGTGAACACTAATTACCACGGGGTTTCTTTTGCCTTTTTTTCTGCTTAGTAAATTTCTTAAACATTTTAGCTAAGGTTAGTTGTACTTAAAAGCAGCTAAATTGCAGCGTTTAAGGCTTAAAAAACGCCAAATACTGAAAATAGACAATGACCAGGGCTTCTTTTGCCTTTTTTTTCGTTTGGTGAATTTCTTAAATATTTATGGCTAAACGACAACCGTCATCCCGCTGCTTGTTAGCGGCTGAGATACCGTGACGGTATGACGGTTCGCGGCAGCATGACGATAAGCTCGTCATCCCGCTACTTGGATGACAGCAGATCACCTCTTCACAAAAATTTTATCAGTAATACGCATATCAATAATACTCCAATCGCTGAAAGTAAAATCAGTTGTATTGTGCAAGTGGTTTAAATAGTCCCATGCACTAGAAGGGTTATCTTCAGGCAGTTTCACTGTGGAATCGTTATCAAGTATGATATTCCATCTTCTATTCCCTATATAAGCAAAAGAAGAAATGTGGTCACTTAATTGAGTTTTACTCTCTAACACATCTCTAACAAATTCTAGGTTTGATAACGAGTTTTGTCCTGTAATTACAACAAGATCATCTACTGGATAGTCATCTACGATCACTTTGCCTTCGAAATCAATTACCGAGGTTTTGTTATTATCTTTCCAGAGAGCAAACGGTTTATGCTCATCTATATTAATATGTAGGGTATTGGGCAAAATTCTATGGATTCTTACGTGTTTTATCCATCTGCTTACGGATTGTATGTTACCGGCAAGTTTTGAAAGTGATATATACATGATAGGTTGCGTTCTATCTACCAAACTTAGAATGTCCTTTTTGTTTGTAAATTTGTTGCCGCTCACGACTACTTCGTCGATTGAAAATCCACTACTAAGTAATAAACTAGATAGGCAGTCATTATACCAAGTAAAGTAGTAATTAAATCGATTTATTATTTTATCAAGTGAGCTGTAGAGCATTAGCGTAAGAAAAAGTGCTGTGATAATAACCAAGGCACACTTACGCAAAAAACTCCTTTGGCTTCTAGTAATACTGCTCAACATGACTTAAATCCCTAATATTTTTGTGCTGCAAACTATCTTCAATAATAATCTTAACTAATTCATTAAAATTGATTCCTTTTGCCAATTTTGCAATTTCTGGCACTAACGATAACTCAGTAAAGCCAGGATGTGTATTAATCTCAAGCATTTTTAAAGTGTTATTTTTGGGATTATAACGGAAATCTGAGCGGGAAATAGTTTTACAGCCTAAAAATCGATGAATTTTCAGTGCGTGTTCCAAGGTCATTTTATATATATTGTCAGGAATTTCAGCAGGAAATATATGTTCTGCAAATCCATCTGTATACTTTGCTTCATAATCATAGAATTTATTTTTTGGTCGTATTTCCATAGTGCCAATTGCTTCGTCTAACAATATAGCAGTATGTAACTCTATGCCCGGTATGTATTCTTCTATGATCATCAGATCTCTTGTCATCCAAATAGCTCCTTCCTTGTCATCCCAGTGCTTCGACACTGGGATCCATTCTTCTTTTCCCTGGTCACGTGCTGGAATGACATCAAATATGATAGCGTCATTTTTAAATTTTAAATGGTCTTCATATGAGGAAACAATATGCACTCCGATGCTAGAACCTTCGTTAATTGGTTTTAAGACGTACGGATAATCGATTTTAATATTATTTTTTAGTAGATCTTCTCGGCTAATTACATAACCTTTTGGAGTATCGATACTAAGGGATCGAAATATATGCTTTGACATCACTTTATTCATAGCAACAGCCGAAGCCATAACTCCTGAGTGTGTATATTTTATACCTAAAATCTCCAATAAACCTTGAATGCAGCCATCTTCACCACAAGGTCCATGCAGAGCTATAAAAGCAAGGCCCGGATTAATCTTTTTAAGCTTTTCAGCAATGTTGCTGTCAACATCTATTTCTATTGCATTATATGAAAGGCTATCAAGCGCTTTCTTTACTGCTTTTCCGCTCATAAGCGACACTTCTCTCTCACAAGAAAACCCACCACTTAAAATTGCTATAGTTGGAACCATAAGCATTCTATGTTTTACTATATAGCATATATAAAAGATGCTCTTATCTTCAATAGAAAAAACGCTTTGAAAAATTCTATACTATGTACAGCTACAGATATTGCAATTTGCAGGCGGCAAGTGGTGTCATGCAAGTAGCTGACACTGGTTCCTTTATAACGGTGTCATCCCAGTGCTTGACACTGGGATCCAGTTAAATTTACAAGTATAAAAGTAGCTGCTTTATGTTAAAATACAACGTTTCTGATGATGATGGAAAAATGGATCCCAGTGTCAAGCACTGGGATGACATCATAGAGGCACTGCCCTTTTGGATGGAAACCAGTGTCAGCTACTTGCATGACATCATCTGCCACCTGCAAATTGCAATGTTTGTACGATTGTGCGTCACGCGCTGGAATGACAAAGAAGAGTGAGTTGCTAGTTTTTCATATGGTTATGCAAGAAGTCTGATCTTTTTTTTGTTAATATTATTCTAGATTTTCATCAAAATAAGCTGTTTTATCCTTTTTTTCCTTATACTCTTCTGCAGTATAGAGAGGTTGCTTTTTAGCTGTGATATTTGGCCATTTTTGTGAGTATTCTACATTTATATCGTAAAATAACTTGAAAGTTTTTTGTTCGCTGCTCAGTAATTCTTCATCTAATTCTAAAATATCTTTTATGGAATCATCAGTTACAATTGCATCTACTGGACACTCAGGTATGCACACTCCGCAATCAATACATTCATCTGGGTTAATCACGAGCATGTTTTTACCTTCATAGAAGCAGTCAACGGGACATACTTCCACACAGTCCGTATATTTACATTTTATGCATTTATCTGTAACAAAATGCGTCATAAAACACTGTATATTTGTATTATCTTGGGTACACTAAATTGATAAGAAATTCAAGCCTTTTATGAAGATAAATAAATTGAACAACAAAGAATTAGAAGTATGGTTAAGCTTGGCTAGAACTATAGGACCAATAAAGTTTTTTAGTATACTATAAGAACACATGGATCACTAGATGAGGTGCTAAAATATCTCAATAGGGTGGCTAATAATAAGGTGTATGGCATTCAAGATGCACGAGAAGAAATCAATAATGCAGAAAGAATTGGAGCTAAAATTATACCCGAATGTGACCCAGATTACCCTGATCTTTTAAGAAATATCTCTAGTTGTCCTCCTATAATAACTGCATTTGGTAATATATCATTATTAAGCCGTGAGATAATTGCAATAATCGGTGGGCGCAACTCTTCGATGAATGGAAGAAATTTTGCCAGTAAACTAGCACTTGATTTAAGCGAAGCGGGTTTCATTATCGTTTCTGGACTTGCAAGAGGAATCGACACTGCAGCAAACAGTGTAATATACAACAATTACCCCACTATTGCTGTTACAGCAAGTGGAATTGATGTGGTGTACCCAAAAGAGAATTTTGATCTATACAAAAAAATCACTGAGAATGGTGGTTTAGTAATTACTGAGCTTCCATTTGCTACTAAACCAAAGCCTCAGTATTTTCCCCAAAGGAATCGAATTATATCTGGTCTATCACTTGGTGTTACAGTGGTTGAAGCATCGAAACGTTCTGGCTCTCTAATAACAGCAGATTTTGCTTTAAATCAAGGGAGAGAGGTATTTGCAGTTTCTGGTTTCCCTTTAGATTCACGCTGTAGTGGTAGCAATTATTTGATTAAGAACGGTGCTAAACTTATCGAATCTGCTGATGACATAATAGAGAGTATTAGGTTTAGTTTACCTCCGCAGCAAAAAAACCTATTTAATGTTGAGCACTATGCTGTTAACCAAAAACAAGAAAAATTACACCAGGCAAAATCTGTTATAGTTGATCATATTAACTCTGTACCTGTTGATATAGATGAACTTATATTAGCAAGCGGACTTTCTGCCAACATAGCTCTAATGGCTCTTTTAGAACTAGAGTTGGAAAACAAAATAGAGCGTTCACCGGGGAATAAAATATCGTTAATTTTCTAGATTACTTTAGATATAAGCCCACAACCGTACGAACATTGTGATTTGAATCCACCAAGAAAGATGTCATTCCAGCGCGTGACGCTGGAATCCAGCCTTTATCACTTAGTTGAAATTAAGTTTTCTGGATTCCAGTGTCTGGGCACTGGAATGACACCGTCTTGGATGGAAATCAGTGTCAGCTACTTAGATAACACCACTTTTGTATGGAAACCAGTGTCACCTTGACAATCGTCACCTCACTACGTGTTAGCGGATACCGTGACGGTTTGATGAGGAAGTGCGCGTTAGCGGAATCTTCTGAAACGCCCGTGGTAGCCCTATTTCTATATTGAGTAATTCCCCCTTATCTACTTTTAGAATTAATAAGAGAAAATTTTTTCTCGACTTGTTGTATGATTTTATAAAAGTGATCGAAATCTAAGCTTGCACTGCCAATTAAAACTCCTGATAAATTTGAAATATTTAACAAATTTTCTATATTTTCTAAACTGACTGAACCACCATATATAATGTGTTTTTTACCAGCACACAATTTTATTACCTCTATCACCTCAGCAATTGCATCATTATTTGGCACATGACCTGTGCCTATTGCCCATATTGGCTCATATGCTACGGTATATTCACCGTGTGTTGGCAGGCGATTTTTGCATTGATATTCTATTACTTCTTTTGTTTTTCCACTTTTGTAATCTTCTGAATTTTCACCTACACAGATAATTGGATGTAAGCCTGATTCTATTGCTATTTCTGACTTAAGTTTTATTTCACTATCTTTTTCATTGGCCCTTTCAAAATGCCCAAGTATTACGTAAGTACACCCTAGTTCTTTTAACATTTCTGCGCTAATTTCACCTGTGTAAGAACCGAACTTTTTATGATGGCAATTCTGTGCTCCTATATTAATATTATTGTTCAACTCTATACTGCTTGGAAATGATGTAAAAGGAGGGCAAATTACTAATTTAGAGGTAATTTCGTTGCTCTTGTTGTTAAGTTTGCCTATAAAGTCAACAAATGAAGAACGCATTCCATTCATTTTCCAATTTGCTACTATTAAAAAGGACATCAACTTTACTTATATGGGCGAGAGTGCCGGCTGTCGGACTTGAACTGACAACCTACTGATTACAAGTCAGTTGCTCTACCAATTGAGCTAAGCCGGCGTTAAACACATTAATAATATACAATTATCAATGGATTTTAGTCAACTGATTTTTAAAATACTGTATAATGAAAATAATATGAGAAAATTTTTACTGAAGCCAAAAAAGAGTCTAGGGCAAAATTTTATTTTATCGAGTGAGATAACAAAAAAAATCGTCGCTTTAGCTGATAGTCTGGAAAATTTTAATGTCATTGAAATTGGTCCTGGATATGGTGCATTAACAAGAGAAATATTGGTGCATAATCCAAAGTCTCTACTTTCTATAGAAAAAGATAGAGATTTAGTAAAACACCATGACCAACTGCTAAATGAGCATCAAGGAAAGTATAGAATTATAGAAGCGGATGCACTGCATGTTATAGAAGAAGAGCTGATAGAGCGCCCAGTCAAAGTTATTGCTAACTTGCCTTACAATATCTCGGTAGTATTATTTTTAAAGTGGTTAAATAATATAAAATTTTTTACGAACTTGACATTAATGTTTCAAAAAGAGGTAGCAGATCGCATTACGGCAAGACCCAATTCTAAAGATTATGGTTCCTTATCAGTGCTAAGCCAGTTACTATGTGATATAAAAAAGGAATTTGATATTGAACCTAAAGAGTTTTTTCCAAGACCAAAAATACATTCTTCAGTAATTACAGTAAATCCTTTGCCTACCCCAAAGTTTGCAGTAAATTTGGAAACCTTAACAAGATTAACACGTGCCGTTTTTGCTCAAAGAAGAAAGATGCTGAGAAATAGCTTGCAAAATATAACGAACCACGCTGAAACTGTCCTTGAAAACGCTAAATTGAGTGGAAACGAACGTCCAGAAAACTTAACCATTGAGCAGTTTTGTTTGCTGGCAAATAATGTAGAATGCTCATTTTGCAAAAGCCCTATTGCAATTTAATTAATTGGCGTATAAGCTTTAAATAAAGCCTATGAAAAAAATGGAAGCTTGTTATTCGTTTGACGATATACTTCTTTTGCCAGCCTATTCTAATATATTGCCTTGCGATGCAGATACAAAAACTTATTTAACAAATAATATAGAACTAAATATCCCTCTCATATCCTCTGCAATGGATACTGTTACTGAATCGGGCTTTGCAATAGCTATTGCCCAACATGGAGGGATAGGTTGCATACATAAGAATTTATCAATAGATGAACAAGTTTTAGAAGTAAGAAGGGTGAAAAAATATGAAAGTTGGATCGTGTATAACCCAATTACGATTTCACCGGATAAAACAGTTGCGGAAGCAATTTCATTAATGAGAGAGCACAATTATTCTGGCATTCCTGTAGTCGATCAACGCAAGTTAGTTGGAATTTTAACTAACCGAGATGTGAGGTTTATTAAAGACCAGAACATGAATGTAAAAGTTTCCGAAGTGATGACAAAAGATAAGTTAGTGACAGTGCGGGAGCAGGGAGTGAATAGTGCCTCAGCAATGAAATTGTTGCATGAAAATAGAATAGAAAAGCTTTTGGTCGTAGATGAAAATTCTTGTTGTATAGGTTTAATTACGGTTAAAGACATTGAAAAATACAATAGATACCCAAATTCATGTAAAGACAGTAAAGGGCGTCTCAGAGTTGCCGCTGCAATTGGCACTGGTAAAAAAGATGGTATAGACAGATGTGAAGCTTTGATCGGAGAAGAAGTTGATGTAGTTGTTGTGGATACTGCTCACGGTCATTCCGAAAACGTTATCAATACCATTAGGGAAATAAAAAAGATGCATCCTAATACGCAATTAATTGGCGGAAACATTGCAACAAAGGAGGCTGCTGAAGCGTTGATTGATGCGGGTGTTGATGCAGTGAAGGTCGGAATAGGACCAGGATCAATCTGTACAACCAGAATAGTTACAGGTGTTGGTGTGCCACAATTCTCTGCAATCAAGAATGTTGCAGAGGCGTGTAGAGCAAGAAACGTCAGACTAATTGCTGATGGTGGGGTAAAATACTCAGGAGATGTTGCAAAAGCTATTGCAGCTGGTGCTGACTCTGTGATGATTGGTTCGATTTTTGCTGGCACTGACGAAAGCCCAGGTGAGATTATCATGTATAAGGGCAGAGCATATAAAGGCTATCGAGGAATGGGATCTATTAGTGCAATGAAACGAGGTTCAGCTAGCCGTTATTTTCAAGATAAAGATTCAAAACTAAAATTAGTTCCACAAGGAGTGGAAGGAAGAGTTCCATTCAAAGGTCCAGCTTCAGGAGTAATCCATCAGTTGATTGGCGGATTGCAAGCTGCAATGGGGTATACTGGTAATAGGAATATAGAAGAGATGAAAAAAAATTGTAAACTTGTTACTATTACTGCATCAGGATTAAGAGAGAGTCATGCTCATGATATAGTCATTACACAAGAAGCTCCAAATTACGCTTATCAAGCGTCCAATTTGTTAACCGATTCAGAGTAGTGACCGTTTATTATTTTGCACCCCAGTCTTTTTCAAATATTGCTAGCCCTTGGTCAGTAAGTGGGTGATTAATTAATTGTCTAAGTACTTTTGCTGGCACAGTAATTGAATCAGCACCAAGCCTTGCAGCTTCTATCACATGTGCTGGGCTTCTCACTGATGCAACAAGAACTTTAGTATCAAAACCGTAATTAGAATATATAGTACATATATCTTCTATTAGCGATAAGCCATCATAGCTTATATCATCAAGGCGACCAACAAAGGGAGAAATAAAACAAGCACCGGCCTTAGCGGCAAGCAGTGCTTGTCCAGGAGAAAAACATAATGTGATGTTAACAGGTATTTTATGCTCTGTCCACAACTTTTTACAAGAAATTAATCCTTCATATGTAAGGGGCAATTTTACCACAACATTATCAGCGATTTTCGCTAACTTAAGGCCTTCTTTAACCATATCTGCATGGTTATTTGCAACAACTTCAACACTAACAGACCCCTTGATAATAGAGCATATTTCACGCACTAAATCCTCGTATTTATCTTTACGCCCGGACTTTGCTATTAAAGAAGGATTAGTTGTTATGCCGTCAATGAACTCCTTTAGTTCTTTAATTTCATTTAAATCAACGCTATCAAGAAAAATTTCCATATTAACTTCCTATAAAAACTTGTAAAATCTTGTCATCCTACGGCTTGACCTACAACTGCATGAACTTCCTGCATTGCAATAGAATGAGACATCAACCTGCCGATGTCATCCCAGCATAACTGTACAAACATTGAGATATAAGAGCAATTTGTACCAAAAAGAAGGATGTCATCCCAGTGCCCAGACACTGGGATCCAGTAATTTTGATCGGACACTGAGTTGGTAAGTGTAAAAGTAGCCAATCTTATGTTAAAACACAACATTTTTAATGGGATTGCGCGAAGGCTGGATTCCAGTGTCAAGCACTGGAATGACACCTTTGCGTTTGAGGCAAAACCTGCTATAATATTTAACACATTGTTTTTGGAACAAATGTCCGTACAGTTGTATATCACGCACTGGGATGACGAAAAAAGAGCATTTGGAGCAACAATCTTACAGCCATTTGAATGACAACTGACCTTTTGCCTAAAATAACTAAGAAAGAAATTTCTCATCAAGATAACTTAAATATATACTAATTCTCTTATTTTTAAACGATTTCTCATCATGAATTGCACGATCAAAAACCTGAATTTGACTTGTTATAATGCTACAATTATTATTTGCAACTTCTAATACGCCACTATCAATTACAACCTTCTTTTCTGTTTGGTTACTCATTTTAACAGTAATCATACCAGGCAATAAATAAATTAAGTAAGGAGCATGGTGAGCTAAAATCACAAGCTCCCCTTCGAGCCCAGTTACTGAAAGAAAAACCACTCCACTGAATGAAATTTGATCATCAGGAGAGAAAAATTGCACTTTAAAAGTATTCATAATCTTTAACTTTTATTTAGCTTCAGCTTGTATTAATTCAGCCTTTTTTATTGCTTCATCTATATTCCCCACCATATAAAAAGCAGCCTCTGGTAAGTGATCATATTTACCTTCAACAATCTCTTTAAAACTGGAAACAGTATCAGAAAGTGAAACAAATTTACCAGGCATACCAGTAAATATTTCTGCAACGTGAAAAGGTTGAGAAAGAAATTTCTGAATCTTACGAGCCCTATCAACAATAATTTTATCTTCATCAGATAGCTCATCCATACCAAGTATTGCGATAATATCTTGCAGTGATTTATAAGTTTGCAATATACGTTTCACCTCAGAAGCTACCTTATAATGTTCTTCACCAATGATTTCAGCAGATAAAGACTGAGAAGTTGAATCAAGTGGATCAACAGCAGGGTATATTCCCATTTCAGCTATTTGCCTTGACAACACTGTGGTGGCATCAAGATGAGAGAATGTAGTTGCTGGGGCTGGATCAGTTAAATCGTCCGCAGGAACATATATAGCTTGCACAGAAGTAATAGAGCCAGAAGTTGTTGAAGCTATTCTTTCTTGCATTGCACCCATATCAGTTGCAAGGGTTGGCTGATAACCAACAGCTGACGGTATTCTTCCAAGTAAAGCAGAAATTTCAGAACCAGCTTGTGTAAAACGGAAGATATTATCCACAAAAAATAGAACATCTTGGTTTTCACGGTCACGAAAATACTCTGCCATAGTAAGTGCTGTTAAAGCAACTCTAGCCCTTGCTCCAGGAGGCTCATTCATCTGACCATAAACCAAAACAGCTTGAGATTTTTCATGCTCATTTATATTTATTACATTTGAAGTGATCATCTCGTGATAAAGATCGTTACCTTCACGCGTTCTCTCCCCTACCCCGGCAAACACAGAAAATCCTTTATGAGCTTTTGCTATATTATTAATTAATTCCATTATCAGGACTGTTTTACCAACACCGGCTCCACCAAATAAGCCAATTTTTCCTCCTTTAAGATAAGGTGCAAGAAGATCTATAACTTTTATTCCCGTAACTAAAACTTCTTCCTGTATTCTCTGTTCAGTAAAACTTGGAGGTGCTCTATGTATAGGTTCTAAATCATACTTTCCTTTCAGCGGACCACACTCATCTATAAGCTCTCCCACAACATTAAAAATCCTTCCTAAAGTTGAACGCCCAACCGGAACTGATATTGGTGCGCCTGTATCAACAAATTCATCCCCCCTTGACATGCCATCTGTGCTATCCATAGCAATACAACGAACTATATTGTCACCTATATGCTGCGAAACTTCTAAAACCAGCTCCTTATCCTTATATTTTAGTTTGCTTTTTAAAGCATTAAATATTTTAGGCAATTCACTTTCAAATTTTATATCAACAACTGCTTGAGTTACCTTAATCGCTCTACCTATATTCATCTCTTTATTTTTATCACCCAACACTATAATTCCATAAAAGAACTTCTAAAGAAAATAAATCTTATATTATTAATAGAAATTTTGCAACATTAAAACGCTTACTAGTTACGCTTCATTACAAACAATGCAAATGCATTTAATAGCCAAGTAATAATAAACAATACTAAGCTAAGCGCATAAGCAGCAAGAGTTTGTACACTATTGAAATCCTGATCTCCGGTAAGTAATGTAGCGATCTGCACGGTAATGGTAGTAACTGAATTAAGAGGGTTAAAAGTCAAATTTGCGTTGATTCCCACAGCCATTAGCACAATCATTGTTTCACCTATCACTCTTGAAATTGACAATAAAATTGCACTTAAAATTGTAGGCATTGCATAAGGTATTGTTATATGCCATATAGTTTCCGCTGGAGTTGCGCCAAGTGCCATGAAGCCATAACGCAAGCTTTTTGGAACAGATCTTATGGCATCTTCGAGTAAAGAAATAATAAAAGGAAGAATCATTATCCCAATCGATAAACCGGCAACTAAGGCACTTTCTGAGTGTATACTTAAACCAAAAAAATTTGCTACCTGCTTTATAAAGAAAGACAAGAACACAATCGCAAAATATCCATATACAACCGTAGGAATAGCAGATAAAACTTGCAAAGTTGTATTAACAATATAACGCACTTTCTCACTCGCATATTCACTAATATATATTGCAGAAAATAAACCAAGCGGAACGACAACTAACATTGCTATAATAGTTATAAGTAATGTACCTACTAAAAGCGGTGCTATACCGAAACATCCTATCTTCTCTTCATTGATAGTGACTACATTGTGGCCCCATTTCAAGCAAAACAAGAATTCTGAAATAGCTACTTTATTAAAAAAATTAATGGATTGAATAAAAATAGATAGCATTATAAATAAAGTGATAAAAAATGATATGGCCAAAGCCACAAATAACGAAAGTTTTATTATCTTATTTCTTTTATTTTTAAAGATAAAAGCAAGCATGAAAAAAAGTAACGCTATAGAAATAAAAGTTACAAAACAATTATTATAGAGTACTAACAACCAAGTTAGCATCCATACACAACTAAGATATAGATAAGATTTAACCTTATTTACTTCTTGAAACCTACTAAAACAAAATAAAAGGATTAGTAGGACAGGTATGACTATCATCAAATTCATTTTCCCATGCATCAAATTTTATTCTACGAAAATGTCATACAAGTTCACCATCATTTGACAATAAAATAAAACAATTTAAAATAAATAATTATATTAATATAAAAACAATGAAGAGAACATTTCAACCAAAAAATTTGATAAGAAAGCGCAGACATGGATTTCGTTCACGTATGGCAACAAGAGCTGGAAGAAAAATCCTTAATAGGCGCCGTTCATTAGGGTGTAACAAATTATGCGCATAGTAAGTATAAAAAAAAAGATTTTTCCTTTGCTTTCAAAAATAAGTTAGCACTCAGCAGTCTTTTTTATCGTGGGCTTTATATATCACTGTACGCTATAAAAGAAAGAGAACCTGAAAAGTACATTCATACTATTAGAGTAGGTCTGGCTATCAGTAAAAAAGCCGGAAAAGCAGCAAAAAGAAATAAAATAAAAAGGCAATTACGAATACTTACTAAAATTAGCATTTTAAATATAAGCAATATAGGGCACTACTACATAATACTAACTCATAGAAATATTATGCAAGCAAGTTATAAAAACTTACAAAAAGATCTAACTATTTGCTTAAAAAAGATAAAATAAAAAAAAATCTCAATTAAGGTATTTACAACTATATTTTTTATGATAACATAAGTAAAATTTTTAAAATAAATTAATGGGTGTGGGTGCTTAATGGTAGAGAATAGAAAAGAACAAGATAAAAATCTCAATATAAATACAAATAATGTTAAAGAAGATTTTTATGAATATAAAGAATCTAGTAATCGTACACAATGGGAATTAGCATTTGAGCAAAGTCAATACTTAGAGCAGAATAAGAATAAGCCTAGACCACAATTATTAGATTTGAATATAGAAGCGACTTCTCGTAATAAAAGAATCATTAAAAGGCGATAAAAAGAAATTTTTATAAACTTGGCGGCGACCTACTCTCCCTTTTCAAGTACCATCAGCGCTAAAAAGTTTCACTTCCGAGTTCGAGATGAGATCGGGTGGTTCATTTTTGCTATAGCCACCAAGTCAATAAAAACTTCTAACTTAACAATTTTAACTTAATATTTAACACTGCATACACACATATAGAAAGCAAATAAATCAATCAGGCTATTAGTACTAGTTAGCTTCACATGTTACCATGCTTCCACATCTAGCCTATCAACGTGGTAGTCTTCCACAGCCTTAATTGGGAAATCTTTTTGAAGAGGGTTTCTTGCTTATATGCTTTCAGCAATTATCCCATCTATACATAGCCACCCAGCGATGCTATTGGCATAACAGCTGGTACACCAGAGGTATATCCATCTCGGTCCTCTCGTACTAGAGTCAGACCTTCTCAAATTTCCTTCACCCACGGCAGATAGAAACCGAACTGTCTCACGACGTTCTAAACCCAACTCACGTATCACTTTAATCGGCGAACAGCCGAACCCTTGGGACCTTCTTCAGCCCCAGGATGTGATGAGTCGACATCGAGGTGCCAAACGGTGTCGTCGCTATGAACGCTCGAACACCATCAGCCTGTTATCCCCGGCGTACCTTTTATCCGTTGAGCGATGACCCTTCCATACAGAATCACCGGATCACTATGACCGACTTTCGTCTCTGCTTGGCTTGTCAGCCTCGCAGTCAGGCAAGCTTATGCCATTATACTATCAAGCTGATTTCCGACCAGCTCTAGCTTACCTTCGCACGCCTCCGTTACTTTTTAGGAGGCGACCGCCCCAGTCAAACTACCCACCATACAATGTCCTAGTTCCAGATAATGAAACATAGTTAGATATTAAAAGTGTAAAGGGTGGTATCTCAAGGTTGACTCCATTATAGCTAGCGCCATAACTTCAAAGTCTCCCACCTATCCTGCACATCACACTTTTAATAGCAATGTAAAGCTATAGTAAAGGTGCACGGGGTCTCTTCGTCTAACCGCGGGTACCCCGCATCTGCACGGGGAATTCAATTTCGCTGAAGTGATGTTGGAGACAGTGGAGAAATCGTTACGCCATTCGTGCGGGTCGGAACTTACCCGACAAGGAATTTCGCTACCTTAGGACCGTCAGTGTTACGGCCGCCGTTTACTGGGGCTTCAATTTAGAGCTTGCACCCCTCCTATTAACCTTCCAGCACCGGGCAGGCGTCAGACCCTATACTTCCACTTACGTGTTTGCAGAGTCCTGTGTTTTTAGTAAACAGTCGCTACTCCCTATTTTGTGCCACCTACTCATAGTTGCCTAAAAGCAGGTTACCCTTCTTCCGAAGTTACAGGTATAATTTGCCGAGTTCCTTCAACATCATTCTTTCAACACCTTAGTATACTCTACTCATCCACCAGTGTCGGTTTGCGGTACGGCCTCATAAATATAAGTGCTATTTCCTGGAGCTTCTTTTAAGCATAGATCAATCCAATAAGATCTATACAAATGCGAAACCCGTCACACTTAAGAGGTTTAGGAATATTAACCTAACTGCCATCGACTACTCCTTTACGGACTCGCCTTAGGAACCGACTAACCCTACGCAGATTAACTTAACGTAGGAACCCTTAGATTTTTGGTGAGAGTGTTTTTCACACTCTTTTACGCTACTTATGTCAGCATTCTCACTTCCGATATCTCCAGCAGTTTTCACAAACCACCTTCACAGACTTACGGAACGCTCCGCTACCGCGCCTATTGATCGGAATCAATAAGCACTCACATCTTCGGTATACAGCTTTAGCCCCGGTACATTTTCGGCGCAGAAAAACTTATTTAGACAAGTGAGCTGTTACGCTTTCTTTAAAGGATGGCTGCTTCCAAGCCAACCTCCTAGCTGTAATGGTTTTTCTACTTCCTTCCCCACTTAGCTGTAATTTTGGGACCTTAGATAGTGATCTGGGTTGTTTCCCTTTCCACCACGGACTTAGCACCCGTAGTGTGCCTGCTGTATAATTAATTGTTGGTATTCGGAGTTTAGTTAGATTTGGTAAGACAGTGAATCCCCCTAGTCTATCCAGTGCTCTACCCCCAACAACATACATACAACGCTCTACCTAAATAGATTTCGCGGAGAACCAGCTATTTCCAAGTTTGATTGGCCTTTCACCCCTAATCACAACTCATCCAATAATGTTGCAACATTAACTGGTTCGATCCTCCAGTGTGTTTTACCACACCTTCAATCTGGTCATGACTAGATCACTTGGTTTCGGGTCTAATCCATAAAACTAAAACGCCCTATTCAGACTTGCTTTCGCTACGCCTACACCTAACGGCTTAAGCTTGCTTCATAGATTAACTCGCTGACCCATTATGCAAAAGGTACGCTGTCACTCTAAATATCAATAAATTGATATAGAGCTCCAACTGTTTGTAAGCACTTGATTTCAGATTCTATTTCACTCCCCTCCCGGGGTTCTTTTCACCTTTCCCTCACGGTACTTGTTCACTATCGGTCGTTAAGGAGTATTTAGGCTTGGAGGATGGTCCCCCCATATTCAAACAGGATTTCACGTGCCCCGCTCTACTCAAGGATTTAAAAACTTTCTACTTATACAGGACTATCACCTTCTATGGTTACTATTTCCAGAGTATTCTAATTCTTATTCTTAAATCACTAGCCTTTTCCGCTTTCGCTCGTCACTACTAACAGAATCTCGGTTGATTTCTTTTCCTTTGGCTACTTAGATATTTCAGTTCACCAAGTTTGCTTTACATACTTAGTATGTAATAACTAGCCAAGCTAGTTGGGTTTCCCCATTCGGAAATCTGCGGATCAAAATTTGTTGACAATTCCCCACAGCTTATCGCAGCCTGCCACGTCCTTCATCGCCTCTTAACGCCAAGGCATCCATCAAGTGCTCTTAATAATTTATTTATCCGACTATATGTAGAATATGCAGAGTTAAATATTATTAAAATTGAATTGAGATTAAATTAATCTCTACCATAAAACTTGTCAAACATCTAAAAACTAAATTAATCTTTTATATATTATAACCTAACAAATAATATGTCAACGCCTTTTTGCACAAAACATTTACTTATATTATCAACAACAATATACTAGCAATCCTAAACAGTACAATCTGAGAAATATGCGGTAAACTTATATATACAGTAAAAATTAATGAAAAAGATATTTTGTAAGATAAAATGTGTTAAAATCAATTGCCTAAAAATGATAATGAACATTCGGAGTATTTCTCATGTATGAAAAGTAATCTCTCTTTTATAAAAAACGTTGCTTTAAATTGTATGTCTAAGCTCATTGGTGTATTAAATATTAAGAAAGTAAAATACTTCATTGTGAATAAATATAATACTCTTCATAAAGAAATGACAGTGCTTCTTAAAAAATCTAAGAACCTGTTAAATACCAACATTGAAATCGGTTTATATCACTTTTATAAAGGTAGCATATCAGATGCAAAGTTACGATTTTGGTTGATTAGCATATTTTACCCCCATTTACCCATAGTCTGGTATAACATCGGAAGGTGTCATTTTGCGGTAGGGAATACTAATAAAGCTTATAATTATTTAACACAGACACTAAAATTAGATAGTGATCACGAGGAGGCATCTTACTATACAAAAAAAATGACAAACTCAGCGTCTATTACAGAATTGCCAAAAAACCTCATAAGACAATATTTTGATTACACAGGTGAATATTTTGTTGAGCATTGGTTGATTGCTAAACAGTATAGAGGGCATGAACTTGTACACATGATAATTACAAAAATCTTCAACAACTCCACTTCTGAGCTCAATATACTTGACCTTGGTTGTGGGACTGGAATATGTGGTCATTTCTTGAAAATAAATAGTACTGGAAGCCACATAACAGGAATTGACATTTCAAGTAGAATGCTAAATATCGCAAGAGGATGCTTTATAAAAGGTAAGCCTGTTTACAATGAATTAATACATATGGAAATGAAAGAGTTTCTTAAACAAAAGAAAAACCAGCAGTATGATGTAATTATCTTTGCTGAAGTGCTACATTATCTACATGACTTTCAAGAAGAATTGGAATTAGCAAAAAGATCTACGAGCAAAAAAGGGGTTATTATATGTTTAATAAGAAGAAAGGAAGGTGAAGGTATTGACTTTGTAAACAAAGGAGACTATTTTCGTCACTCAGAAAGTTATGTTCAACATGTTGCAAAAAAAATAAATATGCAGATAAATTATATGAGTTACTGTAAAATATATGGCAGTCAGGTTGACGGTATCTTGTTTGCATTACAGCATCAACAAGAAAATCCGAAAAACCTAACTTAAAAATCGCTCAAAGTGGCTTTTAAGTATCTATATATAATAAAAGAATAAAAGGAATTTTATGAATAACATTACTATTAATTACGCAAAGGATAGCAAATTAACCGATTTTGGAAAAGCAGTCCTATCAGACAGGTATTTAATAGAAAATGAAAGTTACCAAGACCTCTTTGCACGTATTGCTAATTACTATTCTGATAACAAAGAACATGCGCAGCGTCTTTATGACTACATGAGCAACTTGTGGTTCATGCCTTCAACACCAATACTCAGCAATGGTGGCACCAAGAGAGGGTTGCCTATCTCTTGCTTTCTTAATGAAACCGAAGACAGCTTGCAGGGAATAGTTGACTTATGGAATGAAAATGTTTGGCTTGCTGCACGTGGAGGAGGCATAGGTAGTTATTGGGGAAATTTACGTTCAATTGGTGAAAGTGTAAAAGGTAGTGGTAAAACATCAGGAATTGTACCATTTATTGTGGTGCAAAATGCTCTAACGCTCGCAATTAGTCAGGGATCCTTAAGGCGAGGAAGTTCAGCAGTCTATCTTCCTGTATCTCATCCGGAGATAGAAGAGTTTCTGGATTTGCGCAAGCCAACAGGCGGTGACCCAAATCGCAAAGCGTTAAATATACATCATGCTGTAATAGTAACAGATAAATTTATGCAGGCTGTTGAGAATGATCAAGAATGGAATTTAATAAGCCCTCACAACAATAAGGTTATTTCAACTGTAAAAGCGCGGGATATATGGATCAAAATATTAACAGCAAGAGTTGAAACTGGAGAACCTTACATTATTTTCCTTGATGCAACAAATAACAATAAGCCAGAATCTTACAAAAAGCTCAACTTAGACATCAAGATGTCAAATCTATGCAGTGAAATAACTTTAACTACAGGTTATGATCACCTGAATAAGTCACGCACTGCTGTGTGTTGTCTATCATCCGTAAACCTTGAGTACTACGAAGAATGGAAAGACAATAAACTCTTCATAGAAGATATAATGCGCTTTCTTGATAATGTATTGGAAGATTTCATAAATAAAGCACCGAATGAAATGCAGCGAGCAAAATATTCTGCAGCCAGAGAACGCAGTATTGGTTTTGGTGTGATGGGTTTTCATTCATTTTTACAAAGCAAAATGGTTCCTTTTGAATCAGTAATAGCACAACAATGGAATAAAAAAATATTTAAGTATTTACGTGAGCAAGCAGATATAGTTTCTAAAAAATTGGCAGAAGAAAAGGGGGCATGTCTTGATGCCAAAGAAGTCGATCTAATGGAAAGATTTACACACAAGCTCGCTATTGCTCCAACTGCCTCAATCTCCATTATTGCAGGCAATACCTCTCCTGGAATAGAGCCATATGCAGCAAACGTATTCATACAAAAGACACTGACAGGCTCATTTGTAGTGCGAAATAAATTCTTGCAAAAACTATTAGCAGAAAAAAATCAAGACAATGATAAAATATGGTCTTCAATTTCGACAAACGAGGGTTCCGTTCAGCATTTAGATTTTCTTAGTGAGCATGAAAAATTGACATTTAAAACAGCGTACGAGCTTGATCAAAGATGGATTATAGAACATGCAAGTGATAGAACTCCGTATGTTTGTCAGTCTCAATCAGTCAATCTGTTCTTGCCTGCCAACATACACAAACGTTACTTGCATAAAATACACATGCTTGCCTGGAAAAAAGGATTGAAGAGCTTATATTACTGCAGATCACAATCAATGCAGAGAGCTGATAAGGTCTCGCATGACATATTCAAAAAAAGTGAAATATTGCAACACAAAACAGATATTGACTACGATGAATGTTTGTCATGCCAATAGTGACCTTATTCAAAAAAAGTAGAGAGAAAGTTAAGCAAATGGGTAAGGAAATATAATAGACTTCTTGCATAACCATATAACGAACTTTTCTTGGGAATAGAAACAAAAAAACTTCCTTGACAAACTCCGCCAGCCCCCTTACCATGGTACTGGAGGTATTCATTTATCTTCAATCTGTGCAGATTAAACGACAACAGCATTACGTGATTGGCGTCTTATTTTTAATTTTTTGCACTATGCGCACCTTATGTCTTCACAACATTTCTGGGTTTTTACCCATATAAGCTGAAACGCGCTTATAAAGCGTTTAAGACAGTATAGAACGCCGATTTGCAGGATTAGAGAGTGACAACTAGCTAACACGGGATTTCTTTTGCCTTTTTTTCTGCTTAGTAAATTTCTTAAACATTTAAACTAAGGTGAGTTGCATTTAAAAGCAGCTAAATTGCAGTGTTTAAGACTTTAAAAAACGCCAATACTGAAAATAGACAATGACTAGGGCTTCTTTTGCCTTTTCTTCCGTTTGCTTAATATTTATAGTTACCGTCATCCCGCTACGTGTTAGCGGGATCTATGCTAAGAGATACCGCGAATGAATCGCGGTATGACAGTTAAGTAGGGTGTCATTCCAGTCTGGAATCCAGTTTTCCATATAATCCATCGAAAATGTTGTAACCACTTTCTATGCTAGTCTGCTTGTGAGCAACCTGGATCCCAGTGTCTGGGCACTGGGATGACATCATAGGGGCACTGCCGTCACAAAGGAACCAGTGTCAGCTACTCGGATGACACCGTCTTGGATGGAAAGGCTGGATTACAGACTGGAATGACATCATAGTGGCACTGCCGTCATAAAGGAACCAGTGTCAGCTACTTACATGACACCATTTACAACCACTCCCCTACCCTTTCTAGCTGTTTATAGCTGTTAAATCTCAGGAATTTATCAAAATATGGAGAGGCAATAAAAGGTGTGGAATTACTTAAATAATTAGATAAAAAACCAGGCAGATCATTTTTTAATTCTTGTATTTTGTATCTATAATTTTGTATAGAAACAACTTTTATTTTATCATAATCAAGTTTCCAATAAGCAAGTTCTGAGACTTCTCTTTTTGTTATATGTTCTACCGCTAAGGCTTGTAAAATTAATTGCGGAAAAAACCCCGACATCACTTCTTCATTGGAAGGTGGTGTACCAAGCTTATAGTCTATAATTGCCACTTGCCCACTTGGTAGATACTCAACTCTATCACATCTTGCTGTCAGTAAAATTTCTTCTGTCACTCCAATATTTTCAGCGTCATGCACTGAAACGGGAGATATTGGATAGGTAAAACTCTTTTCCAACTCAACATAATTGCTTCGAGTCTCATCAAATTCGACAAAAATCCTTTGCAGTCTTACCCACCACATATTTGAAAAATTAAACTGACTAGTCGAAAATGCTTCTCGTGCAATGCTCATCAGCGACTTTTCGTTGCGTAAATATCTTGCAAGAATGTTGTGTACCATAGTGCCAAATTCCAATATCGATGGCTTAAAATTCAACTCTCTTAATTGTTTAAGGCCCAGTATATATTCAACGTAAAATGAATAAGGGTTGCGGATTAGCTTTTCTATTGCACTGCAAGACATCACCTGCATTTTTTCTTTTCTAACTTCGGTTTGAGGTTTTGGCATAGGCTGAGTACATGGAACAGTACATTCAGGCGTATTTAATATCCTCAGCCAATCGCGATACGGCTGTTTCCCCTCCTTGAGCAGAATTTCCAAACGCTGCAATAGAATTGGTTTTCTATGGCTTAGCGATCTTGTAATATAAACCTTACTTGCACAAAACAAATTGTGTAAAGTATAAAAAAAATACCCCTGCTCTTCTTGCGCAGAAGGAAGGTTAAATTTTTCTCTCGTAAGTGCATTCAAAAGCGGATTTTGAAAGCTTGGCGCTTCATTAAATCCAGCGAGTATTACAACTTTGTTGTGATATAAGCTGAATTTATTCAAGTCATTTGCTACAGAGAAAAACTCTTTCTCTAAAAATAAGGTCAGAATTTGGCTATATAACTCTAAGGAGCACTTAATTTCTATACCCTCACATGCATTCAAGAAATTACAGGTAAAATTACCTATTTCACTATTTAGCTCTGAAAAATTTATACTAGATAGCATATTAATACACTGCAAATGAGTTGCCACCACATCAGAAATAGGGCAATTTATAGAGTTAAGTAAAAGATTAAGCATAGCCTCTAACCTATTGATAATAAGTAATATATCCTCTTTATGTTTTAGCTTTTTATAGGTATTAATAGCATCTATAATATCTTTAAGGCCATTTGTACTAAAGTTGCGTAATATCTCTATTTCAAATTCAGATAAAATCTGAGAGTACTCTTCTTGAGTGTAATCAAAAGTCACTAGCCTATGTTTAAGGAGCGAAAGTAATGACACACTGCTCCAATTTGAGGTCAAAACTTCGATACTATAAAGTAGGAGTGTTATATAAGGATAATTTTCCGGTATGGCACTGTGTTGCCTTGATAAACATGCTATACGAGCTGCAAGTAATTTATCAAAGACAACCAAAGAAACGTTTTCATAACCTTCATTCTCTATAATTAATGATGTCACTTGTGCTTCTTCCTCTCTGGAATCACAAGTGATGACTTCAATATTTTCAATGCACCTATCATTCACTTTGCTTAGATCGGCAGTTGTATCAAAGATGTAATCTAGCTCAGGACTTCCTGTCATCCCAGCCCTCTGATTTTTAGTGTACGAACATTGTAATTTGCAGGTAATTTGAGTAGTAGATGGTGTCATTCCAGTGCTTGACACTGGAATCCAGTTTCTATTGTACAGCCACCTGGTGCGCTCATTTAAAGTTAAGTTTTCTGGATCCCAGTGTCTGGGCACTGGGATGACATCAGAACACGCTTCTGGCAGAAAACTTACATCCTCTCTGCCTATACTTAAATAACCTAGCAGATCTTTCAGGCAATATTGATAATGTTTTTTATCAAGTGATTGCCAATCTTTCTCTTTAATTTTCAAATTCAGGTTAAGCAAAATTATTTTTCCAAACGGCAGGTCATATATAGCCTTAATTAACGACTTATCCTTTCCAATTCCAACAAAGATTATATGTTGGTCTTTTTGTAAAGAGATTATCATATTGTTTATGTAATCACTCTTATGTTCTAATATATCTACTACTCCTAAATCTTTTAAAATTTTATTCCAACTCTCAATGAGTAAGCTTATGAAATTCTCTATTTTTTTTGAATGTTCATCGAATTGATAACAATCCGTTATTTGGGTAGATTGAATTTTATCAAGCAATGATGGCAGGCTATAAGCTAAATCAATGGGGAAATTATCATTATTTTTTCTATTCCACTCCAATATGAATTGAATGAGTAGCAGCGTCCTCTTTGTTGGATTGATAACTTTAACTCTATCAAGATTTAATATTAAATCCTCCTCATCGATGTTCTCTAGCGAAACTATCTCTGGCAAAATTATGCATTTTTTAGCGTTATAATTCTTGAACGCACTCAGCAGCGCTATTACATCCCTTTTGCAGGGAAGTATGATCTTTATCTCGGGAATTTTTTCTCTTTCATATTCAGAAAATATGTGCTGAACCAACACATCGAAAAAGGATTCATCTACATTAACGGTGAAAATTCTTCCCATGAAAAATAACAACTAATACAATGCTTTATTGTACAGCAAAATATAAATGTGCTCGCAGTTTCTTATGCTATGATATATTAAAGTCTTTCACAATATTACATGGCACACATCAGAATAGAAGTTTTAAATAAATGTGAACAAGTTGGCCGCAGAAGGGTAGTTAATGTTTACTTGATTTACATAAGCAAAGAATTACCATCAAAATTACATGAAGAAATTTGTGGGCTATTTTATAATAAGATCATACAAGATTGCCGTTATTATTCCTATAATGAAAACCTTCAATATGATTTCATAGAACCACAAGCCCAGTGGGGGTTGGAGATAAGCTTTCTGCCCGGCATGACCGATAATATTGGCAATACAGCAAAACAGATTGTTAGAGAGTATTTAATTAGCAAGGGCCACATTGACGAAAGTGTTTCTATCAAGGCAAGAAGTTCAAAATTGATTCTAAGTCAAGGTGATCTACCAACTGAAAGTGACATAAAACAAGAATTCAACCCTATCACTGAGTATTGCATTCTTGTTTATAAAGAAAACAGCAATTATTGTTGGAGGCATTACAGTAAACAAAATACCCCACCTGGTGTCATTCCAGCGTGTAACGCTGGAATCTATGGATCCCAGTGTCGGAGCACTGGGATGACAGAAAAAAAGGCTGGGATGACAGAAGAGAGCACTGGAATGACAGGAGGGAGAGCTGGAATGACATCAGATAGTAATGGGGCTAAATCTGTTGATCTCAATGTAAATGACCAAGAGCTTGAAAAAATCAGCAGAGATGGAATCGATGGTAATGGCACTTTAGGGCTCTCGCTGGCAGCAATGAAAGCTATAAAGGATTACTTTAAAAAACTTGGTAGAAATCCATATGATATTGAACTTGAGTCTCTGGCACAGACTTGGTCTGAACATTGTAAACACAATATTTTTTGCTCCCCTATTGATGAAATAAAAGACGGTCTATATGCTAATTATATTAAGCGTGCAACGCGTGAGATAAATTCTGACATATGCATGTCAGTTTTCTCCGACAACGCAGGAGGAATAATTTTTGATGACGATTACTTGATTGTCGATAAAGTTGAAACTCACAATAGCCCTTCAGCTCTTGATCCGTTTGGTGGAGCAATGACTGGAGTGCTTGGAGTTAATCGTGATATAGTGGGTTTCGGGAAAGGCGCGGAGCCTATAATGAATACCTATTACTTTTGCTTTGCCAAAGAAGCAAAAGGCAAATTTTATAGGGACAAGGAGCGTACTGATGAGATTTTACCGCCAAAATATATAATGAAAGAAGTAATTCATGGCGTTAATGTTGCTGGTAACTGCTCTGGTATTCCAACGCAACTTGGATCGGTATATTTTGACGATAGATTTTGTGGCAAGCCATTAGTTTTTGTCGGAAGCGTTGGAATTATTCCACGCAACATAAATAACGCACCTTCACACATTAAAGGACCAAAAAATGGCGATAAAATCGTAATTATTGGCGGAAGAGTTGGAAGAGATGGAATTCACGGTGCAACGTTTTCTTCAGAGGCTTTGTCGGGAAACAGCCCTTCAACGATTGTGCAAATTGGTGACCCCATAACACAAAAAAAACTATCCAATGCCGTCATAAAAGCAAGAGATCTCGGTCTTTATAATGCAATAACAGATAACGGAGCAGGTGGTCTATCATCGTCTATCGGTGAAATGGGAAAAGACGGATTTGAAGTTGATTTAAGCAAGGTTCTACTTAAAAACGATGGTATGGCTCCATGGGAAATATGGATATCAGAATCACAAGAGAGAATGACCTTAGCAGTGCCAGAAGAAAATCTTCCTATGTTTAAGCAAATCATGAAAAAACATGATGTGGAGGTTTGTGTGATTGGAGAGTTTAACGAAAGTGGTAAAGCTGTTGTTAAATGTCCTGAAGGGAAAGTAATAATGGACATCGAAACTGAATTTCTGCATGACGGTAATCCCAAAGTGCATTTACAGACAAAGCCATGGTCTAAAGCCCCCTCCCCTTTCATCCAAGTAGCTGACCAGCCAGCGTCACGCGCTGGAAATCCGTCTTTTTTAGAAGTCGAGCTAAAAGAAATGCTAAGCAGACCAAACATACGCAACAAAGAGTTCATAGTGGTGCAATATGACCATGAGGTTCAGGGGTCGTCAATACTGAAACCACTGCAAGGGAAGGGAAGAGCGTGCAGCGAAGCTATCGTCTCAAGGCCAGTCCTTTCTTCAAACAAAGGTGTTGTAAAATCGCAGGGATTTGGCTCAAGTTATGGAGAAATTGACACTTATCACATGGCAGCATGTGCGATTGACACTGCCATACGCAACTACGTAGCTGCAGGAGGAAATATAAATCATCTAGCGTTGCTCGATAATTTTTGTTGGTGTGATGCTTATAATCCAGAAAGGTTGTGGCAACTAAAGAGAGCTGCAGAGGCTTGTTACGACTTTGCAACTGCATTTAAAACACCATTCATATCCGGAAAAGATAGTATGTTTAACGACTTTAAGGGATATGACGAAAATGGCGAGAAAGTGATGATATCTGCACCACCTTCATTACTCATTTCAGCAATTGGGATTATAGAAAATATTGAAAATGCGGTATCGCTTGATGTGAAAATGCCGGGGGACTTGATATATGTGCTGGGTACAACCCACGATGAGCTTGGTAGATCTGAATATCAGTTATATAGTGGAATAGATAATAACAACGTGCCAAAAGTTGATACAAAGAGCGCTAGGAAGTTGTATGAGCGTTACAACCAGGCAATAAAAGATGGCATAATTGCCTCTGCAATTGCACCAAACTTAGGCGGCTTCATTATTGCTCTGGCAAAATCGCTAATTGCAGGAGACCTTGGTGCTGAAATCGATCTTTCACTAGTACCAATAGGAAAAACACAAAATACAGACATAATAAACAAGATAATAATGTTTTCTGAATCGCAAAGTAGAATTTTGGTTACTATTGCACCACAAAATCAGCAGAGGTTTGAAGAATTGTTTAAAGGCGTAGTTTATTCATATATTGGTGAAGTAACAGAGAAAAAGGTGCTAAATATAAAGGATATTATTGAAGTGAAAGTAGAGAGTTTGGCTTATAGTTATAGTTTTTACATGTAAAAGGTTCGATTAGCATCAAAAATTAAAGAATTTCTGAATCAGTTATAATCAAACCTTCTACGATATGGTCAAAAACTTAGGCTATTATATCAAGCGTATGCTTATATTAAATCCATCGAGATATCAATAAATTCCTTTAAAAAGGATCCACCATAATTATGCGAAAAAACTTGAGTAGGTTCGCTTGTTTGAGCAAACTCTAATTCAGCATTTACAGTTCTACTCTGTTCGTTATACTCAGGTTCTCGTACTAAATTTAAGTGTCTAATATCTATATAATCGATATACCCAGATCCATTAAAATCCTTAGCAATATGCAACTTATATAGCCCAGTAGGCTCTTCCTACACTCCCTGTACTTCTGGATTAATGCTTACATAGTAATTTCTTTCATGAGAATCAGGATCTAAATTTTTCTTTGAAGCTATACTATAGTGTTTATAACCTTCATGTTCATGAACTTCGTAATCGGTTACTTTTTCTAACTGTATCTTATTGTTCATAGATTCCTCTTTGTAATTTGAATGAAATAATATTCAACATGCATATAATAAAAATTTTCTTAAGCATTAAGAACATTACAAAAGTAGATAAAAGATTGAGAAAATAGTTATCGTAGCATGCTAATATAAAATATTTTTCTTATTATGCTAAATAACTCTTTTACTATATGTAATATTTATTTAGAATGAATGTATGTTATTAAATTTGGGCAGGTAATTATGTCTATTTTATCGATACTCCTGTTTATCAGTCTTTCTTTACTCAACACTTCAAATAAATTGATGATATGTGCTGCCTTATTTGTGGGAGCTGCTTTAGTTACAAATTCAATGGTTGAATTTTATGGCAAAAGCAAAGCTACGTACAGCTTAATAGTGTGTACAGCGCTATGTTATGTTTTTAAATGGCAAATTTTTAATTTGATGATATTGATTTCATATACTGCAATTTTAGTCTCTCTTCTCTCAAGCATAATTGTTTTTGAAAAATTGAAGTCCAAGTTGAATTTTCATATGGCAAATTTCATTACTTTAATTATGGCATCAGTAATTGATAGTGCCGTTGTATGTGTTGGATTACTATACAAATTTTCTGCAGGTAAATGCTTATCAATATATATTAGAGATTTAATTTTTAAGTTTTCTTATGCGTCAGTATTAAGCATCTGCTTGTTTGTAGGAATGTATTTATTTTGCTTGGCAAACAAGAAGTATTTTAAGATTTCCACATAACCTGTTTTCTGATATAGCTAAACTGACTTTGGGTCCTGGGGATGTATTTGGTGGTCCTAATACGTAACAACAGTTTAGAATTTATAGGTAGTAGATTTGCCCTAAGACTCTAACACAAGTTGTACAGCCCTACGTCATACCGTCGCGGTATCTCAGAATAGATTCCGCTAACAAGTAGCGGAATAACGATTTATCAAACGCTGCCTAATTTTCCGTAACAGTTGAAAAAATCAATAGAAAATCAACATATGACTGTAAATTCATGTATTTTAAGGCTATAATGGTTAAAATACGTTATATAGTATAATATGGACGATTTTATAAGAGTTAAGGGTGCAAGGGAACATAATCTGCAAGGTATAGATGTCAATATACCGAAAAATAAGCTAGTTGTTATAACTGGGCTAAGTGGTTCTGGTAAATCTAGTCTCGCATTTGATACGATTTATGCAGAAGGCCAACGCCGATACGTTGAAAGCCTATCAGCTTACGCGCGTCAATTTCTCAACATTCAGGATAAACCAGATGTTGAGTCGATTACAGGTCTTTCCCCTGCAATATCTATCAACCAGAAATCGATCTCAAAAAATCCAAGGTCAACAGTTGGAACTGTTACCGAAATTTACGATTACTTGCGCTTAGTATATGCACGAATAGGGGTTCCTTATTCACCTGCAACTGGATTACCGATAACAAAGCAAACTGTATCTCAAATTGTAGATACTATAATTGCATTACCTTTAGAAACTAAAATATATATACTTGCCCCTGTTGTGCGTGGTAGAAAGGGAGAACATCTCAAAGAGATATTGGAAATTAAAAGACAAGGTTACATAAGGTTCAAAATAGATGGTGAAGTATACAATCTAGATAACTTGCCTAAACTCGATAAGAACAAGAAACACGACGTTTTTGTGGTTGCAGATAGAATATCAATATCGGGCGATATAGGAAATCGACTGCCAAGTAGTATAGAATCCGCACTAAAACTTGGTCATGGTCTAATGTATGTAGAAGTAGTAAACCTACCTGACAACCATAATTCCGAGTATAAAAATGGTCAAATTCTGACTTTTTCAGAGAATTTTGCATGCCCCGAGTCTGGTTTTACTCTTGAGGAAATAGAACCAAGATTATTTTCTTTTAACAGCCCTTACGGTGCATGTGGTTCGTGTAATGGGCTTGGTAAAAAGCTGGCTGTTGATGTAAAGCTGATAGTACCAGATGAAACTCTTTCAATATCTGAGGGTGCTTTAAAGCCAGTAGGACCAATGTTCCGTCAAGTGCACACAAGTTATGGATTTCTAAAAAGTGCAATTCTATCACTGGCTGAAAATTGTAAATTTAGCCTTGATGTTCCGTGGAAGAACATAGATCAAGAAGTAAAAGATATGATACTCTTTGGCTCTAATAAATTTCAAGGTTTGATCAGTATCTTGGAGAACCAGATGGATTATGATGAAACGCTTGTTGAGCGATACTGCTCTGTTATTCATTGTAAGGAATGTACTGGCTATAGATTGAGAAAAGAAGCACTCACAGTGAAAATTGATAGCAGACATATAGGTGAAATATCAGGGCTCAGCATCGATAAATCCCTTAATTGGTTTGAAAATTTGCCAGACAAGCTCACAGAACAACAGAAGCAAATCTCAAGTAAAATATTAAATGAAATAATCAAGAGGCTAGCATTTCTAAAGAATGTAGGGTTGAATTACCTAACGCTCGATCGAGAATCTAGCACTCTCTCTGGCGGTGAGAGTCAGAGGATCAGACTTGCTTCGCAAATTGGCTCTGGTTTAACAGGAGTGCTGTATGTGCTTGATGAACCCTCGATAGGCCTTCATCAATGCGATAATGATCGGTTAATTGCTACACTGAAAAACTTGAGAGACATGGGTAACACTGTAATCGTTGTTGAGCATGATGAAGATACAATAATGGCTGCTGATTATGCGATTGATATTGGTCCTGGAGCTGGCGTAAATGGTGGAAAAGTTGTTGCAGAAGGAACACCAGACCAGGTGCAAAGAAATTCAGGGAGCATAACAGGGCAATATTTGAGTGGAGAGAAAAAAATTTTAATTCCAAGGAGAAGAAAGCAAGCAACTCAGTTCATAAAAGTAATAAATGCATGTGAAAATAATTTAAAAAATGTAAACGTTGAATTTCCTATAGGGAATCTTATTTGTGTTACTGGAATATCAGGAGGAGGAAAATCAAGTTTAGTCATAGAAACGTTATATAAATATTCAGCACATAAGATACATCATTCGTCTGCACGGTATGGTCGGTGTGATAGAATAGAAGGCCTTGAATATATAGATAAAGTTATAGAAGTTGATCAGTCGCCAATTGGTAGAACCCCTGCGTCAAATCCAGCAACATATGTCGGTATGTTTACTCATATAAGAAATTGGTTTGCAGGTCTTTCGGAGTCAAAAGCAAGGGGATATAATATAGGTCGGTTTTCATTTAATACCAGAGGGGGAAGGTGTGAGGCTTGTAAAGGTGATGGGCACTTAAAGATAGAGATGCATTTTCTACCGGACGTTTATGTGAAGTGTGAGGAGTGTAAAGGGCGAAGGTATAATCGTGAAACATTGGAAGTTACTTATAAAGGAAAATCAATCCCTGATGTGCTTGATATGACGATAGATCAAGCGTGTGATTTTTTTGAAACCCTTCCAATGGTAAAAGAAAAGTTGGTTTCTTTGCAGGAAGTAGGGCTTGGCTATATAAAACTCGGACAGTCATCAACAACGTTGTCTGGGGGTGAAGCACAACGAATAAAGCTGTCCAAAGAGCTATCAAAACGATTTACCGGAAGAACATTGTATATTCTTGATGAGCCAACAACTGGATTACACTTTGAAGATATAAATAACTTACTAAAAATACTCCATAGATTAGTCGATCTGGGAAACACTGTTATAGTTATCGAGCACAATTTGCACGTTATAAAAACTGCAGATTATATAATAGACATCGGACCAGAGGGCGGAATAAAAGGCGGAGAAGTAATTGCTACAGGAGCTCCAGAAGAAGTGGCAAAAATTCCAGAAAGTGTTACAGGCAAGTATCTTAAAACATATTTATCAAATCGAGCATATACTATTTCTTAATTATATTAGGCTAGGTTGCATATTTATGATTTGGAGATAAGAATGTCAGTATATCGATACTTTAGAAGGTACGTTGAATATGGAGTTGTACCTGCTAAGAGAGCAGAAGATTGCACACTAGTTCCAGAAAATAGTTTCTATAAATCTGTAAGTTATGTTGATAGTGTGTTAGGACCTGTAAAAGATGTAATTTGTGGAGTTGAGAGTAAGAACGGTTATAATGATCAATATATAAAAAATTGTGAGTATGTAGGTTACAGAGCAGAGGAAGTGTTTCCACTTTGTAAACGGGGTGCTTTTCTAGCAGCTAGCATAATATTGCAACCTTTATGTTTGATACTAGCATATTTGTCATACTTCCCAGCCAAGTTATTGTCAAAAATAATAGGGGACTATCGTTTTAAAATGGATACAAAATCACTCGTTGATTATTCAAACATATTTTTAGAAACGGGACAAAATTGTGCTAATGTAGTATCTAGAATATTTAACAAGATTGTAAGTTATGCTTGCACTGCTGTCATTTGGGCTGCCGCGTCAATCATAACGCCACTTGTGTGGGCTTGTGACAAAGTGCAAAGTAAGTTAAGTGAAATACAGGAACCAGAAAAATATCATCGTTTATCTCATTGGAGTGATTCGGAGACTACTTTAGTCAATGGTATACCGCAAACTGAGTTATAAGTTCTGCTTTTTCAGCAGTGGCTCAGTTTGAATTACATTGAGATGAAATAAAAAGTGAAAGAGTGTAAGCACAAGTTACTTTAGCTATACTATATAAATTTTATAATACATTTAATGAATTGTGAACCTTCTCTTACTAAAAAAAGCTACAAATCTCATATTTCCAAACGTATGCGTAAGTTGTGAATGCATAATCGATAAAAATCATGATCTGTGCAATGAATGCAACAAAAAAATCAATTTTCTAACTAAGCATTACTGCAATGTTTGCGGCGTAGTAATCTCAGACAATATTCATACGTGTGGTAAGTGCATCATCAATCCTCCACCGTTTAAAGTATTAAGATCAGTTTTTGCTTATGATCAACATAGTAAAAACATGATTATAAATTTCAAATTTTTTGATAATTTGAATTACGTAAAAATCTATGCAAAGTGGATACACCAAGCTAATCAGGATACGTTTCAGAACGCAGAGGTCATAATTCCTATACCGTTACATAAGATGCGCTTGTTTAAACGTAAATATAATCAAGCAGCATTACTTGCAAAGGAGCTTAGTAAGTTGTCCAATTTATCCTATACGCCATTTGCAATAAAACGTCTTCGCCATACTGCGCCTCAAGCTGGTCTTTCACTTAAACAGCGTGAAAAAAATTTGAAAAAGGCTTTTAGCATAAGCAACAAGAAAATTATCGAAAATAAAATCGTGATATTAGTTGACGATGTGGTAACAACCGGAGCAACTGTAAGGTCTTGCTCCCAAGAAATTCTAAACTCTGGTGCAAGAGAAGTGAGAGTGCTATCACTTGCAAGAACGGTGAATGATTGTGAAACTATTACGTAAAAATCTTGACTTGTTTTTGTTTTATCTATAAAATAATTTATAGTAAATAGTTGTTGGAGAGCTTATGAGTATAAAAGAGCAAGAAATTGATGCTATATTTCAGGAAATAGAGCAAGAATCAAAAGAAAGTGATATAATTGAAGAAATTAAGCAAAAGCTGCTTGCATGTAACCAAGATATATATAGTCAGTGGAAAAGGCTTAATTTCCACATAGATCATTTGTTTGAAATACGGCAAGAGATTACCCATGCTTCTAGGTATTATACTACTGCATTAAACATTGCTGCTCATAAAGGCTTAGTAAAAACAGTAAGACTTCTACTGGAGAAAGGTGCAAAGGTTAGTACACGCGATGGTGGTGGACACACTGCTCTGCATTGTTCCGCTAGCAGCGGTAATACGGAAATAATAGAATTACTACTGGAGCAAGGAGCACATATTCACTCATGTTCTAAACTTGGCTCAACAACGCTGCATTTTGCTGCTACTAATAATCATATAAATGCAGTGAGGTGCCTGTTAAATAAAGGAGCTAGTCCTTTAGCACTAGATAATAATAATTCCATTCCCAGTATGTTTGCTACAGACAAAGAGGTGATTGCTGTCTTGGAGAAAGCAGAAGAAGAGAAGCATAAGGAAAATGCTGCAAAGGAGGCAGAGGAGAAAAAACATCAGGAAGAGACTGCTGCTTTAAAGAAGTCAGAAGAAGAAAAACATAAGAAAGAAATGGAATGTAAGAAAAAAAGGCAAGCAAAAATGATTGCTATAGGTGGTATTGCAATTGCATTGGTAGTAGCGGGTATTGGATACATTGTTGAATTACCTATACTAGTAACTATTGGTATCTCTGTATCCATTGCATTAGTATCTGTTTGCATTGCGTACGTAATGTCAAAACCTAGCACTAAAATGGAAGAAACAGAGAGCTCTGTGCAGGAAATTGGTCAGAGTATATAGGTTAAGATAAAACTTTACTTTTAATAACCTCAACATCACTAAATTCAAAAGTTTGATTCCCTATGATTTGAAATCTTTCGTGCCCCTTTCCTGCAACTAGCAGAATCATACCCTCGTTATAGGCAATATCTACTCCTTTCTCTATAGCTTCTCTTCTATCTTCTATCTCTAGCGCATTAGGACAATGTAGTAAAATACCACGACGAATTTCTGCAGGATTCTCATCACGCGGATTGTCATTCGTGATTATCACTTTGTCTGCATATATTTGTGCTACTTTACCCATTTCTGCGCGTTTTGTTTGATCACGATTGCCACCACAACCAAAAACTAGAATTATTTTTTTATTGAAGTGCCATTTTAAAGACAATAGGGCTTGTTTAAGCGCACTTGGAGTATGAGCGTAATCCACAAATGCAAAAGGTTTCACTTTTTCCATTCTTCCTGGTGGAGAAACGAGTTTTTCTACGCATATTTCTCTGTAATTCAGTCCAGACGAGGTAACTATACCCATTGCACACAACAGATTATATGCTTGGAATTGCCCCAGAACCGGAAAAAACGTATCATAAATTTCACCACCAATTTTTATTGTAAGGTGTTGACCATTAGGGGTTGGTGTTTGCTCCAATAAAGTAATATCAGAGCCTGTTTTTCCATAGGTGATAATTTTGTTGCTGCGTTTTTCAGCTATCTTAAGCAACGCGTAGTATTCATCTATATCCGCATTTAAAATCGCTGTTTTTCCTTCTGGTAATACCTCGTAAAATAACCTTTTTTTAGTTTCTAAATATTCACCAAGATTTTTATGGTAATCTAAATGATCTTGCGAGAAATTGGTAAAGGCTGCAGCGCTCAGCTTTAATCCATGAATTCTGTACTGATCAATCCCATGACTCGAAGCTTCTAGTATTAGATGTTCTATATTTCTACTATTGATATCACGCAATGTTGCGTAAAGGTCATCTGCATCTGGAGTGGTAAGACTGTTGCTATTACCTTTTCTACCATTATTGATGCATGTTCCAAGTGTTCCAATAGACGCAGCATTATAGCCAGAGTTTTGCCAGATCTGGAGGCAAAATTCTACTACTGAAGTTTTACCATTCGTGCCCGTTACAGCAGCAACATATTTGGGCTGTTTGAATTGATAAAACCTGCTGACTATTTCGCTGTATATTTCTTGAGGATTTGGGTGGAAAATATGAATTCCAGCGTCACGCACTGGAATGACACCATTTGTTATGCAATCACTTGCAATTATCGCTTTAGCTCCACAAGATAATATCTGATCTATGTAAATCCTATCCCTTTCTGACACACAAACGAAAAGATAACCTTCCTTGACTCTCTTGGGATTACATGTAACGCCCTTGATTTCAACGTCAAAGTTAACATCAACAATATCATGCAGTAATTCTCTCAGTTTCATGTCCTACTTCATCGTTTTGAAAGTCTAAACATGGTAACCTTTTTAGTGCGTCATTAAGGTCAAAGATTAAATCTTCAGGATCTTCCAGTCCACAAAATATCCGTATAAAACTTCCACCACAATCTGAATTCATTACAGATCTTGACATAGATCTACGATCTACTGGTAATATCAAACTGTCGCACCCTCCCCAAGAAGCACCAATACTAAAAATTTTCATATGATCAACCATGCAGCTTAGTTCTTCACATGAATATTCTCTATCTAGTGCTATACTGAATGTGCCGCTTGCTCCTTTGAAGTAACTTTTCCATAATTCGTGTTGAGGATGGGAGGGAAGTGCTGGATATAAAACCTTTCTAACTTTTTGCTGTGCTTCTAGCCACTTTGCCACTTCCATTGCTGTATTTTGGTGCCTTTTCATACGTGTGTGCAGTGTTCTTAGTCCCCTGTGTGCAAGGTAGCAGTCGTACGATTGAATGGTTACTCCATAATTTTTATAGCTCTCATAAAGCAATTTAAAAATTTCACCTTCAGCAATAATAGCTCCCATAACTAAATCTGAGTGACCGGCTAGATACTTTGTCACTGCATATAGTGCAACATCAATTTCATAATTAAGCGGCTTAAATAACAAAGGAGTGGCCCATGAATTGTCGCAAACGGTTACGATTCTGTGTTTCTTAGCAACTTTTACTATATGCTCTATATTTGAAATCTCAAACGTTACAGAACCAGGAGTCTCGATCATTATCAATGAAGTGTTATTCTGAATTAAACTAGTTATATCCTGTGTTGGATCATAAAAAGTTACTTCTGTTCCTCTTTTTGGTAGCTCATTTTCTGCAAACCTCCTAAGCCTATAATAACTATTATCTTGAATTAAAACGTGCGAGCCTGCTTTAGTGAAAGTCAAAATAGCAAAAGTAAGTGCAAATAGTCCGGAAGGATAAATAAGCGCTTGTCCACTCCCTTCAATTTCAGCCAGTGCATTTGAAAGATAATGGACAGTAGGAGTACCAACATTACTGTAGCTATAATCCCTTGCAACACCATCGTTGATTACATCGTATATACTTTCTCCATTTGCTGCATTTAAGTAGTCCTTGTAAGTAGGAAATAATATGGTAGAAGAATGATAAACTGGCGGGTTCATAGACCCTTTATAGTCATTAAATTTTCTTCCTGCTTTAACTAATATAGACTCTTCCTTCACATTTTTATTATTTATTTTTTAAATTGTACTCGTTTTGCGTATACAAGTGAAGAGAAATTGCATGTATTAGCTCTATCTCACCCTTCAATAACTCATAAATCAACTTATGTCTTTTTAGAATGCTCATTCCAATAAAGCCGTCAGATATTAATATTAATTTAATGTGCGAAGGTAATGTTGAAGATGAAGCAAAATAATGATCAGCATGCTTTGCTGACTCATCGATAATGTTGATGTCAATTACATCTATTGAATTGCGTATTTTTTCTTCTATTGCCTTAATAATGTCCATATATAGCTTCTGTCACTCCAGTACTTGACACATAACTGTACAAACATTTGTTTGCGAAGGCAGTGTGCTAAATGTTATAGCAGGTTTTGCCTAAAACACAAAGAGGTCATTCCAGTGCTTGACACTGGAATCCAGCCTTTCTGCAATCTCATCGAAAACGTTGTGTTTTAACAACTACTTTCTATGCTAATTTGCTTGTGGGCAACCTGGATCCCAGTGTCGGGGCACTGGGATGACACCCTTCCTAGAGTCCTCAAATTACAACGTCTATGCAATTATGTATAACATGCTGGCATAACTCAAATACACCCTTATTTATTCTCTTCCTTATTATCTATGTCTTGATAATCAGAATCTACTACTTTTTCTTCTTTATCATTTGGATTCCCTTCTGATGAAAAGCCATTTCCAGCACTATTTTGTTGTGAGGCATTATACATAGCTTCTCCAAGTTTCATAGATAATTGAGAAAGATTAGTAACTTTCTGCTGGATTGAATCAGCGTCATCAATGTTATCAGATTTACTAACTTCTTTTAATTCGTTAACTGCATTTTCAATAGCAGATTTATCTTCTGGTGAAACTTTATCACCATACTCTGTCAGAGACTTTTCTGTAGAATGAACTAAACTATCCGCTTGATTCTTCACTTCAATAAACTTTTTGCGCTTTTCATCTTCTTGCGCTTTTTCTTCAGCTTCTTTTACCATGCGATTTATTTCATCATCAGATAGACCACCTGAAGATTGAATGCGTATTTTTTGCTCTTTTCCAGTAGCTTTATCTTTTGCAGAAACGTGTGCTATTCCATTTGCATCTATGTCAAATGTTACTTCGATCTGAGGAACTCCACGAGGAGCAGGAGGTATCCCTTCCAAACTAAACTGACCAAGTAGCTTGTTATCAACCGCCAATTTTCTTTCACCTTGATGTACCTTAATTGTAACGGCTGTTTGGTTATCTTCTGCAGTTGAAAACACCTGAGATTTTTTAGTGGGAATAGTAGTATTACGTTCAATAAGTGGAGTGAATACTCCTCCTAGAGTCTCAATACCAAGAGAAAGTGGAGTCACGTCAAGTAGTAACACATCTCTTACATCACCTTGAATGATTCCCGCCTGTATTGCAGCTCCAATTGCTACAACTTCATCAGGATTTACTCCTCTATGTGGATCTTTGCCAAAGAATTCTTTAACTTTCTCTATGACTTTTGGCATACGAGTCATGCCACCAACGAGAACCACTTCGCCAATTTGACTAGCAGACAAACCAGCATCCTCAAGAGCTTTTTTACAAGGAGCCATAGTTCTTTCGATTAAACCATTCACTAAGCTTTCAAGTTTTGCTCTCGTTAATTTCATATTTAAGTGTTTTGGACCACTTGCATCAGCTGTAATAAACGGTAAATTTATTTCCGTTTCCATTGCACTTGATAATTCAATTTTCGCTTTTTCAGCAGCTTCTTTGATTCTTTGCATAGCCATTGGATCATTTTTCAAATCAATGCCATTACTTTTCTTGAATTCATCTAGTAAATAACTCACTATTGCGTTATCAAAGTCTTCACCTCCAAGATGAGTGTCACCATTTGTAGCCTTTACTTCAAAAACCCCTTCACCTATTTCAAGTATTGAGACATCAAATGTACCACCACCAAGGTCATATACCACTATTGTGTGCCCATGTTTCTTATCAAGACCATAAGCAAGCGCTGCAGCAGTCGGTTCATTTACTATTCTGAGCACATTTAATCCGGCGATTTTTCCTGCATCTTTTGTTGCTTGACGTTGAGAGTCGTTGAAGTATGCTGGCACTGTTATCACAGCATCTTTTACTTCCTCTCCAAGATAAGCTTCTGCTGCTTCTTTCATGTTTTGTAGTACAAATGCACCAATTTGGCTAGGAGAGTATTCTTTATTATCAGTGGTTTTAACCCATGCATCACCATTTTTTGCTGCAAACACTTTATACGGCACGTTTAGATTTTTCATTTCATAATCACCGTATTGACGGCCTATTAATCTCTTAGTAGCAAAAAAAGTATTACTTGCATTGGTGGTTGCTTGTCTTTTTGCAGGAGCGCCAATCAACCTTTCTCCTGACGAAGTAAATGCAACTATAGATGGAGTAGTTCTTGCCCCTTCTTTATTTTCTATTACCTTTGTATCCTTGCCCTGCATTATTGCAACACAAGAATTTGTTGTTCCGAGATCTATGCCTATTGCTCTTCCCATAATGAGTACCCCATTGTAAATATTATCTGATATAAGAATATATAAGTATAGGACTTATTAATTACAAGCCTAATTTAGGGTTTCTAATTAGTTATTAGAACTTAAAAAGCGCGAAAGCCATTTAGTCAGCCAAAAATTGCCTCGTAGTTTATTTGAATTATCAACTTCTTCATTGCTGCTATCCTCAATTTGGTATCCAGAGTTCTGTAATGGCTTATAACCGTTTGAATTAACATCATCTCCTTGTTTTAAAACAAATGTATTTACATCTAAACTGTTATCAACATTAACGTTCAATGTAATATTAAACTCTTTTTCAATTGTAGAAACTGTATTGCGTTTGTTATTAAAAATGTGCGCTATAACTGCACTGTGCGCTACTAAATCAAAAGACTTATTTTGGTTCCTATGAGCAATGTGTTGTAAATCCCTTAGTATCGATGCAACAATTACTTCGTTCGATTTTACTCTTCCAATACCCTTGCAGTGTAAACACTCTGTAGTATTAATTTCTTGTATGTTTGGTTTAATTCTTTGTCTTGAAAATACCATTAAACCAAAGTCATTTATGTAGCTAAATTGAACTTTAGCTTTATCGTCTTTAAACGCTTGCTTTATAGCAGACTCAACAGCTCTGCAATACTGATATTTCAACATGTCAATAAAATCGACTACTATTAATCCTGATAGGCCCCTAAGATTCACCTGTCTTGATATTTCAGGTACTGCTTCCATATTGGTTCTATAAGCTGTTTCTTCTATGCTATCTTCTCCTGTCATCTTTCCTGAATTTACGTCTATTGAAACAAACGCCTCAGTTAAAGTTATTACCAAAGACCCACCAGATGGCAACTCTACCCTATTGCTATATAACTCAGAAATTTGATCTTCGATTCCATAGTAAGTAAAGATTGGGATAGAACCTCTATACAATCTGTAACGCAACTTACTACCTTTTAATGCATTTTTAGTATATTGTCTCACTGCTTCAAAAGCTTCCTTCCCAGATACTATGACTTCTATACCATCGCTACAAAAATCACGAACAGATCTCATAATTACATCTGCTTCGTTGTAAATTAATGATGGAGCATTTACAGAGAAGGCATTTTTTTGAATGCTCTGCCATAATGAGGATAAGTAATTGTAATCCTGCTCAATTTCTTTCTTATCTTTTCCTGAACCAACAGTTCTTACTATTAAACCTGATCTTTTTGGCAAGTTTATTGAACTCAGTATATCCTTTAACTGCTTTCTGACATTAGCATCTTCAATTCTGCGAGACACTCCACCTTTACTCATGGAATTTGGCATGAAAACACAGTATCTACCCACTAAAGTTATGTATGTTGTAAATGAAGCTCCTTTATTGCCTCGTTCCTCTTTAGTTAGCTGGACCAATACTTTTTGATTTACTGAAATAACATCTTGTAATTTGTATTTTTTATATAAAGGTACCTCTCTTACAAAACCACTACCTAACTCGTTGACATTCTTACTAGCTGCAGAATCTGAAGAAACATTTGCTGAAGCTTCTTCTGTACAATCGTCATTTGAGTAGCCCTCAAAGATAGTTTCCTTTTCTTTTTCTGGAATATTGAAGTAATCTAGAGATATCTCGGAAAAAGATAAAAAACCTTGCTTGTTTTTTCCATATTCAATAAATACGGCTTGCAAAGAAGGCTCTATACGCTTTACATAAGCAACGTATATATTACCTCTTAATTGTTTTTTTTCCTTGAATTCTTGTTCAAATTCTACAACCTTATTATTAACTGATAAGGCAACTCTTACCTCATTAGAACAGGCAGAATTTTCTATCAATAATAACCTTTTGCCACTATTTGCCACTTATTTACCGTTTGCTTTTCATTCTGAAGTTAACTTCATGCTACTTAATGCACTGTTGATTGTCAAGAATTTTACGATCTGCATTATTCGGTTGACTTTTAGTGTTTTGCGTAATAAACTCGCATAGAATTTATTATATCATTATAAGTATGGCGAAAAAAAATGCTTCTTTGCTCGTTAAGTTAGTCAGCACTGCAATCAAGATAACAAAAACTGGTGAAGAAAAATCAACTGGCTATTTTTATGTAAAAAAGCGTAATCCAAAAAAGCTCACCAGAAAACTGGAGTTTAGGAAGTATGACCCAGTAGTCAGAAGGCACGTATTATTTAAAGAAGAAAAATTAAAGTAGTTTTTTTATAAGGAATTTTATTATTATGCAAAATTTACAATTAAGTTATCCTATAATAGTAGAGTTGGGGGATGTAAAAGATACAAAACTGAAATTAATAAAGGTCATTGCACAATTAATAAGTAAGAGGTACAAAACACAGAAAAACGCAGCAAACGCTCTAAAGATTGATCAACCTAAAGTATCTCAAATCAATAGGTCAAAAATCGAAGGGTTTTCCTTAGAATACTTGCTTAACTTATTGATTGCATTGGACCAAGACATAAACGTAAGAATAAAGCATAATTCTAAACCTGTATAATATGTAAAGGACAAATGGTGATTTAAATGCAGAACAATAAAACAGTAAGTCAGAGGCATTTTAAAAAGAACTTGTTACTCAACAAAACAAGATTTGAAATTTTGTGCAATGCTATTGATTATAGCTAGATATGCATCTTTTCCAGGCTCTATGTCTGATCCAATAGGATCAAGAACTACCATTTTTGCGTCATTAGAAAGAGCATTAGGCTTTATGCTATCTTCTTGTGAATGAGCAAATATACATTTAACGTTTTCTTCCTTCATTATCTTTTTTAGCTTCATTAAACTCTTCATGCCTATGTACGAATCCTCTTCTATAGAAAGAATGGCACTTGGATGACTTAAGCCGAAATATTTTTCAAAATATTGATAAGCATCGTGAGTAACGATGTATTTTTGATTTTTAAAATCATTCAGTTCTTTCATAATCTCTTTTACTTCTTGGTCTATTTTTTTTATAGCTTTTGTTGCATTAGAGCTATATCGATGGGAGTTTTCTTTATCTATGTTAGACAATGTTGCACTTATAAAAAGTACCATGCTCTTTGCATTTTCGGGACTCAGCCAAATGTGTAGGTCTTTTTCATCTTGAGTACTGGTAATTTTTCTAGAAAATGAATGTGGCCGAGCAGGAAGTAGGTTGACTGCCTTTGACAATTGCACTAGTTCTTTATTATTTTTAGCAAAAGTTTGAACGAACGTCTCTAAGTTATCGTCAATGTAAAATATGATATCACTTGATTCCAAATTACTCGCATCAGACGGCTTTAATATATAATTATGCGCAGATGTTGCATAGCCAAGCAATTCCGGTTCTAAAATCCCTTCTGTAACAGAGGCTACAAGTGAGTGGATGGGTTTGATTGTAGCTACAACTTTTAAATTGGATGAAAAGGCAATATTATAGTATAGTGTAAATGAAAGTAATAGAAAAAAAGCCAGTAAATGTCTCATATAAACGTTGAGAAAAAGTTAAATTTTGTCAAAAAATTAAATAATGTCAATAATTGTATTCTAAAAATAGAAAATCTTGCTCTCACATATGATAGTAAAAGGGTCCTTGATAATATCAATATATTCATGGAAAGAGGAGACGTAATTACAATACTTGGTCCAAATGGTGGAGGTAAAACCTCTTTAGTGAAAGCAATTGCTGGCATAAATAAAAGCTGTACCGGTAGTATCGTATTTGCTGACAACATAAAAATTGGCTATATGCCGCAAAATTTTAGTATTAGTAATTTGATGCCAATAACAGTTGAATATTTCCTTTTAAATAGCTCCTTGAAAAGACTAAAGAAAAACCAATCCATTATTACAGAAGCGATAGAGTTGGTTGGTATCGGTAACATTTTGAAGAATCAAGTGTTAGAAATTTCTGCAGGGCAAACACAACTACTACTGCTTGCACGTTGTTTAATTTTAGAGCCTGATTTGATCATTTTGGATGAACCAGTCAGTGCAATGGATATTAACGCGCGGGCTAAATTTTATGATATTATAAATAAAATAGCAAAAAAAAGATTAGTGTCGATTCTTATGACTTCTCATGATCTTAACTCTGTTGTACCGTGCTCAGATTACATAATTTGTATAAATAATACTATCTATTGCCAAGGCAAGCCTAGCGAGATTATGAAAAATAGAACCCTAAATGAAATATTTAGCAGTTACGCAGCAAAATGATTCAAAATATTTTGCGTCTTCTGCACATAACTACGGTGCTGACACGTTACAATGTATTACCTTATTTACTTCCACCATCAAAGAAATCAATAAATAAAATACAAGGCCACAAACTAAAGCATGCTCTTGAAAAATTAGGTCCGGTGTTCATTAAGTTTGGGCAGTCTATCTCATCACGTACTGATGTTTTAAATGAGGATATAACAAATAACTTGTTATTGATATGTGATAGATTGCCATCATTTTCATATAAGATAGCAGTTAAAACTATAGAAAGTGAGTTTAATTGTAAATTAAGCGACATTTTTTCAAGCTTTTCTGAAAAGCCAATAGCAGCAGCATCAATTTCTCAGGTGCATAGAGCGGTTACAACTGAGGGTAAAGAAGTCGCTGTGAAGATTTTAAGGCCAAATATTGAGAAAACATTCTCAAGGGATATAAAAACGCTTTCTTGGCTTGCAGAAATTGCAGAAAAATTTAGCGAACAATCAAAAAGGCTGAGGCCAATTGAATTAGTCAAAACTTTTGCTGAAATTTGCCGATTAGAGTTAGATCTACGTTTTGAAGCTGCTCACTCTTCAGAACTAAAGGAAAACACAAAAAATGACAGAGGTTTTTATGTACCTGAAATAGATTGGAATAGAACTGCAAAAAAGGTTTTAACATTAGAATGGATAGAAGCAACACCAATATACGAAGTTGAAAAACTGAATAATCGTAAGCAAATAGCTATCAATCTTATAGAATCGTTTTGTAGTCAGGTATACAGGGATTGTTTTTTTCATGCTGATATGCATCCTGGAAATCTAATGGTTGATAGTAATAACAATATTATTGCCCTGGATTGTGGAATCATGGGTAGAATAGATCGTGAGACATGCTATTACGTTATAGAGATACTCAAAGGCTTTTTAAATCGGGATTATGACCACGTTGCAAAAATGCACTTTAAAGCTGGTTACGTTTCATCACAGCATAGAAATTTTGTCACAGCTTGCAGGGCAATAGGTGAACCCATTATTGGGCAGCCTATACAGAAGATTTCATTTGCTAGTTTACTTGCTCAGCTATTAAAAATCACTGGTGATTTTGATATGAAAGTTCAAACACAATTGTTATTGCTGCAGAAAACTATGATTTTACTGGAAGGGACATGTAGAAAGATCTACCCAGAAATCAATATGTGGAAAGTAGTTGAAGCGTGGATAAGCAGTCAACATGAAAGTAAAATAGGGTATAGGGAAAAAATTAGAAATTCTTATCCTGTAAAAACAATCCAAGGGATATTTAGCCTTATAGAAAAATTAAACCTAATAGCTGATAAAAAATTAGAAAACATCCAAGTTAAAAATAAATCAAATGGAAAAGTCTATTTTTTACTGTGGTTTGTAATTATAATTCTAATCGTTAAATTTTTAATTTCTTAAACTATGGGAAAAAACTGCGTCAAACCCAATTTTTAATTCAACTTAATTTTTAATCTGCAGGAGTCGAGTTGAGAATGTCCAATTTTCCACTTTCTTTATAGCATAACATACTTCAATCCTGATCCGCCTCTTGCTCCTCTTGAAGCCCAATGGCTCACCACTTATGTGTAAATTAATCGTTAATGTTGTACACGTTCTTTTCTTTTTCTACTCTCTCTTGCTCTTCAATACAATATATAGCAAGCGGATTAGCTTTAAGTCTTTCGACTCCTATTTCTTCTCCTGTTCCATCGCAGTAACCATAAGTGCCTAATTTTATTTTTTCTAACGCCTCCTTAATCTTTTCTTTTCTATCTTTTCGGCGCTTGATTAATTCCTCATTTCCACTATCTCCATCAGAATAGTATGTATCAATACTATTCTCTTCTAGTTCTTGTTTCTCCAACTCAGCAAGTATTGATTGTAACTTTAAGCTGAAGTATTCCAGTTGTTTTACGCTCATATATTCTTCATCTTCTGAAGGAGTGTAATCTTCTGGTGACTTTATTTGTGGTAATCTTTCCATAATTGCATTATCAAAAAATAATAAAACCTATATAACTTATGAACAAAAAATTATACTACCCTCAAAGTAAACACTATAATTTATAATAAACATTTAAAAGCCTAGTATGATTGGCTCAGTAAAAAAATTAGTAACAGATAATAAGAATCTTACCTATATAGTATGTATTTTTATTATAATGTTAAGTTTATCTTCATTTACACTTGAAAACAACAATAAACAAGAAGTTATGTTAACATTAACATGGATATGTGCTACATTTGTTTTGCAGATCTCTACAAATAATTTGTTTACATCTGATTATCATGATGGAATATTAGAGCAAATCTTTGTACAGCCACTCTCTTCTAGGCTTATAGTTGCTTATAAAATTTTCGCTCACTGGTTATTATTTGGGCTACCGATTTCAGTGGTTTCTTCCATATTCAGCTTTGCAGTTCTAGGCAATAGTATTGAACACTCAATAGCAGTTGGAGTGTCTTTATTATTTAATACGCTGATAATCATTAATATTTCAGCTACTGGAAATGCATTGATGATTGGTCGAAACAACTTAGCATCAGGAGTATCGCAAATTCTTGTTTTGCCAATGATAATGCCAACCTTTGTGTATTTTAAAATGCTAACTCAATTTGAAAATTTGTCCTTGAATATTTATACACTACTAATCACCATGTTAATTTTTGTCGTTTTGATTGTTAACAGCACTATAACTACTCACATGGCATTAAAATTTGCTGTGGAACAGGATTGAAAAATCTTACTGTTATTCAGTAGGTATCCGTTTAGCAGAGTGGCAAAATAGGTAGACAAGACAAACCAAAAAATCAAGAAAAAGTGAGTTTACAACAAATGGTGTCATGCAAGTAGCTGACAACATAGAAACGAAAAACTTACTTGACAAACTCCGCCAGCCCCCTTATCATGAAACTGAAGGTATTCAGTTATCTTCATCTGTGCAGATTAAACAGCAAGAAAACAACGTAGTTGGCGTCTTATTTTTAATTTTTTGCACTATGTGCACCTTATGTCTTCACAACATTTCTGGGTTTTACCTATATAAGCTGAAACGCGCTTATAAGTCGTTTAAGACAGTATAGTACGCCAATTTGCAGGATTAGAGAGTGACAACTAGCTAACACGGGATTTCTTTTGCCTTTTTTTCTGCTTAGTAAATTTCTTAAACATTTATGACTAAAGGTTAGTTGCATTAAAAAGCAGCTGAGTCGCGGTTATTAAACGTTTAAAACATAAAAAAACGCCAATACTGAAAATAGACAATGACCAGGGCTTCTTTTGCCTTTTTTTTCGTTTGGTAAATTTCTTAAATGTTTGTAGCTAAACGACAACCATCATTCTGCTGCTTGTTAGCGGGATCTAGAGATACCGCGAATGAATCGCGGTATGACGGTTCGCGGCAGCATGACGATAAGCTCGTCATTCCGCTACTCGTTAGCGGAATCTGCTGTGGCGACATAAACTCAAATCATTTCAAATTTCAATCCAAAGAGGTATCATTATGTCAAACAACTTCAATTTTAAAGAATTTTTTAACCACTATGAAACAAACAGTACGTCAGATGATATACAAAGGTATTATTTGCTGTGGAAATCAGTAATAGCGCAGGCAATGACTGATGCAGCAAGTCACTGTAAAAAAACAGAAAGCTTGGTAGAGAAACGTAAGGCGATTTCTTGGTTGTCAGACTTTAGTCAAGATTTTGTGCACACATGTATATTGGCTGATTGTGATCCGGTATACGTAAAAAACAAAATACAGCCAATTTTAAAAAGCCTTACTAGATAAAGCCTTTTTAATGAGGTTTACTCCTTTTACCGAAAAAAATATCATGCAATCTCCTATCTATAGTTTCCTCTATATCTTTGATTAATAGCTGCTTTATCATGTTTACTTTCCGCTTTGCATCTTGAGCGTGATGCTCACTGTTATTGCTGTAATTATTCTTATCACTATAACTACTGCCACTTGGTTTACTACTGTTACTGAACTCACTACCCTTTTTTCTTCTTGTGCTGAGTATCTGCACTATCTTTTCCTTTAAAAAAGACTTCCAGCCTGTGCTAAGGAACAACTTATAGAGAAAATGCGGAGTAAGGAATGCTACTAATATTCGAATAGAAATTCCGTAACCGAGGTCTTCCCTATTTTCATAATACCACTTGCAATATTGAAATAAATGGTAAAACGCATTTTTGAAAGAGCCAAATTCTACAGCATACCAAAAACCATTGCTGAGAAACATGAGCACAATGCTGGATGTGTAAAGATACATTGTGCAGAGAAACAGCTTTACAACTATATCTTTCAAGCTGCCTAGTATATAATTAAATAATCTTAATTTATAGAAAAGTGATATCATTTCACACCCACTTCAATATGGCTGGGGTGGAAGGATTCGAACCTTCGCGTGGCGGTATCAAAAACCGCTGCCTTACCACTTGGCTACACCCCAATACTACTTACATCAATAACACTATTAGCCCAATTAGTAAAAGATTTATTTGCTTTTTCTATGGGCATCACAGCAATAGCTGGCTGATCATAAGAATGCATTGCTTCGATTTTTTCTACAATTTTATCAACTTGATCATTTTTGCTTTTCATAATTGCTACTATTTCACAACCACTGTTAATTTCACCCTTCCATAAATACAGAGAATTTACTTCAGTTACACATACAATTAACTTCTCGCTTAACAATTCTTCAGAAATAGTTTTAGCTTCTTCAAAATTTGAAAAAGTTGAAAACGAAATTATTCATTAGAATCTACATAAATGCATTGCTACTATACTTCACTTAGGTTTATTCATCAAGAGAAAATAGATGAGATTTTTCTGTTATTCTAGCACTCTCTTCTGTCATTCCAGTGCCTCCTTCCCCTGTCATCCCAGTGTCTGGGCACTGGGATCTCATTTCTTAATTTCACAATATAGATCATTCCAAATTGCACCTATTTGCAAGTATATAAATATAATAATTTTGCATAAAAACTTAGATCCCAGTTTCACGCACTGGGATGACACCCTGTGGGTGCTGTCTATGTACACTCTCTTCTGTCATTCCAGTGCCTCCTTCCCCCGTCATCCCAGTGCCCAGACACTGGGATCCAGAAAAATTAATTGTAAACAAACGACTATACAACATTTTCAATAAAATTACAAAAAAGCTGGATTCCAGTGTCAAGCACTGGAATGACACCATTTGCTGTGCAATTTACCTTCCAAAATGAATGTTCGTATAGCTATATCCATGACCTCCAGAATGTTGTCCCGCATTAGAATGAGAAAACGTCCCACTAGGTTCGATGTCATGATAAGAAGGAGCAATTGGAGAGTAAGGAGGTGGTGAATCATAATCTCCACAACCACGCCCTTGTCCAAGATAGCTACCTACTGCTTCTTCAGCTTTCTTAATATTTTCTGACTCTTTCCCATGTTTCATATGAAAAGCCACACCACCAGCAAAACATACAAGAGAGTTGACGCCAAGGACAGCTAAACCCCACGTTGGTAAGACTGGGTAAAACACGCAAGCTATCAAAGCTGCTAAAGAAATAGCGCTAACCGCAAATTCTATATTTCTGAATGTTTTAAGTTTATTATCGAGATAATCTATTTTTTCTTCTTTTCTAGCCGCTTTTCTGCTGCTGTTATACCAAAAACACATACCAGCATGGAAAGCAACACACACAACTGCAGCTACCATACCTAAAGCTAATAGCTTTCTACTGTCTTCTGAGTCTTTTTTCTTATCTTCTCTGCTTTGATGGCTACCACTACTGAAACCAGGGTTATTTATAACTGTAGTATTACCACCAAACAAGCTGCGAAGTAGTAAATAATCCCAAAAATCTAAACCTCTATCATTGTGTACATGTACGTGTGTAACCTGAGGGCCTGTAGGTTACCTGTTATTCCCTGCGTTATATTGATTATTTCTGCTTTCTGTATTGCGTCTATTAGTTGAGTTTAGACGTGTATGCTCTTTATACGCCTCTGCAAATGTATCCTCGTCCCAAGTTAAATTCCGTGTATTGTTAAAATACCGCAAAAACTCTTTAACATCACTGTTACCACCTGATTTCTTTATATAGGCTAACGCATACCTTTTTAAAACACTATCATTTGCTACCATAAATACCCTCTTAAGTTAAGACTAAATTAATAAATATTTATTATAACAAAGTAACGTCTTCTTGTCAAATCAACCATAACTTAATATCCGGTTAATATCCTTTCCACCAGCTCTTTTACTTTTGGTACGTAGCCATTCTCATAAAACGGATCTTGCTTAAATTTGTACACATTGTGCCCGGAAAACATGAGTTCATTTTCAATATCGCCGTCATGTATAATGTTTTGCAGTGTTTTTTGTATACAAAAACTCCGTGGATCTGGCTTTCGTCCTGTTGAATGGTCGCCGTGATCCTTCCAATTGCTAAACAAACAATGACTTAAGCATCCCATACAATTGATTTGATCTTGTCTTATCTCTGCAAATTTGCCTGGCGTCACAAAAATAACAGTTATATCTGGAGTTTTCATTGCTTCTGTATACCCTGCTTTAGTCCATGTATTTGCCAGCTCTTTGTCTTTTGAAGTAAGGTAGATCTTCCTACCTCTGCTACCCATTGCAAATTCACTACTAAATTCTTCGCTGGCATTTTCTGAAAACTTTATTTGACGTGAATTCCGTTTCTGCAACTCACGTATGAAGTTATTTTTTACTGCAGATGAGTAAAACCCTGTTGGACTGAATTTATTTAAAAATACATCACCTTCTTCTAAAGTGAGTAGCTTCTTTTTCCACTCTGCAGAAATTGGGCTTTCTTTCGTCAAAAGTGGACGAGTGCCAAACTGAAAAGCTATTGGTCCAATTTGCAGATTGTCAAACCAATGTTCCCAACCTTTCAAATGCCACACTCCTCCTGCCATAACAATTGGTGTTTCTGAAAGACCGATCTCGTTCATGAAAGATCTAAGCTCTGCAACTCTTTCAAATGGAGCCTGTGGTAGCTCTGGGTCTTCACTGTTACTCAGTCCATTGTGCCCTCCAGCAAGCCATGGATCTTCATACACTACTCCACCAAGCAAATAGGAAGATATTCTTTGGTAAGCACGCTTCCATAATGCTTTAAAAGCACGCACCGATGAGATAATAGGGTAATAATAAACCTGATATTTAGCTGCAATTTCTCCAAGCCTATAAGGCATACCAGCACCGCAGGTAATACCATGAATCAAACCTTTCGCTCCTTCTAATATGCCATGAAGCACGCGTTCTGCTGCTCCCATCTCCCAAAGCACATTCATATGTATTCTTCCATGACCTTTTGATATTTCATTCGCTATTTTTGCCTGACTGATTCCAGCTTTAATACTATACTCAATCAATTCACTGTGTTTTTCATTTCTTGTTTTGCCTTTGTAAATCAGCGGCACTAACTCACCATTATCATCAATAAGCTTAGCATTTGCACCAGAAAACGTACCCACAGCATCTGCTGCAGCAAATGCTCCACTTGACCTTCCATCACTGATTGCGATGCCTTTGCCGCCCTCAATGATTGGCCACACTTCCTTTCCTGAAATTACTATCTTTTTTATCTTATTTTTCAAAACTTCCTCGCAATCTTTCACTCTATTTTACTTAATTACTAAAAAAATAATAGCTGTTTATTTTTTCTTATATCATCAGATATCATCAGAGCCTCTGCATAGCCAAATTTGGGTTTTGAGTAGACACAGCAGCTACTGTAATATAGTTTCGAAAGAAGTCTAATGTATTTTGCTATATGATCATAGGTCTAACAGGCGGAATTGGGGTAGGAAAGAGCTTTGTAGCTAATTGCTTTCAAGAGTTTGGTGCTGCTGTGTTTGATGCTGATTCTGTTGTACACCAACTTTATAAAGTGGATAAAAGCATAATAAGTTATGCAGAAAAAAATTTTCCTGGAGTGGTAGTAAATGGTGAAATAGGTAGAACAGTACTGTCTAAATATTTCTTAGCCTACGATGAAAATTGGAAACAATTTCAATCTTTGGTTCACTCTGCTGTGCTGCGTGAATTAGAATTTTTTATTGCCAAGAAAAAAAAGATCGATAGAAAGCTTTTAGTTTTAGATGTGCCACTTCTATTAGAAACAAAATTTCATTCATACTGTGACCTTATTATTTTTATCTATGCAGATAGCGTTGTGCAAGCTCAAAGACTTAACGAACGCAACATAGATAAAGAAAAGCTAAATTTAATCTTCAATGTTCAGTTATCTATTGAGGAGAAAAGGAAGATGAGTGACTTTATTATCAATACCAGTGTAAGCAAAGAGTATGTTTTTTCTCAAGTAAAAAAAATAGTGGATTCATTAAACCTAAACACGTAGCTTTACGTCATACCGTCACTTGGCCGCTAACAAGCAGCGGGATGACGGTTGTCAGGGTAGCTGTCATCCCAGTAGCCTCCCTCTCCTGTCATCCCAGTGCTTGACACTGGGATCTAGCTTTTTGGTAATTTTATCGAAAATGTTTGCTCGTTTACAATCAATTTTCCTGGATCCCAGTGTCGAAGCACTGGGATGACACCCTACTTAACCGTCATACCGCCGCGGTATCTCTTAGCCACTAACACGTAGCGGGATGACGATTGTCGATAAATCTAAGTTACTTTAGCAACAGTTATTCTCCACTAAATTACTCTGAATTTTGGTTATATTATTTGCGGATTTCACTGCTGAAATCTCAAATTTTGAGCTTGTGTTCAAAAATGATTCAACTGACCTGCCAAAAAAATCATATCTCCATCCCTTGAATAATTTATCTGTCTGTCCAGATATTGACCCGGTTAACTCATCTTTTGAAGAAACTAATTTCCTTGATATGTTACTTTCTTTACATTTACTATCTAAAATAATTGAGAGTATATCGAATACAGATTTGTCATAATTATTCGGTAAGATGTTGTTTTGCTGCATCCAATTTTTTTCATTTTCATTAAAAATATTCACAAACTCTAGTAAATCTGCATCTTTTATATTTTTTGCATTCCTCTTGAGATCATCTAAAATCTCATCAACATGCTCTACATTTTTTTCAATAAAACCAGCTATTACAGCATTATTGATTATTTTATTACGGTTCATATTATAGCGCTGTGCTAAGGTCTCTTGCCATTCACTAACTGCTTTAACAGTTAATACCAATCTTGGATTTGCTTCATAATTAAATTTAATTCTCTTCCATGCATCTTTTGGACTATGTAAATACTTATTTATATTAACTATTGATTCCATCTCTTCTTGAAACCAACCCATCCTATTATTTTCTTCAAGTTTATTGCACAATATTTGGTGTAGTTCATATAGGTGTACCACGTCGTTTATTGCATAATCTAATTGATTCTCGGATAACGGTCTTCTTAACCAGTCTGAATTTTGAGCTTTAATTTTATCCAGTGCTATTCCTTGATATTGCTCTACTACTTTTGAGTAACCAATAAAGTCATGATAATAATGGCAAAACATAGCAGCAACTTGGGTATCAAAAATGGGAGTGGGAATACATTTAAACACAGTGAGTAAGGATTCTATATCCTGCCGGCAGCTATGAAACACTTTGGTTATCCCCTGATTTAGCATTATTTTCTTAATGAATGATAAATCAATTTCTGGCACTAATGCGTCTACAATAAAACTCTTCTCTCCGTAAGAAATTTGAATTAACGATAATTTTGGGTAGTAGGTTAAATTATTTCTAATGAACTCCGTGTCAACTGCTATAAATTTCGGCTTTTTTGCTATCAACCCCTCACATATGTTCTCCAGCTCCGACGTTGTATTAATTAACATATGTTTTTCATTCAGTGGTTCTACTCTATCTGACCTTACCCAGAAAAAGCGGAGAGAAAGTTAAGACGTTTTTGTCATGAGAATGATGCATCAAATTGTGCAGGAATGCAATAATTAATAGTAGAATGCCTACGTTGTTTGTTATAAAAGATTTCTATGTATTCAAATATGGCAGTTCTGGTTTATTGAGCGAGAAGTATCAATAAGCAGCTCCCTTTTGAGTGAACTTTTCTGCAACAGAGTTATCGTAACAACATCCCTTATGGCTCATGCTGGAAATGATGTTTTTTGTATTCAATAGAAATTGGTAATTTTGAGAGGTATACTGTGACCCTTGATCGCTATGTAACAGCAGATTTTATCGGGTTTGCGCTTATTAACGGCCATCAATAAAGAGTCAATAACCTATTGTTTGTTTATTGAGCTACTCATTAACTACCATACGTGAATATAGGTCAATTATTGCTGCCAACAACCTTCCTTAGTTTTTATATAAGTAATATCGTTTACCAAACTTTATTTGGCTGATCAGTGGTGAATTTTTGATCCAATGTGTTCGGAGCCACAACTCGGTTGCTTATTTGCTGTTTTTTATTTTTGAACCTTCGTCTAAGTTTGGCTTTAATGCCATTTTCTTGCATAACACTTTATACTGTTTTAATTTTTGCCTAAAGCTTTTAATTCAGCGTGAATTTTAGGGATCTGCATTTAGATGCTTTTTTTGAATATCTGCTAGGCTCTGTGGACAAAATCTTAGAGAAGCCATATAAGAGCCCCGACAAAATTTAGAAATCCCATAAAAACCTCTGCGGTCTTGTCAAATCTGGAAAAAATGCACCTAAAATTTTTAATTTTACCGAAAAAGCACTCAATCAAATGACGTTCTTTATAAATATGCTCATCATAATGCCTCTGCACTTTTCTATTCCGTTTTGGTGGCTGTGCATCCCTTACCTTCAAACAAAAGCATTGCTATCGTAGCCCTTATCGGCCACTACAGTAGAGTTATAGATACTTTCGGTTAACACTTGTGCCTGCATAATTTCATTTCTTTGATCAGGAGTCAGAGTGAATTTAACAACAAGTGCATGTATTTTTGTTCACCTTTACTTCGCCCTAAAGCCTCTTGATCCTTCGAATCTTTTGTATATCCAGCCGAACATGGATGGGCTCTAATGATCGTACCGTTGATTATGACGGCTTCTAAGTCTGGCTCTTGTTTTGTGTACTCCAATAAATTTTTCCAAACACCCCTTTCGCACCATCTCTTAAATCGTTTGTGTACACTTCTGTAATTGCCATAGATTTTTGGCAAAAGTCGCCATTGGCAACCACTTCGCGCCATACTGCTTCTATGAATATTCTTAAACGTTTTTCGTCTTTACTATGCATTCCTTTTATGCCTTTTATGAACTCTAAAATTTGTTTCCAATTTCTTTCTTTTATATAATATTCCATTCGGTAGTTTCTCCATTTTTATGTTCATTTGGTTAAACTACCACTTTTTTTCTCCCTCTTCATATTTTTTGTCCACAGAGCCTAGGAATTATCCTATTGAATTCTATGATATTATTTTTTGTAACATTGTCTAAAGTGCCCAGTGTCAAGCACTGGGATCCAGGAAACTTAACTCTATACCAAGTAAATGTACAATAAGAACTAGATTCCAGACTGGAATGACAGCGGTCCTACGTCATACCGCTGCGGTATCTCTAGATCCCGCTAACAAGTAGCGGGATGACGAGGTTATCGTCATGCCACCGAGAACCGTCATGCCGCGATTCATTCGCGGTATCTCATCTGCTAACAAGTAGCGGTATGACGAGGTTATCGTCATACCGCCGCAGACCGTCATACCGCCGCGGTATCTCTAGATCCCGCTAACAAGCAGCGGGATGACGAATTACTTAACCGTCATGCCACCGTGAACCGTCATACCGCCGCAGACCGTCATACCGCGATTCATCCGCGGTATCTCTTAGCCGCTAACAAGTAGCGGGATGACGGTTGTCGGTAGGCCTAAATTACTTTAACCATAAATATTAAGAAATTTACCAAACGAAAAACAAGGCAAAAGAAACCCCGTGGTTGGCTAGTTACTTACATTATACTTTCAAGTATGGCGTTTTTTAAGTCTTAAACACTACAATTTAGCTGCTTTTAAATGCAGTTAACCTAAATTATAAACGTTAAGAAATTTACTGAGCGGAAAAAAAGGCAAAAAAACCCCAGGGTAGCTAGTATTCAAATTCTCCCTTGTCTATTTGACGTCTTTTACTGTCTTAAACGCTTTATAAGCGCGTTTCGGCTTGTATAGCTAAAGTTTTATAAAGACATGAGGTGTACATAGTACAAAAAATTAAGCATGACTTACGCCAAATACATTAAGTTTTTTTGTCATTAATCCACTGCAGAGATTGCGAAGATAAATAAATAGCTTCAGTTTCATGATAAGGGGGCTGGCGAAGGGTGTCAAGTAAGTTTTTACATCTAATTTATAGCTCCCTGCATGATACCACGTATTATCTATACCAAGGTGTTCTTCTTGTAGATATTATACCAACAATCCACTATTTTTTTTATGTCTTGTGGTTTAGTTTCTGGACCTATACTGATTCTAATTGAACACTCTGCTTGCTCTTTTGTTGCCTCCATTGCAAGCAAAACATGGGAAGGCTCAACTTTTCCAGAAGAACATGCAGAACCATTACTAACTGCAATATGATTCAAGTCAAAATGCATGAGCTGCACATCACTCTTTACTCCTGGCATATAAATAAAACTTGTGTTTGGCAGCCTCTTAGAGTTTTTACCGAAGATTCTTATATCACTGGCAAGATTTAATAATTCACACTCTAATTGATCACGTAGCTCCTTTACTTCATCCATTTTTGATAGAAGGTCTGGAATATTTTGCAGTGCAGCAGAAAGGCCTGCAATCGCAACAATATTTTCCGTACCACCACGAAATCCCTTTTCTTGTCCACCACCTATTATAATAGGTTCTATCGCAAGTTCTTTATTGAATATTAAAACTCCACTGCCTGCTACACCGCCAAATTTATGGGCGGATAAAGTGAGTAAATCCACTCCTAAATCTTCCATATTAACTTTAATTTTCCCAACACTTTGAGCAGTGTCAGTGTGGCAAATTGCTCCAAATTTGTGTGCTATTTCAGCTATTTCCTTAACAGGCTGAATAACTCCGGTTTCGTTATTTGCCATCATAACTGAAACTATTGCTTTGTTTCCTTTAAGTTTGCTTAGAATTTTTTCTAGCTCTAAAAAGTCAACAATGCCCTCCAGATTAACGGGTATTATATATGGATTACATGCAGAATTAAGAATTGAAGGATGCTCTATAGCTGAAATTACATGCAGATAGCCTGCTATTCCTCTCATAACAAGGTTATTCGCTTCAGTCGCACCAGACGTAAAAACTATTTCTTTATCACTTGGAACACCAAGAGCATCACGTATGTTATCTCTTGCATCCTGAAGAATCTTCCTCGCTTCTTGTCCTCTTTTATGTAGTGATGATGGATTGAGCGTTTGTTTTAACAAGACCTCAAATATACTTTTTTTTACATTTTCACTAATTGGAGCAGTTGCATTGTAATCAGCATATACGCAACCACTATTTTCTAAAGAGAATGGACTCATCTGTCACTTAAATAAGTTTACCATCAACTATAGCCATAACTATGTACGTTAGCTTTAACACGATAAAAAATTTATTGCAAAAACAGCGAAATTAATACATAATTAATAATTCATGTCATCAATACCTGTCAAGCAGGTTTTTATTAGGAGTTACCGTGGTAGAAGTTTTTTTGAATAATGCAACAAGAAAGATAGAAGGTGAATACCACCAAAGCAAAGATGCCAACGCGCCGGTTGTGCTGGTTTTACATCATCACCCTCAATATGGTGGTAATATGGGTAGTAAAATTGTACATGGTATATATACGTCTTTTATCGATAACAATTTTTCTGCATTGAAAATTAACTTTCGTGGTGTGGGAAAATCTACCGGAACTTTTGATAAGGGTATAGGAGAATTAACTGAAGCTGCGGTAGCTATTGATTGGCTTCAGGAACATAATCCTAGCAACGTTCCAATTTGGATCGCTGGTTTTTCTTTTGGAGCATGGGTGGCTATGCAGCTAACAATGCGTCGCCCTGAGATAGTGGGTTTTATTGCTCTTTCTCTTCCGGTAACTAAGTACGATTTTTCTTTTCTTTCTCCCTGTCCAGTTTCTGGGCTTATAATACAAAGCAGTAACGATACAATCTCAGAAGAAAGCGATGTAACAGAATTAGCAAAAAGGTTAATAAATTCAGTAAAAAGTGATCACATGAAATACCATATAATAGACGATACTAATCACTTTCTAAGGGATAAAGAAGAGGAAGTGACTCAAATCGTAGATGGTTATATAAAACTGCGCTTAAACAGTGCAGCTATTTCTTCTCAAAAGGTCAAAAAAGAGGTAAGGGTAAAAGAATATGCCTAACCTTTACAAACAAGAGAAATGAGTGTAGTAATATAAATGAAAAGGTTTTGTTATGTTTAAAAAGCTATTATTTTTTGTTTTAGCTGTGTTTATGTTATCGGGGTGTTCCCTAAGTAAACAGCGTAAGTTAAAAAGTCCGTGTATAAAAAGCAATGAAAGCGTTTCATGCGAGTTGTACTCTGTTAATGATCATTGGTTAGATAAGTATAAGGCATAGGTAGTTTTAAATTGTGCTATTTTTCCTATTCACAACTTCACTAATGATCGATCTCTCAATTGGAAAATGCAGTCTGCCTTTTCTGCAAGGAGATGATTGTGCGTTACTATAAGCATAGAGCTGTTATTTTCCTTTACGTATGAATGTAGCAGTAAAAACACGTTAAAAGAATTTGTTGGATCTAAATTTCCTGTTGGCTCATCTGCAAGTAAAAGCTTTGGAGAATTTACAATGCTTCTTGCAATTGCAACTCTCTGCCTTTCCCCACCCGAAACTTCAGATACCATGCTACTTGCTTTGTTTTCCAGACCAAATTTTTCCAACATTGCTTGCGAATTTTTTTTTGCTTCAGCTTTGCTTTTTCCTGCAATGAGTTGAGGAAGCATAATATTTTCCAACACCGATAACTCTTGTAACAAATAGTGAAATTGATAAACAAAACTAAGAAAATTTCTTCTTACATGGGTTTTATGCTTATTATTGGCTTGTGTGCAATTTATTCCATCTATCGTAACTATACCTGAAGTTGGCTTGTCCAACAAGCCTGCGATTTGCAATATAGTTGTTTTTCCTGCACCTGAATTGCCAATCAGCGCTACTACTTGCCCTCTTGTGACACTTAGGTTAATGTCTTTTACAACAGCAGAATTGTCCTTGAAGCTTTTATCTACAGAAGTTAGTTCTAGAGCTACATTATCACCCATGTTTAAAAGACCTATAACCATACAAATGTTGTGCTTGCATAGCAAATGATAGTGCATGACCAGTAGAAAAGAAATAGAAGAATAAACCTCAGTGTCAAGTATACAACTATATGAACGTTGTGACTTGAGAGCACCCTCCACCAGAGAAGAGTGTCATCCCAGTGCTCCGACACTGGGATCCAGGAATTTTGATTGGACACTAAGTTGGTGAGCATAAAAGTAGCTAATCCTATGTTAAAACACAACGTTTGTGATGGGATTTCGTAAAAGGCTGGATTCCAGTGTCACGCACTGGAATGACATCAAATTTTTGACTAAACTGAGAAGCTGTTGCCACAACCACACTGGGATTTAGCAAAGGCATTCTTTATTTGAAAACCAGAACCACTGAGATCCTCAGTATAATCTATAACTGAGTTATTTAAAAATTTTGCTGAACAATTATCAACCATTAATACAGGATTGCCATTTTCATCATTAATTACTATATCTTTACCTTTTTCGCTAAAACTGGAGTGGCTTCTATAGTCCTCGCTTTCTTCATAGTCATCATCTTCGTCTTCGTCATCAAACTCATCATCGTAATCATCATCTTCATCATCCAAAGATAGATTTTTATTCATTTGATCCATAAGAAAATTGTATTTGAAGCCAGAACATCCACCGCCTGAAACTGCAACCCGCAAAACGGAACTCTTATCCCCTTCCTGCTCTGCAAGAAAGTGGATTTTTTTTAGTGCATTATCAGTTAAGTTGATGTTGTAATTTGTTGACATAGTAACCACCGTTTATTATTGATAACTTATTATAGTAGAAATTTTACATGTCAAACAATAATTTTCTATTAAATTATGCATGTTTTCCAAGCAAAACAAAAGGGAGATACTTCAAAGAGCCAGAAGATGAGAATCGCAGCTGCTTTCAGCGTGATAGGGACCGTATCATTCACTCTAATGCGTTTAGAAAGTTGGAGTACAAAACACAAGTTTTTATCAATTATGAGCACGACTACTATCGCACTCGGCTTACTCATAGCCTTGAAGTTGCACAAATTGCAAGGTCCATTGCGCGTAGACTTGGCTTAAATGAGGATATCACTGAATGCATAGCGCTCGCACATGATCTTGGTCATCCTCCATTTGGTCATGCAGGTGAAGATGCTCTAAAGAAATCAGTTCAAGATTTGAATCTTGATAACGAGAAGTATGAGTTTGATCATAATGTTCAAGCTATAAGGATTTTAACTTATCTTGAACAAAAACATGCTGATTTTGATGGTATGAATCTAAGTTGGGAGGTGACTGAAGGGGTTGCAAAACATAACGGTCCCTTGCTTGGTCAAAACGCGGAGTCTTCTACAAGTAATCAGCTGTTATTAGAATACAACAAAAAATATGATCTAAAACTTGAAGAATTTTCAAGCATTGAAGCGCAAGTTGCTTCAATTGCCGATGATATTGCTTACAGTGTTCACGATCTTGATGATGCAGTCAGGGCAAATTTAGTAACCATCGAAGCTTTGCTGAATGTCCCTTTAATTGGAAAAATGTTTAAAGATGTAAGGAGCGGATATTCAGAATTGCCTCAGAGCAAACTCATACATGAATCACTGAGTGGAACTATAGGAACTATGATAAGTGATGTTGTTTCTCAGACTGAAAGAAATATTGAAAATCACAAAATAAAAAGCGTAGAAGACGTAAGAAGTCTAAATAAAATGCTAGTCACATTTTCACCAGAAGTTGCGAATGCTACAAAAGAAATGAAAAGATTCAACATGGAGAAAATATACAGAAGCTATAAACTGAGTAGAACGATGAACAAAGCAAAACGCATAATACAGGAACTTTTTCAATGTTTTTATGAAAACCCAGGATTACTTCCCACAGAGTGGAGCAAACTCGCTTGTGAATCCCAGCGTTCAATAGTAATATGCGACTATATCTCGGGAATGACAGATAGATTTGCCATACACGAGCACAGAAGAATTTTTGATACCTCCTATGAAATGACTTCTTTCTAATGACAGATGATCACTTCATGTCAATTGCATTAAAGCTTGCAGAAAAAAACCTTGGAAATGTTGCACCAAACCCTGCTGTCGGGTGTGTTATTGTAAAGGATGGTACAATTATTAGTGAGGGATATACAGGGATCGGTGGACGTCCGCATGCAGAGGTAGTCGCTTTGCAAAACACTAAAGATTCAACTCATGGTGCAACTATATATATCACTCTTGAGCCATGTTGCCACTTTGGAGTTACAGAACCTTGCACCGCAGGAATTATAAGAGCTGGAATAAAAAGGGTAGTAATTGCAACTATTGACCCAGATAGTAGAGTTTCAGGTGGAGGCATTAAAGCTCTGAAAGAAGCAGGAATTGAAGTTGAGCAAGGTATTATGCAAAAAGAGGCAGAAGAACTGAATGTCGGTTTTTTAACCACTAAAGAATTACATAGACCATTTATAGCTTGTAAAATTGCGACAACTCTTGACGGGAAAATCGCAACATTTACAGGCGATAGCAAATGGATAACAAGTGAGGATACAAGAAATTGGGTGCATGAGCTTAGAGCAAAATATGATGCAATTATGATTGGCAGCAATACTCTTATTAACGATAATCCACTCTTAACTTGCAGATTACCAGGATTCGAAGATAGGTCGCCAATAAGGCTAATTATTGATAGCCAAGGAAAATTGAAGGAAGAGCACAATATTGCAAAGACTGCAGACAAAATAACAACTTGGGTGATCACAAACAATAAAGTAAGGAAAAAAATAAAAAATATTAATTATTTGATAGTTAATTCAAATAACAAACCTCCTGTTATTCCAGATGTCACTCCAACACACTCTCCCATCATTCCAACGCCTTCTTCTGTCATCCCAGTGCCCAGACACTGGGATCCAGAAAACTCAATGGCAACCAAGCAATTGCGTAGTGAAGACTGGATTCCAGCGTCACGCGCTGGAATGACACCGGAGCCTGATATTATCAACAAAATCTGCCTAAAAGACATGGCATCAAAACTTGTTTCAGAAATTGGTATAACAAGGTTATTAGTTGAAGGTGGAGGAGTGTTAATTACAGAATTGTTAAAGTGTAATTTAATCGATAGGTTAATAATCTGCCGTAGTGGTAAAATTCTAGGCAACGATGCCATTCCTTTTGTAGGGAATTTAGGAATCCAATCCATCAACAACTGCTACCGATTCAAAAAGACAGAGATAATAGAGTTTAGTGAGGATGTAGTTGAGCTGTGGGATAGATTATAGTAGCTTTATATGCTGAAATGGAAGGAAAAGAGGTAGAAAAATCTACCCCTTATTTGTTAACTTTAAGCTGCTTGAGACACAACTCCATCTTTAACTTTGGATATAGCCTTCTCTACAGCAACATTTACTAAGTTATTTGTTACGTCAGCTTTTAAAGCGCCCATATCTTTATTACTTACTGCAACTTTTAATAATTCAGAATCAACAGTCATATCTAACGCTCTTTTCATGTCAGCAAGCTGATCTTTATCACCTACGCTAGTTAATTGTACTTTATAATTACCACCGTCGTTAGCGTTAGCAACATGTTTAAATTTAACTTCAGTTTCTTTATTTGCTGCTAATAATATCTTTAGAGTTATTTCTGCATCTTCAGCCATATTACTAGATACTAATGGGTCATAATCACTCTTTGAAAGTTTCAGACTTAATTGCTGATTTTCTTCAACAATTTCACCTTTCTTTATCACATCACCAACAAGAGCAGCAAAGTCTGCATCTTTACCATTCGCGCCGTCTTTACCCTTCACGCCGTCTTTACCCTTAGCTCCCTCCATTGCATTCATTTGCTGATATGAAGCATAAGCTGCTGCGGCAAAATATACAGCGGCAATAAATAGAACTGCAATTCCAGCAGGGCTAGCAACAAGTGCTAAAGATGCAGGGCCAGCAATTACTTTAGTGGCAATTAATATTGCTGTTATTGCTCCCGCTAAAGATGCAACTGCAACTAAACCTTCAATACTCATTTTTGTTATATGTGCAGTGTTTTCCCACTTCCATATGCTTTGACCTTTATCTGTAGTCATAATAGTCCTCTTAAAGTAGGGGTAATAAAAGATTAAGTATGTGTTAATAGATGCATGTTGGTCAAGCTATTTTTTACATTATTATTTAAAGTATATATTTCAAGCTACTTCCTAAACTGTTATCAGTTGTATATAATTAAACGTATGATACACGGCTGGCTGAATCTTAATAAACCAATAGGAATGAGCTCTGCACAAGCTGTAACCCAAGTTAAAAAGATTTTTGGGATTAAAAAAGCTGGTCATCTGGGAACACTTGATCCTTTAGCTTCAGGTGTGTTGCCAATTGCTCTTGGCGAAGCAACAAAAACTATACCGTATTTATCTTGTGACTTAAAGGCATACGATTTTACAGTAAAATGGGGTGAACAAAGAACAACGGATGATTTGGGTGGTGATATTATTAGAACTAGCACTATAGAACCTCAATATAGTCAAATAAATTGTGCAATTAAAAATTTTATTGGTAAGATTAAGCAGACACCTCCTCAATTTTCAGCAATAAAAATTAAAGGAGCAAGGGCGTATAAATTGGCAAGAAGTGGGCAAAAGGTGAATATAAAGCCCCGACAAGTCAAAATACATGAGCTGAAATTGATATCTGTGGACACCATAAATAATAGTGCAAATTTTTCTATGATGTGCGGTAGTGGTGTATATGTAAGATCAATTGCTCGTGATCTTGGAATTGCATTAAATTGTTTTGGACACATTACAAAATTAAGAAGAACTATGGTAGGTGATTTTAGAGAAAATGAATCAGTGACAATTGAACAGCTCGCTGAAAGAAACACAATAACTTACTCTCCGATGTCATCCCAGTGCTTGACACTGGGATCCAGATATACAAATACTTACAAATCATGTAATGGACAAAAGATTCTAGGAGCATATGTCAAAAACAATGTTCGTGATGAAATAGGCTGGATCCCAGTGTCAAGCACTGGGATGACAAAGGGGGGTGGGGTGACAGAAGATGATGGAGTGACAGAGAGTAATGCAAAAAGTTTCATCATTCCCATTGAATCGGCTTTAAAATCGATGTTCAAAGTTGAAATTTCCCCAGAAGATGCGGGGAAAATCAGAAAAGGTCAGGAAATTGTATTAAATAACTTGCGTAATTTAAAGAATTATGATATTTGTTGTACGATAGTGGGTAGTGTACCTATTGCAATCTGCAGTTTTATTTATGGTTGTGTGAAACCTATTCGTGTTTTTAATATTTAAAATGAGGTTTAGATGTCGATAACATCCGAAAAGAAAAAGAGTTTGATAAATATATATGCAATTAAAGAAGATGATACAGGTTCATCTTTTGTACAATGTGCAATTTTGACCGAGAGGATCAGTAATTTAACTGAGCATTTTAAAGTGCACAAGCATGACCATCACTCTAAGCGTGGTTTACTTATATTGATCGGTAGGAGACGCAAGCACTTAAATTATATAAAGCGTAAATTTGGTAATGAAGCCTACCAGGAATTAATAGAGAAGTTAGGCATTAGAAAATAATCGAGGAATTTAGTATGTTTAAAATTATAAAAAAATCTATAGAGTGGGGTGGTCGTGCCTTATCTTTAGAAACAGGAAAAATAGCACGCCAAGCTCATGGTTCAGTAGTTGTAAATTACGGTGATACTTCTGTTTTAGTAACTGTTGTGCGTAAAAAGAAGGAAGAAAGCGTTGATTTCCTACCTTTAAATGTGCAGTTTATCGCAAAAAGCTATGCCATGGGTAAGATCCCTGGTGGTTTTTTTAAAAGAGAAGGCAAGCCATCTGATAGAGAAACTTTAATCTCAAGAGTAATAGATAGGAGTGTAAGGCCACTCTTTCCAGAAGGATTTCATGATGAAATTAGTGTGGTGTGTAATCTATTAACTTATGATACAGTCAATCCTCCTGAAGTGCCAGCATTGATTGGTGTTGTTGCAGCTCTTGCAATTTCTGGTGTTCCTTTTCACTTTACTATAGCTGGAGTGATAGTTGGTTGTGATGAAAATAATAACTATATACTCAATCCTTCTGTTCAAGAGATAAAAGCAAGCAGCTTGGATCTGTTTTTGTCTGGTGATGAAAATTCGATTTTAATGGTTGAGTCAGAAGTGAAAGAGCTCTCTGAAGAAAATGTTTTTAATGCAATAAAATTTGGCCATGAACACCTTAAGCCTGTCATTAAGCTCATAAAGGAGTTTGCTGATACAATTGGCAATAAACCTGAGAGCTTTGCTCCTATCGACGTATCAGATATAATGCAAGATCTTGAAAAGCACAGTAAAGATTTTGAAAAAGCATATTCGCAAACAGTAAAACAAGAACGAGTTCAAGCTCTAGAAGCGATCAGAGAGAATATATTGAATACTCTTAAAGAAACTGGAAAAGACGAAAAGTTAATTGCGTATGCAGTAAAAAACTTTGAAAGATCTTTAGTACGTGAAATAATTAGGAAGAAAAGTGTAAGGATAGACGGTCGTAAGCATGATGAGATACGCCAGATAGAAGTTGAAGTTGATATTCTGTCCAGAACTCACGGTTCTGCGCTGTTTACAAGAGGCAACACTCAGGCATTGGTTGTTACTGCTCTTGGTACTACTCAAGATGAGCAAATTGTGGATGATATTGAAGGAGATAGACGTGAGCATTTCATGCTGCATTATAATTTCCCTCCATTTGCTGTTGGAGAGGCTTCTGCTATACGTGCACCAGGAAGGAGAGAAATCGGTCATGGTAAACTTGCTTGGAAAGCAATTCACCCTGTTTTACCTGATAAATCTGAATTCCCTTATACAATAAGAGTAGTATCTGAAATTATGGAATCTGATGGTTCTTCTTCTATGGCAACAGTTTGCGGGACTTCTCTTGCTTTAATGGATACGGGTATACCAATAAAGGCCCCTGTTGCTGGAATTGCTATGGGCCTTATTAAAGATAAAGACGAGTATGTAATACTTTCCGATATATTGGGTGATGAAGATTATCTTGGTGATATGGACTTTAAAGTAGCAGGAACTAGTGAAGGAATTACGGCACTGCAAATGGACATGAAAATTTCTGGTATAAGCTTTGAAATTGTTGAAAAATCTTTAGAACAGGCAAAAGCTGGAAGATTACATATTTTAGAAAAAATGAATGCAGTGATTTCAGAACACAGTGATGACGTCAAAGATCATGCACCAAGGATGTTATCATTTTACATAGATAAAGACAAAATTTCTGCAGCTATTGGTGCTAAAGGAAAAAATATACGCAGTGTGTGTGAAAGAAGTAATGCAAAAATTGAAATAGGAGATGATGGTAAAGTTTCTGTTTTTGCCACGAGTGGCACTGAAGCTGAAATTGCAAAGAGTATGATGATTGATTCAATAACAGAACTAGAACAAGGTTCTATAGTTGGTGTCAAAGTTGTAAAAATAGAGAAGTCTATTGTAGAGCTTGAATTTCTTAATGGCAGAAAAGGAAAAATGCACATAAGTGAAGTAGCTAATGAACACATAGATTCTATAGAGAGCATACTTAAACAAGATGATACTTTCAAAGCACTAGTAATTGACTTCGAAAAAGGTGGATGTCCAAAGTTGTCAAGACGTCGAGTTGATCAAGAGACGGGAGAGTTTTTTGAAGGTGAGCTTTACAACGAGGAAAGGAAAGATGGTCCAAATGACAGGGATAATTATTACAATAATTCATTTAATAGAAAACCTGGAGGAAGTTACCATAAGAAGCCTTCTCGTCCTCGTTCTGGTTTCAGCAACAGAAATAGGCCGAAATTTGGTAATAATGATTCATCATCAGGCTTTTATTAAGAGTAAACTTCTTGCGTTACCTCTTGTCATCCAAGTAGCTTGACTACTTGGACCAGAGGCTTTTTCAAATTGGTAGATAATAGAAATAATTTGTGTTAACTAGCTAAAGATCTTAGGTTTGCCAACATTCCGCTACGTGTTAGCGGCTGAGATACCGTGGCGGTATGACGTAGGGCTGCACTAGTTATATAGGATTACCACGATGGATTTTTAAGATCATTTACGGCCTTCTTAATATTTTCAGCCTTGAATATCGCCGATCCCGCAACTAAAATATCAGCACCTGCTTTTATTATATCAGCTGCGTTAGAAAAGTTAATTCCACCATCTACTGAAATTTGTGTTTTAAGATTACGCTCCTGTATCATTTTTTTTATAGTAGATACCTTGTTCAACTGTGAATGAATAAATTCCTGCCCTCCAAAGCCAGGGTTGACTGTCATAATCAGCACAATATCTAGCTCATGTATTATGTATTCAAGCACACTTGGGGAAGTTGAAGGAACAATTGAGACTCCAGCTTGAATCGTTTTTTTTGCGTCGTTTACATTTTTGTATGACTTTATCTTTCTTATCAACCTCTCAAGGTGTATCTCTGCTTCTGCATGTACAGTGATAATATCAGCACCAGCATTTATAAAGCTTTCAATATGGTTACCAGGAGATTTGACCATTAAATGCACATCAAAAGGAAGATTGCTATATTTACGTATTGCAGAGACAACGCTAGGACCAATTGTAATATTTGGAACAAAATTCCCATCCATAACGTCTATGTGTATGTAATCTGCACCTAAATCGCTAATTTTTCTTACTTCTTCTCCTAATTTTGCAAAGTCTGCTGAAAGTATAGAAGGTGCAATTTTAATACTCATGAGCTGTTTTTTACTAAAAAATAACTTATTTTTAAAACTCTGTCACCCTAATACTATTTGCATCATCTGAGTAGCTATAGGAACTGGATACCGATATCGGCGATGGTTTATGCCTATTTAACTAGATCTTAAATTAGATAAAAAAAGGTAGTCTTGATAAAACTTATTTACAACAAGTTTTTTTACATTTGGATTTTCTGTTTGTTCTTTTTTGTACCCTAATTTATAGCTTATTGAATCCTTATATGAACTGATCGTTTTGTATGCTTTGTTCATCTCTCTAGGAAAGATGCCATTAGCAATTACGACGCATAACCCTGTAGCTGTTGCAAAAGCTAGAGTGGTAAATGCTAGATTTTGTAAAAAATTCCTTCCGCTAACTTTTTTTTCTTGCATGTCAGCAGAGTGCAATTTGCTTGACGTTTCTTTTAGATATTCATGCCATGTGTGATTGCAGTTTGTACACTTTACCTTTCTTCCAAATGCACCAATTTGCTCAGAAGATGCTAAGTAAGTTTTAGTACAACTATTACATTGTATTTTCATAGCACTTACGTATAAAATAGTAACAAGCTTAAACGATACAAAGCTATAAATTTAATATCAACATATATATAATAAATGGAAAGTTTGCAACTAAAAAAAATACAGAGTGAGATAGAAAATATTTGGAAAAATAGAGAGAAATTTAACGACTGTAACCTAAAGGAAACAGCAAGAATAGCAATTAAAGAGGTAGTTGAGCTCCTTGATAGTGGCAAAATTAGAGTAGCAGAAAAGCTATCAAGTGGAGAATGGGTAGTACATAAGTGGATAAAGCAGGCAATATTATTACATTTTTTCACTGAAGAAAACAAAATAATAGACAATACCAATTGCTGGTTTGACAAGATCGGTAACAAATTTAGTGAATGGAATGAGGAGAAATTTTGCCAGTTAAAAATTAGAGCAGTTCCTGGGTGTTTTGTCCGCCGATCTGCTTATATAGGTAAAAATGTTGTTCTAATGCCAAGTTTTATCAACGTTGGTGCATATGTTGATTCAGGAACAATGATAGATACCTGGTCAACGATTGGTAGCTGTGCGCAAATAGGAAAAAACTGCCATATTTCCGGTGGAGTGGGAATAGGTGGAGTCCTTGAGCCTATTCAAGCTTCACCTGTCATTATAGAAGATAATTGCTTTATTGGAGCACGTAGCGAGGTAGCCGAGGGTGTGGTAGTGAGAGAAGGATCAGTCCTTGGCATGGGTGTGTTTATTGGAGCATCAACAAAGATTATCGATAGAGAAACTAGCAAGGTATTTTATGGCGAAGTGCCGCCTTATTCTGTAGTAGTACCAGGGTCTATTCCATCTAAAAATAACATTTCAACCTATTGTGCAGTCATAGTAAAAAAAGTGGATGAAAAGACAAGGTTGAAAACCTCTATAAATGAAATATTGAGAGATTAAACTATCTCACTGCTTGTCGTCACTTTGTTTATCATTATTACTAACCACAGTAATGGCATACGCACATAACTCTGAGAAAGAGACTCCATTTTCTTGAGATAATTTATATAATTTCTGCAGACTTTCTTTTACTTTATTAGGGATATTCCCTCCACGTTCTTTTACAAGCCAGGAATCTTGATGATGAATTGGATGAGCATCACCTTTTGGATTTCCTATGTATATTGCAAAAGGTGAACTTTGCCCGTTGAAGTCACATTGTACAGTAAATTTTTTTATAGATTCAGCCATCTAAAGACCTCTACTTTTCTTTTTGGTTGATTTTATAGCAGGTGGAAGAGGTGGTTTCTTTATAAAATCTTGCCTATTGATAACACTTTCTTTGCCTTCTAAAGCTCGGCGAACATCAGCTCTGCTTAATTGCGACTCTTTTGCTACCTTCATTCCATGCTTTGCCATAATATTAGCATATGCTAGCACTTTTTTTACCAATTCTAGATCACCATCTAGCATTTGAACTAGCACTTGAAACACTTCCGCTAAAGTTAGTCCATCAGCATTTATAACCTTGTTTTCTATAAAATTGACAGCTTCTTCAAATTTGTATTCAATACTATCATCTTGAGGTATAAGGGCAACATAATCGGTGTTTTTGTCGTCCATAGCTGAAGCACTATTACTCACAAACTTAAGTTTATACTATATATATAAATACTCTACTATTTTATATTATGGTACGCTATAGTTAAACATTTATTAATAACATGCTCACTTATATACACGAATTAATTGACAAAAGTCAAGGATCAATATCCATCAGTGATTTCATGAATGCCGTTTTGTACCATGAAAAATACGGCTATTATACGAGTAGATTACCACTTGGTAAGGATGGTGATTTTACTACTGCACCTGAGATCAGCCAATTATTTGGTGAAGTAATTGCAGTTTGGATAATGCATACATGGGAAAAATTAGGAAAGCCATCAAAATTTTCTCTAGTTGAACTTGGGCCAGGCAAAGGAACACTCATTCACGATATAATAAGAGTCACTAAAAAATACAGCAGCTTTTTTAATTCAATGTTGATCCACTTAGTTGAAATAAGCCCTACTTTACGGAAGATACAAAAGGAAAAATTAAAAGGCTTAGGTGTTAATTGGCACAAAGATATTGACAACCTACCAGAACAACCAACCATTTTTTTAGCAAATGAGTTCTTTGACGCTCTTCCGATAGATCAGTTTGTATATCGTGATGAGGGGTGGTATGAAAATAGGGTAACAAAACAAGATGATGGGGTGTCATCCCAGTGCATGACAGGAAAACAGAATGATGTCATCCAAGTAGCTAACTACTTGGATCCAGAAAAAAGGAGGGTGTCATCCCAGTGCCCAGACACTGGGATCCAGCTTTCCATGCAGTCTTATCAAAAATGTTTATTTCAAGTAAAGCCAGCTTACTTTTATGCTTATCAACTCAGTGTACTTACTTACAATCAGAATTCCTGGATTCCAGCGCCACGCGCTGGAATGACAGAGAGTTTTAATGGCGCTGTAGTGGAAGTATGTTCAACTGGAATTGAAATACTGAAAAAACTTGAGAAGAAGATAGTTAATAATAAAGGAGCTGCTTTGATTATAGATTACGGTTATGTATACCCCGCATATAAGAGCACTTTGCAATCGATAAAACAACATAAGTATGCTAATTTTCTTGAGAATGTTGGTAATAGTGATATTACTGCACTTGTGAACTTTCAAGCATTAAAAGATTCATTAAAACACGTAGATTGCGAGATTTTAACCCAAAGAGAATTTTTATATCTTTTTGGCATAAAAGAAAGAACCCAGGCTTTAATGAAAAGCGCAAGTGATGAACAAAAGAATAGGATCTTTAGTGAATTCTTAAGGTTGACTGAAAATATGGGCACTCTTTTTAAAGCAATGCTATTGATAGCATAGCTAAAATAATTTATGTTATTGGGAATGTTGTAACAAAATTAGGTATATTGGTACATACCTAAGTGGGGTAAAAGGAGGCTGACATAGCGGGTTTTATACTATTCTAGAAGTAATATGCGGAAAAGGGGGGATTCGAACCCCCGACATATTTTCATATGTGCACGCTTTCCAAGCGTGTGCTTTAGACCACTCAGCCACCTTTCCATGCATATTCATAATATTGAAAATTGTACTGCTAAACAATATAAAAACCAGGTATATAGGGTTCACCACGAAAATTCACAGTATTGTTAAATTTGCTTCTGCAAGTTGGAAATGTTTTATCGCAACCTGCGAGTATTGAATATTTATCTCCAGCAAAAATTTGGTATGAAGGCGAAGTAAACAATGTAACTACTCTATTTTTATATTCTTTTACTATACCTTCAAACGCTGTTGAGCCAAAGAATTTCACTACTCCGTGCTTATAATATTCATCACTCTCAGTTAAATTCGTGTCTTCAAATCTTCTTTCATCTATTACTTTAGTGATTGTACTTATTTTACTAAATTTTTTAGTATCGGCTTTACATTTATCATCGCAAAATTGTGCTCTGCATGCAGGAGAGTATAATTCTGCTATGCTTCTCTCAAGCTTTGTCGCAAGCCCTCTAATTTCAACAATAAATCTTCCACTACTTAATGTCACTTTACCAAAAGTTCCTGAATGTAGATTCATTGTTCCCTGGGTCAAGTCTTTATAATTCACAAGAAATATTTCAATATTTGCAAAGTCGTACTTTCCTGATAAAACATCTTTTTCTTTAATATCAACACTATTTAATATCCCTTCAATTTCTAGATTATCAGTTTTTAAATCGCTGTTTAATATTATACTACTGGCTGTAAATCCACTTGAAGATTTATAGAGTATATTATTAATATTTAAATCTTCATCATAGTCAGTGAATCCCATTACTTCTCCACCTGCGAGCTTTAATTTCCAGCACGTAGCGATAGTAAGTAATTCTCCAGCTAAGTGATTTTTTAATATGGTTTGCATAATTGCCTCCTATAAGTAATGGTAGAGAAAAATAAGCAGTATAGCTAATCCAAGAAAGGTTTTCCTACGTCATACCGCGATTCATTCGCGGTATCTCAGCCGCTAACAAGTAGCGGAATGACGAATTTTTGTTTTTCAAATTATCGGTAAACCTAAGTCACTTTAGCTATAGCTACAATAATCGCTAATAAATCTCGTCTATACTCGCTTCTTCAAATCCCTATAAAAATTCTCATGCGGAGCAAGGGCAAGAAGTGTTAATTCGTTATTTTGCTCATTATAAAAATAAGCCAATAAAGTAAGTTGATTAAAAATGGAAAATTTATACACACGAACACCTGCAAGGTCGCCTAACTTTAGCTCCCCGACATGTGGATTATTTTGAATTTGCTTGATAACTTCTTCAAGTCTAGATAGCTGATTATTATGTAGCTTCTTCATTGACCGCTTAAAAGTATTGGTAAGAAGAATTTTCAAAGTTTTATAGGTTTATACTCTTCAACATTACCTGATTTAGCATCCTCAATGCCTGATAGAATTTCTTTAATGATGTTATAGCTGAGCTCAGGGTTATCCTCAACAATTTGACCAACTTTAGCCCAATGCTCAATTTGCTGCGGCATAGAACGATTTTGTAACATGGAACGAGATTGTACTACTTTTTCAAATTCTCCATCAAAATTCACTGTTATATCCATGATATTTTTATTTTTACTTTAAGCTATTATACCATATATTGAAAAATTTTTCAATGTAAATAATTTTCATCTAAAAATACACACCACATTAAATTGTGGTGTGTACTGGTTGGTTAGAAAGAAAACTTCACACCAGTGAGCAGAAGAACTCCTTGGTTAGAAGGTATAACCTGATTCTCTTTCAGTGCACCTTTTTCGTTAGTCATAAAATAATGGAGAGCTGCATAAGGAACAAATTTGCTCTTACTGCAAGTAGGAGACAGATCATACTGAACACCAAGTGCACCATCGTGAAGCATATCTCCATCATTCATTCTACTGCCAAAGTATGTCAAGCTTGTATAGACATTCTCATATTGATAGCCAGCACCTACAGTCCAATACATGGTATCTATACTATCTTTACCAAATTGAGCTTGCAGTCCTTTAATTCTTTCGTCAGTATCAAGAAGCGACTCATATTTATCAGGGTTACCACCAGTACCTTTTATCAACGTTTTAATATCCTTCGGTTGACCAGATTTGCCCAAATATGCAAAAGAGGCAGCAAATTTTACGCCTTGATCTTCATTGACCTTATAATCAGCGCTTACACCCAAATTAATGCCCATAAGATCATTGTACTCTACAAACTCCTTATAAAGATGCTTACCTTTATTTGGTTCTTTTGCTTGACCATACTCACCAACCACAGAAGTTTTAACTTTTATGTTATGTTTACTAAAGTCATATTCATATGATGCACCAGCGCTTACTATGTGCTCATAGTCTGGCCCAACATGTCTTAGCGTCTCCTCATGTTTTACCTCCGTTACCTTATCACTTAAATCTTTGAGAAGATTTGGAGCTATTTCTTTTACAACGGATAAACCACTATCATAGCGAGGTGAATAGCTAACACCAAACCTTGCACCCATATAATTTGGTGAGTAGTAAGCAACTTTAAACGGCAGTGTAGTCATAATATCTTTGTTGTATTTCCCTGCCATACGGAAGGAGAGTTTTTCACTCTCGCTCGAGAAGCTTTCAGTGTAAAGACGTGGTGTTACGTAAAATGGAAAATTTGCATCACTTCCTTCCAAATTCACTTTTCTGAACCAGTCGCTATCTGCAGCACCATCGACAGTTGCAATTCTTGTTGCATCAAGTCTCATCAGAGCCTCAGGACCAAATTGGTAACCAAGCTTCACGTCACCATATTTTGAATTCAAAAACACATGTGCACTTCTGCTCCTTGCAGCATTCACACCTTGTGATGCTCCCTTACCTTCAGTAACTGGGACATGAAATTGCACATCAGCACCATAAAGAAGTCCTAAATCTTCATTTTTGTTTTCAGCTCTTAAGTGCAATATTGCATCCGAAATCATGCCCATGCTTTCGCTGTAATCACCAATATTTCCTATTCCTTCAGGAAATACTGGATTTTCTCTCTTTATGTTATTTGGAACATTGTTAAAATAATCTGTAGATTTCCCTGGCATAATGTTATAACGCTCATCACCAATGATTCCAGGCTTACCATAACCTTGAGAGTCAACAACACCGCCAAAAGTTATTCTTAAACCATCTTTTCCTTGGTTAGTGTCGATAATATCAACTCCACCAACTGAAACAACAGGACTTGCCTTACCTTTTTCCTCTGTATTTTTGTTAACAACTTTTACATCTTTAGCTTTAATTTTAGCATTCTTAGTTTTAGAAGCCTTAGTTTTTGAAACTTTACCTTTTTCTATATTGGAATTCTTAGCATTTAGAGCTTTCGCTTTTGAATCCTCTATAAGCTTTGCTTTTTTCTCATTTGCTAGCCTGATCTCCTCTTTTTTCTTCTGCTCGGCTGCTAATTTCAGCTCCTCTTTTTTCTTAAGCTCTTCAGCTTTTTTTCTTGGATCAGCATTACATATTCTGTCCATCTTTTCTTTTAGTTTTTTATTTGATGTTTTCATAACTTCCATTTTTCCAGAAGTTTTTATGCTCTCTTGCTTTTTTATTTCCTTCATACTCTCATCAGAAAAGTCAGCTGCAAAGCTGCCGAAAGAACATAAAGTTAATAAAGAAACTAGAGCAGTTCTAGTATACATAGATTTTTTCATAGAAGTGCCCCCAAAAAATTTCGAAATCATTGTCTTAAATGTAAATATATAAAAATGTTGAAAATTCAACTTAAAGCAACCTTATAGCAAAAACAAAAGTAAAATGCAACACCTTAAAGACAACTTTTTTAATATGCCTAACGTGTATATTAACTAAAATTTAGCACAGAGGTTAATATTTTTTGCCTGCTAGTGCATTATAACTCTACTATTTATTCTATGGAAGTAAATTTTTTTTATTCTAACAATAGTAATTGAAAGGAAAAGAAACTATAGCTATGTTAAAAAAATAAACTATGAAAAATACTATTGACAATAATATCAATCTACATTATAGTTAAATAAATTGTTTAGCTGATAATAGATTGAGGTAGTTATGGATTTTAGTTTTTTACGCAATTGGTTTACTATAAATACTAGTGTAGGTGATGTAAGCTCAAAGTTAGACAATGCTGAACAATCAAACTCTTCTTTAATAGGGGACAACATAGAAAAAGACGATGCATTTGAGATCATTGAAGATTATGAATTTATAAATTCTGCTGATCCAAATGAACTACATTCTTTACCTTCTGATTACCAAATAGATGAAAGTATTGCAGAAATTGCAGGGTTTAATAAAGAGAAATTATTAGAAATGAGTAATTTCTCTAAAATAAGCTATGGTGATGACGACAATAAGTTAAGTGAAAAAAGATGCAACACCTTAGCTGAAGAAGTATACAAAACTGGATTTGAAGTTACTACGGAAGGTTATGAAATTATTCCATCACCTGAAAAAATGTATAAAACTAGAGCTGAACTTACTAAAGAAGGTTATGAAATCATTCCATTTGGTAATAGCTTTGAAAAAGATGCTGGTCATGTTTTCATAAAAGGTAAAGAAATAACAATAGCTTACCATGGTACTCGCTTAAAACATGGTTTATGGGGCTTAAATGATCTAATCACTGATCTAAATGCATCTTTTACTACCTCGGAACTTTTATCTAAAGGTGGAAGAATTCATCGTGGTTTTTATAACTCATTTACGGTTTCATGGCCTAATCTTTATGGCATTTTAAAATCTCACGCTGAGAAACAAGGATCAGAAATCAAAGATTTTAGAATTAATCTTACAGGTCACAGCATGGGAGGGGCGATTGCTAAGATAGCTGCTTTATGTCTTAATAAAACAGAAAGAGCTGAAGATATTCATGTTGCAACTTTTGGTGATCCAAGAGTTTTTGACCTTACTGCTAGTAAATTTTATAATGACGTTCTTCAAGAAAAAACCATTAGAGTAACTCAACATAGACAAGATCCAGTGCCAGCAGTATCACCTGGTCTTTTTGGTTATGCTCATGTAGGTGCACAATTAAGAATATCAGCACCGGAAGGATATTCTTTTCATAAAATAGATGGTTATCATGAAGCTGTTAAAGTAATGGATGAAAGTGATTTCAAGTCAAATAATAACGTATCTCTCTTTTACTATCCCGTTAGGGCATTAAGTCAAATTAACTCTGCAGTTTTAGGTAATGCTCAACATTATGCTGCAAAATTAGGAAGTTATATTCTCGGTGGAACAAATTTTTTTGAGGAAGTAAAAAAGGAATATCAAGATAATAAATTAAAAAATTCTTCTCAGGTTGAACAATCAGAAGATAAATTTGAAAATTCTTTTCAGATTGAGCAGGTACAAGTTATGCAAAGAGAGGTACGTGCAAGGGGCTTATAACTATTGTTATGGAGCAGTCAATATTGCTCCATTATCATTTAAATTCAATATAAAAGTTTCCACCACAACCATTCCTCTTTAAATTTTTTTAGATGTTCTTTTTTTTCGCACTCTAAAAGCAGCTCTTCTACACTTTTATTGTAGCTTTCAGTAGTAATCCTTCCCTGATGATGCATGAACCTTAAGTAAATCAAATAAGTATTAATTACATCCGTTTCGCAATAATCTCGAATCTCTTGTATTTTGCCGCTATCGTATAAGCCCATAACTTGTGACCCATCAACTCCAATCTTACCAGGAAGATTAAATGCTGCACAAACTTCGTTCATTTTTACTCTTGCAGAGGCTCCAAAATCAGAGAGGGTTTCAAGTAAGTCACAATGCCAATCACTACTATATCTCTGATTGTAACTATTCCACTTATCGCCAGCTTTATGAAAATATTCTGCTTGAATGCCATGGACCATAGCACGATACTTCAGTACTGGTATATCAAAAGTGCGTCCGTTGAACGAAACTAATCTTGGCTTTTTCTCTGATATGTAGTTAAAAAATCCTTTCACTAGCTCCTTTTCGCTGGAATTTGGTGTGCCTCCAGATCTAATTTCTTGCAGTGTGAACACCTCGTAACCGCTCTGGTGGCTTATATTGCAAAGTAAAAAACTGATAACTATAATTTGGTGGAAGGGCTGACGCAGAAAAGAGTTCTGCCCGTTTGTTATTTCCAGGTGGTATTTTGTTAATGCATCCCTTTTCTCTTCCACACTGCTATTGTCATCAATATCCAGCAAATTCTTGCAGGAATTTATATCCGGTATAGTTTCAATATCAAATACTAACAAAGAATTAAGCATTGCCTATATACTCCTCCGGACGGTCGATCCAAGGTCGCACTTTTACGAACAAAAAGAGGTGAACCTTGCACTCAAATAATTTTTCTAGTTCAGCACGTGCTTCGATATTAATTTTTTTAATATTACTGCCATCTTTCCCTAGCACTATTTTTTTATGACTATCTTTCAACACGAATATGATCTGTTTTATGACTAAACTCTTATCTTTTTTTTCCTCAAATTGTTCAGTTATAACAGCTGTAGAGTATGGCAATTCTTCACGCAAGTTCAAGAATAATTTTTCTCTCGTAATTTCTGCTGATAAAAAATTTGTCGAGGAATCGGTTATTTGATCTTCTTCATAAAACCAAGGGCTCACCGGTGCAACTTCAGACAAGTAATTCATCAAATCAGAAAGTCCATCATTCTTTAATGCTGATATCGTAAACACCTTTTCAAATTTATAAAGCAAATTCAGATGCTCATGAGCCATCTTGAGTTCTGGCCTTTTTACTAAATCAGTCTTATTAATAATCAAAATACATCTGCCTTTTGTGCGCTGCAGTCGTGCAAATATAGTCTTAATTCTTTCTATATTTTTCAAATAATTGCTTACATCAACAAGTAACAAAGTGATGTCATCACCCTTGATTGCTGACCATGCAGATTTGACTAAAGCTTTTTCAAGTTTTGTTTCTGCTGAGAAAATTCCTGGGGAGTCAGTAAAGACAATTTGTGTATTGTTGCATATTGCAATACCCCTTATCTGCGTCCTTGTTGTTTGCACTTTAGGGGTAACAATTGCAATTTTCTTGCCTATGATGCTATTAATTAATGTAGACTTCCCAGCATTTGGCAAGCCAGCTATGGTTACAAATAAGCACTCTTGTTCTTTCACAAAGGAAATTATAAAGAAAACTGGATGACAGTGTCAAGCACTGGAATGACAAGTTCTTGGCAACCCCTACGTCATACCGTCACGGTATCTCTAGATCCCGCTAACACGTAGCGGAATGACAGCAATCCTACGTCATACCGCCGTGAACCTTCATACCGTGATTTATTCACGGTATCTCACATAGATCCCGCTAACAAGCAGCGGGATGACAGCAATCCTACGTCATACCGCCGCGGTATCTCTTAGCATAGATCCCGCTAACACGTAGCGGGATGACGATTGTCAGGGTGTCATCCCAGCGCCCCTATGATGTCATCCCAGTGCCCAGACACTGGGATCCAGGAATTTTACTAAGTTGGTGAGCATAGAAGTGTTATGTTAAAACATAATGTTTTTGATGGGATTGCGGAAAGGCTGGATTCCAGTGTCAGCTACTTGCATGACAAGGTAGAGTATATAAACGCAGTCTCAATAACCATAGGGTGTCATCCAAGTAGCTGACGCTGGTTCCTTTATGACGATGTCATCCCAGTGCTTGACACTGGGATCCAGCCTTTATTATACAACTGCCTAATGTGCTCATTTGCGGTTGAATTTTCTGGATCCCAGTGTCTGGGCACTGGGATGACACCCTACTAGTGGAGGTTACTCTCAAACTGCAATGTTTGTTTATGTTAGCTACAAACATTAAGAAATTTACCAAATAAAGAAAAAAGGCAAAAGAAGCCCCATGGTTAACTAGTTATTTATATGTACTTCAAAATATTGGCGTTTTTTATTCTAAACGCTACGATTCAGCCGCTTTTAAATGCAACTAACCTAAATTGTAAACGTTAAGAAATTTACTAAGCAGAAAAAAAGGCAAAAGAAACCCCGTGGTAATTAGTGTTCACCCTCTAATCCTGCAAATTGGCGTACTATACTGTCTTAAACGACTTATAAGCGCGTTTCAGCTTATATAGGCAAAAACCTAGAAATGTTGTGAAGACATAGAGTGCACATAGTGCAAAAAATTAAAAATAAGACGCCAACTAAGTTGTTTTCTTGCTGTTTAATCTGCACAGATGAAGATAACTGAATACCTTCACCATCATGATAAGAGAACTGGCGGAGGATGTCAAGTGATTTTTGACGAAATGATTTTGAAAGTAAAGAGCGGGAGAAGGGGTTCGAACCCTCGACCTCAACCTTGGCAAGGTTGCGCTCTACCAACTGAGCTACTCCCGCAATTAAATTAACCTAAATTTACTTAATTATAGGCATATACAGCGATTTGTAAACCCCGTGTACACGAAAAATGTGAGAGCCCATAAATTTGCGTGGTTCCTTCTATGATCTTTTCGTATACTTAAGGCTCATTTTTGATTATCATAGGTTTTTAATTGTGCCAAAAAATGTATTAATTTTATGGGAATATTTTTATATAAAGACGACTTGCCAGCTAGTTCAATACCAGATGATGTAAGGTCTATAGCTATTGATACAGAGGCAATGGGGCTACTTCATAGCAGAGATAGATTATGCCTTGTGCAGCTCTCTTTTAATGATGGCAACGCTCACTTAGTTCAACTCAAGAACGATTACACAGCGCCAAATTTGAGAAAAATATTAGAGGATAAAAATATAACTAAAATATTTCACTTTGCACGATTTGATGTAAGCATAATACGTTATTACTTGGAAACTTGGGCACTTCCGTGCTATTGCACGAAAATAGCTTCACGGTTAGTTCGCACTTACACAGATAATCACAGCTTAAAAGAGTTGTGCTTAGAGCTGCTTGATACAAAACTAAATAAGCAGCAGCAATCTTCTGATTGGGGAAATGAAAATTTGACAGACAAACAAAAAAATTATGCTGCATCTGATGTTTTGTATCTCCATAAGATAAAGGAAAAGCTAGATTTAATGTTGGAACGTGAAAATAGAAAAGAATTGGCCCAAAAGTGCTTTGAATTTCTTCCGACTCGTATTGAGTTAGACTTAATGGGTTGGGAAAACGTGGATATCTTTAATCATCAAATATAATCATTTGTGAGAAGTTTTTTGTTTGTGCAAAACACTTTAGGGCAATTTTTCAGAAGAATTTAGTTGATTAACTGCTAATTGATGCGCTATACTTACAAAAATTTAGGTATTTTATGAGTGATGATATTACACCGGTAAATGATCAAAATTTCAAATCTGAAGTCACTGACTATAAAGGGTTTGTTCTGATAGACTTTTGGGCAGAATGGTGTGGGCCATGTAAAAGTCTAATGCCACGTATCGAACAATTGGCTAAAGACAGAAAAGGCAAGATTAAGATCTGCAAATTCAACATAGATGAAGGAACTGAAGTGCCAAGTAAGTATGGGGTTCAATCTATACCTACTTTGATCATATTTCAAGATGGTAAGGAAATTGCACGCAAAATTGGTGCAACAAATGATTTGCCAAGTTGGGTTGATAGTGAAATAAGCTGATAGACAAATTTGCTTTTGTGTATATTATAAATATTGATAAAAGGGATTGTAGCTCAGTCGGTTAGAGCAGTTCGCTCATAACGAATTGGTCGTAGGTTCGAGTCCTGCCAATCCCACCATTGTTAGCATGATCGTAACAATGAGAAAACTATAGTATATGAATTATATGTTGATATAATAGAGGAAATAATGGAATTTACTAAATCTTTGAATAATAAGTTAGATGAGTTGCACTTACTAAATCATCCATTCTACCAATCATGGAATACAGGAAGCTTAAGCTTGCAAACTTTACAAACCTATGCTAAAGAATATTATCATCATGTTGCAGCATTTCCTCGTTATATCAGCGGTATACATTTCTTGTGCCCAAACCTAAAGATGCGGCAAGTTTTGCTTGGTAATTTAATAGAAGAAGAACAAGGTGATGAAAATCATCCAGAGCTATGGAAACGTTTTGCTGAAGGGCTTGGCGTTGATCTCCATGAAGATGCACAGATTAAAGAGACACAGGAGTTAGTTGATGGTTACTTTGATATTGTACGATCAGGTTTTGCAGCAGGTCTTGGAGCCTTGTACGCTTACGAACGTCAAACTCCAGAGGTTTCTAAGTCTAAAATTGAAGGTTTAAAAAAACACTATTCAATAAGTGATGAGCGTTCTCTTCAATTTTTTACGGTTCATATGCATGCTGATGAATGGCATTCTGAGGAATGTGCAAATCTTATTGCAGACTTAAGCGAAGAAGAGCAAGAGAAAGCCATGCAAGGCGCTAAAAAAGGAGCAAAACTCTTGTGGGGTTTTCTTGACGGGATGATGAACGCTAGTGTATGTCATTAATTGTAAGTAGATTTAAACTCAGTGATGTTAAAATGCAATGTAATCTTCTTATATCTGACCTGCGGCTTTGGGTTCATTTAGGATGTAGTGTAGAAGAGAAGTTTCATTCTCAATTAGTTAGTGTTAATATTGATTTTACCTTTAAATCCCCCCCTTTAGGACTTACAACTGACCGGCTTGAAGATACAGTCTGCTATCTAGAGGTAGTACAAAATGTTCAATCTCTCGTTCAAAGCAAGCAATTCAACTTAATCGAGCATTTAACTCATGATATATACAGGACCATTAATAACCTTGTGATGCAAAAAAAGCATATTATTTCTTCTATAGGCGTAACTATTCACAAAGTTGCACCACCTGTCCCCAGTGTGCATGGAGGTGTTTTCTTTACTTATCGTAATGCGTTGCAAGAATGATTTACATCTCTGTTGGCTCAAATATAGGAAATCGCTTTTCCCATTTACAAAGGGCTGCTCAGTTACTAAAGGAACGCTATTTTAAAGATTTAAAGTCTTCGATCATTCTAGAAACTAAGGCCATTTTACCAAACGGTGCTCCACCTGAGTGGGATAAGCCATTTCTCAACATGATTGTCTATGGAAGTTGTTCTTCTTCTCCCGAAGAGCTATTAAAAGGTCTAAAACAAATTGAGTGTAATATTGGCCGTCCACAGGTCTATGAAAAGTGGGCACCTCGCGTTATTGATTTGGATATTTTGTTATGGGATGATCTAACGCTCGATACACCCTACCTTAGAATTCCTCACCCAGAATTGATAAACAGACCATTCTTGCTTCACTTGATGGCAATGCTGAACCCTATGGATAATACTCCAATAATCAACAAAACGTTCGGTACCGTTGCTTATGATATCCCTAATGTTCAAGATTGTTTTTTAAAGAGTTTTACGCTTTCGCCAGAGCTTGTGGGTATTGTCAATATTACTTCTGATTCATTTTCAGATGGTGGTCTTTATTATGATGCAGATCAAGCAACCAAGCAAGCACTGCAACTAGTATCAGACGGTGCAAGTATAGTTGATCTTGGTGCTCAATCAACAAGACCTGGCTCCTTAATACAAACTCCAAAAGCAGAATATGCACGCTTAAAACCAGTGCTTGACAATCTCAATCAGCATATGAAAGTTGGTGATATTAAAGTCAGCATTGATAGCTTCTGGCCAGACGTTATTTTAAATGTTTTGGAACACTACAACATTGCCTGGGTAAACAATCAGAAGGGAGCTCTAGATAATAATACCTTAAAGGCAATTGCAGGTAGTGGGTGTAGTATCGTTATTATGCATTCACTCTCCATACCACCACGTAAGGATAACGTTATTCCAGGTAACACTGACCTCATCGATACCATAAATCATTGGACAGAGAAGAGCATTAATAGACTACTAAACCTGGGTTTTAACGAAAGTTCAATAATTATTGATCCTGGTATTGGTTTTGGAAAATCTCTATATCAGAATATCTGGATTTTACGCAATATAGAGGCATTACAAAGTTTTGGCTGCAAAGTTTTAGTGGGTCATTCTAGAAAGTCATTTATTTCTTCTTTTTCCACAGAACTTGTCTTTAACCGAGATTTAGAAACAATTGCTTTATCGTCTGCATTGCACAACAAAGTTGATTTCCTTCGAGTGCATAATGTGCGTGATCACATGCGATTTTTTGTAGCTCAACAGGAATGAAGATTATCGGAATTATGGCTGTTGATCCCAAGGGAGTAATTGGAATAAATAATAGATTGCCCTGGCATTATCCAAGTGAGTTAGATCATTTTCGTCAGGTGACCGACAAACAAGTTATGGTGATGGGAAGAAAAACATTTGAGATAATACCCCAAAACATATTAAAGCCTATTGTTTTTTCTCGTAACAAATTAAGTCCTTGTTTTAATAAAGGCATAGAATGCACTATTGTTTCTTCTATGCAAGAGTTTTTGTCAATCCAAGGTAGTTCTAAAGTCTTCATGATTGGTGGAGCACAAATAGCGCACCTTTTTTTGAAGTATGATCTAATCTCAGAGTTTATCATAACAGAAATTCACAGACCTTATGAAGGTGATGTATATTTCAACTTAACACTTCTTGATAGATGGAATAAAACTATTCTTACCAAAACAAAAGACTATACTATATGCAAGCTAACACGTTAATATGCATATTGAAGCAATTTATACCCACCGCATTGAATGTGGAGAAGTATTAGAGCAAGTTCTTGATTGCTATGTTTCAGAGTTGCTCAGAGAGGAAGTTGTTCTTGCTATTACATCGAAAATCATTTCCATTTGTCAAAAACAAGTGGTTTGCAAAACTGCTTGTTCTAAAGAAGAGCTAATCAAAAGAGAAGCTGATGCAATTGTTGATGTGGCTCACAGTATCTGTTTAACGATTAAAGATAATATCTTAATTCCATCTGCTGGTATTGATGAATCAAATGGTAATGAAATGTATATTTTATACCCAAAGGATGTTCAGAAAACGGCTCTGTCAATATGGAACTATCTCAAGACAAAACACTACATAAAACATCTTGGTATTTTGATCACAGATAGTAATGTAACACCTATGCGTCGTGGGGTTACAGGCATTGCTCTTGGTTGGTGTGGATTTGAGCCACTTTATTCTTATATAGGCAAACCAGATCTTTATAGCGAGCCACTTAAAGTAACACAAGTCAATCTTCTTGATGCACTGGCAACATCTGCTGTTTTAGTTATGGGAGAAGGGGCAGAGCAAACACCAATGGCAATAATTAGTGATGCACCAAAGGTTCGCTTTCTTACTCGTCCACCAACTGTAGAAGAAGAAAAAAGTGTTAAGATATCTATGAAAAAAGATCTTTACTCTCCTCTCCTCATGGGAGCCCGTTGGTTAAAGAGAAACTTAAAAAATTTGCTATTTCTTCATAAGGAGAAGTAGTTAAAGGAATTTACTCTATTTCTCCCTCTTTTTTTATTATTTTTAATCTATAGTTAACGTAAAAGAGATATGCAAAAACTCTATTGATCCATAGTCTGCAAATTATTAATAACACTTACTTTAAAGAACCTTACTTTACGCTGATCTTTGAGCGCTCTTTTGTGGTATTTTGTAAGAGTATAACTTGTGAAATCGTCTTCCCTATAGATTAAAGAGTTACACTGCTTTATATGTGATGCTATCCACTCTGCATAGTCCTGATGATCGGTTGAAATGAATATTTCCCCTGTTATAAGTATTTTTTTTGCTAATAAATTTAAAAATTCCGTATTAATTAATCGTCTTTTATTGTGACTTCTTTTTGGCCATGGATCTGGAAAGAGAATAAAGAATCTTTCAACACTGTTGTCAGGAAAATTGGCAATCAATTCTCTTGCATCCTCTGTCCATATCAAAATATTTTTTATGTTGTATGCTTCTATGTTTATTAGCAAGCGAGAAACCCCCTTTAAATAGGGCTCACATCCTATAAATAATAGATCAGTTTCATTGAGCATCTGATGAAGCATATTTTCACCGTTGCCAAAGCCTATTTCTACCCATATTCTTTTCTGTGAGTTTACGATCTTCTCTATAGATTCCTTGCTATTTTGAATAGAATATTTCTCCAATATTTCATCAACATCAGATTTTAACCTAGACCTTCTGGAGAACGATCTAATCCACTTGCTATTCTTAAATAGCATATTCTTGATACATATATAATTTTCTCACTATATTTTATATAGCTTAAACAATTCTCGAAATGAATTAACGAAAAATTACTTGTCAATAATTATTAATATTATATAATATATGAGTTCTAATAAAGTTTAAATTAAAGGTCACATTGCATGAATAATAATGATCCAGTTGTAAATCTACCGGTTACTATCAGAAAGCTATCATCAAACAAGTTTATAGAAGAGATATGTCAAGGCCAATTTGAGGATCAAGATAATGCCTTGTTTGAAGATTCTTTTGTTAACAAAATTAAAGAAGGAGATGTGGTAGAAGGTGTAATTACAAGAATAAACCCTAACGACGTTGTGGTTGATATTGGTTTAAAGTCTGACGGGAGGATTCTGATCAAGGAACTCGGTTGTAATGATGAGATCATTATTGGCTTGAAAATTAGAGTTTATGTGGAAAGAATTGAAGATTATCATGGTAATGTTGTTCTTAGCCGTGAAAAAGCAATTAGAGACGAGAAATGGAATAAGTTGGAAGAAGATACAGTTACAAGAGCTGAAGTAAGCGGAGTTATTAAACGCTCAATTAAATGTGGTTTTATTGTTGATCTTGGTGACGGAATAAGCGCTTTTTTACCGCTGAGTCATGTGGATTTGAAGCAAGTAAAAGACGCGAAGCACCTTATTGAAACTGAACAAAAGTTCATCGTGCTTAAAATGGATAAGAAGCAAGGTAATATTGTAGTATCAAGAAAGCTGGTGTTAGAAAAATTGCACGCTGGTGAAAAAATTAAATTTTTAGAATCTTTAAATGAAGGCGATATAATAGAAGGAAAAGTAAAAAGCATCACTCATTACGGTGTATTTGTCGGTATTCATGAATCAGATGTAGTGGGAGTTATAGATGGATTGCTACATATTACAGATATCTCTTGGAGTAGAGTGAGTCATCCATCTGCAGTTTTTGCTTATGGCCAGACTATAAAAGTTAAAATTATAAAAATAGATAAGGAAAATGCTAAAATTTCCTTGGGTGTGAAGCAGCTAGAAGATAGCCCTTGGCAAGATGCAGAGTCAAAACATCCAGTTGATAGTGTGCATAAGGGTTATGTAACAAGCATAGAAGATTATGGATTGTTTGTTGAGCTTAGACCTGGAATTGAAGGTTTAGTGCACTCGTCAGAAATAACTTGGGTTAAGAGTAATTTACCAGTTAGTAGTCTCGTAAAAAGGGGACAAGAAGTATATATAAAAATTCTTAGTATTGACATTGTTAAGAGTAGGATGAGTTTAAGTATGAAAAGGTGTGTAGACAACCCTTGGCAAGTATTTATCAATAAATATCCTCCTGGTTCTATTGTTTCTGGTGAAGTGAAGAATAATACCGGCTCATATGTATCTGTTGCTTTCAATGATTCTGAAATAGATGAGAACGTAGAAGGGACAATATATGTGAAAGATTTAAGTTGGTCTAAAAATAGCTCAGATGAGGTAAAGAAGTATAATGTAGGTGATAAAATAGAAGCAAAAGTAATAAGGGCTAACGTGAATCGGGCAAGAATTTATCTTGGAATAAAACAAATAGAGTATGATCCTCTTGAAGAACTGATAAAGAAAGTTAAGGTAGGCGATAAAATACAGGTTATTGTAGGTAAGAGAGAAGATAATGGATTAGTCGTTGAAGTTGAGAACGATGTAACCCTTCTAATAGATCAAGAGCATTTACCGGAAAATAAAAAGTTCTCTATATCAGAAAAAATAGAAGTTGAAGTATTGGGTGTTGAAGAATATAACATAGTATTATCTGCTAAGTGATAAGGTTTACTTATTTTGGCTTCATATAAATGGCAACAAAGTCTGATATAATAGCGAGGGTAGCAAAAAGACATCCTTTTTTAGATAAGATTGTTATAGCAGCTATAGTTGATAGATTTTTTGGGATACTTTCAAGCACATTGAAGCATCATAATAGAGTTGAAATTAGGGGGTTTGGTTCTTTTTCAGTTAGAAGTTATAACTTGAAAGAAACAAGCCATTTAATGTTACAGAAGTTTACAAAGAATCAATACTTTAAAACATATTTTCGTAGCAGTAAAAAATTATCTGATTTGATAAATGAATAAAAATTTATACCATAAACAAGATGAAAGTAGGGGTTTGAGTTTATACTGTACGATAGAAATTTTTAGCACCATATGCAAGTAGTAGAAATAGTTATACGTAATAACACATACAAAATATCTTGCGAAAGTGGAAAGAAGAACCATTTACTACGTCTTGCTAATAATTTTGACAAGCTAGTTAGTTCTGTGTCTCAAAAAACTGGAGGTAAGGGCTCGGATGCATTAAATTTCTTACTTGCAGCACTAATTCTTGAGGATAAAATTTTGGAATTAACAAAACAGTTGGATGAAGTAAATCAAGAGCGTGAAAAGTATAGAAACGAGAAAAGTATAGAATATACTGAGGTACTAGGTAAGGTAAATAAGATTATCACTAATCTTGAGTGCATAAAGGATTAAAGCAAGCAATTAAATTGACTATCTCACTATTTAAGTTGGGAGGAAGGTTTGTTTTGCGAGTTATGTAACAATATAATTCGTAATCATCAAGATCAACTATTTTTTCATAGTCGATTAGTTCGCTTAAGGAAAATTTATCAAGATATTTCAATGCGAAATACCCTAAAAGTATATCGGTTTCTTTGCAACCTCTGTGCCAGCTTCTATACATCAATTTTCTTCTTAAAAAGCAAGTATCTATCATTGTCATTAAACTTTTTTTAATTTAAAAATCAAATTAAATGCTTGTCAAGTAAGGCATGTTTTAATATACTTAACATTTGGTTAAGATCTAAACATACAGGTGGAATTAATTTCTCATCAATTTAGTGATGGAATATATTATTTTTTGTCATTTTCTTTAATCATTTCTGTTATAGTGTTTGTGCATGAATATGGACATTATATTATTGCCAAAGCATGCAAAGTTAAAGTTGAATCTTTTTCTATAGGCTTTGGCCCTGAAATTTTTGGTTTTAATGATAAGTCTGGAACTAGATGGAAATTAAGTGCTGTTCCACTGGGCGGTTATGTTAAAATGCTAGGGGATACTAATGCAGCAAGCGTCCCAGCTAATCAACAAGAATTAACTGAAGAAGAAAAGTTGTATTCATTTCATACAAAGCCGCGATATAAAAAAGCAGCAGTAGTTTTTGCAGGGCCTTTTGCAAACATGATATTTGCTGTTATAACTTTTGCAATATTTTTTAGCACAGCAGGTTATTATCGCACTCCACCGGTGATTAGAGATGTAATTGAAGGAAGTGCAGCTAAGCAAGCCGGTTTGTTGCCAGGCGACGCTATTACACAAATCAATAAGCATAAAATAAAATACTTTGAAGATATTTCGCGTGTGATAATGTCGAATCCTAAAACAAGAATGGAGATTGAGTATAGCAGAAATAATGAGAAGCACAGGACCAGTTTAACTCCATTAACAATCAAGGACAAAGACGTTTTTGGCAACACAATAGAAAGAGAAACTATAGGGATTATTTCAGTTGATACATTAAAGCAGTCGTCTTTTCTTGGGGCTGTGAGCTTATCAGCAAGTGAAACTTACCATACTATGTGTTTAACAATCAAAGCTATCTTTCAAATTATCGTTGGTAAAAGGAGTGTCAATGAAATAGGTGGACCGATAAAAATCGCAAAATATTCAGGGCAATCAGCTAAAAAGGGATTTATTATGGTTTTGTATTTCATGGCAATTATTTCAGCTAATTTAGCTGCGATCAATTTGCTGCCAATTCCGCTACTGGATGGTGGGCATTTATTTCGTTATATTATAGAAGCAGTTATACGTAGAGATTTAAGTTTGAAATATCAAAAATATGAGGCTACCTTTGGTGCTTTCATTTTGTTCTTGCTGATGGCAATTGCAATTTCGAATGATATTAGGAGTCTTTTTTAAAATAAATATGAAAAAGCTATTTTACATACTAATAGTAATTTTTATCTCCTTTCCCGCTCTACTTGTTGCTTTAGAAAATAAGGAAAAAGTACAGATAAAAGATATCAAATGCATTGGCAATGAGCGAGTAAGCAATCAAACAATAGGGTTTTATATAAAGTTAGAACCTGGTAGCTATGTAGACGACGATGATATAGATTCGATTATAAAAGGTTTATATAAAACAAAGTTGTTTGCTAGTGTTAACGCTTATATCGATGATAAAAAAAATTTAGTAGTAAAAATTCAAGAAAATCCACTGATTAACAAGGTAATGTTAAAAGGCAATAAGTTATTTAACAGCAAAGAGCTGCTAAATAACGTAATTCAGTCAAAGTCACTAACTATTTTGACTGAAATAAAGTTGCAAAACGATTTAATGAATTTAGTCACTACTTATAGAAATAACGGTAAGATTGGTGTTAAAGTTGAATATGAGCTGAATAGGCTTGATGGTAATAGGGTCAATCTAATTTTTAAAATACAAGAAGGTAAAACTTCTAGAATTAAGGATATAAGATTTATAGGCAATAAAAACTTTTCTGAAAACGAGCTAGAGCAAGCCATTAAAGTGCATAGTAATGACATATTTAGTAAGTTATTTAGAGCCATGTTTAAGGGCGGAACTCGTTATTCACCACAATATTTATTGATTAACACAGAATTGCTCGATCGTTTTTATTCATCTAAGGGATATATTCAAAATAATATTCAACCGATTGTTGAGGTTGATAATAACAATCAGATAGAATTGACTTTTTTGATTGACGAAGGACAGCAATATTTGTTTGGAAATAATGAGGTTAATATTGAAACTGAAATTCAGGATTTAAGCCTAAAAGAGGAAATATTGGACTTTATAACAGAGGAAAACGATAAGATATTTAATAGAGTTAAAATTAATAATACAGTAGAAAAAATAAACAAGTATTTAAATGAGAAAGGATATATATTTGCAAAAGTTAATCCAGAGTATGCACAACGTGACAATGTTGTAGATGTGACCTACAGAGTGCTGCCGGGTAAAAAGATTTATATAAATCAAATTACAATTGATGGTAACGATCGCACTTTAGATAAGGTGATCAGAAGTAAGCTAAGTATAGCAGAAGGTGATGCGTACAATATATCTGAGATTCAAAAATCACGTAAAAAACTAATGAGTAGTGATTTTTTTGAAACAGTGAAAGTAAATAGTTACGCAGTTAATGACAATGCAGTAAATCTTGACTTAAATATTAAAGAAAAAAGAACTGCCTCATTATCTTTAGCAGGAGGTATGTCCTTTCCTGGCGGAGCATTTGTAAAAACTGATTTCACAAATCGTAATTTATTTGGTAGTGGTAAAGAGCTTTCTTTTAACCTTGAGAAAAATCGATACTCATTTTCTACTGATGTAGAGGTTGTTGAAAACAACTTTAACGATTCTGATACATCATTAGGTGCAAGCATATTTTATGAAACTCAATATCAGCCAAATAGTAGTTTTGACAGTTGTAATATGGGATTTTCAGTAAAATTATCATATAAAATAATAGAGAACCTAACTAACTCTCTTCGCTACTCTTATAAGTATAATCGTATAACTATAGATGAGACGGATGAGAAAGGTAAGAAGTATAAGAAAGATGAGGATATATCTCCTATAATAAGGACACAAGAAGGTGAAAAGATGATTTCATCAGTGGGATACACATTGGCATATAATAAATTGGATAATCTATACGCTCCAAGAGAGGGGTATTTATTACGCTTAAGTCAGGATATTTCAGGACTTGGAGGAAACGTGAATTTCCTAAAATCTGAATTTCTATCTTTTTATGCGCATCCTATATTAAGTAAAATTGACGATGACATAACACTGCGCTTTAAGATAGCAGCAGGTCATATTTTTTCTTATACCGATGAAGAGCTAAACATTGGCCAGCACTTTTTTAAAGGCGGTAACGAGATTAGAGGGTTTGATCTTTCTGGTATCGGACCAAGAGCAATAGACAACAATAAAAGCTCGTTAGGAGGCAAAACTTATTTTAATTTAACACAGCAAGTGGATTTTCCATTACCGAAATTATATGATTATGCTGGCATTAAAGGTTCGTTATTTGTTGACTATGCAACACTTTTTGGTTTAGATGATATAGGTGAGCGGTATAAAGGGGAATACACCGATAGTAAGCTTATAAGAGTATCGCCAGGTTTTGGATTTTCAATGCCTTCTCCTTTTGGTAGGCTTAGATTAGATTTCGGGTTTCCTTTAGTAAAGGAATCTTATGATATAATACCATCATCAAATGTTAAATTTTCTATTGAAGTGGGGATTTGAATGCAATATATACAATCATTTATATCAGTTATAGCCTTAGTTATTTCTTTATTTGTGGGATATAAGTCTATGGAATATCAACCTCAGAACACAAAAGCTGCTATTATCGACAGCGATAAAATTATCAATGAATCCCTTGCTCTGCAAAACATACAGCAACAAATAAAAGAGCAAAACTCTAAGCTGCAGCAAGAGTTCGAAAGTGAGTTAGAAAAATTCAAACCATCAAAAGAGGAATTTGACCTTTTGTCAGAAGAAGCAAAAAAGGAAAAGACAGAACAATTTAATAAGTACACTGTAAGTGCTAGAGATAATTACGCTAAAAAAATGTTGTATTTAGAAGAAAGTTATAGAGATGCAGTAGAGAGTGTTTTTAACAAGATAAAAGAAGTTGCTAAAAAAACGGCAGAAAAAGACAACATAGATTTGGTACTATTTATTTCAAAAAAGAACCAAGTTTTATACTCTATGGATGAAGTTGATTTATCGGATATGGTATTAAACAATATAAACAAGGAAATACCTGAATTTGCTTTAAAAGGCATCGAGTAGGCTTATGCAATTTAATATCAGTGATATTATAAAAATACTACCACATTCTTATCCGTTTCTCTTAGTAGATAGGGTTATAGAGTGTGATCCTGGTAAAAGTATAAAAGCAATCAAAAATGTGACTTTCAATGAGCCATTTTTTATTGGTCATTTCCCTGGTCATCCAATAATGCCAGGAGTCTTGATAATTGAATCTCTAGCTCAAGCATCTGCTATATGTGTTCTTGGTAAGGAAAGTCAAGGTACAATAGAAAACAAAGCTATTTACTTTATGTCTATTGAAAATGCAAAATTCAGAAAGCCAGTCACTCCAGGGGACACACTGATTCTGCAAGCTAATGTTAAAAACACACGTTTAAGTGTATGTAAATTTGAGTGTATTGCGTGTGTTGGTGAAGAAAAGGTTGCAGAAGCAACGATTTTAGCTATGTTGCAAAACACGCAAATTCGGTAATTTTCATCTGTAAAAAACAGTGTATGCGCTGTATGATATAGCAATGCAGCTAAATTTTAACATCTCATTTTCGAATCTATATACTCGCAATGGATTAATAAAATTAGATGAGACGTTCTTAAATTATGTCAAATCCCAAGATGAAAATTTATTTCGTTCATTGATTGAGGTGAGAGAAAAAACAGTCTCCTCTCCGGTGTCATCCCAGTGCTTGACACTGGGATCTGGAAAACAAGAAGGACCTTGGATGGCAGATAGTCAGCTAATAATAGACCTCTCATATTTATTTGACGAGTTCATTGCAAAACTTTTCAACATTGAAAAAGAAATAGAGGAGCTAAAGAAAAAACACAACGACTTTGCTGTAATATATAAATGCAAAAGGTTATTTGTCCAACGCTACGCATTGAAGAAATACATTAATGTGGCGAATATAGATATTACTAACAAACTAAGTCATTTTCTCACTTTGCCAACAACAGAAAAAAATTTTGCCGAGCAGGTGATGCATTGGTTTGAAGATAAAGAAAATCACAAAGAAGAAATAGAACTTGCGGCACAATATGCAGTGTGGAGAGTAAAAAATAAACAGAGTATATTATTCAGTATTCATAAAAAAATCGACCACGAAAACCTCATGCCATTTTCTAAAAAAGAAGTGGACAAAGTTGAAGTGCTGTATTCAAATGAAGTAAAAAGACGATATGGTTTTGATCTAACAAGCAAAAAGGTGAGTTTGAACAAAGCATTAGATAACGCTCACTACTGCATATTCTGTCATAAGCAAAATAAGGACAGCTGCTCAAAGGGGCTAATTAATAACGACAATACTTTTAAACAGTCCCCACTAAAAGTTGAGCTGCATGGCTGTCCACTAGAACAGAAAATATCAGAAATGAATCTGGTGAAAAGCGAAGGGTACAGCATAGCAAGTCTTGCAATTGTGATGATAGATAACCCATTATGTGCGGCTACTGGGCACAGAATATGCAATGACTGCATGAACTCGTGCATATATCAGAAACAAGAACCCGTGAATGTGCCAATGATTGAAACAAGGATTTTGGATGATGTGCTTAGTTTACCGTACGGATTTGAAATATATTCTCTGCTCAGCCGTTGGAATCCTTTAAATTTTCAGCGTCCATTGCCAAAAAGAAACACTGGAAAAAACGTCCTAGTTGTAGGCCTTGGTCCTGCTGGTTTTAATTTAGCTCATCATTTGTTGAATGATGGGCATAACGTTATCGCCATTGATGGACTAAAGATTGAACCTTTAATCGATAATTTCCAGCTAATTAAAGATTTTGAACACGAAAAATTGAGTGAACGCACGGCAGGTGGGTTTGGTGGAGTGGCAGAATATGGCATTACTTCTAGGTGGGATAAAAATTACTTAAAGATTATTAGATTACTGCTGGAAAGACGTGAGAATTTCGCACTTTATGGGGGCATTCGTTTTGGTGGCACGATTAATGTTGATGATGCTTTCAACTTGGGTTTTGATCACATCGCACTAGCACTTGGCTCTGGCAAGTCACGAATGATCAAAATAAAGAATATACTAGCTCGTGGAGTGCGTATGGCATCTGACTTTCTTATGTCGTTACAACTGACTGGTGCTCTTAAATTTGACTCTATAGCGAACCTACAAGTTCGCATGCCGGTAGTTGTCATAGGTGCGGGACTCACTGCAATTGATACCGCTACTGAAGCTTTAGCATATTACCCGATTCAAGTAGAAAAATTTCTTCTTCGTTATGAGATATTAGTTGATAAGTATGGAAAGGACTGTGTTGAAAAAGGTTGGACAGAAGAAGAGCGCGAAATTGCGAATGAGTTTATACTGCACGCACAATTGATCCGAGAAAAGCAAGAGTTAGCAAAAAAAGAAAATAGAGAAGCAAAAATATTGGAGTTAATGCAGAGCTTGGGAGGAGTGAAAGTTGTATATAGAAAAGAGCTAAAAGATGCGCCAAGTTATCGATTAAATAGCGAAGAGGTACAAAATGCACTGTCAGAAGGGATTTACTTTATTGAAAACTTAGAGCCAGTTGAAGTTATGACGGATAAATATAATCATGCTGAATCAATAAAACTAATAGACACAAAATCCGGCGAAATCAAATGCATGAAAGCACGTTCTATTTTTATAGCAGCAGGTACTGAGCCAAATACAGTTATTGCAACAGAAGATAAAAAGCATTTTAAATTAAGCAATGGGTATTTTACTCATTTGAATTCATCAGGAAAAGAAATAGATCCAATATTTTCTCCTAAGATGCAGAATAAAGACAGAATATTAGTATATAAGCAAGGCAATAAAACAATTAGCTTTTTTGGTGATCTTCATCCTTCGTATAGCGGCAGCGTCGTGAAAGCTATGGCAAGCGCTAAGAATGGTTACCCTATCATTTCTCAGCTTTTGAATAGAGTTAATAGCTTCATTTCTGCCACTCCAGCTAGAATCTCGGAGTCATATGCACAATTGTATGAATGTTGTAATGTAAGAGTAACTTTCACCAAAAAAGATGTCATTCCAGTGCCCAGACACTGGGATCCAGAAAACTTAATTTTGAATGAGTACACCAGATGGTTGTATAGTCAGAACTGGATTCCAGTGTCAGCTACTTGCATGACACCACCTGCTATGCGAATTACCTACAAATTGCAGCATTTGTACACTAAAGCGTCACGCGCTGGAATAATATCAGAACACCTGGCTAACAAAGAATTTTTCAATAAAATCAAAGAGCAATTCACTGCAAAGGTTATAAAAGTTCAATATTTAACAGACAAAGTTGTGGAAATAGTGATCAAAGCACCACTTGCGGCAAAGAATTTTAAACCTGGACAATTCTTTAGGTTGCAAAATTTTGAAACCAATAGCAGAAAAGCCAATAATAAAAACCTTGCTATGGAAGGTATAGCCGTAACCGGCACTGAAGTAGACAAAAAAAAAGGATTTATTTCCACTATTGTGCTTGAAATCGGCGGCTCCACTAATTTATGCAGACACTTAAGAGAAGGCGAGCAAATAATTCTTATGGGCCCAACTGGCAGACCTACTGAGGTTTACTAAGTCTCAATATTAAAGTGATGCCAAATTTTATTTCAAAAAGTAAATAATTTACTAACGCTCGTGCACAAATTAAAAATGAATTATGCACGAGTGTAGCGTTATGAATTAGGAGTGCTATATTAAAGCTTACCTCACTATTAAAGCTATCGGTCAGATTAGATTAAAAACCTAATCTGACCGGTTTCTCTATAACCCTCTAAACCCTGATATAATTATATGATAATTAGTTTAATTAGTGGTTAATATGCAAATTGATTTTATTCATATATTGAGATAGCATAAACCATATTGGTTTTAATTATTGTGCAACTTTATAAATCTTCACTGTTACTTCTACTGACTGTATTAATAGTTATAGTCCTAAAATTACCTGAAAATTTGAGCATTGCAGTAAATTGGTCTCTCCCAATTCTAGATTTTGATTTATCTTTTCGTACCATACTAATATCTTTTTTATCAGTTGCATTTTTAGCTGTTCTACCAGCACAAAATTTGACTTTTTCAGAGATGCTATCTTTTGCTGCTTACACTATTAGTTCACTTTATGCAGTTTTATCTGAACATATGATATTGGTTATAATATTCTGTGAATTAATGACCGTCAGTGCATTTTTTACTATCGCAGCTGGCTGTAGAGATAGTGAACCTGCAATAAGGTACGCTTGTGTACACTTTTTCGTTGGAGTTATATTAATAGCAGGATTGGCACTTCAAAGCACTAACCTGATAATTTTGGGTTTATTGATAAACTGCGCTTGTTTTCCTTTTTCATTTTGGGTTGTTGATGCATATCCTGCTGCATCGCTACATGGCACCACATATCTCTCTTTATTTACCACTAAAGTCTCTTTTTTAGTGATGCTTTTACACACTTATAACCTATGGCAAGATTGTACTGAAATACTAGCGCTTGTAGGCGCCATCACTGCAATTTACAGCATTATATTTGCTTCTCTTGAGCAAAATATTCGTAGATTTTTATGCTATAATATTGTAGGACAAATGGGCTTGCTGATTATTGCAGGAAGTTTGCTCAGTCCTTCGGAAAAAGCAATACCAATTTTGATACTGCATATAATCTTCTCTCTTGTTTATCAATCATTATTGTTTGTGGTCAGCAATTCGATTATTTCACGAACAAACACAATTAGTTTTAATGGAGTAGGTAAACTGATGTCAGTGGAAGGCATGTGTGCTATAATCGCAATACTTACAATGGCTGCATTTCCTGGAACCGCTGGATTTATCAGTAAATCATATATCACAGCTGAAATTGAAATGAACACTGTTGCCTTAAAAGGGTATAAAAATTTATATAAGCTTCTAAATTTGCTGCTTCATTTAAGCGTGGGGCTAAAGTTTCTTTATTACTTATTTATTGCAAAAAGTAAGTCAAAACCTTTAGCAGAGAGAGGGGGCAAAATGACTATGATCATTTTAGCATTTATATGCGTAATCACTGGCAATCCTTACTTACCTATTTACAATAAATCTTCGATTTTCGATTTTGTGTACAACACAAAAAATATTTTGTCGCAATTTAATTTGTTATTATGTACCACTTTATTGTTTATTCCTTTACGCAAGTTATTTTACCCGAGAATAAATTTTAAAATGGATGTTGATTGGACTTTTAGAGCTTTCATACCCTATATTGTCTTGCTGTTCAATCAGTTAGTCTCTAAAACTAGAGAAATATTTGCCAGCATAGTGCAAAACTTGACTAATTCACTTGCTGGTTTATACTTTAATAATATTACTAAACTTAAAGAAGTGCTGGATTATAACTCAGTGAGTTTTGTTTCAGCTTCTTCTCTCTTTTTAATGAGTATTCTACTAACGCTATTATGTTTAAATCGTTAACTGAAAGTTTAAATTCTGTATTTAGTAAACTGAGAGGAAAGTCCATCATTTCTGAAGATGATTTTAATCTTGCCATGCGTGAAATACGTATAGCTTTAATTGAAGCTGACGTTTCACTTGAAGTTGCAAAAAAATTCATCAATGACATTAAAGATAAAGTGATTGGGGAAAAAGTCATAAAAAGTGTTTCTCCAGCACAAATGATAATTAAAATTGTGCAGGATAATTTAGTTGCAGTTCTCGGATCAGAGAAAAGTGACTTAAATCTAGCAGTTAAACCCCCTGCTGTGATTATGATGGTGGGCTTACAAGGTGCAGGTAAAACAACTACCTCAGGAAAGCTTGCTTTAAAGCTAAAAAAGCAAAAGAAAAAAGTGATGCTTGCCTCTTTAGACATTTATAGGCCGGCTGCCCAGAAACAACTTGAGGTGCTGGGTAAACAAATAGACGTACAAACTTTATCTATAGTAATAAATGAGGGGCCTATTGCAATTACAAAAAGGGCACTGGCAACAGCAAAGAACGATAATTGTGATGTATTAATACTAGATACCGCAGGCAGGCTTCATATTGACAATAATATGATGAATGAGTTGAAAGCCGTAAAGGAAATAGCTTCACCTGCAGAAGTTATTTTAGTAGCCGACGCAATGATAGGCCAGGATGCGGTCAACATTGCCAAATCATTCAATGAGGCAATAGGTGTAACCGGCATTATTCTTACCCGTGTTGATGGTGATGCACGTGGTGGTGCTGCTCTTTCTATGAAAATGATCGCCGATTGTCCAATTAAATTTATTGCTTGTGGTGAAAAATTAAGTGACCTCGATGATTTTTACCCTGATAGGATTGCAAAAAGGATACTTAGCATGGGTGATGTTGTCTCATTGGTTGAAAAAGCTGCTGAGATTGTTGGTCAGGAAGAAATTGATAAGTTACAAAAGAAAGTAAAAAAGGGTAAATTCGACCTAAACGACCTAGTGGGAATGTTAAAAACTCTCAATAAAATGGATGGTATTAGCAACATAATGAAATTCATTCCTAGTTCATTCACAAAAAAGCTAAGTAGCAGTGTGCCAGATGACAATAAAGTGAAAAAATATATAGCTATCATAAACTCAATGACTGAAAAAGAAAGGCAAAATCCAGATATTTTAAATGGCAAAAGAAGACTTAGAATTTCTAAGGGGTCCGGAACAAGTGTAACTGAAGTTAATCTTCTGATTAAGCAGTATAATCAAATGAGCTCTGTGGTAAATAAGTTCAGTAAAGTTGACCATAGTAAACTCAAAGAATCTGATTTGATGGATATGCTAAGCAGAAAGTAAGTCAGCAGGTAGTGGAATGAGACGATTGTCAGTAAACCTTTAGCTATATCAAAAGTGGCTTAGGTCTCGCAAAAAAATTTACAGCTTCTTGCTAGCCAAGAAATTTATTATTAATTTTAGGAAATACTATAGCTAACCCAAAAAAGGTTTCCCTATGTCATACCGCCGCGGATAGATTCCGCTAACGAGTAGCGGAATGACGAATTTGTTGTTTTTCAAATTGTAGGTAAACCTAAGCCACTTTAGCTATATACTTTCCAACCTGTTTTCACTCCTAATCTTTTCTTATTGATTTACAGCAGGTTCTTTGTTACAGTCCGTAGTTATGCAAAGAAACCTAAAGCCTTATGAGTTTATTTACACTCAGTGATTTACATAATTTGGAACTGTATAGCTGAGTATTGTATATGATAATATTGATAACAAACGATGATGGCTTTGGAAGTGAAGGAATAAAATTACTCAAAGAGATTGCACGGAATTTTGCGTCAGAAATATGGATAGTGGCACCAGATACTGATAGAAGCGGGGCTGCAAGATCTCTTGATTATCCAGTGAAACAATCTATTGGAATAAACCAACATAGTGAAAGGGAATTTAGTGTGTCTGGTACTCCTGCAGATTGTGTCATTATTGCGCTAAATAAAGTTATAAATAAAAAACCAGACTTAATATTGTCCGGAGTAAATGTTGGATCAAATGTCGGAGACGATATTTGTTATTCAGGAACAATTGGTGCTGTAATGGAAGGTGCTGCAAGGTCTATACCTTCTATTGCGCTGAGCCAAGTTTATCATGATAAAATAGACTGGCACAATACAAAGGTTTTTGCACCAAAGGTTATTGCCAAGCTAGTTAAGGTTGGTTGGCCTAAAAACATAGTGATGAGTGTAAATTTTCCTGCTACGGAAAAAGTAAAAGGAGTAGAATTTGCTGAACAAGGTGAATATAACATTGATGGGGATTTAACTTTTACTGAAAATTCGAATGGCTCTTTTAGCTTAAATTGGTCTCGAGAGCACTCAGGCAGTGGTAGTGTAAATAAAATAAAAGAAGGATTTATTACTATCACACCAGTAAAATTAGATTTTACAGATTATGATACATTGAATGCTATGAAAAATTCTTGTGCAGACGAATTTTCTTCTATAGCTGACTAAGAAAAACATTTGCATTGCTCCTAATTGATGTTTTCTATTGTGTTATCGCGAGCAATTATTTTTTCTTCACCTGTATCCATTTTTTTAATCTTTAAAGTTTTACTACTCAATTCTTCATCGCCAAAGATTAAAGCAGCTTTAGCATTTGCTTGATTTGCTTTTTTCATTCGGTTTTTAAGTGCTCCGCTATATTCGTAGACTACATATAAACCATTTCTGCGCAATTCATTCGCAAGTGTTAGAGCATGTTCATCAGCCTCTCTGCCGATCGGAATTAGGTAAATAGGTCGCTCTTCTTTCGGAGAATAATTGATTAACTCCATTATGCGTTCAATACCTCCTGCAAATCCTATCGCTGGAGTGTGTTTTCTACCCACTGAAGATACTAGATTATCGTATCTTCCACCGGCAAAAACTGCCCCTTGTGCACCTAAATCCTCTGTAACAAATTCAAACACTGTGTGGCAATAATAATCCAAACCTCGAACTAGTTTATTGTTTACGGTATAAGGTATATCAAGAATTGTTAATCCATTTAGTATTTGTTCAAAGAAATCTGAGGACTCTTTCGTATAATAATTGCTGATTTTAGGCGCATCAGAAATTATTGATTTATCTTTCTCATCCTTGGAATCCAGTATTCTGAGTGGATTTTTGATCAACCTATTTTTGCTATCTTCTGATAGATCATTTTGATACTTTGTAAAGTATAAGATCAAAGCTTCTCTATACTTAGTTATTGTTTCACCATCACCTAAAGAGTTGATCTCCAGCTTTACATTTTTATTGATGCCAAATTCAGTTAGTAAGTGCTGAGCGAGTGATATCAATTCAATATCAGCTTTTGGATCTTCTATGCCAAAAACCTCAAAATTTATCTGATGAAATTGCCTTTGTCTTCCCTTTTGCGGTCTTTCATAGCGAAATACAGGGCCTGTTGAGAATAATTTTATCGGTGTTTGCAGTTTTTTTTCAATAAGTAGCCTGACAATTGCTGCAGTGAATTCAGGACGTAAAGTTATGCTCTTTCCCCCTTTATCATTGAAACTATACATCTCTTTAGTGATGATGTCTGAGCTATCACCCAAAGTTTTTGTGAAGACTTCTGTGTATTCAAATATTGGAGTTTCAACGGGCAAAAAGCCGTAAAGACTTGAGATTCTATTTGCTGTTTGCTCTATGTATTTAAACTTGTACCATTCATCAAATAGAAGATCTTTCGTTCCTCTAACTGTTTGATTAGTCATAGCGTAGTCTCTATACCCGCAACCTCTGGTATGTGATAGCTCAGCATATTCTGCACTCCTTGCTTTAAAGTAATTGCAGCACTTGGGCATCCAGAGCAAGCTCCTTGCAACTCAACATAAACTATTCCATCTTTATAGCCACGAAATTTGATATCGCCACCATCTTGAGCAACTGCAGGTTTGATATGACTTTCCATCAATTCTTTTATTCTATTTACAATTTCTATATCATTTTTATCAAAAAATTCTTCATCTGGATCATTCACTTCTTCTTTATCTAGCGCTTTTCCACCTGAAGTAAAGTGATCCATGATTGTAGTTAAAATTTCTACTTTTAATGTATCCCAATTAATTCCACCCAATTTTGTTACTGAAATAAAATCATGACCAAAAAACACTCTTACCACATGTTCTATTTGAAAAAGATTTGCTGCTAACTTGGAGTTTTTTATTTCATCTGCATTTGAAAAATCAGCCGTTTCTCCTTCGTTTAGAATTGCAAATCCAGGGAGAAATTTCAGTGTATTTGGATTTGGTGTTTCTTCAATCTGGATGAACATGTTATTTACCATGACAATTATAATTGTTACTATTTAATCATAAAATGATAAAAAAATATACATGTCATTCATCTTTTTTCTTTTTTTAGTATTCATAGTAATTATATTTATTTTGCCTAGCGTTGTTGTATTTTTTCTTTTCCTGACAAAAAAAAATAACATAAGTTTCATGATGAACTCTATATTGAGTAAGTTTTTGAACGAATTTAATAGCAGTAGAAGTTATACTGAAAATTACACTGGTGACAACATATCCAAAGATGAAGCATTAAAGATACTGGGGCTGAATCCTGAAGCAAGTCAAAATGAAATCAATAAAGCATATCAAAATTTAATGAAATTAGTTCACCCAGATAAGGGAGGCTCGGAATATTTTGCACAAAAATTAAACGCAGCACGTGATAGGTTGCTGAAAAAATGATCTTAAAAAAAGTTTTCGTTTAACAAATTTCTTCCTTTGCTTTTTCTAAATACTCCAATATTGCTTCATGTAGCGCAGTCCATGTTATCTGTTCTTCCAGGGAAGGTATAAATTCTTGTCTCCAAGCATTCTTAAACTCCTGAAACCACTGTTTTTCAAAATCCTGAAATTCTAAAGAAATATCTACTTTAAAGCTATCAATTAAACTGGAAACTTCTGCAGCTTTAGAGCTATCTAGTGATTTTAAAGATAACACTCCACTCTTTAAAATGTCTAACTCTTCCAATACATTAAGCTTAAATGGTCCATAGAGTGAAGACCATATGCGATATCTTAAATAAGAATCATAGTATAACTTAATTTTGTGCATTAAAGTGGTAGATGCATCAGGAGAAATGTTATTCTCATATTGTGCAAGAGAAGATAATAAATTCTCATAATCTACTTTGCTTAAACATGGTTGTAGAGTCGATTTAATTTTTTCACTAAAGGTTAGATAACTAGAAGAAATGCCATGACTATATTTACTAAAGAATTCAGGAAATATATCTGCTTGTTCTAATTTAAGAGGTAAATCTTTTCTAATTTCTCTTGGTAAATTATGTATTGAAAACTGATAAATAACCCATACAAAATTCTCATCAAACTCATCTGAGTAATCAGCATTATTATCAGAAAAAATTACATTACCTTTCTTATCATTCCAAGGTAATATCTTATAGAAAAATCTGTTCAGCCTTTGTTTTAATTTCAAAATACCTTCATTTCTATCACCTGCTTTATACAATATTTCGCCCATTTGCTGTTTAGCATCTTTAGGGTTTATTCTGTCACTTATGTGCAATCCAATTCCATTTTTCTCTAATAACTCCCAATCAAACAATTTGTGTGGATCTGGTTTACGCATTGTATAGCCAAGCTCTGGATCATGCACTATAGTTCCTATTTCAGAATGACTAAATATCATATCCCTTTTAATTTTAAAACGCTCCATAAGATATAAAATCAGCTCTTTAACGGACCTCATTTGCTCTTCCGGAAAAGGCTCAAGTCCTGTGTTTACAATTTCAATACCTACAGAATAGTTGTTAAGCTTCCGTAGCTCTTCAAGCTTGTTATCTATCTTAACTCTTGCATAACTAATGCCAGCATGCCATGCTTCTTTCTCTAATGGAACCATTAAGGTAACGCTGCCGTCCCTATCGACAATAAAATGAACTGACAATCCTCTAGCATTCAGCGCATCTTTTGTACCTTTTAATGTTGATGTTTCAGTATGGTGAACTATAACCATTAGCACTTTTTCACCGGCTCTATCACCATAATTTAAAGCTGAAGTTGGATCTAAAAATAACAAATCCTGATCTTTCAATAATGGTAATTTTTCTTGTAAATCTTGGAAATCATTCTCGATACTGCTTGAACTGGATACTTGCCCAGATATGAGAAATGCTGAGACAGTAATCAGTAAAACTAATAAATATTTGTTGATTTTAGATAGTTGGATTTTCATACCATCTTCATAAACACTTTGTAGATAACTTTTCATTATATAGTTAGAGTAGTGTTGTTGAATAAATTTACAAGACAAAATCATACTAGTCCAGTAATAGTAACATGTCCAAAGATAAAGCATTTAAAATACTGGGATTAAATCCACAACTGTACGAACATTACAATTTGAGCCTACCAGAAGGATGTCATCCCAGTGCCCAGACACTGGGATCCAGGAATTTTGATTGGGCACTAAGTTGGTAAGCATAAAAGTGGCTGATCTTATGTTAAAACACAATGTTCTTGATGAGATTACGGCAAGGCTGGATTCCAGACTGGAATGACACCATTTGCTGTGCAGTTTACCTTCAAGAATGAATGTTCGTACAGTTGTGGATTAAATCCTGAAGCAAGTCAAAATGAAGTCAATAAAGCATATCAAAATTTAATGAAATTAGTTCACCCAGATATAAGGAGGCTCAGAGTATTTTGCACAGAAATTAAACGCAGCACGTGATAGGTTGCTGAAGAGGTAATTAATATTGCTTTAAAGTTTTTATTTGTGCGTAAAGGATAAGTTGCTACAATAAAAAAATAAGATAAAAGTAGCAATGGACATGTGTTCAGAAAGGTTTAAGTTATGCAGGAAGATAACAAAAAAGAAACAATAAAAGAAGAAAAAGGCATATTAGGATGGATAGAATATAGATTGCCTATATTTTCTTTTCTAAGACACACTGCTTCTTACCAAGTGCCAAAAAACTTAAATTATGCTTGGAACTTTGGCTCTTTGGCTGGTATAGCGCTGATTTTACAAATAATAACAGGTATATTTCTTGCTATGCACTACACTCCGCATGTTGATTATGCGTTTAATAGTGTAGAGCGCATAATGCGAGATGTGAATTACGGGTGGTTAATACGCTACACTCACGCTGTTGGAGCATCGCTCTTCTTTATGGTAGTCTATGTTCATATAATGCGTGGATTATATTACGGATCTTATAAAAGACCGAGAGAGATGGTGTGGTTTATTGGAATATTTATATTTTTTGCAATGATGGCAACTGCCTTTATGGGATATGTTCTTCCCTGGGGACAAATGAGTTTCTGGGGTGCAACAGTTATAACCAACTTATTTTCTGCTATACCTTTAATTGGCAATAAAATAGTTATATGGTTATGGGGTGGTTTTTCAGTGGATAACCCAACACTTAACCGTTTTTTCGCTCTGCATTATCTTCTGCCTTTTGTTATTATTGCTTTAGCTATGCTTCATGTGATAGCTCTGCATAGGTTTGGCTCTAGTAACCCAAGTGGAGTGGAGGTAAAATCAGATAAGGATACCATTCCTCTCTATCCTTATTATATAGTCAAGGATTGCATAACTTTTGTTCTGTTTTTTATAGTTTTGTTTGCATTTGTTTTCTATGCTCCCAATTATCTTGGTCATCCAGATAATTATATAGAAGCTGATTCTATGGTAACTCCGGTACATATAGTACCAGAATGGTATTTTTTACCTTTTTATGCGATGCTACGTTCAATTCCGGATAAACTGACAGGTGTGCTTACCATGTTTGCGTCTATTTTAGTTTGGTTTTTGTTACCTTGGCTTGATAAATCAAAAGTTAAAAGTGGTGCTTATCGCCCGGTATTCAAGAAATTTTTTTGGGTTTTTGCAATAAATTTTGCACTTCTTGCCTGGCTTGGAGGACAAGAGGTGAAAGAGCCTTATATCACTATGAGTAGGCTATCCACTCTTTATTATTTTGCATATTTTGTAATAATTTTACCGCTTCTTAGTAAGTATGAAAAGCCAAAAGAACCACCAAAAACTCTGAGTGATTCTGTGCCGGAGATAAAATAATGCTGGTTAGAAATATATTAGCTATATTTTGTATATTACTTCTATCTAATTTTATATCTGCAGAAGAGTTTAAACCATCACCAAATAAAAAAATGGACTGGAAATTTGATGGAATTAACGGATCTTTCGATAGAGAGTCAATTCAACGAGGCTATAAAGTGTATAAAGAAGTCTGTGCTGCTTGTCATTCAATGAATAGGATAGCATTTCGTAATTTGCAAGATGTTGGTTTTTCTGAAGAAGATATAAAACAGATTGCAGCTTCTTATCAAGTTAAAGATGGTCCGAATGATTTGGGTGAAATGTTCGATAGACCTGGAGTACCTTCGGATTATTTTATTGCACCTTTTGATACAAAAGAAGCAGCTGCAGCAAGCAATAATGGTGCAGTTCCACCAGACTTATCATTAATTATTAAAGCAAGGCATGATGGTGCAAATTATGTCTATTCACTGCTGACAGGCTATCAAAACGGCGAGCACGATGAAAATGATTTATACTTCAACCCGTATTTTCCAACAGGCAGATTAGCTATGGCGCCACCACTTTCTGAAGGAATGGTGGAATATGATGGTGCAAGACAAGCCACAGTTGAAAATATGGCGTATGATGTGATAAATTTTTTACAATGGGCAGCAGAGCCAGAATTAGAGCGCCGGCATAAATTTGGATTAAAAGTAATGGCGTATTTTATAATTTTAACAGTGTTTTTCGTATTAACTAACAATAGAATTTGGAGCAAGCTCTATAAAAAGAAGTGATAGTCAATTTTGCCTCAAATACAATGGTTGTCATCCAAGTAGCTAACACTGGTTCCTTTATGACGGCAGTGCCCAGAGGTGTCATGCAAGTAGCTGACAACATAGAAACGAAAAACTTCCTTGACAAACTCCACCAGCCCCCTTATCATGAAACTGAAGGTATTCAGTTATCTTCATCTGTGCAGATTAAACAGCAAGAAAACAACGTAGTTGGCGTCTTATTTTTAATTTTTTGCACTATGTGCACCTTATGTCTTCACAACATTTCTAGGTTTTTACCTATATAAGCTGAAACGCGCTTATAAAGCGTTTAAGACAGTATAGTACGCCAATTTGCAGGATTAGAGAGTGACAACTAGCTAACACGGGATTTCTTTTGCCTTTTTTTCTGCTTAGTAAATTTCTTAAATATTTGAACTAAGGTGAGTTGCACTTAAAAGCAGCTAAATTGCAGTGTTTAAGACTTAAAAAACGCCAAATACTGAAAATAGACAATGACCAGGGCTTCTTTTGCCTTTTTTTTCGTTTGGTAAATTTCTTAAATATTTATAGCTAAAGATTGCACGAATGTTGCAATTACAAAAGCGATCTCTACTAGGAGGATGTCATCCCAGTCTGGGATCCAGTTTTCTTTACAAATTCACCAAAAGTGCTTCATTTTATAACGCAAAACCCATACTTACCAAACCCAATGCATTACTTACAATTAAAATTCCTGGATCCCAGTGTCAGCTACTCGGATGACAGGAGAAGAAGGCTACTTAGAGGACCAAAAAAGGATGTCATTTCAGTGCTTGGCACTGGAATCTTGTTTCAATGTTAAACAAAATACCATAGAATTCAAGAAGACAATCCCTAGAGAATTACTCATCTACAAAAAGCCAAATCGTGTTAATGCTGTTTAGATGTAAAAGATAAGCTAAATTTTTACAAAGAAAACATTTCAAGCAGCAAGACACCTTTGATCGAAAGAGAGCACCAAATTTATGGGGTGAGTAACTGCAACTACTACAACTAAATCAATAAATCTATAATAGGAGGAACAAGCACTATGGAAACGTCAAAACTGACTGGTGAATTAGTATGTGATATATATGAGTTAACAAATAAAGATGGAAAGAATATTCAAAAGCTAGCAAGAGAAATAGAGGAAGGGAAAAGTATTGCTGGAAGGTTCAGAAATAGAATATTCAAAAGGTCCAGCTATAACGCAAGCACGATTCTTTTAGCAAAAATAACTCGCAAGTATCAGGGTAGAGAGGAGACGTTGTCACTACTACATTATGCTATAAGTCATAAGAATAATCAAGCTGTAAAAGATCTTTTGGAAGAAGCCAAAAAGCAAAAACTATTAAAGGAAGTTCTGAATGAAGAAATGACCACAAAATATTCAGATGGTCGGGAAGAAACTCATACAATACTTACAGATGCTATATCACGTAGAGACAATGACATTATGAGAGTAGTTGCACAGTTCCAGAGTGTGATGGTATGATAAAATGTGAGAAAAAATACCATCAAGGGAGGAATTATGGTTACATGGGTGCGCCAGAACAACAGAGACAATTCGTAGAGCAACACAAAATAGTAAGAAGATTTATAGAAAAAGATACGGGGCACTGTTTTCCACTAGGAACAGCAAGCACATTTACGACATACTTTGCTCCAGCGGACTTTAATGAAACAGTGAATACCCTTGGACAGCAATTATATGCAAAACAAGAGCCAAGAAGGTTTGATAGAGGGACCGATTTACATACTCAGTCAAATCCCCTGCCAATGTGCCATCGCCCAGGGACATTAATCAAAGTCGTTGCAGCATAACAATACAGGTAGAGCAACTACAAAAGTGGTGAGGCATGGAAATGCTCTACCTGTATGTCCCTTCTTAGCGTACACGTAAAGGTTAGTGCATAAAGGTGAAGTATGCAAGGAAAAATAAAAAGATTATTGAAAGATTGTTTTACACATCTGGGGCAGCAAGCGTTGTATGAATCAAAGGATAAGTCATACCTGGTGGAGATATTAAAGCAACAGCCAGATAAATTATACGGAAGGGCAATTTGTCGGGGAGATGGTTTTTCTTGAGGTGAGTATATTCGATGTATTGCAGCCAGTAGTAGGAGATATCTTTATTATTGGTAAGCGTAAATACAAAGTATATTCACCGCCGCTCAGGGATAATTCAGGAATATTGTGGAAAATAAACGCAGTGAGAATGTAAAATGGTTTTTCGTATTAAAATCAAAACTAACGATAGTGAAATTGTTCAATATGTTGTATCTTTAATGTGTATATAAAGTGATCTTTCTAGAAAAGTTTTATGAAATTAGTCGTCTTTTTAATTGCTTCCTTGTTAAGCACAAGTTGTGCTATTGCAAAAGATGAGGTAGAGCTTAGCTTAAAAATAAAAGATAAATATAGGTGTCACCTGTGGAATAACCCAAGTAAGGAGTTTTCTCAAGGTTATATAAAACCAATTCCCTTATCCGAAGCTTACGATCTAGTCATTGGTGGCGGTGGGGTATTGTATTACAGAGCAATGTACCCGGAAAAACTAGATTTATCTGATAGTCATAAAACAATTGGTAGAATGAGTGCTGCTTGCAGTAAATATTGTAGAGAAATTTACTTAGTAATAGATAATGTGCTATATGCAATAAATAGAACCACAGTTATGTGGAAAAAGGAATTAAAGTCTCCAGTAAAAGGAAACCCGACAGTTTTTAATGACAGACTAGCAATTTTAACTATGGATAACTATTTGTACATGCTGAACATAGAGAATGGTAATACAAGCTGGTTCTATCATATGTCTAATGGTAGTAATCAAATGACAAGATCAAATTACATATCTCCTGTGGTTATACACGATAAGCTAATAGTTCCATTTTCAAATGGAGAGTGAGTAGCTTTTGACAAAGATGGGAAAAAGTTGTGGTCTTATAAGTTACCTTCTACAAATATTTTAGACACTCAGCTTACAGATATCACAACTACTCCAGTAGTAAAGAATAACACATTAATAGCTACAAACAATTCTACCATTGTTGCGATTGATATAGGATCAGGAGATCTTTTGTGGTTAAAGGCCATGGAAGCAAAAAATATCAGTGGTGGTGGGATTATGCCATGGCTGTACCCCGATGATATAAATGGTAACGAATTTTTTGTAGTAAACACAAAGAATGAAGTTATGAAAGTTGCAATACCTGATGGTCAAATAATTTGGAGTACTAACTTAGTGGTGAATGATGAACTAAATGATAAACTAAAAGACGCATATTATGCTAGACCGATGCTAGATGGGAAATTATTTATTGTGGGCAATAAGGGAATCATGTTTCTATTAGATGAGAAGTCAGGCATGATAGAAGAGATAGTCAGCATTCCAGAAGGTGTGTATCATACGCCTGTAACTGATCTTGCAGTTGGGGATTACTACTTTACAACTGAGAAAAAAGGTGTGTATAGCTGCATTGATCCAAATATCAGCAGATGAAATATTGCAGGTAATAAGGAAGAGATGTGCCATAGGTAGCACCACTCAGGGACAATTCAGGAGTATTGTGGAAAATTCAAGCGTCGAATGCGTATTAACGTTGAAGTTAGCGGTAGCATCAAAAAAGTTATGCAAAGCATAGATGCAGAGAAAGCGAAAGTGGAAAAAGCGACGGTGAGGGCATTAAACAAAACAGCACTATGGGTAAGATCGCAAACTGTCAAATAGGGAGTGTTAAATAAACCATACGCGTCAAGTTAAGGAAATAAAGGTATGAAGGAGATAGAATAATAAGGTATAAGTTCTCTCAGATATATTTTTAGTGAGAGAACCAATGAATAAAATAACTTGTTTATTAAAAAAGCTCAAAGAATTTTTTAATGAAAAAGCAGATAAAATCTCAATTACAACAAGGTTTATAAAAAGAAAGAGAAAGCTATCGTTCGTAAAAGCCATGGTCTTGGGTAATATAGGGGTGTAGCGTAGAAACAATGTGTCAATTACTAAACGAGGACTCGATACAAAACAAGGTTTGGATTTACTGAAGAAGCAGTAGAATTTATGAAAAGGATGTATAATGAATCTGTGATTCTCTTTAAAAATATCTTGCAAGTTGATTGCAAAATCTTACAGCAATTTAATAGTGTTAAACTATTGGACAGTAGCTATATTACTCTACCTAACAGTATGGAAGAGATGTATAAAGGTTATGGTACTAGCTACAGTGGCTATGAAAGCAATACTAAGTCTGGAATAAAGTTACAATTAGTTTTCGACTACATGAATCAGATAATAGACCAACTTAATTTAACGGAGGGAATAAGAAGGGTATAGGGAACATTTGAACAATATATCAGGTAATGATTTGCTAATATTTGATTTGGGCTACTTTGTGCCTAGCTCTTTTAAACAGATTAATGAAATAGGAGCTTATTTTATTAGTCGTCGATACCAACATATATGATAAATCAAAAAATGGAGTTATTAGAATGTTTAGAGGATAAGTTATTTTTAGAAAACGAGGTATTGTTAGGAAAAGAAGCAAAAATTAGAGTAAGAATTATATGTCAGAAACTAACTGAATATGGCCAGAAGAAGGAAAGCTAATAGGTTAGCAAGATCGCAGGATCCTCTAAAAGAAATCAAGAATTGTTGAACTGGTCAATATTCATAACTAATGTTCCAGAAAATCAAATTAGTGCTGAACAAATATTAACAATTTACAGGGTAAGATGGCAAATTGAATTATTATTTAAAGTGTACAAGAGCCACATAAGGCTTGATAAACTGAAAGGAAAGCCATACAGAGTACTATGCGAGTTATATGCTAAATTATGTGCAATTCTTATATTCCATGGAATAGTTGGTTGCACAGAACTGAAAAAAAATACAGAGCTTAGCTTAACAAAGGCATTTATTGAGCTAAAAAGGCGGATTAGAGAGTTATTTTTAGCACTAAACAATAAAATTAGTGGCTTAAAGACTTTTCTTAAGAAACTTACCATAACTTGGTCGCGATTTTCATTAAAAGACAAGTGCAGAAGGACTAGAGTATCTACCTTAACTTCCCTAAATTTGCTCACAATCTCTTAACTTGACGCGTATGGTTTATTTAACACTCCCATAAAAAGGAATACCAACGTAGAGTATTAGAAAATAAAAATGATGAATCATCAGAGAAAAAGTTTGCAAGAAGAGAAAATCAAATAAAGAAGGTATCGAAAAATTAATGGAAGATTATTATAGTCAAGAAAATGCAGGAGAGAAAGGATATATAAGCGAGGGAGAATTTAAACAGACAATGAGAAAAATGAAAGAACGCTTACAAGGGATAGAAGAAGAGAAAAAAAAGGTAGTTGATCAGAAGGCAGTAGAAAAAGGAATAAGTCTTATTATAAATAGCATAAAGAATTTTTATTCTAGTGTAAAATCGAACCTGAAACAGCTAGATTGGCAAACTAAGCGCGGCATTATTAAAGCATTAATAGAACAAATTAACATTGGTTGTGATCAGGTAGAAGTAGGATTTTATATCGAAGAACCAGCGCAGGATGGGGGAATTCTTAATTTGTATCATTGTACTACACACCATGATAAGGGGGCTGGCGGAGTTTGTCAAGGAAGTTTTTCGTTTCTATTCCCAATAAAAGTTTGTTATATGGTTATGCAAGAAGTCTATTGTTGGTTAATGTTTTATGGCTTTACGGAAAGTTTATAGCTATACAACTTATCTTAAAAGCAATATAGTGTTCACTATGCAATGAATCAAAGATAGTAAGTAAAGTCTATGAAATTTCAAATCACTACACATTTTCAACCCGCTGGAGATCAACCGCAGGCAATCGATAGTTTAATTGCGGGGCTAAATAGCAATAAAAGAGACCAAGTTTTACTTGGGGTTACTGGTTCTGGGAAAACTTTCACTATGGCAAATGTTATAGCAAGGACAAACAGACCTGCGCTGATCATGGCACACAATAAAACCTTAGCAGCACAACTTTATGAGGAAATGAAAGGATTATTTCCCAATAATGCTGTTGGATATTTCATTTCTTATTATGATTACTATCAGCCCGAAGCTTATTTGCCGCAAACTGATACTTATATCGAAAAAGACTCTGCAATCAACGACAGAATTGACATGCTGCGTTATTCTGCCGTCTGCTCCCTCTTGGAGCGCAGGGACACGATCGTAGTTGCCAGTGTTTCTTGCATATACGGTCTTGGTTCGCCTGAAAGCTACCGCAGCATGACTATATCTTTAAGTGTTGGAGATAAAATTCATGTTAATGATTTCTTGAGTAACTTAGCTGATCTCCAATACAAGCGCTCTGATACCAGGTTTGAGAGAGGATATTTCAGAGTGCGTGGCGATATTATCGATATATTTCCTGCCTATTATGAAAATAAAGCTTGGCGTTTATCGCTGCTTGGTGATGAAATAGAAGAAATTTCTGAAATTGATGCTATAACGAGTAATATTACCAAAAGCCTAAATACAATCACCATTTTTCCAAACAGCTATCACATTACATCACGTGAGACTCTGTTGCAGACAGTTGAGCTAATCAAAAAAGAGCTGCATGAATGCTTGGATTATTACTACTTGCAAAACAAGATTGTTGAAGCAAAGCGCCTCGAGCAACGCACTAATTTTGATATCGAAATGATGAGGACAACAGGAATATGTAAAGGTATTGAAAATTATTCGCGTTATCTCTATGGAATGGAAGCTGGGGATCCACCGCCTACTTTGTTTGAATATTTACCCAAAGACGTAATTTTATTTGTTGATGAGAGTCATGTAACCGTTCCTCAGATTGGTGCAATGTACAGTGGTAATGAGGCGCGTAAAAAGAAATTGATTGACTATGGCTTCAGGCTCCCTTCCGCTTTTGATAATCGTCCATTAAAATTTGAAGAATGGGAGGAAGTTAGGCCGCAGACTATTTACATTTCAGCTACTCCTGGAAAGTATGAGTTGGCAAAGACCAATAATGTATTTATAGAGCAAGTTATCCGTCCAACAGGGCTTACAGACCCAATCTGCATTGTGAAACCAATAGAGAGTCAAATTGATGATGTAATTCATGAGGCACAAGTGACAATAGGAAAGGGATTTTGTGTTTTAATCACTACACTGACAAAAAAAATGGCTGAAAATTTAGCTGAATATATGAGTGAATTAAATATGAGAGTGAGTTATTTGCATTCTGATATTGGTGCGCTGGAGAGAATAGAAATTATATGTAAATTAAGATCTAAAGAAATTGACGTTTTAGTAGGTGTTAACTTGCTTAGGGAAGGTCTTGATATTCCAGAGTGTGGTTTGGTTGCAATTTTAGATGCTGATAAAGAAGGATTTTTGCGATCAGAAACATCGCTCATTCAAACGATCGGTCGTGCTGCGCGTAATGCTGAAGGTAGAGTAATTTTGTATGCAGATAAAATCACTGGTTCTTTAGATCGTGCATTAAGAGAGACTGAAAGAAGAAGAAAAAAACAAGAAGAACATAATATATTGCACAATATTGTCCCGAAGACTATAATAAAACCTATATCAAACACCTTACAGGAGAGGGCAATAGCAGAACCAAAAGTAAATACTAATAAGGATGACTTGAGAAAGCAAATGATAGAGCATGCTGAAAATTTAGAGTTTGAAGAAGCAGCAAGAATAAAAAAATTATTGCAAGGTTAAGTAATATATGATGCTATGGGCATAGTATGAAAGTGTAAACAACCTGCTATTCCCCTTCTTATTTTAGCTCATCTTTTTGAGGACTTTTGACAATGTTTTAGAACTGAAGAAGGAAAGGTGCATTTTTTTATTGACTTACCTATGTATTAAGGTAATCACTGAAGAATTAGTGAGTAATGGTTATAGAATATGAATGGTGGGGTACCAAACAAGGGATTAAATGAACAATTACATGATATTTTAGATCAGTCAGCAAGTAATAGCAATGCATTAGGCAATTACAATTATACTCAATATATAATGTCTCTTCTACAAGCAGAAGCTAATCCAAATACAAAAGGCCAAGCTGGAAAAATTCTGTCAGATTACTTAAATGAAAAATTATCTGACATTTTAAATGAGTTAGAAAGCAATAGAGCTCTATTAGGTAATCACAATTGTACTCAACATATAATGCTTCTTCTACAAGCAGGAGCTGATCCAAATACAAAAGGCCAAGCTGGAAAAACTCTGTCATATTACTTAGATGAAAAATTACGTGACATTTTAAATGAGTTAGCAATGAAGAGAGATGAATATCCTGATCGTATTCAATGTATAATGTTTCTTCTAGAAGCAGGAGCTAATCAAAATACAAAAGGCCAAGATGGAAAAACTCTGTTACATTACGTTGCTGAACGTAACGATATTGGCGGTATAGGATTTCTTTTAAAAGCAGAAGCTGATCCAAATGTGCAAGATCAAAGTGGAAAGACTCCATTTGAATATGTTACTGAACGTAACTGCCTTCAAGCTTTGAAGGATTTGGGTTATGATTTAGATGATGCTCATGAAAATGAAGGGAATCCGACAACACCTGATGGTTCGGTAGGTGAAAGTAATGATTGTTCAAATAGCTCTGGTGATGATAGTCAGATAGAGTCTGTTAAATTGAGTGATTGTAACACAGAAGAGGATTCGGACTATCATTCAGATGATTCTCGTGAAAATGAAGAGAGTCCGGCAAAGAGCCCTAACAACGAAAACTGGACTCCTACAGATCAACAGACAAGCTCAGAATTGCTAGGAGTTAGTAATTCGTCAGATAGTGAGGACTCAGAAGACAGTTCGGACTGTGATGATATTGATCATTATGATACAAGTTGTGGTACACGCCACAGTCATTTAAGATATGATCGAAACATAGACGTAATACGGAAAAAAGATTCTTTTTCTTTAGCTAAAATAAAACTGAATGCAATAGAAATAGAAAAGTATGAAAGTGTTTGGCAAAAAATATACAAGATTCATGATGATCTAGATAAAACTTGCGATAAAGATGAAGATTATTATAAAAAATGTGAAGAAGAATTTGATGAAGTTATAAGCCAAGCGCTAGAGCAAGGAGTAATGTTCACTTTTCAATATAAAAACGACAAGTCCTTTGTGGACCTTATGATTAGTACATTGCAAAAACTATTTTCTTCATATGATACTACTCGGATTCCTGAATTCATAGAACGGACAAAGATGTCACACATAATATCAGGAGGTGCAACTTTAAATGAATTCACTCAAGAAAATCATGATGATTTTGTAAATATAATTTGCAAGGATGAAGATATTTTAAGCCAAAGGGATAAAAATATTTCAAGACTTAATAATTTAGCGTATGAAAGTATTGTAGACAAAAATAATAAGCAAACTCATGAGTATGACTTTAAAGCAGAAATAGATAACGGACACTTTTGTATAGAATATCCACAAGATAGTATTATTGAACCTGCGAAAATCTTAAACCATGAAAAAGCTAAAGAGTTAAATTTAAAAGTCGGCATACTTCAAATTGGGGAAAGTATAGTGAAAGTTGAAAAAGACGCAGAAGGAAAAAGAAATTATAAAGATATCTTAAAAGGTAGCATTAAAATGTCTTTTACCACTGAGGTAGGAGAGATTAGTATTTATCTGAGTCCTAGTAAGAAAGATGGTAATAAAATAGAGGTAGAGATTGATGATGAGAGCGAAGCAAGGCTTAACAAGTTAAAAGCTGAGAAGAAAAGTTTAGGAGAAAACTGTCTTTTGGGAGGAGAAAGTGTTCTGGAAGCTATAGAAGCTAAAGGTTTTAAGAAAAATGGTAATGTACCTACAGAGCCAACCGAGATTACTAAGGATGTTCCATTTACTGATTTTACGCAAGCTTGTTCGCAGCAAATTAACACAAGTGTTAAAAGCAGATAGTGATTATTGGAATAGTGCCACACAATAATAAGCTCACTCAAAATTGTTCCGATTTGACAGGGTTGTTTTGCCGCACCAAGCGGTATGGCTTTGAGTATGAGATTTTAATCTTTCCGGAAGCTCGCCACAGTAGATAGTACAGTATTTACAATGGGCGTGCTTTCAGGGTCGGGCCCCAACCCTACTTAAGTGGCTAAGATATATCTAACGTAGCTTTATCTTTGCTTTCTGACAGTCTTTGTTGATACTCGTTTATCAGCCTTTCAGGCTCGTTCAATACACTCTGAATACAATATGTTGCACAATGTTATGCCAAAGAGTATAATAAAACTTATATCAAATACTTTACAAGAAAAAGTGGTGGTAGAGGCAAAAGTGAACATTAATAAGAAGGAAAGCGCATGCTAGAGCTTGAAAAAGCAGCAAGAATAAAAAATATTATTGAAAGGTTAAAAAGCGTATGATATAATATATATAGTGTAAAAATGTAAATAATTTTATTGACACCTTTACGTTAACACTTCTTAAATGTTTAGTACTGTACAATTAAATTATTGAGTTTTGTGAAGGGAGTAAAAATGGTGGAAAGCTTTTCAGGTAACAATAAAGACAGTAATTTTATTGAGGGGACAAAAATAATGGAAAATTTTTCAGGTAATAACGAAAACGGTAGCTCAATCTTCCAAGGAAAAATCAGGGAGCAAGATTTCTCTGCGGAGCAGAAGTTAAATGAACTGAAAGCAGCCGTAGAGAAGCTTGACAGACAAGATTTGCTCAGAAGGCTCGAGTGTGAGCGTCAGGCTTCTAGTTGTGTCGATGAAATATCATCTCAAGCAGAACTACATATCGAAGATGGTGATGAGGATTACTTCAATGGTGAAAGAGAAAGAGTACTCGGAGATTTCTGGAGTCTCTTTGAACCTCTCTTCAACCTCTTTGAAGTAAATGTAGATGATCCGAAAATCTACCAAATGCTCAAGGAGAAGAAAGAAAAGAACCTGATTGCTGCGATAATGAAGTTCTTGAGTAACAAGCTTAAGGAGTTAATCAAGAAGATCTTCACAAGTAATTTAGATTTGAGTTGGGACAAGAGGTTGGACAAAGAGATAAAAGAATTGCAGGAGAAATTGGGCAGTGGTGAGTTATCAGAAGAAGAGTTTGCAAGGGCGTTAGAAAGGTTAACTGCATTGCAAGATCTAACGCCTACGACAATGTTACAAAAAATAATATAGAGTTCAAAAGCGTGATTTCTAGGGGGTTCTGTGCTCAAAGACAAATTGAAAGATTGAACCTAGAAGCTATACGAAAAGCCTCAAAAACTTATTTTCGGATCTTATACATAAAAAGGAGTCGGCCCAATTTCTCAGCTATTTTTATTGCAACAATTGTAGATATTTTCGTAAACCCAAAAACTCACCGCTTATTTCAGAGTTGTATCGCGAGCTCCTCAATCCAATCAAATTGGAAGAATTTTTATATTCTTCAAAATATTCACAGATTTTACAAGATTTAAGTTTTTTACTGCATAACTATCATAGGAGAAACATTATATGAAAACATTAAGAAATGCTAATGAAAAGGATATAATTTATGAGCTGGCATATGGTGAATTAACAAGTAAAGATAAAGAAAAGCTTCTTAAGCTGGCAAGAAAAATAGAAGAAGGGAAAGGTATTGCAGAAAAGTTCAAAAATGGAGTATTACGAAAATCTCATTACAATATAAAGAAAATTCTTGCGACAAAAATAACTTACGGAAATGAGACGTTTACACTACTAGATCATGCAAAACTGTATAAGAATGATCAAGCTGTAAATGATATCTTACAAGAAGCCAAAAAACAAAAGCTTTCAGAATTAGCATGGAAACAACCACCTATAAAGCAGCAAACCCTACCTTCCACTGTCACAATAGAGACTGCTATAGATACTGGAACTACTATAGCTGAAGAAGAAAATAGTGAAAAAATTCTAAATCTAAATACAACAGCTATAGAGTATCAAAACACTGCCCCTGAAATTGATGATACTGAAACTATATCAACTAATGCTAAATTATGTGAGAATATCAATGAAAGCAGTGAGGATCTTTATAATATAGAAAAGCACCAACTGATATGCAAAAACAACAAAGAAGCTTTAAAGAATATCACTGCTTCAACAGAAGCTGCTATGCAAGAGCTTTTGCCTTCTATTGAAATTATAATAGAAGATCAAACACTATCATGTTCTTATAGTAAATCTGAAAAAGAAAGCGCTGTAAACGAAAAAGAAGGACCATTAACAAAGGCAATGCAACAAAGACGAGCAGTCATGGCTGGTAGTGTTGGTGCAGTGTTGTTAGTGAGTAGCGTTATATCTTATGCCTTGAAAATGTACACTATAGCGGTAGTCGGGGGAATTATTGGATTAGCGTGTATAAGTTTTGCATTGTATAATGTGCTAAAACCCGGTACCAAGCTTGAAGAAGTAAAAAAGATAGAACAATTTGACGTCAAACCCTTTTCCGATTCAAAAGGGTTAACTGCTTAGTAGAACCTTCTTCACTATTTTTAATGTCGATATAAAATTGGTTGCCAAAAATACCACAATAGAGTAGATGTGAGTTTTAAAATTTTGCAAAAATTTACAGCAAAAAGTTGGAAGCAGAACCCTTTTTAACTCATCTTTTTGAGACTTTTAACAATGTTTTAGAACTGAAGAAGGAAAAGGTTATTTTTTTATTGACTTACCTATGTATTACGGTAATCACTGAAGAATTAGTGAGTAATGGTTATGCAATATGAATGGTGGGGTATCAAGCAAGGAATTAAATAAAAAATTACTTAAGATTTTAGATCAGTTAAAAAGCAATAGCAATCTATTAGATGATTCCGATTTTATTAAACGTATAAAGAGGCGTCTAAAAGCAGGAGCTGATCCAAATGTGCCAAGATCACAGTGGAAAGACTCCGTTACATTATGCTGCTGAAAATAACTGCCTTCAAGCTATAGAACTTCTTTTAAAAGCAAAAGCTAATCAAGATGTAGCAAGATCAAAGTGGAAAAGACTCCATTTGAATATGTTACTGAACGTGAGTGCCGTCAAGCTATTAAGGATTTGGGTTATGATTTAGATGATTCTCATGAAAATGAAGGGAATCCGACGACACCTGATGGTTCGGTAGATGATTGTTCAAATAGCTCTGGTGATGATAGTCAGATAGAGTCTGTTAAATTGAGTGATTGTAACACAGAAGAAGATTCAAACTGTAGTTCAAGTGATAATCTTTGTAATGATGATAAAAATGACAATGAAAAAGATGATAAAGAAACTGTAACAAAATTAATACTTGAAGAAATAGAAGGTGTTCTTAGATGTACAGTTCCAGAGTGTGATGGTATGATAAAATATGAGAAAACAATACCATCAAAGGAGTAATTGTGCTTGTGATGCACAGGCTACACCAGGAGGACTTAACTGGGCACCTCTTATCCAAGCCAAAAAACATATGGCATCACATTTGTTTGCCAATGATTTCTGAAAAAGTGGAGATAATCGACTCAATTACGACACAAGAAAAGGGTTTATACTCAAGAGAAGAGAATGAGTTATTATATCCCCTGGAGGGAGGAAGAGAAGAAGTTGAGATGATAAAAGTTGAACTCGGGAGTTATGCTTTTGCGGCTCAATATCAACAAAACCCCCTGCCGCTTTCAAGTGGTATAATAAAACAAGAGTGGCTAAAGCGCTATAAAAATTTCCCTGATAATCCCTCACATGTAACTCAAAGCTGGGACACTGCAGTTTCAATAAACGATTCCAGCGACTTTAGCGTCTGTACCACCTGGGCAAAAATAGATAATAAATTCTATTTACTTGATGTATATCGGGCAAAGCTTGAGTATCCAAAGCTTAAAGAGCAAGTTCTGTCACTAGCTGCAAGATGGGCACCACATGCAATTTTGATTGAAGCAAAAACGAGTGGTCAACAATTAATACAAGAGCTAAAGGCAAATAGCGATCTACCAATTATTGAAATTGTGCCACACAATGACAAACTCACTCGATTTTATCAAATTGTTCCGGTGATAGAGTCTGGTAGGGTTTTTCTGCCACAGCAAGCAGTATGGCTCAATGATTTTGAGTATGAGATTTTAATGTTCCCAGAAGCTCGCCACGATGATCAAGTGGATAGTACGGTACAATATTTACAATGGATGAGAAAAATTAACACCAGCGCTTTCAGGGTCAGGGGCTTTGGCCCCAACCCTAATAAAACGCTTAGGTGGCTAAGAGCAGTGAATTAGATCAATTTCTTCTAAATTTTTTTATGGAAGAGTGCTGCTCGACCTTAGTGGCATCCAGGTCTGTGGATATTGTGGATATTGCCAATTCTTCCATTCCCATACTCAACTCTAGAGTACGTTTTGGCGATCCTCCTCTAGTATTCTCACAATCCATAGACTCATAACCACTTAATCCACTTGTTGTTGCCTCAGCTTTAGAGCTTACGCTTTCAGCATCAGTTACGAACCTGGAAGAGTAACCGCTGTCTTTATTATCTTCGGACTTCATCTTTTCAGCTTTTGACGTACCTTTAGCAGGCCATCGCTCTTTCGAAAACGACTTTACTTCCGAAGCATCATAATCACGGTCAATCCAGTGTCCACCTTCGCCTTTTGTAATTGAAATATATTCTAATGCGCTTTCGTCGGGACAACAGGTTTTAATTGCTGCTTTAGGGGATAACCTATGTTCTCGCACCTGAAAATTTACCCATTCGTCCTTTTCAGATTTCACTGCCTTTTTGACGATGTTAATGTCGATATCTTTTATTTCTACTTTTCCCTCATACTCCTGACTAAAAAGTTCTTTTAAGTTAAGTAAGGCACCACGACTTATATTAGCAACAACTGTTGTTTCTTGGTTTTTCTCACAATTAGAAAGAAATTTAAATGGAAACTCATTGAGATCATAGGCCTCTTTCTTATTGACACAATACTCTTCTTTCGTTTTATCTGTTACCTCCTGTAAATATTCTTTTACATCAACACTATCACCAATTAAACTAGCAATCTTCCCATTTTTTACAATAAAGTTAGTATGAGGAGGATCCAAAGCATAATTATTTAAGTTAAACCAATAAAGCAATGCTTCAAACAACTCTTGCTCTTCCTTTGAAAGTGATGAATCACTTACAATTTTTTCATAAGCCTCTTTACAATCCTCCTTTAAATTACTGCTTTGTAATGACCAATAGTTCGTTTGCTGAACCCAAGGGTTAACCTCTACTGGATTAGCACCTTTCCATGATGAAGGTCTACTCGGTTGCCATAACGAGGGTTCTGCACTTGGAGCCGGTGATGACCAAGCGCCTATTGGCTGATCCCAAGCACTAGTCCCTGCTCGCACATTTTGAGCAGCACCTACAGATTGCAATGATGAAGATGGCCCTGAAACACCATAACTAACTGCAATAGAATTCAGATGTGACCGTGGCGAAAATCCTTTACTCGTTCCAGCTAAATTTACAGGATTGAACAGCAACTCTTCTTTTTCTGACCCTTTCCTGGGAGACCCTCCTAATTCTTCACCCTGACTCCGCGCGGGAAACTCCTGTGTCGTTAATGATTTAGTTAAGCTAGAACTTGGACCATTAGGCACTCTCACTTGCGACTGCACACCAAAATCCTCGAGTTTCAGAGGTGACTCACCAATACCACTATCTCTGTTTCCTTTTCTTGGGTTGGGCGGTGTTTCTAGCCCACTCGGGCCTGCATGTGTAAGAGAATTGAATGGAGAAGTTACTGTTGAGGAGGATCGACTCGAGCCACGTCTCTTAAAATTCTCAAGATCAATTGCAAATTCAAAACTTCCGCTTATTTCATTATATGCAATTGAAGACTGCATGATTATAGGAAGTAAAAGAGCAATCTGCTTATTAGAGAAAGCATAAACTGGCTCTTTACAATTAGCAAATTGTGGATTTGCAGTTTTGCCTCTAATATCACTTATACAATGAAAACCATTAAATACTTTATTAATTTTTGATGCATCCCTAGAACTTAAAGTTTCAAACTGACCATCATCCATTTCTATAAAAGGTATAAGAGCAAAACTATGCCCATTCTTTATTTTGTTTTCGTCTATAAAAGTATCATAATCATAGGCATCAACGAATCTCCCTGCGAATCTTAAAATTAAGTCACTAAGAATATTCTTACAATTTTCAACTTTATACTCTACGCTGCCTGGAGTTCTAAAATCAAATGCTACTTCTTTTTTAACATACTCTGCTACACTCTTGACTACCTTATCACTCACATCTTTAATATATAACATATCATCTTTATATTCGTAAAAGCCCGAGCTCTTAAGACCACACTCTTTTAACCTTGAGTTAAATTCTTGAATATACACCCCTTTAAGCACTTCAAAAGTCTCTGAATCACATTCCCTCTTAAGGTATTCATCGCTAAAAGCTATACAGTATAGATAAGGACTACCTATTACTCCTATTTTAACAGTTCCTATTACCCATTCAGATGCTCCTTCCTTAGTTATCCCTGCTTTTTGTAGACGTGCAACCACTTTGGATTTTACAGCCCTCTTAAACTCATTAGCAAAATGAACCTTCAAGTTACGAATCACTTCATTATTTGTAGAGTCTGCAAGCTTCACTTTCACTATGCTATTACTTACATACTCTTTATCAGGATTAGCACCTAGAACAAATGGGAAACAGTTTAAGTTATAATATCTACTTGCTACCTCTTTAGTACCATACTGTTGCTTTATTATCTCCTCTCCTATTTCTCGCAGATATTCTTTTGTATTAGTACTACTAGCAAATAAACCAACAATCTTTTTACCTTCTACAGTAAAATTAGTATTGATCTTATCAGAAAAATAATTATTTAAATTAAATGCATTAACCAGCTCTTTTGTAGAATTACCCATAACTCCCCCCATTAAAATTATGATGAAACAACATTACTTACTTTTGTCTTTACTACTGCCAGCACTAGTAGTGCTGCTACTACCCAATTGCGAGCTAGGCTTGCTACGTTCCTGCATTTCTTTCCTATATTGCTCACGTATTTCCTTATTAGGACCAGTGTATTTCTCAAACCTGTTGCTTGGAATCACCCTATTACCCCTATTTTCTTTATCGTTATTACCATGCATATTGATCCCTAAGTAAAAATATTATGTAACTAATATACTAAAAATAAATTGTAATGCAAGCACTTTTTTTATATTTTTTAGCATAAATTTTATTCACTCTTTTTCATAAAATTCAATTTTCTAGATTCTGCTAACACGTAGCGGAATGACGAACTGTCGACATCTATCTATATGCCCCTGGATTCCAGTGTCACGCACTGGAATGACAAGTCATTGGCAACCCTAAGTTCCCTACGTCATACCGCGATTCATTCGCGGTATCTCAAGCATAGATTCCGCTAACACGTAGCGGAATGACGAACTGTCGACATCTATCTATATGCTCCTGGATTCCAGTGTCACGCACTGGAATGACAAGGTTATGGGTGTCATCCCAGTGCCCAGACACTGGGATCTAGTCTTTTTTCCATCAAAAACACTCCCTTCTAACATAAAACCCTACACTTATCAAACCTAATGTACATCCTGGATTCCAGTGTCAGCTACTTTAATGACAAGGTTATGGGTGTCATCCCAGTGCCCAGACACTGGTATTTTCATGATTATGTCTTCCCTACTGACTGACCTTCTACACATTTCTCAACTTTTACATCATTAGTCAATCCTTTTGGTGGTTGAGCATCATTCACAGAACCTTCATTCTCAGCACCATTCCAAACGCCAATTTTAAAATTAGCAACTTTTTTTGCAAGCTTAGCGTCAAAGTCATCTTGCTTATTAGTAGATTTCTTGTTAACACTACCATTCAGACGGCTTTCTACGCAATTAGCAGACCCGTTTTTCTTCTCATTATTAAGCTTGTTTCCTTGTCTGCTAGTGGGCGGCATAGCAGACTTGTTTTCCTCCCCATTATTAAGCGTGATTCCTCCATTAACATCAGCATTTGAACGCCTGTCTTGGGAACTAGCACACTCTGATATATCAGAATCAAATTTTATCCCACTTGCCACAGGCTTCTTCTCCGGAACTTTCGGTGGACACACAGCCACCTTCGGTTCAGGCTTCGCTTCTTTCTTTTCTTCCACTTTTGGTTTTGTTTCTTTTATCTCGCGGATCTCCTCCTTTATAACCTCTTTAGGCATTAGTTCTTTCATAGGTTTTGGTAAAAGATCAAGTTCCGGTTTGCTCAGAACAACCGGCCTTACAAATCCGGGTGAAACTTTAAAAAGGGAAACTGGCACAGCGGGCTTTTCTCTTTCATTTACCTTTATTTCTACGTCTTTATGAACTTCTTTATTTGCTTCTTCCTTTAATGATGTTTTTTCTGCTTTTTTACCTTCTTTTTCTGTAGATGCCTCTACTATAGCTGCTAGCTCAACTCCAAACATCTCTGCAAACATTGTAATAATCCATCCGGTAACGGCGAGCTGTAACTTTAGTTTAAGATCCTGCAACAAACTAAGCCTTTCGAACACCCTTGCAAACTCTTCTTCTGACAACTCACCACTGCCTAATTTCTCCTGCAATTCTTTTATCTCTTTGTCCAACCTCTTGTCCCAACTCAAATCTAAATTACTTGTGAAGATCTTCTTGATTAACTCCTTAAGCTTGTCACGCAAGAACTTCATTATCGCAGCAATCAGGTTCTTTTCTTTCTTCTCCTTGAGCATTTGGTAGATTTTCGGATCATCTACATTTACTTCAAAGAGGTTGAAGAGAGGTTCAAAGAGACTCCAGAAATCTCCGAGTACTCTTTCTCTTTCACCATTGAAGTAATCCTCATCACCATCTTCGATATGTAGTTCTGCTTGAGATGATATTTCATCGATACAACTAGAAGCCTGACGCTCACACTCGGTTCTTCTGAGCTCCTCTATGGCTGCTTTTAGTTCGTTTAGCTTCTGCTCCGCAGAGAAATCTTGCTCTCTGATTTTTCCTTGGAAGATTGAGCTACCGTTTCCGTTATTATTTAAAAAATCTTCTATTATTTTTTCCTCCTCAATTAAATTATTGTCTTTATTTTGAACTAAAAAGCTTTCTACCATTTTTACTCCACTCATAAAACTTAGTAATTTAATTCTACAGTACTAAACATTTAAGAAGTATTAAGGTAAAGATGTCAATAAAATTATTTACATCTTTACGCTATATATATTATATCATACGCTTTTTAACCTTTCAATAATATTTTTTATTCTTGCTGCTTTTTCAAGCTCTAGCATGCGCTTTCCTTCTTATTAATGTTCACTTTTGCCTCTACTACCACTTTTAAAGTATTTGTTTATTATACTCTTTGGCATAACATTGTGCAACATATTGTATTCAGAGTGTATTGAACGAGCCTGAAAGGCTGATAAACGAGTATCAACAAAGGCTGTCAGAAAGCAAAGATAAAGCTACGTTAGATATACCTTAGCCACTTAAGTAGCTGACCCTGAAAGCACATCCATTGTAAATACTGCACTGTGGCGAGCTTCCGGAAAGATTAAAATCTCATACTCAAAATCATTGAGCCATACTGCTATAACTAATTTCTTAAAATCTTACCTGAATAACTTAACCCCCTAAAGCTACTTCTCTATTCTGCTGCAAATGAACTTGCGTAAGATTAGTAGATAGATCATCCTTAATAGTCTTGATTGACTCTGTAGGTAGATTACCATTTTTCTTAAAACCTTTAGCTTCTATAGCTTCCAGAACACTTTTTCCTTCCAAAAGACAGTTTTCTCCTAAACTTTTCTTCTCAGCTTTTAACTTGTTAAGCCTTGCTTTGTTTTCCTCATCAATCTCTACTTCTATTTTATTACCATCTTTCTTACTAGGACTTAGATAAATAATAATCTTTCCTACCTCAGTGGTAAAAGACATTTTAATGCTACCTTTTAAGATATCTGTGTAATTTGTTTTTCCATCTTTTGTACCTTCAACTCTCACTATATTTTCCCCAATTTTAATTATGACGACTTTTAAATCTAAAGCTTCATCTTTTAAAGCTTTAGCTTTGTTAAAGATTTTTGCAGGTTCAATAATACTATCTTGTGGACATTCTATACAAGAGCATCGGTTATCTATTTCTGCTTTAAAGTCATACTCATGAGTTTGCTTACTTTTGTTTACAATACTTTCATATGCTAAATTATTAAGCCTTGAAATATTTTTATCCCTTTGGTTTAAAATATCTTCATCCTTGCAAATTATATTTACAAAATCATCATGATTTTCTTGAGTGAATTCATTTAAAGTTGCGCCTTCTGAAATTATCTTTAATATCTTTGTCTTATCTAGGAATTCATAAATTTTAGTAGTATCAGATGAGAAATATAGTTTTTGCAATGTATCAATTATAAGATCTATAAAGGACTTATTGTCTTCATATGGAAAAGTGAACATTATTTCTTGTTCTAGTGCTTGTCTTATAACTTCATCAAGTTTCTTGTCACATTTTTCATAATCATCATCACTACCATAATTACCCAAAACCTTCAAGTCTTCATGGATTTCACCTATTTCTTCCCAAATACTCTCGTACTTTTCTATTTCTACTTTATTCAGTTTTATTTTAGCTAAAGAAAAAGAATCTTTTTTCCGTATTATGTTTATGTTTTTATCATATCTTAAATGACTGTGGCGTGTACCACAACTTGTATCATAATGATCAATATCATCACAGTCCGAACTGTCTTCTGAGTCCTCACTATCTGACGAATTACTAACTCCTAGCAATTCTGAGCTTGTCTGTTGATCTGTAGAAGTCCAGTTTTCGTTGTTAGGGCTCTTTGCCAGACTCTCTTCATTTTCACGAGAATCATCTGAATAATAGTCCGAATCCTCTTCTGAATCACTTAATTTAGTACAAGTTGTTTTATCGTTAGAAATATAACCTAAATCCTTCAAAGCTTGAAGGCAGTCAGGTTCAGTAACATATTCAAATGGTGTAAAAGACAAGATTTAATGTGACAGACAAGAATTAACTGACAGAAGAATTGAGGTAGTCAAAACTAATATCAGGCTCTTGTTTAATGCTACTAATGTTTTTCTGAAAAGCAATATATTTACTATCAAAAAACGTTTGCATAGGTGTTTTGCCATAGCAATACTTACCCGAGTGAGGCCTTGTCTCATTATAAGAACGCAACCAATAATCAACATCAATCTGTAGATCTTCCAAAGAATTGTAGATTTTCTTTCTAAAGATAATATTGTAACACTCATCTTGCATGGTTCTATGAAATCTTTCACATATGCCATTGGTTTGTGGAGAGTTGGCTTTGGTTCTAGAATGATCGATATTTTCGATTCCCAAATATAACTGATAAGCGTGATTTTCTGGCTTGCCACAATACTCTGTACCCCTATCAGTTAGAATGTGTAATAATGGAATTTTCTGCTCATCAAAAAATGGAATAACTCTATCGTTGAGGAGGTCTGCAGCTGTAATAGCTGTTCTGTCCGTGTAAAGTTTAACCATTGCAACTCTCGAATAAGTATCAACAAAAGTCTGCTGATAAATTAGCCCTATACCTTTGATATTGCCCACATAATAGGTATCTTGAGAACCCAAATAACCTGGATGTTGTGTCTCAATTTCACCATGAGCTTCCCTTTGTTCTTTAACTTTTTCTAAAGCTGTAAGTTGTTCTTCAGTTAAAATGATTCCTTCTTAAGCTACTTTTGTCTCTAGCGCTTTAAGTCTCTTTTTGAGAGTTTCAAGGTCATTTCTTAGCCATACAGACCTTACTCCTCCCTGAGAAATTATTATACCTCTTTTTCTCAGTTCATTTGCAGCTCTTTCTTGCCCATATGCTGGAAATTCTGTTGCTATACCAATCACTGCTCTTTCTATATCGTCGGAAACTCTGTTCGCTAATAGCGGTTTTTTCTTACTTATTTCATGTAATGCTTCCTCTCCTCCATTTTCATATAACTCCTTAAACCGATAAAATGTATCTCTTGAGTATCCCATCACTTTGCATGCTTGAGATACATTTCCTAGTTGTTTTGCTAGCTCTAATAACCCTAGCTTTGGTTTTAGTATTTTTGTTTGTATTGTACTCATTTCTAACACTCCTTTCTTTTATTATTTTATAACTTACTTATTTTAAGTGTCAGATCAAGTCCTATTTAATACATATAAATTCGTTTGAGCGGAGAAGGTTTATATCCTCTTTGTTTTAACAGCTTTATTCCTTGAAATTTAGCATTGCAAGTTGACCATCCACACCTGCTGTGGTTTTTCCTTGGTTTTCAGTTACTCTCTTAACAGCCAAGGCTTTGCCGCTAAAAGAGCGTGTGAGAAGATGTTGTAAAGTTTTCACCTTACCCCATCTTCCTTGTTGGACAGCCTTAACAATACGTCTTTGTAGCCTCATAACAACTTTTTGGCATTTCTTCCAGGATAACTGGTTCCATACTTCGGAGTTGTTGGTAGGTGCACTTACAGTTTTACTTGTAATCATCTGCTTTCCTACCTTAAGTGGTTAACAAAGTTTCTTGTCACGAAGGACCAAATGGAAGTCTGCTCGTTTTCACGCGAATTAATGTTACAAATTCTATCCATTTCGTTACAAAATGGCATTCGCTTTCTCCATTATCCTTTACCTGCACATCCATCAGCATTCCTTGCGGTTTGCCTGCCATATAGGCGAAAATACAGGCTTACCCTGTTCCTTCTGTCATACAATAGTGGGTTAGGTGACTTCTCTATACCGATTATTTGCGTACATCCAGAAATGAAAAATGTCACATTACCTTTTGGTCGGAGCTTATCAGCATCTTTAGCTCCTTAATCGTTACGATACTTATGAAGCTTCACTTAAGTTCACCATACCACTTAGCCTAGCCCTCCAACCACATGATGCTTGTAGTTTATGCTCCTCTTACGATTACGCATCTTCTTTTTCAAGAGGAGGTTCATTGTCCGCATCGCTCGGCACCAACTGGTTACCCGATTCGCACTGATGCATAGACTCAGATGGCAAAACATCTGGTTTAATAAGTTTTAGAATCCTTTCAGTTTCTTTCTGAATGAATTCCTCTCCTTTTAAACAATATGACCGAAGACTTTCAGGTCGCACCATTTCTGCTATATATCTATTTCCGTGAGAATCCTTGCAGAGAACATCAACAATACTTTGTTTATCAGAGGCAACTTCGGGATCCATAATAGTGCTAAGAAACTCAACTTCTTGTATTGCATTTATCTCAGTAAACCCTAAAATATCGTTCAAAAAGTGGATCAGGATATTCTTATTTTTTTCCGTTCCAAAGATTTTTTTGAAACACAAATCATTGCGAGGATCGAGAAATTTTGAAAGAGCCATGGCAAAAATGCTTGAAAATATTAATAACTATACACTATTATTAACAATTATTCAACCATATTTTTGAAGATAGCTATAGCTATGCCGCCGCGGCGCTAACTAGTAGCGGAATGACGGTTTTTCAAATTGTCGGTAAATCTAAGTCAGTTTAGCTATAGGCAGCAATTTTCTGTATTTATTTTAAATTGAAGAAAGCTCAAATGAAAGATCGTGCTTTGCTAAAAATCACAGAATGCAGTCTGGTTACACATATAGTTGAAGTAATTCAGATTTGTAAGATATGTTTATCTGCAGTTATAGCTTCAACAGTAGGCGTTACTCTTGATTACTTCAACATTTTCTCTTGGCAATTCTTTAATGAACCGAGAAGTGTGCATCGGTTGCCACTGGTTGTTAATTTCCCTCCTATCTGCACATGAAATGATTAACCTTTCCTTTGCCCTGGTTATGCCAACATATGCAAGTCTCCTTTCTTCTTCTAAAGCTTTACCACTTTTATCTTCAAAAGATCTTTGATGAGGAAATAATCCCTCTTCCCAACCAGGTAGAAACACGCACGGGAATTCAAGTCCTTTGGCTGCATGAAGAGTCATAACATATACGGTGTCATCGTTATTCATATTATCCACTTCCATCACCAGACTTATATGCTCCAAGAAAGTTGTGGCATTATCGAAATTTTTTAAAGATGAGATGAGCTCCTTGACATTTTCTATTCGTGCTAAGCCTGTTACCTCCTCATTTTCAAGCATTTCAATATACCCTGATTGGTTTGCTACGATTTTAACGAATTCATGCAGTGGTTTTACGCTTACTATTTCTTCCCAAGCTTTAATTTTATTTAAAAAATCATTTAGTGAGAGTTTAATTCTTTCGGTTACTTGATTACTATTAACTAATATTTTTGCTGCCTCAAAAAAAGAAATTTTGTTATCCTGAGCAGTCGTGTATATTTTCTTTAGAGTTGTAGCTCCTATGCTTCTTTTTGGCCGATTTACGATCCTTTCGAAAGCTAAGTCATCGTTATTGTTTGTAACGAGTCTTAAATATGCAATTATATCCCTGACTTCCTGACGTTCGTAGAATTTTACGCCACTTATAATCTTGTAGGGAATTGAATATTTTATAAAATACTCTTCGAGAACTCTAGTTTGAAAAGTGGCCCTTACCAGCACTGCAATGTCACTAAATCTGTATTTATTGAGCTTTAATATCTGTTCGCTTATGAACCTTGCTTCAGCTTTTCCGTCCCATAATTTTATTAGATTTACCTTTTCCCCTTCAACGTTTGTTGTCCACAATTTTTTTTCTAAGCGAGTCTTATTGTGATTGATAACATATGACGCAGTTGCAAGTATGTGGGATGTTGACCTGTAGTTACACTCTAGTTTAACAGTTTTTGCATTTTTAAAATCATCAGAAAACTTTAAAATGTTTTCAACTTCTGCGCCACGCCAACTGTATATTGATTGATCGTCATCTCCCACACAGCAAATATTTGAATGCTCTTTTGCAAGGTATTTTAGCCAAAGATATTGTATTGCATTTGTATCTTGATACTCATCTACCATGACATACTTAAACTTGTTTTGGTAATAAGAGAGAATTTCAGTTTTTTGATTAAAGAGTTGTACATTATATAGTAGTAAATCACCGAAATCGACAGAGTTAAGGAATTTCAACCTTTCCTGATATTGGTGATAGACTTTTAGTGCAGTTACGTATACTGACCTAAATGATTGAACGTCTTCCACTTCAGATGGCAACAAGCATTTCTCTTTCCATTGCTGAATAATATTCATAATGGTCTTACACTTCTCTGATAAGTAATCAGGACTTATTTCGTTAATAATATTTTTTATTACCTGTAATTGGTCATCCACACCAATGATTGTAAAATTGGAGTTTAATCCTACAATTTCTGCATGCTGGCGCAAAATTTTCGCTGCAATTGCATGGAAAGTGCCAAGCCATGGTATGTTTGTGCCCGTTAGCTCAAGTACCCTTGATACCATCTCATTTGCTGCTTTGTTTGTGAATGTAACAGCTAATATTTCATCAGAATAAGCATGACCGTTTCTAATTATGTGCGCTATTCTTGAAGTAATCGTTCTTGTTTTTCCGGTTCCGGCTCCTGCCAATATCAAAACCGGCCCATCTATGTTAGTTACAGCTAATTGTTGTTCTGGATTTAGCAGTGAGAGATAATCGTTCATTGCAGCCCTATAGATTATAACTTTGTAAAGTTAAACCTATGATTGAAATATTGTAAAGGTTTTATTGAATAGAACAGTTAAAGAATACTTCACTCAAGTACTACATATTTAAATGTAAGGTTTTACATCTATTTTGTTTTAGTAGTTTCAGGTGTATGCTGAGTAACAACAACTTGATTTGAGGTGTTGGCACCAGAACTTCTGCTTGTTGGGTGGATAGGTGGAGTTTGGAATGGCTTATATGTACGGTTTAGTTCCTTCATCTCTATTTCTTCAACTTCAACAAGAGGTTTTTCTTTTGGGGTATAGTGATTATGCGTTGCAGGTCGTTCAGTGAGATCTTCATATGTTTCTTTCAACCAAGCTCCGATATCATACACAAATCCATACGCTTTTTCTTTAAATTCTCTCCATGATCTATCTAAACTGGCTAGTGTGTTATTGAAGTAAATTGTCATATAGTCTCTTGTGGTGTATTGATAACTTTCTCCATCTAATTTGTTACTTTGTGTGTTACAAGTGTTATTGCTTTGAAAATAACCAAATATGTTATACATTTTGAGCTGCCATTGACTATTAATATACATATATTATATGTTAATAAATTAAAATAGTCAAGAGTAAGTTAAGTGTTTATTGTATTGATGAAACGCTTAGGAAACACTCTATATAACAACTTAAAATGGAGCTAGGGTTTTATAGTACAATGTTTTCAAACGTTTAATATAATATTGACTTTATATCGATAGTTACTTTAAATTAGTAACTATTGTTGCAGTTAAAGTATCAATGCCTTTTTTCTTTTATTTTTTTTCGATTTTGAGCATTTTGTCTGCTGTTTGTGTGATTAGCGTAAGAAATCCTGTGCATGCAGTGTTATTTTTAATTTTCACCTTCGTTAACTCTGCAGTGCTTTTCATTCTCCTTGGAGCTGAATTCATTGCTATGATGGTGCTGATAGTATACATCGGTGCAGTTGCAGTGTTATTCCTCTTTGTAGTTATGATGCTTGATATTGACTACATAAGGTTGCACCAGGGTTTTGCGAAGCATTTCACTCTTGGTGCTATATTATGTGTTGTATTTTTTCTGATTATCAGTTTTGTAATCCGCAGCTCAACGCTGAATATAAGTAATGTTATAAACTATAATGCCAATAACGTGAAAGCTATTGGTAATTTGCTCTACACTGACTACATGTACGCTTTTCATCTTTCTGGTATTCTGCTGCTTGTTGCAATTGTTGGTGCAATTGCTCTTACTTTGCAGGACAAGAAAAAAGGAGTTAAAAAACAGAATGTATTAAAGCAATTGACACAATCTTCATCTGTAAAATTGATTAAGGCTAAATTTGGAAAAGGAGTAGAATGGAAATAGGATTAAATCATTTTTTGATAGTTGCTGCTATTTTGTTCACTATTGGGGTGTGCGGTATTTTCATTAACCGTAAGAGCATAATCAATATACTGTTATCAATAGAAATATTATTGCTGGCAATTAATATCAATCTAGTTGCTTTTTCTGCCTTTATGAATGATATAGTTGGGCAAATTTTTGTGATGTTTGTGTTGACTGTTGCGGCAGCAGAGTCAGGAGTTGGGCTTGCAATATTGGTTGTATATTATAGAAGCCGTGGCAATATAGATGTTGAACAAGCGAACTTAATGAAAGAATGAAAGTATGATGGATATACTGAAATTAATAGTATTTTTGCCACTCTTTGGTTCGCTATTTGCAGCACTTTTTAGAAAAAGTCAGTTAGTTACAACGGCAGGGATTGGAATATCTGCAGTTTTATCTTGGTATGTTTTTCTCACCTTCTCTGAAAATTATCACTTGAGTTTATTTCCTCTATTTTCATTAAGTGTATTAAAAGTAAATTGGGCAATTAGTGTGGATGCTCTCTCATCCTTAATGCTTATTGTTATTACCACCGTTTCACTAGTAGTCCACCTCTATTCTATCGGTTATATGGAGCATGACAAAGGGAAGTCGAGGTTTTTTTCTTACCTATCGCTATTTACGTTTTGCATGATTGTGCTGGTTGTAAGCGATAATTTCGTGCAGCTTTTTTTTGGCTGGGAAGGGGTTGGCCTATGTTCTTATTTACTCATAGGATTTTGGTTCCAAAAATATTCTGCAAATAATGCAGCAATTAAAGCATTTGTTGTGAATAGGGTAGGAGACTTTGCACTATTGATTGGGATCTTTCTCATTTATTATACATTTCACTCTTTGAAATTTACTGAAGTTTTTGATACAGCCGATCTTCTTGGCACGCAGAACATTAAGGCATTCTGCTGTGAATTTAAAATAATTCATATAATATGCATATTACTTTTTATTGGCTGTATGGGTAAATCTGCACAGCTTGGTTTACATGTTTGGTTGCCAGATGCAATGGAAGGGCCAACCCCTGTTTCTGCACTCATTCACGCAGCAACGATGGTAACAGCAGGTATATTTTTAGTAGCAAAATGTTCTCCATTGTTTGAGCTATCAAATGTGGCACGAGAATTAATAGTTATTGTTGGGGCACTTACTGCTTTTTTTGCAGCTACGGTTGCGATTACTCAGAACGATATAAAAAAAATAATTGCTTATTCAACCTGCAGCCAACTTGGTTATATGTTCATGGCATGTGGGCTTTCTGCTTACAATGTTGCTATTTTTCATTTAATGACCCACGCTTTTTTTAAGGCTCTATTATTCCTTGGTGCAGGTAATGTGATTCATGCAATGCATCATGAGCAAAATATTCAGAAAATGGGAAATTGCTGGAAGAAAATCCCTTACACTTACGCTCTTATGTGGATTGGATCTCTTGCGCTTTCTGGAATATTTCCATTTGCAGGTTTTTACTCAAAAGATTTGATAATTGAACATGCTTATAGCACGGATAGCTTTGCTTTTGTAATAAGCTTAGTTGTTGCATTCTTCACAGCGTTTTACTCTTGGAGGTTATTGCTTCTTGTGTTCCATAGCCAAAAACAAAGTAAAATTAATATACATGAAGCACCGAAGATTATGCTTATACCATTACTGATACTTGCTTTTGGATCGGTATTTTCTGGAGTGTGGGGAGCAAATATTTTGAACATAACTAGTAATGCGTTTTGGAAATCAAGTTTAATGGTGATTGATGAGCATGGAGTTCATAATTTCTTTATAAAATTACTACCAACCTTGGCAAGCCTAAGTGGAATAGCACTTGCGTACCTAATTTACCAATATCAAGTAATTAGGCAAATTAAGAGTAAATTTTTACTTAAGTTTTTGCAGAATAAATGGTACTTTGATGAGGTGTATGAGTTTGTTATAATTGCACCGATAAGGTTTATATCTAGGCTTCTATGGAAGTTTGATGTTAAGGCTATTGATTCATTTGGACCAAATGGTGTTGTAAGGTTGGTTAATGAATGTTCAAAAAGTTCTATAAAGTTACAAACTGGTTATATATTTGATTATGCATTTATTATGTTTGTTACTTTAATAATCGGTGCTTTATATATTATTGGAATTAAATAGAAGGTGTTGTTACTTAGTATATTCTTGCTTCCACTGATAGGAGCGTTGATTTTATCCTCGATCAGGATTAATCATCAATCTATACACCTAAGATTCCTTGCCCTATTTTTTGCTGTACTTCCATTCTTCCTTAGCATTGTAGCTTGTATAGAATTTGATTATAACAATGCGGACTTTCAGTTTGTCAGCTATCCAGTAAGAGATATTGGAATAGGGGTGGATGGAATATCGTTGCTTTTCCTTCTACTTACGACCTTCTTGTTTGTTATTTGTATGCTCTATAATTGCAAAATGAGTTATACGACCCTCAAGCCATATATGGCATTATTTCTACTGCTTGAGAGTTTTGTAGTCGGTTTTTTCGTTTCACTGAATGCTATAAGCTTTTATGTGTTTTTTGAAGCTGTCTTAATACCAATGTTCTTTATTATTGGCATTTGGGGAGGGAAGCAAAGGATATATGCGACGTTTAAGTTATTTCTTTATACATTAACTGGCTCATTATTATTTCTACTTGGGTTGGTATACATCTATAGTGTTTTTGGAACGTTTAGTATACAAAAATTAGCTACATTAGTGCCAAGCCTTGATCTTGAAGTACAGTCATTGCTGTGGATTGCATTTTTTATTTCTTTTGCAATAAAAGTTCCAATGTTTCCATTTCACACTTGGCTTCCTGATGCGCATGTGCAATCACCAACTTCTGGATCTGTGATTTTAGCTGGCTTGCTTATTAAAATGGGGGGATATGGATTTTTAAGGTTTTCTATTCCAATGCTTCCTCAGGCAAGTTTGTATTTTTCAAATTTCGTTGTTGTGCTGAGCATTATTGCGGTGATATATGCTTCTCTAGTTGCGTTTGCTCAAGATGATATAAAGAAATTAATAGCTTATTCTTCAATAGCACATATGGGGATCGTTACCGCTGGCCTCTTTTCATTTTGTGAGGAAGGAGTACTGGGTAGCATATTTCAAATGATTAGTCATGGCCTTATTTCTGCTGCTTTATTTTTGTGTGTTGGAATGCTATATACTCGAACTGGAACTTTGGAGATTGCAAAGTATTTTGGCATAGTAAACACAATGCCAAAATTTGGTTTTATGTTCATTTTATTTTCAATGGCTTCAATAGGGCTACCTGGAACATCTGGATTCATAGGTGAGTTTTTGGCTATGGTTGGAATGTTTAAGAGCATAGGGTTTTTTACAGGATTTATCGCACTTGGCACTATTTTAAGCGCAGTTTATATGCTGAATTTATGTAAGCAAATAATATGGGGGGTTAGCTATTCTAAATTATTAAATAATCGCTTGGATAGCATAGAATTTTCTGTCTTAATTCTGCTTGCAGTGTTTGTTATTTTGCTTGGATTCTACCCAACGCTTGCACTGAATTATTTGAAGCCATGTATGGCAAATTTGTTAGTCAAATATAATGCGCTATGAATTATATACAGATATTGCCGGAAACGTTCTCTATTATCTCCTCGTTAGTGTTGCTACTGCTTGGAATTATATTTAACCGCCGAACTATCAACTTATTAGCACTTGGCTGCACAGTGGTAACTTTGATTGTTTTAATTATTTCGGCAGAAAACAATGAAATTTTTCTCTTTAATTCGTTGTTAAAACTCAATTTATACATCAGGTCAGCCCAAGGGTTAATTCTCAGCACAGGAATTTTAATACTTTTGATGCTGAATTTATCAAAATATGACTATAAATATGAATTTTCAATACTGATTCTTTTTGCGCTATTTGGCATGATAACTTTGGTTTCAGCAAATAGTCTGATTTCTTTTTATTTAGCTTTTGAGTTGATGAGTATATCTTTGTATGTTCTTGCGAGCTTTAATAAAGATTCAGCTTATTCATGTGAAGCAGGAGTGAAATATTTTACACTCAGTGCATTATCTTCCTGCATTATGCTATATGGAATGTCGCTGCTTTATGGATATACAGGAGAAGTCAATTTCTCTGAGCTTGGTTCATTTCTGCAAAACCATCAGATAACTTATGGAATAGTTTTTGGACTAGTTTTTATTCTTATTGGTTTGTGTTTTAAGCTTGCTATTGCTCCTTTTCATATGTGGGCTCCAGATGTCTATCAAGGTGCACCTACCATAGTAACTGCGTTTTTTTCTACAGCTCCAAAAGCTGCACTTGTAACATTTTTAATTCGATTGATGAATGAAGAGTTAGTAAATATAAAAAGTTATGTTCAGCCTATTTTCTTATACGTTTCAGCATTGTCTGTGCTTATCTCAGCTTTTGGGGCCTTGCGTCAGCAAAACTTAAAAAGGCTGCTTGCTTACAGTTCAATTGGTCACATTGGTTTTATATTTGCTTCACTTTCTATTTTTACACAAGCCGGAACAGATAGTGCCTTAATGTATCTGGTGATATATATCATCACAAGCATAGGGCTATTCTCATATCTCGTACAAATTGACGATGACGATTGTGATATTGCAAATTTATCTGGTATAGGAAAAAAGCAACCAATTTTAGCATTCCATCTTTCTATACTATTACTCTCGATGTCGGGAATACCTCCACTTGCGGGTTTTGTCGCTAAGTTTTTTATATTTAAAAGTTTAATAAATTCTGGCTTTATCAGCCTGTCTTTGATCCTTGTAATAGCGAGTGTGATATCATGCTACTATTATTTAAATATCATGAAAGTTATGTATTTTGATAAAGCTAGTGGTAATAAGGTTGCTTATTCTAAGGGTCTATTCATTATCACTTCAGTGGCTTCACTGATCAACCTCGTTCTTTTCTTGTATGTAGAAGATCTTTACTCACTCATTGAACTAAAGGGCTGACAAGGTGATCCCTGAAGTATTTGAGGGCTTTCATATTCATCACTACAAAGAAGTTTCAAGCACTAATAAAGAAGCATTAGATTTAATTGATAAAGGAATATCTAATGAAACTATTATTATTGCCGATAAACAAACAGAGGGTAGAGGGCGCACTGGAAAAAGCTGGATTTCTCCCGAGGATAATTTTTATGCAAGTTTGGTAGTAAACCTCTTTAACAATTATCTCGATAAAAGCCCGCTTTCGGTGTCATTCCAGCGTGTGATGCTGGAATCTAGGAATCAAGAAGCATGGATCCCAGTGTCAAGCACTGGGATGACATCGGATGATACTGGGATAACAGTAGGCTTAACGAGTCAAGTTAAAGACATCAGCAAATTAACAGAATTGACTTTTGTTACTGCTCTTGCTGTAGGGAATACTTTATTATCGTTAAATTTCTTGAATAATCAAACCCACTGCGGTGTCATTCCAGTGCGTGACACTGGAATCCATACTTTTTCTTCTGGATCCCAGTGTCAAAGCACTGGGATGACAAGAGATCCATTCATAAACGGTCTCAATCTTCAATATAAATGGCCAAATGATGTCCTAGTTGATAGTAAAAAAATCAGTGGAATATTGCTTGAAAGAAAGTCCAATTCGAATTGGCTCATTATAGGAATTGGAATTAATGTCAATCATGCACCACTTCCAGGAACAACGTGCATTAGCAATTACGGTGAATCTGTGTCTAACATGGATCTGTTAAAGGAATTAATAATAAATTTTAATAAGCTAAGAAAGCAATGGCTATTTGATGGGTTTTATGCTATAAGAGAAATGTGGCTCACAAGAGCATTCAAAATGAACAAGCAAATCAGTGTAAAGCTAGCTGACAAATTGTATGAGGGAATTTTTGCTAATATAAATGAGAGTGGTAAATTGGTATTGCAGCAAAGAGATGGAAGCTTAATCTATTTTGATGCAGGTGAGTTATTTATTAATGATATATTATGAACACGTATGTGATTTTTGCTTACCTTATTAGTTTTACGTTGATTACCGGAGAGCTGATTTTTACCATTTCTTGCTATATCAAAAGTAAAAAAATCTTAGAAAGCCTGAGAGATAATAATGAAGAAGAAACATAAGCGATTACTTATAACTTCAGGAATTTTCTGCTTTTTAAGCTGCATAGTCTTTTTTGTTTTAACAACGCTCAAAGAAAATATCTCATTTTTCTATACAGTAAGTGAAGCCATAGTTTTGCCAAGTCATCAAAAGCCAATCCGTGTTGGTGGAATGGTCGTTGAAAATAGCGTGATACGGAGCGAAAGTGAAGTGATTTTTCAAATGACAGATTTTAATAAGAGCGTTATGGTGAAATATCAGGGAATACTTCCACCAATGTTTTCAGAAAAAAGTGGTGTTGTTGTGCAAGGTAAAATGTTTGATAATAGTACTTTTCTTGCAGATACAGTGTTTGCAAAACATGATGAGAACTATATGCCGAAAGTTTTAAAACAGATTCCTTAACCCAGCTGTATTGAAATGGTATGTGGAAAGAGTAACAGCCTGCTAGCAGGCTGTTACTTTTTTTACACTTTACAATATATCAGAGTGAGTTGGTGCTTCCCATTCATCTATGTTATCACCACCACTAGTTCCTATTTTTAATTTTTCAACTTCTTCTCTTAGATTATTAACGTTTTCTTTTAAAGTTATATAATCTCGACTATTTGTGCTAATTTTCTCGGTATAATTTGTAAAAGTCTTAATTAATATGTTATCCAAATTAAGAACAAATGTGTCGTTTAAATCTTTGACTAGTTTGTCTAGAATTTTGTGGACGTAATCGACCGATGCATTCTTTTGTTTATCACCTTCAAAAGATTTAGGCTTAATTTTAACCTCTATGTCCTTTATTATTCTACGGTTGGTACCGCTCATTCCGCTTGTCACTTCAAAGTTGTCTTCGCTTTCTTTTATACTGTAATTACTCATATTAATTCCTATAAAAAATTAAAATTTTAAAATCAACTAGCTACATTGAAATGGTATGTGGAGAAAGTAACAGCCTAGAGACTATTACTTTTTCTTATTTTTGCTAATTATTAGCTATTTTCTATCCTAGTGGATTTAACTCTGGAGAAAAAAAGGTGTTGGGATTTGTTATGTCAGAATCCGTGAATGAATCTACTTCATCTCTCAATTTATCGATTTTCTCAATTAAACCTGAATCTTTATCACCAATTTCCTTCTTTATTGTAGATAAGTGCTGTGTGGTTTGGCTTACTACATTATTGATATGTTTTATTATGGAATTGACTGATCCTACAAATGTTGAAGTTTGTACCATCCCTTTAGTTCCTGATATCTCTTTTAATGGTGTCTCAATTAACTCCACATTAAATTTTTTATCTTCTGTTGAATTACTCATATTTATTAACTCCTTAAATAATAATATTAAAAATAATGTTATTCATTATCTTCTGTAATCTGCTAAACAGATATGGAGTAATCCTGAACAGTATAAGCATCATTACTGTTAAGGTAATACTCTTCATTTACTACAGAAGAATGTTGATAGCTAAATTGATTGGGGTTAACTATATCATCACCTTCCAGCAATTCCTTAAGTTCTTCAAGTTTTTCTTTCATTTCCTCTTGTTTCTTATTTTGTTCCTCAAATTTCTTTTTCAACATCTCAATGACAGCATTAGACTGATCTTTATTGCCAAGATCACTAATCACAGCTGTTACTTTTTCGTAAGGCAGTTTGTGAATGATGTCTTTAAGCTCTTCTGCACCTATATTATCCAAAAGTTCTTTAAACTGCTCATTAGAGATATTGCGAGCAAAAGCTTGAAGTTTCTCTGGGTTGTCAACTAGTGTATTAAATAGTACTTGATCTGACACTTAAAATAAGTAAGTTATAAAATAATAAAAGAAAGGAGTGTTAGAAATGAGTACAATACAAACAAAAATACTAAAACCAAAGCTAGGGTTATTAGAGCTAGCAAAACAACTAGGAAATGTATCTCAAGCATGCAAAGTGATGGGATACTCAAGAGATACATTTTATCGGTTTAAGGAGTTATATGAAAATGGAGGAGAGGAAGCATTACATGAAATAAGTAAGAAAAAACCGCTATTAGCGAACAGAGTTTCCGACGATATAGAAAGAGCAGTGATTGGTATAGCAACAGAATTTCCAGCATATGGGCAAGAAAGAGCTGCAAATGAACTGAGAAAAAGAGGTATAATAATTTCTCAGGGAGGAGTAAGGTCTGTATGGCTAAGAAATGACCTTGAAACTCTCAAAAAGAGACTTAAAGCGCTAGAGACAAAAGTAGCTTAAGAAGGAATCATTTTAACTGAAGAACAACTTACAGCTTTAGAAAAAGTTAAAGAACAAAGGGAAGCTCATGGTGAAATTGAGACACAACATCCAGGTTATTTGGGTTCTCAAGATACCTATTATGTGGGCAATATCAAAGGTATAGGGCTAATTTATCAGCAGACTTTTGTTGATACTTATTCGAGAGTTGCAATGGTTAAACTTTACACGGACAGAACAGCTATTACAGCTGCAGACCTCCTCAACGATAGAGTTATTCCATTTTTTGATGAGCAGAAAATTCCATTATTACGCATTCTAACTGATAGGGGTACAGAGTATTGTGGCAAGCCAGAAAATCACGCTTATCAGTTATATTTGGGAATCGAAAATATCGATCATTCTAGAACCAAAGCCAACTCTCCACAAACCAATGGCATATGTGAAAGATTTCATAGAACCATGCAAGATGAGTGTTACAATATTATCTTTAGAAAGAAAATCTACAATTCTTTGGAAGATCTACAGATTGATGTTGATTATTGGTTGCGTTCTTATAATGAGACAAGGCCTCACTCGGGTAAGTATTGCTATGGCAAAACACCTATGCAAACGTTTTTTGATAGTAAATATATTGCTTTTCAGAAAAACATTGGTAGCATTAAACAAGAGCCTGATATTAGTTTTGACTACCTCAATTCTTCTGTCAGTTAATTCTTGTCTGTCACATTAAATCTTGTCTTTTACACCAACTTGTAACATTAGTGCATCTGACAGGAAAGGTTATTTGTGGCGTGGTGAATTTGATAATAAAGGATTACGCAAGAAATTTGAGAGTGAGTTTTTATTAAAGATGAGAGAAAGATATGAGGATGCTCCTAAGAAGCCTCTGAAGGTTGAAGGCAATAGTGTATATATCAAGGACGTTTTTGATGACGCTCGTTTTATTGATAGTGTAATAAGGTATAAGACATGGCTTGAAGGTATGTATCTTGGAGTTGACAGTAGCACTAATCATAGAGTGAAGTTATTTAAAGATATGATAGTAGAATCTATTGGTCAATCGACAGGAGTAACAATATATGGCTTTGTATGTGCTTCCCCTTTAGATAGAAAAGAAGCCTCAATTCTTATACCTCTTGTATTAGATAGCGGAAGAAAGCGGGTATTGACAAACGAAGAAGCTCTTGAACTAAATTATGCATTTAATTATGCTGTATTTAATGATCTTTATGGTAGAACTCAGGGAGAATTATCATTAAATGGAAGTAATGGAATATATAGCATAGACTTTTCTAATAAAGAAATTTCTCACTGTGTGATAACCAAAATAATAGAAAACTCTGTAATCAACAAAGACCATGAACTGGCCATTGACCCTGAGCTTCGTTTGCAAGCATTGTTGCCTTCAAGAACACCGCCCAACCAAAGAGACAGAGATAGTGGTATTGGTGGGTCACCTCCGAAACCTAAGGATTCTGTTGCACAGTCGCAAGTGAGAGTGCCTAATGGATATCTAAGTGAGGCACAATTGGAGTCTCCCACGCGGAGTCAGGATGGAGCATTAGAGGGGCCTCCCAGGCAAGGATCAGAAAAAGAAAAAGGAGGGTTGCTTTATTACCATGTAGATCCAGATGGACCGAGTGAAGAATTCCCGCCACGGTCACATCTGAGTTATACTGCAGTTAGTTATGGTGTTTCAGGGCCATCTAAAGGGGGAAATCTAGGTGCTGCGACAGCTAGTGGTAGTATCCCAGGACCCTCGTTATGGTCACAGAGTGAACCTTCATCATGGAAAGGTGCTAATCCAGTAGGGACTAGTGCTTGGTCTAAGCCAATAGGCTTTTGGTCATCACCGGCTCCAAGTGCAGAACCCTCGTTATGGCAACCGAGTAGACCTTCATCATGGAGAGGTGCTAATCCAGTAGAGGTTAACCCTTGGGTTCAGCAAACGAACCATTGGTCATTACAAAGCAGTAATTTAAAGGAGGATTGTAAAAAGATTTATGAGGATTTTGAAGAGGCTTATGAAAAAATTGTAAGTGATTCATCACTTTCAAAGGAAGAACAAGAGTTGTTTGAAGCATTGCTTTATTGGTTTAACTTAAATAATTATGCTTTGGATCCTCCTCATACTAACTTTATTGTAAAAAATGGGAAGATTGCTAGTTTAATTGGTGATAGTGTTGATGTAAAAGAATATTTACAGGAGGTAATAGATAAAACGAAAGAAGAGTATTGTGTCAATAAGAAAGAGGCCTATGATCTCAATGAGTTTCCATTTAAATTTCTTTCTAATTGTGAGAAAAACCAAGAAACAACAGTTGTTGCTAATATAAGTCGTGGTGCCTTACTTAACTTAAAAGAACTTTTTAGTCAGGAGTATGAGGGAAAAGTAGAAATAAAAGATATCGACATTAACATCGTCAAAAAGGCAGTGAAATCTGAAAAGGACGAATGGGTAAATTTTCAGGTGCGAGAACATAGGTTATCCCCTAAAGCAGCAATTAAAACCTGTTGTCCCGATGAAAGCGCATTAGAATATATTTCAATTACAAAAGGCGAAGGTGGACACTGGATTGACCGTAATTATGATGCTTCGGAAGTAAAGTCGTTTTCGAAAGAGCAATGGCCTGCTAAACGTACATCAAAAGCTAAAAAGATGAAGTCCGAAGATAATAAAGACAGCGGTATCTCTTCAGGGGATGCAACTGATGTTGACAATAATCAATCTACTTCTGATCAGAAGAACACTGAAGGAGGATTGCCAAAACGTTCTCTAGAATTGAGTATGGAAAATTTGGCAATATCCACAACACTGAATGCTCCGCAGCCCTCTCTCGCAAAAAAACTTAGAAGCAATGAGGTCTAATCCACTGCTCTAAGCCACCTAAGTGTTTTATTAGGGTTGGGGCCAAAGCCCCTGACCCTGAAAGCACTGGTGTTAGTTTTTCTCATCCATTGTAAATATTGTACCGTACTGTCCACCTGATCATCGTGGCGAGCTTCTGGGAACATTAAAATCTCATACTCAAAATCATTGAGCCATACTGCTTGCTGTGGCAGAAAAACCCTACCAGACTCTATCACCGGAACAATTTGATAAAATCGAGTGAGTTTGTCATTGTATGGCACTATTTCAATAATCGGTAGATCGCTGTTTGCCTTTAGCTCTTGTGTTAATTGCTGACCACTTGTTTTTGCTTCGATCAAAATTGCATGTGGTGCCCATCTTGCAGCTAGTGACAGAACTTGCTCTTTAAGCTTTGGGTACTCAAGCTTTGCTCGATATACATCAAGTAAATAGAATTTATTATCTATTTTTGCCCAGGTGGTGCAGACGCTAAAGTCGCTGGAATCGTTTGTTGAAACTGCAGTGTCCCAGCTTTGAGTTACATGTGAGGGATTATCAGGGAAATTTTTATAGCGCTTTAGCCACTCTTGTTTTATTATACCACTTGAAAGCGGCAGGGGGTTTTGTTGATATTGAGCAGCAAAAGCGTAACTCCCGAGTTCAACTTTTATCATCTCAACTTCTTCTCTTCCTCCCTCCAGGGGATATAATAACTCATTCTCTTCTCTTGAGTATAAACCTTTTTCTTGTGTCGTAATTGAGTCGATTATCTCCACTTTTTCAGAAATCATTGGCAAACAAATGTGATGCCATATGTTTTTTGGCTTAGATAAGAGGTGCCCGGTTAGGTCTTCCAGGTGCAGCCTGTGCATAACAAGCACAATTACTCCTTTTTTCCTATCGTTGAGCCTCGTTACCAAAGTCTGATCGAACCAGTTTGTGGCACGCTTTCTAAACGTTTCACTCAAAGCTTGGGTAGGGTTAAGCGGATCATCCACGATGATGAAATCACCACCTTCACCGGTTAACGTCCCTCCAACAGATGTTGCGATTCTGTATCCTCTCTGCACTGTTTGGAATTTATATTTAGTGTTCTGGTCTTTGGATAATTTTACCTCTGGAAACAGCTCTTTATACCAATCAGATTGCATTATGCACCTGGTGTCAAGCGAGTGCTTTTCGCTGAGCAGCCGAGAATAACTTGCAACTATTATTCTTGCAGTTGGCTGATTTCCCAGTATCCATGCGGGCCACGCAACACTTACACATATGGACTTCATTGAACGCGGAGGCATATTGAATATTATGCGCCTTACTTCGCCAATGCTCGCTGTTTCCAACCTATCTGCTATGACTTCTATATACTGATAATCATTATATTCACATCCCGGCACCACCGTTTGAAAGCATAATTCAATGAATTTTAGGAAGTTCATGATTTATATTTTAGTGAATGTTCTTACAAGTAGCTGACACTGGTTCCTTTATGACGGTGTCATTCCAGTGCTTGACACTGGAATCCAGTTTTTATTATACAGCTGGCTCAATGTGCTCATTACAGTGAAGTTTTCTGGATCCCAGTGTCTGGGCACTGGGATGACATCCTTTGGTTTTTTATAGTGCTATTTCTTCAACTTTATCGAAGTAAAGAATTGATTTCCATTGCGGTAAATGAGCAACATTATTGAATCTTTACCGTTTTTCTTTACTGCTGAATCAACTTGTTTTTGAAAATCATTAGTATTTTCTATATCGGTTTCATCTAATTGGATAATAATGTCTCCTTTTTTAATACCACGCAGCGTGGCATTACTGTTACTATCTACATTAGTAACTATCACACCTTTTGTAGGATTACTTTCTTTTGATTCTTTTGGCAGGTTTGAAACAGTTAAACCAGTTATGTAATCGGATGTTGATTTATTTTCTTCTCGATTATTACCTTGACCATCATTTGCAGATTCGTCAATCACAACCTTAATGTTGACCTCTTTGCCCTTTCTAAGTAACTTAATTTGTGCTTTTTTTCCAGGTTCAGTTCTTGAAACCATTTGAGGCAGTTGTGTCATTCTATCAATTTTTTTATCATCAAATTCTAATAATATGTCACCCACCTTAATTCCACCTTTTTCTGCAGGGCTATCCTTTACTATACTTGCAACCAGTGCACCTTTTGTATCTTTTAAACCCAAAGACTCAGCAAATTCTTTCGTTATAGGCTGAACTTGCACACCAAGCCAACCATGTTTTATTTTTTTGCCACTTTTTAATGTGTCAATAATTGACATAGCTAAATTAGATGGTATAGCAAAGCCTATACCCACGTTACCGCCAGACTCAGATGGGGAATAGATAGCGGTGTTAATGCCTATAACTTTTCCATTTAAATCAAATAATGGCCCTCCAGAGTTGCCTCTATTAATTGCAGCATCAGTTTGAATAAATTCATTCATAGTGCCGATACTAATGTCTCTGGACCTTGCAGATATAATTCCTGTGCTTACAGAGCTACCCAAACCAAATGGGTTACCTATTGCAATAACTGTATCGCCAACCCTTGCTGTATCAGAATTACCAAATGCAACAAAAGGAAGATCTTTATTAGAATGAACCTTAAGCACAGCAAGATCAGTTCTTGCATCATAGCCTAAAACTTCTGCTTTGAAATAAGTATTATCGTTCATATTAACTGTGATATCTTGGGCGTTTTTAATAACGTGATAATTGGTTACTATAGTTCCACCTTTATCTATAATAAACCCAGAACCAAGCAACACCACCTCTCTGTTAACACTAGGGCCCCTATCCATAAAAAACTGATCAAAATGCTCAAAAAATTCTCTAAAATCATCAAAGAAATTATTTCTTGGCATAAAAGGGATTTTAGTTCTATTGTTACTTTCTTGTTTGATTATTTGTTCGCTTGAAATATTTACAACCGCAGGAATGAGTTCTTCCACTAAATCGGCAAGTCCTTGATTACAGTTACATGCAGTAGTGCTAGCATCAACGACCTTTTTTGCATTCCAATCAAACATATTAGCGTATGAAGAAAACGCAATTAGAAAATATGCAAATATAGATAAAATCAATGCCTTACTTTTCATAAATTATTTCCATCCTTTATTTAAAATATCTAAAAAGTTATTGTTTGGTGAAAGTACAAATTTAGTATTATTTTCGGCAAATGATTTACTGTAAGCGCTCATAGAGCGATAAAAGTTAAAAAACTCTTCATCAACCTTAAATGCCTCATTATAAATTCTAGTTGCTTCAGCATAACCACGGCCCCTTATTTCATATGATTCTTTTACTGCACTGGAGATAATTTCCCTTTTTAATTTATCAGCTTTTGATCTAACTTCCTGCCCAGCTTGCTCTCCTTCTGCTCTAATTTCTTTTGCTTCTTTTTCCCTTTCAGTTTGCATACGGCGAAATATTGCAGAACTATTTTCTTCTGGTAAATCTGCTCTCTTAATTCTTACGTCTATTATTTCTATGCCAAATTTTTCAGCTTCAGAATAAACTCCACGCTGAATCAATTGCATAACCTCTGATCTTTTTTCGTTCAACAAACTAATCAACGAAAATCTGCCTATATTTTCTCTTATGTGTGCTTCTATAACCGGATACAATCTTCTAACTAGCCCTGATTCATTCCTCACAGCCTGGTAAAAAGTAACAGGATTTGTTATTTTATATTTTGCATACGCATCTACTATAATACGTTTTTGATCCGCTGTTATCACTTCCCTTGGGATCTTATCAGGACTTAAATCTAAAACTCTTTTATCAAGAAACTCTACACTATTTATGAATGGTAACTTAAAATATAAGCCACTTTCCCTAACATCTCTTACAACTTTACCGAGTTGTATAACTATCGCTTGCTTTGTTTCTTGCACAACAAATATTGAATTAAATAAAACAATCAATAAAACAACAAATACAGAAACAAAAACAATTTTAATATTACTACTCATGGTTATTTCCCTAAATTTGTAAGAGGTAAATAAGAAAACATACCTTTCAGATCATCAGTTACAACAACTTTGTCTACCTTACTGAAAATATTTTCCATAGTTTCAAGATAAATACGATTCTTAACGAGAGAAGGATTCTGTCTATATTCCTCATAAAGAGATAAAAAGCGATTTGCATTACCTTTTGCTTCATTTATTACTTCATTCTCATATGCCTCTGCATCTAATTTTATCTTTATCGCTTCACCCTTTGCTCGAGGTATAATATCATTATTATAAGCATATGCTTCGTTTATAGTACGCTCTTTGTCTGCACGAGCACTTTGTACATCTCTAAACGAACTGATTACTTTTTCTGGTGGATCAATTTTTTTCATTTGAACAGATAAAATCTCTATGCCCATTTGGTATCCATCAAGAATCTGCTGCAATAGAATTCTAGTATCTCTAGAAATTTCTGGTCTGCCTTGACCAAGTGCAAAAGAGATCGTGTTTTTACCTATTATTTCTCTCATGGCACTTTCAGCAGCATTTTTAACACTAAAACCGGGTTTGTAATCCCGCACTTTGAATAAATAGTCCTTAGCATCTCTAACGCGCCACTGAACCTCGAAGTTAACGTTGACTATATTTTCATCTCCAGTTAGCATCACACCTTCACCGCGATCTGTATCTCGCCCATAAGAACTACTTACCCCAATTTCTTCACGATTTACTTCCTTAACGTTCACTTTAAAAACCTTGCCAATAGGGTAGGGGAAGTGATAACGCAAACCAGGTGTTTCTGTATTAGAATATTTACCAAAGGTAAGTTCTATACTTTCCTCACTAGGATGGACAATATAAAAGCCAGTGCAAGCATAGAACAGTAAAATAATGAAAATGATGAAATAAGGTTTTTTGCCCCTGTTTCTGGTTAATCCATTAAGAAAGAATCTTACATCAGATACAGCTTTACTTAAAATATCTTCATTATTAGGAGTTTTGTTCCCTACCGGTTTCTTTCCCAAATTCCAAGGATTATTCTCATCAAACATAATGATTGATTCTATAATTAATACGCTAATATTACTTCTTTAATAAGAAAATGCAAACATAAATTGCTATTTTATTTACAAATTAATCATCAGGATGGAAAACATGATCGTACACTTCCTTTTCTCTATGTAGTATGGTCGACTCTATAGAATTTTCTGGCTTTTTTTTGAATTCTTTGTTGTCACTCTTTAAGTGCACTACGTCTTCGTGAAAATGGGAATTATACCTAAATAGTAAAGCTATTATTATTAAAGTTATAACAGCCAAAAAGATGAGTGCCCTTTTTATGCACCTCATAAATACTCCGGCTTCTTGACCTAATTTTCTACGCTTCCAAAAAACACGTCAAGCAGAATTATTCAAAGACAAATGAACATTAACAGCCAAATTAACACTAACTTAAGAATCGAGGGTGTACAATATGAATATATTTAATTAATAGTGAGGTTTAAAATGCTAGATAATAAAATAAATTCAAGTTCTGTTGAAACTCAAGAAAATCAACCAGAAGGTAGTCTTGATTTAAATAAAATGATACAAGATCCATCAAATGCAGAGCTTATTGATAATTCACAAGCTCAACAAAATAAACTTTTTGGATTACTAAAACAGTCAATAAAAGATTTCTCTATGTGGCCTGCAGAAAAGCAGATTCTTGCAGTAAGTGCAGCAGGTGGGTTACTTGCAACAGCATTACCACTTTTGTTAGCTGCTGTACCACTTGCTGCAACAGGTGCAATGATTGGTCTTGCTTTATTTTTCTCCGTAAAAGCAGTTCAATTTGGATATAAAGGGCTCGAGTGGTCAGCAGAAAAAACAGTTGATGGGGCGAAATATACTGCTGGGAAAGTTAAGAACGCGTCAGTATATACTGCAGAAAAAGCAAGAGAAGGTTATCATTCAGTAAAAGGAGCTATAAGTTCTGTGGGACGAGCAACAAGAGAGGGAACTGGTGCTACGTTAGGAAAAATGGGGCGCAGTTTAAGTAATTTAAGCGAAAGTATGTCTAGTTTAGACAGCATCCCATATTCAGCAGGTAACAAGAGCGAAACTGTTGTTTTGAGAACAGAAGAAGAAACAAGTAATTTCAATAGTGTAAAGGAAATGTTCGTTAAGGAGGTTTTTGAAGACAAAGCCGTGAATAGCTCTGCTTTAACTAAGGAAATATTTTCTAAACTGGGAGAAAAAATATTAGAGAAAGCTTACTCTGTTGATGGTCAACAAAGTGCCAAAAAGGACCAGTTGATCAACCGGTTGAAACAGCAAATAGATTTTGTCAATAAGTTAAGCGATAAGAAGTTGCAAAATTTGTTGGCTCAAAATGATAACAATCTCTATCAAATTTTCTCTGAACATCACAATGAAATTAAGAAGGTTATTGGAGAATGCAAAACAGAGCACAAACTTTCTAGTGTTGTGGAAAAGCTTAATGGAGTGGCAAAAAGGCATGGTGAAAGCAGAAGAGGTTCAATGCTATCTAACAGCTTACCAAGAAGCAATTCACTAGATTCTGTAAGGACTGACAGTACTATTAGCAGCGAAGCGGAGTTGTTAAATCCTGCAAACTATAAAGAAGTGAAAACAGCTACTTCACTTTGGGATAAGGTTTCATCACCTTTCAAAAGTGGCAAAAAGTCAGAAAAAACTACGGGAATGGAAGATAGAGACTTGGATTTTGTTGAGAATCCTATTTATTTGTCAAAGCAACCTAGAAGTAATTCTCTAAATAGTGATGATAGTGGAATGGGCTCTGGTTCTTCTACGCCAAAGGGACAAAGTCTTTCGATAGAAGAATTGAAGCTTGATGAAGCTATGAAAGCACTAGACCGTCTAGCATCACAATTGCCTTCTACAAAAGTAGATGAGAATAGAGTTCATCATCCTGCAGATGTGAAAGTGAAAATGAACTAAGCAAAACCACTCACCTTCTCTAAAAGGATGTTACTCAATGAGTAACATCCTTTTTTGTTTTTGACTATAGTCGACTTAAATTTACAATTAGAGTTTTTACATTATCCTCTGTCATCCCAATACCCTCTCTTGTCATCCCAGTGCACTTTTTTGTCATCCCAATACCCCCTCTTGTCATCCCAGTGCGTGACACTGGGATCTAAGTTTTTATGCAAAATTATTATATTTATATACTTGCAAATAGGTGCAATTTGGAATGATTTATATTGTGAAATTAAGAAATGAGATCCCAGTGTCTGTACAACTAGTACAACATTGCATAATTCTATTATGCCCATTTTGATCAAAATTTGCAAGACTTTTTATGCGAAATACTATGTATAAGTGATTGTGGTTGATTTCAATTTGATGAACTAACATTCTAATAATATTTTGCTTAGTTTGCCAATCTACTTGATCAAGCTTTGACTCAACGCTTGAGGAAAAGTTTTTCAAGCTATCTGTAACAAGGCTCAATTCTTGTTGTAATTTCTTTTGATCAAGTACTTTTTCTTTCTCCTCTTCAATTTCTTTCAAATGCTGTTTCATTGTTGTAATTCTTGGCTCAAATTCTTCTTGGCTTATAAACCCTTTGGCATAGCTATCAATAAATTTTTTGATACTTAATCTTAGCTTACTTTCTTGCTTTTCATGTGTTTGATTATGTAGAGGTTTTTTGTTCTCTAAAAATCTACGTTGATATTCATTTGCAATCCTATCTGGCTCTTTTAATATACTCTTAACTTCTTCCCATATAACTGTATCGAGTACATCAGTACGTATTGATTTGTTGTCACATATTCTGTTGCCATTAAACCTGGAACCAGAACAACGGTAGTAAGAATAACGTTTATTTCTACTATATGCACCACAATAAGTATATTGGCAACGCTGACATACCATCAAACTCCGCAACAAAAACGTTTCTTTTCTTTCCCTGGCTCTTGCCCTTTGTCTATTTTCAGCTAGTTGTGCTTGCACTGAATCAAATAAATTATCACTGATTATTTTTGGCACTGGAACGTAAATCCAGTTCTCTTTGTCATTACTAAAATGACCATTTTTAAGTTTACCACAAGTTCCTTTTTTTGATTTCCTCACTTGTGGCTTCGAGCATGCCTTAGTTTTACCATAAGCTGCTCGTCCTATATAAGCAGGATTTCTTAACATCTTCCAGATAGTACTTCTTTTCCAACGCTCCTTTCCTGTTTGTGTTATTACCGATATCTCGCTAAGTCTACGTATAACTTCATTGATGCTTATTCTTTCTTGACCAACCCAATTAAATATTTTGCGTACTACATCTGCTTCTTCTTGATTAATTTCAAACTGAGCACTTCCTTCACCTACGTGTTTTGCTATGTAGCGATAACCATAAGGTGCATTACTCATTACGCTTATACGGCCAATTTTAGCTGCGTGAAGTTTTCCCCTGCGATTACGTTCCATAATTTTTGCACGTTCATACTCTGCTACTAATCCTTGAATTCCTAAAAACATATTAGATTCTGGGTTATCCTCAAATTTATGATTTAAGAAAATAACCTCTGATCCTGCTTTTCTAAACTCTTCGAGTAAGAGCGCTTGGTATGCAGATTTACGTGATAGCCGATCAGGTGAATGAATGTATATCTTATCAATCTTACCTTCTGTTACTCTATCACGTAAATTTTCTAAGCCAGGACGTTCTAAGTTTGATCCACTGTAGCCATTGTCAACAAACCTGTGCTCATCTAATAACTCATGTTCATCACTACCAATGCGACGCTCCAACTCTACAATCTGACTCTCTATTGTATTCTCCTGTGCCTGTTGTCTTGATGAAACTCTTGCATACAAGCTTACGGTTGTCATTTTCTTCTACCTCCTTTATTTTATATTTCAATAATTGTTCATAAGCATTTGCCAAATATGTACTCGCCAATCTGTGAGGTTCATAACGGCAATTAATAGTTAATTCCCCTTTTTGCATGTTTTTCTTCCTGTGAATTTTTTCAGGAGACTTCTATTAAACTAAACCAATGCACACCTTATTTAAGAAAGCTATCTAGTTCACACAAATTCTCCTTAATTAAATATACAAGATTTGAAAAAATTATGTCCAAAAAATCTTTTCTTGAATTGTCATATTATGTATAACATGGCTTATTTAATCTGTTATGAATATTCATCCAAGTTACGAATTCTGGGAAAGTGATTTAGAAGTTCCGGTTAATCTTTTACTAGATCGCTTTCAAGATTCAAAGATACGTCAGTCTTGGTTAGATTCTCTTTCTGGTAAACAACTGAGCATCATTTTTCAGCATTGCTTTAAAAGTCATTTAAATGGGCAGCTTTTTCAAGATGGAGACTACGATGATAGGTCTACTCAACAAAAACGTAAGATACTTACCAGTTACTCTGACTCTCTTTTTAACTATTATCTCATTAGCTACTTTGATCGTACAAAACTTGAGGCTACAGTTAGTGAAGTAGCAAGATTTGCTCTGACTGAGAAGTTAATGAGATCGTATCTGATAAAAAATAATACCAAGTATGATAAAAGATCCTTATTGTTTTTACTATTTCACATAAATTGCAAACTTCTAAAATCTGTTTATCACTTTGATAAAGTGCAAAAGAAAGGTTTCATATCATTTGCTCTACAGAAACCACCAAGACAAATAAATACTTCATTTAAGGAATTTATGTCACAAGAAGCCGTAGAGCAGATACTTAAGGATGATGACCAGTTGCAGGGTTTTTTCCATCATCAAGATCGAATATATATGTTTGTACGTCGAGGAAGTGACATGGATTTACTGCTTAATTCAAACAAAGTTGTTCATGGTCATAAACCTGAGTGGATGATTTTAGATTTTTCGCTTGATGGTACAAAGGTTAATCTCTGTGCTAAAAATACTAATAAAGCTGTGGAAATAGCAAATAGTATTGCAAGTGGTTATTTTAACTGTGAATGTACTTTTGTAAATATACAAGATAAGAACTTTCCACTACAAGTGCATAAATTTCTTCAAGCATGTATAGAGGGTTCTGATCCTGATATTTGTATATTTGAGTTAAATTTTAAGTCAGATTATTTTAAAAATAGTAATACATATCTTACTTTAAGTGTAAAGCCGTATGATCCTATTGCACCAGAGTTACATATTTTAAAGCCATCTATTGGCAACATACTACAATCTATTCAATCAGCTAAAGTAATGTTCCAAAACAAAAAGGTAACATTTTCTTTCAAATCAAGTGGGGAAATTTATTATTCAGAGCATCCGCTCAATAAAAAAGAAAGAGAGGACCTGAAGAAACATATGGAACAATCTTATGGTCTTAAAATCCTTTCACGAGCAAATTGCTGATCTTTTAAGTTCAAATAGTTCTTGGATTAATCCAAGTCAAAATCATATTAAAGCAGCAAGGTACTTACTCGATCTTGGATTGATAAAAATGCAAGAAAGGTACTATATTGTTTGCTCTCGTGAAGAAGACCATCTTGATTGGCCAAATGTAGTTGATCCAAGTTGTAGCAATGAGATTTTCATCGATTCAGACTTTGATGAAGCATGTGATGACGCTATTTGTGAAAACTGTTCTCGTCATATTTTACCTAATACTTATCAAAAACAGAGATTTCATCTCTTATCCATATACTTAAATATAGAGAAAATCATAGACTGGTTTGAAACCGAGTTGAATGATTCAAGACTTATGTGGGAAAAAGTGGAAAAAGGAGTTTATTATATTTGTAATCAAGGTCGCATTGTAAATCTAATAATCCTTGATTTTTGTACTGATGCAATATTTTTAACCATAGATAAACTTAGAGTCCATACGACAGTTCTCATCACCCTAAAAAAAGATATACCGAATCTATTATTGAGCCTATATATAGTGCCAATGGTAGAACTGTTTTGTCAGCTTAAGACTTTAACTGAGATATTCCAAGAGGCAGCTAAAAGAGGAGTACCAAAGGTAGTAGAAAATACTTCTTTGCAAGTTTTACCAGCTTCATATATTTCGCTTAAACGTGTTGAACCAATTGTACCAACAAAGCTTTTGGAGTTACAGGTAGTTAAAGGTATGGTATATGTTAATAGCGTTGAAGTTATAAATAAAAAAGCTGTATCATGTCTTAATATTTTTCGAATATTGTTCAAGCAATTTTTACATGACTGTGAGAAAGAATTACCACCTGAAAAACATACACTTCTCAATATTAATCAGTTAGAAAAACTCTTGGGACTTAGTTTAGAAGCAGACTTAGAACAGCAAATCAGAAAACCATTAAACAAGATGCAAAAAACGATCAAAGCTACATTGGCTGAGAAATTAGGATTAAGTATTGAACGTGATGATGTAATACAAACACTTGGTTGGCAAAGATTATCACATGGTTATCGGATTAACCCTTTTACTTTGACTATAAAAAAATAGAGTTTTTTGTTATCAAAAATAGTTTTTTTCAGCTCCATGAATAAATTTTCCCACCCCACGTGCAAATGGTCCTGTTTTTACATCAAGCCATTTATCCTCTTTTGAGCCATTAGCCATTCCTTTAACTATTTGCTTTGCCTGTAAAAGCTCTTGCACTATACGCTCTAATCTATCCCTTCCCATACTATGAAAAATCTCAGGCAGTCTATGTCGTTGTTTATGTATTCCTGCACTTCCTGTATGAGTAAATGGATGTCCTGAACTAGCAGCTCGCGCAATTGAATCAATAAGATATATTTTAAGATCTTTATCGCTAATATTTTGAGCTTTTAATTGTTCAGTGATGTCTTCTAATAGCCCTGTTTCTTCATTTCTTAGATAAGTACGTATAGTACGATCAGCCAGGCCATTTGCTTTAACAACAGCTCCATAAAATAGTGCATTTTGTCTTGGGATTTTTCCAATTGACCTAAAAATCATTGGTTTAGTCATATCTTCAACAGGCCAAAAAGCAAAAGAACACCTGACTCCATTTACGAGAGCAGAAGTGCCTCGAATAGCATCTCGTGCTTGCTCTACGGTTGATATAGGTTTTTCTCCCTTTAATTTCCTCATATGATGGGCAGTAATTATTGAAGCTCCAGTGCTACATGCTAAATCAGATAATAAACACATGAGATAATCCCCTACTGCTGGGTCAGCATTTAAATCTGCATGAATGAAAGAAGCAAGGGGATCAAATATAATGAGCTTTAAATCCTTTATTCTGCTCAGCTGCTTCATTACCGACTCAAATTCTGGAGATATTTCTACAACTTTACCGCGAACATTCTTAAGTATGGTAAATGATCCTCCTATATTTGGCAGTGGTACAATAAATAGCCTATCTTTATATTTTAATCTCTCGCATTTTGGATCGAGTCGTTCTAAGCGACGATGTATTTCATTTGTATCATCCTCTGCGGAAAATACCACCACAGATCCGTGTTCAGTAACAAGTGGGCCAAATCCACACACCTGATCTATGCTACCTGCAACCTTGAGGGCTAGGTCAAGAAGAAGCATACCTTTGCCTGTATCTCCCATTGCAGCCAAAATAGATGTGACACCCAAAGGAAATAATCCATCAACAAGAAATTTTTGTTTTGGTACCGGTCCTACAAAACGCTCTACGCTCCAGCTGAAAATATCAAATGGTGGTTTAATAATTATTTTTCTTGAGTTTTTTTCGATAAATTCTTCAATATTTATTCCCTCTAACACACAATCAGCAGCATCCCAACTCTTTGGTTTATCCGGTGGAATCTTAAGCGTAGCAAGTGATGCAACACCAAGTTCTAAAAGTTTCTTTTCAGCGTTTTTGGCATATTTATTACCTGCTTCATCATTGTCTGGCCAAATAATAATATGCTTGCCCTTAAGCGGAGTCCAATCTGTTTTATCAATAGGCGCATTTGCTCCAAACATTGCTGTTGTTGCAGTTATTCCTTTCTCTATAAGTGCTTCTGCGCATTTTTCTCCTTCAACCAGAATAACCTTATTGGACTTTAAAATACCCGGAATGTTGTAGAGTGGCCTTATCTCTGGCTCTTTGAATCTTTGTTTTTTAACATCAAATGGTTTAAACTGTTTTTTCTCTAAAGGAGGATCATAACGGTAGACTATTACAATCAATTGGTTATTTTCATCGTAGTAGTTCCAACTACAAGTCAGGTATTGTTCTAGATCTCTAATATTATTTTTTTCTTTGATGCCAAGCCATTCACTTATTGAGAGCATTACTTCAGGAAATTCTGTTTTCGCATTCTTCCCGTGTACTGTTGCCCAAAGGTCAATAATGTCACCACCTTCTCCTGTTGCAAAATCTTTCCATAATCCGGCTCTTTCACCTGTTAACTCTATTACAGTGCTTTTGCCTTTGTTACCCTGTACATCACCTACATAAAACTTATCTCCACGAAATGTTCCTCTTGGTAGTAGGTGAAAAAGACAAGATCTGATGTTTTGCAGAAGCTGAGTTTTCACGTTTTTGCAGACAAATTAAGCCGTAGCTACAACTTTAGAATTCTGCCAACGTCCATTTACTCTACTAATGAATTTTGCTGGTATTGATTTACCGTTTCTTAGCTCATATACTACTTGCAAGACATTTGTACGTTTATTTGGTTGAAACATTACCATACCAGACGTATAAAAACTTCTTAAAGCATTAGCACCAATTAAAGCTTGAAAAGGACTTTTTGCGAGTGTAGCTGTCGATACTTTTCTGGTATGACGTGTAATAATTATTCCAGCTGTAGGATTAATCACAGAACGTAGTCTTTCTATTCTGCTTTGCAGGCCAGAAAATATATTTTCATAGTCAAGAGAATCCAAAACGATAAGGTCTATCATTTTGATATCAAACTTTTCTTTTATAATATCTTTTATTTTCTCTATACCTTCATCATTTAAAATTAATCTCATCTTTGTAGTAACAATCAAGTTTTCTTCTGCTAGATTTGGCAGCCTTTGATTAGTTATGATTTGTTGTATGCGTTCCCTGATATAATTGTACTCCATCTCATTTTGCAGATAGACTATTTTTAGTGGCCTTGCTGACTTCATCTTGAGAAATGACACTCCTGCTGCAAGATGTGCAAGCAAAGAGAGAAGAAAATAACTTTTGCCAACCTTTGGCGTACCACCAATAACTAAAAGACCACCTGGAGTGAGAATTCGTGGAGCTATTATATCTTCTGGTATTGGTGATTGATCACTCAAGTACTGCTTTACAGAAAATACTTTTTCTTCTCTCTCCTTTTTTTCCCCACTCTTTGATTTCTTATTGAGCCACTTTCTAGCAGAATATATATCACCCTTAATTAAAATCCAAAGATCAATAATATCACCGCTAGTCCCTTTGGTAAAATTACGCCAATCACCAGCTTCCTTACCTACTATTTTAACTGTAATTGTATTTCCATTTAAGTCTCCAATATAAGTTTTTTCTCGGTAAAACTCACCATTTGGAAGTAGGTAAGAAACACACTCCTTGATATTATCAATCAATAACATCTTTAACTCTTTTTGCTTTTTAGACATAAAATTCCCATACATATTTTTCATACGTGTAAAGTTGAGATTAGCTAGCTCACAAACAGTTTCAAAAGATTTTGAATTCAGCCAATGAATTGCTTCTTCTCTTAGCTTTGGGTTTTTTCCTACTGCGTCCTGAATACCTCTAGTAACGACAGCAGACCAAAGCTTTTCCTCGTCGTACTTCAAAATGGTACTCTGTCAATTTCATAATTTTTGCGGTATTCTGGAGTAACTACCGAAGCAATTTTGTTCTTCTCTCCATATTCATCAGTTATAACACCTACCTTTACTGTAAACTCTAAGCCATTTAATTCTGCAATTGAATTTAGCTTACGAGCAAGGATTGCACTTTCTGAGTTATCATGTGGATGAATGTCACGTGCTGATTCTAGAATACTGCGAAGCATAGAGCGACCCATTTCTCCCCAAGTATCTTCTGCTTTACTACTTTTAATACCAATTATTTGGTAAATCTTATGCTTTTCATATAGACCTTCAATAACGGTAAATTCTGTATTTAAATAAATGCTACCAGTAGTGGGGCTTTTAGTAAACCAGTGTTCATGACCTCCAGGCTTGATTGTCATTTTTACCTTTACTATTGTACCTTTTGGTATCAATCTACTTTGCGGTTTTACAGTGTTAAAGTCAGTTAACAGGTCTTCTAACATATATCATTCTCCATGTTTAAATTTTAAAACTTGCTTTTAATCTTTGTAAGCAGCTTACCTAGGTGTGGTTCTTCAACCATACTCAGACGTCCACTACGATCCTTAGCTGGGTATCCCCAAGGGTTTAAAGTGTGGCAAACAAAAGAGCGCTTCTCCGTTCCATCATCTTTCTTGATTCCAACCATACTGATTACTTCGTCAACTATCCCAGGAATTTCGCTGGCAGTTTTAGTCCCTTCACATTGAGGTAGCCAAATTGGACGATTGAAATCATCGAGATATTGACCTAAAGTGCCAACTATGATGATGTCTTTGTCTCTGATATGCTGAAATTGGTTGAGCCAGGCCATCATTTCTTGCGCAAGTAATCCATAGGCAGCTCTCATATCCTGTTTTCCTGATCTCTCAGAAAAAGCTTCAGGTTGCATTTTTGCCCATAAAAGACATAAACGTGAAGCAACGGTTATACTATCTACAAAGATGCATTGGTATTTAGAAAACTCAGAGAAAAGATCTTTGTACTTACCAGATACATGTTCATGGTGTCTTTGGCTATATGCTTGATCAGACTTCAGCGCAGGATTAGGCCCCCCTATAAGACAAGCAATATCTCTAGCTTCATTCCAAGTGCGAAGACTAATTGAATCTCCTTGCCAATCTTGAACAGCAAGAAGCCCTGCTTCAAAATCAAGGCAAAGTGTTGGTTCATCTACGGTCTTTAGGAGACTTGTTTTACCAATACCATAAGGACCAAAGATGACCATTTTTACAGTTGATATTGTTTGCAATCTTTCATTATTATTCAAAATTTTAAGAACCATTATTTATCCATGCTACGATGTATATATATACAAGAAAGGCAAAAATTTTGTTCAATTTTTCTTTTTGCCTTCGTAGTAAATAGGAGAAAGTTTGGCACGTATCTTCTTGATAATATTGTTTAAAGTGGTTCTTGAAACGTTGTTCATTTTGGCAACTTCATGTAAGTTGAAAAACTTAAGTTGCTCACATATATTTTGCCATTCCTTTGGTAAAACCGAGATCATATAGTCTACATCAATGCGTTTTGTTATTTCACTCTCAAGTAGCTCTGTTACATCGATACTAATATAGTTATTGATATCGCGTTTTGCACATCGCTGTTTCTTTAGCAAGTTAATAGCTTTGTTTTCAGTTAGTCTTGCTACAAAAGTGTTAAAGCTACTTTTATCTTCATTATACTGATCAAGACATGGCCAAATTTCACAGAAGAGTTCTTGCTCAAGATCTTCGTGAGCTTCATTAATAAAGCACTTAGCAAGTTTCAGTCTATAAGCTTGATATTTTACATTTTTAATAACTATATGGTAGTTTTGTAATTTCATAACTTTCCTTAAAAACAAATTGATGCTTTTAAGGATGAGAGTTATTAATGCTGTTATGTAGGACAGGAGCAAAAATAAATAATACTGATGCGATTTTTAATCTATTGATATTCTGTTATTTTTTTTTGAGAATAATACTTATACAATTTAAAATAATACAATTCAGGTTTTTGGAACCTATTTTGAATGGATTTCAATATTTTTAAGAATGGGTAGCTCAGGCTTCCTAAAGTTATATTAAAAATATATAAGAATTTCATATTTTGAAATTCAATATCACCTAAAGAGCTAAAAATGTGGATTTCGCTATTAAAAGAATAGCTTAAATTTTTAAGAGGAAAATAGTTGAAAAGTATGCTCTCTATAACCTTAAGTTCCGTTCCTAATTACTGGCTTCCTAAATCAGGAATTAGGAATCTAGAACTAGCCTGTATGGCGGGTTTTCACCATGCGTTCCTAAAACCGTTCCTAGGAACGGCATATCTGAAGTCTGCTAATATGGAGGATTCTAGCTTCCTAGAACCCTTATATATAATATATATATAATACATATATAAAAATATACACATATATAAAAACATATAAAATATAAGATTAGAATAATAAAAAAACCTCTAGAAGTAGAAAAATCATGTTTAGAATAAGTAAGGTTTTCAAATTCGAGAATTATAAAAAATTTTTCAAAAATTGAAGATTTTTTGGACGAAAATTTTTCAAATCTTGTATATATATGTACACAACAATTGAAAGATTTGGTAAACAAACTGCTGTAAAAGAGTTTTCATGTTAGTTTTTAGTTGTTAAATTTCGAAAATTAAAGATTTTTTGGACGTAATTTTTTCAAATCTTGTATATATATGTACCTGACGATTGAAAGGGGAATGCTTACACTAGATCTTGGTAAACAAACTGGTTGGACTATTTTACATGATGGAATAGTACAAAGTGGAAGTAAGAGTTTTCATGTTAGCAGGTTTAGTGGTGGTGGAGTGCAGTTTTTAAACTTTCGTAATTGGCTTAATGCACTTAAGTGTAAATTTCCAGGTATTGAAGTTGTGTACTTTGAAGAAGTGAGAAGACATCTAGGAACTGATGCTGCACATATCTATGGAGGGTTTTTAGCACACCTTTCTGCTTGGTGCGAGGAAAGCAATATTCCCTATCAAGGTGTTTCGGTTAAGACTATTAAACGTTTTATAACTGGCAAGGGAAATGCAAGTAAAGCTGATGTCATTGAAGCAGTACAGGAAAAGGGTTTTTGTCCAACAGATGATAATGAAGCGGATTCTTTAGCTTTAATGTTCTATGTTATGAACGTTAGTAAAGATTTTAGTGTATTAAAAATATCATAGAAAGTGGGTCCTTTTAGCTAGGCTGGCGGGTTTGGTGGTGCTGACCTCGGGCCTTCTTTAGCGTTAGATATATTTCAAATGTTAACTACTTACGAAATTATAGCTGAGCAGTGCTAAAAAAGGAGAAAAAAAGGTGAAAATTACGCAAGCAGAATGGGCAAGGGAAAAAGGTTTTTCGAGGCAATATGTCTGTTCTTTAGTAAAAAAAGGAATAGTTGAGCTGGAAGATGGACTCATTGACCGAGAACAAGCAAATGAAGCGGTAGCAGCAATAAGAGATCCAAGTCAACCACTTAGGAGAAAAGAGCGCGGAGAAACACTTTCAACGATATTGCTAAAAACGCGAATAAAAAATGAAACCGAGCGTGGTAAACTTTTGGAAGCTAAAGTGAAAGCTGAAATAGGCAAATTTGTGTCAATTGAAGAGGTAAAAACTGAAGCATTTAACGTAGCAAGAGTTGTCCGTAATAATTTGCTTAATATTCCAAATAGAGTTTCAGCGCTGCTTGCATCACTGAGTGACACTGAAAAGATTCATATGGCGCTAACTGAAGAGATTACAAACTCACTCGAAGAATTATCTAACACTAAATTTCAAATATAAAAAGATTTTGAATATAAAATGACTGATAACTTAAGTTTAGAGTTAATAAAGTGTCTCATCAATCAACCTGGATTAGATGTTAATGTTAGAGGATTAAATGGAAAGACACCACTACATTGCGCTATAGAGTTTGACGAATTAAGCATGGTAGATCTGCTACTCACAAAAAAGAATATCAATCCTTTTCTAGAAGATAATGATGGTAAAACATCTCTTGATTACGCCAAAGAAGGGAAAAAAGCAGAGATATTACAAGCGCTAATTAATAACAAATACGGATCAGAACAAGATAACTTACTTCATTTAGCTGCAATGATAGGTGAAGTTAATGCAGTTAGATATTTGATAGGAAAAGGTATTGACGTTAATGTACGAAATGCTTTGCATCATACGCCATTACATCTAGCGGCAGGCATAGGACATGCAGAAGTTGTAAAGATTTTGATAAGAGAAGGAAACGCTGAAATGGATGTCTTTGATGCGCGAAATCAGACACCAATGCACTATGCAGTTAATAATAAAAAGTTGGAGATAGTAAAGTTACTGCTAAAGCTAGGAGCAGATGTAAATAGCGCACGTATAGGGCAAAACTCAATGAAATTGTCACCTGTTCATATAGCTGTAAGTAATACTAATTACGATGAAAGAGACTTATGTCTTGATATCCTCAAATGCTTAATAAGGGAGCCTAATGCTCAAGTCAATTTGCAAGACTACGAAAATAAAACACCACTACATTACGCTGAAAGACTTAAAACAATAGAGGTCTTACTAACGCGAGAAGATATAGATCCTCTGGTAAAAGACGATAGCGGCAAGACACCATTTGATTACGCTAAACCTGAGATAAAGAAGGCTTTGATGAATAATAAATACGGTTCTGAAAAGAATAGTCTATTGCATTTAGCTGCACAAAGAGGAGAAATTGAGCTTGTAGAGTCTATCTTAAAAGAAGAAATTGATATTGATATTTCAAATAATAAAGGTCTATCACCGATTTATCTTGCTGCAGAAAAAGGGCATTTACATGTAGTAAAGTTATTGCTGAAAAAAGGAGCAAATTATATACCTGTTTTGCATTTAGCAATCAAATCAAACAATTTAGAGTTACTAAAAACTTTATTTAAAGAAAAGAGCATCAAATTACCAGATGAGATAGGCAAGTCTGTACCAGTTTATCATAGATGTATAGAATATAGAGATGCAAAAGTAAGAAAATACAATAATGTGATCTGTGTTTTTACCTCAGTAAGTGCAGTAGCAATGGCAGCATATATAGGTTTAACGGTAACAGCAATAAGCAGTGCAATCATTTTTGCAACAATAACAGGGGTATTTGCGCTTGTTATAGCAATAATGATAAGTGAGATGAGCAAAAGATATATAGAAAAAGAGTTTCAGAAAAAGATGTTTATGGAACTGGAAGAGTGTAGTTCTACTGTTAATGATGTTGAAATAGAACCAATTATGAGTAGATGCAGACAATGATATACGCCACATCTTTTTCTGAAGGTTTAAGACCAGACCCGCAACTTAAAGTATCAGAGTGGGCGAATGAGTATCGAGTTTTAGCAGCAACTGCAGCATCAGAGCCAGGTAAATGGAGAACGGAAAGAACTCCTTATTTAAAAGAAATCATGGATTCACTTTCTCCGTCCTCACCAGCAGAAAAAGTAGTATTCATGAAAGGAGCGCAGATTGGAGGAACAGAAGCTGGTAACAATTGGATTGGCTATATTATAGACCAAACACCAGGGCCAATGCTAGTAGTACAGCCAACAGTTGAAATGGGAAAACGTTGGTCAAAAGGAAGATTTGCTCCATTAATAGAGAGTACGCCATGTTTAAAAAGTAAAGTAAAAGACCCAAGATCAAGAGACTCAGGCAATACTGTGCAGAGTAAGGAATTTCAAGGTGGAATAGTAGTAATAACCGGAGCAAACAGCAGTGTAAGCCTCCGATCTATGCCAGTAAAATATCTCTTTCTTGATGAAATAGACGCCTATCCAGGAGATTCAGGTGGTGAAGGAGATCCAGTGCTGCTCAGTATTGCTCGAACTAATACATTTGCACGGCGAAAGATTTTTTTAGTATCAACGCCAACAATTCATGGAATAAGCAGAATTGAGAAAGAATTTGAAGCAACAGATAAGAGATATTTTTTTGTTCCATGTCCGCATTGTAATTACTATCAAGTTTTAAAATGGTCACAAATAAAATGGGAAGATAAAAATCCAAATACAGCACACTATATATGTATAGAATGTGGTAAAAAGATAGAAAATCATCAAAAGACAGAGATGCTTGAGCGTGGAGAATGGAGACCTACTAATAGAGTAAAAGGTGAGAAAAAAGGATTTCATCTTTCAAGTCTTTATAGTCCAGTTGGCTGGTATAGTTGGCAACAAGCAGTAGAAGATTTTCTCCATGCAAAAGAAAGTGAACAATTACTGAAGGTTTGGATAAATACTACGCTTGGAGAAACCTGGGTAGATAAAGGAGAAGTACCAGACTGGAAGCAATTATTTAACAGAAGAGAATTTTTTCAGATTGGCACAGTACCTAGGAGAGAAGTAGTACTTACTGCAGGAGTAGATGTGCAAAAAGATCGTCTAGAGGTGGAAGTTGTAGCATGGGGAAAAAGCCGTGAAAATTGGTCAATAGACTACCGAGTATTTGAAGGAGATACAGGAGGTAGGGAAGTATGGGGAAAACTCTCTGAGCTCTTAAATCATCATTTTATCGGTGAAAATGGGCTTGAATATATGATAAGTATGATGGCGGTTGATGCAGGCTATGCAACACAGGAAGTATACAACTGGGTAAGAGGTCATCAAGGATCTGGAAGAGTAATGGCAGTCAAAGGTGTAAATAAAGCCCTAGTGCCACTTAGCAGCCCAAGTAGAGTAGATATAACAGTTGGTGGTCAAAAGCTGAAAAGAGGAATAAAGCTCTGGCCAGTAGGAGTATCAATCTTAAAGTCAGAGCTTTTTCAATTACTTAATGTTTTAAAAGAAGAAGAGAAAGTGCCAGCAGGATATTGTCATTTTCCTGAGTATGCACCTGAATATTTTAAGCAGCTAACGGCAGAGCAATTAGTCAGCAAGGTAGTAAAAGGATACACCAAACAAGAGTGGCAAAAGGTAAGAGAAAGAAATGAAGTACTAGATTGCCGAATTTACGCAAGAGCTGGATCGATAGCACTGGGAATAGATAGATGGCCAGAGAGTAAATGGAATAGTTTAAGTGAAAAACCAGAAAGTAAAAAACCTAAAAAAGTAAGACAAAGTAGATGGTTGAATGAGAAGTGAAATGTACAATCAAGAATATTTAATTCAAGTCGAAGAAGCGATAAAGAAACTGCAAAATGGAGAGCGAGTGGTATCAATTGCATATGGTGACCATGTGGTAAGATATGCTGAAGTAGATATAAATGATTTACTAAGCTTAAGACAACGAATTAAGGCTGAGTTAAAAGTTGCAGGTATGAAGCCAAAGAGAAAGATTATTTTTTCAACCAATAAAGGAATTTTATAAATGCTACTAAAAACCTTCAAGCAATTATTTAACAAACCAAAGATAAAAAGCTCTGCATGGGATGCGGCAGGCTCAGGAAGGAGATTTTTTCACTTTCAACCAGAGTTAGGAAGTATAAACAATTTGCTGTCTCAAAGCCTTGAGCACTTACGTAGCCGCTCTCGTGACATGGTGAGAAAAAATCCATATGCAGCAAATATCATTGATACAATAGTGAGTAACTCTATTGGAACAGGAATAAAACCGCAATCAAAAGCAAGAGATGGAGAATTTCGAAAGAAAGTACAAGAATTATGGCTAAGATGGACAGATGAAGCAGACAGTAACGGAGTAAGTGATTTTTATGGATTACAAGCTCTAGTGTGCAGAAGTATGATAGAGGGAGGAGAATGTTTTGTACGTTTAAGAACGAGAAAGCTGGAAGATAGATTTTCTGTACCATTACAACTGCAAGTACTTGAGTCTGAACATTTAGATAATAAAACAAATCAAACTTTAGGAAATGGTAATGTAATAAGAAACGGGATTGAGTTTAACAGGCTTGGGCAAAGAGAAGCATACTACCTATTTAAAGAACACCCTGGTGAAAGTATGTTTGGAGAATCAGTGAGAGTGCCAGCAAATGATGTTTTACATATTTATAGACCATTAAGACCTGGGCAAATCAGAGGGGAGCCTTGGCTTTCTAATATACTGCTGAAGCTTTATGAGCTTGATCAATATGATGATGCAGAGCTGGTGAGAAAGAAAACTGCAGCAATGTTTGCTGGATTTATTACGAGACTCGATCCAGAAGCAAATATCATGGGAGAAAGTGAAAGTAATGAGCAAGGAGTGGCACTATCAGGTTTAGAGCCAGGAACAATGCAGCTTTTAGACCCAGGAGAAGACATAAAATTTTCAGAACCGTCAGATGTTGGAGGAAGTTATGAAGCGTTTATAAGACAGCAACTCAGGGCAATAGCGATTGGTACAGGGATAACATATGAACAGCTAACAGGAGATTTAACAGGCGTTAATTATTCATCCATTCGAGCAGGATTGATAGAGTTTCGCAGGAGGTGCACGATGTTACAGCATAACATTATGGTATTTCAGTTTTGCTGTCCTGTATGGGATAGGTGGTTAGAGTTAGCACTACTTTCTGGAGAGCTAGACATAGGTGAAGAATGGACAAAGGGAAAAGAAGGAGCAAAAAAAGAAGTAAAATGGATACCACAGGGATTTGATTGGGTCGATCCGCTAAAAGATCAGCAAGCACAGCAAATGGCAGTAAGAAATGGGTTTAAGAGTCGAGCGGAAGTAGTATCAGAAATGGGTTATGATGTAGAAGAAATTGACCAAGAAATAGCAGAAGATCAAAGACGTGCAAGTGAACTGGGCTTAAGTTTTGATTCTGACGTTACGGCCAATCAAGAGGTGATATGAAACAACAAACAATATGGCTAAACAGATGTGTAATGGTAGAACCAAGGAGTTTTGAATTACTGTCACTACAAACAGGAAAGCAGCCTATCTTTAAAAATATAAAACATGCAGTAAGAAATAGTGAAAGAGGAATAATACCGATACATGGAATCTTGACAAAAAAGTCAGAAACTTTTGATGATATTTTTGGAATGACTTCCTATAATCAAATAGAAGCACAAATTACACAAGCAATAGAAGATAGTGATATAGAAACAATCCTGTTGGATATAGACAGTCCAGGAGGAGAAGTAAATGGAGTATTTGACCTTGCTGATTTTATTTACAGTGTAAGAGGAAAAAAGAGGATAATAGCGATAGCAAATGATGATGCATATTCTGCAGCGTACGCTATAGCTTCTAGTGCTGAAAAGGTATTTGTGAGCAGAACTTCTGGTGTTGGCAGTATTGGAGTAATAGCAAGCCACATAGATCAAAGTGGGTTTAATGAAAAGCAAGGTATTAAGTATACCACAATCTTTGCTGGTAGCCGAAAGAATGATTTAAATCCGCATAAGCCTATTAACTCTGAAGGTTTAGAAAGTTTGAGAGAGGAAATAGATCGTTTATATGAGATGTTTGTCCAGCTAATAGCACGTAATCGAAATCTTTCTATAGAAGCAATCAAATCAACAGAAGCAGGGCTATATTTTGGCAAGAACGCTGTGGATAATGGTCTTGCAGACGGAATTACAATTCTTTCGGAGTTAAAATCTATTAATAAAAACAGGAGTATTACTATGAACGAACAAACTATAACTGACCTAAAAGAAGAAACTAATCATTTAACTAAGTATCGTACTGAAGTTGTTGAATTAATACGTTTGTGTAACTTATCACGAATGCCAGAGAAAATAGGAGAATTTATTGAGCAAGGCGTAAGTATTGAGCAAGCCAGGGAAGTGTTAATGGAGTTACTTGCAGAGCGAACGAAGAAGACAGAAATACTAAGTGCAATACCACAGAATTCATCAGAAGATTTGATGATGGGAGTAGCAAAAAGTCGTGCGCAATCAGGCATTTAAAGTATTTGTATAACCGCCGTGTATAACAACCATAAACATGGCGGTAAAACTAAAGGAAAAAAAGGAGAAAAGAAAATATGACATGTATAACTGAACAAAATAATCTGGGTGACTTATTAAAGTATGAGGCATCAAGTCTATATTCAAGAGACCAAATAACGGTAGCAAAGGGTCAAAATCTGAAGCTAGGGACAGTTGTTGGTCGTGATAAAGACAACATGACTAGGATAATAAATCCAACTACCACAGATGGCACACAAACAGCAATAGGTGTAATAACAAGTGATGTAAACGCAACGGAAAACACCAAAGCAGTAATCATTACTCGTATAGCAATGCTAGCTGATTATGCAGTTGTGTGGCCAGCAAATATCACTGAAGAACAGAAAGCTGAAGCAATAAAGCAACTTGAAGGACGAGGGATCATTATCCGCAAGGGGGCTTAAAAGCCCGACAAAAACAGCATTAAAGGGGGAAAGAATGCAAAATCCATTTACAAATACAGCATTTAGCATGACAGCACTAACAAATGCGATAAATATATTGCCGATAAATTATGGACGGGTTGAAAATTTAAATTTGTTTCCAAGTAGATCAGTAAGATTTCGACATATTACCATAGAAGAGCAAAACGGAGTATTGAGTTTATTACCAACGCAAGTCCCCGGAGCACCAGCAACAGTGGGAAAACGAGGAAAACGGAAAATAAGAACATTTACGATTCCGCACATTCCTCATGATGATGTAGTGCTGCCAGAAGAAGTACAAGGAATAAGAGCATTTGGATCAGAGAGTGAACTGAAAGCGCTGGCAGATGTAATAACTGATCATTTGCAGCTAATGAGAAACAAACATGCAATAACGTTAGAGCATTTGCGAATGGGAGCACTCAAAGGAATAATTTTAGATGCTGATGGTAGTGAATTATTAAATCTGTACAACGAATTTGAAATCACACCAAAAGTAGTAAATTTTGCACTGGGAACAGCAACAACTGATGTAAAGCGTAAGTGTCTGGAAGTACTCCGGCATATAGAAGATAATCTAAGTGGTGAATATATGACTGGAATTCATGCCTTGGTAAGCCCTGAGTTTTTTGATGCATTAACTTCGCATACTAAAGTGAAAGAAGCATATGAGAGATGGCAAGAAGGAGCAGCGCTAAGGAATGACATGAGGTCAGGATTTACGTTCTGTGGAATAACATTTGAGGAATATAGAGGACAAGCAACTGATCCTGAAGGAAATGTGAGAAGGTTTATAGAAAGAGAAAGTGGAAACTGTTTTCCACTAGGAACAGCAAGCACATTTACAACATATTTTGCACCAGCAGATTTTAATGAGACGGTGAATACGCTTGGTCAACCATTATATGCAAAACAAGAGCCAAGAAGATTTGATAGAGGGACCGATTTACATACTCAGTCAAACCCTTTACCAATGTGCCACAGACCGGGAGTATTAGTAAAAGTCGTTGCAGCATAACAATACTGGCAGAGCAACTAGAAAAATGGTGAGGGATAAAACTGCCCTGCCAGTACGCCCCTTCTTAGCATGTATGTAGAGATTAGTGCATAAAGGAAAAAGATGCAAGAAAAAATAAAAAGATTATTGAAAGATTGTTTTGCACATCTGGGAGAGCAAGCGTTGTATGAGTCAAAGGATAAGTCATATGTGGTGCAGATACTAAAACGACAGCCAGATAAATTATACGAGATTGGTGAAGGGCAATTTGTGGGAGAAATTTTGACTTTAGAAGTAAGTGTGTTTGATGTATTAAAGCCAATGGTAGGAGATATTTTTGTTATTGATAATCGTAAATATAAAATATACTCTCCGCCGCTTCGAGATAACTCAGGAATAGTATGGAATATAAAGTGCACGGTACTTGGGGAGAAAGGTGTTTAAAATTGAAGTTATTGAGAGAATTATTCACAATATTGATGCCAGTAAAGCTAAAGTAGAACTGGCAGCAGTAAGAGCGCTGAACAAAACGGCATCATGGTTAAAATTGGAGGCTACTCGAGAAATAAGTAAGGAAAAGCAAATTAGCCTGAAAGTAATTAGAAAAAGACTAAGAATTATCAAGGCAAGAAAAAGCACTTTGAAAGTTTTAATTAGAGCATATCTGTATGATATAAATATAAAACAAGCAAAAATAAGAACAGCATTTAATGATGCATTTATGGCAACGATGCCAAGAGGCTATCGTGGTATTTTTAAACGTGTAGAAAGAACAGCACTACCGATAAGGGAAGTAAAATTACCACTTGAACCTGAGGCTTCAAGAATAATAGAGAATCTTGTTAATTATGAAGTTGAGAAAGTCTTTACAAAGTTTTTTGAACGTGAATTGAATTATATTTTATGACGACATTTTGGACTAATTTACATCAGGGGATTTGTAATACACTAAAAACAGAAATACCAGTAGTACAAACATGTGAAGTGTATAGAGCAATACATAGAGAAATAATAACTCCGGCAGTGTTTGTAGAGCTTGCAAGTTTAGAACCTGGAAAAGATTCGGGAACAGAAGAATTAGCGCTGAAAGCTAGATTTGAGGCAAGAATTGTGATTGATAGCACAATAGAAAATGCTCCTGTAATTGTAAGATCATTAGCAGCAGAAGTAGCAAGAGTAGTAAATAAAAATACTTGGAAAATGGAAAAAATTTCACCAGCAGAATTTTTATCTGCAGAACCAGATGCGTTTAAACCAGAACTAGATGCTTATCTTGTGTGGCTAGTTGAATGGGTTCATGAGGTACACCTTGGTGACTCAGTGTGGGCGGAAAGTAATATTCTGCCGAGTACTGTTTACATTGGGTTTACGCCTGATATTGGAGTTGCTAATAAGGATAAATATGTAAAAAATGATGGATAATTTTAAAGATGCAGATTTACCAAGAAAATTGGATAACTTGATTAGACTTGGCACAGTGGAAGAAGTGGACTGTAGCAAGGCTAAAGTACGTGTAAAAACGATAGGTAATATATTAACAGACTGGTTGCCATGGATAACAACAAGAGCTGGAGAAGATAGAAGTTGGTCTGCGCCAAGTATTGGAGAACAGGTAATAGTACTTTCGCCGTCTGGTGAAACTGCTAAAGGAATTGTCCTACCGGCAATTTACTATGAAAAATATCCTTCCCCAGAGGGAAGTAAGGAAGAAGTAAGTAGTTTTGTTTTTAAAGATGGAACAGTTGTTTACTATGATCAAAATGGCTACAAGTTTACAGTTTCTGTTAAAGAAGAATGGACACTTATTTTTGCGGTGAAAGAAGCACGAATAGAGGTAGCTAATAAAGAGATTACCTTACAGGTTGGAACGTCAAGTCTAAAGATTACTGAGAATGGCATTGAGTTAAATGCGAAAAAAATAAATTTAAACTAAACTGAGAAAAATGTTAAATAAACCAGAGCTAATAGAGTTATTACTTACTAATTTAAAAGAATTTGAGAAAAAGTTTCAAGAGCTTTTAAGTAGAGTGCCGAATATTCACTCGCCTAATAAGATAGAATTCTTTACGCATTTTTTTCTTGGTTCAGTTTTAACTATTGCTCACACTCAATTGATGAAAAATATCATTATTAATAATATATTTTGGAAAATTATAAGAGATGAGACTGCTAAAATTACAACACTAAAATTAATTTTTAAGATTAGTGATGATGGAAAAAACAAGTTGATATTCAGAACGGTTACTACTGCCAAAGATATTTCTTTGCTTCAGCACTATAATAACAATGAGTTAAAAGAACTTAAAAAAAGAGCATTAGAAGGCGTGTTCATGAATGAATGCGATATTAGCGGTAAAATATTTCACATTCGAGCAGCAGAGAATTTAGAAGAGGAAGATAGCAACAAAGATGAGAAAAAGGGTAAGTCGTTTAAGTTAAAGGTGGAAGATTTAAAAGTAAAAGAGTCAGAAGGTGAAGAAGGAGAAGCATTACATGAAGCGTTGGAAAAAATACGAAATTTAAGTACAATAAGTGAGGAATTTCATGAAATTAACGTAGGATCACGCAATAGCAGTTTTGATGATCTTTTATCGGAACTTTCTAGTCTTAACATAGATAAAGTGGAAAAAGCTATAGAAGGGATTTTTAAGAAACTTGCTGATATATATAAAGAACACCTTGATAAAACAGAGTCAGCATATCATAGCTTTGTTTATGGTTTTTTGGCAATGAACTACAAATATAGGTATGACCTTGACTGTTATGTGGAACGTATCGAAGGCAAAGGTTATACAGACTTGATACTGATTTCGCGTAAAAGAAATAAAGATTGGAATGCAATTCCTGTGGTAGTAGAATTTAAAGCAGGAACAGAGAGTGTAGACAAAGCAATAGAACAAATAAAGAATAGAGGTTACCTATACACTCCACTTAGTATGAGAACTTCTGCTAAGGAAGGAGTAATGGTAGGAGTAAATTTTGCTCTTAACCCTCCAGTTGTTGCAGAGAAAGTAGAAATATATCAATCACAAGGCTTTATAGATGAGTTGTTAAGTAGAATAAATGGTCTGCTTAGAGCTACAGATAATGAGCAGAGAGATAATATTAAAAATGATTTGAAGGAAAAAATAGAAAAAGAAATAAAATACCTATACTTTGCAGCTTCTGGAGTGAAGACAGAAAATTACCTAAGCAGGTTAATTTTAGGACAAATGCTAACTGCAAAAGTACCAAACGGTAGTAAGCATATTTTTATTCATAATAGTCAACATTTTTCTTTTTATGGTACAGATGAGATAATAGTTGAAAGTAGGCAAGTCAGTACTTTTATAATCAAGAAACAAAGTGAAAAATTTATTTTTAATATTCTTGAATACAAAGGAAAAGGAGTACCCAGAACCAGAAGTGTAGAACCGGTGCATTTTGAAAATAGACATGTTTCAACTGCAGAAATTAAATTTGATAATCAATATACACAGTTCAATATAAAAATAAATTCAGAGTCAGTAAAAACGAAGTCATTGGAAATAAGCGTTAGTTGTATTAACGATTTTTCAGAGAAAGAATATCAAGGTAAGTCATCAGAAATTAAAAACATCACTTTAGATAGCTTTTTTGATATAAAAGAAGGAGATAGCAAAGATGTTACTAGAGAAGATCAAGAAAGCCAAAACGAATCAATAAATATGTTGGAAAAGAAGTTACTTCCACATAAAGGGTTAATAGAATCAGAAAGCCACTTTCAGGCAGTGATGCAAGGTTTGCTGATGAATTATAAGAAAGAAGACAAAAAAACTTTAGTATTTACAGAGGCAAATCCTTCAGGCCAAGGAAGAGTAGATTTAGTCGTTTCACTATTTGGGAAAAACAACAACGAGCATAAAATTACAGTAATAGAATAAAATGGGAGTGTTAAATAAACTGTGTCAAACCGAAAAAAAAGTAATAAATTGATATAAAAAAATGGAGGTTTGACAATGAGTCAGAAAGTAGTAAACAGAACTACCGGTTTGGTAGATTATAAAGAATTAGAAACAAATATCCTGTCGTCTATACGAGAAGGAAGACCGTTGACAGGAAGAGATGGAGCATTAACACCGTTTATAAAAAAGTTGCTGGAGGTAAGCCTGGAAGGTGAAATAGAAAACCACTTGTCGGCTGAAAGCGAAGAGAATAATCGAAGAAATGGGAGGAATGCAAAGACTTTACGTACAAGCGCAGGGTCATTTGAGCTTTTGACGCCAAGAGATAGGGAAGGAAGTTTCGAACCACAAATAGTCAAAAAAAGGCAAACAAACTTACATCCAGAGCTTGAAACGAAGATTTTGAGCACATTTGCCAGTGGTATGGGCTATAGAGATATAGTGTCACATGTTGAGGAAATTTATGATCACAAAATATCGGCGGCAGAGATATCAAGTATTACTGACAAATTGCTACCAGTAATCAACGAATGGCGTAGTCGCCCGCTGCAGTCTGTATATCCGATAGTTTTCATGGATGGCATGTTTTTTAAAGTCAAAGAGGACGGGCATTGCGTAAGTAAATGCATGTATAACATATTAGGCATAGATCAAAATGGCAAAAAAGAAGTATTAGGTTTTTATTTGGCTGAAAGTGAAGGAGCTAACTTCTGGTTGGGAGTGCTAAATGACCTCAAAGAAAGAGGAGTAGAAGATATCCTTATTGCCTGCGTTGATGGGCTGAAAAGCTTTCCTGCAGCTATAAACAGTGTCTTTCCTAATGCGGAAGTGCAGATGTGTATAGTGCATCAGATACGCAACTCACTGAAGTATGTGGCCAGTAAAGATGCGAAGAGTTTTTTGAGCGATTTAAAGAAGGTATATCAAGCTTCAAGCAAGGAAATTACCGAGAATTATCTGTTGGAATTGGATGAAAAATGGGGCACAAAGTACCCTATGGTTATAAAATCTTGGCAGAATAATTGGGAAAACTTGTCTGGTTATTTTAAGTATTCTGGTCCAGTTAGGAGGATAATCTACACCACCAATCCCATAGAGGGGCTACATAGGCAAATTAGGAAATTCACTAAGACCAAAGGCTCATTTACCAGCATAAATGCCTTGTATAAGCAGGTATATTGTGCTATAAAGAAGGCAGAGGAAAAGTGGACGATGCCTGTACATGATTGGGCATTAACTATCTCTCAACTTGATGTTTTCTTTCCTGGCAGATTGAAAATTGAGTTGAACTAAAAATGCGGTTTGACACAGTTTATTTAACACTCCCGATTATCAGGCAGAGGGAGTAACCAAGCGTTCTGTTAATGGAGAATTTTACCCTATTTATAATGTAGAAAACGGCGTATTAATTCAGCATGCACCACCACCACAAGCAAATGCAGTAAATACTGCTCTTGCTCGTTATGACCGAGAATCAAATGGTTCATATGTAGTAAATGGCCTTGATGTAATGTTTTTACAGAAGGAAGAAAAAGAAGGTAAAGCACAACAAGTATTTGTAGTAAATGAAGGTAAAGCTCATGTAGAAGGTTATGAGATTGAGCTACCACATAGTATGCGTGTACGTTTTGACGAAGATCCAGACATTAAACAAGTTGAATCAGAGCCTCATACTTTTCAGCCAAGCGATAAAGAAGCAATGGAACTGAAGCTGAGTGATACACCAGTTACAGAGATTACTAAAATAGATATTACTGTACAAAAAACTGTTACCTTAACTCATGGGTCATATTCAGGAGCCGTTGATCCAATACCTGACTCTGCAATAGTTGAAATCATTCAAGTTAAGCAAGGTGGTACTATCTATGTAAAGGGTACAGATTATCGCTTAGATTCTGGAAAGATTGATTGGAGTCCATCAGGTGGAGAGCCAGCACCTGGTAGCAGTTATGAAGTAACTTACCGGATACGTACTCGTGCTATTGCACAAGACAAGAGTGAAAAAGGATGTAAAATTTCAGGTGCTGTAAGTGGTACATTGGTGCTAGTTGATTATAGCTGGAAAATGCCACGTTATGACCTAATCACCATTGATATAGGTGGAGTAGTGCGTCGTATAAAAGGCATAGCTCATCCTTGGCGGCCATCAATTCCAAAGGCGCCTGTAGGGCAGCTTGCACTGAGTTATGTTTATCAGCAGTGGAAGGAACAAGCAAATCCTAGTGTCATCAACAATGCTATTCATGTAGTGCCAATGAGTGACTTAGAGGCTATGAGAAGTAGTATAAGTAACCTTTATGCACTGGTTGCGCAAGAACGTTTACGCAATGATGCAAGCTTTAGAGAACCAACGGCTAAAAAAGGAGTATTTGTTGATCCATTCTTTGATGATGACATGAGAGATCAAGGTATTCCTCAGACTGCAGCAATTGTTGACAGGGAGTTAACTTTACCAATTAAAGTCACGATAGCAGATATTGGCAAAGGTAAGAAACCTTGGGTTTTGCCGTATGAGCTTGAATCAATTTTAGAGCAACCTTTGCAAACTATGGAAATGAAGATCAATCCTTATCAGGCTTTTGCACCAGTATCAGCAAAGGTTACTATTAACCTCAACATAGATCGTTGGACAAAGGTAGAAACCAATTGGTCAAGTCCAGTAACCAGAAGATTTAGCATTACATCAAGTCCAATTACTAAAGAAGTAATACTTGGATCTGGTTTAGCATTCAGTGAGCAATCACGTTCTACACAAAGTGTACTAATTGGTACGGAGACAAGTGATACTATGGAACTCTTAAACAGTAGGAGTAATGAAATTGCCTTTATGAGAGAAACAACACAAAACTTTGAAATTGAAGGATTTTCGCCAGGTGAAGAGCTTAAGGAATTAAAATTCGATGGCATTCCTATTACACCTATAGCATAATTTAAGAGAAGAAAAACATGTTGAAAGCTAACGATCAAGGAAAATTGAAAGGAAAATTTACTGTACCAAGCAATGTTCCAGCAGGAACAAAGCTAGTACAATTCTTTGGTAGCCAAGGTAGTTATGGTGAAGCAACTTATACTGGTCGTGGAGTAATAACTACTGAAGAGAGAAGACGCGTTACAGTGATCCCTGATACCAGGCGTGATGAAACAACAGTAGTGTCTCAGCGTTATGACCCCTTAGCACAGACTTTTACTTTGAATGAAAGCAGGCATATTGCAGGTGTAGACTTGTGGTTTACAAACAAGGGTGAAAAACGTGTTGTTGCACAGATTCGAGAAACAAGTGTTGGCATGCCAACACAAATGGTCATTGCAGAAGGTTATATATTACCTTCTGATATCAATACTAATGGTACTGCAACACGTATAACTTGGTCACCAGTTTGGTGTGAAGCAGGACAAGAATATGCTTTAGTACTACTTACTGATGATGCAAACACTGCAGTAAAGATAGCAGAACTTGGCAAGCATGACAGTGTAAACAACCGTTGGGTAACAAGTCAGCCTTACCAAGTAGGAGTACTGCTTTCATCAAGCAATGCAAGTACGTGGACACCACATCAAAATCGTGATTTAACTTTTAGGCTTTTAGCAGCAAAATTCACTGAGGTTTTTCACGTTTTTGATCTTGGGAAAGTTACTGCAAATAATACATCAGATTTAATAGCATTAGCGAATATTGATCGAGTGTCTTCTGACACCAACGTTGAGCTTACACTAGCTAAAATTGGTGAAAAACAAGAGCATAGTTTATCTGATAATTTGCCAATAGCACTAAGATCTAGGCTAAATGGAGAATTAATAGTTAAAGTAACACTGCGTGGATCAGAAAAAAGAAGTCCAGTATTTTATCCTGGGTTGCAGCTGATTCTTGGTGAAATTGCAGAGACTGGAGATTATGTAACAAGAAGTATTCCTGCAGGATCTAACACTAAAGTAACAATTACTTATGAAGCTTTGATTCCTGGTACTGCAGATATTAAAACTTATGTACAGCAAAGTAACAGTGAATGGCAATTGGTTGATTTAACAATAGGTAAACCTGTAGGTGATAATTGGGTAGAGCGTACTCATGTGCTAACAAGTTTTAACGCTAATGAAACAAGAATAAAGTTATCTCTCTCTGGTACGGTAGAATACCGCCCTAAAGTGAGAGCTTTAAGAGTAGTAATATCTTAGCAGGTGAAAAAAGATAAAACAGAAAGAGGATATTTATTGCCTCATCCAGATAATATCGCTGCTCAGGATGTGGTGCGTATTCGTAAAACCATTGAGCAAATAGATGTGGATATTTCATCAAGAAATACTGAACATGCAGAGCTTAAAAGCGCATTTGAGCGCTTTAGTTTTGAAACCTTTTTAAATTTATGGAGTAATAACAGATGACTATTGCCAAAGAAGTAGTTTATGCACTGCACCAAAGACTGAAAGAATTGGCTGTAGATGCTACACCTGACAAGATAGCGTATCTTGCCAAAGCATTAGAGTCTATAGCTGGACAGAGTACAGTACTTGATATTGTACAAATAACTGATGAAAAGCTTAAAGAACTCCTGAGTACAGCAACAAAACACTTAAAGGACCTGAGTGATAATAAAACAAATTCATTATCTGCAATAACTACAGCAAAAACAGAATCTTTAGATGAAATAAACACACTCAAAACCAGCTCTTTAAAAGCTCTAAAAACCTCATCAGACTCACATATATCACTACTTGATACGAGAAAAGATGCCAATATTGCTGCAATTGATAGTGCTAGTGATCTTGGTAGCATAAAAAACACACTTAAAGCTATTAATGATCTTCCAGAAGGTTCTTCGATAATGAAGGAAATACAACCACGAGCTGTTATTCAGCCTGGATCATTACCACTTTTATTTGGCGTTATAAGTAGAAATAATGACTATACTTGGGGCTATGGCCATTTTACAACTGAACTTGGTAAGTGGTATCTTGATACGTCGTATACCAACAACATGTTTAGTCTTATAGTAGGTTGTCATAACTATAACACGAGTTACGTTTCGTTTTATAAGCCACCAAGTATATATTTTATGCAGGGAAAAAATGGAACATTTATCTATAGAAAGTTATATTCACGCTATACGATTAGTGAAAATCACTTTAAATACCCCTATGCTCTACTAGGCATAATATTTGTAAAAAATACTACAAGTAGTGAGATAACAAGAACGTTGAATTTTGTTGGTTCAGCATATTGGAATTCACAATATGAAGGTGCAGGGTTATTTGTAGGAACGCCTAATAATACCAATACTAATAAAGGGCAAATATCGTCAATTAGCTGGCAGAATATTTATAATTTAGGAAGCTCAAGTAGTGGATTTTCTAATTCAGGTAGCATAATTATTCCAAGTGAAAAAACAGTGGCGGTCTTATTTTATACATCACCGTATTACTATAAAAGTAGCAATAATTACTACACTCAGTTCATGCAATGGGGAATATATAATTTTCGCAGCAATTTTTTAACTACGGGACTTGAGATAGATGTAGAGAGGACGCTAAGAGCTTGGCAGTGTTCAGGACTAGAACATACTTATCAAATTTGGCAGTAAAGAGGGGGAAAAGAATGCCTATTTATATTCGCTTTGAAAACAACAGACAAGTTGAAACAACAACTCTGGAGAATCAACCAGAGGGGAATGATTGGCAAGAAGCGCCAGAGAATTTTAATTGGCAAAAAAGTTATTGTTTAACTGAAGGAGGAGAAGTTGTTCAGCGTAGTGAAAAGGATATTGAAGATGAGTTATTACAAAATGAGAAATCTGCTGCACTTTCTAGCCTTTCTCGCTATTTTAATAGCCATACTTACAAATATGCAGGATATTCTCACCAAAAGGCTAAATCTTATGACTTTCAAGCGAAAGCTGCAGAAAAGATATTAGCTGCACCAGAGTCTATCGATGAAAATGATTCTGCACTTATAGAGCCTCTTGCAAAAGTTCGTGGTATTACAGTAATTGAAATGGCTAGACTCATTCAAGAAAAGGCAACAAAAGCAACGAAAGCAATAATAAAGTGTGAAGAGCTTGAAGATACTGCTAAAAGCAGAATAAAACAAGCAAGAACTCAAGAAGAGCTGAGAAATTTTTTAAACAGCTTTGAACAGGAAATACAAAATTCTCTAGCCAATTTATAAAGGGGGAAAAGAAATGACAGAAAGTTTTTTACACGGTGTCAATGTGATTGAAGTAACTTCAGGCACACGCACGATTCATGCAGCAAAATCATCAGTTATTGGCCTGATTGGTACAGCACCAAGCGCAGATGAGGATGTATTTCCACTGGATAAGCCAGTACTTATTGCAGGCAGCCAAAAAGAAGCAGCAAAGCTTGGAAAAACCGGAACACTTTTGCCAGCAATAAGTGCAATCTTTGATCAAGTAGGTGCTACTGTTGTAGTGATTCGTGTTGCAGAAAGCGAAAACACTGATCCAGAACTAAAAGCAAGTGAAACGCTACAAAATATAATTGGTGGAGTTGATGCAGCAACAGGAGAATATAAAGGTATAAAAGCTTTCCTCAGTAGTGAGAGCAATGTTCACGTAACTCCAAGAATACTTATTGCTCCTAATTTTACTCATGAATTACCTAGCTCAGATAGTAGAAATCCAGTAGTTGCAGGGTTAATTGGAATAGCAGAAAAACTAAGAGCAATTGTTGTTGCAGATGGACCAAATACTAATGATGCAGAAGCAATCAAGTGGCGTAAAAGTGTTGGTAGCCCTCGCGTTTATGTTGTTGATCCTTGGGTAAAGGTTTTTAATGAAGAGGAAAAAATTCTACCTGCTAGCCCATTTGTTGCAGGACTGATTGCTAAAATTGATAATGGGCATGGATTCTGGTGGTCACCTTCAAATCAGGAGATTAATGGTATTGTTGGTACTGCCAGACCTGTTGATTTTACACTTGGTGATGCAAACTGCAGGGCTAATCATTTAAATGAAAATGAAATTGCAACGATTATTCATCAAAAAGGATATAGACTATGGGGCAATAGAACTTGCTCTAGTGATGCAAAATGGGCATTTTTATCAGTAAGAAGAACAGCTGATTTAATTAACGATAGTCTTCTTCGTGCACACCTTTGGGCAGTCGATCGAAACATTACTCGTACATATTTGGATGATGTAATTGAAGGTGTAAATGCTTACCTTGCACATTTAAAAGCAGTTGGTGCTATTCTTGGAGGAAAATGTTATGCAAACCCAGACTTGAATACTCAAGCAAGTATTGCCGATGGTAAAGTCTACTTTGATTTCAACTTCACTCCACCTTATCCGGCTGAGCAGATTACTTTCCGCTCACATTTAATTAATGATTACATTGAGGAGTTAATATAATGCTACCAAAAATTTTAAAGAATTTTACTGCCTTTGTTGATGGCCGAGGCTATGCAGGGCGTATCGATGAAATCAGCTTACCAAAACTTGCAATTAAAACTGAGGAATATCGCGGAGGTGGAATGGATATACCAGTCAGCATTGATATTGGTATGGAAAAACTTGAAGCAGAGCTCACTTTTGCTGAATATGACTCTGAGCTCTTTAGACTTTTCGGATTGATAAACAATAATGCAGTCTCTCTTACTTTACGGGGAGGATTACAAGGAAGTAATAGTGAAGCTGAATCTGTAGTAGTTAACTTAAGAGGGCTCTTTAAAGAACTTGATTTTGGTAACTGGAAGGCTGCTGAAAAAGCAACACTAAAATGTATAATTGCTGCCAACTATTATAAGCTTACCATTGATGGCAGAGAATTGATTGAAATTGACGCTGAGAATATGATTCGCAAGATCGATGGTGTTGATCAAATGACTTCTATGCGCACAGCTTTAGGAATTTAACTAAAAGGGTAAAACAATGCAAAAAATTAAATTAACTGGACCAATAAAAATCGATGGAATTTTAGTTTCAGAGATAACTCTACGCCGTCCAAAAGTTCGAGATCGTTTAGCTGTTGAACGTATGGGTAATAGTGATGCAGAGAAAGAAGTAGCACTGATTGCAAATCTTGCAAGTATTTCAAGAGAAGCAGTAGAAGAATTTGATTTAGCAGACTACAATAAGATTCAAGCAGCATTACAAGGTTTTTTGTCTCAGCAGAAGACTTGAGGCTGAGCGTATTATCGCTTAGCTCAATGGTTGGTGGTGGAATCAATCAGTGGCTTGATATGGATATTGAAGAATTTATTACGTGGTTTGAAAGTAGCGGAAAATTATACAAATGAAGGCAATTTCTATAGTAATTGGAGCAACACTGCAAAGCAGTTTTAATAGTACGATAGCAGGTAGTACGAAGCAGCTTTCTCGTATTGGTAGTACGATAAAACAACTTGAATCATCAAGTAAATCAATATCCAAGTTTAAAGAGCTCAGCCACGATGCTCTGCTTGCTAGGCGTTCTTGGAATGAGCTAGAAATAAAAACAAAATCTCTGGCTAAACAGATAAAAAATGCAGAAGCACCAAGTAAGAGCCTGCAAAATGAATTTACAAAATCTAAAGCTGCAGCACTGAAAGCTAAAACAGCTTATTTACAAAAAAGAAGTGCTCTCCACCATTTACGCACGGAGTTCAGTAAAAGTGGTAGAGATATAAAATCTCTTATTGGAGACCAAGCTAAACTTGGCTCTTCTATTGAAAAGCTTAAAAATAACTATACGGCTTTAAATTCCGTAATGCAAAAACGTAAAGGAGTTTTAGCGCAAAGAGCAAATTTTAGAGCTCAAATGATGGATGCTGTAGCACTTGGCCTCACACTTGCTGCACCACTTAAGGCTGCAATTAGTTTTGAGAGTGCCATGGCTGATGTAAAAAAAGTTGTAAAGTTTGAAGATACAGATGTAAATGGCTTAACAAAACTTGGGGAAACATTAAAGGAAATGTCGCGTATAATTCCGCTATCTGCAGCAGAACTTGCGCAAATTACTGCAAGTGGTGGTCAACTTGGTATTAAAGCTAAAGATCTTACGACTTTTACAGACACTGTGGCCAAGATGGCAACTGCATTTGATATGTCAGCAGAAGAGGCAGGAGATGCTATTGCTAAACTTTCTAATATTTATCAAATTGAAATTGGTGAAATGGCAAATATTGGTGATGCAATAAATCATATTTCTGATAACACTGCAGCAAAAGCTAAAGACATTATTCCTGCGCTAAACAGAATCGGTGGTACAGCAAGGCAATTTGGTTTAACTGCAGTAGAAGCAGGAGCTTTAGCAAGTAGCTTCATTAGCCTAGGTAAAACTCCTGAAAAAGCAGGTACAGCAATTAATGCAATGCTCAGTAAGTTGCAAACAGCAAGTAAGCAAGGTGGCAATTTTCAAAAAGCTTTTCAGCAGCTAAAAATAAATGCTAAGGAATTTGAAAAAGCAATTGGCAAGAATGCACAAGGCACATTAGTTAAGTTTTTAGAAACAGTTGCAAAATTAGGTAAGCAAGAGCGTTCTAGTGTTCTCTTTGATCTCTTTGGCCTTGAATATCAAGATGATATAGCACTACTCATTGGTAGTCTTGATGAGTACAAAAAATCTTTACGATTAATAAACGAGGAATATAAGGGCTCAATGCAAAGGGAGTTTGAAAACAGAGCAAATACTACAGCAAATAACCTTCAGTTACTTAAAAACTCAATGGCAGAAGTGGGAATGAATCTTGGTTCTGTATTATTACCACCTTTAAATTTTACTGTTAATCTTCTGAAGTCAGCAACTACACAAGTAGCACTTTATGCCAAGGAGTATCCAGTACTGACTACAGTGATCATGAGCATGATTACTACGTTGATTAGCATTAAAATAGCAGCCATATCTCTTGGATATGCTTGGACTTTTGTAAAAGGTTCCTTATTGGCTCTTTTATCTACTTGGAAAGTGTTTGGATCTGTTATTACTTTGGTAAAAATAGGTCTTTCTGCAGTTTTTCCAGCAATAATTGCTGGATTTAAAGCATTGACAATTGCCGTAATGAGCAACCCTATGGGGCTGATTATTGGTGGTCTTGCTGTTGCTGCAACTTTGATAATTACCAAATGGCAAGTGGTGAAGAACTTTTTTGTTACTATCTGGGAATCAGTAAAAATTGTATGGAAATCTTTTTCTGATTGGGTAGGAAAATTTTGGAATAATATTACTCAGCCTTTTAAAACAATCAATAATCTGTGGAGCAAAAAAAATGAGGCTGAACTAGAAGTTAAGTCTGTAAATAACGTTGTAAGCAATTCTCTTAAGCACCCCATTGCAGCGCACAGTAAGACTGTAGAGAACAGAACGCAAAGTAATCACTTCAGTATCAATATTCATCCAAGCCCTGGACAAGATGCACGTAGTATTGCTGATGAAGTAATGGAGCGAATTAGAGAGCAATTTAGTGGCGCACTTTATGATACAAATTGAATTATGTTATTTCTTGGTCCATATAGATTTTCATTAACTGAGCGAGGTTTCACACGCAGGAATGAATATCGCTGGCCTGCACTTGAGCGTATTGGAGAAAAGCCGTTGCTTCAAAGTATTGGTCCTGGAGAGGATATTGTTGAGCTTGCAGGGGTAATCTATTCAGGAGGGCTGAAGCAAATAAATAATATGCGAAATTCATCAAACCCTTTCTTACTCATTGATGGCCAAGGTAACATTTTAGGCCATTTTGTTATCGTGAAAATAGAAGAAACGCAGAAATATTTTTTTCCAAATGGTGAACCAAGAAAGATTGAGTTTCACTTAAGTTTGAAGCACTACGATAACGTGTTGTTAGATGGATCACTAAATAATCCCGTTGACAATATACAACTTGATGATGATGTACTACAAAACTAAAGAAAATGATATGTTAGATTTGATCTGTTGGAAGCACTATGGATTCAGCTCAGAAGCAGTTGAGGTTGTGTTAAGAGCTAATCCTGGACTTGCAGAGTATGAACTTCTTCCTGCAGGCTTAATTATTAAATTGCCTGTCATTCAAAGAACGATACAAAAGCAAGTAGTAAAACTATGGGATTAAAATGACACCAGACTTTAGTATTTCAGTAGAAGGCATTTCCATCACTGAGTTGATAAAAAGTCGGTTAGTATCAATGCATATTACTGATGAAGCTGGAGTAATAAGTGATACTGCTGTAATTCATCTTGATGACCGTGATTCATTATTTGAGATTCCTAGAACTGGAGCAAAGCTGAATATTTTGCTTGGATATAAGGAAACTGGCATTATGCCGATGGGAGATTACATAGTAAATGAAATTACGATACAAGGTCCACCACAAGCACTAAAGATTAAAAGTCATGCAGCAGATTTGAAACAGTCTTTAAAGGAACAAGTATTTAATGAGTGGCATCAAATTACTTTAAATGATTTGGTGGAAAAAATTGCAGGTAACCATGGCTATAAAGCTAAAGTTGCTGCAGAGTTTGCAAATATCATGATATCACATATTGATCAGGCTGCAGAGAGCGATATGCATTTTTTGACCAGGCTTGCTCAAATTTATGGAGCAATAGCAAAACCTGCTGGAGGATATTTACTTTTTGTTTCAAAAGGGAAAGCAAAATCAGTTACCGGAAAAACTTTAAGCACTATTACTTTAACACCTAGAGATATTACAAGTTGGCAAGTAAGATTTAATGAGCGTAATCAATATGGCTCGGTTATTGCCTATTGGTATGATTATGAGAAAGCAGAGACGATGACGGAAAAAATGGGTAATCAGGAACCAAGCTATATTCTACGAGATATTTATGCAAATAGTGATTTGGCGCAAAGTGCAGCATCTGCAAAATTAAATCAGCTGATGAGTGGTGCAGCAACACTAAATATCACAATGCCAGGGAGTCCTGAATTATTTGCCGAAGCAAAGATCAACCTTTTGGGGTTTCACAAGGGAGTTTATGGTGAATGGATAATAAATAAGGCTGAGCATGTGATTGATAACCTGGGTTATCGTACTATCATCACAGCTGCTATGGGAATAATTGATAGTGAGAAAGTAAATTGATAATTTCCTCATAAATATCTTCTTTATTATTGTTTAATTCCTCTACAGCAAGATCTAAAGGAGTTTTTTTATCTTTGTTTTTAGCAAGAGGATTTGCTCCATTTTGCAGTAGAAATTTAGCAATTCCCAGATGTCCTTTTTGTGCAGCATAGTGCAAAGCTGTCCAGCTAAAAGCGTCAGTAGTATTTACATCAATGCCCTCTTCAATTAGAAATTTTACAACTTCTAAACAATCTCCGCTTGTGGCATAGTGTAATGATGTTGCACCAAAATAATAGGTATCATTGATATTTACTGTGTTTTTTACTAAGGATTTTACGTTATCCAAATTGCAACTTTCAGCTGCAATGCGTAATGCTATTCTATCCTCACTAGTTGTTTTACTTTTTATTGGTATGTTTTTTGAAGGTTTAAAGTGCTGAAACAAAAAGATAGCACATATTATTGGTATTATCGAGTTTATTAATAACTTTCCAAGAAGGCTAGATTTCATGTCTCTTATATTATTTGCATCGCTTGTTCAGTGCAACCAATTAACTTTATTTTAGAAAAGATTTTTTGGACGTAATTTTGATGAATCTTGTATATATCAATAGGCAGCTATTTGTGCAAGAGAACTTTAAGATGAAAAACCAAAGTACAGGAAAGATCCCTGTAGCAGTAATTGCTACTATGGTGATACAAACAATAGCATTTATCTGGTGGCTGGCCAAACTCGATTTAAGAGTGCATATGCATGATAAATTTATAGAGCAAAATCAAAGGACTACAGAAATCATCTATCGCCTTGAAGAAAGGGTCAAAAACCTTGCTGAGGAAGTTAATGAACTTGAGCAGAGACAAAAATAACTATAACAAATGACAAAGTACATTTTATCTGTAGATGGAGGAGGAATTAGAGGAATAATTCCTGCCATTATTCTAGCAGAAATTGAATCTAGAACAAAAAAGCCAATTTCTCAAATTTTTGACTTAATGGCAGGAACCTCAACCGGTGGGATTATTGTTGCTGGACTTTGTAAAAGCAATAAACCTCAATACTCTGCCAATGATTTAGTTGGACTTTACCAAGAGTATGGAGCTTATATCTTTCAATCATCATTTTGGAGAAAATCAATTGCTTCTTGGCTGAGTGGTTCTCAGTACTCGTATAGAAATATGGAATTTATTCTCAACAAATACTTTGGTGAAAGTACTATGGCCGATGTTGCGAGTAATCTACTGCTCACCAGTTATGACATTCACAATAGTTGTGAATTTTTCTTCAAAAGTTGGAAAGAAAAAAACATTAAGTTGAAAGATGCACTCAGAGCTACAACAGCTGCTCCAACGTACTTCACACCAAAACGTCTGAAAATTAGCCAAACAGAGAGAGTATTGATAGATGGCGGAGTGTTTGCCAATAATCCAGCGGCTTGTGCATATGCAAGTGCTAAGAGGTTATTTCGAAATGATGAGATTATACTGCTATCAATAGGCACTGGTGGAACAGATAGAAGTATAAAGTATGCTAACTCAAGGAGATTTGGAAAAATAGGGTGGGTCAAGCCACTACTGAATGTGATGTTTGCCTCTGGATTGGATTGCGTTGATTATCAACTAGAGCAAGTAATAGGTAGTAGATATATACGAATACAATCACAATTGCAAGTAGCATCAGCTGAGATGGATGATATAACATCTAAAAATATTAAATGTTTGCAGCAAGAAGCAAAGGCAATAATAGAAAGTCATCAAAGAGTAATTGATGATTTTTGTGCTATCAAAATAATATAAGTTTAAGGCAAGACTTTTTTGATAAAAATAATTTGGACGTTTTTTTTACCAATCTTGTATATATATAACATAAAAGCGCGTTTTCACGCAATCAAATCAAATGGAACATAACAAAGATACTTCACAAAAGTCTACTATTGAGGCCAAAAAGCTTGAACTACCAAAAGGTGGTGGAGCGATAAAAGGAATAAGCGAAGCTTTTGAAGCTAATTCGTTCACTGGTACTGGGTCCTTCTCAATACCAATTCCACTTCCAACGTGCCGTAATTTTTCGCCTTCTTTAAGTGTTGATTATAGCTCTGGTGGTGGTAATGGAGTATTTGGTGTAGGGTTTAATGTTTCAATAGCAAGTATTATCAGAAAAACATCAAAAAAAATTCCAACTTATGATGATGAAGATATTTTCGTACTTACAGGAGCAGATGACTTGGTTGCGATTAATCAAACAAGTAATAGCGAATATGACATTACTTATTATAAGCCGCGTGTTGAAGGATTATTTGCTAAAATAGAACGCTTGATAAGTAAAAACGACAATACGGTTCATTGGCAAGTTACCAGCAAAGATGGGAATATTTCCATTTATGGCAAAGATAAACAAGCACAAATCTATGATCCAAAGAGTAATAGCCGCATAGCAGAATGGTTACTTGAAGAATCAAGAGATGTATATGGAAATAAAATATCCTACTATTACCGCTCCAGCAAAGTAGAACAAGGTAGCGGCAGAGTAATTGATCGCATTACTTATGGACATAATAAAGAATTAAAGTACAACCATTTTGAAGTTCTGTTTGATTATGGTAAAAACGATTTTACCAGCCCGATAGATAAAAAGTACAACGAAGAGAGAAAAGCTATCATCCGCCCGGATCCATTTACCTCACACATTACAGGGTTTGCAGTTAGAACTGAACTCTTGTGTCGAGCGATAAGGATTTACCATCGATTTGATGAGCTGGGTAGAGAGCCAACATTAATAAATGGAACGTACTTTGATTACGACGAAAAACCAACAATTACGTATTTAAGAGCGGTAAAACAAGTTGGCTATTATGAAAGAGGAGAAAAAAGATTTACTAAGACTACGCCAATTCTAGTTTTTTCTCATACCAGCGATGATTCTACCTACATTTCAACAGTTTCATCGGTAACACTCAAGAAACCATCTAAACAGCTTTTGCAGATTTTAAAAGAACAAGATTTTGTCTTTTCAGAACAAAATGCAGAAATTTCTGAAGAAAACTCAAATTGGAGAATCAAAGACAGTGAAAAAACTCTTGTCATAAAAGAAAAAGGAAATTTTTTAGACCTTCACAATTCAAATAATAGAAACTCTTTTAAACCGGTAAAAATTCAAGGGTTTGCTGGGTACCTAAATGACCGAAGATTTCAATCGGTAGATCTATATCAAGAAGGTATTGAAGGAATATTATATAACGATGGCAACACAATCCTTTATTTCAGACCAAATGGTGATGGAGAGTTTGCTCAAGCTAAACTACTGGAGCGTTTTCCATCGCTGCTTCGTAAAACTACTTATTCACTGACGAGCTTAGAAGGTAACGGTGAGTTACAGCTTTATGTGAATGAAAGTGGTTTTCAGGGTTACCATGATTTTGATGGTAATAGTAAATGGAGTGAATTTAAGCCTCTTGAATCGCAAGTAATCAACTTGAGCAGCGAAATTCAAGAGATGATAGACGTCACAGAAGATGGAAGAACTGATATCGTAGTATTTGAAGGAGAAAGCGTTAGAGTATATCCATCTGCTGGTAAAAAAGGATACAAAAAAGCTATTTACAGTAAAGCGCCAAAAGACTTGCCAAATCAACGTGCCAGTTCAGAGAGTACTTTAGTACGCTTCGCTGATATGTTTGGTGATGGTAAGAGCCATCTAGTTAAAATAGAAAATGGTAAAGTAGAATGTTGGCCAAATCTTGGTTATGGTAAATTTGGCGAGAAAGTTACATTTAAGAACGCTCCATATTTTAGGGATGGATTCAATGCGAAAAGACTTTACTTTGCTGATATTGATGGTTCTGGTACTACAGATTTAGTTTATGCAAATCACAATAGCTTAGATATCTACTATAACAACAGCGGTAATTCTTTCAGTAAACCAGTAACTTTGAAATTACCGGTAGATTACAATCATATTGGTCGAATTGAGTTTGCTGACATTCTAGGGAATGGTACCAATTGTTTGCTTATTAGTTATCTTGATCAAAACTTAAAGTTACAACATTTATACTATGATTTTTACAATGGAGTAAAACCGCACTTACTGAAGCAAATAGATAATAATATGGGTAACATTACCCGTCTTCATTATGCAGCTTCTACTAAGTTTTATTTAGAGGATAGAAAAGAAAATCGCCCATGGGCAACAAGTCTGCCATTTCCAGTACAAGTAATTGAAAGAATAGAAACGATAGACAACATAGTAGGAAGTAAACTTACCAATAAATATCGCTATCATCATGGATTTTATGATTACACTGAAAAAGAATTTCGCGGATTTGGTTTTGTTGAAACCTGGGATACAGAAGATTTTTCCAGTTCTGACCAAACTGAAAGAGAGCATTATGTTGCTCCTATTTATACCAAGACTTGGTACCATACTGGAGCTTATAAAAAGGCAGAAGATTTAGTTGAAAGTTATAGAAAGGAATTTTACCAAGGAGATAGAGAAGCGTTAAAAATAACACCGCAAGTGTTTGATGAAAATATCATCTCAATAGAGGATAAAAGACAAGCATACCGAGCTATTCAAGGGCAAATGTTAAGACAAGAAGTATATGGTTTGGATGAAAATCCTGATCTTTATCAGCATCCATATTCGGTAACAGAGTCCAGTGCTTGTGTAAAATTGCTACAATCTAGTACAAACAGCTCTCATAAAGTATTCAAATACGGAATTTTCTTTGTGAATTTACAAGAAACTATCAATTACCATTATGAAAGAAATTGTTGTGATCCACGTATTCAGCACGACTTTGTTTTAGAAGTTGATGAGTATGGTAATGTCATTAAATCAGCAAGTATTACTTACCCTCGTAGAATAGAGCCAAATAATTATTCAGAGCAGCAAAAATTACATGCCACTTTAGAACGTAATTTTTACGTTAATAATACTAAAGAATTTTACTTACTTGGAGCTCTCTATAAATCACAAGCTTTTGAGATCGGTGGCCTAAGAGTTGCAGTTAGTGGTTATACTAATATTAATGACTTAAGGACTCACGTAACACAGTCCTTGCAAAATACGATAAAATTTGAAGAGAACTTAAATTATACGAGTCCACAAGTAAGACTCTTAAGTGAAAGTCATAATTACTTTTGGAATAAAGAACAAACTAAAAACTTAGCACTTGGCTTAGTAACTCAGCAAGCACTTCTCCACCATACTGAAGCTATAGCATTTTCAGATAGCCAAGTAAAAGAAGTATTTGCCGAAAAAATCGCGTCTGATCAAATGCTAAAAGACCTTGGCTATAAAAAAACTTCTGACTTTTGGTGGGCACCAAGTCCGACACAATACTATTATGGTAGTGATAAATACTATTTACCTGAAAAAGTAATTGATGTTTTCGGTAGCGAAACAGCAGTTATTTATGATCAGTATAATTTACTGCCAATAAAGACGATAGTAAAAGCAACTGAAAGCTCAAATTATGAAACTACTGTAGAATATGATTATCAACGTTTAACGCCAGTAAAACTAACTGACCACAATGATAATGTTTCAGAGATTATTTTAAATCCACTGGGAGTGGTAATTGCTACTTCAGTTTATGGCACCCAAAACGGGGAAAAGAAAGGTGATAAACCACTACTTGAATATCAAGTGAGAAAAAATCCAAATTTTGAAGATGTTTTAGGCACAGCAACAGGAGCAAATGGTCCTGAGTATTATTTACAGAATGCAACTAGCTTTTTTTATTATGATTTAGATAGCTGGAGAAAAAATGGCCAACCTGTACATGTAATCAATCTGCAGAGAGAAACTCATGTTTCAGAAGGAAGTTCGACAAGAATCAGGAGAATTATAACTCACATTGATGGTTTTGGTAGAAACCTTGAGACTAAAATGCTGACTAATGCTGAAACCAGAGAGTGGATAGCATCAGGAAGAGTTGTATATAACAATAAAGGCACGGAGGTGAAAAAGTATGAACCTTTTTATAGTAATTCACCTTTTTATGACCTCGAAGAGAGTGTGCGTAATCAAGGAGTATCTGACACTCTTTATTATGATCCTTTGCTGAGGAATGTTCGCATTGATACGGCAAAAGGGTTTTTCAGCAAAGTAGAATTTGATTCGTGGAGTACTAAAAATTTTGATCTTAACGATACGGTAAAAGATTCAGAGTATTATAAAGAATTTAGCGAAAAATGGAATGGCGCAACTGAAGAAGAAAAAATAGCTTTAAAAGACGAAAAAGATGCACTCAGCAAAGCAGAAAAGCATTATAATACGCCAACCATAGAGCATTTGGATAGTTTAGGAAGAAAGTTTTTGCAGATAGAGATTTTAAGCAACAACGAACAAAGCAATGTAGAATTAAAATCCTACGTCAAACTTGATATTCAAGGAAATGAGCTGGAAAGTGTTGATGCAAGATTTTATGAGCAAAACCAGGGTAAGGAAGAAACTGAAAAAATAAAGAATTTTATTCACATCTATTCAATGTCTGGGCTTTTAAAGAGTAGCAGTATTGATGCTGGAGAAACCTGGAGTTTAGCAAATGTTGCTGGAAGTGCAGTGTACAATTGGGATGGCAAAGGATCGCTTACTTACATAAAATATGATAAATTGCAACGGCCAATAAGAGTAAAAGTTACTGATAAGGACCTAAATTTAAATGGCAATGTCGTTGAAAGATTCTTTTATTCTGAGAATACTCAAGATAAGGCTATCAATCGTTATGGAACGCTTATTGCTCATTACGATCAAGCAGGATTAACTGAAGCTAAAGAAAATGATTTTAAAGGTCAGATATTAAAAAGTAGCTACATTCTGAGGAAGAATTATAAACAAGAAGCAGACTGGAAAGATGTTGAAAGTATCGTGACAACTCATGCAGATCTTGAATCAGAAATATTTAATTCAAGCATAAAATATAATGCAATTGGTGAAATCATTGAAAAAACAGATCCACAAAATAATACTCATAGTCCAATTTATGATATAGCAGGAAGAGCAAAACAAATTAAATTTAAGAAGCAAGGAGAAAATATAAAAACCTATGTTTCAGACATTATCTACAATCCTAAAGGTCAGCGTACATCTATTAGCTATGGCAATGGTGTTATTACCAGCTATAGCTATGATCCGAAGACATTTAGATTAACTGAACTTAAAAGCGTCAAAGAACAAAAAAAATTACAGAGTATCAACTACACGTATGACCCTGTTGGTAATATTACTACAATGGAAGATGAGTCTTATAAGACAATTTTTCCAAATAACAAGAGTATAGATACTAAGTCAGATTATCACTACGATTCACTTTATCGGCTAATTCAAGCAACAGGAAAAGAACATCCAGCACTGAGCAAAAAGGAAGAAATTATTACACCGATTCCGCATCTAAATAATCAAAATGCGATTAGTAACTATACTGAGTATTATGACTTTGATTATGGAAGTAACATTACGAAAATTAGGCATAACGGAAAAAATAGTTCCACTAAAGAGTTTTACATCTCAAATAAATCCAATCGTAGTTTGCCAATAATAGATAGAAGATCTGTCAATGAAAGCAATATAGATGAGAGTTATGATGAAAGGGGTAATTTACTTAAGCTTCATGGTTCACAAAATTTGCATTGGAATTACCGAGATAACATAGCTTACGTTGATATCATAACTCGCCCAAGTGGTAAAAATGATAGTGAATACTATGTTTATGACAGTAGTGGACAACGGGTACGAAAAGTTACTGAAACTTATCAGAATAATGAAGCTAATCATACTAAAGTAGAAAAAATTTATTTTGGTGATATTGAGGTTACGAGAACTTATCAAGAGAGTGGCTTAATTAAAGAAAAATACACTGTTCATATTGCAGATGATAAAAGTAGAGTAGCATTGCATCATTATTGGACAAAAGGAACACCTGATGAAACTAGAAATAGTCAAAGTCGTTATCAGCTCAGTAATCATTTAGATTCAGTAGCTTTGGAATTAAATGATAATGCTGAAATCATGAGTTATGAGGAATATCTGCCGTTTGGTGGTACAGCTCTGATTGCTGGTAAAACAGCTCGTGAAGTTACAGAAAAAGAATATAGGTATTCAGGGAAAGAAAGAGATGATAGCACAGGTCTTTATTACTATGGTATGCGTTACTATGCTACCTGGCTTGCAAGATGGATTAATCCTGATCCTGCTGGAACTGTGGATGGATTGAATCTTTATCAGTTTGTGAAGGGTAATCCTGTTAACAGTGTTGATATTGGTGGAATGGTAACAGGAGAAGGAAGGCCAAAGAGAAAAGCTGCAGAAGCAGGAATAGAACAAATGAATAAAATGTTTGAATTGTTTGGGCCATATACAGAAAGCAATAAAGAGAATGAAAAACCATTCAATCAAAAAGAGGCAAGAAAAAGATACCCTATGGAAACTGGTTCAGATTCTGAAGCAGAAAATATTATAAAAATAAAAGGAAAGAGAGAAAGAGAAACAAAAATTCGCAAGTCTGAAAGTCATGTGCTGTCTCGATTTGAACATTTTCTCTATGCAGGTGCTATTGAACAAAAACTTAGTACAACAAGAGATTTGCTTGTACCTAATCCTGTTGTACAAGACGATCGGAAAAGTGGTTTTGGAGAAGAGGGAAATAAATATGATGATGGTAGCTCTGCTCCTAAGATGAATTGGTCTCATACTGTTGCGCTAGGTGTTAAAGGTAATTCTAAGGGTCTAAGCGAACTCCTTTTAAAGGTAGCTCATACTCAATTACAACCAAAAAAAGATAATCTTACATTCGGAAAGAACATTGATAGTGTTCAAAAGAATGCAGGGTTAACATTGCTACGGCAGATTGATTTTTCTCAAGGTGCAAGTCCTGATAATGTAAAACTAGCTAATGAAATAAAAAAACTGTATATAACAGCGGTTGGTGGTGAAGAAAATCCTTTAGCAACACTTTTAGTAAAACATGATGTTAAATCAGTACTTGAAAAAGCCAAAAACCGTTATCTAGAAAAGCAACATCAGAATGTGGAGCAAGAAAAAAGGATTGCAGCAAATGATAATAATCTGGTTAGTAGTTCTAATCAAAGGAAAAAAAGAGCTCCTGGTGGATAAATGAGTCTGAATAACCTCAAAAACATAAGAGTTTTTACAATCAAAGGAGAAATTACGATGAATGAAAATACAATTAATGATTCTCAATTTCGCTTAAAGAAGATGGGAATAGAAAGCGTTGAAGAAGCTGAGAAATTACTCAGCTTTAAAAATGAAAATGATGAGTATTTATATGACTCAGCATTTAAAATAACAGATTTATGTGATGATGTCTTTGTTGAGAGGGTAAAAGATACAATCACAGAGCAGGAAGCTAAAGATATTTACCAGAAAGCGCTAAATAGAAGAGAATTCGTCTCTCGGTATATAGAAAATGCCAGAGAAATGACCGAACCACATTACCGAGCACTACGAGTTTGCAATATTGATCATGATACTGCAGAGAAGTGCGACGCAATTATACATAGTTTACAAGGGGAATAATATGACAACCACAAGTACTAATGCAGATAGCAACATAGTTGAAGATATATTTAAAACTAAGGATGGTTATAACGAATGTGACCATTGCCAGTCAGTTTTAAGTCCTGCAGCTTACTTTGTTAAGCTAGTTGAGACTATTGAAAAGTATATTCCAGGGCATAAACTTAAAGAACGTCGTCCTGACTTATTTGAGCTTCCACTAGATTGTAATAGCACTAACAAAACAAAGTTATACCTAGAGATTGCTAATGAGATAATGGGGAAGAATCTAGATAGGAAACTAGGTGGCAATGCTCTACAGAAGTTAGCAACAGCTAAATATCCATTTAATCTGCCTGCTAATTTTCCTTTAGCTAGCATACGCGCTTATCTCGAAAAACAAGGCATTACTTTAGCTGACCTATATAAGGTGCTAAAACCAGAAGCTAATAATGTTGCAGAATCTTTAGGCCTTTCTCCAGAAGAATATGATCTTATCACTTCTACAAATTCTAACTTAAGCGAAGTTTATGGTACAAGTGAAAGTGAACTTAAAAACGTTGAGAAGTTCATTGCTCAAACTAATATAGACTCTGATAAATTAGAGCGGCTAATTGACTGCTATAACAGAATTGATCCTGCCAATAAGCTAAGTATCAATTCTGGTAATATAGATAACATTGATCAGGCATTAGGCTTTCTACATCGCTTTATTCGCCTTGCAAATAAACTTGGCTGGTCATTTGACGAACTGAGTGGCGTACTGATTGCTGTTGATAATAGAAAAATAAAAGAAATCGATGCAAATTCTTTAAAGGAGATAAGCAGAATAAAAAACTTACAGGAAAAATTTAAGAAGCCTTTGAGTGAGGTATGTAAACTGTACCAAGATGCCTCTATATCAATAGAAGCCAGTAAAAATAAAGAAGATGCTAGTAATGCAGCAGAATCTCTATTCTTTTTACAAGGAGTAAAAGAATCAGACTTAAAGAAAATTTATGGTATAGAGGAACCTTCTGAACCATTTAAAGAAGAAAATTTTGATGAATTCATTGCAAGAACTGGAGTCAAACGTCAGGAAGTGGAATGGCTGCTTGATAACTATAAATCTACTACTCATAGCAAGAAAGCCAAGAAACAAGAAAAAATTAGTGTTAAAGAGCAAAAGTTTCTACACAACTTTACTCAGCTTGCTGGGCAACTAAAATTGTTATTTGGTAAGTTAAACGCGCTAATTGCAGTGTTACCAAGTGAATTTAAGCTTAAGGATTTAGTTACAAACACAGATAATAGTACTATACTAAAGAAAATTTGGAATATTAGTGATAACGAACTCATTTCTTTGGTCAACTATAACGATGAAGTTTCTGACAAAATTGGAAAATCATTAATCTCAGAAGTACATAAGCAAATCCTGCTAGCAAGGTTGATGAATATATCAACAGCAGAAATAGTACAAATTTTACTGCAGCTAAACATCACTGATCTAAATCTAGATAATATAGAGCGTATTTTTGAATTAAATAATTGGCTAAATAACAATTCTATTACCATTGAGCAATTAAACACATTGATCAACTCTTCTGCACTTTCTCACCAGCATGTAAAGGAGATAAATGAGATAGAGGAAGAAATAGAAAAGAATCAAGAATTAGAAATCAGAAAAAGGCTAGACTCGTTAGTGAGTCACGCTGAGCTTACTGGCGAGTGGAAAATACAAATAGAAAAAATACTGGAAGAATCAGAAATCAAAAAATTAAAAAACAAAGAGAAATTAGATGCATTGATGAATAATTCTACACTTTCTGTGGATTGTAAAACGAAAATAAAAGGTATATTGGAAGAATTAAAAAGCAAAGAAAAATTAGATTCGCTAATTAATGACTCTACACTTTCTGAAGAATATAAAATAAAAGAAATAATAGAAAAAACAGGAAACAAAAAACTAACAAGCAAGGAAAGGTTGGATGCATTAATCAATGATTCTACACTTTCTGAAAAATGCAAAACAAGAATAAGTGAGGTAATAGAAGAACGAGAGAATCTTCATAATGAAATACGTAAACATTTTAACGTAAGCTCTGACGTATTAGCCGCAGCTCATCAATTTACAGAAAAGCAGCCAACAAATTTGCAGTTATTAAGACTTGAGTCTCCAAATAAAAATATTGTTCATGATGTAGGTATAATTGGCAACAAGGCCGTTTTTCTTGGAAAGAGTGAAGTACACAGCAAAAATTCTGTAGAGTCTTCAATGCGTGAACCACGAGAGAACGTAGCAGTAGCAACAATTGGCACGAAGACTATTTTCTTTTGTGGTAAAAAAAGTGAAAATGAATACTCACGAAAAATAGACATCTACGATGAAGAAGCCAAAAGCTGGATAACTGAGGCAGCCAGCGAGGCACGTGATAGTGCTGCAGTTGCTGTTGTTGGCAACAAAGCTATTTTCCTTGGTGGAAATAAAGATAATAGACGATGTTCATTACAAGTAGACGTCTATGATAATGGCGTGTGGACAAAACATACAGCCAGTGAAGCTCGCTCAAATGCTTCGGTTGCCGTAGTTGGTGAAAAAGCCATTTTCTTTGGTGGTAAAATTAATAAAACAAGATCAAGTGCGATAGATATATATAATAATGGAGAATGGGTAAATCGCACAGATACAGCTAGTGAAGCACGATCAAACGCATCAGTAGCTATAATTGATACGAAAGTTATTTTCTTTGGTGGTAGTAAAAGTGATAACCAATGTTCTTCAAAGGTTGATATCTATGATAGTAAAGCTGAAAAATGGACAACGCATACAGTTAGTGAAGCTCGTGAAAATGCATCAGTAGCTGTGGTTGATGGCAAAGCTATTTTCTTCGGTGGTAAAGTAGGTCAAACGAGATCTAATAAAATAGATATTTATGATGCTAAAACTGAGAAATGGATAGAAGTTCAACACGTTGCCAGTGAAGCACGTGATATGGTGCAAGTTGCTGTAGTTAATAAACAAGCTATTTTCTTTGGTGGAAACAAAGGAAATCAAGAATATTCTAAATATATAGACGTCTATGATGGCGCTACTGATAGCTGGAAGTTTACAGGTGAGATTAGCAGAGCGCATAACAACGTATCAGTAGCTGTAATTGGTACAAGGGCTATATTCTTTACAAAGGAGATGGATAATAGAATTGCTGGCCAAGTATATATTTACGACTCTACTGGTTATTCTGCAAATAATTCTATAGCTAAAAACTGGACAAGACGTATTGCAAAAGGAAATGAAATGCATGACGATTTGCTTGCAGAAATCACGAGTAGTGCAAGGTTCTCTGGAAAAATAGATATTTATGATAATATAGTTAAAACTTGGAAGACTGTTGATGTTTATAAGCCTAGTGAATGTACTTCGATAGACATTCGAAATAATAAAGCGATCTTAACTTGCAAAGATTCATCTGGAAAAACATATAAAGAAACGTACTCAATAGACTTATCTATAACTTACGATGCAATGATTGAAGAACTTCTAAATAATGTTGCAGTTTTTACAACATTTAAGCTTAGTGCAGAAGATATAAAAAGCATTACATGTCATTCAAATATTTATGGCCTAAAAGCAACATGGACAGAGAAGCAGATTAAAACCCTTTCAAATCATAAAGCACTGCAAGATGCTTTTTCTGGTAATGAACTTACTCTTTCACAATATGTAGAATGGCTACATGACAGTTATGATGAAAGCAAAGTCACAGAAAAAATAACGCAGCTTACTAATTGGGACAAAAAGTTACTAAGTCAAATCAAAGAAATTGATGCTTTTAAAAAATGTTTCAGTAAAGAAAATCATCCTATAGACTCTTTGCTAAAAATTAAGTCTCTTGTAGATATGGCAGAACGAACAGGTATTGATGGTCAAATTTTGCTAGAACTAAAAGACTTACATAATTTGCTATCATCTACTGGATGGAATAAGTACAATAACATTGAAAGGAAACTACGGGAATCGCTAAGTTATGTAGAGGGAGTGAAAGAACATCTAGAAAATCAGAAGCGCAATATCCTATCAAACTATATGCTGTACACATATTCTGAGGTCAAAAATAAGAATATGCGAGGTCTGTATGCGTTCTTATTGATTGATGTTGAAATAAGTGACTGCTCAAAAATCTCCCCACTTAAAGCAGGGCTAAATAGCCTTCAGCTATATATTCATCGTTGTATATTAGGGCTAGAAGAAGGAGTAGCAGTTAATTCTGAATTAACTGAAGAAATGTGGGACTTATTAGATAATTATAGAGAATGGGAGGCAACTAAGAAAATTGCATTATACCCTGAAAATTACCTCAACCCTACGCTACGTAAATCTGCAACTGCAGAATATAAGGTATTACAAAACACTTTAATGCAAGGTAATCTTACAGATGAAGAAGCAGCGAATGCATATATTAAGTATTTTGAGGATTTTGCACAGCTTGTGAATCTGCAAATAGTAGATACCTATTTTATAAGTGAAAAGAACGAGCTATATATTTTAGGTCGAACAATAGCAGAGCCTTATACTTACTATTATCGGGTTGGTAATTTTGAAGATGGTAAAACCGGAAGCCAACAGATTTGGGAGGCTTGGCAGAAAATTGAAGCACAAGTACCAGTTAGTATAGCAAGAATAGTCCATGTATTTGGTAGGATATTTGTTTTTTGGCTACAAAAGACTGAAAAGGAAAAACAAGTTGAAAATGTGTCAATTAATGATTCTACTTTGGCTGTGCATTATATGTTTAAGAAAGCAGATGGCAGTTGGTCAGCTCAACAAAAGTTGCCATTTGATGTTGAGGTAGATGAAAAGTGTGAATCTCACATAAGACAATATTTTTCTTCCAGGAATTGGGAGAAAAGTCAGCAAGAGTTGTGTGAAAGTTGGAAAGCGAAGGATCAAGAAACAAAAGTAAATTATAGCAAAAATGGTGAATGGACTACAGATAGACCTGTAGAAGAGGCTATAGAATATTTTAAAAGTAAGGTCAAAAAGTGGGATAAAGATATAAAAGATAAGGTAAAAGAGTCAAAAGATATAAAATTTAATGGTAAGCTGAAAGTAGCTGTACAGAATAGTGAAATATTAATTTTATCTTGTGAAGACGGTTTTCAAAATAGTAAGTTTATTCTGAAAGAGGACCTAACATCAGAAAGGTCCTATACGCGTTACTTTAATAGTATGAACAGCATTGCAGAGGCAGAAAAAAGTATAAAAGAATTCTACGATAAGAAAAAGGAAGAGGAGAAGAAAGTTGTTACACGCCAGATAAATGAAATGCAGAAAAAAATAGATAAAAAGAAGGCAAGAGAGAATGATAAGCAAAGTGAGTTAATTAGTTTAGAAAACAAAAAAGATAGCGAGAAAAGGAGTAAAGATGCGTTACAAAGCAAGGTAAATTCTGTAGAACAAGATATAAAAGAAAAGAGAAGATTATGGCAGGATATAGAGAATTTAAAAGTAAAGTTGAATAATTTATTTCCGCATAGATCAAGTGATTCATATGAAGAAGCAGCAGAGAGAGGCAATTTACGAGCAGTAATAAATAATTTGAAACAAGAGCTAACACAGCACAAGCAAAATGTAGAGAGTACAAATGTAGAATTACAGCAAGAGTTAATAACACTAGAAACGGAAACGGCAACTTTGATCAATAACATAGCTAAGCTAGCAACAGAGGAAACTGTGGATGATAACTTACAGAGAAAAACAAAAGATATAATAAAACGGTTAAGTGATTTACAATTACAAGAAGCACAGCTAGATCCACTAGAGGAGTCAGGAGAAAAAGGGAAGTTTCGAGTAGCTGCAGATAATTTGAAACAAAAGTTAGCACTACTCAAGCAAAGTACAGAAAGCAAAAAAGTAGAATTGCTGAAGCAGCTAACAGAGTTAGAAACAAAAGTGACAAATTTGGAAAGTGAGATAAACAGATTGCAAGAGCCAGAAAAAACTATAGAGGTATTAAAAAAAGAGAAGGGTATATTAGAGGAAAGTATAAAACAGCATGAAAAAGAGATAAAGAAGTTAGATGATGAAATAAAAAAGTATGAAAAAGAAAAAGAGTATCTTAAGAATGTAATATCACAATTACAAAAAGATAAAAAAGAAATAGAAGACGTTAATAATAAAGTTGCTGAACAGGAAAGGCATAAGCAATTGGATGGAAAAAGAGATAAAGAGATAAAGTTAGTAAGAGAATTAATTATTCAAGAGAAAAACGATAACGTAGATCAAAGTAAATACAAAAGCATAGAAATTTTTAATTTAATCAATAAGTCATATAAAGAAGCTTACATTAAGGGATCAGAAGCAATCTTAGCACCAGAGGAGCAGCCAAAAGACTGCTATTTTTATGGATTTTACGGGATATATTTATGGGAAATATTCTTCCATATTCCAACACTGGTTGCATATCTTTTCAACCAGGAGCAGAAGTTTGCTGAGGCACGCAGGTGGTATCAATACGTCTTCAATCCTACCAATACGGGCTGCAATGCATGGCAATTTCTTCCCTTTAAAACTAAATGCGGAAATTCATATGGTAATGAGAAGTGTGATAGTGGAAAGTTAATAGATTTACTTGATCCGTACAAAGAGGCTGACAAGAAAAAGATCTCTTATGAGAAGTATGTAATAATGTCATACGTGGATAATTTAGTCGATTGGGGGGATATGCTCTTTTCTAAAAATTCATGGGAAGGAATTAACCAAGCAACGATGCTTTATATAAGAGCTTGGGACCTTCTTGGAGAAAAGCCCAAAAAGAAAGGAAAGTTCAAAGCTGAGCCTGAGAGTATATGTGAGTTGTCGAATAATAAATATGACATATGTAAAATAGAAGCAGAAGCTCCGAGAGATACTGTTCAAAATACACGCAATAGTTCTAGTGCTGCTGTAGTTGATCTCACTACATATTGCAGTTATTTCTGCACTCCAGAAAATAAAGATTTTATTGCCTTGTGGGATAGGATTGAAGATCGCCTTTATAAAATAAGACATTGTATGGACATCAAAGGTAAACGTTTAGAGCTTCCTTTATTCCAGCCACCAATTGACCCAAGGCAATTAATCAGTGCTGCAGCTGGAGGAAGTACTGTAATGCTGCCAAAAGCTCAAGTGTCTCATTACCGTTTTAAGTACATGATTACTTATGCTAAATCAATTGCTGATACTGTTACTCAAATTGGTTCAGAGCTATTAAGCGTTTTAGAGAAAAAAGATGCTGAGGCACTTAATTTACTTTACAACAAACAAGAAGCTACAATGGCTAACTTGATGACAACCATTAAGGAAAAATCCATTGAAGCATTAAAAGAAGAGGCTAAGGCACTTAATGCAAGTTTGAGTAGCGCAAAAGACCGAAAATCTCATTATGAAAAATTAATTAATAAAGGGTGGTCTGCTCTTGAGATTTCTTCCATGGCTACGTCTGTAGCATCAACAATTACATTAACTGCAGCAGGTATTGCTAGACAAGTCGCAGCACCAATACACCTTATCCCTACAATATTTGGCTTTTCTTGTGGAGGTTTTCAACCTGGTAGCTCTGCAGATTCAATAGCACGTGGGCTTGAAATATTTTCTAGCGTGGCTGGTGCTCTTTCACAGAACCTTAGTACTTCAGCAAGTTATGAAAGAAGAGCTGAAGATTGGGATTTACAGAAGATTGTGGCCGCCCATGACGTTGATCAGATCGGCTATCAAATAGAAGCAAATAAAATAAATCAAGCAAACGCTGTACAAGACCTTAAAGGTCATAAAGAATCGATAAAACAAATTAAGGAAAAAGGACAATTTTTCAGAAGTAAATTTACTAATCAAGAACTCTACAGCTGGATGAAAGGAGAGCTTAAAAATTTATATATTAGGGTTTATAGACTTGCACTAGAAGTTGCAAGGCAAGCTGAAAGGGCTTATCAGTATGAGATTGATAACGGCAAAGCGTTCATTCAACCAGGGCACTGGAATAGCTTAAAAGAAGGCCTACTTTCAGGGCAAAAGTTAAAGTTTGAACTTGAGCAACTTGACAAAGAGTACCATGATACCAATGAAAGAAGGTTAGAAATCACTAAAGTAATCTCACTTAAATCTCTTGATCCTATAGCACTTCATGAGCTTAAAACTAAGGGAAGCTGTAAATTCTCCTTCACGGAAAAATTATTTGACCTTGATTTCCCTGGTCACTATGCTCGTAAGATTAAAGATATAAAGATTACTGTTCCATCAGTAGTTGGTCCTTATGAAAATGTTCATGCAAGTTTGCAACAAACAAGTAACCAAGTAGTGTTAAAAAGCGATGGTGCAATAAACGCAATTAAATACTTAGTGAACCCAAGTGAAGAAGAACAGCCTGAAACTGATCTTTTAAGAGTTAATTGGAAGCCAAATCAAGAAATTGCTATCTCAAAAGCTGATCAAGATAGTGGTCTTTTTGAACTTAGTTTTGGTGATGAACGTTACTTACCATTTGAAGGCACAGGTGCAGTTTCTACCTGGGAATTAAGCCTTCCTCAAGCAACCAATAGGTTTGATATTAGTACTATTTCTGATGTGATAATTCATTTGGACTATACAGCTCTAAATGGAGGTGAGGTTTTAAGTCGTCAAGTAAAAAATCTTGATCAAATAAAGTATTATCAAGGCACGTTCATTGTCAATCTAAGTGCGGTCTACCCAGAAGAATGGAACAAGTTTAAACAGGCAAACGGGCAATCTTCTGAGTTAAAGTTCAAGCTATTTCCTGAAATCTTCCCTATTTATGTAAAAAATCCAGAAGTTGATTTAAATGATGGTAACAATATCTGTATCATACCTGCAACGCCAGATGCAGATAAAATAACTATAAAATTGGATAACTACAACTGGGAACGTAATTCTAAAAAGATTGTTAATCCTTCACTTACAATTGGCACTGACTGGAATATTCAAGTCAACAATGCAGATATAAGTAAACTTGAGGAAATCATAATTATGGTTCCTTATAAAGCAACGATTAACTGGTAACTTCTATACCTGCTATTTTAATAATGAGTAGCAGGTCTCTTTGCTTTTTTCATTTGTGATACCTTTTTCTATAAGAACACTTTGTATAGAGGTAGGTACTTGGATGCTAGCTTGGGTTTGCAGATCAGCACTATTTAATATTCGGTCTTTCTTACCATTATAGGCTTTTTTAAATCTATCGATTTGCTTTTGACTTAAATTTTCTGAAAATGCTCTGTCTATATACGAATCCAAAAGACTAGGGATTGCATTATAGTCACCGCCTGTAATTTTTGCTGTGATAGTTTTTTGCACTTCTAAAAAATCAATTCTTAATGATTTGCATGCTATACCACTACTACGAGCTGTTTGCTTCACTACTGACTCTAGCTCTTTCACTATATGTAAAGCACAGCCTATTATCTCCTCTTCTGATAAAGTATTACTTTCATAAGCTCTGTTTATGTTACATTTATTTCCATTGAACCAGCTGTATAATAAGTAACAAAGCATAATATCTGCATTACTGATATTCTCAAGTTTTTCTTGAATAATAGGCACAGCTGATTTACAGCTGGCCACCTTATTCGGTAAAAATGGCTGTCCAGTCCAACCTTTTACCCAAGAAACCCAGCTACCTATCAGCGAAGAATGCCTGCTGCTTGCCCCACTACTTTGAAACTGACCTGCAGTAGCAAAAAGATGGCGTCTATACCTGATATTAGCAACATGCTCTTTTTCTTCTAGAGCTTGTCTTAGGTATTCTACTACACTTACATGGTTTGCAGAAATAGCTACATCAAGTGGTTTTTCATGATCAATACTGAGAAAATCAATATTTGCCTCTTTCTCCTCCACAAGAAATTTTACGGTTTCTAAATGACCATTACTAGCAGCAAAGTGGAGAGGCGTCCAATTATCTGCACCTACAGCATTAACACTTATTCCTTTATCAAGGAAAAATTTTACAATGTCTTTATGTCCATTCTCAGCAGCAACATGTAGAGGCATTTTACTACTCAGATCAACAGCATTAAAATTTGCTCCTTTCTCTTCTACTAAAAACCTTACAGTTTCCAGATGACCACGTCTTGCAGCATAATGCAGCGGTGTCCAATTGTCCTGACCTAAATCATTAACATTCATTCCTTGGTTTATTAAAAGTTCTATAACTCTTTGGTACCCACGTTCAGCAGCAATATGTAAAGGTTTTGCGTTATCAGCATCTACAGCATTAAAATTTGCTCCCTCAGCTAAAAGTGATTGGACAAAATCCAAATTACCAGAATGGGCAGCATAATGCAGTGGCGTCCACATTAAATTAGTATCTGGATCATTAATACTTAGCCCCTGCTGTACGAAAAACAGTACAATATTCTTATGTGCATTGCTAGCTGCAGAGTGTATAGGTTTTTTTCCATCGTTGCTTACAGCTCTAATATCTGCACCTTCTTCAACTAGAGATTTAGTAGCCCTCAAGCGACCATGAAGGGCAGCATAATGCAAAGGTGTTAATTGCTGATAATCAGCATCATTAACATTTAATTCTTTTTGTATAAAAAACTCCACAATATCTTTGTGTCCATGCTGGGCAGCAATATGTAAAGGCCCAGCACCGTAAGCATCTTTATTATTGATGATGTTTCTATCTTGACGAACAAGAAACCTAATAACCTCTAAAAGTTTATCATCATCAATGTGTTTATTATTCCTGCCTTTAGCAGCATAATATAAAGGTGTCCAATTGTCTTTGCCTTTGTCATCAACACTTAGCTGCTTTTGCACAACAAAAAATTCTACTATATCCTTATGACCATACTGAGCAGAATAATGCAAAGGTTTTGCATTACTAGAATCCTGAGCATTGACATTCGCTCCTCTACTTACAAGAAGTTTAACCACCTCTAAACTACCACCCTTGGCAGCATAATGTAGTGGTATTTGATTATTCTGATCTTGATAGTTAACATTTAATCCTCTACTAAGAAAAAACTCAATGGCGTTTTTATGTCCATGTTCAGCAGCAATATGTAAAGGACTCACACCGTTAATATCAAAAGCGATAATATTTGCTCCTCTACCAGCAAGAAATTCAATAACGTTTAAGTTGCCACTTTTAGCAGCATAGTGCATCAATGTTTTACTACTTTTATCTTGGTCACTAACACTTAATTGCTTTTCTACAGTAAAGAACTCTACAATATCTTTATGACCGTACTCAGCAGCAATGTGTAAAGGCTTTAAATTGTTAGAATCCTTGGCATTGATATCTGCTCCTCTACTGATGAGGAACTTTATAACTTCTAAGTTACCACTCTTGGCAGCATAGTGTAATGGCGTCCACTTATTCTTATCTAAATCATTGACACTTAATCCCCTATTGAGGAAAAACTCTACGATATCTTTATGTCCATACTCAGCAGCAATATGCAAAGGTTTTGCTCCGCTTATCGTTTGATCATGAATATTTGATCTAAAGTTAATAAGTAGTTTCACAACTTCTAAGTTACCACTCTTAGCAGCTTCATGGAGCGGGGTAAGGTAATCTTTATTATTTTTAGCATTAGTATAAGCCTTTTTTCTAAGAAGAAACCTGACAATCTCTAAATCACCACCTTGAGCAGCTTTGTGCAATGGTGTTAAGTCGTTATCATCTCTAGAGTTAACATCTGCACCTATATTAAAATAGTGTTCAACCTTTCTAAAATCTTTCTGACTTATCGCATCAAATAATCCTGCGTTTGAAAGAGCTTTTATGACTTCTAGGTGGCGCTTTTCTGTAGCAAGTTGTAACGGTGTCTTGCCATGAAAATCTTGAACATTAATATCCGCCTCTCTTTCTATAAGCAACTTCACAACCTCTGAGTGACCAGAATCAGCAGCATAATGGAGTGGTGTCCAGCTATTCCAACCAGAAGCATTAATATTTGATCCGCTGTTAAGCAAAAATTCCACTACGCCTTTATGGCCATATTGAGCAGCAATATGTACAGGTTTTATGTAATGAGACCCAGCATTAACATTTGCCCCTTCTTCTACTAAAAGTTTTATGAGTTTTATGTGGTTTCTATAAGCGGCATAATGCAGTGGTGTCCAGTTATTGTGACTAGAATAATTAACATCAGCTCCTTCTTTAAGATAACCTCTAACTCTTTGTATGTCATTCCTTCCTATAGAATGAAACATAGCCTCATTTAACAGTAATTCAGTAATTTCTCCATTCTCTTTTTCTTTAGCAAGTTGTAATGGTGTTTTACCGTTTGAATCCCTTGCGCTGGTGTCTGCTCTCTTTTCTATTAGTAACTTTACAAGCTCAAAATAACCTTCCTCTGCAGCATAATGTAATGGCGTTTTATTATTTTTGCCTGGTTCACTAGAACTTACTCCATGTTCAAGCAAGAACTCAACAACATTTTTGTATCCATTTTTGGTAGCAACATGTAACGGGCTTTCACCACTAATGCTTTTCATGTTTAGGTTCGCTCCTTTACTTTGTAAAAACCTTATCATTGATAAGTCGCCATTTTCTGCTGCAATATGCAACATTCCCCATCCCCACCTGTTAGTCACATCAACATCAGCTCCATTAGTAAGATATTCACTAATTTTATCACGATCTCCCTGCTTAACGGCATTAAATAACACCTTATCTTGTAACAATTTAATAATCTCAGGGTCAGTTGCAAGTTGCAATGGCGTATTTTCTTCAGAATCTTGAATATTGATATCTGCGCCTTCCTCTATCAAAAATTCTACAACTGCTAAATGGCTTTTCTCAGCTGCTTGATGCAAAGCTGTTTTTCCACTTGCACCTTTGTCATCGATACTCAACCCTTCTCTGTTTTTCCTTAGGAAAAACTCCATCACATTTGTATGACCATATTGAGCAGCAACATGCAATGGCTTATTTCTGTTAGTATCCTTAAGGTTGATATCCGCGTCCTCTTCTACCAGAAATTCTACTACTGCCAAGCGTCCATGTCTAGCAGCATAATGTAATGGTGTCCAATTATTCCTACCACGACTGTCAACACCCTCACTTTTCTCTTTCCCTACTATCAAAAATGCTACTACGTCCTCGTATCCATTCCTAGCAGCATAATGCAAAGGCTTTGCATTATAAGACTTAGCATCAACATTTGCTCCTTGCGCCTTTAGAAGCCTAACAATTTCAATGTAACCTTTGCTAGCGGCATCATGCAGCAATGTCCAGTCATTTTCGTCTTTGTAGTTAGGGTCTGCTCCTTCAGCAAGATACTGTTCAACTTTACTTAACTCTCCTTGTTTCACAGCATTAAATAATGCTTTATTACGCAATAATCTTGCTGCTTCCTGATGGTTTTTACCGCTTGCTAGTTGCAGAGGTATTTTGTTGTCAGTACTTTTAGCATCAATATCTGCTCCTTTTTCTATTAGAAACTTTACAACTTCTGGATACCCTTTGTCAGCAGCGTAGTGTAGCATAGTCCAATCACTATTACCTTTATCGTTAATGCTTAGCTCATCCCCGTGCCACCCGAGGAAAAATTCTATAATACTTCTATGCCCGTTATCTGCAGCAATATGTAAAGGCTTATTTCCGTTAGAATCTTGAGCATTAATATTTGCCCTCTTTGTTATCAGAAGTTCTACAATTGCCAAACCACCTCTGCTTGCAGCATAGTGAAGCGGTGTCCATCCATTTCTATTTGCATCATTAACACTAAGGCCAGCTCTTTCCTCTTTCAGAAAGAATTCTACCACGTCTCTACGACCGTAATCAGCAGCAATATGCAAAGGCTTGTTGCCATTTTGATCTCTAGTATTAATGTTCGCCTCTCTTGATATTAGAGCCTGAGCAACTCTTAGATGTCCTCTACTTGCAGCTTCATGTAATACTGTCCATCCATTCTTATCTGAATAATTAACGTTAGCTCCATTATCAAGGTATCTTTCTACATCATTTAAATTTCCCTGCTTTACAGCATGTAATAATGTTTTATTTTGTAATAACCTTTTAATTGGCCCTTCATTAGCTAGTTGCAGAGGTGTTAGATTATCATAGTCAATTGCATTAATATCTGCACCATTCTCTATGAGAAACTCTGCAACTTCAGGGTGGTTATACTTGGCAGCATAATGAAGCGGTGTCCAATTATTTTTGCCCCTATCATTAATGTTGGCATCTGCTTCATTCACACCATTTTTTCTACTGAGAAAATATCTTACAACATCTAAAGAGCCTTTCTCGGCAGCAATATGCAAAGGTTTATCTCCATCTCTACTTTTAGCATTAATATTCGCTCCCTTCTCTTCCACTAAAGACCTGATCAATGGCAAATTATTTCTCACAGAAGCAGCGTGTAAAAGCCCCCATCCCCATCTGTTAGTAGAGTTTACATTAGCTCCATCTCTGAAAGAGTCTTGTACTCTAACTAAATTTCCTTCTTTCACAGCATCAAAAAGTGCTTTATTTAACAATAACTCCTTGACTCCTTCATCCTGGGCAAGTTGTAGAGGTGTTTTGCCACCAGAGTTTTCTGCATTGATATTTGCACCTCTTGTTATCAAAAGCTCCACAACTTCCGACCTGCCCTGCTCAGCGGCATAATGGAGTGGTGTCCAGCTATCTTTACCTAAATCGTTAACACTGAGCTTTTTATCAAGAAAAAACTTTACTATATCCGTATGTCCATTCTTTGCAGCAAGATGCATAGGTTTATCCCCATCAGCATCTTTAAGATTAATATCTGCACCTTTTTCTCCTACTAAATATCGAACAACTTCAAAGTGATTGCTCTCAGCAGCATAGTGTAGTGGTGTTTTATTATCTTTACCTTTATCATTAACTTTACCGTTGAGTAGAAGCTTCACAATGTTTATGTGGCCATATTGTGAAGCAATATGCAAAGGTTTGTCCCCATCAGAATTTTCAGCATCAATGCTTGCTCCTCTTTCTACTAGAAGCGAAACTATTAGCAAATGACCTTTTTCAGCTGCACGATGCAACAACGTCCAATCATTACCGCTCAGAGAGTTAGGATCAGCTCCATTGTCAAGATATCTTTGAACTTGAGCATATTCTCCTTGTTCTACAGCATCAAATAATGCCTCATTTTGTAATGACCTGACAATTTCCTGGTTACCAGTTATAAGCTCTAAAGGTGCTTTACCTTGGGCATTCTGGATAGTAATATCTGCACCTTCTTTGACAAGAAAATTTACAATTTGTGAATAGTTGTTTGCACTAGCATAATGAAGTGGTGTCCAATCGTCTTTGCCTCTATCATTAACATCCATGCTTCGTTCATTAATAAAGAACCTTACAATTGGCTGATGGCCATTCTTAACAGCAATATGTAAAGGCTTATCGTTTTCGACATTTTCAGCATTAATGTCTGCTTGATTGTCTATTAAAAATGTTACAACTCCTAAATTTCCACCTTTAGATGCGTGATGTAGAGGAGTCCACTTATTTACATCAGCTGCATTTACATTAGCTCCATGCTCAATTAAAGGTTCAACTATATTTAAATAGCCATGCTGCGCAGCATAGTGAAGCGAAGTTCCGTTACTTTGATCCCTATAGTCAACCTCAACTCTTGTGCCGTTAACTTCCTTATTAAGATAATTTGTCACCTCCAACGCCTTATTTTGTTTTACAGCACCAGACAACCCTTCATTTAGTAAGAATTGAATTACTTCAGGCTCGCTTGCCAGATCTACTGGTAATTTCCCTTGAGAATTATGAGCATTAATATTCGCTCCTTTCCTTATAAGAAACTTTACAATCTCAATATGACCTTCTTTAGAAGCATGATGCAAAGCTGTCCAATTATTTCTATCTTTGCTATCAATAGTAGCTTCTTTTTCTTCAATCAAATACTGTACAACATTAAGGCTATTGCTTGCAGCAGCATAATGCAGGGGCGTCCACTTATTTTCCCCTTGTTCATTAACACTTAATCCTTGTTGATCGATAAAAAATTCTACAATATCTTTGTGCCCATTTTTTGCAGCAATGTGCAAAGGTTTTTCTCTACTATCTGTTCTTGCATTTACATTTGCTTTTTTTTCTACCAGAAATTCTGCTGCTTTTGTATAACCATTGCGAGCAGCATAATGGAGTGGTGTCCAGTTATTTAGATCTGAATAGTCAATATCAATCTCATTTGCAAAAAGACCTTTAATCCTATTAATATCATCACCCAGGTTATCTCCTTTTACAGCATTGAATAACTCTCTACTCCGCAATAACTTTGCCACCTCCTTGTGACTATCTCCTTTTTCAACAGCAAGTTGCAATGGTGTTTCTCCACTTAAACCCGTAGCATCAATATTTGCTCCTTTTTCTATAAGAAATTTTACTACCGGTAATCGATTTTCATAAACGGCATAGTGAAGCGGTGTCCAGTCATTTTTTCCTACTTCATTAATACTTGCTTGTTTACTCAAAAAAAGCTCTACCACGTCATCTTTGCCATAAGCAGCAGCAATATGTAAAGGTGTATTTCCGTCAGAATCTTCAGCGTTAACAACATTGGGGTCTTTATTGATAAGTTCTGTTGCTAGCGTTTTATATCCTAAGCTAGCAGCGTAATGTAACGGCTGCCATCCATTTTTCTCGTATGAATAATTAAGATTTTGAATATATTTTCTGACCTTTGATACATCATTTTTCCTTATAGCATCAATCAACGCCTTGCCCTGCAACATTACTTTAACTTCTTGCCGATTACTTTCACCTTGGGAAAGCTGTTGAGCAAGCTCAAGTGGAGTTATACTATCAGAATTTTCAGCATAAATATCTGCTTCTTTTTTTATAAAAAACTTTACTAAATCGCTGCTATCTCTGTTAACAGCATGATGTAGCGGTGTCCAATTATCCTTTCCTTGATCATTAATATCTACTCCCTTCTCTTCAATGAAGAATTTTACAACTTTTGTATGCGCATGGCTGGATGCAATATGTAAGGGTTTATCTCCATCATTAGTTGTAGCATTAATGTTTGCTCCTCTTTCCACTAGTAGCCTCACCAGCTCTTGAGCTTCTGTTTTTTTATTAGCAGCATAGTGTAACGGGGCCCAGCCGTTATTATCTTCACGATTAATTTCAGCTCCTTCCTCAAGGCATTTTTTGATCTTGTTAATATTTCCTTCTTCTATTGAATTAAGCAATGCTCTACTCAACAATAACTGTGTTGTTGCTTGATGGTCTTTTTCTTTAGCTAATTGTAACGGTGTTTTGTTGCCAGAATTTATAGCGTCAATATTTGCTCCCTTTTCAAGAAGAAGCTCTACAATATTTTTATGACCTTGATCAGCAGCAATATGTAAAGGCGTATTTCTCTCATGGTCTTTATCATTAATAACGCTTAAATCCTCTGCTATGAGCACTTCTGCTGAAGCTTTATAACCTAAACTTGCAGCATAGTGTAATGGAGTCCACTTATTACTTTCATATAGATAGCTAACTTTAGCTTCCCTTTGAATAAGATTTTCAACTTCTGTAATATCATTCTGCTTTACAGCATCAATTAATGCCTTACCCAGCAATATTTCTTTTACTTCTTTATAATTCTTGTCTTTTATAAGTTCAAATGGAGTTTCATTGCCATAATTTTTAGCATTGATATTTGCTTCCTTTTTCTCTACTAAGTACCTAACGACATCAATACAATTACTTTCAGCAGCATAATGAAGTGGCGTCCACTTATTTTCCCCTTGTTCATTAACACTTAATCCTTGTTGATCGATAAAAAATTCTACAATATCTTTGTGCCCATTTCTTGCAGCAATGTGTAAAGGCTTATTATTATCAGAATTTCTAGAATTAATGTCTGCATTTTTATCTACTAAAAACCTTACAAATTCCAAATCATCTACTGTTCTATTAGAAGCATGATGTAAGGCTGTCCAACCATTCTGATCTTTATAACTAATACTTGCACCATTCCCAAGAGACTCCTCTACTTTTTCACGATTGCCTTTATTTCCAGCATCAAGCAGTGCTTTATTTTGTTGTAACTTTTCCTTTTCTGATTCTTTACTCTTCAAAAAGCCCGTAATAGCTTGATACCCTTTTCCTTCAGCAAGCTGCAATGATGTTTTACCATCAGGATTTTTCTTGCTAATATCTGCTCCATTTTCTACGAGAAATGCCATAACTGAGTACTTACCTTCTTCAGAAGCGTAATGCAATGGTGTCCAAGCACCATTAGCTAGAGCATCAATCGTTGCGTTCTTTCCTACTAAAAACTTTACCACCTCAAGTTCACCTTTTTTAGCGGCATAGTGAAGTGGTGTCAGGTTATCTTGTCCTGAATCATCAACATCCATTCCCTTTTGGTTAACAAAGAACTCTACAATACTTCTGTGGCCATACTCAGCAGCAATGTGTAAAGGCTTATTGCGATTTGGAGTTGTAACATTAAAATTAGCGCCCTTACTTAGTAAAAACATTATGGCTTCCAGATTGCCATACTGAGCAGCATAGTGCAGTAAATTCCATCCATCTGCGTCAGAACGCTCAACAACAGTTGGATTGACGCTTATAAGCTCTTGAACTTTTTGGTTATCATTATTTGCTATAACTTGTCTTACACTCTCAAACTCCATTCAACCCTCTCTAAAATTGACAGAATCCTCACCGAAAAGCCCTTTACATTAATAGGTTATATATAAATATTTTACAGTGCAATATTTATTTTAAAAATGCAAGTTTTGGATTAAAGGAAAACAAAAAAGACCGAAAAGTAGAGTAAACTCAATAATTACAAAAAACAGTCTGCTGGAATAAAGTAATTTTCTGCGCGAAACAGCGCTATCCATATTAAAGAATTAAAAAAATGGGATTGCTGTCTTTACTATAGTAAAAGTACAAATAACTGATTAGGTGGCTTGAGGAAAGAATGCTGAAACAATACCTTAACTTCTCTAAATTTGCTCTGAGGTTGATGTGCATTTAACATCCCCTTTGAAGCCTGTGTTAGCAAGAGCTTTAATCACTAAATGAACAATATCACGCAATGTTGCATCTTTAATTTTCTTATATTCTCTCACTAGTCTTGATATTTCTTCGCTGCCCACATCGCTACGGAAGGCATTATCATGCAAGTCTTCAGGGGCTTTGGTAAAAAAATATGACATATCAACAGACAGTGCTTCTGCCAATTTATATAACCTATCAACTATAAGTCTAACTTCTCCAGTTTCATATCCTTGTATGTGCTGAAATGAAATTCCGAGCTTTTTTCCCAAATCTCTTTGACTAAAACCACACATTAACCTTCGCTTTCTTATTCTTTCACCTATTTGTTTATCAATAGGATGTTGTGTATCCATTTGTTAATGTCTTAATTCATATATACAAACAATACTAACTTTCATTGTAACTTTGAGAAAAAGATTTTACTAACATATAAACTACACTACGTAACCTTTTGCTCTTAATTTCATTATATCCTTTGACTAACTTTAACACCTCTTCATCGTAAGCTTCATGTGAGTCAGCGTGTATACTAGTAAAAAAATTAGCAATATCTGTCGATAGGGCTTTTGCTAAGTCATATAGTCTACTGGCTAAAATGTAATTTGAACCATTCTCGTACCTTTGTATCTGCCTGTACGAAACGCCTATTCTCTTTCCCAATTCGGTCTGTGTCAAAGCACGGTCTAGCCTTAATTGTTTTATTTTTTTACCTAACTGCACTTTCATTCCTTACTCAAATTTACAACAAATTTTATGAAAAAGCTAGCAAAGTAACTGCTTTAATAATTTCTGCCTCTTGCTAATTAAATCGTTTGGCCTTATATATTTTTTCTCAATCTCCCTCATCTCTTTTTCTCGTTCTGCAATGCTATTTCGCATTACTTCAGCCGAATATCTGCTTTTACCACTTGCAAACTCTGATCTTAATCTTCTAACCTTGTATTCGAGCTCAGCAAATCTTTCGTGTTGCTCAAGAAGTTCTATCATATGACTAATTTCAGAGTTTAGCTTTTTTTCCTCAACATCTCTTACAATAAAAGAAAGTAGAAGCTTATCTATTTGGTAATCAATATTTGGTTGAGCAGCAAATAGATCAATTATGGCTTTTACGTCAGTAGGATTTGTAACTAGTAAGTTAAAATTACTACATAAAAAACTATAGAACTTTATCGTCTTCTCAAGATAATTTTTCATATCTTGTGATAATTGCAATTCTTTGTGAATTCCTGACAGCAATATTTTCAATTCTTCCAAGTATTTCGTGTCAAAATTACTTACTTCTGTAGGTGAAAGGATCATTAGCAGCTTTTTTACAAGCTCAACATCATTTAACTTTACTGCATTATAAAGAGCTTTTTCTTTATCTTCTTTTAAATCATAAAGCTCTGATGAGTTATCTATGCTGAATAGATATTCAGTATTTCCTTGAGGAGAGTAGATTAAAATGTCCACTTCTCTTAGCGGGTGATCATCATTAAACTTTTCTAGTAACTGCTTATCGGTAGTTTCCTCTATTGCTACAACTGCTTTGCTTACCTCTTTCAACTTTGCAATATCATCTCTTGAGTTTTCAAGTATATCTTTAGCCTTGTCTAGCAGCTGCTCATATAGAACTATTTTTTCTTCATCATCAAGTAGATGACAATGCTTTTTCAGCTTTTCAGTAGAGTAAGATAGGATATCCATTTTTTTCAATTTTACGATTACGATACCCCATTTTTGTTGAAACTGAAATAATTTTTATAGGATGTGTTTTTCTAGTGTAAATGCCCGTAAAGCTTGTTATTATAATATATAGTAAATCAATAAGTCGTATAATATTAACAATTAAATAATATTTATCACGATATGATCGAATAGTAATGAAATTAAGTGAGGGTTACAATGAAAAAGATAAAAAGTAAAAAATTATCTAGTAAAATGTTAAAAGCGGTAGAGCAAATAGCAAAAGAAGGGTTATTACCTAATTTTATAAAAGCTGCTCCAACAGCGAATAAAAAGATTAGTAAATTATCTGTCTTAACATATCCTGAGGAGCTCAATCCATTTCGATCAGCTTTATCCAAGATAAGGCTAAGTGAATATGAAAATATGAAACTAAATGAATTCTTGGAAAAAGCTATTGCATCTGAAAATATAGACAAATTAAGTAAAATCGTCGATGAAGCTTTGGATTTAGGAATAAGAATCAATGCTGCCAATGAAGATGGCTTTAGTTTCGCTAACGTTACAATGTTTAAGATGCATCGTGATGAATTCAAAGGAAATAAACAAGAAGATATAATCAGAAAGTTAGCCTTACATGGAGCAGATTTTAATGTACAAGTTGATAATAAAATAACTGAAAAAGTGCAAAAAGAAATTGAGCCGCAAATATATAGTAGGCTCAAAAAACTTAGGGAAGTTGGAGAGAATGCTGCTATAGAAGGAACTATTGAAAATGTAGAAATTGATAATAAGACCTTCTATATGGAATTTTCACATAGCTGCATAGTTGATGTTGCCAAAGTTGTAGAAGGTGCAAAAAATTTGGGCTTAAGTAAAGGAGACTTAAACCTTGGTGGCAATATTATAAAAATAGGTGATGGTGAAGTTGAAGTCAAAACTGGGAAAGGCGGTGAAAGAGACTACGTGGATATATCGGATAACAGTGCTTTTGCAGTCACATTTTATACTAGCATAGGAGAGCTAAATTTAATGGTATATCATGACACAGCAGACTATCATCAAGTACAAATTGAGGTAGAAGATGAAGAAATGTGGAACGAGTTGCAAGAAATAGGAGAAATCGTAGGAAAGGGTTGTTTATTTGGTGGAATGTCTGTTAAAGAAGCAGTAGAAAAAGGCAGTTTTACTAGATGTGGAAGGTGGGGCGACCAAAATTCTAAAAGTAGTGAGACCTTTTCTTGGGTGAATAAATTAAAAGACAACAAAACGACATCCGTAGGACGTTCTTGATTGGAGACAAGTGGCTATGTTTCACATAGCTACTTGTATATCAGAAATAAATGGTTAACTATTACAAAGTAAAGTGGTTTTTAAAACTTGATCCAATTTACCATAAATAATTTACTTTAATTAGTATTGCTTGTAGAAGTGTTTTATATTATAAAAAATACCTGAACTTTAAAATTTGTACTATTTGTTAGCAATAGCCTTTATCACTAAATGCACAATATCACGCAATGTTTCATCTTTAATTTTTCTATATTCTCTTACTAATCTTGATATTTCTTCGCTGCCCACATCGCTACGGAAGGCCTTATCATGCAAGTCTTCAGAGGCTTTGGTAAAAAAATATGACATATCAACGTACAAAGCTTCTGCCAAATTATACAATCTATCAACTACAAGCCTTACCTCTCCAGTTTCATATCCTTGTATATGCTGAAATGAAATTCCAAGCTTTTTTCCTAAGTCCCTTTGGCTAAAACCACATATTAGCCTTCTTTTTCTTATTCTTTCAGCTATTTGCTTATCGATAGGATGTTGTATGGTCATTTTACATATCAGGTAATATTAGCTATGTATTATCACTTTGAGAAAAAGATTTTACCAATATATAAACTACACTACGTAACCTTTTGCTCTTAATTTCGTTATATCCTTTGACTAGTTTTAGTATTTCTTCATCGTAACTTTCATGTGAGTCGGCGTGCATATCAGTAAAAAAATCAGCAACATTAATCGATAGGGCTTTTGCTAAGTCATACAGTCTACTGGCTAAAATACAATTTGAACCATTTTCGTACCTTTGTATCTGTCTATATGAAACACCTATTCTTTTTCCTAATTCAGTTTGTGTCAAGCCACAGTATAACCTAAGTTCCTTTATTTTTTTGCCTAATTCCACCTTTCATTACTAATTTTAGCTGTTCAAGCTTATATTGAATTTTTTAATTTATGAAGTGAAAAAAAGAAGGAAAGTTGGAGAACTTTCCTTCCGGTCTACAGATTACAATAAACCACTATCATAAAAACTAAAGTGGCTCTTCTGTGTTACGATTATATGGTCTATCAATTTCATTCCTACATTTTCGCAGGTTGCAGCTAATGTAAGTGTGTTATCCTCATCCTCTTTTGATGGTTCTATATCTCCACTTGGATGATTATGTGAAATTGCAACAGATGCTGCATCAATCAGTAATCCCTGTTTTATTATTTCCCTCATATACAGAGGTACTCTGTCTATAGTTCCACAGTCTTGAATATACTCATATATTAAATGACCACTTCGATCTAAGTATACCACTCGTAAGCTTTCCTTTCGTGACTGCCCTATTGCTGCTTTAAAGTATTTTAGTAGCTCTTCTCTATTATCAAGAATTGACAATTTTTTTAACTTACCTTTCAGTATCCTATCAAAAATCTCTTTCAGACAAAAGATATTTGCTATTGCTCCATCATTCATTCCTGTAACGTTTTTTAGCTCATGAAAATCAGCATTAATTACCCTTCCTAAACTACTAAAGAGCTCAATTAGCCTTTTTGCCACTTCTCTTCCTTCTGCATATTCAGATAGAGTACGTTCCAGTAGCTCATGGTCAAGTAAAGACCTGCCTCTACTTGATAGAATGCGAGTTTCTAACTTCTCTTTTCTCTCACTATTATTCATAAAAACCTCCAAGATCAACATTATATACAAATTCAGCGCCAGCTTTCTGACGCAGTAGTTCTCGAGGAATAACCCTTTTGAACTCTAAATTTGCAATGTTGTCCTTGTTGCTTGGGCACTGGGATGACACCCTACTTAACCGTCATACCGCGATTCATTCGCGGTATCTCATCCGCTAACACGTAGCAACTGTTCTCCCAATGGCGTCAACTTAAGAGCCTCCATTAGCAAACTCTCCTAAAGACATGATGGCGTTTGGGCTTATCTACCTTGTTGCGGCTGTCCTGTTAACTTTAGCACGTATACTTAAAAAGGGCTTGAAAATCTTTTGGCGCAATAAGTACTTGATAGAGTTTCTGCCTCATTACACCAAATAAAACTGAAAAATTTAAACGATACTCAGTAATTTGGTCTGGGAAGGCCCTTGAGCATCACACATGTGAAGCGATAATATATTACACATAACTAAGTTTGCCCAAAATTCTTGTAATATAGCCTCTAAATTTATTCCAGAAAAATTCTCTAATTCTGCACCTATTTTGAGTCGTTTATAGCACTCCTCTATATGCCACCTTAATACATAAGCTTTGCTGATATCTTCCAAAGTCTCGGTCAAAAAGTGAAGTCCTCTGTTTCCCCATTGGCTAACGTAAGCGCTATAACTCTTACTTTTTGTCCTTTCATTTTATTTTCTAGCTTTTTGTTTTCTAGTATAAAATCAAAATCTAATTCTCCAGCGTTCCCATAGCTTGCTATAATTTCTTTTTTGCAAGCGAAAAATAAAATCTACTTTCAAATCATAATGCTGCTGAATGAATTTTACTGAAGACGATCATAGATAAATAATTTGATTTAATGAACGCATTTGATTCGGGCAATTGCTCTTCCGCCAACGTTTGTTCGCCTATATTCCAAGCCGCAAGACGAGCACTGCAAATCAGCGAAGTACATAAATCAACAAACAAATTGCCAATGGTGCCTGTTGTTCCATTTGGTTTAAAACGGCCAAACTCGGATACAATTTCTTCAGAGCTCGGTAATCGAATACCAGAACCATCTGCTGCAATAAGCCTATAGCCTCTCCAGCTCAGGCTCATCTTGATAGGCTGTTTGGATGCTTAAATTCTTGAAAACCTGTATTTATATTTTGCTTTAGAAAAAGCTTGCTTTGAGGGTGGAGTTTTACATGTCAACGGCTCCATAAGTTCACATTCTATTTCCAAACTTTTTTTAACTAACTATAGAAAATACTGTCGAAAAAGGAAGTTTTCTTGTTCGTGTAAAACTCAACACAATGGATTTTCTGAAAAGTTTTCGAATATATTGCATTTTTAATTTGTAAGATAAGATCTTTTCCTTTTTGCATTCCTCACCTAAAAATGACACATTTTAAACTTTTTTGTTGAAATAAAATTGAAACAAAAGTGCTTTCTCTTGTAGTATTTTACTCCTTAACATCCCTTAAGTTGACGCCATTGCCTGAACGGATAAAATTATTCAACCATATTTTTGAAGATAGCTAGTTTCTGTATTTATTTTAAATTGAAGAAAGCTCAAATGAAAGATCGTGTTTTGCTAAAATCACAGAATGCAGTCTGGTTACATTACTCTAGCTATACGCAACAACTTTACTTTCAACAATTTTATTAGCAATAATACGACTTTCACAATCAATATTTATTATATCAGATAGTGAATTAATATCAGTGTAACTATCAAAACTTTCCATTGTTGATTCCACTACCTCTACTATTTTTAAAAAGCCAATTCGTGACTTCAAAAATTCATTAACAGCTATTTCATTTGCAGTATTGAGCACAATACTGTTCGTTTGTGGAGCAGAAGAGTTTAACACTGCCATGCTAAGCTTTAGCGCAGGAAAACGCTTATGGTCTGGTTCTTGAAAGGTCAATTTTCCTTGCTTTGTTAAATCTAATTTACGATTTAAAGCTGATCTTTCCGGCCAAGACAAAGCATATGAAATAGGAATTGCCATGTCAGTTTCTGCAAGCACAGCAAAGTTGAACCCATCCTTATAAGTTACAATTCCATGTACTATTGACTCAGGATGCACTATTGCTTCAATTTTATCCGGGCTGATGTTAAACAAGTTATGTGCTTCTATTATCTCTAGTGCCTTATTCATCATTGTTGCACTATCAACTGAGATTTTCCTTCCCATATTCCAAGTGGGGTGACTAAGCGCCTGATCTACCGTGACATTTCTTAATTGCTCAGAACTATAGTTTAAGAATGGTCCACCAGAAACAGTAAGTATGATCTTTTCTACGCATTTGTCGTCATTTTGCAAAACTTGAAAAATTGCGTTGTGTTCAGAGTCGATAGGGATTATTTGTACGTTTTTTTCTTTAGCTTTTTTGAGTAATAACTTTCCACCGCAAACAATGCTTTCTTTGTTTGCTAGTGCAATGACTTTAGTACCGCTTTCTATGATGTGCACAACTGGTTCAAGGCCTGCAATGCCAATTATTGCAACAACTGAGAGATCAACAGGTATGGTAGCAATATTTGTAGCGCCAATTGCTATTTTTACATCTGTACCAAGTAGGTTTTCTCTTAAATCTTTGTAAAACCTTTCATCGGAGATAGCAACGTATTTTGCATTCAGCAGTTTTGCTTGGTGTGCCAGTAGAGCAAAGTCTGAATGGGCACTTAGTGCTTCCACTTGGTATTCTTCTTTTCTCCTTGAGAGCAAATCTACAGTCTTTTTTCCAACACTTCCTGTTGATCCTAAAACTGAAACCTTTTTCACTAAGACAAACTCACAACAATAGCAACTTTTCTTATTAGGTCTTCTCGCATACTATTCAGCAGTTTTTAAGCGTTTAACCAAGTTCATGTCCGTGGTCATCGCCAACAGATGGTGAAGGACCAGGTGAAAAAGATTGACCATGGTGATCACCTGCATCATGCATGTCTTGCAAACCATCAGCATTATGAGCCATTTCATTATTGGCATGAGGGTAATCATCTGAGTGAGGTCCCTCATCACCATGAGCCATATCCATTCCTTCTGATGGCATATCTTCCCCACCTCCACCTGAAAAATGTTCTGCAAGGCTTTCAAGAAATTTTATGCCAAACATATTACCTGATTTTCCAAACAGTGTTACTAAACTACTGCCACTTACCAAACCTTCAAACACGTTACTATAAGCAGCAATTGCTCCTTCATGAAAGTTGAACAACCATTTCATTCCATCCACGACTGTTGAAACAGAGTCACTATGACCAAGACCAAAACCACTTTTCTCACCAGCGGCTTCTTGGTGTTGCTGCTGCGCTTGCCATTCTGCAATATTTGGACCTTGAGCTTCACTCATAAATTTTTACTCTCAACCTTAAGCTATTATTTTATCACAAATATTGCAAAATATCAATAGAGCTTTTGAATATAGCTAATACAAACAATTTCTGTCATCCTATATATAGCTAAACTGACTTACGACAATTTGAAAAACTATCATTTTCCAGATGACAGATTTTAACAAAAGCGTTGTGGTAAAGCATCAAGGCGCCGAATGCCAAAAGTTTTAAAATAAATCCCTAAACCTGCCTAGCAGCTTATTTGTTCATTTAATGAGCTTTTAATTATATTTGTCTTACACAAACCAAGGAGAGTTGATGGTGTTACTTCTAAAATATCGCTTACAGGGATATCTTTAGATGTATCATAAATTGTTTGTATCATGTCTTTTTTGAGACTTATCCTCTCCGCAATTGTGTTTACAATATGAATACCGTCCTCTATCAATTTTGCTAGTAAAGATAGATCATCTGAATTTGTTATTCCTTTTTTTCTTAAAAATTCTTCTATCTCCTCAGTTTCTGGTATTGCTGATAAGTCTTTTATTGTTAAATCTTGAATTTTTGCTAAAGATTCTGGTGTAATTTGCTGATACTTCTGTGCCACAAAAAGCTCTGTAAACTTGATTTTCAATATTTTTTCCCATCGTTCTTTTAGAGTGGTATGCAGTTTCGTTTGAGAATTGAATGAAAAAACGATATCTATTATTTGTAATCTAAATGTGTTACTTATATCTGAAAACAGGGTTCCTTCAAAAATAAGTAAGTGAGAAAGATAGCGGTTCATTTTATCTCTTACTTTTGAGATAAATCTGCCATCAGCTAAGTGCTCAAGTTTAGTATCTTTTATAATGGGAAATACAAATTCATACCTGGTTTCCATAGCTTCTTTGAGGAAGAACCGGAACAGATTAACACTTCCAGAAAAAACTCTTTCTGTTTGCTGATTATTATGTATTCCATTTAATAGAGCATAAGATTGTGTACACACACAAAACTCAACATCTATGGAACGTGGACGACGAAATGCATAAAAAAGCTTGTCCTCTATATCCATATCATCAAACATACTATTTTCTTGCAATATCCATAGCAAGTTAATGCGATTCAATATTTCTCTCACTTTATTGCCATCAAACCTCTTACCTGAAAGCATTTGTAGTACTTCACCCCGAGAATTGAATAATTTACTATTTAAGAGCGCATTAGTTGCATCAGGGTCTTTTTCGAAAGCAACTATTAGATTATCTAAAATATTTTTATTTTTACTTTTATCATCCAAGCAATCAAAGAATGCTAAAACTTCGTCAACATTTGCACAGTTTTCATATAGCTTAGTACTGAAAATGTTCTTAAGAACCTCAGTAGGAATGTCCATTAGCTTACAAAATAACCTGTTATTTGCCAAAAATGGGTGTAACTTTTCTATTAAAAATGATGCAGATACGTGACTGTCATAAATCTCTTTGCATCCTAAGAAACCAATACGACTACGGAAGAATTCTGATTCATCAGGCGGAAAAGTATCTTTGAGGTCATCAATATGTTTTAAATTATCAATCACATTTTTATTTTCCAACATTGAAGCGAAGCTATAAAACTCTTCTTCACTCATCTTTCTGTGCAAAAAATCTTTGATCGCTCCAAACAGACTGGACTGATAACTGAAATCAGAAGGTAGGGCTTCAACTAAATCTTTCTTTAAAAGTAATCTTCTAAGATTATCTTGAATTATTCTTTTTTTGTGGTACCCATCATATCTATCATATGAGCAACAAAGGATTACTGGTATATATTTAGTTATTTGCACAGCAAGCATCTTTTTATCTCTAAAGGCATCAGACATATTCTTCACTAAATCATGGTTGTCAAATAAGTCTACGAAGTTAGATAAGTGTGAGGCATGTGCATATCTTGGATCCCTCCCTAGTAAAAATCCATCTAACTTAAACAGTGTTTTAAGTAATTCTATATCGATAGCATTAACTAATCTAGCAAGCCTTTCATGTGTGTTATAGATTTCATGTATATGATATCTGCCATACCCCTCTTTCTGAATTAAAGGTTTTGAGTTACTTAGGCCTAAATAATCGAATATGATTTTTGATTTCTCTTTGTCATGAATCTTAGTAGTGACACTTGCTATAAGCCTTGAGTGTCCTACGCAGCAAGAGATAACTTCCCTTATACTAAAATCACCATTCTTGAGAAGCTCTGTTAAAAGTTCTTTGTTACTATCTTTTACCTCAAGAAAATTTTCAAGGTCTGCTGTATATAGACCGTCACCGGAGAACTGGGTAATAGATAAGCTAAAAACTCTACTAAATTTAATTCCTTCCTTAATCCACAAAGACAAAAAGAACTCAGGAAAAAGTGTAATTTTCGCAACTGCCAACAAGGTGCTAATCGATAAATGTAACACCAAAACTGTTATTACACATGGCAAACACAGCACTACCAATGGAGCAACAATAATGTACTTTAATGCTATATTTATGTTTTTTGTCTCCCAGATAGCAATAATCAAGAAGAATGGAGCTGCTGCTATAAAGAGCAGTGCTGTCAGTGGCAGCATTATAGATTGATATAAACGTTTTCTTATGAGCTTTACCGCCATTATAGTTTCGTAATTACTACTTCAATTAAACATACTTTAAGAATCGAGCTTTGTCAATTTTTATGTTAAACTGTTTAGTACTCACAATCTCGTTTGTGAACCTATAGCTATATATAACGAATGAATTTTTTTATATATTCGTTATTAGTATTTTGTATTTCCTGAACAGTTCCATGGGAAATGATCTCCCCTTCATATAACACTGCTATTTTATCAGCTATTTTAAATGCGCTATGAATATCATGTGTAATCGTGATAATTGTAGTGTTAAGATCTTTAGATAATTTTATTATTATCTCGTTTACTATATCTGACATAATTGGGTCCAATCCTGAAGTTGGCTCATCTAATATGATGATTTCTGGATTGTGTGCAATCGCCCTTGCAAGTGCTACTCTTTTTTTCATTCCACCTGATAGCTCTATTGGAAACATATCTGCTATGCTTTCCTCCAGTCCAACATCATTTAACTTCTCGATTGCTAGCTGTTTTGCCTCCTTTTTGCTGATATTAAAGCGCTTTTTATAATTAAAAGATATATTTTCCCACACTGTAACGTAGTCAAATAAAGCGGAATTTTGAAATAAAACCCCAAATTTATTTTTGCTTTTACTATTTATTTTAACAGACCCTGAGTCTGGAGCAAGCAAGCCGATAATTGTTTTTGTTAGTACAGATTTGCCGCTTCCTGAGCCGCCAAGTATGACTAATGATTCCCCTTTTAATATATCAAAATTTAGATCTTTTAGTACTGTCCTATCATCAAAAGATAAGCTTAAGTTCAATATTGATATTACGGAGTTACGCATGTATCAAAGTAATCATGTAGTTTGCTAAAATGATCAGTATGGACGATAAAACAACAGTTGATGTTGTAGCAACACCTACTCCTCGTGCACCTTCTTTGCAATGGTAACCGTAATAGCAACTTGAGACAGAAATTATGGCGCCAAAAGCAATTGCTTTTATTAGCCCAACAATAAAATCGTACATATTAAAGAATTGAGCTGTGTATTTAATGTATATATTTAGATTGTGGTTAAATTCGAAGACTGCAGTGATACATCCTCCAAATATTCCTATTAAATCTGCACATACTGTAAGTATGGGAAATACTATGATTGACGCTAAAATCCTTGGTGCAATTAAATATTTGAAAGGGTTGATGTTCAAAGTTGTAAGGGCATCTATTTGCTCGGTGATGCGCATTGTACCAATTTCTGCTGCAATTGATGATCCAACCTTTCCTACCATTATTAAGCTGATCAAAACTGGTCCTAACTCTTTAATAATAGTGATCGTAACAAGTTTGGGTATTATCTGCTCTTGGTTAATTAATGAGTCACTCAAGCTGCTTTGTAAAACTATTGCCGCTCCTATGAAAACTCCAGTGAGCCCAACAATTGGCAGAGAGAAAAAGCCTATCTCTATAATTTGTCTTGCTACGTTGCTAAAATAATATGGCGGCACAAAGCAGTGGTATAGAGATTGAATAAAAAATATGAATGCACTACCAAGCCTTAACAAAAAATTGATAAAGTACCTACCAATTATTCTAACACTATTTATATCAAAAAAGCTCACTTTGTATTCATTTTAGCTAGAGTTACTGATTTTATTAAAATTTTTATTAACTTTATCGCAAAGTATAGCTGAGATATGTTTTAAGTTCAATATACTTGATGTTTTAATTTAAAGCTCATATAGCTAACCCAAGAAAGGTTTCCCTACGTCATACCGCCGCGGCGCTAACGAGTAGCGGAATGACGGTTGTCGGTAAACCTAAGTCACTTTAGCTATAAAACCCATAAGACTCAATTACATAAGCAAACCTTACTTATTTTATTATCCCTGTTTACTTCTTGTAAAAAACATGTTACTAATGAATTGAATTTTGTAGTAGAATGGAGGAAGTTTTGGCAGTTCCAAAAAGAAAAAAGTCAAAGTCAAGGCGTAATATGCATCGTTCTCATCATGCTATTGAGCCTAAGAATGTTGTGGTATGTTCAACAACTGGGGAATTCATGTTGCCTCACAATGTAGCAGTTGATGGCAGTTACAAAGGAAAACGAGTTTTCATTAAGCAACAGGCAGAATGACTATTATGGTATGTTACCTACGGTCAATAATCACATAATTATTGCACTTGACGCTATGGGGGGCGATTTTGCGCCTCTTTCCGTAATTCAGGGTGCTGGTTTTTTTTTGGATAATCTTGTTGACCCAGGCATTAAAGTTCTTTTTCATATTTATGGAGATAAGGAAAAAGTATCTCCTTTGCTTTTGAAATATAAAAAAGTAAGTAACAATTCTGAGTTTACTCATTGTTCTGACAATGTCCTTGCAAATGATAAGCCATCTTTTGCGCTGAGACATCGTAAAGACTCAAGTATGAAAGCTGCAATTGTTGCAGTGAAAGAAGGTAAAGCTTTCGGAGTGGTATCTTCAGGCAACACCGGGGCGTTGATGGCAATTTCCAGATTTATTTTAGGAACATTACCAAATATTTATCGTCCTGCTATTGTCTCTATCTGTCCAACTAAAACAAAAAGCTTCGCTTTGCTTGACCTTGGTGCAAATGTCGATTGTAATGCCGATTCGTTATTCCAATTTGCATTAATGGGAAGTATATTTGCAAAAGTAGCGCTAAAAATTGACAATCCTGAGGTTGCTTTGCTAAATATCGGTACAGAAGAAGTTAAAGGTAATGACTCAGTGCGCGGCGCTTTTGAGTTGCTTAAAAACGCTCCAGGCATTAATTTCAAAGGGTATATAGAGGCAAGTGAATTTTTAGAGGGTAATATAGATGTGATTGTTGCTGATGGTTTTGTTGGCAATGTAATGCTCAAAACAGCTGAGGCAACCGCTAGTACTTTTATCAATCTAATAAAGCAGGAAGTATTCAACTCGTGGATAGCGAAAATGCTTATTGGTATATTGTTAAAATCTAAACTAAATAAAGCATTAACGCGTTTTAATCCCAAAATTAGAAGTGGAGCTATGTTTTTAGGGCTGAATGGTATCATCATTAAAAGTCATGGAAATTCTGATGCTATTTCTTTTGCCCATGCTATAAAATTTGCAGTAAATGCAATTAGTGAAAATTTAAATCAAAAGATAATTAACGGGGTAAGTCATATTGAATAAAAGTTTCATATTAAGCACAGGATCTTATCTACCAAGAAAAACGTTGAGTAACAACGAAATTGCATCGATAGTTGAGACAAGCGATGAATGGATAAAGCAGAGAACAGGAATAGTTCAAAGGCATATAGCAGATGAAGGAGAATTAACGTCAGATCTAGCTGTAAATGCAGCAAAAAGTGCTATAGAAAAAGCTAAAATTTCAGTAGATGAAATTGACTTGATTATAGTTGCAACAACAACGCCTGATAAAACTTTGCCTAGCTGTGCAACGATTGTACAAAGTAAGTTAAAATGTAAAAACGCATTTTCTTTTGATGTACAAGCAGCATGCTCTGGTTTTATATATGCAGTTACAGTTGCTGATTCGCTCATAAAATCTAACAATAGAATTAAATATGCGCTCGTTATTGGTGCTGAAATAATGTCTAGGATTGTTGACTGGGAAGATAGGTCAACTTGTGTACTCTTTGGTGATGGTGCTGGTGCAGTGATAATAAAATCGGAAATGGGTAGCAGCGGCATCATATCAACAAACTTACACTCTGATGGCAATGTGGACATATTATGTACGAACGGAGGGATTGATGATTCTGGAAAAATATGCATGAATGGAAGAGAAGTGTTTAAACATGCAGTGGATAAGTTAACAGCCTCAGTAGAGGAAACACTAAGATGCAATAATTTGAAAATCACTGATATTGACTGGTTAATTCCCCATCAAGCAAACATTCGTATTATTGAAGCAGTAGTAAAGAAATTAGATTTTCCTATAGAAAAAGTGATTAATACCGTTGATAAGCATGCAAACACCTCAGCAGCGTCAATTCCACTGGCTTTAGACTATGCAATACAAGAATCAAAAATAAAATCAGGAAATCTGGTACTGCTGATTGCAATAGGTGCAGGTCTCACATGGGGTTCCGTGTTGCTGCGCTATTAGACTTCTTGCATTACCTCCTGTTACCCAACTCGTAGAACATCACACCATAGGGCACAGCATAACTGTATGAACATTGTGATTTGAGTCCACCAGATCTAAGTAGCTTGACTACTTGATTGGATGCTGAGTTGGTGAGTATAAAAGTATAGCTAACGCTGTCATACCGCCGCGGTATCTCTAGATCCCGCTAACAAGTAGCGGAATGACGATTGTCAGGGTGTCATCCAAACTGGTTTCCATCCAAGAGGGTGTCATCCCAGTACTCCTTTCTCGTCATTCCAGTGCCCAGACACTGGGATCCAGAAAAAAGAATGGTGTCATGAAAGTAGCCTCCTTCTCCTGTCATCCAAGTAGCCAACACTGGGATCCAGATTGGGCACTAAGTTGGTAAGCATAAAAGTGGCTGATCTTATGTTAAAACACAACGTTCTTGATGAGATTACGGCAAGGCTGGATTCCAGACTGGAATGACACCATTTGCTGTGCAGTTTACCTTCAAGAATGAATGTTCGTACAGTTGTGCGCGGTATCTCTTAGCATAGATACCGCTAACAAGCAGCGGGATGACGGTTGTCAGGCTAGCTGTCATCCCAGTGCCTATTTCTTTGTCATCCCAGTGCCCAGACACTGGGATCCAGTTCTTATTACCTGGTGTAAAGTTAAGTTTCCTGGATTCCAGTGTCAAGCACTGGAATGACATCATAGGGGCCACTCGGATGACAAAGGAGGGCAGTGTCACGCGCTGCCCAGTTCATTTGGTTACAAACATTAAGAAATTCACCAAACGAAAAAAAAGGCAAAAGAAGCCCTAGTCATTGTCTATTTTCAGTATTGGCGTTTTTTAAGTCTTAAACGCTGCAATTTAGCTGCTTTTAAGTGCAACTCACCTTAGTTCAAATGTTTAAGAAATTTACTAAGCAGAAAAAAAGGCAAAAGAAACCCCGTGGTAATTAGTGTTCACTCTCTAATCCTGCAAATTGGCGTACTATACTGTCTTAAACGACTTATAAGCGTATTTCAGCCTGTATAGGTAAAAACCTAGAAATTTGATAAAGACATAAGGTGCACATAGTGCAAAAAATTAAAAATAAGACGCCAACTAAGTTGTTTTCTTGCTGTTTAATCTGCACAGATGAAGATAACTGAATACCTTCAGTTTCATGATAAGGGGGCTGGCGGAGTTTGTCAAGGAAGTTTTTCGTTTAATCCGTTTCTATGAGCTACTTGAATACGGCTACAATGTTTGTACAATTGTGCGTAACGCGCTGCCGAACACTGGTTTTTATATGGCTATACAAGAAAAATTAAGGCTTAAAAGGAAACTTAAGCAGCTAATAGGGCCTAAGCCTTCTTAATAAAACATAAAAAGCCCCTTTACCACCATGTTTTTTCGTAGCTTGCTGGTAGTATAGAACCATATGCTGGATTTTAGTATCATTTAACCACTTATTTAAGTTATTCTTTATATTGTCTGTTTTATTTGTTGCACTGCCGTATCCCGTAATTACCAATAAACATCTATTTCCTGCTCGATAATTTTTGATAATAAAATCTATCAATTCACAGTAAGCATCCTCTATACTATAGCCGTGCAAATCGAGCTTATCGCTTATAAAATATTTACCCCTATCAACTTTTGATTTTGTGTTTTGGTCAAGACAAAATGATGAGTTACCATTATTGGTATTAAGAAAATTCCTTTGTAAGTCGGAGGTACCTTTATCAACCATAGACTTTATATTTACTTTATGATCAACTTTCAAAGTAACTTTTCCACATTCTATTGGCTTAACATTTTTTTGCCAATCCAACTCATCGTCCGACATAAACGCATTAATCGAATTGTATAATTTTACAACAATATCCAAACATAGTAAAATGTTGCTTATTCTATAAAAACCCGATTTTCGATAATACGATGAAATCGTCAAAAACTAATGAGAATTTTTGGCTGTATGGAAAGCACACCTGCATGTCAGCACTGAAGAATAAAAATAGGCGGTGTATAGAACTGTTAGTAACAGAAAATTTCTATAGAGAACATGAAAAAGAAATTAGGCAATGTGTAAATAGTAAGGGCATTAAAGTTCGATTAGTAGAAAACAAAATACTTAATGACGTTTTACCTAAAGGTGCTAACCATCAAGGAATTACTTTAAATGTTGCCCCTATTCTTCATAATTTAAGCATAGAAGAAATAGCTGAAGACAGTTCTACCATAGTCATTTTAGATCAAGTCACTGACACGCACAATATTGGATCAATTTTAAGAACTTCAGCTTGTTTTAATGTCAATGCATTGGTTTTACCACATAATCATTCACCTGGCGAAAATGCATCTATTGCAAAAGCAGCAAGTGGAGCATTGGATATTGTTCCGCTAATACACGTCACAAACATAGTAAAAACTATGGAGTATTTAAAAAAGGTCGGCTACTGGTGTTACGGGTTTGATTGCAATGCTAAAGAAAATATAGATGAAATAAAGAGCTTTGAGAAAAAAAGAGTAATTATTTTTGGTTCTGAAGAGAAAGGAATGCGGAGGTTAGTTAAAGAAAATTGTGATTATCTTTTAAAAATACCAATGTCAAATGCAATTAACAGTTTAAATGTTTCAAATGCAGCAGCAATAGGCCTATATTCTATTTATATTAAAACAACTGCCAGCGTATAGCTGTTTATAATAAAAATACTTGATAAAAATGTGGTTTTATATTATAATGTGTTAAATAATGGACAAAAGGAGTTATATTTATGTCTTACATGAGAAATGAACAGGATATCCGCTCTCAGGGCGTTTATTATAGCGCTGGGCTCAGAAGTTACCTAACTAAAGTATGTAACTACATGGCTTTAGCTTTAGGCGTTACAGGGCTTGTTGCATTCCTAACGGTATTTTCCGGTCTTTTTCAAGTAATTTATTCTAATCCCGTTCTATCGCTTGTGGTAATGTTATCTCCGGTTGCATTGGTGTTCTACATGTCTTATAGAATTCAACACCTAAGTGCTCAGTCTGCCGTTACTATATTTTTCTCGTTCTCAGTGTTAATGGGGCTTTCCTTATCTTATGTTTTTATAGTTTATACTGCAGAAAATATAGCAAGGGCGTTTTTCATTACATCAATCATGTTTGGCTCTATGGCTTTATATGGTAATACTACAAAAAGAGATCTTACAAGTATGGGCTCTTTCTTGATTATGGGAGTTTGGGGGTTAATCATTGCGTCTATAGTAAATTTATTTCTTGGAAGTAGTCCTCTCCACTTTGCAATATCGTTCATATCAGTAATAGTCTTTACCTTAATGACTGCATATGATGCTCAAAGAATCAAGGACGTTTATTATAAACATAATGACGGATCAGAAGTTGCTACTACTAAATTGGCAATACTCGGTGCAACTAATCTTTATTTTGACTTTATTAATATATTTCTCAATCTACTCAGGTTACTTAACTTGTTCAACAATAGGGACTAGATGTTTTCCTTTTTAAGGAAAGGTAGTAAGAATTCTATAGTTTTCTTTTTAATATCTTTAGTCGTGTTGATGCTATGTCTTACATATGCATCGGTGCCACTATATAGCATTTTTTGTAAAGCTACTGGATATGGTGGCACAACAAGAAAAGTAACTAATGCAAAAATAAGTGCAACTGACCAAAAAATCAGGGTTCACTTCAATGCTGATATAATGTCCGATCTACCTTGGGAATTTAAATCAGAAACTAACTACGTTGACGTAAACATAGGAGAACAAAGTTTAGCATTTTATTACGCAAAAAATCTATCTGATCATCCTTCATTTGGTATGGCAGTATATAACGTTACGCCTTTCAAAGCAGGTAAGTATTTCAATAAAGTTGCATGCTTTTGTTTTGAAGAGCAAATGTTGCTACCAAAACAAAAAGCAGCTATGCCCGTATCTTTCTATATAGATCCTGAGATAATGCTTGATAGTAATACAAAAGATTTAAGTGAAATAACGCTATCATACACGTTTTTTAAGCTTAAGTAACAGAATGTTTGCAAACCATGTCATTTCAAGTAATCAATAGGGTGTCATCCGAGTAGCTAACACTGGGATCCAGAAAAAATGTATAGCTCATACAGATAAGGTTGACTTTTTGCCATCTTATGACTTGATTATATAAAAAAATCTGGATTCCAGCGTCACGCGCTGGAATGACAGGAAGTAACGCAAGAAGTCTATTGATTGTGGAAACAATAACTTTGCAAAATATTAATTGTTAGATAACATAATTAAAGTTTTTATCTTACATTCATCATGGTTAGAGCTATACAAATAAAAAAAACTGGGGGACCAGAAGTATTAGAATTTGTAGATAAGAATATAGGTGAGCCAAAAGGCGAGGAAGTCTTAATACGTCATACAACTATCGGCTTTAATCGTTATGATTTAGAGCACAGAAAAGGTACACGCAAAATTAAAAATTTACCATCAGTGCTTGGAGTGGAAGCAGTTGGGGTTATTGAAAAACTTGGTAAAAAAATCAGTGATGGATTCAAAGTTGGAAACAGAGTTGGATATTGCACAGCTCCTCCAGGGGCATATTGTGAAAAGCGCATTATACACCAGAAATATCTGATAAAAATTCCAGATGACATATCTGATGAAGTTGCTGCTGCAGTGCTGTTTAAAGGTATGACAGCTCACTATTTAGTTAATCAATCTTATAAAGTTAGGCCTGGTGCTTTCGTGCTAGTTCATGGGGCTAATGGTGGTTTAGGACAAATAATATGCCAATGGGCAAAGGATAAAAAAGGTGTAGTGATAGGTTCTGTAAGCTCTGATGAAAAAATGAAGATAGCTTTACAAAGTGGCTGCACATACGCAATAAACTACAATGATAAAGACTTCGTTTCTAAAGTTATGGAGATTACGCAAAACAGAGGAGTGGGTGCAGTGTATGACCCTATAGGTTACGCTACAAGCAAGCTTTCTTTTGAATCTTTAGGCAGGTTCGGCATATACGTTTCCTATGGGCAGATATCAGGTAACGCTCCTATTAGTTTTTCTTTACTTAGTTCACGTTCGTTATTTGCAACTGGAACCTCAATATACCATTATAAGCATGATAGATTCACATTAGTGCTTACCACAATGGAAATCTTCGAGATGATAAGAAAAAAACTTTTAACTGTACGGATCAATAAAAAATATAAATTTGATGAAATAATTCAAGCTCATCGCGATATGGAAAATAGAAAAGCGAGTGGGTTAAATATTATCAAAATCTCTTAAATAAATTAGTAATTTAAACTAACCATTCATTAAATCATATCAACTAGAACTTCACATATTTAATTCTCCTTTTGGGGGAATTAAAAGCATATAGCTAAACTGACTTAGGCTTACCAACAACCGTCATCCCGCTACTTGTTAGCGCCACGGCGGTATGACGTCTTAGCTATAGATGCTGGTTTGTGTGCTCCCAGTAATTTCAAGAGAAGCTTAGTAGACAGGTTGTGTTTTAAACCAGATTCGGTATTTTAAACTGAACATTTTCAGTAATACCACCTGGCATAACTGAAACTTTTACATCCATGCTTACTTTTAGATAGTCTATTAATTCATCAACCAATATGTCAGGAGCGGAAGCACCTGCAGTGATTCCTATCTTTTCTACACCCTGCAACCAGCTTTTATTCACATAGCTGCAATTATCAATCAAGTAGGCTCTTTTTCCTCTGGCAGTGCACAGATCTAATAAGCGGTTTGAATTTGAGCTATTTTTACTTCCTACAACTAACACCATGTCTACAATTTCAGCTAGCTTTTTAACAGCATTTTGTCTGTTTTGCGTTGCATAGCATATGTCCTTTAAATCTGGACCTGTTATGCTTGGAAACCTGAGCTTCAGGGCAGCAATAATTTCATGGGTATCGTCGATGCTTAACGTGGTTTGTGTAACATAAGATAAATTATCTGGATCTGTAACTTTTAAATTGCGTACGTCCTGCACAGTTTGCACTAAAATGATAGGATTATTTACTCTTCCTCTAATTCCCTTAACTTCTGGATGATTTTCATGCCCAATGAGAATTAATTCTTTACCGCTGTTTTCATACCTTTTTGCCTCTTTGTGCACTTTGCTAACTAAAGGACATGTTGCATCAATCACTTGAATACCCTTTCTTCTTGCCTCATCTTCTATATTTTTTGACACTCCGTGCGCGCTGAAGATCAGTATTCCTCCATTATCTTCAATTTCCTCAATACTGTTCACAAAAACCACTCCTTGTCTCTTAAAGTTCTCTACTATATATTTATTGTGAACAATTTCATGTAGCACATAAACTTGGCACTTGTTTTTGTATTTTTCTAAAGTAATAGCTAATATGTCCACAGCTCTTTTTACCCCGGCACAAAAACCTCGTGGCTCAGCTAAGATGATTTCCATTTTTGTCAAATCAAGTAAATATGCAAGCATTACTTAAAAATAAGCTCCGCTCACTATGTTTTATAGTACCATTATTTATATTTTATATAATAATTATTTTTCGCATATTCTCTTTAACATTTGATCAACTTACTACTTCAGAAAATTTTAGAAAAAATAATATAGTACATAAACAACCTGATATTTTGGATAGAAATGGAGTGGTAATAGCAACAAATGTGCCCACAACATCACTATATATAGATTCAACTAAAGTAAAGAATCCGGAAAGTATAGCAGCACAACTGTGTTCTATTTTGAATGATCTTGAATACGAGAATTCATATAGAGTACTTACTTCAAAAAAGAAATTTGCTTGGGTAAAGCGGCACTTGACTCCAAAAGAACTGTTAGCAATAAAAAATGCCGGCGTGCCAGGAATAAACTTTTATAACGATGTAAAACGTATATATCCTCACAGTAATTTATTTTCACACGTGCTTGGTTACACTGACATAGATGGCAACGGTATTGCAGGAGTTGAGGCATATATAAGTAAAAACAAACAACATTCTGTTATCCAAGTAGCTGACACTGGGGTCCAGAAAAAAAATACGTGGATTCCAGCATTACGCGCTGGAATAACACCTTACCAGGGTATTCAACTATCCTTAGATACACGAGTGCAAAGCATAGTGCATGAAGAGCTAACTAAAGCTGTAAGCAGATATCAGGCACTCGGCGGAGTAGGAATTGTTTTAAATGTGAGAAATAGTGAAGTCATCTCAATGGTCAGTCTGCCTGATTTTAACTCCAACCTACAGAATAAGGCAGAAGACGTACAAAAGTTTAATCGCGCCAGTCTTGGGGTGTATGAGATGGGGTCGGTATTAAAATTCTTTACAATAGCCGCAGCGCTTGATGCAAACGTTGTAAAAATTGATGATTTATATGACGTGTCAAAGCCAATCACTATTGGGAAATATAAAATTTATGATCTTCATGAATTTAAGATTCCGGAAATCACTGTGCGAGATATATTTGTGAAATCATCCAACATTGGTGCAGCAAAAATTGCAGTTAAATTAGGTATTGAAAAACAAGTAGAATACTTTAAAGCTATGAAGCTATTTTCTCCTTTGAAAATAGAAATACCAGAAAAATCTACACCGATAATCCCGGATAAATGGAGTGAAAGTACTTTAATAACGGCATCTTATGGTTATGGCATAGCTATAACTCCTATACATCTTGCACAAACTGCAGCAGCATTAATCAACGATGGAATATTTCACAACGCAACCTTGATGTTGAATAAAAGAAGTATAGGAGAGCAGATTATCTCAAGAAGAACTTCCAGGGAAATGAGAAAATTATTACGCGCAGTAGTAACAGATGGTACTGGCAGAAGAGCAAAAATAAAGGCATATTCAATAGGGGGAAAGACTGGATCAGCGGAAAAAGTTGTAGATGGTAAATATAGCAAAGATGCAAACATAGCATCATTTATAGGAGTGCTAACTATGCTTGACCCAAGGTATATAATGCTAATTGCTATTGATGAGCCTCAAGGGATGTACCACACCGGGGGAATAATTGCTGCACCTATAGTAAAGGACATTATAAATAGAATAGCACCTATACTAAATGTTACACCTGAGATGTAAAATTATGATTGTTTTACTATAATTTTAAATTTATCATTACCAAAATTCTTATTAATATACCAAGAACCATCATCTTTAGTTACAAACTCAAGGCCTTTAAGGTCTCTCTTTATTGTCTTTCCATTTTGACCATTGATAGCGATATTAATATCAAATGTAATAATGTCTAGATCTATCACAGCTTCTTTCCCGTCGCACGAATTTAGATTGAACTTGCCTGACATGACGTCACTCAAACTCACTTCTCCTGTATAAATATCACACTGACCATCCACACAACACGTAGTTTCAATATAGAAAAGGTCTGACATATAAAACACCTTGTGTTTATAAAAAAAGAGCTAAATATATATAGCTAGTGCAGCCCTACGCCACGCCGCTAACAAGTAATAGTCGTAAACCTAGAGCACTTTAGCTATATAACCATAATACAGCTAGGAATGTAAAATTCAACAGTTAATTGTGTAAGGAAGTCTAAATTACTACATCTTAGAGGAATGGCTGTTTAGTTTTTTTGTTAATCTTTTTTACCATGCTGTCAATCATATGCTTTATCCCTTGATATACAGAGTATATACTTTCGTCGCTACGCATATAAGCAGAACAGGAAAATACATTATGTTCTTCGTCTTCTATTGATAATCCTGTATCACACTTTATGTGTTCACCACCAAGCTTCTCTATCAACTGTTCTCTGTCATCTCCTATAGTTACCTTAACCTTACTTTCTTCTTTACCTATCTTGCTACTTAAAATTGAAACAATGATGGCTGGAGATATGCATATCGCTCCTATCGGCTTTTTTGTAACAAAAAATTCTGAAACTAATCTTTCAAATTCAGGCATTACTGTCACCATGTCTTTACTTTCAGCTAAGTCAGACAAATTTTTTGCAACCCCGTATCCACCAGGTACAACTAGCATGTCAAAATTTTCAGCTTTGGCTTCTTTTAAGTCATATATTTCGCCTCTTGCGATTCTTGCAGCTTCTGCAAGTACATTCCTTTTTTCTTTTGTTGCCTCTTTTGTTTTATGATTCATAACTTGTGTGATATTGATATCAGGTGCAAAGCATTTAACATCCACTTCCTGCTGATCAAGCACAAGTAAACTTAAAACCGCTTCTCTCACCTCTGCACCGTCAAGGTGACCACACCCTGATAAAACCACAGCAGCCTTTAATTTTTTTTCACCCATAAAGTACCTTAATTTCATGTAATCTAGATATTTTAATACAAATTCTATATTTGGAAAGAGGTTATTATATTAATTATCTCATATTTATTATAATATAATTAATAATTAGTATATATAATTAGGCATATTTATAGTTGATGAAGTTGAATATGGCACCTACAAACAGTACGTTTTTTGACACTGACTACCCAGAACTAAGAAAAGCTATTTCAGATATAATAGAAAGCATTGCACAGTCCCCACAGGAAGAAAAAGGGAAGTTGTTTGAAGCCCTATCAGAACAAGTTAGAGGGATGAACCTCAAAGATTTAGGTTTAGCAATTAATGACCAAGGCTTGCAAAAGGAGGTAAATAAAGAATTATTTATAAAACTCATTGAAGAAGCACTTAAGGGGTTAACCTCTGAAAACGTTGACTCAAAAATAATAGAAGAGGCGTTAAAATCTGTTAATCAGCAAGCAATAAGTAATGTTATAAATAATAATAAAGGTCCGCTGGACAATCTAGTCAATTATTTTAAATCAGCATCTGCAAATAAAAAAATTGGAATAGCTTCTACCGGAATAGTATTGGGAGTAGCATTTTCTCCGCTTATTGTGCTTGCTACATTAATAGCGCTTGTAGCTATTGGAGCGCGTTATGTAGGAATAGGTATAGGAAAGGCAGGGGAAAAAATAAAAGAAGGGGCAATTGATGCAGGAAAAGCAGTGAAGAGTTCATATAAAGATTTAATAGATAAATTACCTACGATTCAAGCAAGAGAGAATAACTTTAGTAGATTAAAAACAAACGTGCTTGAAACTATTGCAAATATTGGTCTTAAAAACAACGAAGACATTGACGTTGAAAAAGCTCTTGGTAATAGGAGAAAAATATTAGAAATGCTTCAAAATGAAGAGCAACGATCGGCTATAAAGGAGTTAGTAAAGGAAGGGGTTACTAAGGATTTTTCAGAAGATGATATTAGCAGACTTATAAGCAAGGGTCTCAGTACTCATGAAGAAGATATGACAGAATTTAAAAGTCTTATGGAGAAATTTCAACCTGCAATTATGGCAATTGGTGACGGTAAAATAGAGGAGGTAGAAAAAATGGTTAATGATAAAGTTAACCAAATGAAGCCACCAGTTCCTCAATTAGATGATCCAAGTTCTAAACGAGTGAGTGGAAAAGGAATCACAGGACCGTGTTGATGCATTTGAGGAGCGTTTTGACGCAAAAATTACTATCAGAAAGGGGAGTGTTAAATAAACTGTGTCAAACCGCATTTTTAGTTCAACTCAATTTTCAATCTGCCAGGAAAGAAAACATCAAGTTGAGAGATAGTTAATGCCCAATCATGTACAGGCATCGTCCACTTTTCCTCTGCCTTCTTTATAGCACAATATACCTGCTTATACAAGGCATTTATGCTGGTAAATGAGCCTTTGGTCTTAGTGAATTTCCTAATTTGCCTATGTAGCCCCTCTATGGGATTGGTGGTGTAGATTATCCTCCTAACTGGACCAGAATACTTAAAATAACCAGACAAGTTTTCCCAATTATTCTGCCAAGATTTTATAACCATAGGGTACTTTGTGCCCCATTTTTCATCCAATTCCAACAGATAATTCTCGGTAATTTCCTTGCTTGAAGCTTGATATACCTTCTTTAAATCGCTCAAAAAACTCTTCGCATCTTTACTGGCCACATACTTCAGTGAGTTGCGTATCTGATGCACTATACACATCTGCACTTCCGCATTAGGAAAGACACTGTTTATAGCTGCAGGAAAGCTTTTCAGCCCATCAACGCAGGCAATAAGGATATCTTCTACTCCTCTTTCTTTGAGGTCATTTAGCACTCCCAACCAGAAGTTAGCTCCTTCACTTTCAGCCAAATAAAAACCTAATACTTCTTTTTTGCCATTTTGATCTATGCCTAATATGTTATACATGCATTTACTTACGCAATGCCCGTCCTCTTTGACTTTAAAAAACATGCCATCCATGAAAACTATCGGATATACAGACTGCAGCGGGCGACTACGCCATTCGTTGATTACTGGTAGCAATTTGTCAGTAATACTTGATATCTCTGCCGCCGATATTTTGTGATCATAAATTTCCTCAACATGTGACACTATATCTCTATAGCCCATACCACTGGCAAATGTGCTCAAAATCTTCGTTTCAAGCTCTGGATGTAAGTTTGTTTGCCTTTTTTTGACTATTTGTGGTTCGAAACTTCCTTCCCTATCTCTTGGCGTCAAAAGCTCAAATGACCCTGCGCTTGTACGTAAAGTCTTTGCATTCCTCCCATTTCTTCGATTATTCTCTTCGCTTTCAGCCGACAAGTGGTTTTCTATTTCACCTTCCAGGCTTACCTCCAGCAACTTTTTTATAAACGGTGTTAATGCTCCATCTCTTCCTGTCAACGGTCTTCCTTCTCGTATAGACGACAGGATATTTGTTTCTAATTCTTTATAATCTACCAAACCGGTAGTTCTGTTTACTACTTTCTGACTCATTGTCAAACCTCCATTTTTTTATATCAATTTATTACTTTTTTTTCGGTTTGACACAGTTTATTTAACACTCCCTCAGAAAGTGGGGTTACGCTACTCCTTTTCATCCACTTTTTTGAGCAATCCACTTCTACACCTAACACACATTTCAGTGATTATAATATCCAATTTTTGATCATGTTTTTCTACAGGTAAATTTTTACAATATTGTTTCTCATAAGCTACACCTATAAATATTTTTCCAAGCGGCCGTAATTTTTTTATCATTGTATCATACCAACCACCGCCAAAACCTAATCTATTAAAATGATCATCAAAAGCAATAACAGGAGTAATGATTGTGTCGGGAACTACATCTTCATTTGTTTCGTTCCATCCCTCAAATCTTAGCAACTGATTTTTATCAGGAATTGCTACTTTATAACCTAAATAGAGCAAACGACACATCAAAGGGACAACATTTATTTCCCCATCCATTGGAATGTAAGCCACAATTGTTTTGCCTTTAACGTAACTTAAGTTCTGATTAAAGAGATTAATAAGGGAACTTGCCGCATAACTGGAATAACTTTCATCAATATCTTTTCTTATAGCTCTATATTGCTCTCTTATTTCCTTTTTGTGCTGTTTAATATCTTTGAACATGATCTATCCATTTCGCAGTGAGTTTTTCTTGTAAACTATTTTGCTTTAAGCGCTCACTTAAAAAATCAAAGTCAATAAATTCCATATCCTGGTCTTGATTACTGCAACTATAAACAAAACTCCTTTCTCCTGTTTCCGTATTTATATGTTGCTGAACACACTGAGCGCAGATTTCTTTCATCATACACTGCATAGGAGAATTAACTGACGATATTGCTATGTGACTTGACTTCAGATATGGCTTTAAAATTGTTTTTCTAGCTTCATTCACAGCTTTCATCATTTTATCAGAACCAATAGTGATAATTTTATCTATAGTGTTTAAATTAATACCTAATCTTCCTTGTTGATAAGAGACTATTGCATCAACTATATTACCATGAAAGGATTTATCTTGATCTCTGCTTGTTTCTATCAATCCTTCTTCACATGCCCAAACTACTGCATTTGATGCACGCTCTATCAGTGCTCGTTTAAATACATCACTTAATTTCTTATAGCCAGCAAAATACAAAACCTTATTATTATTTTTAAGACACACCTTCCCTATCGAAAATAATACTGCATTTCCAACTCCACCACCAATTAGCATTATATTCTTCATGTGCTATTTTAACTATATTTGTTCAAATTTTTTGAAATTTTATAGAACAAAGTAATTTTCGTACACAAAGACAGAGACAAGGACACTCTCTGACTTCAACTATACCGATAACTGACAGCTGAATTTTTACGCATATCATCTAATAACAAGTTGCTTTGTATCATAATCTTTTGTTGGTACATCTGCTGTTTAATTGCTTCTATATCCGCTGCATTACTCTTGATATCACACAACATCATTAACTTTGCAGTGCCATTTTCTCTTAATTCTACTATTTCATTCACACTTGTTTTACTAAATAAAATCTGTAAATCAGGATTTAAATCTCGCATTTTTATTTCAAACTCTTTTGCGTTTGGCAACTTAAAATCATCTGCTAATTTGTCAAAATTTAAACAATTGACCTTTTGCTCTTTAAAATTATCCAATAAACTTTCTGAACCCTCAACCACAATCTGTTTTAATTTTAAAGTGCTTTCCAGCAGTGCATAATTAAGTTGTACCTTGTCTATGACTTTTATAATAGAGTAACCTTCACTGAAACTGAATGGACCTGCTATATCGCCGGTTTCTAGTCTTTCTAAAACGCTCTTAAGTTTATCTTTGAGCTGACTTAAATTAACTGTTGCTTTACGCATCTTTATTGGAGATTCCGGGTTATTACTATTACGTAATTTTTTTACTAAATCTTTAGCTATGCCATAAACATCCTTGTCTTTTTGATCAGGAATTATAAACTCTTGGAACGTGATAAGATAATCTGGCTTTTCTGTTTGCCTTTTTACATCATTCACTTCTTTATCGCTTATATTAATAAATGGCACAATTCTTACTTCAATAATTTTGCTCCATAGTAACTGACATTTTATTTGTTTTCTTAAAATACTAAGATCTATATTATGCTTTTTTATGTATTGATCAACTTCATTAGCCTTAAGTTTAAAACTTTGGGTTAAAAATAATATGATAGCATTATCTAACTCCTCGTTGCTCAATTTTATATTCAGCCTCTGCGCTTCATTGATAATGATAATTTCGTCTATTAGCTCCCTAAGAATTTGAGGTTTTGCTTCTTTTTGATTAACACTTTGAGTGCCAAACAATGAATTTATAAAGTTGATGCGTTTTTCGATATCTAAATTTGAAATTGGCTCACCATTTACATCTGCAACAATTTCAATCTCGGTTGCAAGCAACCTAAGTGGCAACACTATCAACAGCAAAATTAGTATTTTATGCATATAAGTAAGGTTAATAACTAATTCTATAATAAATACTGAGTCAACGCTAGCCAACTTTTTAATAGCTAAAGACGGAAATAAAAACTATTGCAACAAGATCAGGTAAACAGGCTAAAAACATGCCAATATAGCGAATTCAGACCGTGCTAAAACAGTATACGGAAGGAGAGGGATTCGAACCCTCGATACGACTTTTGGGTCGTATAACGGTTTAGCAAACCGCCGCCTTCAGCCGCTCGGCCACCCTTCCAAATTTAGAACCTAAAGATTATATAATACCAAGACCTCTACCGCCTGTCTAATGCTTTTAACAGCAACATTTTTCCGAACAACTGTAATTTTTAGATCTGTGGTACAAAAATCTATAGCTAACCCAAGAAAGGTCTCCCTACGTCATACCGCGATTCATTCCACAACTGTACGAACATTACAATTTGAGCCTACCAGAAGAATGTCATCCCAGTGCCCAGACACTGGGATCCAGGAATTTTGATTGGGCACTAAGTTGGTAAGCATAAAAGTGGCTGATCTTATGTTAAAACACAACGTTCTTGATGAGATTACGGCAAGCCAGTGTCAGCTACTTGCATGACACCATTTGCTGTGCAGTTTACCTTCAAGAATGAATGTTCGTACAGTTGTGCGCGGTATCTCAGCATAGATTCCGCTAACAAGTAGCGGAATGACGAATTTGTTGTTTTTCAAATTGTAGGCAAACCTAAGCCACTTTAGCTATAAATCAATAAAAACTAATTTCTGCTTTTTTCAATGATTTTCTTTGCTTCTTCTACACCGACCCATTCTCCAACTGTTACCGTTTTTCCCTTTTCTAGATCTTTATAATGAGAAAAGAAATGAGCAATTTTATCTAGTAGGTTTTTAGATAAGTCAGAATAGTCCTTTATATTGTCATAATAGCTATCAACACTGGAAACAGGCACAGCTAATATTTTCTCATCTTCTCCTTTTTCATCTTTAGTGAGTAATGCGCCTATCGGACGCACCGATATTAAAACACTAGATGCTAAGGGAAATTGAGTTAGCACCAAAACATCCACAGGATCACCATCACCTGCGCAGGTATTTGGTATAAACCCATAATTGCAAGGATAAGTCATTGAGGTAGATAAAAATCTGTCAACTTGTAACAACCCAAGCTCTTTATTAAATTCATACTTTACAGGCTCAGCATTTGCACTTATTTCAATTACCACATTCACCGCATTTGGTACCGCTGTTATTTTACTTAAATCCATAAATTACCTTCTTAACTTAAGAATAAGCATTATACAATATGTACTTTTAAGTTGCTACATTTATGTAGTTCTAAGCTTGTTTTGCATGGAGCGGTTCTAATTTTTTATTCTGCACATCATCGACTGTTGAAAGCGGTGGTTCCTGTGGTGATTTCAATAGTTGAAATAAAGCATATACTATTACGATAGTCAGTACTGTAGCAACTATAAAATTGATGAGATTGTTTTGTGGCAAGATATTTGTTATTGAGTTGAATAACCTTTGTTCCATAAGAAAATAGTCAGCAACATATAATCCAACAGACAATATAAACATGCCTAAAGCTAGTTTATAGAATGTATTTTTATGATTTTTCTTGCTAATAATGAAACTTGGCTTACATTCATTTTCTTTTTGTGGTACTGAGTAGTGTATATTTTTAGGGTTTGTTACTAATTGTTCAAATTCATCACTATCTTGCTTTTTTAGCAATTGCTTCAAGATCGGCCCAATGCTTTTAAAGGTTAAAAAATCTTGATTATTCTGATTTGCCAATATATTAAATATTCTGTTTACTCCACCTATCTTTTCACGGTTCAGCGTATATTGAGTAGGTCCATTCTCATTTGGTAAATCGATACACTCTAGCATTTTAGCTAAGAATGATATTAACGGACTCTCAACTAGCTCTAATATTTCTCTTTTTACTATTTTATTAGATGGTGAGAGTTCTTTATAGTGACTACCTATGGAAAGCAACAATGCTACATCCTTATCTACTTTTATATTGTGGGTGGAATAATATCTGTTGATAATGTACTTATTTAATGCAAATTCTCTGTCATATTTGGTTAATATATTTTCTTCACTTAATAACTTTCTAACATCAATAAGTACCTTATTTTCAAAATCTTCTTCTGTTTTAAATATTGGTTCTCTCTTTGGATTTGCTAAGATGTTAAGTAAATCTAATTTTCTTCCATCTACTACTTCATTTATATCTTGATTTAGTCCAGACTCTTCAACAACTTTATATATTCGATTAATAACATCCTCAGTACTTAGTTCATTATTTTCACTAAGTATCTTATAAGCTTGAGCATAAATTAAAAACAGCCCTTGTAGACTAAATTTTAAGTTAAAATAGTAATCTAATTGTTCATCTTGCTTCTGTATGAATGCAGAAAGACCTATGTGATTTCTGCGGTCCATACTACGATCTAAGTCAGCATGTTGAAAACTGCCCAAATAAATAAATGCAGCCTCTAGTAAATTGCCCTTACCAACAATTTTTATCAGCTCTTCAATTTCTTTTACCATTGCAAAACCTATAATATCCTACTTTATAGTATAAGTGATACAGGGTAAAATAGCAATAAATATTATTGTACGTTTGCACTCTGCATTAAAGCTTTTAGTTAAGAACATATCCACCCTCCACCGATAACTTGTTCACCTTTATATGCCACACAAGCTTGACCAGGACTGATGCCAAAGTAATCGTCGTTTAAAATGACACAGGCTTTATTTTTTTCGTCAGTTGAATGTATTGTTGCTAAACTTCCCGCATGTGATGATCTCAGCTTCACAGTTACTTCCATACCTTCCTTTGGTTGTTCTAACCAATTTAACTCCTTGATCAATATTTTTTTTTGCATTAATGCGTTGATCGGACCTACTATAACCTCATTATTTTCTGTATTAATTTTTATCACATAAAGAGGTTCGCTGTGTGCGATACCCAAGCCCTTTCTCTGCCCTACTGTAAAATTTACTATGCCACTGTGCTCGCCTAGCACTTTTCCATTAACATCCACTATTTTACCTTTCTGTACAGATTGTGGAGCTAGTTTAGCTATTGTTTTGCTATAGCTTTCAGAAACGAAACATATGTCTTGGCTGTCTGGTTTTTCAGAAACTTGCAAACTAAGATACTTTGCTAATTTTCTTATATCACTTTTATAGAACCCACCGAGTGGAAATCGCAAAAGTTTCAACTGCTCCTTTGTTGTAGCAAATAGAAAATAGCTTTGATCTTTACTTTTATCAATGCTTCTGCACAACTTTACCTCACCATTTTTTTCTAATCTTCTCACGTAATGTCCTGTTACAAGCACATCCGCATCAAGATTTTTTGTAACTTGCAATAGATCACGAAATTTTACCGTTTGGTTACATCTCACGCATGGTATGGGAGTTTCCCCACGCATATAGGTACTCGCAAAATCCTCTATTACTTCCTTTTTGAATATTTCCTCATAGTTTAAAATATAGTGAGGAAAGCCAACACTTTCAGCTACACGCTTAGCATCGTAAATATCCTGTCCAGCACAACATGCACCTTTTTTTGCGTTAGCATTACCATCGGTGCCATAGAGTTGAAGAGTCACACCTATCACCTGGTACCCAAGGTTATGTAGCAGTGCTGCAGCAACCGAGCTATCAACTCCCCCGGACATTGCAACAATAGCCTTGGTTTGGTGCGGAGCTTTATCTTTTAATAAAGGTTCAATTTCAAATTCTTTTAGCATATAATTTATAAACACAAACTTGGTGTCAAGCACTGGAATCTAGTTTCTATTACACAATTTCATCGAAACAGCATACTTATTTATAGTCAAGTATCCAGTGTCTAGGCACTGGGATGACACCCTTTTCTGCTAGCAATTGCCTTCAAATTACTTGGTGCATGACACTGGGATCTCATTTATATTACATAATTCCATCAAAACAATTCGATAAACTACCTTCAAAAACAATTTAATCTTGCTTGAATAAAACATGGCCAAAATAATCCATGTTTTCAAGCACTTTTCCACTACCCAAGGCAACACAACAAAGTGGGTCATCTGCAACACGAACTGGTAATTTTGTTGTTTCACTGATAACTTTGCCCAAGTTACGCAATAATCCACCACCACCGGATAAAATTATTCCTCTATCGACTATATCAGAAGAAAGTTCAGGTGGAGTGCTCTCCAGTGCAGTCCTAATAGCAGAAATTATCTGATGTACAGGCTCTATTAAACTCTCTGCAACTTGATATTCTGATAAAAGCATTTCTTTTGGCATGCCACTCACTAAATCCCTGCCTTTAATTATCATTCCCTCTTTGTTATTTTCACCTGGCAGACTTGCTGAACCTACGTTTTTCTTAATTTTTTCAGCAGTTGTTTCACCGATTAATAACTTATGATTTTCACGAATATACGATTTTATTGCTTCATCCATAATATCGCCACCTACTCTGGCAGAACGTGAATAAACAATTCCGCCTAAAGAAATAATTGCAACTTCAGTTGTACCGCCTCCTATATCAACGATCATAGAACCCTCAGGTTCAGTAACTGGGAGCCCAGCTCCGATTGCTGCAGCCATTGGTTCTTCAATCAAAAATACTTCATTTGCACCAGCACTTTCTGCTGCATCTTGTATAGCACGCCTTTCAACTGGCGTGGATCCAGATGGAACGCATATGATAATATTAGGTTTATTAACAGTGAATTTTGTGTTTGCACTGCGTATGAAATATTTTAGCATTTCTTCCGCACTTTTAAAATCGGCAATAACTCCATCCTTTAAGGGCCTTATCGCCTCTATTTCTCCAGGCGTTTTTCCAAGCATCATTTTAGCTTTTTTACCAAAAGCGTAAGGAACGTAGCTTCCTTTTTCTTTTACTCTTGCTACAACTGAAGGCTCATCAAGCACGATTCCCTGATTTTTCTGATAAACTAAAGTGTTTGCAGTACCAAGGTCTATGGCAATATCGCTAGCAAACAAACCTTTGAAAGTAAAAAGGCTATAAAACTTTCCGGTCAATTTTCGAACAAAACTCATATACAACCCAAGAAAATCATTTATTGAGACAAATTATACTTTTCAGATAGGTAGTAAGTAACACACTCAACGTCTAAACCCTTGCCTGTTACTTTTTTTAGCAGTTCCAGGCCACACTTTGCACTGTATATATTTTGAGATAACCAACTGATAAGTAAACTAAAATCTCCTTTTATTATAGCACTTAATGATTCGTAATGATTCTTTTTAACGAAAGAGAAAATCTGCACAGCAGCAATTAAAGCAATAATTTTTATAGGAAAGTAACCCATAACACCGCTTGCCCAATATTCATCTTGAAAATAAGTGTCCAGCTCATTTTTAGCTTTTACTGGAATTTTATAGTGCTTCATACCTTCCAGCCACGCATCGTGCAGATCCTTAACTTCCAGTGTACCATTTATTATATCCTGTTCTAACCTAGTTCTCAACATAATATGAGCTAACAGACTAAATTCATCTGCGTTCTTTAAAGAAGAGGAAAGGTTTATTTCATTGAAAACCAAGTGCAAATTTTCAACACTGCTATTAGTTTTGCCTTTTATAGCAAATTTCTCTTTTATGTGTGGTTGAATAAACTCAATAAATTCTCTGGATGTTCCAATCATCCTTTCCATGAATAACCCTTGAGTTTCATACATAACATGTCTCGTAATTGAGCTACTTATAGAATTTTGCGCTAAACATTTTTGATAAATTGCATAACCACTATGCCGTAAAAGTGAAAATAAACCATAACAAAAATCAGATTCATCATAATCTATAGGGTAGTAATAAGAAGTACGAATCTCATTTAGTGCAATACCCATTTGCTGTAAACATAATGAGCCAAGTTCAATCTGCTTCTGAGTAGCAACTCTTTGTATATTAGTAACCTTATCCTTTTTCTTCTTTTCAATTATTTCATCCACATTTTCGCTAAAAAATTTGCCTACCTTGGGAAATATTTCCTTTATATTCTTTTCTGTGATATCAGAATCATAGTCAGCAAGCAATGAATCGTATTTTGAGCATTTTAATTGCTGCGATTTTATAGAAGCTACTTCGCGAATGAGTGTGATTAAATCAGTAAAACGTTCTTTTAGTTTTTCTAAGTTACTGGTTTCAGAATGAGATAGTTTCCATAAATTTTGGCATTCAACCTTAGCTTTGGATAAAGACTTTACTAAATCAATAGGAACAGCACTGTTGCTTTTATGTATTCTCTCTATTAACTTTAGCTGCTGAATATTTGCACTTTTTTTGTTACCAAGAGCATCTGCTAATGATTCCTTTATTGCGTCATGAGAGATAATTTCATGTCTGATTTCTTCTAGAAGACTCATTTGTTCAACTTTGTCCTCTACATTTAATTGGCTTTGGTTTAGTACTTTTAGCGTATTTTCGATATTCTTTACCCTATATAATACTTCCTCTAAAAACTTATAAGATTTCATAATTTGTTCATTGTTTTAGAAAACATCTGTTTAATATCGTAATAGATTAATAATAAAGTTAAAAGTATATTTGCTTAAAGTACAATAAAAAATTGTACTTTTTATTCCTTTATTGGATTTTTCTACTCAGAGTCCAGCATATTATAAGAAAATTAATTGTAAGGTTGTAGAAAAAGTATTTAGTATTTTATTTCTCTTGACTATATTACAATATGGGGAGATATTAGGTGCTAAAATTAAAGTTACGCACTATTTTAAAATTTATGGAGGTTTAGTAATGTGGAGTAGACTGGTTATAATGTGCTGTTTTTGTTTACTGCTTACTGGTGTAAGTTCTTGTCCAAAAAAAGGAGCAAATACAACAAATAAAATGAACTCTGTTGTTAAGCAGATAGGTGATAAGAGAGTTTTCTTTGGTTATGATGAATCTAATGTTACCGAAGTAGGTGCAGATACATTACTTGATGTAATGGAAGTGTTACAAGATAACCCTGACGCGAAGGTTACTGTAACTGGTCATGCTGACAATCGTGGTTCTCATGAATATAATCTTGCGCTAGGCGCTAGAAGGGCAGATGCAGCTAAAAAATTTATGGTTAGTTGTACACCCTACCTAGAAAATAGAATAAAAACTGCTTCTAAAGGTGAAACTGAGCCTTTAGTTAATGTAAAAGATGATTCTAGAAATTCTAAATATGAAAAAGAGCATGCTAAAAATCGTAGAGTGGAATTTTCATTTTCTGGAATAAAGAAATAGTTTCTTGCATTAAAACCTGGATCCCAGTGTCAAGCACTGGGATGACAAAAGAGAGCAATTCCGCTGCTTGTTAGCGGGATCTATATATACCGCAAATAAGTCGCTGTATGACGTAGAGACTATCTTACCATCAAGAAACATAATGAAATTAGAGTTATTATTTCAAAATATAGCTAATAGCTTTGCTTTCTACAACCAAATCGCAGTTGCAGTATCAGGTGGTGTAGATAGTATAGTCTTACTGCACTTAATGACTAACTGGGCAAAAAAAAACAAGCTTTCACTTCCTATAGCATTAACAGTAAATCATGGGTTACGTTCAGAGTCTCAAAAAGAAGCTGATTTTGTTATAAGTTATGCAAAAGAACTTGGAGCAAAGGAATCGTTCATATTAAATTGGGAGAAGCAAAATATTAAAGGTAATATTCAATTACAGGCACGAAAAGCACGATATAAGTTACTAGCAGAGTGGTGTGAAAACAATAATGTTAAATGTTTGCTCGTTGCTCATCACAAAGATGATCAAGCAGAAACGTTCTTATTAAGATTGGAGCGAGGTAGTGGCGTAGATGGATTATCATCAATGGATTACAAATCTTTCTTAAATGGTATTTATATATTTAGGCCATTGTTAAATTTTAGTCGTAGTGAAATAGAAAAGTACGCTAAGCTTCACCGGTTAAAATGGATCGAAGATAGAAGCAACTATAACTTAAAATACAGGCGAACTTTATACCGTAGCTTACTTAAAGCAAGTGACAATCAAGAGATTTTAACAGAGCGAATATGCCTCACAGCCCTTCATATGAAAAGAGCTGCAAAAGCGTTGATGCACTACACACGCCTTGCATTTAATGACTGTGTTAATGTTCATGATCTTGGTTATATTGAAATTAAACTAAGTGAATTTTATCAATTGCCAGAGGAAATAGCCTTGAGGCTTCTTCTTTACTCTATAATGGCAATTGCCAGTAAACATTATAAACCAAGGTACAATAGCCTTATTGCGATATTTAATAAAATATTGCAAAAGGATAGTAATGTTAACTGTACACTTTCTGGGTGCAAAATAAGAAAATATGGAGAAAATATCTTAATAATTAGAGAATCGTCAAAGATACAAGAAATTACCGTAAACCTACCTTTAAATGAACCTACTCAATGGGATAACAGATTTAGCTGCACAATACTCGGAAATCAAGAGTGTTCAGTTATCATCGCTCCATTAAAAAAAACACAAAAAGTTCCTGAATTTCTGAAGGATTACAACTGCTACCCTGAAGTTTTCTATTCTTTGCCTACAGTACAAAAAGATGGAAAGGTGATTGCTTATCCTGATGTAAATTATAACGGGAAAGATACCAATGATGATAAGGTTCAATGCATTACTAATAGCATAATAAAACAAAATCTGGTAAGCTTGATTAGTGTTTAGTTAGAAGTAGAAATGAAAAAATTTTTAGAAGGCTTATTGATCTGGTTAGTGATTATTGTTCTTATTTCAGTTGCTTATATTCAGTTCAGCGGAAATGTAGGTAGAAGTAAAACAACCATACCTTTTTCGGAATTTTTAACTAGACTAGAAGACAATGATGTAGAAAATATTGTCATAAAAAACCAGAGCATTGAGGGCAAGTTTAGGGATGGTTCAAGTTTCAACTCAAGCGGTGTTATATATAGCGACCTAATAAAAAATTTACATGATAGAAAAGTGAGATTCTCCTTTTCAACTGGAGATTCTGCCATGAACGTAATTGGTGGATTACTTATCTCATGGGTTCCAACATTTATCTTTATTGGCTTTTTGCTATTCTTTCTTAAACAAACACAAGCGGGGGGCAACAGAACTATAAGCTTTGGCAAGTCAAGGGCTAGACTCATGACTAGTGGGAAAAAAGTAACATTTGATGATGTTGCCGGAATTGATGAAGCAAAAGAAGAGCTAGTAGAAATCGTTGATTTCCTTAAACAAAGGCAAAAATTTCAAATATTAGGTGGAAAAATACCAAAAGGGTGCCTTTTAATTGGCTCTCCTGGAACTGGTAAAACTTTACTTGCTCGTGCAATTGCAGGAGAAGCTAATGTGCCATTCTTTAGCATTTCTGGATCTGATTTTGTTGAGATGTTTGTTGGTGTTGGTGCGAGCCGTGTTCGTGATATGTTTGATCAAGGCAAGAAAAATGCTCCTTGTATAATTTTTATAGATGAGATAGATGCGGTGGGTAGACATCGTGGCATCGGTCTTGGTGGTGGCAATGACGAAAGAGAACAAACATTAAATCAGTTATTAGTTGAGATGGATGGCTTTGAGTCTAATGAGGGCGTAATAATAATTGCTGCGACTAACCGTCCGGATGTCTTAGATCCAGCACTGCTTAGGCCTGGTCGTTTTGACCGGCAGATTACTATTTCTTTACCCGATATAAATGGGCGCGAGAAAATATTAAATACGCATATAAAGAAAATATCAATTGCCCCTGATGTAAATGTGAAAACAGTTGCAAGAGGAACACCTGGTTTTTCAGGGGCTGATTTAGCAAATTTAGTGAACGAATCTGCGCTTATTGCTGCAAGAAGAAACAAGAAGATTGTTACCATGGATGATTTCGAATATGCGCGTGATAAAGTGATGATGGGCGTAGAAAGGCGATCTCTCATTATGACAGAAGAGGAAAAGAGACTGACTGCATACCATGAAGCTGGTCATGCGGTGATTGCTGTTAATATGCCTGCTTCTGATCCTATACACAAGGCAACAATTATTCCACGCGGTAGGGCACTCGGTTTAGTTATGAGACTACCAGAAACAGATAGAGTGTCCCTCACAAGAGAAAAGATGCTAGCAGATATAACTGTTGCAATGGGTGGACGTGTGGCAGAAGAGCTAATTTTTGGCTATGATAAAGTCACAAGCGGCGCATCTTCAGATATAAAACTAGCATCAGATTTATCACGTTCTATGGTAACAAAATGGGGAATGAGCGACAAAATAGGTCCAATCTATCACAATCGCGAACAAACTATGCATGGTTCTGAGATAATTTCTGAAGATACGTTAAAACTTATAGATGAAGAAGTGAAGAAAGTTGTGTCTTCTTGCTATGAAAAAGCGAAAGACATTTTGACCAAGCATAAGAAAGGCTTAGATCTCATTGCCGAAAATCTACTGGAGTTTGAAACTTTAACAGGAGATGAAATAAAGGACATATTAAGCGGAAAAAAAATTGTTAGAGAGGAAAATGAGAAGAATGAGAAAATAAAAAAATCTTCTCTCTATTAAATTTGGCCTTGTTTAACTGCTAAATGAAAGTTTTTAGTTGCAGCAATGGCGTCATCAGGTAGCTATCTGACTCACAGAAACGGAGCTAAAATTCCTTGACAAACTCCGCCACCTCCCTTATCATGAAACTGAAGGTATTCAGTTATCTTCATCTGTGCAGATTAAACAGCAAGAAAACAACGTAGTTGGCGTCTTATTTTTAATTTTTTGCACTATGTGCATCTTATGTCTTCACAATATTTCTAGGTTTTTACCTATATAAGCTGAAACGCGCTTATAAGTCGTTTAAGACAGTATAGTACGCCAATTTGCAGGATTAGAGAGTGACAACTAGCTAACACGGGATTTCTTTTGCCTTTTTTTCTGCTTAGTAAATTTCTTAAACATTTAAACTAAGGTGAGTTGCATTTAAAAGCAGCTAAATTGCAGTGTTTAAGACTTAAAAAACGCCAAATACTGAAAATAGATAATGACCAGGGCTTCTTTTGCCTTTTTTTCGTTTGGTAAATTTCTTAAATGTTTGTAGCTAAACGACAACCGTCATCCCGCTACTTGTTAGCGGGATCTAGAGATACCGCGAATGAATCGCGGTATGACGTGGTAGACTTGGTGTTTGCCTACGCTTGTCATTCCAGTGCCCTTTTGTTGTCATCCCAGTGCTCCGACACTGGGATCCAGAAAATTCAACCGCAAATGAGCACATTAGGCAGTTGTATAACAAAGGCTGGATCCCAGTGTCAAGCACTGGGATGACAGGGAGAGGAGGGTACTGGGATGACAAGAAAGGGGCTACTCGGATGACATCATCCTTTTTTCTAGATCCAAGTAGTCAAACTACTCGGATAACAGAAGAATGGGACGACAGGAACGGAGTGTGACGTACTTAAATCACAATTATCAGCTGATCACAGCGTTACAAAAAATGCCAAAAATAATTGCCTTTTAGTTTGGGTTATGCAAGAAATCTAATAATTTCACTATACACTTGATTATCATTTTTTGTTTCAATTTCAGTGATGACATGGCACCTACCGGGCTCTTTTATGGCGATTTCTTTAAACCCTTTTCCAACTTTATTATAAAAATTAACATCCATTTCTTCATATTTATTCTTGTCTTTCGCTCTACTTAACCCAACTTTAACATCAATATCTAGAATAAATGTAATATCTGGATATCTAACTCCAGCCAACCTGTGCAAATCTTCTATTAGTTTTAAATCAACTCCAAACCCATATCCTTGGTATGCAATGGTTGAATCAATAAACCGATCACAAATCACTATTTTCCCTTCTGCAAGAGCTGGTAATATTAATTTTTTCATATGTTCGTGCCTAATCGAGATAAGTAGCAAGAGTTCAGAAATAGGATCAATATTATTTGTTAACAACACTCCTCTTATCTTTTCTGCAAAATCAGTGCCACCTGGTTCTCGAGTTGACACTACATTATTTTCGCCGTGAATTTGCTTAAAATGATTTGCAAGTAGCTTAGATTGTGTTGTTTTACCAGAGCCGTCTATTCCTTCGAAAGTTATGAACATAAGTTTTATAATACTAAAAAAGAATATGCAAACAGTATACATAGAAACCGTTTGACATTTAAATAATAAGACCGTAAATTACATACGGTATAATAATAGTCTATGGTTGCTCTGAATACTCCTAAAGTCGATTTTAGTTTTACTGCAAAAGATTTTAATCTTTTGGGGGTAGATAATAAATACTATACATTAAGTGACTGTTGTGGAAAAAACGGTCTTATTGTAATGTTTATATGCAATCACTGTCCTTACGTTCAGTCAATTATTAGCAATCTGGTAAGCGATGTTGATCAATTGAAAAAAGATTATCAGGTAAACACCGTTGCAATAATGTCAAATGATGTAAATGAATATCCAGAAGATTCCTTTGAAAATATGATTAATTTTGCCAAGGAAAATAAGTTTACATTTCCATATTTAATTGATAGTACACAGAAAATAGCTAAAGAATACGGGGCTGTTTGCACTCCTGACTTTTTTGGCTTTAATTCCAATTTAAACCTTTGCTATCGTGGACGTTTTAATGACACAAAAAAAGAAAAGGTTCAAAACTATGAAGTAGGAAGTAGTGACTTATTTCAAGCTATGAAATTCATTGCAGAAACTGGTAATTCTCCGATTGACCAAAAATCAAGTATTGGCTGCTCAATTAAATGGTCTAATTCTACAGGTTAAATATCATGCACAGTAGCTCTCAGCATTTGTTTGATATTATAATTTTACTTTCTGCTGCTGTGTTTATAGTCATAGCGTTCTGGAAAATGAATATTAGTCCAGTGCTCGGTTACTTCGTTGCAGGTGCAGTTATTGGTTCTCATGGATTTAATCTGATACACTCAGCTGAAGCAATGGATAATCTTGCAGAATTTGGTGTAGTTTTCCTATTATTCATTATAGGCCTTGAATTGACATTTGAACGCCTGATCGCTATGCGTATTCATGTATTTGGGTTCGGTTCTCTTCAAGTTATAGTTACCATGGTAGCAATATGGTGCATCGCTCTTGCTTTCGGAGTGAATACGAGTATAGCAACAGTTATTGGTGGTGGGCTTGCGCTATCCTCAACAGCAATAGTGTTGCAGGTTCTGCAAGAAAAAGGTTCTCAAGCAAGTCAGGTTGGTAGGTTGTCAATAGCAGTACTATTAATGCAAGATTTTGCAGTGGTACCATTAATAGTATTGGTACCTTTACTTGCTGGCAATTCTGAGCACAGCCTGATAAGCTCATTGGCAGGTTCATTGGTGCAAGCAGCTATTGCATTAGTGCTGATATTTATAACTGGTAGATTATTGCTTAGACCTTTATTTTCGGTTATTGCTAAAATGGAAAGTAATGAGGTCTTTATATCAACAACGCTTTTAATAGTATTAGGAGCAGCATTTATTACTGAACAATTTCATCTATCGCTAGCATTAGGTGCATTTGTCGCTGGATTGTTAGTTGCAGAAACAGAATACAGACACTCAGTAGAACACGCAGTATTGCCATTTAAAGATTTGTTTCTTGGCTTATTTTTCATGACTGTTGGTATGTCTATCAATACCGAACTTTTACTCAATAAGTTACCACTAATTACTTTATTATCGATTATCCTTATCGTTTTAAAAACATCTATCATATATATATTGTGTAGATTTTTTGGGTTTAAGAGTGCACCTGCTATACAAGCTGGGTTACTGCTTTCACAAGGCGGTGAATTTGCGTTTATTTTATTTCGCTTAGCAGATGAGCTAAATGTGCTACCAAGTGAAATCGCTCAAGTACTTATGATGGTAACTACAGTAACCATGGCTTTCACTCCTCTTTTATCGGGGCTTGGAGACTGGATAGCAAACTCATTTAGCACTGAGAAAACAATATTAGATGATGAAGCTGTTGAAACAGATACACAAGATCTTTATAACCATGTAATAGTTGCTGGATTTGGTAGAGTGGGATATATGGTAACAAAAATGCTTACTGCAGAGCATTTAAGTTACGTTGTTGTAGATATTCAATCAAAAATAGTCAAAGAAGGAAAAAGTGATAGTTTTCCTATATATCTTGGAGATGCTACAAGATGTGAAATTTTAAAATCAGTAGGAATAGAAAGAGCTCAAGCTCTCGTTATTTCAATAAAGAATGAAGTTACTATAAAAAAAGTTGTTTCCTTAGTTGCTGCAAATTTTCCGCATGTAAATATTGTAATACGCTTACCAGATCTGAGTAATGTGGAGGTTTATAGAGATCTAGGAGCTAGTAAAATTATTCCTGAAACATCTGAGATAGGATTGCAGCTAGGTGGAGCTGCACTGAGCCTCAGTGGTATTAGCGAAAGTGGAGTTACGTCTTTAAAAAGTAGATTTAGAAAAGGCAATTACAGTATGTTAAAAGACCTTGGTAGTGATAAAGATGAATGACTACTCCTCTAATTTTATGTACAGAAAGCTTCAAACTTTATTGAGGTTTTGCCTATAGTAAATTACGCACATAATCAACCAAGTTAAGGAAAGTGCAAACCAAGTGATTGCATATTCCAAATGCTTCATTGGCCGTATAGCTAATTTGCTGCCAAAATTGTTCGGCCACAATATACACTTCTCTAGCTTAATACCTAACTCATTGGAAATTTCTTCTGTACTCAGGGTAAACCATGCATTCGAAGCAGTATCGTTCTTGATAAACCAATTTTTGCTTTTATTGCTATCGCAATATAAAGTTCCATCTGCAACTACTTTTTCAATTTTTACTTTTTCCTCTTTTTTTTCTTTAACTATTCCTTTGTTCACTAACATATAATGTCCAGTAGCAATCAGCATAGGAGATAATACATAATAGCCGCGTTGCCCTGCGAAAACATATAGTTCTATATCACTTAGCACTCCATCAATTTTGACATGTCTGTAGTTAAATTTTGCAAGATTATCATTGGGCAATAGATGAACAATAGGAAGACTCATATTTTTGATAATATTATTCTTCCAATTCAATCTGAATACTTGCCATAACCCTAATAAAAAAAGGAGCAAGCAAGGTATAATTAAAATAAATACTGTTTTTTTTAACACTCTATATTTGTGTTCTTAAATAGTTTTCAACACCCATTAGTTCAATAAGGTCAATCTGCTTCTCAATCCAATGGAAATGTTCTTCTTCATTTTTTAACAGCTCTTCTAGTAATATTACACTAACAAAATCCTTCTCTTTCTCAGCAACAGAAATTGTCTCTTTGATATCTTTGATACCCTTTTCCTCTAATTTCAAATTAGCCTCTAAGATTTTTAGTATTGTGTCTTTTGCAAACTTTTCATCATACTTTGGTATTGCGTTTGTATCTTGAAAATTTGGGACTCCTTTGAGTAATAAAATCCTTTCTGCCAACTTGTTCGCATGTTCAAGTTCTTCGTTAAGCTCATTTTTTACCTTTTCTGCAAGTCTATTAATTCCATTGTTTTTGAGAACCGCAAAATGCAAAAGATACTGGCGTACAGAAGTCAGCTCATTGGTCAATAATTTGTTCAAATGTTTTACTATCTCTTCATTCATAATCTTCCCTTAGTTCAATTTATCAGCATAATTTATATGATAACGATAGTTATAGCAACTCATTTAATAGTTCCTTTGATAACAACCGTATTAAATAGCATATCGTGATATGTCTGTTTTTTCTGAGAGAAGCAAGCAACTAGATACCAGTAAAAGGTGAGCAACACTATAATTACTTTCAATATATCCAAGGCATTCACTAATACCTCCTGATCTTGCAAAAGTTCAATAAGGACAACTACTACACTGCTTAATAAAGGAAGAAAAAACTGAGAGATGCTTCTATCAAATGCTAAACTCAAATCTATTTTAGAACCGTCCAAACTTATGGTATGTATGTTCATTGATTGCTGACCAGGAGTTGCTTGGGCCTTTGAAGATATAAAATATGTGAAGTAAATGCAATTTATGCACATATATGTTAATTGTAAAATCAACGAGAAATCCTCTAATAACATTACAATCAACAGGGTTGGAATTAATAAAATTGCTACATCTATTAAATATGCGCAAAAACGCCTTTGTATACTGGCAATCTCTGTAACAGCAGTCATTACTTCTCTTCTAAATATTTTATTATAAAATCTGTAAGTTTATCAAAATGTTGAAAACATAACAAATCTTCATAACCGCTTATTGATTGACCGTACATAATAGGTAAACAATTGGCATTTTGTGCACACAGAACATCTGTGATGCTATCACCAACAAAAAACACATTTTCTCTATTTACAGGCAACGCACTCTCTTCTAATGCAAATAACAACGGGGTTGCAGATGGTTTATCTTCTGCAGTATCGCATGACCCAACTACTCTTTCAAAGTAAGAATCTAATTTAAAATAGGTAACTTCCTTACGTAGATTAGTATTTTTCTTATTACTTACTATTGCTAGATAAATATTGTGGCTTTTCAGTGTCTGCAACATTTTTTCTACTCCTTGGTTCAGAGCAATGTTTTGCAATAATGCATCGTCTAAATATTGTTGATATATCTGATTTGCTTTTTTCCACTGATCGCCAAATAAATTGACCATATAGCTCTTTCTCGACTCATGGGAACTTCTATCAGCAGCTTTATTGCTATACCCCATTGAGTTTATGGTATGCTTAATAGCATTAAAAATATTATCTTGAGTGTCAACCAAGGTATTATCCCAGTCAAATACTACTGCTAATCGGCTATTTTTCATTTCTACATTGTTACGTATTTTGGGTTAATAAGTAAATAACATTTTGATGAAAAAAATATAAAATAGGACGCTCTTGGCGATTGAAAAAACGCTATTCATCACAAGTTGTGTTAACCATTTTTACATAATGAGCCAATATACTGGTTATATGATATGCTTTAATAGGTAACAGGTATGGCTCAGGTTAAAAATACATCTCAAGAAAGTGTTGAAAAAAAATTTAAAGATGTTTTTGAACGTTCTCCAGGTGCTTTTCCAGAAGGCACTTCATTAAAAGAGAAGGTTAATTATATTGCAAAAGGAACAGAGGCTCTCAAGACTATAAAAAATAAAGAGCTTGAGAACAAAATGAAAAACGTTGCAGAATTGAGCAAAGAACTTGAAAGTCAAAAAGGGCGTGTAGCTGAAGAAGCGCATCAAAACCTTGAAAGGCTTGACCGACAATTAGAAAGAGATGGCATTGTCGTAGGTAAAAAAGTTACAAGATTGGGTAATAATCCAGAATTTCAAGAGGCAGCTAACACTCTGAGAGAAACTACAGCAGAAGGTAAAAGCGTTGCACAGAGTGAACAGAAAAAGACTTCTGAGGCTTCTGTGCAAACAGATACACAGCCATCGAAGCATGATGTTAGTTCCTCAGTGAGCAAGAGTTCTGTAAAAGAGAAACTCAATACTGAGCCGGATAAAAAAGATAACACACCTCAACCACAAGAAAATCAAAAAGAAGAAGGGTTTTTGAGTCTTCTGAAGCGCTTTGCTAAGAAAATATTAGAAAAACTTTTAGGTGAAGGTGAAAAGGATGTAGAGAATGCTCGTGGCATAAAAGAAGATGCTCAAAGAGATACGTCAAATAACGAAGAGCAACAAAAGAGTAAGCACTTTGATAAAATTTTAAATCAGGACCAAAGTATAAGCAAGAGCTTAGAGCAAGCAACACAACTTGAAAACCCAACGATAACACCTGTTAATACTCCTGAAGTAAATACAGGTCGTGAAAGGTGATCCACTTTCAAGCTTCATTATACCGCCACGAACCATCATACCGCCGCGGTATCTCTAGATCCCGCTAACAAGCAGCGAGATGACGATTGTCAGGGTGTCATCCCAGCGCCCTCCTTCTTCTGTCATCCCAGTACCCAGACACTGGGATCCAGAAAATTCAACCGCAAATGAGCACATTAGGCAGTTGTATAATAAAGGCTGGATTCCAGCGTCACGCGCTGGAATGACACCATCATATTGGATGACAACAAAAGGGCGCTGGAATGACACCATTTGTTGTTTCATAATCGCAATTAGCTATAAACATTAAGAAATTTACCAGATGAAAAAAAAGGCAAAAGAAGCCCCGTAGTTACTTACATTATACTTTCAAGTATGGCGTTTTTTTATTCTAAACGCTTAATAACCGCGATTCAGCTGCTTTTAAGCCGCAACTAATCTAAATTATAAACGTTAACTGAGCGGAAAAAAAGGCAAAAAAACCCCAGGGTAGCTAGTATTCAAATTCTCCCTTGTCTATTTGACGTCTTTTACTGTCTTAAACAGCGCGTTTCGGCTTGTATAGCTAAAGTTTTATAAAGACATGAGGTGCACATAGTGCAAAAAATTAAACATGAGACACATTAAGTTTTTTTGTCGTTTAATCTGTACAGAGAAGATAAATAAATAGCTTCAGTTTCATGATAAGGGGGCTGGCGGAGTTTGTAAAGGAATTTTTATGCAAGAGATCCCATAAATTGGGTGTCATAATACGGCGGCTACATTAATTTTGGCGTGCGTGACCTTGAAAGATTACAGTGCAATACTTAAATTATTAGGGTAGTAGGCAAATAATGGAGCTCAAAATGCATAACGTACAAGAAACTGAAAATTTAAAATTTGACGCTGAAGTAGGGAAAGTACTAAATATAGTGATTCATTCACTTTATACTAACAAAGACATCTTTCTGCGTGAATTAATATCAAACGCATCGGATGCATGTGATAAATTGCGCTATGAATCTCAATCTAATTCAAATTTGCTAGATTCAAGTGATGAGTTAAAAATCACTATTAGCTCCAATAAAGATAAGAAAGAGCTATATATCACTGATAATGGCATCGGAATGAACAGAGAAGATTTAATAGATAACCTTGGTACAATTGCAAGCTCTGGTACGCAAAAGTTCTTAGATGCGATTAAAAATAGCAAGGATTCAAGCCAAGCTGTGGAGCTGATTGGGAAGTTTGGTGTTGGTTTTTACTCAAGCTTTATGGTTGCATCAGAAGTAATAGTAGAATCAAGAAAAGCTGGAGAGGAGGAGTCTTGGGTCTGGAAATCCAAGGGAGATGGAGAGTATTCGATAAGTAAACTAGATAATCAAATTTCTCGTGGAACTAAAATTACACTCATTATGCATCCTGAAGAGAATGAGTTTTTAGATAAATTTCGTGTTGAAAACATTGTTACTACTTACTCTGATCACATAAATTTTCCTGTTGAATTCATAAATGAAGAAGGAAAAAGTGAAAAGTTAAACAGTAAGGCTGCAATTTGGACTAAGCCAAAAAATGATGTTACTCAAGAGGAACACAATGATTTTTTCCGCAGTGTTGCTCACGTTGGCGGGGAGCCTTGGATGATATTGCATAATAAAAATGAAGGTGCAATAGAATATACAAATTTGCTTTATGTTCCTTCCATTAAACCTTTTGATTTATTCCATCCAGATAGACGTTGCTCTGTGAAGTTATATGTAAACAAAGTATTTATTACTGAAGATAACGTACAGATCATACCACAATACTTGCGTTTTCTGAAAGGTATTGTCGATTCACCAGACTTGCCTCTTAATATCAGCAGAGAAACGCTGCAGAATAATCGTGTTGTTGAGCAAATCAGAAAATCCCTCACTAAGCGTGTAATATCAGAGCTCGGTAAAAAGGCAAAAGAGAATTTAGAGGAATATACAAAATTCTGGACTAATTTTGGTGCAGTTTTAAAGGAAGGTCTTTGTGAAGCTATGCCAACTGACGAGAGAGAAGCACTGCTCTCAATTTGCAGATTTCATAGTACTGGTGATGAGAAATTAGTCAGCATTGATGACTACATAAGCAGAATGAAGCCTGAGCAGGAGCATATCTATTATCTCACCGGGAATAGCCTCGATTCAGTGAAAAACAGTCCGCAACTTGAGGGATTCGTCAGTAAAGGACTAGAAGTGCTCCTATTTGTTGATCCAGTTGATGATTTCTGGACTAGTGTAATTCATGAATACAAAGATCAGAAAATCAAGTCTGTAACCCGTGCAGATGTTGATTTGGAAAAATTCTCTTCAGAAGAAGATAAGAAAGATGAAGAAAATAAATCGAATGGAGAAAAAACTGAGGAAACTATATTGCAATATTTTACCACAGTGCTCGGAGATTCAGTAAAAAGCGTAAAAATCTCCAAAAAATTGACTGATAGTCCCGTATGCCTAGCGGTTGATGAAGGTGCTATAGATCTTCGCATGGAGCGTTTTTTACGCGAACAAAAGCAGCTAAATTACCGCACACCAAAGGTGCTGGAAATTAACACTCGGCATTCTATAATAAAAAGCATAATGAAATCCCACGCTGAAAATGGTGAAACCCCAACATTGGAGGATATGATCCACCTGTTGTTTTATCAAGCTTCTATCGTGGAAGGTGAAGAGATGGATGACGTGAGCCTATTTGCTAAAAGACTGAATAATTTGCTTGGCAAGATTTCTGTTTAATGCTATAATTAGCTTAGCTATTAATTAGGGGTAAAACATGTTTGGTTCCAATTTTAGAGACTTTGTATCACAGGACGCAACTTCACAGGGCCAATCAAATTCTGAAAGATTAATCAAAAGTTGGCATGGTTTTGAAAAACCAGATTCTGAAGATTCAGGTAATTGTTCAGAGGCTGAAGGAGAGTTTGAAGTTTTAGGTGGCAAAAATCAAGAGATACCAGCTAATCCATGTGATACACCCCCTGAAGATCTGAGTCTAGAGAATGCAATACTTGCAAACTTTCCTGATGGTTGTGACAGGTCGTTTACTGTAGAGTTAAAAGATGAAGATTCATATGGTATCATTCCTAAAAACTTAACTTTTGCCGAGATAATAAATATCTTAAATCAAGCTGTAAGGAAAGATAATTGTGAAGAACTAGAGGTTGTACAAAATATTGAAGATTATGAGGGTAGATCTATTACACTAGATAATGAAAATCTCAAAGATTTCTGTTCAAATCAACTTAATTTGGAGTTACAAAACAGAAGCAACCATCAACATATATATTCAAATGTACTATCACAATATAAATTTGATCAAGAGGGTTTCAAGTATGATTATTCAGTAAAAGAATTGGTACTATTGGCAATTGCAGCTAATGACAAGCTAGTAGAGCAATATCAGGATTTTCTTTTTGCTGAAGAAAACTTAAGTCTTTTACCTCTCCTTGTTGGTAATCAAAAATATATTGAAGCTTTTATAGAAAAATTCCATGGTACCGATGGAGTTTATGGAAGATTAAAAGGTCAAGCTATACAACTTGGCCAATCCAATAAGATTGACTTTTTCTCAGTTATAGCATTAAGAAAAGAACAAGAGTTACTAGAGACAGTTCTTGTAGAACACGTCTTAAGGGATCTTGAGCATGTATTAAAAACAAGTGATCCTGATCCTTTATATGGCGTACTTGAAACAGCATCTTTGGTCAAAAATGAAAAGTTTATCATGATAGTGCTAAATGCATTTGAGAGATATATTAATGAGCCAACTAAAGATGTGAAAGATCTATTAAAAAGGAGTTTTGTTACTCTATTAGAAACTGCGATAAGTCAGGAGCATCTACCTACTGTCGAATACTTGTGCAAGCGATATATCAATAACAAAGGTTCTACTAGTTATGATATATATGAGCAAGCATTTGCAGACGATAAAGTTATTACAATACTAAGGCAACAAATCCTGAAAACCATAGGAACGCGTGGCAGAAAAGAAATTTATGATTTAGTTCTGAAAACTGCTTTGGGTGCTGGCAATATTGCATTTATTGAGCACCTATGCAAAGAATGTGCTGAGTGCAGCAACGATGTGATTAATTATCTTGATCATAAACTTAAAAATAACGAATTTGATAACACATACGAACCAACTCTAGTTGCATTGTCTAATGTTAAATACACAAACACAGACGTTATATTAGATGTGCTTTTTTACACTAAAGAAATCTATCAAAACGCATCACATAATGAGCAAGTAATTAGGCAGGTCATACAGAATATACTGAGAAATGCAACATGCTACTCAATAGGCCAAGAAGATTACTCCTTAGTCAAGGGAGTATGTTACTTATGCACAGAAATTGATGCAATTAACATAATTTTTCAAGAGGAGTGTAAGATTTTTAAATCTAGCATAGAAAAGCGCATAGAAGATCTGGAAAAGGAAAATAAATTATTACAATCTGAAGCTTTACGTGAATATAATTACAGCTACTTGCCAGATATTGTAAATGGATTAGTTCAGGGTGCTTGCACAGTATATGATGAATACACTAAAGATCCAAAAGACAATAAACGTCAAGAGAATACTGATCTTATATTCAGTTTAATGCAAATTAGAAATATTCTGCAATTTTCTATTGATGTGCAAAAATATTCCTGTCATGAACGTCAAGATTTGTGGGATGAAGTGTACCAAACTCCTGGAATTTTTATAATACGGAAAAGAAGTAATAACGTTGCAGATGAATTAGAAATTCCAGTTATAACAAGTGACATCCTATCAGAAAATCCAGGACCTGAAAATTCTGGCAGCCAACAGCCACAAGAAAATATTGTGGACAAAGGGAAAAATATTATGGATAATGAAAAGGCTTCAATAGAGGAAGCTATAGGTAATGATTGTGAGGAGGGTAAAATGCATAGTAGTGACCAAAATACAAAAACCATAGAAGAAGCGTTGTCTGATGCTATCTTCGATCTTGATTATGAAAAAGTAGAATCTTTAGTAGAACAGGTAAAGCAAGAGGGCAATAATGTAGAACGAATCATTAATGGGGCTTTGAAGAAAGCTCATGAGGAGAAAGTTGGGAAGAAAGATAAAAAGTCTCTAGGTAAGATTAAAGAAATTAGAGAATTTCTTGCAAAAGAGCTCAAGAGCATTGCTGCTGCATCATCAGTGAGCGATGATGTAGAAATTACTGCAAGTAGTCATGGAGCTCCTGTAATAGAGCCAGAAAGTGAAGGCAATCAATCAGATTCACTGAGTTCTGAGGATGATGATTATTCTAGGCTTGAAAGTGATAAGTCTGCTGGGGCTTCTTCAGGTAGCGGCTCTCCATTTGAAGAAGTGCCTTCAATTGCCACTAAGGAAGCTAAAGTCAATGATGAGCAGTCTGATAATATAAATGGCGATGATCTAACTCCAGTATCAAGTCCTGTAAGTGGGGATGTTTTAACATCTAGAAGTGATGAAGAAGAGCCTGTAGTAATTACAACAAGACAGCCAAATGATGGTAAGCATGATAAAACCGTGTCTAAAGAGCACCAAGATGATGCGCTAGAAAAAGATTTAATAGATTTTTCAAGTGATGATGACAATAGTCTTCTAGGAGATCCAGTACCTACATCAACTAACGAAATCCCTGAACAAGAAGATGATACTCAAACCAATGGCAAGCTGCCTAATAATCCAGGAAATGGAAGTATTACTGCAACACAAAATACAAAGAGGTATGTTGTAGCTGCTTCTGCACTTGCAATAGCTGGTATTATTTTAGGGGTGGCTGTTGCAGTTTACTTGGAAATGTTAGCAGTGGGAATAGCAGTTGGAGCTTGTTGTCTGGTTGCTGATGCAGTTATATACTGCTGCACACCTAAAAGCTCGGTTGAAAGTAAGAATGTTACTAAGCTTACAGGTGATGAGTTTGCTGCACAACAAACAGTAAACTAAGGAATAAATATTGTAGTTTACCATTTAATAATTTATTATAATTGTATTAATTATTAGTGAATAAAAACTTGGTAAACTACGAAGAAATATTCTTAAACAAAATCAAAGATATAAAAGATGAAGGGCGCTACCGTGAATTTACGCACTTTGCGTCATTGCCAGGTAGGCTCCCCCACATTATGGACTATGAAAGAAATAGGGAAGTAATCGTCTGGTGCAGTAATAATTATCTGGGAATGTCGCAGAACGAGAAAGTTATTGCCGCTATTCAAAATTCATCAATTGGTGCGGGGGGAACAAGAAATATATCTGGTACAACAAAAGAGGTTGTCGAACTTGAAAAATCCTTAGCTTGTTTGCATAAAAAAGAGGCTGCTTTAACTTTTGCTTGTGGCTACCTTGCTAACCAGACAACACTTAGCACTTTATCGTCTATTATCCCAAATGTAGTAATTTTTTCAGACGAGAAGAACCATTCTTCAATGATAGAAGGCATAAAATCAGGAAAAAGACCAAAACATATATTTAGACATAATGATGTTGATCACTTAGAGCAGTTGTTAAAGTCCGTAGACACAAAAACACCAAAGATAATAGCACTTGAATCCGTATATTCAATGGATGGCGATATAGCGCCGCTTGAAGCGATATGCGATCTTGCAGATCAACATAATGCAATCACCTATTTGGACGAGGTGCACGCAGTTGGCATGTATGGTTCACATGGTGGCGGAATTGCAGAAAGAGAAGGCCTGATGGATAGAATAACCGTCATTCAAGGTACACTATCGAAGGCTTTTGGGGTGATGGGTGGGTATATAGCGTCTTCAAAGAGCTTGGTAGATGTAATAAGAAGTTCCGCTCCAGGATTTATTTTCACCACTGCTATGTCGCCTGTTTTAGCAGCGGCAGCAAAGGCAAGCGTTGAACACCTAAAATCGAGCAACATTGAAAGGGAGAAGCAAAAGCAAGTTGTTAAAAAAGTAAAAAACTCACTGAGAAATGCAGGAATTAATTTCATTCCAACAGAAACTCATATCATTCCAATAATAATTGGCGACCCAGAATTATCCAAAGGAGCATCAAAATTATTATTTGATGAGCATGGAATATACGTTCAACATATAAATTATCCAACAGTGCCAAGAGGAACTGAGCGTTTTCGTATTACCCCTACACCTTATCATACTGATGAAATGATAGAACATTTAACAGAATCTCTTGTAAAAGTTTTCGAAAAGTTATCTATCTCTGTAGCCTGTTTATCCTAATTTAATATCGCCAGCAATAATCAATCCGTTGTCTTCCGTTAGCCTTCCACCGCTTTCTTGCAGAAAAAGTCTACCGAGCAAGGCTTTATATTTGTTAACTCCAGAGTAAATTATTCCACTGTGCCTTCCTGCAGCAAGGTATGCAAAACCTAAAATTGTTGAACCGATTGAGCGTACATTACTATTGCCAGGCAGTAATTTATTTAATAAATTACCACTTACATCTATTAGACCCCCTTCACGGCTTTTCACCCGCATTTTTATATGACGAGATCTAAAATCCTCAAGAAAAGCACCTTTCTTTTCTTCTGCCCAAAAAGTTTCTCTAAGAGCCGGAGCATCAATTACAGCTGCCACAACTTTATTTTTATGAATGAGACAGGCTGATACTGCAAAATAAACCATGCAACTAGAAAAATTCTCCCTGCCCTCTATAGGCATAATAAACCAAGTGTAACCGTTATCTTTTATTTCTTGGTCAGTATCATCTTCGGAAATAAACTCATAGTCTCGTTTGTAGTCGTGCAAGCAATCGTATATGGTTTGCTTGGATTTTGAATAAGTTTTATTAATGAAGTCTGCTGATTTAACATTAGAAATTTGCAATTCATTAAAATCGCGCATAAGCTGCCTGGAAGCACTACGCACAGAATCAAGCATCACATTAATTCGTGGTGATGAGATGGACATTCTTCCTTTTACTCTTTCACTCTTTCATAATAGCTGTCATCTGGAGTATATACTACAATTTTATCCTCTTCTTTTATAAACTGAGGCACATTAACGCGCATTCCGTTTTCCAAAATTGCAGGCTTATAAGAGGAAGTAGCAGTTTGTCCTTTAATAACAGACTCTGTTTCTTTCACAGCAAGTGAAACATAATCAGGCACATGCGCAGAAATTATTTTGTCTTGATAAGTTACTATTTTAACTTTCATATTATCCTGTAGATAAATCTTTTTTTCTCCCAATAAGTCCAAATTTATAGTGATTTGCTCGTAATTACTTGGATGCATAAGATTTACAATGTTTCCTTCAGTGAAAAGGTAAACATACTCCTCTTCATCTAAAATTGCCCTTCTGATTGTTGCATCAGAGCGAAATCTTTCATAGTGTTTTGCTCCGGTTTTAATGTTTTTCATTTCGGCTTGTATGTATGCACCACCTTTACCAGGTTGAGTATGCATAATACCTACAACCAAAAATAATCCGCCGTTATGTTCCAACACCTGACCTGGTCTGATATCGTTAGCTCTTTCTGCCATAATTACATTTTCAGTTCGATCTTACAATTATAAATAGCTTTATATAAATATCAAAGTCTTTATTAGTCAATAAATTCTGGCATATTGAGCACCATATACCTCTCCTTCATGTTTATGTGCGGAAACATTTCTTTGGTAAAAGACAGCATAATGCGTTTTTTTGTGCTGATAACTAAAATTTCTAATATATCCCCTGAGCCGAAACTATATATAGATTTTACATTGCCATATAATTCATTACTTTCCAGCCTTACTTCCATATCTACAAGGTCACTTTGATAAAATTCATTCTCATCATTTAGCTTCGGTAGCTTGCTTCTTTCTATATACAGCTTCTTATTCCTTAAAAGCTCTGCTTCATTACGGGAATTTACTCCGCTGATTGTAGCTATTACTAGATTATCACCTATGACGGATACTAAGTCTATTTTATAATTCTCATCACCACTTATTAGCTCACCATATAAGGAGATATTTTCAGGTTTTTCGGTAAAAGTTTTTAATTTAACAGCTCCTTTAATTCCGTGAGGAGAAGTAATCATTCCGAGGCATACCAGATTGTCGTTCATATTAAGATGATAACTAATGTTGGATTTTTTGTCTATAAGGCATAAAATACCTAAAAATGTTTGTTGTAATTCTATCAATACAATGTATTATGGAATACATTGTATTGATAGTGGAAAGACATGAGTCAATAAAGCTCTTCAGTGACAAAGAATCTATAATAGTAGAACGTCGTAAACCTGTTGTTGAAGAGATGCTAAAACATCTAGAAAGTTCTTCCATCACTAACTGTAATACTATGATTGATGCAGAAACTGGGTTTGGCAAGACTTATGATATTGGATTGTGGAGTCATGCGCTAGCTCAAGCAGGATATCACCATTTAGTTGCAGTGCCAAATGGTAATTTAGTTGAACAAGCTAAGAAAATGATAGATGGTGCATTTACTGTAGATGTTAAAACACCTAAAACTGTGCAAGAAATTAAAGATGCGCTGAAAGTCACTGAACCTACAACAATTATAGTAACACATGATCTGCTTTTACAGCAAGAGAATGATCGAAAATTTGAAGAGCAAAACGGTGAAAAGCCTAAATTGTGGGTTAGTGTTGATGAAGCAGATAGCATTAACAAGCAGCAGGCCTTTGAAAATATGTGCAAACTTGACGCGGAATATCCTACGACTTACCTAACCGCAACACCAAAGAAAAGGATCTTAAACAGATGTGGAAAAATTATCAGTCCTACAAGATCAAGTAGACGCTGCATTGCAGACACTATCAAAACAGTAAATGTTATTGCAAAAACTAATGAAAGAGAAAAATTCAATCGAGCATTCGTGGTGAATGTTGCTGCTACCATAATATGTATTAAATAGGACTTGATCTGACACTTAAAATAAGTAAGTTATAAAATAATAAAAGAAAGGAGTGTTAGAAATGAGTACAATACAAACAAAAATACTAAAACCAAAGCTAGGGTTATTAGAGCTAGCAAAACAACTAGGAAATGTATCTCAAGCATGCAAAGTGATGGGATACTCAAGAGATACATTTTATCGGTTTAAGGAGTTATATGAAAATGGAGGAGAGGAAGCATTACATGAAATAAGTAAGAAAAAACCGCTATTAGCGAACAGAGTTTCCGACGATATAGAAAGAGCAGTGATTGGTATAGCAACAGAATTTCCAGCATATGGGCAAGAAAGAGCTGCAAATGAACTGAGAAAAAGAGGTATAATAATTTCTCAGGGAGGAGTAAGGTCTGTATGGCTAAGAAATGACCTTGAAACTCTCAAAAAGAGACTTAAAGCGCTAGAGACAAAAGTAGCTTAAGAAGGAATCATTTTAACTGAAGAACAACTTACAGCTTTAGAAAAAGTTAAAGAACAAAGGGAAGCTCATGGTGAAATTGAGACACAACATCCAGGTTATTTGGGTTCTCAAGATACCTATTATGTGGGCAATATCAAAGGTATAGGGCTAATTTATCAGCAGACTTTTGTTGATACTTATTCGAGAGTTGCAATGGTTAAACTTTACACGGACAGAACAGCTATTACAGCTGCAGACCTCCTCAACGATAGAGTTATTCCATTTTTTGATGAGCAGAAAATTCCATTATTACGCATTCTAACTGATAGGGGTACAGAGTATTGTGGCAAGCCAGAAAATCACGCTTATCAGTTATATTTGGGAATCGAAAATATCGATCATTCTAGAACCAAAGCCAACTCTCCACAAACCAATGGCATATGTGAAAGATTTCATAGAACCATGCAAGATGAGTGTTACAATATTATCTTTAGAAAGAAAATCTACAATTCTTTGGAAGATCTACAGATTGATGTTGATTATTGGTTGCGTTCTTATAATGAGACAAGGCCTCACTCGGGTAAGTATTGCTATGGCAAAACACCTATGCAAACGGGGAGTGTTAAATAAACTGTGTCAAACCGCATTTTTAGTTCAACTCAATTTTCAATCTGCCAGGAAAGAAAACATCAAGTTGAGAGATAGTTAATGCCCAATCATGTACAGGCATCGTCCACTTTTCCTCTGCCTTCTTTATAGCACAATATACCTGCTTATACAAGGCATTTATGCTGGTAAATGAGCCTTTGGTCTTAGTGAATTTCCTAATTTGCCTATGTAGCCCCTCTATGGGATTGGTGGTGTAGATTATCCTCCTAACTGGACCAGAATACTTAAAATAACCAGACAAGTTTTCCCAATTATTCTGCCAAGATTTTATAACCATAGGGTACTTTGTGCCCCATTTTTCATCCAATTCCAACAGATAATTCTCGGTAATTTCCTTGCTTGAAGCTTGATATACCTTCTTTAAATCGCTCAAAAAACTCTTCGCATCTTTACTGGCCACATACTTCAGTGAGTTGCGTATCTGATGCACTATACACATCTGCACTTCCGCATTAGGAAAGACACTGTTTATAGCTGCAGGAAAGCTTTTCAGCCCATCAACGCAGGCAATAAGGATATCTTCTACTCCTCTTTCTTTGAGGTCATTTAGCACTCCCAACCAGAAGTTAGCTCCTTCACTTTCAGCCAAATAAAAACCTAATACTTCTTTTTTGCCATTTTGATCTATGCCTAATATGTTATACATGCATTTACTTACGCAATGCCCGTCCTCTTTGACTTTAAAAAACATGCCATCCATGAAAACTATCGGATATACAGACTGCAGCGGGCGACTACGCCATTCGTTGATTACTGGTAGCAATTTGTCAGTAATACTTGATATCTCTGCCGCCGATATTTTGTGATCATAAATTTCCTCAACATGTGACACTATATCTCTATAGCCCATACCACTGGCAAATGTGCTCAAAATCTTCGTTTCAAGCTCTGGATGTAAGTTTGTTTGCCTTTTTTTGACTATTTGTGGTTCGAAACTTCCTTCCCTATCTCTTGGCGTCAAAAGCTCAAATGACCCTGCGCTTGTACGTAAAGTCTTTGCATTCCTCCCATTTCTTCGATTATTCTCTTCGCTTTCAGCCGACAAGTGGTTTTCTATTTCACCTTCCAGGCTTACCTCCAGCAACTTTTTTATAAACGGTGTTAATGCTCCATCTCTTCCTGTCAACGGTCTTCCTTCTCGTATAGACGACAGGATATTTGTTTCTAATTCTTTATAATCTACCAAACCGGTAGTTCTGTTTACTACTTTCTGACTCATTGTCAAACCTCCATTTTTTTATATCAATTTATTACTTTTTTTTCGGTTTGACACAGTTTATTTAACACTCCCTGCAAACGTTTTTTGATAGTAAATATATTGCTTTTCAGAAAAACATTAGTAGCATTAAACAAGAGCCTGATATTAGTTTTGACTACCTCAATTCTTCTGTCAGTTAATTCTTGTCTGTCACATTAAATCTTGTCTTTTACACATTAATCAAATCAATTCATCACTTTTATAGAACATCTCATTAAAATCATCTAAAGTTCCAAAATCTTTATCTTGAACAAATAGATGACCATCTGCTATGTACGCTTTAGGCAGAGTGAATGGTTCATCATAATGACCATGAACTGGCTTAATGATCTCGTCATATAAAACCATAACTTGTTCATGGTTGTACTCCTTGCTGATTTGGTACTTACCAAGTATAGTACTGTAAAAATTCTTTACATCATCATACGTAACTTGCAACTCCACTTTATACTTTCCCGTTTCAAGAGGCTCGCCTGTCTTTATTTTTAAGGGATGTTGTGAGCAATCTTCTTCCTTGTCATCCTTCATACCATCTATAACACTTGCTATCACGACTTCCTCTTGTTCGTCCTTATCTTCTTCTAGTGATCTTTTATTCCTTTGTTTTTCCTCATTAGCAGGTTGTTCAGCTTTATCTTCCTGCATACCTGATATTCCGCTCTCGTGTTTCAGGTGCTCTTTGCTGTTTAATTGAACCTTAACCCACTCTTTAAACTCTTGATCATAGCCTTTTAGTCTGGTGAGAAAATCCTCAACTAATTTATCGCCTTGAGATCTATCATGATATCCATAATTAGAAAGGCTCTTTAGTAGATTATCAATCAAATCCGGATGTTCATATTCAAGAAACTTTACTACTTGTTCTGCTTCTGAATAATAATGTTTCCCTTGATAATCATTACGTAGTATTTCATCTGGTTTAAGATCTTTATTTCTTATTTCAGCTAAAGCCTCTTTATCTCCATGATTATTGATATGTCTGCCATTTTCTAAACCAGCAACATAGTTAGCAATAGCTTCGTGCATTGCTTTTGGTAAAATATAGCTTAAACCAAGATTCGCAAAGTGCATTGCATGCCCTATCTCATGCTCCAATGTATGCTGATTTAAATTTCCTTTACTATCTAGGTAAACATAAACGTCAGCAGCATTTCCTTTGCTCAGATCAATCATTTTTGTATAACCATTAACGCCATTACCGGCATCGAATCCAACTTTCTTCAAGTACTCCTGAAAATCATTTTGAGTATTGAATATATAAGCGTTAATCTTTATATTGTGGTCAGAGGTGTTAAAAGCACCTTTAAAGTTCTGTACAGCATCTTTAATATTTTTTTCTACCATATTCAGCTCGTTACTAGCCAGATCATATTTAATATTTATATTAGTTTTATCAAGAGATATAGTTTTACCATGTGAAAGATTTGACATTACACTGTCCATGTAATTTACTATTTCTATTTGTCCTTGCTGTTTAGCATAAGCAAGAGGTGTACCATCACATGCTCTTTTAACATAAAGGTCAGCACCATTATCTATCAAACATTTTACCATATCCAAGTTTCCACGTGTAATAGCCAGGTGTATCGGAGTGTAATTATGAGTAAGATTTATATCTGCACCTTTTTGTATTAGATAGTCTACTATTTCTGTGTGATCTTTATTGACTTTCACATTCGCAGCAACGTGAAGAGGGGTATCGTTCCATTTATCTAAAACGTCAAGCCTAGCACCTTGGTCTATCAAAAATTTTACTGCAGCTAAATTTCCATCTTCAGCAGCTTTGTGCAGAAGGGTTCTACCAATACTATCTTGTTGGTCTAAATTTGCACCTTTGTTTATCAAATATTCTGCTGATTCTATATATCCACGTGTAATAGCTATACCAAGTGGATTATTATATTTGCCTAAGTCAACGTTAGCATCACCTGTTTCCACTAGAAGTTTTATCATTTTCTCATCATTATTCATAACAGCATAAAAAAGCGGAGTGAGTTCATGTTTATCTTGCACATCCACTCTGGCGCCTTTATCCACTAAAAGTTTTACTTCATCGAAACGCTTACTAAAAACAGCTTTATGTAGAGCAGTATAACCCATAGAGTCTTTAGCATTTAAATTTAAATCTTCATCGTCATTTGAAAATGACTTTTGCGCAGGCTCTTGTGACACAGAATTCTCTTGGAGCTCCATGATTGTTGATTTCTGGTCTTCACCTCTTGTTTGAACATCTACTAAATTGCTACCCTTTTCTATGTCATTGTCTTCTTCAGCTACTCTTTTCTTTCTAGATTTGATTTCACTTTTCACTGTAACTTCTTCGTTCATAGGTTGATCACTAAACATAACTTCTGCATCTATCTGGTTACTATCTTTCTCCAACTCATTAGATAATTTTTCAGATAGCTGATCACCACTCAAATATAGTTCCTTTGAATATTTAGCGTAATTATAGGGATCAGTGCTGTCTGCTGAATAAAACCCACTTTTAAAGTCTGAGTAGAAGCTTTGATTGAGCGCGAAAAATAAATTTTCATAATCAAGTAGCATGTCATAGTCAGAGCTAACACAATGCAAGAATTCACTATCTTCATAATCTGCTATATAGAATTTTTCGGAATCAAGGGTAATGTCATTTGTCCCCTTACCTTCTGCAGTAAACTGTAAAACTACTGCTGAACGCCCGTTACCTACGTCATTACCTTTTACCACTTTAAACAAGGTAATTTCACCTTTTTCTATGAACTCCTTTAATTTCTCATTCTTTTGATCTAATTCTTCTTCTGCTTGTCTTTTCTCTCTTATCAATTTCTCCTCTTTTTCAGTAGCTCCATTTTGCAGCTGTAAAAATATCTCTTGTGTGGTTAAGCTATTTGTGTTGCTGAAAAAATTATCTAACATATTTGATGCAATTGGTGACAATTCACCGTGATCATCAAATACTTTTTCCTTTGCCTTATCATAGTGATTTGGGTTATAAATTGCATAAAGAGGATAAAAGCCATAATCTGCTATTGACGCCCTATCAGATGATAGTTCCATTGAGAATCCATAGTGATTAAGTGGAAGATTGGAAGTTAAATATCTACCGTTATCATCCCTAACGTATAGCTCACTTCTACCATTGTGCTCACTATATTTATTGTAGTAGATATAAAAACTCTCATGGTTAAGATTGAAGTGATCATCTAGGTTATCGAATTGAATTGTACTACCAAGCTTCTCACGCAAAAGATTTTTGCTTTCATCTGTAAGCCTCATACGTGCAGAAAAGTAGTATCGATCTATAGGTTCGCCTTTTTCTATCTCAAAGTTCAAAGTAATCTTGTCGTTGACCATTGGTAGCCTCCAAACATTATGTAAATCTATTCATTATTTTATTTATCAATCATACGGTGTGTACTATGAAAAATGTGTTAAGTATTAAGATTTTTTTTCTGTATCTAGATAAGGTAACAGTAATCTGTCATTTCAGCGCGTGAAGCTGGAATCCAGCTTTTTAAGTCATGAGAGCTACGAAAAATTACTTTACAAACTCCGCCAGCCCCCTTATTATGAAACTGAAGGTATTCAGTTATCTTCATCTGTGCAGATTAAACAGCAAGAAAACAACGTAGTTGGCGTCTTATTTTTAATTTTTTGCACTATGTGCACCTTATGTCTCCACAATATTTCTAGGTTTTTACCTATATAAGCTGAAACACGCTTATAAGTCGTTTAAGACAGTATAGTACGCCAATTTGCAGGATTAGGGAGTGAATACTAATTACCACGGGGTTTCTTTTGCCTTTTTTTTTGTTTAGTAAATTTCTTAAACATTTATAGCTTAAGTTAGTTGCACTTAAAAGCAGCTAAATTGCAGTGTTTAAGACTTAAAGAACGCCGATACTGAAAATAGACAATGACCAGGGCTTCTTTTGCCTTTTTTTTCATTTGGTAAATTTCTTAAATATTTATGGCTAACATGAACTGGAATGATACTATTATAGAGTGAAATGAGATCCCAGTGTCACGCACTGGGATGACAAAAAAAGGAGCACTGGGGTGACAGGAGAAGGGGCTACTCGGATGACAAGAAAGAGGCTTGTATCTTGTAAAAAGCATCTAATGTTTTAAGCTTAAGCATTAGATGGAGAAGGGAAGCACTCTGTCATAGGGCTTAAGCTGTCAAGTAGATAAGAGCTCCCTTCTCAAAGGTATAGGCTGGACGGTATCGTAGAAAGACCTAAATGGTTCTAATTCTGTATCCGCAAGAATAGCCTTACTTTTCATTTTTAATGGTAACGTATAACAACTTTCTGGGAATAGATGTATCAAAAGATCGCTTTGATGTTTTTCTCTCATTTATAAGTAAAAAAGGAAAACGTGAAACTAGGAAAAGAAGCTTTAAGAACGATGGTTTCAAGGTCTGCAGAGCTTTCTACAAAAACATAACGTAGAGCAAGTGAAAGCTTGTATGTGGTTGTTATAGTGAAGCTCTGGCTGAATTTCTACACAATGCTGGACATTTTGTAAGTGTTGTAAATCCTTATTGCATAAAATCTTATGCAAGAAGTAAGCTTGTACGACAAAAGAATGATCAGACCGATGCGGAAATTATTGCTGCCAAAGACAGTCGTTGCTTCTCCTGAGTTAAAAAAATTAAAACATCTTTATCGTTGCTCGGCTGCGTTAAAAGATGAATTGACATTACACTTAGAAAAAAAAGAGAGACTGCCTAAAGAAGTTACAAATGCTTGTTGCAATGAATATAGCTCAAAAAATAGAAACAATAAAAAACGTGAACTATTAAAGCAACACAAAGAGTTATTGGAAAATTTTCAACTTCTATTAACTATTTCAGGCATAGGAGAGAATAGCTATCTTAGCTCTGACATAAAAGCTTTTCAGGCAATTGGCAGCATATGCTACCACGAAATATAACGCTCTGTATATGCCAAGCCCAGATTAAGTAACACGAACACTACGTAAGGCAATGTATTTTCCTGCTATAGTAGCTAAAAATCACAATCTTATTATTATGACTTTTTGCAAGAGATTAAAAGAAAAAGGCAAGCATAATATGGCCATTGTGGGAGCTGCGATGCGTAAGTTACTCCATATTGTTTTTGGTGTTCTAAGTTCAAAGAAGGCTTTTATCATATCAAAAACTACAGGGCAAAGCTGTTGGAGGAAGGTTTACTTAGCTGATTGTTAAAAAAAATACTTTCAATCTTATATGAAATATTGCCTTATTTTGTAATTTTCTTGTTGACTAACGAGACGGTTGTAAGTTGGAAATATGATATAAAAGAAGCAAGAAGGAAGATAACCTTATAAAAATGTGGTTATCGCAGGCTTGAGCGACCGTAAGACGTTAGTATTATAACATACGTAGATATCAAGGTCTATCCTTCGAGACGTTTGAATAGTTGTTTGGGACATATATATGCACCCGTTTACAATCTTAAATTTTAACTTAAACTCTCGAGGTTTTTTATGGTTACATCTTATCAAAATTTTATTGGCATTGATATAGGAAAATTTGAATTTGTTACTGCAGTTAATGAACAAAAAGGTATCATCAAATTTGACAATAATTGTGCTGGTTGGAAACAATTCTACCAAAAATTTTCAAATATCTTACCCAATTCCATGGTAATTTTAGAAGCTACAGGAGGTTATGAGCTTGGCTTATTGTATTTTCTTATTGATAGAAACATTGCTGTGCATCGTGCTAATACTCGTCAAGTTAAAAACTTCATTCTATCTCATGGAACTTTGGCAAAGACTGACAGTCTGGATGCAAAAGCGCTTGCCCAATATGGTTCTGAGCGTTGTAGACATCTGCAGCTATTTACACCTATCTCAAAAGAACAAACTACCTTGTTTGCACTTTGCCAGCGTCGTGACGATATTACGAAAATGCTTGTTCAAGAGAAGAATAGGTTAAAAACTCCTGGAAATGATTACATTAAGGAAAGTTGTCAACAAGCTATTGAATTCCTCAACAACCAGGTAGAAAAGCTTGATCAAGCTATACAAAAAATAGTCAACGAAAATCCTGAATTGCAACGATGCCAAAAAATTCTTGAAACAGTCCCTGGAATAGGTAGAAAAACCTCTCAATGTTTATTGTGTCTCATACCGGAACTTGGTTCTTTAAATAAAAGGCAAATTGCAAGCCTTGCAGGTGTTGCACCTCATCCTAAGGAAAGTGGTAAAGCTATTGGCTACCGAAGGATTATAGGTGGGAGAAGTAACGTTCGTTCAAAGCTCTTTACAGCTGCCATGGCTGCTCAAATCTGTACTTGGTGCCTTTTATTCTAAGCTTATTGAAAGTGGTAAGAAGAAGATGGTGGCTATAACAGCTCTAATGCGTAAAATTATAGTAATTGCTAATGCAAGACTTAAAGAAGCAGTCAATGTGAATATTTTAAAATTTACATAGCAGTAACTGAAATGAGTTAATGAATGTTGTGAATAAGTACGTCCACACAGACTTAAAGTACTTATTCACATATTCATTGGCTTAAGCAGGTAGTAGCTGTTTGATATAAATTCTATTTCTATGACAAACGGGTTTTTATTGCCCATATGAAGTTGCAAAATTGCACAATAAAAAATTTTTAAAAAACATAGTTGATATCTACTTGGATGACACCCTACTAGTGGACTCAAATCACAATGTTCGTACAAATACGTGCTACCGTTTACTATGTAACATCTCATCATATCACAATGTTCGTACAGTTGTGGCGGAATGACGTAGAAAAACTATTAACTTAAATCTATATTGACATGTCCCATTTTACGCTTATCTCTAACCTCTTTTTTCCCATATATGGTTAAACTAGCTTTTTCGTTGCTCAAATACTTATGAGAATCATATATATCGTTACCTATTATATTTTTCGTCATACAAGGAAAGCGTAATACTACTTCCTGCATAGGTAGCCCGCATATTATCCTAACCAGCTGTTCAAATTGACTAACGTTACATGCATCCAAGCTCCAGTGGCAAGAATTGTGAGGTCTTGGAGCTAGTTCATTAACTAACAATTCGTTATCTTTAGTAACAAAAAATTCAATAGCCAGAATTCCTATTACATCGAGTGCATTTGCTATTTTCTTTGCAGTTTGTTGTACCTCTTGAGTTAATTTGCTATCTATTTTAGCTGGCACTGTTGAAGTATCAAGTATTCCATCAACGTGGTAATTTTCTGCTATAGGAAAAAAAGCTACTTTACCGTTTTTATCTCTTGCAACGACTATTGAAACCTCTTTCAGTAAATCAACACTTGCTTCAAGAATGTACTCTGTATTCCAATCAAAGGAAGCAAATTGCTTCACTTCAGACTCAAGCACATATTGCCCTTTTCCATCGTAACCCATTTCTGTTGTTTTCAGCCTTGTTGGATAGCCAAAAGCTCTACTGCTTTCTAATAGCTCATTATAATTTTGTATACTTTTGTATTCAGCAGTTTTTATACTCAAGCTTCTAATGAAATCTTTCTCTCTAAGCCTATTTTGCGCAATGTGTAACGCTTTTTTACCCGGATAAAAATTTACATCGATATCAATTGCACTACATGGAATATTTTCAGACTCAATAGTGACCAAATCCACACTCTGTGCAAAAGATTCAAGCGCTTTCTTATCAGAGAAATCTGCTATTGTAAAATCATCAGCAACAGAGCAAGCCGGATCGTCCTTAGCACTGGCAAAAATATGTGTTTTTTGTCCAAGTTTTGTTGCAGCGATAGCAGTCATTTTACCTAATTGTCCACCACCTATTATTCCTATTACTTTTTTGCTAAGCGCATCTGGTTCGTTCATACTATAAATTGATATTTCCTAATTAAAGTATACTTGAAAAATCTATGAAAAAAGTATATAATTAAAATACTATCTTTTTATCATGAATATTCTATAATGATAGAGTACACACTAACTACCAACTTTGTTGAAGTTACAGTTTTACCAATTTATATTGAAGAGCAATCCATTCCTTATGAAAATTGCTATGTATGGATGTATAACGTTAAGATAAAAAACAAAAGCCAATCAACTATTCAATTATTAAGTCGTCATTGGCAAATAATAGATTATAAGGGAAAAATAAATGAAATTGCCGGAGTTGGTGTTATTGGGGAACAGCCTGTGATAAAACCTGGAGAGGTATTCAAATATACAAGTGGAACATACTTAAATGCACCTTCAGGAATAATGCAGGGTAAGTATGAGTTTCTGAATGAAGAAAGCATAAAAATTTTTGAGGTTATGATACCACCCTTTTCTTTAGATAGTCCATACGTCAAAACTAGACCCCATTAACTATCAAAATAGTTTGTTTGTAACCAGACTGCATTCTGTGATTTTTAGCAAAACATGATCTTTCATTTGAGCTTTCTTCAATTTAAAATAAATACAGAAACTAGCTATCTTCAAAAATATGGTTGAATAATTGTTAATAATAGTGTATAGTTATTAATATTTTCAAGCATTTTTGCCATGGCTCTTTCAAAATTTCTCGATCCTCGCAATAATTTGTGTTTTAAAAAAATCTTTGGAACGGAAAAAAATAAGAATATCCTGATCCACTTTTTGAACGATATTTTAGGGTTTACTGAGATAAATGCAATACAAGAAGTTGAGTTTCTTAGCACTATTATGGATCCCGAAGTTGCCTATGATAAACAAAGTATTGTTGATGTTCTCTGCAAGGATTCTCACGGAAATAGATATATAGCAGAAATGCAGCTCGCTAGAGACAAGGGCTTCGAAAAACGCGCTCAATTATATGCCGCTAAAGCCTACTCAAGACAATTAGATAAATCTGGCAACTACATTGATTTAAAGAAAGTCTTCTTTATTGCTATATCAAATTGTAACTTACTTCCTGAAGAAGTTGATTATATTTCTACTCACAATATACGTGATATAAAAACTAACGGTCATTACTTAAAAGATTTTCAATTTATCTTTATAGAATTGCCCAAATTTTCAAAAAGTAAAGTAGAGCAGTTAGAAAGTATAGTAGAAAGGTGGTGTTTCTTTTTTAAATACGCAGAAGAAACAACAGAAGAGGACTTAAAAGAGATAGCAGAAAAAGCGCCAATAATAAAGCTAGCATATGATGAATTAGACAAGTTTCGTTGGAACGAAAAAGATTTAGTAGCTTACGAAGAAAGAATAATGGATCTACGGAAAGAAGAAGCCATTCTTGAATACAGACTTGATCTTGCTGAAGAGAAAGGTAAAAAAATTGGTAAAGAGAAAGGGAAAATTGAAGGGAAAATTGAAGTTGCAAAAGCAATGCTGGCTAATAATGTTGATGTCAACACTATTGTCAAGTTTACAGGCCTTTCTATTAGTGAGATTGAAGAATTAAGTGGAAATCTGTGAACAGACAATGGCGTCAACTTAAGAAAAAATATCAGTGATTGTGTATAAAATTTCTCTCTAAAGTTTTTACCATTAAATTACCCAAAAGCTGCAATAAACAGCACTTTTGTTTCTGTTTTATTTCAACAAAGAAGTCTAAAATGTATCCTTTTTAGGTGAAACATGCAGAAAGGAAAAAATCTTATTCTACAAATTAAAAATATAATATACTCGAAAGCTTTTCAGAGAATCCATTGTGTTGAGTTTCACGCGAACAAGAAAACTCCCTTTTACGACAGTATTTTCTATAGTTAGTTAAAAAAAGTTTGGAAATAGAATGTGAACTTATGGAGCCGTTGACATGTAAAACTCCACCCTCAAAGCAAGCTTTTTCTAAAGCAAAATATAAATACAGGTTTTCAAGAATTTAAGCATCCAAACAGCCTATCAAGATGAGCCTGAGCTGGAGAGGCTATAGGCTTATTGCAGCAGATGGTTCTGGTATTCGATTACCGAGCTCTGAAGAAATTGTATCCGAGTTTGGCCGTTTTAAACCAAATGGAACAACAGGCACCATTGGCAATTTGTTTGTTGATTTATGTACTTCGCTGATTTGCAGTGCTCGTCTTGCGGCTTGGAATATAGGCGAACAAACGTTGGCGGAAGAGCAATTGCCCGAATCAAATGCGTTCATTAAATCAAATTATTTATCTATGATCGTCTTCAGTAAAATTCATTCAGCAGCATTATGATTTGAAAGTAGATTTTATTTTTCGCTTGCAAAAAAGAAATTATAGCAAGCTATGGGAACGCTGGAGAATTAGATTTTGATTTTATACTAGAAAACAAAAAGCTAGAAAATAAAATGAAAGGACAAAAAGTAAGAGTTATAGCGCTTACGTTAGCCAATGGGGAAACAGAGGACTTCACTTTTTGACCGAGACTTTGGAAGATATCAGCAAAGCTTATGTATTAAGGTGGCATATAGAGGAGTGCTATAAACGACTCAAAATAGGTGCAGAATTAGAGAATTTTTCTGGAATAAATTTAGAGGCTATATTACAAGAATTTTGGGCAAACTTAGTTATGTGTAATATATTATCGCTTCACATGTGTGATGCTCAAGGGCCTTCCCAGACCAAATTACTGAGTATCGTTTAAATTTTTCAGTTTTATTTGGTGTAATGAGGCAGAAACTCTATCAAGTACTTATTGCGCCAAAAGATTTTCAAGCCCTTTTTAAGTATACGCGCTAAAGTCAAAATCCGACCAGGACGATTGTATAGCCGCGATAAGGTAGATAAGCCCAAACGCCATCATGTCTTTAGGAGAGTTTGCTAATGGAGGCTCTTAAGTTGACGCCATTGAGAGTTCACTCTAGTAGTAACAAATTTAGAGGGATTTTCCTCTAGTATTAACTCAAGTCTTGATAATGCAGACTGGCTAACTAAACGTGATATTATTAGAACGTTAGTTAAGCGAATTGAGATTAATTTTGAGGATGTGAACATCGTGTTTAGAGTGAAAGAGCTTCCAGACTCTTCTCATGGGGAGAAAAATCAATACTTGCAATGTTGTTGTAGGGGTAGTCATCCCGCTGCTTGTTAGCGGGATCTAGAGATACTGCGGCGGTATGACGTGTTGCTTGGGTCAGCTATACCTTTTTTCTACTTAGTTTGGGTTATGCAAGAAGTCTATTATAATCAGGCTTTAAGTGTGCGGAAGTAATTTTTTGCATTAGAGTAAAAAATTTTTTCTATAGCTAACCAAAGTAAGATTAAGAGAAACTTACCACTTTCTTTACAAAGGGTTTGATGTTACCATTTGATGAACTATTCTGAATTTATTGAATGAACATTAACATAAAGAATCTAGTTCATGCTTTTTCTAAATTGCCAAGTTTAGGACCATCATCATCACGCAGGTTGGTTATACATTTACTCCAAAACAAAGAGAAAGTTATGCTACCACTTGTATCTTTGATTAAAGGGCTAGCAGATCTTATAGTAGAATGTGAGATTTGCGGAAATCTAGATACTAAATCACCTTGTTCTATTTGTACTAACCCAAAACGTGACACTAAGTTACTGTGTGTAGTAGAAGAATTGGGTGATCTATGGGCGTTTGAAAAAGGAAATATATATTCAGGTTTATACCATGTTTTGGGGGGCAGATTGTCTGCAATAAACGGCATAGGTCCAAAAGAACTTAACCTTGATACTATTCTGGAAAGAGTGACAAAATCTAAAGTTGAAGAGATAATTATTGCAATTAATCCGACATTAGAGGGTCAAGTTACTGCACAATATATAATTGAATTGCTAAAAAATTTGGATGTGAAAATATCGCGCCTTGCTTGTGGCATACCAATGGGTGGAGAAATTGACTACCTAGATGAAGGAACGCTGAGGATAGCACTTACTTCAAGACAGGATATTAAATAATTATCACAGTCATTCCATTTCTTTTTAGCAAGCTATAAGTTTCTTACCATACTACCACTACTTATAAAACACTAAATTTTAGTGACATACTTCAGCCTAAAAACTTGCTTTACTAATTGAAAATATTGTACACTTAAGACATAGTGTTTTAAAATGAGGAGTTATGTTAACTTTTGTATTAGATGGAGTACGTAATACTTATCATTGGTTAATCAAAAAATTAAGATCAACCGCTCTTGATTTCATTGCATTATTTAACAAAGAATACGCAGATAGTAAACGAATTGGATACATATTAAAGGATATAAAGATTGAGCCTAAAATAGAGTCATTTAAAATCAAATATAACCCAGTAATTGAGCCTAAAATAGAGTCATTTAAAATCAAATATAACCCAGTAGAAGATTTTTCAAAAATGTTTAAAGTACTTGAACAAGAACATAAATTTGTTGAAAATCTGGAAAATGTGATTCGAGTGAGAATTAAAGATCTAACTGGGTTCAGGTTTAGTTATTCTTATGATGGGAGTGATCCTGTTTTTTATGCACTCAGTCAGGCAAATAAAATAAAGGAGATAACAAAAGATAATACGGACTTAGTTCTTCTTTTGTGGCTAATGTATGTTCATGTGCCTATAGATGGACATGGAACACTATTAGAAGATCTTACAAAGAATCACTCCGGTAATAGAGCTGAGATGATAGAAAAGTTATATCTACTTCAAGAAGAAGGTAAATTATCAATAAACAGTCGTAAAAGCCTAGATGGGATAATTAAAATATCCCCACTTATAGAGAAGCAGTATATTTCAAATGGGAAATTTTCTGTTATGCAAATGATAAGTTCTGGCAATGTACATGGTTTAGCAGAAAGGTTAACAGAAGATACAGAAGGAAGGGTAAAAGAATTAACCGGCATAGATATTCAATATAGTCCCAAAAGCAGCTTGAAGAACCCTTCCATTTATGCAGTGATAGAAAATCATGGATTATTTAAGTAAATGATTGTCTGGACTCTTAACTTATAAAATACTATAGTAAAATATAGCGTAAGGGTCTTATGTGCTTAAAAAAACTTGTATCGTTAATAACGTTCAAAAAGGAAGAAAGAACGCCACCACTTCAAGTGGCGGCTTGGGAAAATGACCTTCTAAGCTATAAGCAATTTTCAGGCAAATTCAACACTATAATTAAAACGATTGATCAGTCTTTTACAATAATATCTTTAGAAGGATATGACGGATGGGGTAAGACATTTTTTCTGAAAGAGTGGGTAAAAGAGTTAAAACAGCAAAATGAAATTGCAGCTTACTATAACGCATGGGATATCAATGCACTGGATCAACCACTTCCTTCTTTTTTAAATTTTCTATTTGAAGATTTATTTGCATCGCATGGAGTAAAAAGAAGCGTTATACAACAGTTCAAGAACATAAACCAAGAACTATTTTCTCTAAACACACTAGGAAAGCTGATCAGTAAATCTCCACTTGCTATGCTTTCCGTATTGCTTGACGCTACAAAAGAGGCTGATAGGAAAGATATTGGTTCTGTACTGAGAGAGTTGAATACTCTTCAAAGAAGAGAAGAAAACATTAAGGATTTTAAAACACAATTGGCAAAAGTAGTTAATAGAATTAGAAAAGACAAAAACATTTATATAATGGTGGATAATCTTGATGTGTGCCGCCCTAAATTCGTTGTCGATTTTTTGGAATCTATAAAGTATATGCTTGATGTGGAGGGGCTAGTTTTCATTATTTCTGTAAGTAAAGATAAGAGCAATGTGCATAAAGCCATTAGCACGATACTTGGACCAAATTTTGACCTAAAATCTTTTACTGATCTCTCTTTACATTTACCGAAGCAACCGATAGAAAAATTTACAAAAGAACTATTTGAAAATATTAAATTACCGAAAAAGTCAAAAAATTTGATTGTAGATAGTTTTATATTTTATGCAGAAAGCCTTTTACTATCGTTAAAAACAATAGAATACTGTGTAAAAAAAATAAAGCTGTGTCTTCTGAATTACACAAGAGAAGAATTACCTGCTCCAAATTTGTTTTCGTTTTTGGTAATACTGCAATCAGTAAATACTGATTTGTATGAGGAGTTAGATTCCTCATGTCAAAGAGCATTGGAAAAAATTGAAAATGAATATAAATCTTTAATTCTAAATGGTCAAGAGGAATGGGAAAAACTTAAAACCTCTCTAGAAGCTGCTTTTGCAGAGAAGGAATCAAAAATTAACAAAGCTATAAAGTGTATTAAATAGGACTTGATCTGACACTTAAAATAAGTAAGTTATAAAATAATAAAAGAAAGGAGTGTTAGAAATGAGTACAATACAAACAAAAATACTAAAACCAAAGCTAGGGTTATTAGAGCTAGCAAAACAACTAGGAAATGTATCTCAAGCATGCAAAGTGATGGGATACTCAAGAGATACATTTTATCGGTTTAAGGAGTTATATGAAAATGGAGGAGAGGAAGCATTACATGAAATAAGTAAGAAAAAACCGCTATTAGCGAACAGAGTTTCCGACGATATAGAAAGAGCAGTGATTGGTATAGCAACAGAATTTCCAGCATATGGGCAAGAAAGAGCTGCAAATGAACTGAGAAAAAGAGGTATAATAATTTCTCAGGGAGGAGTAAGGTCTGTATGGCTAAGAAATGACCTTGAAACTCTCAAAAAGAGACTTAAAGCGCTAGAGACAAAAGTAGCTTAAGAAGGAATCATTTTAACTGAAGAACAACTTACAGCTTTAGAAAAAGTTAAAGAACAAAGGGAAGCTCATGGTGAAATTGAGACACAACATCCAGGTTATTTGGGTTCTCAAGATACCTATTATGTGGGCAATATCAAAGGTATAGGGCTAATTTATCAGCAGACTTTTGTTGATACTTATTCGAGAGTTGCAATGGTTAAACTTTACACGGACAGAACAGCTATTACAGCTGCAGACCTCCTCAACGATAGAGTTATTCCATTTTTTGATGAGCAGAAAATTCCATTATTACGCATTCTAACTGATAGGGGTACAGAGTATTGTGGCAAGCCAGAAAATCACGCTTATCAGTTATATTTGGGAATCGAAAATATCGATCATTCTAGAACCAAAGCCAACTCTCCACAAACCAATGGCATATGTGAAAGATTTCATAGAACCATGCAAGATGAGTGTTACAATATTATCTTTAGAAAGAAAATCTACAATTCTTTGGAAGATCTACAGATTGATGTTGATTATTGGTTGCGTTCTTATAATGAGACAAGGCCTCACTCGGGTAAGTATTGCTATGGCAAAACACCTATGCAAACGTTTTTTGATAGTAAATATATTGCTTTTCAGAAAAACATTGGTAGCATTAAACAAGAGCCTGATATTAGTTTTGACTACCTCAATTCTTCTGTCAGTTAATTCTTGTCTGTCACATTAAATCTTGTCTTTTACAACAAATGAGACCTCAACCTTCTCCTGAGACAAAAGTGAATAATGTTAACCCAGTGGATAATAAGGTGCAAGAATCATCTACTCCTTCTGTTAAAGACCGTTGTAGAATGTTTGGTGGAATGGCTAATAAATATGAAAAGCCATCGATACACTTCCCTTCTTTTTCAAAATAAGTTTACCTACAGGTCTGATTGTATTAAGATTGTTTAATGCAATCAGATCTATTATATGCGTTTATCCAAATATTACTTGCCAACTCTAAAGGAAAAGCCTACCCATGCTAAAATTATCTCCCATCAATATTCTTTACGTGCAGGTTTAATAAAACAGGTAGCATCTGGCATCTATACGTGGTTGCCGCTTGGTCTGCGTGTGCTTAAGAATATTGAGGATATTATCAGAGATGAAATGGATAAATCTGGTGCAATTGAAGCATTAATGCCTTGTGTGCAACCAGCAAATCTTTGGCGAGAATCGGGACGTTACGATGATTACGGCAAGGAAATGCTACGTATAAGGGATAGGCATGAGGAAGATATGCTTTTTGGTCCAACGCACGAGGAGGTAGCAACTGATTTGATTAGAAGTACGGTAAAAAGTTACAAAGATTTGCCACTTTGTTTGTATCATATCCAGTGGAAATTCCGTGATGAGGTAAGACCACGTTATGGTGTTATGAGGGGTAGGGAATTTCTGATGAAGGATGCATACAGTTTTGATGTAGATTACGAAGGTGCACTGAATTCATATAATTTGATGTACAAAACTTACATAAAAATCTTCAAACGCATGGGACTTACTCCAATTGGAGTGAGAGCGGACACTGGGCCAATTGGAGGAAATTTGAGCCACGAGTTTCATATATTAGCAAACACTGGTGAGAGCACTTTATATTATGACAATAAATTTTCTGAACTACTGGAAAGTGAAGATGTTGAAAGTTTGAAGAATATATATGCAGTTGCAGATGATATGCATGACCCTAAAACTTGCCTTGTGCCGCAAGAGCAGTTAAATGTTAGTAAAGGTATTGAAATAGGGCATATTTTTTATTTTGGCGACAAATACTCAAAGCCTATGAAGGCAAGTGTTACTTCTCAAGATGGAAAAAATGTCAACATGCATATGGGTTCGTATGGCATTGGGGGTTCAAGGCTTGTCGGTGCAATAATAGAAGCTTTTCATGATGATAAGGGAATTATCTGGCCAGAAGCGGTAGCTCCTTTCAGAATTGGTTTAATCAATTTACAAACGAAAGTAACGGAGGCTGCAGATAAGATATACAAAGTTTTGAAAAGTGATGAAGTGCTTTACGATGATACGGAAGGAAGTATAGGAGTAAAATTTTCTAGAATGGATCTGATAGGCTTGCCGTGGCAAATAATTGTTGGAAAAAAGGCAATAGATGAAAATATAGTTGAAGTAAAAAATAGAGCAACTGGAGAGGTAAAAGAAATGCAGATTGAGGAAGCAATAAATCGCTTTAGCACAAAATGATAAGCGGTATCGGCACTGACATAGTATATATACCAAGAGTATTGAGAATATTACAAAAATACGGGGAAAAATTTCTCAATAGAATCTACACTGAAAAAGAAATAGAGCTAAGTAGAAAGTATAATAGTCAAGAAATGCGAGCAAGGTATTTTGCCAAACGCTTTGCAGCAAAAGAAGCTTTTGTTAAAGCACGAGGTACTGGATTTAGCCAGGGCATTATAATGAAAGATATAGAAATATACAGCGATGTAAGAGGAAAACCATATATTGCTGTCAGAAAGGATTTCATCTCAAAGGACTACAAGATTCATCTTTCTCTGAGTGACGATGGAGATTACGCTACTGCATTTGTTGTAATTTGCGTCTATAGCTCACACAGATAAAGTTTACTCTTTTGTCATCCTATGGCTTACTGTATGAACATTCATTTTTAAAGGTAAACTGCACAGCAAATGGTCAGTGCTTGACACTGTCCTCCTTTGTCATCCCAGTGCCCAGACACTGGGATCCAGCCTTTCTGCAATCTCATCGAAAACGTTTTTCTATGCTAGTTTGCTTGCTCACAAGCAAACTTTCCTGGATCCCAGTGTCAAGCACTGGGATGACATCTTTGTTGTGTTTAACAAAAACAAATGTTCGTACAGTTGTGGAATGAATCGCGGTATGACGTGTTAGCTATAGCATACACAAACAACTAGTTTGCCAAAAAAACATGGCGGTTTTTCTATGATTTGAGTATAATTCTAGCTTTACCTAAACAGAAAATTTAATGGACTATATCTTAATGTATCTTTCCTTACCATTTTTAATTACTGAGAATTACTTATTAATTACTGCGTTGATTCCGCTTTTAAGTGCTTTTGTTATCTTTTTTACTGGTAAATGGCCCGGAGTGAACAATAGTATTACTGTCATTTCTTCTGTACTTCTGTTTACGTATACGTGTCTGTGCACTTTATATTGGGTATATGGTGATCATTCTCAATTTATTCTCATGGATTTTGGTAATAATTTGCACATTAGTTTAAAGCTAGAGTCTACCGGAGTAATATTCAGTTTATTAATATCGTTTTTATGGATACTAACCAGTATATATGCAATATGTTATATGCAGAATAACTATGCTGATAGCAATCACTCAAGTTTTCTATGCTTTTTTTCAATATCGATTAGCTGTGCAATGTTTATTGCTTTTTCTGGAGATTTGCTCACTACATTTGTTTTTTATGAGCTTCTAACTATTAGTACATACCCTCTGGTTACTTACAACTCAACAAATGAATCAATGATTGCAGGGCGCTATTACTTTGGCGTGCTATTTTTCTCTTCTTTAGTATTATTTTTTCCTGCAATAGGCCTTTTATATAATGAATTTCATACTTTAGACTTTGTAAGTGGTGGAATATTCAAATTTGATACTTCACTCATCACTTTCATTGCAGTGTGTTTTGCTATACTGATTTATGGAATAGGAAAAGCTGCATTAATGCCAATGCATTTTTGGTTACCAAAAGCAATGGTTGCACCAACTCCTGTGAGTGCACTATTACATGCTGTTGCTGTTGTGAAATCCGGAGTTTTCATCATCATAAAAGTTATATTATACACTTTCGGCGTCGATAACATGCAACGTTTTGTGCAGCAAAATTGGTTCGCTGGAGGGTGGCTTCCGTACGCTGCTGGATTTACTATTATTACTGCATCATTGATTGTATTAAAGCAAAAAGAATTAAAGAAATTGCTTGCTTACTCTACCATCTCTCAATTGTCGTATATTATATTATTTGCTTCAATTTTTAGTGAGCTCAGCATGGAGGTTGCAATTTTTCAATTGGTTTGCCATGCACTTGCAAAAATCACTTTGTTTTTCATTGCCGGAGCAATAATAACGAAAACAGGTGAGAAATATATAGATAAGATTCACGGTATAGGACGCAGTATGCCAATTAGCATGACAGCATTTGCTATAGGTGCATTGTCTATGATAGGGGTGCCGCCTGCTCCGACTTTTTGGGGTAAATTTCTCATTTTTCAAGCTGTTTTCAACTCTGGCAATGTAATACTTTCTGTGTTTGTAACTCTAGTGTTAATTGTTAGTACTATACTTAACGCTCTGTACTTTTTACCGATAATTTACAATGCCTTTTTCTTAAAACCTTCTCAGAATTACTTTACTAAAAAAACGCCAATTCTTCTAGTTTTACCTCCAGTTATTACTGCTACATGCACTTTAGTTATTTTTTTTAGCTACCAAGTAATATTTTAAAATCTGTATTTATAACCATTAACAACAAATTTAAATGGTATTATACCAGCCAGAGTTGCTTTTATACTCGACAAAGTGAAGCTAATCTCCACAGTATGATCTTTCACCTCCTTATTTTGCTCGGTTGTAAAAACTACAGTAGCATTTCCAGCAAATGTAACTAAGTCCTTGGTCGATCGATCAATAGATAATGTTATTACATTTATGTTGGCAGTTTTTCTTTTGGATGAAGGTGAACTAACAGCTTCATTGTTCGTTTTTTCCTGAAAGCCTTGATAGATTTTATGTATAGAATTGTTTCTTATAAAATTTTCTTGGTACTTCGGTTCAACGATCTTAATGGACTCGTATATTTCAATGTATTTACTTATTAAGTACCTCGCTGTGGAAGTGTATTCATCTTCCTTTTTACTGAAACTAAGCTTATGCATTGCAGAGAACTCATCTTCTGTGTGGTTCATGTACTTCACAAAATTTAAATCTTTTTTAACAGGAAATAACAGGTATATGTTTAATATTAATAAACATAAGCATACTAGGAGAAGCGATACTATTAATGCCATCCAAGATCTTTCTGCTACACAAAACAGATACCTATGGCAGTACCATTCGACTGCTTTACTGAAATAACTTTTGTTTTTTACTGATTCAAGCAATTTATCTTCCATAACACAATGCTACCAAACCCAATTATAATAACAATAAGATTAGATACTCTAAAAAACTTTAAAATATGTCTAAACTTTCCAAAATAGGATGAATGATTATATCACCTTGTTCCGCAATAAGGTAGAATTTATCGATTTTGCTCACATCTACATTGATCATTTTTACACTGAAATTTTCAGGATTGTAAATATTACTTTCAGCACTTTTGTGATAATTATAATAATGTAATTTATTTTGATCATCAAAATAACCAAATTCATCAGCGAGGGTTCCCACTTTGCTACCTTTACCACTTTTGACTAGCTCAAATAGATCAATTGCATGGTTTTGAGATCCAGGCTCAATAGGCCCTTCTGCAGCAAAAAACTTAGGTGCATGACCAACGTACTCCTTAAATTTTAGATTATGAGTCTTTTTTACACTACCAAAATCCACAAACTTATATTCATCTGAAACGCCAGAATATTGTGGATCATACTTTTTATATTCAAAAAACTCATTACCTAAAAAATTACAAAACGTTAATTTATAATCATCATGATCGGATTTAACAACTTTAAGGTAATGAAAATCTCTAGGAATCTTTACTTCCTCTTCCATGATATGATTACGTACAACAAGCTCACCATTTAGCATATGATAGCCAATTTTTGGCAAAGTAGCTATATTGATTGCCTTGTTTAGCTTAAAATTTGCTTCATAAATGCCGCTTAACAACTCCTTTCCTTTTTCTAAGGTGACGTCCTGGTCTAAAGCTATATTCTTGATTGAACTTAATTCTTTCTGCATGTTTAGTATGGCTTTCGTCAAAACTTCTATTGATTGCCATACAGTTAATTTATTATCAGTCAAATTATATACTTCGAGTATTAAATTAACAGAATTTTATCATGAATTTATGTTAAAAGTATTATACTTTATAAACTTATGTCATGATATTAACTACATTAGCTAAAACATGCTTTTTATCTAAGTGAAGTTGCTTAGCAACAACGAAAAGTTCATCTATTTTTTTCCACTGACCTAGTAAAATTTCAACACCATTTACCTCTCTCTTTATGCTTTCTAAAATGAAGGCCTGAATTATATATGATGCTAGTTCTAGTGCGATTTCGCTATTAATTACTTTATTAATCATATTGGGATTCTTTAAATCATGAAGAAATTTATAAAAGCATTTGTATGCTTCATAAGCATCACTACTTATTGCATTTATTATCATTCCTGGCATTCCAGGAAATAAAGCAATCATTTCGTCAAACGTTTGATCATCAAATTTACATTGAGATGAAGCAACTTGCTTTGTTTCGTCATAAGTTAATGGAAGTAAATTTAGCTGAAAGCACCTACACTGGATAGTAGTTTGTATATCATATGGCTTATGGCTAATTATAAATATCTTAGAATTTTTTGGCGGCTCTTCTAATATTTTCAATATTGCGTTTTTAGCGTTATTAGTCATTGCCTCTAAGCTATCTATTATAGCTATTTTGTGTTCTGATTGAATGGGACTTAAGTGTAGAAAGTTTTTCATTTCTCTGACTTTTTCTATTCCGATAGTATCACCTTCAACAATGTGTAAGTCCAATGCTACTTCATTATAGCTTTTTATGAGTAACCAATTGGAGAAGGATTTTGCAAGTGTTGCTTTTCCTATACCTTTTTTACCACAGATCAGCCAAGACTGAACAGATAAGTTGTTCATTAATTTTTTTTTGGCCTGGTTGTGACCTATTACTTTTTTCATTCTTTCTCCTATAGATCTTAGTTTGAAAATGCATTGTTTACTGTTTGTAATAAAATTGCACCTTCCCTTAAAAACTTAATCTTATCTTCGGTTAAGTCAATAATAGTAGATTCTATACCAGAAACTAATTCATCATCTTCAATCACTGCAGATAAATGTTGCTTAATGGATTGTGGTATATCGTCTGCCTTACATACACTTTTTTTTCCTGAAATATTTATACTAGTTGCAACTATTGGAACTTTCAGTTTGTTTAGTATTGAAATTGCAATAGGATGCTCAGGGATTCTGATGCCTATACTATCTTTAAAGAATTCGTTTGGCAATATATTATTGTTTTTAAGTGGTAAAATATAGGTAATCGGTCCAGGAGAAAAGTGATTTACTAAACCAATATACTTTTTCTCTAGCTTTGCTATTCTCATCAAGCTGCAAATATCACTAACAAATATAGACAGTGGTTTATTTTGAGAACGTTTCTTTATCTGGTATATTTTTCCTATAGACTCATTATCTAATGCATTACAAGCAAGAGCATACACTGTTTCTGTTGGAAAACACACTAACAAGTTGTTCTGTATTGCATTTATTATTTTAGATATCATACAGCTAGAAACTTATTCATAACAACTAGTGTTGCATTGTATCTTATATAATAACTGCTAGTTTTTGTAAACGTGGTATTTGTTATGCAGATTTGCTACAACCCAAACTCTTCATTGATTTTATCAACTATTGCCTGTGGTGGATCCTCTCCCCATCCTGAATATAAAATCTCTCCATAGTCTGCAACATCTATAGAACCAGTTCTGCTTTTTGCTAGAAACATTTCTCTTTTCTCTTTATCAACTAGTACATAGTGCCACGCTGATTTTCCACGATCTTTACCACGAACTAAATATATAAGATCTGACCTACTTCTTTTTGTTGCATCAGCAAAAGATCTTTCATTGACAGTTCTGCTTTTGCTTTTGATACCACCGCTTTCAGAAAAAGCTTCCTTGGATTCGGTTTTTTTGCTTGCTAATTCAGAAATTTTTCCTTTTTCCCCTAATGCCCGTTCTTTGGTGTTTTGAGACAAATACTTACTGGAAAAACCTTCCCCTGTACCGCCAGGAGTCCTGTTTGTGAAACGCTTAATAAATGAATTATTGTCGTTTTTTTCTGCCATAAAAATCTCCAAATTTTAGATTGTAGGACCCAAATTTTTACTACACTCTATCATATGTTAATTAAATTAATATAAATGAGAAACAATATAGTAATTATTACAGGAATTACAGCTTCAGGTAAATCAGAATTGTGTGATAACCTGACAAAAAGATATAATGACATTAGCATAATAAATTGTGATTCAAAGCAAGTATACAAAGAAATTCCCATAATTACTGCTCAACCACCAAAGCAAGAAGGGTTTTATAAATTATATGGTTATATTTCAGCAAAAGAAAATTATTCCGTGGGTCTATGGTTAGAGGATTTAGAAAAAGAAGTTAATCACGCATTAGAAAATGCTCAAATACCTATCATCACTGGAGGAAGTGGGCTTTATATTAGCAGTTTAATCAAAGGCTTATCATCAATGCCACAAATAAGTCAGGAAGTGAGGAAAAATGTAAGCGAATTAGAAAAAAATTTAAGTAAAGAGGAGTTCTACAAATTAGTGCTAAGCAAAGATCCAAGGATTCAAGGTAAAGTGTTTACGAATGACTCACACCGCCTTTCAAGGGCGCTTGAAGTTATCACTGAAACTGGTGAATCAATTTTTGTATGGCAAAAAAATAGACAGCCTCCTTTATTCAATAATTTTAAGATATATACAATTCTGCCTAAACGTGAAGATGTATACCGAAAAATAAATTTTCGTTTCATTACAATGGTTGAAAATGGAGCAATTGATGAAGTAAAGAAGCTACTTAGCATGAACCTAGCCCCACATTTGCCAGCTATGAAAGCACACGGAGTGCCGGAAATTATAAAGTACTTGAAAGATGAGATTACTTTAGACGAAGCGATACAAATTGCTCAAACAAACACAAGACACTACGCGAAACGTCAGTATACCTGGTTTAAAAACCAATTTCCAAATTCTAAAATAATTGATTGTGCAAACGGGCTGACAGAGTTTGAGATATTTTAATCGTCAACACCAGGCGTGCCATGTTTATTGCTAAGGTGATCCACATTCGGGTCTTCCACACAGCTGTTCACTTCCAGCGGATCGCCTAAACCATCCTCTATTTCTACTTCAAACTTAAATCCTAACTTCTCGCAAAATTTTTGGAAATACTCTTTAATAATATCAAATAAATTTTTGCCATCAATTTTGTAATTTTTCAGTTCTCGAGGAACAGTAAGTGACAAGTTACCATTTGTGTATGTTACACCATCTTTTCCATCTTGAGATTCAAGTGTGAACTCTAGTGAGCTGGGCAGGTCACATACTTTGTCACCGATTGTGCCATCACTCTTTTGGAGAAATATTGGTAATGTCATATCAGATCTAACACTTACATTATTTTGGCTAATATGGTTAATATTTATTACTTTTTCAGGGCTCTTTATTATGAATGAATGTTGTCCTAGTGCAAGTTGAGCTTGTACCAATGAAGCAGCTTCATACCCTGCTTGGTTACAATTGATAACTAATTCTTCCAAGATAGAGTCACTTGGAACTTCTGCTTTAGCGTGTTTGAACATTTCCTTAAAAACTTCTTTTGCAAATAAGCGATAATCTTCGTTTTGATTTTTGGGTAATAGGTGAGCATGTCCTTTACCTATATTATAAAATTTTTCAACCTCTTCTTTATATTGATCAGTTTTTTTATCACTAGGAATTTTCGGACCTTTGCAATATTCTTCCCAAATTGTGTCAAATTCTTTTTTATCTATGTTTATCAGTACTTTAGTGAAAATTTTGTCTATACTTTTACCGCTAATAACAAAATTCATTCTATCAATGTCTTCATACGCCTGATGACCAGAGTTTGCCTCAAAATTACCTTCACCAGCTCTTAACATACTAAAATTAAAGTTTCCTGCTTGAGCTTTTAGCGTAACTACTGGATTTTCCTTTTCTTCTGGTATAAAGCTATTCATTGTTAATACCCTGTATATGAATTACTAACAGTATAATAGTACATGAAAATGATTAATAAGTCAATAAAGATATCTAGTATAAGCTCCATGACAGCAAATAGTGCATATCTTGACTCACAGTGTATGAACATTGTAATTTGAGAACAATCTCTACCAGAAGGCATTTATCCCATTACCAGAAAGGGTGTCATTCCAGCGTGTGACGCTGGTTTATTATGCAGCCACTTGGCGTTAAAATTAAGCTTTCTGGATCCCAGTGTAGGCTACTTGGATGACATCATTTGTTGGCAAATTACCTTAACAAAAGTAAATGTTCGTACAGTTGTAAGATTGACTATAAGGTGACAGGATCTTAAGAAGACTCTATTATTGATAAACAGTTTACGCAGTATGAATCTCAATGAGCAATCTGACTTTTCTAAATAGCAGGCTGGAGAATATACCTAAATTTCATTCCACAATATTACCTAAACTTTGTGGTGGAGACAAAGTGGTAGATCTGCTATTTTATAGGCCACTTAGTTACGTAGATAGAAGTAAGTCACTACTTGATGCTCAAGTTGGAGAATTTACAACTTTCATTGCAAAAGCTTATGAGCATCAGCCGCCCACTTTTAGAGGTAGACCATATAAAATAGTCGTTGAAAGTGAGAGTCAGTATATGTTCATAGTCTTTTTTCATTACTCAGTTAAGTATTTATATAAACTATTTCCAATTGGAGCTTCTGTAATCATCAGTGGCAAGCTCGAAAAGTTTGCTGAACATTGGCAGATTACTCATCCAGATTACGTGTCGCTTGACATCAACCAATTTAAAGAAATAGCTCGCATAGAGCCAGTCTACCAATTATGCCGTGGCATTACTAATAAGAGCATTAGAAACATGATAAGTTCTAACCTGAAAGAATTGCCTGATTTACCAGAGTGGATAGATGGCACATTAATTAAACAAAAAAAATGGCTAAGTTGGAGGGAAAGCATCATAAAATTGCACAAACCAAGCTCATTAGCAGAAGCGGAGATTTGTAGAAAAAGGCTTGCTTATGATGAATTGTTTGCGTATCAGCTAGCACTGAAACTTGCAAGAGAAAATCATGTAAAAGAAAGGGGAAGAGAATTTATAATATTGAGTAAATACAAAGAACAAGTTTTAAATGAATTATCGTTTCAATTAACAAATGATCAAATTCGCGCAATAGATGAAATCTCAGAGAGACAAAAATCCAAGTATCGCATGGTAAGCTTGCTGCAAGGTGATGTTGGTAGTGGCAAAACCTTGGTTGCACTTTTTGCGATGCTGAGTGTGGTAGAAAACAACATGCAGGCAGCTCTTATGGCACCAACTACTATCTTGGCGGAGCAACATTATAATTGGATTGAGGAAGTTTTATCCTGTACCGATATAAAAGTTGCTTTGCTTACTGGTAAGACTACACGCAAGGAAAGAAAGATTATTATAAACGAACTTGCAAGTGGTGTTTTAAACATAGTAATCGGCACCCACGCACTGTTTCAAGTTAACGTTGTATTTAAAAACTTAGGGCTTGCAGTCATAGACGAACAACAGCGATTTGGAGTGATGCAGAGAAATCGCTTGGTAGGAAAAGGAGAAAATGCCGACATACTTTTCGTCACTGCAACTCCCATTCCAAGAACTTTGCAGCAAGCTATGTATGGTGACGTTGAATGTTCAATTTTGAAAGAAAAACCAAAATCCAGATTGCCAATAAAAACTGTAACTATGAACATTAGTAGGGTGCCAGATGTTATTGAAAAGCTAAAAGGTGCTATAAACAGGGGCGAAAAAGCATATTGGATTTGTCCATATATAGAAGAAAACGAAGAGACCAATATTGCTGCAGCAGAGATGCGTTTTCAGGAATTACAAAAAACATTTTTTGATAGAGTCGGGATAATACACGGAAAATTGACTCAGGAGCAGAAAGATCAAGTTATGTTTTCCTTCAAAAGAAATGAATTTTCTTTGCTTGTTGCAACCACTGTGATAGAAGTTGGTATAGATGTGCCAGATGCAACCATTATGATTATAGAAAATGCAGAGCAATTTGGGTTATCGCAATTACATCAGTTAAGAGGCAGAGTAGGGCGAGGAAACAAGCAATCTTTTTGTGTATTATTATACGATAATTTAAGTAAAAGCTCATCTTCAAAGTTAAAGATCATGTGTGAGTCACAGGACGGATTTTACATTGCTGAAAGGGATATGATGCTAAGAGGCAGTGGAGATATTTTAGGCACAAAACAATCAGGATGCATGGAATTCAAATTCGCTGATTTATATAAGGATAGAGAGCTGCTCAACCTCGCGTATAATAACGCAAAAGGTGTAATGGCTGATTTTGAATTACTGCTTGATATATTTGAATATAGAAGTAGATTACATTTTTCAAAATTTCAGTAGGAAAACTTCTTATCCAGGTAGCTCGCAGAAACGAAAAAACTTCCTTGACAAACTCCGCCAGCCCCCTTATCATGAAACTGAAGGTATTCAGTTATCTTTATCTGTGCAGATTAAACAGCAAGAAAACAACGTAGTTGGCGTCTTATTTTTAATTTTTTGCACTATGTGCACCTTATGTCTTCACAACATTTCTGGGTTTTTACCTATATAAGCTGAAACGCGCTTATAAGTCGTTTAAGACAGTATAGTACGCCAATTTGCAGGATTAGAGAGTGAACACTAATTACCACGGGGTTTCTTTTGCCTTTTTTTCTGCTTAGTAAATTTCTTAAACATTCAAACTAAGGTGAGTTGCATTTAAAAGCAGCTAAATTGCAGTGTTTAAGGCTTAAAAAACGCCAATGTTTTAAAATAGATATTAATCGGGGCTTCTTTTGCCTTTTTTTTCGTTTGGTAAATTTCTTAAATATTTATAGCTAACATGAACTGGGCAGTGCGCCACGCGCTGACCATTTACTGTGCAAATCACCTTCAAAAACAAACGTTCGTACACATATATTCTAGTTATATGATAAAATAAATGAAAAACATCAATTATCTAAATGAAATTCACATCTTAAAAGGATCATATACATCGATTTCCTTAGAATTACTCTTTTTCAATTTTTCACTTAATAATCTTAAAATAGGCTGTAAATCACCATTAATTGATAAGCACAGCACTTCTTTATTAAGATAATTGGCTAGGTGATTCTTCTTTTCCAGAATTTCTGCTTCTCTCAGCAAGTCGCATTTGTTTAATACTACAATCTCTTCTTTTTCAACAAGATCACCATTGTAAAGTTCCAATTCATTATGGATACAACTATAAGCCGAAACAACGTCATCATGAGTTACATCGATTAAATGAAGTAAAATTTGACACCTTTCTATGTGCTTTAAAAATTTATGTCCGAGCCCAACTCCAAGGTGAGCATCGGTGATTATTCCAGGAATATCTGCTATTACAACTTCGCTATCATCCACTTTTGTCACACCTAAGTGGGGTCTTACGGTGGTAAATGGATAATCGCCTACTTTTGTATCGGAATTTGAGCAGCGAGTCAAAAATTTTGATTTACCTGCGTTTGGCATGCCAATAATTCCAACATCTGATAAAACTTTTAGTTTTAATAATACATGTTTTTCTTCGCCAGGCTGACCGTAAGTAAAATGTCTTGGTGCCTTATTAGTAGAAGATTTAAAATTAGTATTTCCAAGTCCACCTTTTCCACCCTGTGCTACTTGAAATTCCATACCAGGCTTGTCAAGGTCTACTATTATCTCTTCACTTTCTTCATCAATTATTTGTGCACCGACTGGAACTTTAAGTATAACGTCTTTCCCTGCTGTGCCAGATCTATCCCTGCCTGCACCATTTTTCCCATTATCTGCTTTAATGTGTCTTCTATAACGAAAATGAAGCAAAGTGTTGAGATTAGCGTCGCTGATGAAAACTATGTTTCCACCCTTTCCTCCATTACCACCATTTGGACCACCAAATTCAACGAACTTTTCTCGACGAAAACTTGCACAACCGTCACCACCATCACCGGCTTTTAAGTACAATTTTACTTCGTCTATAAAACCCATGCTAACCCACGATAATATTTAGCATCTTTTCCTAACGTGCCTTCTATTCTCATTAGCTCGTTATACTTCGCAAGTCTATCAGAACGCGATAGTGATCCGGTTTTTATTTGCCCACAATTTGATGCAACTGCTATATGAGATATTGTTGTGTCTTCTGTTTCACCTGAGCGATGAGAAATAACAGCTTTGTAGTTGTTTGATTTTGCCATTTCAATAGCAGCAAAAGTTTCTGTTAACGTCCCTATTTGATTTGGCTTGATCAGTACAGCATTTGCCATTTTTTCTTCTATTCCTTTGCCTATTAGTTCACAATTTGTAACAAATAAATCATCCCCAACCAATTGAATTTTACTCCCCAATTTTGCAGTAAGTAATTTCCAACCTTCGTAATCGTCTTCACTCATTGCATCTTCTATAGAAATTATTGGATATCTTTCCACAAGATTACAATAATATTCAGTCAATTCTTTTGAAGTAAGCTCTTTATTTTCAAATTTGTAAATTCCATCTTCATAAAAAGTAGATGAAGCAACATCAAGGCCCAGTGCAAAATCACTTTGCGCTGAATAACCTGCTGATTCTATAGCATATATGATCAAATCAAGTGCTTCTTCAGTACTTTCAATATTTGGTGCAAAACCACCTTCATCTCCTACGTTTGTGCTATAACCTTTTTTCTTAAGAATGCTACGTAAGTTGTAGAACACCTCTGCAGATATTCTGATTGCTTCACTGAAAGTCTCAGCACCGACCGGAAGAATCATGAATTCTTGAAAATTGAGGTTATTGTCTGCATGTACTCCACCATTAATTATGTTAATGAGTGGAACCGGCATAACACTCATCTGCTCTCCTCCCAAATATCTATACAACGGTATTTTGAAACTGTTTGCTGCTGCTTTTGCAACCGCAAGAGACACACCCAAAGTTGCATTTGCTCCAAGTTTAGATTTATTTTTTGTTCCATCTAGTTCAATTAATGCTTTATCAATTGCACCTTGATCTGCTGCATTCATTCCAATGATTTCATCTGTTATCATTCCATTTACAGCTTGAACAGCTTTCAGCACTCCCTTACCACAATACCTTTTTTCGTCTTGGTCTCTGAGTTCCAAGGCTTCTAGTTTACCGGTTGAAGCTCCAGAAGGTACAGATGCCCTACCTATTACTCCATCACAGAGTTCAATTTCCACCTCAACAGTGGGGTAACCCCTGCTATCTAAAATTTCTCTTGCAAATACGTTGTTGATTATCTTTTTCATCATGTTAACCTTTTACTAGATTCACAATTGTGTGCACGGAACGTTCTGTCTCGGAAGTTGTCATCCAAGTAGCTGAACACAACTGTACGAACATTGCGATATAAGAGACCAAGAGAGATGTCATCCCAGTGCCCAGACACTGGGATCCAGAAAACTTAACTTTAAATGAGCGCGCCAGGTGACTGTACAATGAAAACTGGATTCCAGTGTCAAGCACTGGAATGACACCACCTGCTACGCAAATTACCCCCATATCGCAACGCTTGTACAGTTGTGTGCTGTGACACTGGGATCCAGCTTTACTACACAATTTTATCATATAAATCCTCCCTGTCTGGATTCTCTTTCTCGATTAAATTCATTTTCCATTTTCTTTGCCAACTTTTTAAAAGCTTTTCTCTAGTAATAGCTAAATTTATGTTTTGGAACTCTTCGAAATAAACCAATCTATAAACACCGTATTTTGACGTAAAACTAGAAACAGTTTCACTTTTATGTTCATAAATTCGTTTTATCAAATTTGATGTCACACCTACGTATAAAGTTCCGTTGCGTTCACTTGCAAGTATATAAACATAATAACTCTTCATACATAATTGACTGGATTCCAGTGTCAAGCACTGGAATGACACCGGTACTTGCATTTATTCTATCGTTTAACTAGATGTTTGTATAGTTTCTGCTATGAGCTTCGCAGCTTCCTTTGCCAATTTAGCTATATTACTACCAGCACCAATAAATAATACTATATCACCTGGACTTGTCGAATCACTAATAAAATGTGAAATGAGTAGAGAATCATTCATGATTTTTACGCTATCAAACCCATTACTGATTAAAGCTTCTTGTATATCATTAATCCCACAACCAGGAATAGGCTTGTCTTCTGGGGGATGAACAGGAGTGAGGATGACATAATCAAACATCATGAAAATTCGTATGAATTCATCAAAAAAATTACGAATGCGAGCAAAACGAAGTGGTTCGATAATTCCTATTACTTTTCCTTTAGTAATCGAACGTGCAGCCATTAAAGTTGCATATATTTCATTTGGATGATGGGCATAATCCTCAATTAACTTAACACCTTTAATATTGGCAATTAAAGAGAATCTTCTTGCTACTCCTTGAAATTCCAAAAGGCCTTTTTTAATCTCTGCATTGCTAATCCCGAGCTTTATCGCAACTGATATTGCAGCCAAGGCGTTACTCATTTTGTGAATACCTATTGCGTTTGCTAGTATTACGTTTTTTAAAGGGCTGGATCCCAGTGTCACGCACTGGGATGATAGAAGGTGATGGGATGACACCTGTTTTTCTGTCATTCCAGTACTTGATACTGGAATCCAGTTGTTCAACACGTCAAATTCTATGCTGTTAGCATGCTGTTTAATGTTGCTGGCTCTAATGTTACCACTTTCAAACCCAAACATCATAGAGTTACTTGCATCATAATTAATGCCTACAGAATCAGGCAAAACTGCAAAATCTGCTTTGCTTATAAACTGAGAAAACGCATTTTTAATATCGTCGAATGTACCATAATGATCCATATGATCGTCGTTAATACTCGTTATGACAGCAATATTTGCAGGAATTTTTAGCATGGTTCCATCAGACTCATCAGCTTCGATTAAAAAAATGTCACTCTTTCCAAGTCTTGAATTACTCTGATACGAATTTAGTATTCCTCCTACAATTACAGTTGCATCAATATTAGAATGATCAAAAATAGAAGCAATCATAGCCGTTGTTGTCGTCTTTCCACTTGAACCTGAAACTGCTATCACATATTTATCTTTCATAATTTCAGTAAGTATGTCTGATCTATGCAAAATGGTTTTATTGTTATTTCTCGCTGTTACTAACTCCACATTATCAGATTCTATCGCAGAAGAATGTACAACTATTTGAGCTTGGCTTATATTATTAGCATTGTGACCAATAAAAACCTCTATGCCCAGCCTTTGTAATCTATCTACATTGTTGTTTGATTGTGCATCACTACCTTGAACTTTGCAATTGGAATTGTGAAGAATTTCAGCAATGGCACTCATTCCGATTCCACCTATACCAATTATATGTATTATTCCTTTTTGAGTCTTGTTCATATTTAGCAGTAAACGTTTACTTATTACTAAATTTATTATAGTATAATTTAAAATTCTCATGGTATCGAACCCTCTTACCGAATACAATGATAAAAAACCTAGTCTTTCTATGCCTAATATTTGTTTTGATGAGTAGTTGCAGTTTTAGCAACAGGTTTAATTGCACTGCAGGTCATTATAAAATTGGCTGCAGCTACACAATAAATGGTATAACTTATTATCCAAAAAACTGTAAACACTATGAAGAGATAGGGATAGCGTCGTGGTATGGAATAGAAGATCATGGCACGCTTACAGCAAATGGTGAAGTGTTTAACCGCCACTTGATCTCTGCAGCGCATAAGACTTTGCCCCTACCCTGCTTTGCTCTTGTCACTAATTTAGAAAATGGAAGAAAGCTTGTTGTAAGGATTAACGATAGAGGGCCTTTTATTGAAGGCAGAATAATAGACTTATCAGAAAAAGCAGCTCAAGTCTTAGGATTTCATAAAGTAGGGCTTGCAAAGGTAAAAGTCCAATACCTAAGAAAGATGTCAGAACAATTGATACAAAATACTCCTCATTACAGAAAGCAATATGAAAAAGAAATGCAGAAACGTCACCCAAAACAAGACAGTGCAGAAAGTAAGGGATATGTTGCATTTTTTAAAAGTGCTCAGGCTGCTAAATCAGCTGCATCAAAGCTTCGCAATCAAGGAATAAAAAATGTTAGATTGCTTTTTAAGAACGATCAATATTGCGTGAAAGTGAGTTATAGGTAGTGGTGAGTGCAGAATTCGAAAGATTTGGTTAATGTAAGAAACGCTGGCTAACTATTGTAAGTTAAAAGTGTAATATAAAAAAGATATCAACAATTTATAGCTATACCGCCGCGGTATCTCATCCGCTAACACATAGCGGAATGACGAGTTACTATACCACCGCGAACCGTCATACCGCCGCAGACCGTCATACCGCGATTCATTCGCGGTATCTCATCCGCTAACACGTAGCAGGATGACGAGGTTATCGTCATGCCACCGCGAACCGTCATACCGCCGCGGTATCTCATCCGCTAACACATAGCGGGATGACGAATTTATCGTTTTTCAAATTGTCGGTAAATCTAAGTCAGTTTAGCTATAGCATTATAGAGACAAAGATCGAAATTTACTTATTTACGTCTCCAATTTCATCATGTATAATGGAGACAAAGATTTATATTTTGTATTTTATGTCTCCATTATTTATTGGTAGGCAAACTGAGTTAAAGCAACTGCTGGAGCTTACGGAAAAAAACACTGCATCTTTTGTAGTAGTCAAAGGAAGGCGTCGTATAGGAAAAAGTCGTTTAATTCAAGAGTTTGGTAAGCATTTCGAGCAATATTACTCATTTATAGGTTTGCCGCCAGAAAAGCATACTACAACATCCCACCAACTTAATGAATTTTCCAGGCAAATTGCTAGACAATTTAATACATCTTTTGCTAGGTATGACGACTGGAGTGACTTACTATGGGCAGTTGGTGAACGTTTACTATCTGGCAAAATATTATTGCTCCTTGATGAAATTTCTTGGATGGGCTCAAAAGATCCAACTTTTTTAGGCAAAATAAAGAATTTTTGGGATACACAGCTAAAAAATAATAACAAGCTAATTTTTGTTGTCTGTGGATCTGCATCATCTTGGATCGAGAAAAATATACTTAGTAGTACTGGTTTTGTGGGAAGAATATCGTTGACTTTAACACTCGGGGAGTTATCACTTTCTGATTGCAATGAATTTTGGCCAAAAAATATTTCAGCATACGAAAAGTTTAAGGTGCTTGCAGTAACCGGTGGAATTCCAAAATATTTAGAAGAGGTAAATTTTAGACACAGTGCTGAAAGAAATATTAAAACGCTTTGTTTTACAAAAGGTGGATTTTTAGTTGAGGAGTTTGACCAAATATTTTCAGATCTATTCATGCGAAAAACAGCTTTTTATAAGCAAATAGTGAGAGCTCTTTCTACTGGAGCTAAAGAACAGGAAGAAATTTGTACTGCTTTAGATATTGCAAGACATGGACGCATTTCTGAGTATCTACATGAGCTGGAGCTTGCTGGTTTTATTGCAAGGGATCACACTTGGAATATAAAAACTGGTACTGATTCACGACTCAGAAGGTACAGACTTCAAGATAATTATTTAAGGTTTTATCTAAAATATATTGAAAAAAATCTAGGAAAAATTAATCGTGACACCTACTCTATGAGATCTCCAGGAGAGTGGCATACAATTATTGGCCCTCAGTTTGAAAATTTGGTGCTTAACAATAGAAAGAGCATACATAATATCTTGAGAATTGATGGAATAGTAAGCGAAAATCCATTTTTTCAGAGGAAGACAGGTGCTGGTTGTCAAATTGATTACATGATTCAAACAAGGTTTAACACTCTCTACATTTGCGAAATCAAATTCTCAAAAAATAAAATCGGTCATTCAATAATACAAGAAGTACAAAAGAAAATAGATACACTAAAGCGTCCAAAAGGCTTTTCATGTCGTCCAGTCCTTATTCACGTTAATGGTGTGAGTGATGACGTTATAGATAGTGATTACTTTTCAAACATAATTGATTTTGGAGAATTATTGAATTGTAAGTAATTCTTGCTCTACTTTTTCAACTTTGTGTCATTTAACATTGGAACAAGATTCCAGATGACATCTTTCGTGAACTCTTATTATAACAATGTTCGTACAGATGTGTGCCACGCGCTGGAATGACAGCAGTCCTACGTCATACCGCCGCGGTATCTCTAGATCCCGCTAACAAGCAGCGGGATGACGAATTACTATCTACACCGTCATACCGCGATTCATTCGCGGTATCTCTTAGCATAGATCCCGCTAACACGTAGCGGGCTGACGGTTGTCGGTGAACCTAAGTTACTTTAGGCATAAATACTTAAGAAATTTACTAAACGAAAAAAAGGCAAAAGAAGCCCCGTGGTGCGAGTTTTAACCCTATAATAATTTAAACTGGCGCTGTAATAATGTTCTGACGCTTAGTTTAAGCGCGGTTTGGCTGAATGTAGAAAAAATTTAAAAGACATGCAGCCGCTATAATTTTATGTAATCCGCCAAAAAACACCCTAAGTTTTTTACTGAATTTTGTCATTGAACCTGCGCAGATCAAAAACAAGTTTTGAGTCACAAATACCCTTAATACTACAATAAGGGAGCTGGCAAAGCTCGTCAAGCAACTTTTTCCGTTTCTACCAGCTACTTGGATGACACCACATAAATTAATAAATAGGAAAATTACTACAAATCTTTTCAACTTTAGTTTTTACTGCTTTTTCAACACTTGAGCTATTTCCGCTGATTAATCCGTGAACCACTTCATTTACTAGGCTGGCTATCTCTTTAAAATTTTCTGCCTCAAGTCCGCGTGTTGTCTCAGCAGCGGTACCAAAACGGAGCCCTGAAGTGATGGTTGGCTTTTCTGTATCAAGTGGTACAGAGTTTTTATTGCAGGTAATGCCAGCCCTCTCAAGGCTATCTACAACGTCTTTTCCAGTTAATTTCTGCGATCTTAAGTCAACTAGCACTATATGAGAGTCAGTGCCACCGGTTACAATGTCGAGTCCATGCTTTTGCAATTCTTGAGCTAGTACTTTCGCATTTTCCACGATTTTCTTGCTATAAGTTTTAAACTCTGGCGCTAATGCTTCTTTAAATGCAACAGCTTTTGCAGCTATCACATGCATAAGTGGCCCGCCCTGCAATCCTGGAAAAACTGCAGATTGAATTTTTTTGTGTAATCCTTCATCATTGGTCATCACTATTCCACCACGAGGACCACGCAAAGTTTTGTGAGTTGTGGAAGTCATAACATGTGCATATTCAGCAGGAGACGGATATTCACCTGCTGCAATAAGTCCCGCATAGTGAGCAATGTCCGCAAGCAAATAAGCACCAACTTTATCTGCGATCTCGCGAAAGCGTTTGAAGTCCATTTTTCTTGGATAAGCAGAAGCACCTGCTATGATCAATTTTGGTTTATGCTCGAGCGCCAGCTTTTCTACCTCATCCATATCCAGCAAGTAAGTGTCTTTATTCACTGTATATTGAATTGACTTAAACCATTTACCAGAAAGGCTTGGTGCTGCACCATGGGTTAGATGTCCACCGCAACTCAGTGATAATCCAAGTATTGTATCGCCTGGAGTAAGTAGTGATGCAAACACTGCTTGATTCGCCTGAGAACCAGAGTGAGGTTGAACATTTGCAAATTTAACACCAAATAGCTTACAAAGTCTCTCTATAGCCAGACTTTCAATTTTATCCACATGCTCACAGCCACAGTAATACCTTTTACCTGGATAGCCTTCTGCGTATTTATTAGTCAGAAAAGAGCCTTGTGCTTCCATTACTGCTTTACTTGCAAAATTCTCTGATGCAATTAATTGCAATTGTGACTTTTGACGTTGTAACTCTTTTTCTATAAACTGATAAACCTTGTTATCAAAAGACTTTAAACTATTTTTAGAGCCACAGATTTTTTTTAAAACACTCATCATAGATCAAACCTCGCTTTAATTTTAAGATGCACAAGCAATTTTAAGACTGCTTATCCTGCTTTTTTAACCATAAGAGCCCAAAAACAGCTATTAGCAAACATACAGGAATAATAGATGTTGCTTTTATCAGCAATTCAGCGCTATACACAGGATTTCCTTGTATTACTGTTCTATCCCAACACAAATTCATTATTTTTGCGATTCCAGTGTGAAAAAAATAGCCAAAACCCATGACTATCATGTTTGACACAGCTGTAGCTAAGCCTACTAAGTTATTATTCACATAACTTATCGCTTTGTAAATGGTAACTACCTGATATCCAGATGCGAAACCAATAACAAAAAGCGTAGGTAATACAACATACAAGCCACCAATCTGAGTAAAAAGTAATAGAAAACCGGCGATCATTGCAAATGAGCATGAAATTATTACTTCATAATGTTTATTTTTATACTTTTCCAATAAATAAGCCAAAGAGAATGACCCTATTAACATTCCTATCAATATTACGGAAGAGAGAGAAGATGCTAAGTCTTCATTCATTTCATATACTTCAAAAAAGAATGCTTTTGCCCAACCATCGGCAAAACCTTGCATTGGACCGACCATGAGTCCACCAAAAAAGCTAATTAGAATAATATGCTTGTTGAAAAGTATGTTTTTCAAGTCTCTAATGCTAACTTTTTCCTGTTGAGCATTGCTTTCAGGCGTTATTAAGAACAGCAACAGAGCAAGTAAACATCCGAATACTGAGAAGGTATAGATAACATAATTCCAGCCAAATTTATTGAGTAAGAAGTCTAACGGTAATCCGCCACATATCCCCCCCAAAATTCCTATAATTATGGATAAACTAGCCATTCTTGCTGATTTTTCTTGCGCAAAATACATGCTTGCAACTTTAAAAAGCCCAATTGCTGAAGCGGATGACCCAATTCCAACGACTATTCTTCCAATTATTGAATAGCTCCACTCATCAAAGCATATAAGTGGTAATGTTCCAGTAAATGTCAAAACGATACAAGCAGGCAAAACAAACTTGGGTCCAAATCTATCAAGGAAAAGACCTATAGGTATATGAGCTAGCGTATAGCCTACATAGTATAACCCGCCAAACTGGCCAACATCTGTAATACTTATGTTAAATTTTGTTATCAATCCAGGCGCAATTATGTTTGGAATTACGCGTAATATATATTGGTACGCATAAAACAGTGACGCCAACAACCAGATTAAAAAATTCCTCTGCAACATGAACCTCAGCTAAAATTTAGGATTATAGATACTTTAGTTATAAAAAATAATATTATATTAATCGCCTAAATCTGCCTAGCTTTTTTTACAGCTTATAACTTTAAGTAACCAAAAGCCTATCATTCCTATTAGTAGGAATATAGGTATTATTAACATAGACTTAACCATTACATCAGTTCCATAAAATGGCTTTCCATCGATAATTTCACCGTTCCAATAAAAATTCATTACATTTGCAATAATGATATGAAAAAAGTAACCAAAACTCATAACTATGGAATTGCTTACAGATCCTGCACTTGCTACTGCATCATTTTTCACACAACTTATAATTTTAGCAGTTAAAGCAACTTGGTATGCAGAAGCAAAGCCAATAATAAATAGTAATATACATGCTAAGAGTGCACTAATGTTGCATATAAAAAGTAATAAGAACACAATTATCATGGCTATGGCACAAAAAATCATTATCTCATAGTGCTTGGTTGGGTATTTTGCCAATACATAAGGAAATAATAAAACCCCAAGACCAAAGCCTATTAGTATCCATTTTGAAATACTATATGCAATGTGTCTATCTATAGCATACATCTCATGCAAGAACGTTGCAGACCATGCATCTGCAAAGCCTTCTAGTGGTCCAATCATAAAACCACCAAATAAACTTATTAATAAAATATCTTTATTGAATATAGCCTTGCTTAAATTTTCAATATTTATTTTGTCTGAGGTATCAACTTTAGGCATAGATACAAAGGTAGTTAAAGCAAGCAATAATCCAAGTATTATAAATGCAGTAAATACATACTCCCACCCGAACTTATCAAACAAGATGTGCAATGGCTTAGTGGCAAATACACCACCTGAAATGCCAATAATAGCTGATAGGCTAAACATCATGGCAAATTTTTCTCTATGGTAATAGATTCTTATTATTTTAAAGAGTCCAAGTACTGAAGCAGAGGATCCAATACCAGTGATTATTCTTCCAATAATAGAATAACTCCAATCGTTAGAACTTACCAAAGGTAAAGCACCTAAAGATGTTAATGCAATACAAATCGGTACAACAACTTTAGAACCAAATCTATCTAAAAGAATACCTATAGGAATATGTGCTAACACATAACCTACATAATATAGTCCACAAAATTGTCCTATTTCTGTTGTTCCTATATTAAACCTCACTACCAATTCAGGAACCACAATATTTGGAATTACGCGTAATATATATTGGTATGCATAAAACAGTGATGCCAATAACCAGATTAAAAAATTCCTCTGTACCATGAACCTCAGCTAAAATTTAGGATTATATATACTTCAGTTATAAAAAACAAAATAAATATTTATTTTGATCTCTTGAAATTTAATCTAGCGTAAGCAACTATACATATTAACTAAATCTTCTAGATCCCAGATTGGAATGGCAGAGGGTAATGTAAAAAGTCTACTTTAATTTTTGCAATTTTTAAAAGAGACCTTTTATTTTATTTATAATTTTTTCTACCATATCTACAACTGGCTCATGAATAAGGTATATGAAAAAAATTACACCACAAATGACAAGTATATTTATGATTTTGCCCTTATTCATCTTTATCTTGAGCTTCACTTTTGTTACAAGATCCATTTTATTTATGTTTTTATTTCATGCTAACAATTATATATTAAATGCCATAATTTTCAGTAAAATTTGACTTCAGAAGTATCCTATTAACTCAATATTAACCTTTCTACATGTAAAATAGTTAATATAACATTGAGGTAGGTTGATGAACATAAGCACAATAGATAATACATTGCAAAATTACATAACAAAATACATTGAACAAACATTTGCTACACATGTGTCAGGCAATAGATATGACAAATTGTATAGGGAACTTCTAAGTGGCATAGAAGAGATAATAAAACTCACTATAAACGAAGCAAAACATTATGACAAAAGTTTGGAAAATCTATATAACGATTCAAGATTTAATAAGAAATTTATTCAAGCTGTTGCTAAACATCAGGTGTCGGAATTTTTAAATACTCACCCGAAAAGAAAAGAAATTGTTGCAGAATTTTACAATGAACATCACATTAACGAAAGTGATTTAAAGACTCTGGAGAAAGGGAAAGATTTAGTAAATAAAATAAATAACATTAACTTACTGTAACGAAATAAAAAAAATGAGGAATTCAATATTAGAAAGACACTTGCTCACTCAATAAAAACGCCTTCCATAGAAAAATACAAGTTAGAACATTCAAGATAACCTTAGTGAATATTTTTGACGCGGTGAAATGGGTAATTTATGGATAGTCTATTTCATTTTAACTCCTGGCATGCTTTAGTAATACTATCACATCCAATTTCTAATTGTTCCTGAGAGGTTGCATAAGAAATTCTGATAAAATTTTCTAGACCAAACGCAATTCCTGGAACCACAGCAACTAAATGATCCTCTAGCAGGTATTCAGTGAAATCAAGATCATTATTTATTACTTTACCACTTTTTGTACTCTTACTGAGCAATCCTTCACACGAGACAAATAAATAAAATGCGCCTTGCGGAATGGATGCTGATAATCCCGGAGCAGAATTTAGCTTTTTCACCATAAAATCTCTACGACTCTTAAAAATCCTTGTTCTTTCTTTCAAAAAACTATGGTCACCGTTTAATGCTGCTGCTGCTGCTGCTTGTGCTATCGAATTTGGGTTAGAAGTGCTCTGAGACTGCAGCGTAGAGATAGCTTTTACTACATCACTTCTACCTGCAATATACCCTATTCTCCAGCCTGTCATTGCATAGGCTTTTGACACTCCATTGACTACAAAAACTCTGTTGTAAAGCTTTGGCTCAACCTGAGTGATAGTAAAAAACTTTTCGTCGTATATTATATGCTCATAAATATCATCTGTAACGACATTCACATGTGGATATTCAAGCAATATTTGTGCTATGTCTTTCAATTCATCATATGTGTACACAACTCCTGCAGGATTGTTCGGTGAGTTAAGAATTAACCATTTAGTTTTTTTAGTTATCCTGCTTTTCAATAATTCCGCTGTCAGTTTAAAATTTTGTTTGCATTCCACTACAACTGGTAAGCCCCCAAAAAGATTTACCATATCAACATATGAAACCCAATAAGGAGCTGGAATAATAACTTCATCTCCAGAGTTAATTGTTGCCATAAACAAATTGAATAACACCTGCTTAGCGCCAGTACCAACACAGATTTGGTTAAACGTGTACTCGAGGTTATTATCCCTTCTTAACTTATTAATTATTGCTTCTTTCAGCTCACGCGTTCCATCAACAGCAGTATACTTAGTTTTACCTTCACTTATTGCTTGAATAGCTGCTTTTTTTATATGATCTGGAGTATCAAAATCCGGTTCTCCTGCAGCTAAAACACAGATCTTTTTTCCTTCATTTTTCAACTTATTTGCCTTATCAGTTACAGCAATCGTAGGTGATGGTTTTATTAGGGACATTCTTTGTGCAAGGTCTGACATATCTTACTGAAGCTAAATTCAAATGATAAACCCTGTACAGCAAAAAAGCTAGGAATTTTGTGTATTGTATTAGTAGCTTTTTACCAAATTCACCAACGCAGTGATATTTTCAACTGGAGTATCAGGGAGTACTCCATGTCCGAGATTAAATATGAAGGGTGAATCTCTAAAGCAATCTATTATACGTTTTGCTTCTTTTATTGCTTCCGTTTTATTATAGGCTAAAAGATTAGGATCAAGATTTCCTTGTAGAGGGATTTTTAGATTCGCTTTCGCCCATTCTATTGGAACATTATAATCTATACTTACTGCAGATACACCTGTTTGTTCGCAGTAATCCTTATAAAGATTTCCAGCAGACCTTGGAAATCCTATTATTGGAAAATCAGAAAATCTATCCTTTATTGCCAAGGTAATTCTCTTTGTTGGTTCGATAACATATTCTTTAAACAATGGTTCCGATAATGCACCAGCATTACTGTCAAATAGCTGAATAATATCTGCTCCAAATTCTATCTGTTTAATTAGATAAATAATCGTTGCTTCCGTTATTCGTTCAATTATTTCCTTCAAATACGAAGGGTAAAAATTTAATACTTTGGAAAAAGTTTTGCTGCTTCCACCTTCTATGAGATATGAAGCTACCGTCCATGGGCCACCAGCAAATCCTATAAGAGGCTTTTTTTTTGATAGCTGACTTCTGACTTTCTTTATAGCGGTTAGAATTGGTAAAATTTTAGCTTCAATGTCTTGTGGACTTTTCAATTCTTTAGGATTCTTTATAGGTTTTATTCTCGGGCCCACATTGCGCAGAAAATTCACGTCACAACCCAAAACATCAGCTATTATTAAAATGTCTGAAAAAATTATCGCCGCATCCACGTCAAATCTTGTCACTGGCTGTAACGTCAATTCTGTCACTAAATCTGTGTTGTAGCATATCTCCATAAAATTATTCATATTTTCCACTGCTTTGCGGTACTCAGGAAGGGACCTGCCAGCCTGACGCATTAGCCAAATAGGCACTCTTTCACCTGGCTCATTTTGTTTGATAACTTCTACTATTGTTGTTTTGCTGCTTTCCA